>CAVWTU010000010.1:0-386221 GCA_963758055.1 uncultured Solirubrobacteraceae bacterium
GCTCAGCGGCCGCCGCCTCCCGGGATCGCGCCGAGGGCCAACGCCCTCCCGTACAGAACAGACCCCCTAGCGCCCCCAGGGGAACCGCACGGCCCCGAGCGTCTGGACCTCGGGCTCGAGCTCGACGCCGAACCGCTCGAGCACCCGCCGGCGGCCCTCCGCCATCACCGCGAGCACGTCGGCGGTCGTCGCGGCGCCGGTGTTCTCGATGAAGTTCGCGTGCTTGGGGGAGAAGCGCGCGCCGCCGACCGCCAGGCCGTTGCAGCCGGCCTGCGCCAGCAGCAGCCCGGCCGTGCGCCCGCCGGCGCGCGGGTCGTCGGGGTTCTTGAACGTCGAGCCGAACGTCCTGATGCCCTGCGGCTGGGCCTCGTGGCGGCGCTGCGCGCATCTCCTGCAGGCGTCGCGCTTGACCTGCTCCCGGGTCGCGCGGCGCAGCTCGAGCAGGCCGCGCCGGCGACGACCTCGCCGTCGCGCAGCGCCGAGCTGCGGTAGGCGAAGCCGAGCTGCTCGGGGCCGCGTCGCTCGTAGCCGCCGGGGCGCGACGATCTCGACCCACTCCAGCACGCGCGGCCAGCTCGCCGCCGTAGGCGTTCGGCGTTCATCCGCACCGCGCCGCCGACGGTGCCGGGGATGTTGACGCCGAACTCGATCCCCGACAGGCCCTCGCGGCGCGCGCGGGCCGCGACCGCCGGCAGCCGCGCGCCGCCGCCGCAGAGCAGGCGCGCGCCCTCGACCGTGGATCTCCGCGAGCTCGCGGTCGAGCTTGATCACGAGCCCGGCGACGCCCTCGTCGGCGATCAGCAGGTTCGAGCCGGAGCCGACGACGTGCACCGGCTATCCGCTCGCCTCGGCCCAGGCGAGCAGCTGCGGCGAGCTCCGCGCGGTTGCCGACGCGGGCGAAAAGCTCGCCGCGGCCGCCGGTGCGCGACCGTCGCCAGCCGCGAGCGGATGGTCGGGCCGCAGCAGCGCGAGCGCTGCCTCTCGCCGCGCAGGTCCGTGCGGGCGTTGCCCGCTCATCGCAGCACCAGCCTGCGAGCGAGCGCATCGACGTCGCCGGCGCCCATCACCACGCACACGTCGCCCTCGCGCAGCATGCCCGTCCAGCAGCGCTCGGCGTCCGTCGATGCGTCGGCAGCCAGTAGACCGGCCTGCCCGGCGGCCGCGTCGGCCGCCGCCTCGGCGACGAGCAGGCCGCTCACGCCCGGGAGGTCCTCGGCCCGCTCGCGCGCCGGGTAGACGTCGAGCACGACCACGACGTCGGCGGCGGCCAGCGCCCGCCCGAACTCGCCCGCGAGCAGCCCGCGTGCGCGAGTACAGGTGCGGCTGGAAGACGGCGACCAGGCGCCGGTGCTCGAGCGTGCGCGCTGCCTGCGAGCGTCGCCGCGACCTCGCGTCGGATGGTGGGCGTAGTCGTCGTAGACCGCGCGCCGCCGTGCGCTGCGGCCGAGCAGCTGGAAGCGCCGCGCCGGCGCCCGGGAAGCTGCGCCAGGCCCGCGATCGCAGCCGCCTCGGGTCGGCGCCCGCCAGCGCGCGCCGCCTCGAGCGCCGCGGCGGCGTCGAGCGCGTTGTGCGCGCCGGGCACCGTCAGGCGCACCTCGTGCCCGCGCCAGCGAGAAGCGCGAGCCGCCCGGCGATCAGCTCGACCGCACGTCGTAGGCGACCAGCTCGGCGCCGTGCGCGCAGCTCGCAGCAGCTCCGGCCGGTCCCAGACGCACGGCCGTGCGCGGCGCCCGCGCCAGGAACTCGCGCGAACAGCCTCGCGCAGCTCGCCAGCGAGCGCGAAGCGTCGCGTGGTGGTCGAGCTCGACGTTCGTCAGCACGCGCGATCTCGACCTCGAGCTCGAGCAGCGAGCGGTCGGACTCGTCGGCCTCGACGACCAGCCACTCGCCCGTCGCCCCAGTGGCCGTTCGCCAGCCCGCCGCCGACCGGGCCGCCGATCAGCCAGCCCGGGTCGAGCCCGGCGCCGCGCAGCGCGTGGACGACCATCGACGAGGTGGTCGTCTTGCCGTGCGTGCCCGCCGACCGCGATCGTGCGCCGCAGCGCGCGTCAGCTCGCCGAGCAGCTCGCGCGCGGGACGCATCCGGGCAGCCCCCGCTCGCGGGCCGCGACGACGCTCGGGGTTGTCCGGCGCGCGACGGCGCTGGAGTAGACCACCTCGACCCCCTCGCCGGCCGGGAGGTTCTCGCGCCGCGTGGCCGATCGCGGGCGTCGAGCACGCCCGTCGGCGCGCAGCGCCGCAGGTACGGGCCGTCGGCGGCGTCCGAGCCGCTGACCTCGGCGCCGAGCGCGTGGGCGGCGCGCGCGTAGGCGCTCATGCCGGCGCCGCCGACGCCGACGAAGTGCAGCCGCCGGCCCTGCCCAGGGCGCTCCGCTCATCGCGGCCGCCTCGAGCAGCTCGCGCGCGACCTGCGCGCGCGGCGTCGGGGCGCGCGAGCGCGCAGCGCCGCGCGCGCCATCGCGGCCAGGCGCGCGCGGGTCGGCCAGCAGCGCCCCGACCTCGCGCGACAGCGCGGCGGCGCTGAGCTCGGCGTCGGCGATCACCACCGCCGCGCCGCGCCTGCTCCATCCAGCGCGCGTTGGCGCTCTGGTGGTCGGCGGTGGCGTGCGGATAGGGAACGAGGATCGACGGGCAGGCCGTGCGCGGCGAGCTCGAAGACCGAGCCGCCGGCGCGCGCGACGGCGAGGTCGGCGGCGGCGAGCGCCTCGCCGAACGCTCCCGGTCGAGGTACTCGCGCAGGTCATAGCTCGCGCGGCGCGCGCGCTGCGGCCAGCTCGCGGCGTAGTCGCGCCGCGCCGCAGACGTGCAGCACGTGGAAGCGGCGCCGCGCGAACGCCTCGAGCGCGGCCTGGTTGATCGAGCGCGCGCCGAGCGAGCCGCCGAAGACGAGCACGCACGGCTCCTCGGCGGGCATGCCGAAGCGCGCGCGGGCCGCGTCGCGGTCGGCCGACGGCGGCGGCGATCGGGCGGCCGGTGACGACGGTAGCGCGGCCCCTCGCGCCCGGCGATCGGGAACGCCAGGCAGACGCGCGCGCGCGAACGGCGCGAGCAGTCCGGTTGCAGGCCGAGGTGGCTGTCGGCCTCGGTCGAGCACGAGCGGCATCGCGCAGCGTGAGCGCCGCGGCGCCGACCGGCGCCGGCGACGTAGCCGCCGGCGCCCAGCACCGCGTCCGGCGCGAGCTCGCCGCAGCAGCGCGCGCGCGCGTGGCACGCGCGCGCGGCCGCGGTCAGGCGAGCGCGCGCGGCGCCTCGCGGGCTCGTGCGGCTGAGCCCGCGCACGGCGATCTGAGTGCAGCGGATAGCCGGCCGCCGGGCACGAGCTCGGCCTCGGCGCGGTCGCCGCCGATGAAGCTCGACCTCGGCGCCCTCAGCCCGCAGCGCTCGCGCCACCGCGAGCGCCGGCACGACGTGCCCGGCCGTCCCGCCCGCGGCGATCACGATCCTCTTCGCCGGCTCGCTCACCCGCGTGCGATCCGCTTCGCGCCCGGCGTCGGCGACCGCGCCGAGCGCCGCGCCGCGCCGGGCGCACGGCGCGCACGTGGCCGGTGGCCCCGCCGGCGACGTTCAGCAGCAGGCCCATCGCGGCGAGCATCACGATCAGGCTGCTCGAGCCGTAGGAGACGAACGGCAGCGGCACGCCGGTCAGCGGCGCGAGGCCGAGCACGGCGAAGATGTTCAGCAGCGCCTGCGAGACGATCAGGACGGTCACGCCGACGGCGATCAGGGCGCTGTAGAGGCTGCGGGCCGTCTGCGCCGCGCGCAGCCCGGCGAACGCGATCAGGCCGTAGAGGAACAGCAGCGGCGCAGACGCCGACGACGCCGAGCTCCTCGCCGATCGACCGCGAGGATGAAGTCCGTCGGCGCCTCCGGCAGGTAGAAGATCTTCTGCACCGACTGGCCCGGCCCGACGCCGAACAGCCCGCCGGAGCCGATCGCGATCTGCCCCTGCACGGCCTGGAAGCCGCTCGAGGAGGCGTGCGCCCACGGGTCCAGGAACGAGGTCAGCCGGGCGCGCGCGTAGGGCTCGCGACCAGCGCGTAGAGCAGCACCAGCGCGAGCACCGCAGCGGCCGATCTCGACCGCAGCTTCGCGCAGCGGGATTCCGGCCGCGACCAGCATCGCGCCGATCGTGAAGGCGATCACCATCGCCGTGCCGAGGTCCGGCTGGGTGAACGACCAGCAGGCAGGCCGCCGCCGACGACGGCGAGCAGCGGGCGCATCAGCTCGCGCAGGTCGTGCACGCATGCGGGCGCTTGGCGCGAGCAGCGTCGCCGAGTAGAGCACGAGCGCGAGCTTCAGCAGCTCGGAGGGCTGGAACTGCAGCTGGCCGCGGCCCGATCCAGCGCCGGGCGCCGTTGACGCTCGACGCCCGACGTGCGGGATGTGCACCGCCGACCACCAGCACGAAGCGAGGCGACCAGCAGCGGCGCCGTGATGGCGTGGACTTTGGCGACCCCGTCGCGCGCGAGCACGTGCATCAGCGACCAGCCCGACGCCGCCGTAGACGAGGAACTTGATCAGGTAGCAGCTGCCGTAGCCCTGGCCGTGAGCAGCGTGCGTCGCCGAGGAGGCGCTGTAGACCATCACCGCGCCGAACGCGAGCAGGCAGAGCGTGGCGGTCATCAGCAGCGGTGCTCGAGCGTCGCGTCTCGGCCCGCTGGCCGCGCGCCGACGCGTCGCGCCCTCGGCAGGGTCCGGCTTCGGCGAGCGCCTGGCGCATCTGAGACGTCCTTCGACGCGTCCACCCGCGATAGCCTCCTGACGCGCCAGACCGTCTAGACGCCTCGGCTCTGGCGGTAGATCGTGAACCCGATCGCGGCGCAGATCGCGGCGACGATCCAGAAGCGCAGGATGATCTTCGTCTCCGACCAGCCTCGAGCTCGAAGTGGTGGTGGATCGGCGCCATCAGGAACACGCGCTTGCGCGGTCGTCTGGAAGGCAGATCACCTGGATCAGCACCGACAGCGCCTCGATCACGAAGATCCCGCCGAGCAGGATCAGCAGCACCTCGGTCTTGGTCATCACCGCCAGCCCGGCGATCGCGCCGCCGAGCCCGAGCGAGCCGGTATCGCCCATGAAGATCGTCGCCGGGAACGCGTTGAACCACAGGAAGCCGATGCAGGCCGCCGACCAGGCAGCCGGCGAGCATCGCCAGGTCGTAGTCGACCGGCGAGGAACGTTGATCCCGATGTAGGCGAGCAGCACGATCGCCGCGCAGCCCGCGGCGAGGCCGTCGAGGCCGTCGGTCAGGTTGACGGCGTTGGTCGTGCCGGCGACGACGAGGTAGATCAGCAGCGGATAGAGCGGGCCGAGATCGATCGTGTAGTCGACGAAGCGCAGGCGCAGCGTCGGCGGCAGGCCCGCCTCGTGGCGGGCGACGTACCACAGTCCGAGCGAGATCGCGATCGTCACGATCAGCTTCGTGCGCGCGCGCAGCCCCAGCGAGCGGCGCTTGACGAGCTTCGTGTAGTCGTCGGCGAACCCCAGCAGCGGCGCACGCGATCGCCGCCGCCGAACACGCCCACCGAGCGCCATTCGCAGTCGGTCAGGATCAGGAACGGGACGGACACGGCGATGAAGAGGATCAGGCCCCCCATCGTCGGCGTGCCCGCCTTGACGTGGTGGCCCTGGGGCCCGTCCTCGCGGATCTGCTGGCCGAACTCGCGCACGCGCAGGAACTCGATGAACTTCGGGCTCAGGAAGATGCAGATCAGCAGCGCGGCCATGCCGCCGAAGAGGATGCGTCCCATTCAGCGCGGCCCCGAAGCGGCGCCGTGCGCCTGCAGGCCCGTCGGGGGAACGCCCCCCCTACGAGCCTCCGGCTCGCCGTCCGCCCGCAGCGCCGAGCAGACGACCTCGAGCCCGACGCCGCGCGAGCCCTTGACGAGCACCGTGTCGCCCGGCGCGAGCAGTCCCGCGCAGCAGCCCCGCGGCGGCCCGGGCGTCCGGCGCCGTGTGCGCCTCGCCCGGGAAGGCCGCGGCGATCTCTGCCCCGGGCTCGCCGACCGCGATCAGCAGCTCGACGCCCGCCTCGCCGGCGTGGCGCCCGACCTCGCGATGCAGCGCGGCGCCTGCTCACCCAGCTCGAGCATCTCGCCGAGCACGGCGACGCGCCGCCCCGGAGCGCTCGCGGCGAGCTCCTCGAGCGCCGCGCGCATCGACATCGGATTGGCGTTGTAGCAGTCGTCGATCAGCAGGACTCCGCCCGCGAGCGCGTGGCGCTGGCCGCGCATCGTCGGAGAACTCGACCCGCACCTCGCCCGCCGGCGTGTAGCCGAGCGCCCGCGCGGCAGCCACGGCTGCCAGCAGGTTGCGCAGGTGGTGCGCCTGCGAGAAAGAGGGCCGCAGGCGCAGCTCCTGGCCGCGCGCGCGGATCACGACCGTGCCGTCGGGACGGCGCTCGGCGAGCGTGACGTCGCCGCCCCGTCCCCGAAGCGTGACGGTCTCGCAGGTCGGCGCGCAGGTGCCCCGCGAGCAGCGGCTCGGCGGCCGGCACCACGGCGGTGCTGCCGGGCGCGCATCCCGGCGATCAGCTCCGCCTTGGCGGCGGCGATCGCCTCGAGCGAGCCGAGCAGCTCGAGGTGCGCGGGCCCGACGTTGACGATCACGCCCACCTCGGGCCGGGCGATCTCGGTCAGCTCGGCGATCTGGCCCGGGCCCCGCATCGCCATCTCCAGCACCAGCACCTCGACCTGCTCGCCGGTCGCGAGGATGGTCAGCGGGAGCCCGATCTCGGTGTTGTGGTTGCTCGGGGCTGGCGGCCGTACGGGCCTGCGCTCGCGAGCAGCGCGGCGAGGATGTCCTTGGTCGAGGTCTTGCCCGTCGATCCGGTGATCGCCACGACCCTCGTCCCACCCTCCGCCGAGCTGCGCGCGCCAGGCGCTCGCGAGCGCCTGCAGGCCGGCGAGCGGATCGGGGTGCTCGAGGATCGCTCCCTGCTCGCTCGCGGCCGCCGCGCGGGCCGCATGGGCGGGAGCGACGAGCGCCCCCCAGGCTCCCGAGCGCAGCGCCTGCGGGGCGTGGGCGCCACCGTCGGAACGGCTCCCCGGCAGGCCGACGAAGAGCTCTCCCGCCGCCGTGCGCCGCGAATCGATGCCGGCCCCGGCGGGCCCCGGAGGGTGCTCGCCCGTGGGCGCTCTCAGCAGCCTGGCCCCGGCCGCGCGGGCCACGCGCTCGGCGTCCCAGCTCCTCATCCGGAGCGAGCCCCCTGCAGCGGGCGGGCGAGGGAGCGGAGCGCTTCCCTGGCGACGGTGACGTCGTCGAAGGGCAGCTTGCGTCCGCCGGCGAGCTCCTGTCCCTGCTCGTGGCCCTTGCCGGCGATGATCACGACGTCCCCCGGCGCGGCCGCCGCCAGCGCCAGCCCGATCGCGGCGCGGCGGTCCACCTCGGTGCTGACGCCCTCGCCGGCGCCGTCGGCCACCCCGGCCATGATCTCGGCGATGATCGCCCCGGGGTCCTCCGAGCGGGGGTTGTCGGAGGTGACGAACACGAGGTCGCCCAGACGGGCGGCGATCTCGCCCATCAGGGGGCGCTTGGCGCGGTCGCGGTCGCCGCCGGCCCCGAACACGCACAGCACGCGGCCGCCCGCGCCGCCGGGGCGGGCGATGATTTCGCGTGCCGCCACGAGCACGTTCTCGAGCGAGTCAGGGGTGTGGGCGTAGTCGACCAGCACGGCGAAGCGCTGCCCCTCCTCGACCGGCTCCAGGCGCCCGGGGACCGTGACGCCCTGTTCGAGCGCGCCCAACAGCGGCTCCAGCCCGACACCGAGGCAGCGCCCCGCCGCCACCGCCGCGAGCGCGTTGGCGACGTTGAAGCGTCCCGGTAGCGGCAGCTCGACCTCGCGCCGGCTGCCCTCGGCACGCAACGTGAAGCTCGAGCGGCCCGGCTCGCAGCGGATGGCGGAGGCGACGTAGTCGGCCTCGCCGTCGATCGCGAACGTGACCGCCCCGGCCAGCTCGTCCGCCAGGCGCCGGCCATAGGGGTCGCCGACGTTGACGATGCTCTGCGCCGGCGCCGGCCCGGCCGCCGGCAGGAACAGCAGGCGCTTGGCCTGGAAGTAGTCCTCCATCGTCGGGTGAAAGTCGAGATGGTCCTGGGTGAGGTTGGTGAACACCGCCGCGGCGAACTCGATCGCGTCGGTGCGTCCCAGCTCCAGCGCGTGCGAGGAGACCTCCATCGCACAGGCGCGGTCGCCCCCGTCCAGCATCGCCCTCAGGTCCGCCTGCAGGTCGATCGCCTCGGGGGTGGTCCGCAGCACCTCCCGCTCCCGGCCGGCGATCACCGACTTAACCGTGCCGAGCAGCCCGCAGGGGTACCCGGCGGCGCGTTCGAGGAGGCTGCGCAGCAGATAGGTCGTGGTGGTCTTGCCGTTGGTGCCGGTCACCCCCACCAGCTTCAGCTCCCTCGAGGGGTGGCCGTAGAAGCTTGCCGCCAGCGGCGCCATGGCTGCCCGCACCGACCCCACCAGCAGCTCGGGAACCCCGAGTCCCAGCGGTCGCTCGACGACCAGTGCCCGTGCGCCGGCGGCCACCGCCTGAGGCGCGAACTCGTGGCCGTCCCGGCGAAAGCCGCTCACGCAGAAGAACAGCTCACCTCCGTGCACCTGCCGGCTGTCGTAGGCCAGACCGGTCAGCTCGAGCCCGGCCGCGTCCGCGGGAGCGCTGGCACCGATCGCCTGCGCTCCCTCGAGCAGCTGCTCGAGCCTCATCTCGGCGCCCGGCTGGACATCGGTGAGTGAGTGTAGTTTCCGGCCCCGCCGGAGAAGGGGGGCAGCGGGCGCTGCGGCGGGCGATTAGGGCCCGGGCTCGCGGGCGGCCCGCTCGGGCGAGTGGCCCTGATCGGCTACTGGCCGGGGGCGATGTCCATGTAGGGCAGGGCGAAGCTCATGATCTGCCCGAAGGCGGGCGCCGCCACCGTGCCGCCGAAGATCGAACCCGTCTGGGGTTCGTCGACCACGACCGCGCACAGGAGCTTCGGGTCAGACGCGGGGGCAAAGCCGATGAACGAGGCCACGTAGGCGGAGTGTGAGTATTCGCCGGTGGCGGGGTCGATCTTGCTGGCCGTGCCGGTCTTGCCCGCGAGCTTGTATCCCGGAATCGAGACCTCGCTGGCGGTTCCCCCCGGGCTGAGCACGCCTTCGAGCATCTGGCGGATCGCCGCCGCGGTTGCGGACGAGATGACGCGCCGTCCGGGCTGCTGGGCCACCGGGTGCCCGCCGATCGAGCTGATGATGTGCGGGGGCCGCAGGATCCCGCCGTTGGCGACCGCGGCGTAGGCCTCGACCATCTGCATCGGCGTGACGAGCTCGCCCTGCCCGATCGGGAGGTTGCCCATCGAAGATCCGGAGTACTTCTGCAGCGGCAGCACCAGGCCCTGTTCTTCTCCGGACAGGCCGGCTCCGGCGGGGGTCCCGAAACCGAACCGGTGGACCCAGCTGTTGAAGCTGGGCGCGCCCTCGACTTTGCCGATCTCGATCGCGCCGACGTTGCTCGAGCGGGCGAGGATTTCGCTCACCGAGAGTGTTTCCTCGGCGTGTTCGGTGTCGTCGTGGATGGTCCGGTCGGCGACCTGGATCTGATCCGGCACCGCGAACCCGCTGCTGGGGGTGATGAGCCCCTGCTGCAGGGCGCCGGCGACCGTGATCACCTTGAAGGTGGAGCCGGGTTCGTAGTCGAAGCTGACGGCGCGGTCCGCGAGCGCGCTCGCCGGTGCGGCGCCGGGGTCGTTGGCGTTGACCTGGGGCCAGTTGGCGACGGACAGCAGTTCCCCGGTGCGCGGGTCCATCACGATCGCGGTGGCATCTTTGGGTTCGAACACCCGCCCCACCGCCGCCAGGACCTGTTCGGTGCGCTCCTGGATGTTGGAGTCGAGCGTGAGCGAGACGTTGGTGCCCGGCTGCTCGGGCCGGCTTTCGCTGATCGAGAGCGGCTGGCCGAGGGCGTCGCTGACGACGCGGCGCTTGCCCGCGGCGCCCGCCAGCAGGGCGTTGTGCGCGTACTCCAACCCCGACAGGCCCTGCCCTTCGGTGCCGACGAAGCCGAGCACCTGCGCAGCCAGAGCGCCACGCGGATACACGCGGCGCGTCACCGGCGTTCCGCTGATCCCGGGCACCTTGAGGGCCAGCACGGCTTCGGCCTGGGCCTGGGGCAGGGAGCGCGCCAGGTACACGAAGCCGCGATGCTCGCTCAGCTTTTCCAGGATCGCCGGGCTGCTCTGTCCGAGCAACGGCGCGAGGCGCTTGGACAACGCGAGCGGGTTCTGGACCAGGTAGGGGTCGGCTGACAGATCCTGGGCGGGCTCGGACACGGCCAGCGCGACCCCGTCGCGGTCGCTGATCGAGCCCCGCCGCGGGCTGACGGTCTCTTCGGTCAAGTGCTCGGCGCTGCCGGCTTTGCGCAGGGTGGCCCCGCGGAAGACATCGAGGTACATCGTGCGGCTGCAGGCAAGCGCCAGTAGCAGGAAGAACAGCGCGAAGATCGGCCCGGCGCGGTGCTGGACGAGGTCCACGGCCGGGTTAGCCGCCTGCGCCCGTTTCCGAGGTCTGCGCTTCACTGCTCGCGGGCGTGGAGGCTTCCGCGCTCGCCGCTTCACCGGACGGCGCTTCGCTCGACGGCGCTTCGCTCGACGGCGCTTCAGCGGAAGGCGCTTCGCTCGACGGCGCTTCAGCGGACGACGCTTCGCCGCCGGAGGATTCGCCGCTCGAGGATTCTGCGCCGGCGGACGTTTCGCTGCTCGCGTGCGTGGCCGAGCCGCTCGGAGCTTCACCGGCCGGGTGTACGGGCGCGCGAAGCCGCGCGGCGGCGCCCGCGGCGGCGCCGGGACTGTGGGCGGCCCTCAGGAAGCGCAGCTCGGTCAGCGACACGGAGCCCATGCCGAGGCGGGTTGCCAGTTGGCGGATCCGTTCGGGCGAGGTGAGTTCGGCGTTTTCGATCGCGAGGGTGGCGTTCTCGCGCTCGAGTGTCTGCTCCCGTTCCAGCGACCGGCCGACCCCGACATTGAGCTTCAGCAGGCCGAGCTGCAGGGTCACGATGCCGATCAGGGCGAAGGCGATCAGGGCGATCGACCAGCGTCCGCTGATCACGCGATCGATCAGCGGGTGCCGCGATACCCGGGCGATGCCCCGAGCGAGGGCCCGGAGCGGCCGTGGCAGCTCACGGTGCAGCACAGGTGGCTTCGTGCGGCGACCGGAGGCGGGTCCGGAGACGCGGCGGGGGGACCTGACGCTCGAAAGCCTCCGTCCCCTGGAGGGTGCCGTGGTCCGCCGCGAGGGCGCGGTCGCGGGAGCGGGGCTCATCGTCCGTCCCGGAGCTTCAGCTTGCGGGCGGCGCGCAGGCGGGCGGAGGAGGCGCGGGGGTTGGCGGCGAGCTCTTCGGCGCCGGGCACGATTGCGCGTCGGCTCAGCAGCGCCGCTTCGGCCTCGCGACCGCAGCCGCAGACGGGCAGGTCCGGCGGGCAGATGCAACCCCGGGCGCGCTCGGCGAGGAAACGCTTTACGCGCCGGTCCTCCAGCGAGTGGAAGGAGATCGCTGCCAGGACGCCGCCTGTGCGGAGCAGGTCCCATGCCCCCGGGAGCGCCCGCTCGAGCTGTCCGAGCTCGTCGTTGACGGCGATCCGGATCGCCTGGAAGGAGCGCTTGGCGGGATGACCGCCGGCGAACCGTGCAGGCGCGGGCATCGCCTGGGAGATCGTCTCGACCAGCTCCTGGGTGCTGCGCAGGGGCGCGATCTCCCTGCGCCTGACGATCGCGCGGGCGATCGGGCGGGCGTAGCGCTCCTCCCCGAAGTCACGCAGGATCCCCGCCAGGCGCCGCTCGTCGAGTTCGGCCAGCAGGGTGGCCGCACTGACCTCCGAGTCGGGGTCCATGCGCATGTCGAGGGGAGCGTCGTAGGAGTAGGAGAATCCGCGCTCGCGGGTGTCGAGCTGCATTGAGGAGGTCCCGAGGTCGAACAGCACCGCGTCGGCCTCGAGCTCCTCGGCGGCGAGCTCCTCGAGGGCCTCCGCGTAGCCGGAGCGGATGAAGCGCATCTGGCAGCCGACCTCGCGGCTCAGCTCCGCGAAGCGCCGCTCCGAGAGCGGGTCGCGATCGATCGCCACCA
Source organism: uncultured Solirubrobacteraceae bacterium (assembly GCA_963758055.1). Classification (GTDB taxonomy): domain Bacteria; phylum Actinomycetota; class Thermoleophilia; order Solirubrobacterales; family Solirubrobacteraceae; genus Palsa-744. Next base: position 12,096 of record CAVWTU010000010.1, read on the forward strand.
GCGTGCCCGTCTCGCCCAGGCGTTCGGCGATCAGTCGTGCGTGACCGCCCCAACCGAAGGTGCAGTCCACGACGAGCCGGCCCGGCTGAGGGTCGAGCAGCGCGATCGCCTCGGCCGCGAGCACGGGCGTGTGTGGGGCCTGGGGAACGAACGGGCCTTCGGTGCGGCCGGGGCGCCGCTCGCGACGGGCACGGTCGGCTTCCCGGGACTTGGGGCTCTCGGCCCGTCCCTGACGCCCTCCTGGCTTGCTCATCTCAAGAACCGGCATCGACACGCGCGGTGACCTCCGCCATGCTGCTCAACAGCTCTGGGCGGTATTCGCTCCAGGCAGCCTTGTTCCACAGCTCCATTCTCTCTCCTGCGCCGACCACCACGACCTCCTTCTGCAGGGAGGCGTACTCGGCCAGGAATGAGGGGATCATCACGCGTCCGGCGCCGTCGAGCTCGGTTTCGTGGGAGCTGCCGAAGAAGAAGCGCTCGAGCTCGGGGAGTCTGGGCGACAGCGCCGGCACCCCGTCGATCGCGCGGCTCGTGTAGCGCTCGTAGTCGGTGGGGCGCCAGACGCCCACGCACGGCTTCAGGTCGAGGGGCATCGTCAGCACGACCCCGTCGGACAGGGCGGCGCGATAGCGGGCGGGGACCGTGAGGCGGCTCTTCGCGTCGAGAGTGTGGTCGAAGGTGCCGCGGAAGGGGACCAAGGTGGGGCTCCAGAAGGAATACCGAGCCGGGGTGGAGGAGTGGGAGGAGCTCCTCCACCCGGGCTCGCTGAACGCGAACTTACCCCACCTTCTCCCACTTTGCAACTCTTTTGCACATTTTTTCCCACACCATCACCCACCACACCACCCGACGACACCCCTGCCTCCCCCCTCCTGCCCGCTCCCGGACGAGCCGATCGGCCCGTATCAGGCCCCAACTTGCGCGTGAAGTGGACCCGACCGCGTACCATCCGCGAGCGGCTCCCCGCACCCTGGTGCCGGCAGCTAGAAAGCGAATCTGAGGTTTGACGCACACCGGTACCGCAACGCCAAAGCGCGCCTGGAGCGCTATCCGCACGCGTGCCGCTGCGGCGCTGACGCTGCTGGTGGTGGTGCTCGCGCTGACGGCCTGCGGGTCGAGCAAGAGCAGTGGAACCTCGGCCGACCCGGCCACCGTCGTGCCGGCTTCAACCCCTGTCTACCTGGCGGCCGAGGTGAGCCCTGGTGAACCGCTCAGGCAAGCCACGCTCGACGCCGGGCGGAAGCTGACGGGCCACAACGAACCGTTCAAGGGCCTGCTGGCCGCGCTCCAGACCCCCGGCTCGCCGCCACTGGACTACGACCGCGACGTCAAGCCATGGCTCGGACAATACGGGGCGATCTTCCTCAGCTCGCTGCACGGCGCCGACGCACTCGGGCAGGTCCTGCTCGCGGGCGGGCAGCACCTGTCCTTCCCGTTCACCCCCGGCGGGGCGCAGGGAGCCGTTGTGCTCGACACGAGCAACACCTCCGCTGCCCGCAGCTTCGTGAGCCAGGCCGCGGGCCGGGCCGGGGCGAAGGCGAGCAGCTACCGCGGCGTGCCGGTGATGTCGACGAGCGCCGGGGACGCCTTCGCGATGGTCAAGGGGTTCGTCGTGCTCGGCAGCCAGGCGGCGGTCCAGAGCGTGATCGACACGTCGCTCGGGGGCGCCCCCCTGTCCTCCTCCAGCGACTACACGGCGCTGCAGAAGAACTCCCCGCCGCAGGCGCTCGCCCGCCTGTACATCTCAAGCGCGGCCTCCGGACCCGCCGCGGGCGCGGCCGGAGAAGCGCTGGGAACGCTGGTCGGCCGCGGCGCCACGCTGGCCTCGGTGACACCTGAGCAGAGCGCCGTGGCGGTGGACCTCGACGTGCTGTCCGCCTCGGGCGCGCAGGGCCTGCTCGGCTCGGCCTCCGAAGGAGCGCAGGCGCTCGATGCGCTGCCGGGCGAATCGTGGCTTGCGCTTGGCATCGGAAACACCCAGGCGGCGCTGGGCGCGAACATCGGGCAGCTCGGCACGCTGCTCGGCTCGCTGGGGGGCGCAAGCTCCTCCTCCTCCTCCTCCTCCTCGAGCGGCGCGGCGGGGCTGCTGTCCGGAGGGCTCGGCTCGCTGCTGAAGGCCCTGTTGAGCCCGCTGGAGGACCTCGCCGCCAACACTCCCAAGGCGCACGCCGACTACGCCAGCTGGATGGGCCCGACGGGTGTGTTCGCCTCCGGGGCGGGGCTGCTGGAACTGCGGGCCGGGGTGGTGATCGCGTCCACCGACGCGGAACGCTCCAAGGCCGCCGTGGGCAAGCTCGCCGCGCAGCTGGAGGGCCAGGGGGCATCGGTCCAGCCGACCACCGTCCCGGGCACCGACGAGGCCGCGTCGGTCGGTCTCCAGGGGCTGCCGCTGCCGGTGGTGATCGCCTCCGGAGTGGACTCCACCGGCCAGCCGAAGTTCGTGATGGGCCTCGGGGAGAACTCGGTGACGACGGCGCTGAACCCCCCGTCGACGCTCTCGGGCAGCGAACGGGCCACAGCCGCCGCACAGGCACTGGGCGAAGGGATCCAGCCGTCCTTGATCGTCGAGGTGCCGACGCTGATGGCACTCCTGGAAGGTCTGGGCCTGACCGAATCGGGCGGCTCGGGCCTCACGAGCTACCTCAAGGCCGCCTCGATGGTGAGCGGCGGCACCCGTGAGCTCGGCGGCGGCGTCGAGCGCGTGAAGCTGGTCGTGGGCCTCACCGGCTCCGCCGGCTGAGCCGCACCGCGGAGCGACCGTTCGGCGCGCCGGGCCGCTGCCCGCGGGGGCACCGATCAGCCCGCGGTGTTGGTGCCCGCCGGCAGGGGCAGCGCGCGCAGGAACTTCGGGGCGCCGTTGCTGATCGTGTCCACCCCGTAGCTGGAGAGGCTGCTTTCACCGTCGGAATGGATCGCGATCGGACCCAGCACCGATTCCTGGGGCGGGGCGCCGAGCAGGCGCGCGATCACGGCCCGGCGGTCGGTGGCGTGATGGCCGGCCGAGTCGATCGCGTCGAGGACCATCCGCATCGTGGCGTAGCCGTCGAGCGCCCACGGACCGGCCGAGGAGCCGAACGCGCGCCGATAGGCCTTCAGCACGCTCTGGGCCTGGGACGGGTAGGAGGAGCTCGAGAGCAGCGGTGCGGTCATGTAGGTGGCGCCGGCCGCGGCTCCGAGGTGCGAAGCGAACGGCCCGCTGGCCATCGAGCTGCCGGCCAGCAGCTTCAGGCTCGGGTCGGCGCGGTGCAGTTCCCGCCACAGACGGGCGCTGGAAGCGTTGCCCTGGCCGGCCATGAAGACCGCGTCGGCACCGCTTGCAGAGATCGTTTCGACGAGCTTTTCGAAGCTGCTCCCGGGGGCGGTGGAGATGCTTTCGTGGGCCGGCACGTGGATCCCCGCCGCCTGCGCCTTGCCGGCCACGAGCGTCGCCAGCGCGGCGGCGAACGGGTCGGTGTCGTCGAGCACGTACACGCTGTGGACCCCGAGCGAGCGCATCAGCTCGACCTGGGCCTGGGCCTCGGCGAGGTCGCCCGGGATCACGCGCCCGAAGGTCTGCAGCCCGCTGGGGTAGAAGCGCCCGGGCTCGTCCTGGCCGGCGTCGAGCGAGGAGGTGAGCCCGACATAGGGGCTGGCAGGGCTCACCTGCAGGACACCGGCGCCGTTGATCAGCGGCAGCGAGATCGCCGTGGCGGCCGAGTCGAAGTCGCCCAGGTAGGCGATCGTGCTCGGGTCCTGGGCGGCGCGCTTGGCGTTGCTGGCCGTGATGCCCGGGGTCCACACCCCGGTCTTGGGATCGGAGTCGTCGAGCGAGACGTAGCCGATCTTGTACGGCCCGGCATGGGCGCCGGCCTGGGCGAGGGCGAGCTTCTCGCCGTCCACGATCTGTTCGGAGACACGACCGTCGGGCCCGTGCAGCGGCAGGCTCGAGTAGACCGTCAGCGACCCGCCGGTGGCTTCAGCGGTGTCGGGAGCAGTGCTGGCGGCACAGGCCGACAGGATTGGGAAGGCCGCGAGGACGGCGGCTAGACCCAGCCAGCGGGCGAGCACCGCGGGTTAGCTTCGGCGCCCCGGAAGGTAGCTCGCGAGGATCCTCAGCGACGCCCCTACCAACGCGATCGCGGCGGTCAGCAGGAAGGCGTCAAGGCCTTTGTCGCTGATGGACCACAGCACGATCCAGACGATCAGCCCCGCGGTGACTGTGAGTATCAGACCCATCTGGGCGGGATCCTACCGGGCCCGCCCGAGGCCCGTGGCCAGTTCGGCGACGATCTCCCCCACGGCCCCCGCCGGGTCTGGATCCTCTGCCGCGGCCCGCACCAGGCGAGTCCCCACGATCACCCCGTCGGCGCCGGCGGCGGCCGCCCGGGCCGCGTGCTCGGGGGTGGAGATACCGAAGCCGAGGGCCACCGGCACGCTGGTGAGGGCCTTGGCGTCGCCGATCAGTCTCGCGGCGCTGTCCTGCACGCGGTCTCGCTCGCCGGTCGTACCGACCACCGACACGGCGTACACGAACCCGCGGGCGTCGGAGACGATCTCCTGCAGGCGGGCCGGCGGGGTGGTGGGTGCCACCAGCGGCACGAGCGCGATCCCGGCCCGTTCGCATGCCTGCGCCACCTCGGGCGAGGCGCCGTGGGGCAGGTCGGGGACGATCAGCCCCGAGGCTCCGCTGCGCTGCAGGCGTTCGACGAAGGCACTCGCCCCGGGGGCGAAGACCATGTTGGCGTAGCACATCGCCACCACCGGGACGCGGTCGGAGAGCCGTGCGGCGATCTCCAGCACGGCGGCGACGTTGGTACCCGCCTCGAGTGCCCGCGTGCCTGCGGCCTGGATCACCGGCCCGTCCGCGAGCGGGTCCGAATAGGGGAATCCCAGCTCGATGATGTCGGCGCCGCTGGCCACGTACGCCTCCCCGATCCGCAGCGACTCCTGGGGGCTCGGAAAGCCGCCCATCATGTAGGGCATCAGCGCGGCCGAGCCCGGCGCCTGCGCAAACGCGCGCGCGATGCGCTCGTGCCCGGCCTCCACGATGGTGCTCATTCCGGGCCTTCGCCCAGCACCTGGGCGAGGTCCTTGTCGCCCCTCCCGGAGAGGCATACGAGGTCGAGCTCGCCGTCGCTCTGGTCGAGCACCCAGGCCAGGGCGTGGGCGGTCTCCAGCGCGGGGATGATGCCCTCCAGCCGGGCCACCTCCTTGAAGGCGGCCAGCGCCTGCTCGTCGGTCACGGCCACGTAACGCGCCCGGCCGCTGTCGCGCAGGTGGGCGTGCTGGGGACCGGCACCGGGGTAGTCGAGGCCGGCGGAGATCGAGTGGGCCTGCAGGATCTGCCCCTCCTCGTCGGCCATCACCGCCGAGCGCGACCCGTGCAGCACGCCCGGACGTCCCCCGACGGTGAGCGGCGCCCCATGGCGGGGCGTGTCGATGCCCTCGCCGGCGGCCTCCACACCCACCAGCTGTACCTGCTCCTCCGCGATGAAGGCGGCGAACATGCCGATCGCGTTCGAGCCGCCTCCGACGCAGGCCACCACCCGCTCGGGCAGCCGCCCCTCGCGCTCGAGCAGCTGGGCGCGGGCCTCCTCGCCGATCACCCGCTGCAGCTCCCGCACCATCGCCGGGTAGGGCGCGGGGCCCACCGCCGAGCCGATCACGTAGTGGGTGCTCTCGACGTTGGCCACCCAGTCGCGGATCGCCGCCGAGGTGGCCTCCTTGAGCGTGCGCGAGCCCGCGTCGACCGGTTGCACCCGTGCGCCCAGCAGCTGCATGCGCTGGACGTTGGGGCGCTGGCGGACCGTGTCCTCGACGCCCATGTAGACGACGCACTCGATCCCCATCAGCGCGCACACCGTCGCCGTGGCGACGCCGTGCTGGCCGGCGCCGGTCTCGGCGATGATGCGCCGCTTGCCCATGCGGCGGGCCAGCAGCACCTGGCCGAGGGCGTTGTTGAGCTTGTGCGAGCCGGTGTGGTTGAGGTCCTCGCGCTTGAGGTAGACGCTGCGCCCGACGCGCTCGGACAGGCGGGTGGCGAGGTACAGCGGCGTGGGCCTGCCGGCGAAGTCCCGCAGCAGCCCCGCGAGCTCAGCGCGGTAGGACTCGTCGGTGCTCGCCCGCCGCCAGGCCTGCTCGAGCTCGGCCAGGGCCGGCATCAGGGTCTCCGGCACGAACTGGCCCCCGTAGGGGCCGAAGGTCTGCTCTACGAGGGGCTCCTCGCGGGTCGTGCTCACGCCGGCTGCCCGGCCTCCGCGGGCTCTGGCTGGGCCGCCGCCACGGCCGCGAAGAAGGCCCGCATCCGCTCGGGATCCTTGCGCCCCGGAGAGTGCTCGGTGCCGCTGGCGACGTCGACCCCCCAGGGGTGCGTCACCGCGATCGCCTCGCCGACGTTGCCTGCGTGCAGGCCGCCGGAGAGGATCAGGGGTATGCGCGTGCGCCGCCCCTCCACGAGCTCCCAGTTGAAGCTCTCGCCGGTGCCCCCGCGCAGCTGGGCGCCCGCCGGCGAGCTGGCCCTGGCGTCGAACAGGTGGAAGTCGGTGTGGAAGCGTTCGCTGTCGCGGACGTCCCCTGGGGTCGAGACCTGGATCGCCTTGATCACGCGGGCGCCGGTCCTGCGGGCGAGCTCCGAGCACATCGCCGGGCCCTCGTCACCGTGCAGCTGCAACAGCGTCAGCCCCAGCTCGTCGGCGGTCGCCGCCACGCGCTCCGGAGCCGCGTTGACGAACACCCCGCACAGCTCCACCCGGCGACGCATCTGGGCACAGATGACCGCCGCCTGCTCGATCGAGCAGCGGCGGGGGCTCGGCTCGTAGAAGATCATTCCCACCGCCCAGGCTCCCAGGGAACAGGCCAGCTCGGCGTCGGGCAGAGTGGTGATCCCGCAGACCTTCACGGCCGTTGGTCCGGCTTGCGACATGGACCAACGGTAGCGGCGAACGGCGAGGCCCCGCCGCTCGGACGAGGCCTCGCTGCGCGCTGGAGGAAGCGCCTAGCCTTCAGGCGTGTTGGGGTTCGGAACCGAGTTGGGGCGGGCGCCGAGGGTGACGCTCACGGTCTTGCTTTCATAGCCGCCGCTCCCGTTCGCGCGCTTGAGCCCGACCTTCACGGTCTCACCCGGCTTGTGGGCGGAGATCGCGGCCGCGAGTTCTTCCGAGCCGTTGATCTTCTTCCCGTCCACCGAGACGATGATGTCTCCGCCGACGGCCACCTGGCCGCCTTCGGTGTTGGTCGTGACGGTGCCACCTTTGATGCCGGCCTTTTCGGCGGCGGTGCCCTTCTGCACGCTCTGGACCAGGGCGCCCGCCTTGACGGGCAGGTTCAGGGCGGACAGGGAGCCGTCGATCGTCAGCGAGGTCAGGCCGAGGTAGGCGCCGCGCACGGTGCCGCCCTTCTCGAGCTGGGAGATCTCCGACTTGGCCTTGTTGATCGGGATCGCGAAGCCGATGCCGACGCTGCCGCTGCTACCGCTGCCGCCGGTCTCGATCTGGGAGTTGATGCCGATCACCTGGCCCTGGCCGTTGAGCAGCGGGCCGCCCGAGTTGCCGGGGTTGATCGGCGCGTCGGTCTGCAGCACGTTGTTGATGGTGAATCCGTTGGGGGCCGTGATTTCACGCTGCAGCGCGGAGATGATGCCCGCGGTCAGCGTCCGCTGGAGGTCGAAGGGATTGCCGATCGCGTACGCCGGTTCGCCGACCTGCACGGTGCTCGAGTCGCCGAGCACGAGCGGGTGCAGCGTGAGGCCGTCGGTGGGGATGCGTATCACGGCGAGGTCGTTGGACGGGTCCTTGCCGACCACCTGGGCTTCGACGGTCTTGCCTTTTTCGAAGCTCACGTTGACCTTGATGGCGTTCTCGATCACGTGGTAGTTGGTCAGGATCGTGCCGTTGCTGTCGATCACGACGCCTGATCCGGAGGCCTGACCCTGACGCTGGCTTTCGCCGAACAGGAAGGGCGATTCGGATTTCTGCACGACGGTGGACGTGACGAAGGCCACGCCGGGGGCGTCGTGCACGTAGATTTCGTGGGGGGTGAAGCCGCGGGTCACCTGCGCGGCGTTCTTGGTTTCAGCCGCCGGCGCGGTGGTGGTGACGGTGGTGACGGTCGCGTGGCTCGAGCCGAGCCCGCCGAAGGCGGCGATGACCACTGCCACCAGGGCGCCCCCGAGCAGGGCGCAGCCGAACGGGACTAGGAATGATCTGTTCATGCTGGCGAGGATGATCGCGCGGGGTGAAGCCGAACTAAAAGTCTCACCCCGAGACCATAAAGTCCTCGTCCGGCCCACCCCGAAGGCCGTCGAGCAGCGCTCGCAGCGTCTGCGCGGGTTCGGCGGCGCGCATCAGCGACTCTCCCATCAGCACCGCCGCCACCCCCGCCTGACGCAGCCCGCGCAGCTGCTCGGCCGTGCCGATGCCCGACTCCGACACGACCGCCACCTCCGGCGGGATCCCCTCCAGCAGCCGTTCGGTGCGGGTCACATCGACGCTGAAGTCGCGCAGATCGCGGTTGTTGATCCCGATCAGGCTCGACCCCGCCGCCAGTGCCCGCTCGAGTTCCAGCGCGTCGTGCACCTCCACGAGCACGTCGAGTCCGAGCTCGCGCGCCTGCCCGGAGAGGGCGAGGAGCTGCTCCTGTGAGAGCGCGGCGACGATCAGCAGCACCGCGTCGGCTCCAGCCGAGCGGGCCTCCTGCAGCTGGTAGGGGTCGACGATGAAGTCCTTGCGCAGCACGGGCAGGGCGTGGCCCGCGCGGGCCTCGCTCAGGTCCTGCAGGCGCCCCTCGAAGTTCGCCTCCTCGGTCAGGACCGAGAAGGCGACGGCGCCACCGCGTTCGTAGGCGTCCAGCATCGCGTGCAGGTCAGGGTTCTCGCGCAGCCTCCCGGCCGAGGGCGAGCGCCGCTTGAACTCCGCGATCACGCCGAGGCCCGGGGCCCGCAGGGCGGCCTCGAAGCGGGCGCCGGCGGCCTGCCCCTGCGGCGGGGCCGGCAGCTCGGCCACCGGGACCGCCTGCTTGCGCCGCTCCACCGCCTCGCGCGTCTGGGCCAGGATCCGCGCGAGCACGCTCGGCTGTCCGGCGCGGGTCGCGGACTCGCCGGTGGCGCTCACGACGGGGTCTCCGCCGGCGCCAGCCTGCGGGTGGCGGCCACATAGCGCGACAGGGCCTCCGCGGCACGGCCCTCGGCGAGGGTCACGCGCGCGAGTTCCACGCCCTCGGCGATCGTGTCGGCGGCGCCGGCGACGTAGATCGCGGCGCCCGCGTTGATCAGCGCCACATCCTCGCCCGGCGCAGGGCCGCCGGGGCGCCCGTCGACGCGCAGGATCGCTTCCGTGAGCGCGGCGTTCTCGAGCGGAGTGCCACCCGCAGGGGGCTCCGCGCCGCCCTCCACCCCAGCCTCCCGGGGCGTGAGGACGTAGCTGGTGATCTCCTCCCCGTTGACCTCGACCACCTGTGTGGGAGCGCTGGCGGAGACCTCGTCGAGGCCGTCCTCGGCGCTCACCACGAGGGCGCGGTCGACCCCGAGCAGGGCCAGCGCGCCGGCCATCGTCGCCAGGAAGCCGGGGTCCGAAACGCCGATCAGCTGGCGGCGGGCGCCGGCGGGATTGGTCAGCGGCCCGAGCATGTTGAAGATCGTGCGCACAGCCAGCTCGCGCCGGACGGGGATCACGTAGCGCGTCGCCTGGTGGTGGGTGGGAGCGAACATGAAGCCGAAGCCGGCGTCTTCGATGCAGGCGGCGACCTGCTCCGGACCGAGGTCGATACGCGCTCCCAGCGCCTCCAGCAGGTCGGCCGAGCCGGAGCGGCTGGTGGCCGAGCGGTTGCCGTGCTTGGCCACCGCGCAACCGCTTCCGGCGGCGATCAGGGCAGCCGTGGTCGACACGTTGAAGGAACTGCGCCCGCCACCGGTGCCGGCCGTGTCGAGCAGGTCGTGACGCTCGACGGGCACCCGGGCGGCGAGCTCGCGCATAACGCGGGCCAGCCCGGCCAGCTCCTGGACGGTCTCCCCCTTGGTCCGCAGCGCGACCAGGAAGCCGGCGATCTGGATCTCGGAGATCTCCCCGTGCATGATCTCCCCCAGCACCTCGGCGGCCTGGTCCTCGCTCAGGGAGCGCCCGCTGCAGAGGGTGTCGATCGCGTTGGTGAGGACCTGGTCGGGCACCTAGCCCCCGGGGCGCGGGATCGGCTCGCCGAGGAAGTTGGCGAGCAGCTCGTGGCCGTCCTCGGTGAGGATCGACTCGGGGTGGAACTGCACCCCCTCGGCGGGCAGCTCGCGGTGGCGCAGTCCCATCAGCACCCCGCCGCCGCTCGCGGACTGCTCCAGGCAGTCCGGCAGCGCCGGGTCCACGACCAGCGAGTGGTAGCGCCCCACGCGCAGCGGACAGCGCAGGCCGCTGAAGATCGTGCGGCCGTCGTGCTCGACCGTGGTGGCCTTGCCGTGGACGGGCGGGTGCAGCTTCACCTCGCCGCCGAACGCCTGGGCCATCGCCTGGTGACCGAGGCACACCCCGAGCGTCGGCACACCGGCCTCGGGGAACCGTCGTACCAGCTCCAGGCTGATACCCGCCTCGTTCGGGGTGCACGGGCCGGGTGAGACCACGCAGCGCTCGAAGTCCATCTCGAGCAGCTCGTCCACGGTCGCGCGGTCGTTGCGGACCGCGTGCACCTCCGCCCCCAGCTCGCCGAGGTACTGGACGAGGTTGTAGGTGAAGGAGTCGTAGTTGTCGAGGACGAGGACCCTCACGCCCACTCCGGCTGCTGGCAGGCCAGCGTGATCGCGCGCATCGCGGCCTGGGCCTTGGCCACCGACTCCTCGTACTCGAACGCCGGCTTGGCGTCGGCGACCGTGCCCCCGCCGGCCTGCACGTGGGCCACGCCATCCTTGACGACCACGGTGCGGATGTGGATGGCCGTGTCGAGGTCCCCACCGTAGGAGAGGTAGCCGACGGCGCCGCCGTAGCCGCCCCGCTTGACGGGCTCGAGCTCGTCGATGATCTGCATCGCGCGGACCTTCGGGGCGCCCGAGAGGGTGCCCGCGGGCAGCACCGAGCGCAGCGCGTCCATCGCACCGACCTCCTCGCGCAACGTGCCCGACACGGAGGAGACGATGTGCATCACGTGGCTGTAGAGCTCGATCTCCATCAGCTCGTCCACGGCCACGCTGCCGTACTCGGACACCCGCCCGAGGTCGTTGCGCCCCAGGTCCACCAGCATCACATGCTCCGAGCGCTCCTTCTCGTCGGCCAGCAGCTCGGCGGCGATCCGCCGGTCCTCCTCGGGCGAGGACCCACGCGGGCGGGTGCCGGCGATCGGCTTGGTGGAGACGTGCCGGCCGGTCACGGTGAGCAGCGGCTCGGGGCTCGCACCGGCGACCTGGAAGTCGCCGAAATCCAGGAAGTACATGTAGGGACTCGGGTTGACCGCGCGCAGGCCGCGGTAGATCGAGAAGGCCTCGACCGGCACGGGCGCCGACCAGCGCTGGGAGGGGACCACCTGGAAGGCGTCGCCGGCGTGGATGTAACGGACGATCCGCTCGACCATCGCTTCGAACTGCTCCGGGGGCATGTTCGACTGGAACGTGGGGGGCTCGCTGGAGCGCGCCCCGGCAGCCGGGCGGGGCACGGGCCCGGCCAGGGCGCCCCGCAGCTGCTCGATCCTGGCGGTGGCCTTGGCGTGGGCGAGCTCGATATCGGGCTCCTGCACCAGATCGGCGTTGGCGAGGATCGTAAGGGTGTGCTTGAGGTGGTCGAAGATGACGAGCGCGTCGGAGAGCATCAGGGCCATGTCGGGAAGCCCGAGCGGGTCGGGGGGCGGATCTCCGAGGGGCTCGACCGTGCGCACGAGGTCATAGGCGAAGAAGCCGACCGCGCCGCCCGCGAACGGTGGCGCGTCCTCGACCGGGGCCTGCCGGTAGCGGCTCAGCTCGCGGGAGGCGAGCGCGTACGGGTCCCCGCCGTCGCCGAGCGACCAGCGCAGCACGCTGCGGGGGCCGATGCCGATGAACGACCAGCGGCCCACGCGCTGTCCCTGCTCGGCGGACTCGAGCAGGAAGGCCGGCTCGCCCGGCGCCAGCGCGCGCAGCTTCAGCAGGGCCGAGACCGGTGTCTCGCAGTCGTCGATGAAGCTGTAGCTCAGCGGCATGAGGTTGTAGTCGCGGGCGAGCTCGCGCGCGCGCTCCAGGCCGGGGGTGACCCGCGGCGCCGACGCCGTGGGCGCTCCGGGCCCGGCCTCGGCGGCGGGGCCCGAAGAGGAGCTAGGAGCGACGGCCATCGAGCACCCGCTCGGCGTCGTCGAGCGAGCGCCCCCGGCTGCGCAGCAGCACGAGCAGGTGGTAGAGCACGTCGGCGGCCTCTTCGTCGACACGCTCGTCGGACTCCTCGCGGGCGGCACGGGCGACCTCCTCGGCCTCCTCCATGACCTTCTCGCCGATCTGTGCGGGGTCGTCGAGCAGCTCCACCGTGTAGGACCCGGGCGGGCGCTCGCGGGCGCGGTCCTCGAGCGTTCGGGTCGAGCTCGGGAAGGGTCTCGTGTGGTGCGAGCGGGCTGAGCTGGCCGCGGTGAAAGCAGGTGCGCTCGCCCGTGTGGCAGGCGGGGCCGGCCGGTTCGACGAGCGCCAGCACGGTGTCACCGTCGCAGTCCAGGCGCAGGGCCCGCACCCGCTGGGTGTTGCCGCTGGTGGCCCCCTTGTGCCATTGCTCGGCCCGGGAGCGGCTGTAGAGGTGCAGCTCGCCGCTGTCGAGCGTCCTGGCGAGGGCCTGCTCGTTCATGTAGGCGAGCATCAGCACCTCCCCCGTGCTCCAGTCCTGGACGACGCACGGCACCAGCCCGTCGCCGTCGAAGGCGACTGGCTCGATCTATAGGATCGAGGTGAGCTCCGCTCATGGCTGCCGATTGTAGGTCCAGCCATGCGGGCAGTCCGTTCTGCGCGGACCCGCCCGGCTCGCCGCCAACGTCGCGCACACCCCCGCCCCAGCATGGCCCCGCTATTGGACCGCAAGCTGCTCTTCGTCACCGGCAAGGGCGGCGTCGGCAAGACGACCATGTCCTGCGCGATCGCGTTGCTGGCTGCCAGGCAAGGACTGCGCACGGTGGTGGTGGAGGTCGGCGAGCAGAGCAGGCTGCCGGCCCTGTTCGGCGTCAGGGCGCCCTCTCCCGGCACAGTGGTGGAGCTGCTCGAGACGGCATCTCGAGCATCTCGATCGATCCGGACCAGGCGCTGCTGGAATGGCTGCAGGCCCTGGGAGGACGGGTGCCGGGGCGGCTGCTCGCCTCGAGCGGCACGTTCCAGTACTTCGCCGCCGCCGCGCCGGGCGCGAAGGAGATCGTCAGCATGGTGAAGATCTGGCAGCTGACGCGCGGGGCCGCCAAGCGCCGCGGCGGCTACGACCTGGTGATCGTGGACGCGCCCGCCACCGGACACGCGCTCGGGATGCTGGGATCGCCGGGCACCTTCGGGGCGATCGCGCGGGTCGGGCCGATCGCGGGACAGACGCCGCCAGCTCGTGGAGCTGCTCAAGGACGAGCGCCGCACCGGCTACGTGGCGAGTGGCGCTCGGCACGGAGATGGCCGTGACGGAGACGATCGAGCTGCAGGAAGGCACTGGAAGGCGAGCTGCAGCGCCAGCTCTCCGCGGTGATCGTCAACAGCCTCCTGCCGCGGCGCTTCTCCGCGCGCGAGATGGAGCAGATCGAGGCTCTCGCCGACGGCGACGGGTCCGCCCGGATCCCCGCGCCGGGATCCTCGCGGGAGCGCTCCTCCAAGCAGGAGCTTCGCCACGCGGCCCTGCACGCGGCCCGTGCGGTCCACGATCGCGCCCGCTTCCAACACAACCAGCTCGCCCGCCTGCGTCGCCGCCAGTTCGACGTGATCGCAGTCCCTTTCGTATGGGAGACCCGCCTGGACCTGGACGGGATCGGCAAGATCGCCGATCGCCTCGCTGCCAACATGGACTGACCGGAGTGGGCGCCCGCCGCGGTACCGGGAGTGCGGCACGCGCACCGGAGACTCGCCCCGGCGGCGGCGGGCCGCGGGTCAGGTCATCCCGAGACGGTCGAGCAGGGCCTCGTCGTTGCGCCAGTCGACGGCGCACGCGCACGGACAGATCGAGATGCACGTGCGCAGTCCAGCTCGCGTTCGAGTTCGGCGCCGTGCGGCGCTCCCGATCGCCTTGATCATGCTGCCCCGGGCGCCGATCAGGATCGCCTTCTGGGATTCGCTCTCCACCCAGATCAGGGCGCGCACGCGGGTCAGCCCCTCGCGCGGCCGGTCGAGGTCTTCGACGACGACCTCGACCGCGTGGGGGAGCTCCTGGAAGGTCCGGCGGATCACGGCCTCCCTGATCAGCTCGGCGAGCAGCTGCTCGAGCGGCTGGTCGGATGCTGCGCCGGGCTCGAACAGGAAGGGCCCCTCGGGCATCGGTGGCGGCGAGGTGGTCGATCAGCTCCGTCGACGCCCGTCCCGCGGAGCGCCGAGATCGGGAAGATCTCGGCCTCCGGGACCAGCTCGGCCGCGCCCGAGAGGACCTCCATCAGCCGCGGGCGGGACAGCTTGTCGACCTTGTTGACGGCGACCGTGACGGGCACCGAGGTGCCGGCGAGCACGCCCGCGATGTAGCGGTCGCCGGCCCCCACGCCCTGCTCGCCGTTGAGCATCAGCAGCGCCGCGTCGGCGCCCTCGAGCTCCTGCTGGACGCGTTTGGCCATCCGCGCCGTGAGCGGGTCCCGCGGGCGCTGGGTCCCCGGGAGGTCGACGAGCACGATCTGCGAGTCGCCGCGGCTGATGCACGCCGCGGATCGCCCGGCGGGTCGTCTGGGGGCGGTCGGAGACGATCGACAGCTTCTCGCCGACGAGCGAGTTGATGAGCGTGGACTTGCCGACGTTGGGCCGCCCGGCGAGGGCCACGAAGCCGCTGCGAGCTCACCGACCTCCCACCCCCAGCAGCTCGTCCTGCAGGGCCAGCATCTCGCCGTCGTCGGTCTCGTGATCCATGCCGAGCAGGTGCAGCATCCCGTGGACGATCGCCTCGCGCAGGTCGACCGTGTGCGCGGGGCAGATCACGATGTCGCCGAGCTCCCGCATGGCGTCCGCTGCCAGCGGCTCGACGCCGTCGATCGGGAACGACAGCACGTCGGTGGGCTCCGGGCTTGACCGCGGTGACGCGCGTTCAGCTCGCGCGATCGCGACCGCGTCGACGAACTCGACCGCGACGTGGCCGCCCTCGACGCCCGGCCGCCGCCGCAGTGGCGGAGCAGAGGCGGATCACGTCCTGCTCGGTGAGCGTCCCGCCGAGCCGCTCGCCGCCGAGGAGCTCGACTTCGAGCATCGCTCGTCTCAGGCGCTGCGGATCGCAGGTCGCTGGACGCCGTCGCCGCCGGAGCGGGGTGCCGGCTCGACCCCGGAGGAGTCTCGCTGCGTGTGTGCGTCGTAGGCCTCGACGATCCGCTGCACGAGCTTGTGGCGAACGACGTCCTCGCCGCCGAAGCGCACGAACTGGATGCCGTCGACTCGCGTCGAGGATGTCACCGACGACGATCAGGCCCGAGCGCTGCTCGCGCGGCAGATCGACCTGGGTGATGTCGCCGGTGACGACCATCTTGCGAGCCGAAGCCGAGCCGCGTGAGGAACATCTTCATCTGCTCGGGGGTCGTGTTCTGGGCCTCGTCGAGGATGACGAAGGAGTCGTTGAGCGTCCGTCCGCGCATGAACGCCAGCGGCGCGATCTCGATCACGCCGCGCTCGATGTGCTGGGCGACCTTCTCGGGATCGAGCATGTCGTGCAGCGCGTCGAACAGCGGCCGCAGATAGGGGTCGACCTTCGCCATGAGGTCGCCGGGGAGGAATCCGAGCCGCTCGCCGGCCTCGACGGCGGGTCGGGTGAGGATGATCCGGTTGACCTCGTGGCGGCGAGAGCGCGGCGGCGGCCATCGCGACGGCGAGGAAGGTCTTGCCGGTGCCCGCGGGCCCGACGCCGAAGGTGACGGTGTTGCCCCGAACGGAGTCGACGTAGCGCTTCTGGTTGACGGTGTTGGGCGCGACGCGCAGCCCGCGGTGCTGCCAGACGACGTCCTCGAGGACGCGGGCGGGGGACTCGTGCGCGTCGAGCGCGCCGGTGACGGCGGCGATCGTGCCGGGCCCGATCTGATGGCCGCGGGCGATCAGCTCGGAGAGCTCCCGCACGACGCGCTCGCCCGGCTGCGTCTCGACCTCCTCGCCGTCGAAGGTGAGCAGGTTGCCGCGCAGGAAGACACGGCAGCGGAGGTGGGCCTCGAGCGCGCGCAGCACGGCGTCCTGGCTGCCGGCGAGCTCGGCGGCGACTTCGTTGGGGAGCTCGAGCTGCGTCCTCATCCGGTGAGCGCCGCGCGCACGAGCTCCGAGACGCGCTTGCCGTCGGCGCGGCCGTCCAGCGGCGGCCATGGCCTGCTTCATCGCGGTGCCCATGTCCTTCGGGCCGTGCGGCGCCGCTGTCGGCGACGGCCTGCTCGACGATCGCCCGGAGCTCCTCGTCGGAGAGCTCGGCGGGCAGGTAGGCGCCGATCAGCTCGCCCTCGGCCTCCTCGCCGCCGGCGAGATCCTCGCGCCCGCCGTCGCGGAAGGCCTTGGCGGCCTCGAGACGGCGCTTGCGCTCGCGGCGCAGCACGGCGAGCTCGTCGTCAGAGCCCTCCTTGGCGGCCTTCTGCAACTCGGAGAGCACGAGCCGCAGCGCCCCGACCTTGTCCTTTTCCCCGGCGCGCATCGCGTCCTTGAGGTCGGCTTTGATCTGCTCGAGGATCGCCATGCGCTTCCCGAGAAAGGATACGCCGCCCGTCCAGACTCCCCGGAGCTCACGGCTCCTCCAGCGGCGGGGGCTGCCGAGGCGCCCGGGCGCGGAGGAGTCGCGCCCGAAGAGGAGCGCGACGTTCCAGTCGGCGAGCAGGCGCAGCCGGCGACCGAGGCCGGGCATGAGCAGCAGGTGGTAGGTGCGGGCGATGAACCACGGCGGGCAGGCCGCGCCAGCGAATGCCGAGGGTGATCGCGACGGCCTGGTTGTGGCCGAGCTCGGCGACGACCCCTTTGGTCCGGTAGCGGAACGGACGTCGCCGGTGCCCCCGGCGAGGGTGGCGGCGACGTTGGCGGCGACGAGCCGGCCCTGGCGGATGGCGTGCTGTGCGGTCGGCGGACATGGGTGGCCCGGGCGCGCGACGTCGGGAACGGCGGCGCAATCGCCGATCGCCCAGACGGCGCGTCGTAGGCGGCTGAGGCGCGGAGCCGGCGCAGTGCGTGCGATCGACGCGCATCATCTGATCGACGACGCGCCTGCGTCGAGCGGCAGGCCGAGACTTGCGACGACGGGACTGGGCTTCACGCCGGCGGTCCAGACGAGCGTGCGCGCGGGGATCGTCTCTCCGTGCGAGAGCGTGGCATCGCGGTCGGGTGACGCCTCGAGGGTGGTGCGGGTGAGCACTTCGACGCCGCGCCCGCGCAGCTCGCGTTCGGCGAACCGGGAGAGGCTGGCGGGCACCTCCTGCATGATCCGCTCCTGCGCCTCGACGAGCACCCAGCGCATCCCCTCGGTGCGGCAGCGCGGGTAGAGCTCGATCGCCTGCGTGGCGAAGTCCTGGAGCTCGGCGAGTCCCTCGACGCCGGCGTAGCCGGCGCCGACGAAGACGAAGGTCAGGTACTCCGCGCGGCGCTGTGGATGCTCGAGCGACTCGGCGATGTCGAGGCACTGGAGCACCTGGTTGCGCAGGGCGGTGGCGTCGGAGAGGGACTTCAGCCCGATCCCGTGCTCGGCGAGGCCGGGAATGGGCAGCGTGCGAGAGACGGAGCCGAGGGCGACGATCAGCTGGTCGTATGGGAGATCGAGGCGCTCGCCGTCGATCCGTGTGACGGCGAGGGTCCCGTGCTGCGGGTCGGCGCCGGTGATGGCGCCGATCACGAGATCGGTGTCGTGAGCTGCGAGCGCAGCGGGACGACGACGTGGCGCGGGTCGAGAGCGGCGCCGGCGGCGCCGGGGAGCAGGGGCGTGTAGAGCATGAAGTTGGCCTCGTTGACGAGCGTCACGCGCGCGCTCTGCTCGGGCAGGATGCGCTCGAGGGCTCGCGCGGCGTAGAAGCCGCCGAAGCCGCCGCCTGCGATCACGACCTTGAATGCCACGGAGACAGAATAGGGTGCGCCGGATGAGCCACTCGCTATACGGACGGCGTGGCACCCTTTCTGCAGGAGGTCGAGCGGCTTCGCCCGGCGGAGTGCGGAGGTGATCGACGCCCACACCCACCTCGGCCTCGATGAGGACGGCCGCTCGCTGACGCTGGAGCAGCTGCTGGCGCAGCTGGACGCGGCAGGCGCGAGCGGGCGTGCGTGTTCCCGCTGCACGACCCGGAGCGCGGCCCGTCGTACAGCCTGCCGAACGATCGCGTGCTGGCGTGGGCGGGCGAAAGCGACGGGCGGCTGATCCCGTTCTGCCGCCTGGACCCGGCGGAAGGCGCGGTGACGGAGGCGGAGCGATGCCTGGCCGCGGGCGCGACGCGGGATCAAGCTGCATCCGCGAGCCCAGGCATTCGGCTTCGAGAGCGGGGAGATGGCAGGAGGTGTTCGCGCTGGCGGAGAGCGCGAAGGTGCCGATCCTGATCCACGCCGGCCGCGGCCTGCCGCCGCTGGCGGAGGGACTGGCGGACCTCGCGCTGCGCTACCCGGGAGCGGCTCTGATCCTCGCCCACGGGGCGATCTGCGACCAGGGCATCCTGACCATCGCGCCTGGCCGACCACCCGGGCGTGCTGTACGACATCTCCTGCTTCTTCCCCCTGGACGTGATCGAGCTGTTCGCGCGGGCCCCGGCGGAGCGGATCGTGTTCGCCTCGGATCCGCCGTATGGCCTGCCGGCGACGACCCTCTACATGGCGCTGCGGGTGGCGCAGCAGGCGGGCTTGACGAGCGCACCACGCGGCTGATGCTCGGCGGGACGATGGCGGCCTGCTCGACGGCGGCGAGCTGCCGCCGCGACGAGCGCCGAGCCGCGGGCCCGCCACGATCACCCTCTCCGGGCGCCTCGCGCGGGTGTACGGATACGCGAGCCTGGTGGGGCCGGCGCTGTTCACGGGGGCCGTGGAGCTCGGCGAGGGCGATGCTGGAGATGGCGATCGCGAGCTGCCGGGACCCGGAGCCGGGCGAGGTCGGCGAGGCGCTGGAGACGATCGGCGCGCGCTCCGGCGGCCGATGAGCTGCTCGGCAGCGACGAGGGCGTGCGGCCGGCGATCGACCTGGTCTACCGCTCGAACGTGCTGGCCGCCACCGCCGTTCCGGGCTAGCGCCGGGCGGCCAGTCGGGCCGGCGTCTCCCCCACCGCGTGTCGGGCGAGCGCCCGCACGGCGCCGCTGCGGCTAAGGCTCCTGCGGCCCTCCCAGCCACAGCGCCTCCCACCCGCCGAGGCGGCTCGCTGGCGAACGCTCATCCCCAGGCGACCTCGAACGCCGCGCGACCTCGTCGACCTCGCCCTCGAGCAGACCCCAGGCGATCAGGTGCGACGGGGCCTGCTCGAGCACCGCGGCGAGCTCGAGCAGCAGACCGCGAGCAGGTTGGCAGAGCACGACGGCGCTGCCCGTTCCCCGCTCGCGCGATCGCCGGGAGCGGCAGGTCGCGGCACGCAGGTCGGCCTCGCGGACCTCCAGCTCGACACCGTTGACGAGCGCGTTCTCGCGTGTCGCCGCCACGCTCTCGGGCTCGTTGTCGAATGCGATCACGGGCCGTAGCCGAGCTTGGCGGCCGCGATCGCGAGCACGCCCGAGCCGCTCCCGACGTCGAGCAGGGGCCCGGCCGCGGGACGCTCGCAGGCGAGCTCGAGCAGCAGCTCGAGGCACAGGCGCGTGGTGGCGTGCCCGCCCGTGCCGAACGCCTGGCCGGGGTCGATCACGATCTCCAGGATCTCCAGGCCGGCAGCCTCGGCGGGCTCCCAGGGCGGGCGCACGCGAACCGCCGGTATCGCCGGCTCTGACGGGGAGCGGCCCGGGGACGACGGCGGGGCGATGCACGACGGGCCGGTGGAAGCTCCGCCAGCGCTCCTCCAGTCGTCGGCCACCTCGCTCGTGTGGATGTCGACGAGCGCTCCCCCGGCGACCGCGGCGGCCTTCAGCGCGGGCAGGCTCGGAAGCTCGCCCGGCGCTCCGTAGAGGGCGTACTCGACGTGGCTGCCCTGCTCGACCTCTTCCACGCCGCCGGGCGCGAGCTCGAGCAGTTCGGCCAGCACGAGCTCGGCGCTGGAACGCTCGACACGGACGGCCAGCCGGATCAAGCGGCCTGGCTGCCGAGCGCCCGTCGGAGCTTGGCGAACACCGACTCCTGGGAGCGCAGGTTCTCCTCGGTGAGGCTCTCGTTGAGGCGTTCCATCAGCTCGAGCTGCTCGCCGGTGAGACGACGGGGAACGAGCACGTTGACGACCACGCGGAGATCCCCGTGGCGTCCCCGGCGCAGGCTCGGCATCCCCGCGCCGCGGATCGTGATCACCTCTCCCGGCTGGGTCCCGGGTGCCAGCTCCACCTCGAGCGGTCCCTCCAGGGCCGGTACGTCGAGCGTCGCCCCGATCGCCGCGAGCGGCGAGGGCACGTCGAGCGCCGTGATCAGGTCGTCGCCCTCGCGCACGAAGCGCTCGTCGGGAGCGACGCGCACGATCACGTAGAGATCCCCCGCCGGGGCGCCCGCGTCGCCCGCGTGGCCATGACCGCTGAGGCGGATGCGCTGCCCGTCGGAGATGCCGGTGGGCACGTCGACCTGCAGCTCGCGGGTGACGGCCTTGCGCCCCCGCCCACGGCAGCTCTTGCAGGGCTTGGCTGGAACCTTTCCCTGACCATCGCAGGCGTCGCACAGGACCGTGCGCATCATCTGCCCGAAGGGGGTGCGGGTGACCGCCTGCAGCTGCCCGGCGCCGCCACAGCGCTCGCAGGTGTGGATCGGGGTACCGGGCTCGGCGCCGTTGCCGTGACAGTGCTCGCAGAGGTCGATGACCTCGTAGCGAACCGTGGACTGGACTCCGTGGGCGGCCTCGATCAGCTCGATCTCGATCGCCGCGGCGACATCGCCGCCCTGGGCCGGGCCCTGGTTGGCGCCGGCGCCCCCGAAGAAGGCGTTGAAGAGGTCGCCGATCGAGCCGAAGCCGTCGAAGTTGGGCGCGTAGCCGCCGGAGCGCAGCCCCTCGTGGCCGTAGCGGTCATAGGTCGCACGACGCTCTTCGTCGCAGAGGATCTCGTAGGCCTCGGCGGCCTCCTTGAACTTCGCCTCGGCGTCGGGATCGTGGGCGTTGACGTCGGGGTGCAGCTCGCGGGCGAGCTGGCGGAAGGCCTTCTTGATCTGCTGCTCGGAAGCGTCGCGCTCGACGCCGAGCACCTCGTACGGGTCGCGGGGCATGGGCTAGAGGCTAGTTGGCGCCATAACTGTCCTCGACGAAGCGGGACAGCTCGGCGGCCGCCTCGCGCACCGTCGCGATGGCGCCTGCGTAGTCCATCCGCACGGGCCCGATCACCGACACCGTCCCGAGCCTGCGCTGGGCGAGGCCGTAGCCGGCCGCCACCATCGCCAGCGAGTGCATCGCCGGAAGCTCGTTCTCATGGCCGATGCGCACGTACACGCCGGGCTCGGACAGGGCCGTGCGCAGCACCTGCAGCAGCGCCACCCTGCGCTCGAGCAGGTCCACCAGCTGGTTGACCTTGGTCGTGTCGCCCAGGTCGCTGCTCTCCAGCAGGCGGGCGGTCCCTTCCACGTACACGGACTCCTCGACTTCTGAGGCGAGCTCGGCGAAGGCGGGCGAGAAGCGCTCGAGGAATGCGACCTCCTGGACGGACAGGCCGGGGTCGATCAGGCGCTGTTGGAGCATGCGGGCGCCGAGCCCGAGGCCCACGAGGCGCTCGTTGAAGTACTCCCCGGCCCACGCCAGCAGCCCCGGATCGACCGGCCGCTCGAACGTGGCGAGCATCTTCGAGACGCCGCCGGTGGAGGTGATGATCACCACCAGCACGAGCTGGGGCTGCAGGGCGAGCACCTCGACGTGGCGGATGGTGGCCGCGTTGGGCGAGGGGGCCGACACGATCGCCACCAGGTTGGTCATCCGCGAGAGCGTCTCGGAGGTGGCTTTGACGGCCTCGTCGATCTCCCGTCTGATCAGCGAGAGCTCGATCCGGCGAGGCGGCGTGAGCGCCACCTGACCGGAGCTCAGCAGGCGGTCGACGACGTAGCGGTGGGCGGCATCGGTGGGAACGCGCCCGGCCGACACGTGCGGGTGGGCCAGCAGCCCGTACTCCTCCAGCAGGGCGAGTTCGTTGCGGACCGTCGATGGCCCGCAGTCGAGCCCGGGATCGGCCGCGATCGTGCGCGAGGGCACGGGCTGGCCGGTGTGGAGGTACTCCTCCACGACCTTGCACAGGATCCTCTCCTGACGTGCGCTCAGCATGGGTCTGATTCTAGGCCCGCCCCTCCCGGCGACCTCGGGCCCGCCCTCGCCGCCGCGGCGTGTCACGCCGTCCCCGCGAATGTCCCCGCGGGCTCTGCCGGCCCCGGCGCTACAGCTCTACTTCGGCCTCCGCGTTGCGGATGATCTGGTTGCCGGCCTGCTCGGCGACGGTGTCGATGACCGCGCGGCCGTCCCTGATCTCGGTGACCGTGCCGGTGACCACGACCTCCTGCTCGGGCAGCCCCATGCCGCGGAACTGGACCGACAGCCGCTTCAGCCGCTCCGGGTCCCCGCCCGGCAGTGTCTGCGCGCGGGCTACCTGGGCCATCGTCCAGAGGCCGTGCAGGATGCGCCCGGGGAGCCCTACCGAGCGGGCGAACTCCTCGTCGACGTGGATCGGGTTGAAGTCACCCGAGGCTCCCGCGTAGCGGAGCGTGAGGTACTTGTCGGGCGTCACCCGCAGCTCCGGGATCTGCTCGCCGGCCTGCATCTGCGCCACTCTTCACACCCCCCGCACGATGTTGGTCCAGGTGGCCGTGCAGACCCGCTCGCCGCGCTGGTTGTCGGACACCGACTCGAACACGTAGAAACCGCGGCCGTCGTTCTCGGAGATGTCCTTCACGCTCGCGGTGGTGGTGATCTCGTCGCCGGCCACGACGGGCTGCTCCCACACGAACTCCTGGCCGCCGTGGACCATCATCGCGAAGTTGATCTCGATATCCGGGTCGAAGATCAGCGGCCCGACGGCGGGGGCGCTGTAGACGACGGCGAACATCGGCGGCGCGACGATGTCCGCATAGCCCGCGGCGCGGGCCGCCTCGACGTCGAGGCACAACGGGCTCGTCTCGCCGACCGCTCGCGCGTACTCGCGGATCTTCTCGCGCCCGACCGCATAAACGACGGGGTCGTAGCTCTTGCCGATGGCTGTGGTCTTGACGGGCATCGCGGTCGCATTGCCGCGGCCCGGCCGGTGCGCCGGGCGCGGCAGCGGGCGCCAGTCTATTGGGGCCGCCCGCACCGCGCCCGACGCGTGTCGCGACCCGCCCGGGGTCACCGGCAACGCCTAGAAGCCGATCCCGTCCTCGCCGCCGGAGGCGCCCGCGCCGACCAGCTCGCCGTCGTGCTCACCCGGCGAGTCCAGGAACTGGACGACGTCGGCGACGATGCTCACGGCCTGGCGTTTCTGCTGCTCGGCGGTTTCCCACTCGCGCCACTCGAGCCTGCCGTCGACGGCCACGCGGCTGCCCTTGCGCAGGTACTGCTCGGCATTCTCGCCGGACGCCCCGAACACCGACACGTCGAAGAAATTGGGGCGCTCCTGGTACTCGCCGTCGGCATCCTTGCGGCTGGAATTGCAGGCGAGGCGCAAGCTCGCCACGCTCGTCCCCGAGGGCAGCGATCGCAATTCCGGGTCGCGTGTCAGCCGACCGACCAACACCACTCGGTTCACGCTGAAGCTGGCCATTCTTCCGGTCCTCCTGTCGTAGCGGTCACCCCCTCCGCCGAAGCTAGGGAGCACCTGTGACGGGACGCTCGGGCGACGGTCCTCCGTCGGTCGGTCGCTTCCCGCTCCCCGCAGCTCTACCTACGCCACCGTCCAGGAGCGTGTCGAGCCCGAGCAGCGCGATGCGGTCCTCCGCGCCGGCCTGGCGTATCGCACGGGCCACCGGCCCGAGCGCGGCCGGCGCCGCGAGATAGAGCACCCCCGCAACGTGGCGAGCACGGGCCCAGGCACGGCAGATCTCGAGCAGCCGGGCGGGCGCCTTGACCGTGAGCTCGACCTCGACCGCGAGCGGTGCCGTGCCGGCCCCGGGCGGCCACAGGACGAGGTCGGGACGGTGTGACTCGCCCCACTGGGAGCGCCATGACATGCGGGCACTGGCGAGCCGCCGGCCGAGCGCTCGCTCGTCGCGTTGCAGCTCGCGCTCGCCGCACACCAGATGGTGTGGATAGCGCCGCGCCAGCGTAGCGGCGGCGTGGGCACAGGCGATCTGATGCCGTGCGCTGCTGGCCGACACGCGCGTCGGCTCCTCCCCGGGCAGGCCCGCCAGGGCCATGCCGGCGCGCGTGGCGATGAACAACGAGGGCGCGCCGTGCAACGGGCGAACCCTGGTCGCCAGGCCCGTGCGCACGGCCCCCTGCAGCCGCCCGCGGGCTGACGCCGGGGTGCACGTCTCGAGCTCGGCCAGAGCCTCAGCCGTGACCGCCCCGAGGCTGGTCATCCAGCGCATGAGCTGCACCTGCGCCGGACTATTCGGATCGGTGGCGTGGGTGCTCATCAGGACTCCTCTGCGGTCGGGGGCAGGACCCGGGTGATCCGCACGGACGGGCCGGCGGTATCGGCGAGCGGGAGCACGGCCGCCCAGCCGGTACCGAGACGCATTACGTCGGCCGCCTGCAGCTGGGCGTGGCGGGTGCGCGTGCGCGTGGTGGCACCGCCGCTCTGACGGCTGACCCGCCAGCCCGGCCGCGAGCCGGCGAAGGCCGCGATCAGCTCCGCCGACGCCGGGACGACCTGGCGATGGGCGATCAGCAGGCTCAGGTTTCCGATCACCTGCTCCGCCAGCGGATCGTTCGCGGAGCGCCTCAGGTCGGCCAGCTCCTGGGTTCCGAGCACCAGGCTGATGCCCGCGGAGCGTGCCCGCCCGAACAGCCGCACGACGTGCTCCGGCGCGACCGCCGAGAACTCGTCGATCAGGGCCAGCATCCTCACCGGCCGGTCCTGCGAGGCGGCGACGACAGTCTGCAGGTCCTGCACGATCGCAGCGGCCAGCATCTGGCTGAGCAGGGGCCTGCTGTCCGAGTGCAGCGTGAACAGGACAACCGCCCGCTCCCGCGCGTTCCTCAGGAGATCGATCGGCCCTGAACCGGCCGTCTCCGGCTGCAGCCAGGCGCCGGCGTCGGACTCCGACAGCACCGCCAGCCGGTCCCGTACGCCGGCGAGGTCGGCGCGCTGGCGTGCCCCGAGCGAGTCCAGGTAGGCGAAGGACGCCTGCGCGCGCTCATCGGGAAGAGTCCTCAGGAGCTGCTCGAGATTCGGCGGGTCGAGGTACTCGACGAGCCGAGCCAGCGTGACCTCCTCGCCGGCGGCGCGAAGCGCCCGAACCTCGTGGCCGAGATAGCGCTGCGCCTGGCGGAGGTAGTGGGGCTCGGTGAACCGCTCCGAGCCGAGGGCCTTGTCGGCGATCTCGGTCTCCGATCCCCGAGCGAGCGGGTTGTAGGTGTTGGGACCTTCGGGCGTCCACTCGAGAAACCGCCGGCCGTGGCCCTCAGCCGCAGCGAAAAGGCGCTCGCGCAGTCCGGGGTCGCCCTTGGGGTCGACCACGACGGCACCCATGCCGCCGGCGATCGCGGTGACGGCGATTCGCGCCTGGGTGACGGTCTTGCCCGAGCCGGTTGCTCCCACGACCAGCGTGTGGGTGCCTCCCGAGCCGGCGCCGAAGGGGACGGTGACCCTGCGCCGGCGTTCGTCGTGGCCGAGCAGCAGCGTGGCGCCCTGGCCCGCGCCCTGCCGGCCCAACGACCGACGTCCGGACCGGGCGAGGAGCGCGGTCGCGAAGGTCAGCGGCGTGCGGGCGGGGGCGACCCCTTCGATGCCGATCCCGTCCTCCTTGTCGATCCGCTGCCAGCGCCGCAGGCGCCAAGCCGCGGACAGTCCGACCAGCGCGATCGGCGCGGCCGGGTGCCCCAGTGAACGGTGGGCGAGCAGGCACAGAACGCCTGCTGCGACGGCCCAGCTCCAATGCAGGTCGTGCCTGCGCATCAGCCGTGCGCCGAGGAGGCCCGCGGCCACGGCGAGAACCGACTCCGCGGTGACCGCGGCCAGGCGCGCGAGCGCCTCCAGCAGTTGTTCGGGCGGCGTTGTGGCAGCGAAGCGTGCAGGGACGAACGAGGGCATGAGCCCCTCCTTTCGTGCCGCCTCCGTCCGGAGGTGGCGAGCGGGGCCGGACAGAGGCCGGCCGGATTGATGGGAAAGCGGCGGCGTGTGCTCGCCGCTGGTACCTCAAGGCGCCCGGTTCGAGACCGGCGCGCGTGAGGCGGCCAGGTGCCTCAGCGGCATCCGGCCAGACCTGCATGGGTTGCGCGCGAAGACCACCGGCGCGCAGCACACGCCTCGCCGGTCCGGCGACGTGTGCCGCAACCGGGGAAGATCAGCTCAGAGTTCGACCTCGCGTGGGGCTATCCCGAGACCGGACCTGGCGATGAGGGCGAGCACGTCGCTGTGGATCCACGGAGTCGGGGAGCTCTTACCGCCCTCGGGAAGCAGGCCGAGACGGCGCCCCAGCCAGCTCGTCTCTCCACTCTCGTTTCCGTTCGCATCGAACTTCACCCTGCCGCAGCGTGTGGAGATCTCAGACATGCTTGCGTCCCCGCGCTCGAGGCACTCGAGCACGGCCTCGCGCAGCGCGCGGTTGAGCACGATCGGACTCGCGAGCACCCGTTTCAACTCGGCCCTCAGGACCGTCACTGAGATCGCGCTGCGTCCGTTTGCGGGGAAAGCCTCACGGCACGCGACTTCGGACATGGCGCGAATCGGCTCGTAGCTCTCGAGCGACGCGATCGCGTCGCGAAGGCTGACGGGATGCAGTGGCCTACCGGCGTCGCAACGCCACCAGCGCAGCTGCACCGGCTTGCGGGCCGTCGTCTGAGGATGCAGCTGGAAGCGCTCCGCGAGGTCCTCGCCGGCGAGAGAGCTGCTCGGACCGTCATCCGCGAGCGCTGCGTCGGCCGGCTCCAGGTCCAGGTCCGACGTTCGCAGCCGGCGGCACGCCAGCGGCTCCCTCCCCAGCCGCTGCAAGTAGTCAGCGCATACGAGAGAGGCGTTTCGCGGCGGCTCTTCGGGGCCGAGATGCGCGAGCAGGCGGCGGTCCCCGCCGGACAGCGCATCACGGTCGATGAGCAGTGTGGTTGCGTCGGGGCCATCCGACGAGATCACCTCTCGCAGGTGGCTGCGCCGGTCGCGGTAGCGGGTCAGCAGGCGGTCGCGGGGAACGGTCGAGGATTGGGGCATCGGCTCCTCCGGTCGTGGTCTCGCAAGCACCGCCGACGGGGATGTTGCGGTGGCGGCAATGGCTCTTTTCATCCACCACCGACAAGGACGAGCGCGCTCGTCGCGTGTGTGGCGCGAGCTGGATTGAGATGTCGTGCCGAGGGCGCCGAAGCGACCCAACGGTGCGCGCAGAGCTGCCGGGTGCGGCGGAGGAGGAGAAATCAGATGAGGCGCGCGAAGCTAGCGGCCGCCGGTGAGACCTCCCGCGGGCAGCGGTCCGGCTACGGCCTCGAGGATGCGGTTGCCCTCGCGATCACCGGGCTGAGCCGCACACGCCAAGCCCCTCACGCTGCTCGGCATGCAGGCGCGGGGCGCTTCGGGCACCCGGGCGACTGCGGCGCGGTATCCCGTCAGGGTGGGGCAAGTGCGCCGCAGGGGTGGGCGACTGCGAGATCATCGGGGGCCACGGCATGAGCACGCTTGCGCCATCCCTTCCCCGCTCGGGATTTACGGACTTCGGATCAGTCGCGGTGGCGTTCGATGTCGCGGCCCTTGCGTTGCAGGCCGCGGCCGATGGCCACGAAACAAACCGTCAGCACCGCCACCACGATCAGCAACCACAAGAACCAGGCCATGGCCGTGATTGTCCCACTCCAGCCGACCGTCCGTCACGACGGCGCCCGCGGATGGGTCCGAACCCGTGGCCCGGCAGTGCGCGCCGGGCCGTCGGAGCGAGCGTAAGTTCGCGTCTCCCCGATACGTTCATCAGGTGAGGGAGGTAGAGGGGAGCATGCGCATGCGGAGGGACCAGGGGACACCGATGAGGGCGCTGCTCGGCCTGCCTCAGCTGCTGCGCAGGCCGAGCGCCCTCATCATCACCGTGATCGCCGCCAGCGACCTCGCGTACCGGCTGCTGATTCGGGCGTCGATCCGGCGCGGCCTCGGTATGCAGGACTAGCGCTTCCAGGGCCCCCCGACCGGAACGGGCCAAGCGGACCCAGACGGATCGCTCCTGGAGTCGTCGCCCCGTCGGCCCGGTCGTCGGAGTGGAGCGCGGTGCATCGCACGATGCTCGCGCCGGCCACACAGCAGCTCCTCACCGGGCCGGCGCAGCGCGACGTGGCGGTCCTGCTCGCGGTGGCGGCGGCGATGACCTTCATCGGGGTTGGGCTCGCGCGCGCTGCGTCACGACGGCGGCGTTGCTATTCGCGGATGTGCGTGGCGCCATACCGTGCCGATCACGCCGAGGCCGAGGCCGTGGGCCGGATGATGGAGTCGCTGCACCTGATCCTGCGACGCCCCTGGTGGGCGCGCCTAGTTGCCGGCCAGCCGTCGATCTCGCTCGAGGTCCATCACAGCGATGGACCTCCGGCCGCACACGGATGGTTCGCGATCACCGTTCCGGCGGGCACCGAGGCGGCGGTCGAGGCCGTGCTGCGGGCCGCGTATTCAAACTGCCGGCTACGGACGCTCGAGGGTCCGTGCGAGCCTCCGCCGGTCGTCTTCGGGCTGCGCAAGAAGCACCTCTTCATCCGCCGGGCGAAGGTGCTCGATCCCTTCGAGCAGCGACGCGGGCCGCCGGTCGACAGCCTGCTGACGGTGATGGCGAGTTGCCCCGGGCACTCGCTGGTCCAACTCGTCCTCACTCCCGCCCCCGACGTCTACCGGGCCCTTGCCCGCGAGCTGCACGCCGGGCGCCAGAGCCGCGTCCGGAGCGGCGACCGCGGCATCCCCAGACGCCCGACGCTGGCGGACGAGGCGGAGCTGCGTGGAGGTATGGACCTCGTACACGTGCCGCTGTTCGTGCTCGAGCTGAGGGTTGCCGCGGCGAGCCCGAGCGGATGCCGGCGGATCGCCGGCGAGCTCCAGGCGGGGACGGCGGAGAACCGGCTCGTGGCACGGCGGATCCGAACCGCGAGCGCCACGGGCCTACGGCGAGTCCAGCGGGGAGAGCCGGCCCCGCTGCGCTCGCCCTGGCGCCGGCTCTTCGCGCCCAGTGAGATCGCCTGCCTGTGGCAGCTGCCGAGTTGCGAGTACTCGATCGTTCCGGTGCTGCGCGGCAGCGTGCCGGTCGCGCCGGCCCCGCCCGGGGTTCACCGGCCTCCGTCGGGTCCGGGCGTGCT
Organism: uncultured Solirubrobacteraceae bacterium; assembly: GCA_963758055.1. Lineage (GTDB taxonomy): Bacteria > Actinomycetota > Thermoleophilia > Solirubrobacterales > Solirubrobacteraceae > Palsa-744. The sequence continues at coordinate 41,598 of CAVWTU010000010.1, forward strand.
CAGCGACGAATACGGTCCGGTCTCGATCGAGCCGAAGCTGCGCAAGCAGAACACCGCCGTGCCCGGCACGGTCGAGCAGGGAAAGACGAGCTACCTCGTGGCGACCTTCGCCGAGGACCTCGAGCGTGAGCGCTGCGCACTGATCCTGTTCGACCCGAAGGGGGACGCCGCAGACGCCGCCGTCAGCCTCGTGGAGCCCTCGCGAACCTGCACGGTGCTCGACTTCGCACGCCCGACCTGCGGGTTCAACCCGCTCGCCGTGGACGCACCGGCGGACGTGATCGCCGACTACGTCGTGGCCGCGCTCAGGAACCTGTTCTCGGACGCGGATATCAGGGCCTCGTCGGACCGCTACCTGCGCAACGCGGTGATAGCGGTGCTCGCCTACGACCGTCGCTGCACGCTGTGGGACGCCGCGAGGCTGCTGTCGGTCGGCGAGGAGGGCTACGCGTTTCGCAAGCGTGTGGCCGCGGCCGTACGCAGCCTCCCCGAGTTCAGCGAGATCAGCGACTTCTTCACGGCCGAGATCGGGGCCCAGCTCGCCGATGCCCGCAGCATGACCACCGCGAAGCTCGACGCGCCCGTCAACAAGCTGGCGCGGCTCTTGAACTCGCCCTCGATCAAGCGCGTGCTGCTGAACGAGTCGCTGCGGGTCGACTTCGATCGCGTGATCGCGGGCGGCGAGGTGCTCGTGGTCAAGGGAGCTCTCGGCGTGATGGGCGCCGGAAACACGTCCGTGCTGATGCAGTTGCTGGTGGGGATGCTCGACGCCGCCCTCGCTCGGCAGCAGGACCTGGTGGCGGCCGACCGGCGGGTGGCGGTGGCGCTCAAGGTCGACGAGGCTCCGCTGGTGCTGAACCGGGGCTTCGCCGAGACCATGGCGCTGAAGCGGTCGGCCGGCCTCGAGACGGTCGCCTGCTGGCAGACCGACGCCCAGTGGCTGGACCGAGCCGTGCGCGATCAGCTCGATGCCCTCTTCGCCCACCGCGTGTATTTCGCGACCGCTTCGGTGGGCGACGCACGGGCGGCTGCCCCGCTGGCGATGAGCGAGTTCTCGGACACCGTGAGGCCGGGGATCGGCAATCTCTCCGCCCTCGGCCGCCCGGACGTCCGCCTGCACCTGCCCAAGCACCATGCGATCGCCAGCTGGACCACCACCGCGGGACGTCAGGCGGCCTTCGTCGGGCGCACGCTCCCGCTGCGCGTGGACGAGGAGCGGATCGCCTTGCATGCCGCCCGTCAGCACGCCCGCGGGGGCAGGCACCTGACCGACCTGGGTCAGCGCCACTGGGACCGGCCTGCGGCCGATCCCTCGCCGTCGACCGAGCCGCTCGAACCGGCGGAGACGGCTTCCGCACCAGCGGGTTCGGCTCCGCCGCCCCCAGGCCATGCCGACGTCCACGAGCCGGAGCTTCCACCGACCGCCGCGGCCAGCTACCGCGAGCTGCTCGAGATCGATCGGGCCCAGCGGGTGAGGTGGGGTCGTGGCGGCACCATGCAAGGACGCTTCGAGCCCGAGCCGCTGGACCTCGAGATGCTGGCGCTGATCGGTGAGCTGGGGCACCTCCTCAGCAGCCAGATCCACCGCTGGTTCAACCCCACCCGATCTCCCAGCACGACCCAGCGGAGGCTCAAGCGGCTCTCCGACGCGGGCCTCGTCGAGCGCCTGCAGTTCCACCGGCCCGACGGCGGCGGAGCACCGATGTGTTACCGCCTCAGCGACGGGGGCCTGGCACTGCTTAGCTCCCTCGGCGCCACCGACCACGCTCCCGCTGTCGACCCCGACGGGCTACGGAGTCTGACGGCGCTACCGCGGGACCCGGCCCGGGCGCGCCGAGTGCTACGGCGGATCCGGCGGGAGATCCACGTGGCCGGCTGGGCGTTGTCGCTGATGGGCGCGATGAAGCTCTCCACGACCGACGTGGGCGGCCGCGAGGGATCCGTCCTGACACCCCCGGGAGCGAGGACGGCGGCAGGACGGTCGCTTCATGGCCCGGGCGATCTCCGCCTCCCCGGCGGGCGGGTGCCGCACGACTTCCTCTCCAGCCGAGGCTCTGAGGAAGGGTCACCGCCCGAGCGCCGGCAGGAGGTCGAGCAGTTCGAGACGGTGCGCCCCGACGCGGTCCTGAGGGCGAGGAGGACCGACATCCTCGTCGAGCTCGACGACCGCCTGCCGCTGGGGGCGGATGCCGCCAAGCTCGAGCGCTATGACCACTTCCTCACCGGCTGGTCGCTGCACACGCGGCGCTACCGCGAAGGCGGGGAGGCCTTGGCCGAGGTGGTGTTCGTGTGTCGAGACCGAGACCGCGCACGGGCCTGCGCACGCGCCGCCGACCGCGTGCTGTGCGCGGCCCGGGCATATGCGGGCGAGTACCCGTTCGACTGGGACTACACCGGCCGCAGGCACGTGTCCTTCGTGGCCGAGCGCGACGTGCACGAGGGCAGCCGCCTCGCCTACGGGGTCCCCGAGCTGCCACCGTCGGTACGGGCGGCGGCTGCCGGCGGTGACGGGCGAGCCTCGGCGGCGACGGTCGTGAGCCGGGAGCTTCCCTCGGGGCCGTGATGACAAGCGCCTCGGCGACCGCATACACAACCATTTGATTGTGTATTGTCCGGACGCGTGAGCACGGTGCCGCTCCCAGTCCTAGTGCCCAGAGAGCGCGTGCCCGGCGGCTGTTGCGAAGCCCGGGTCGAGCCCGACATCGACGCGCGGCAAGCGGGCACGCTCGCGTCCACCTTCAAGGCGCTGGCCGATCCGACGCGGTTGCGAATCGTGGACGTGCTCAGGAAGGCCTCGCCGGAGGCGATCTGCCAGTGCGAGCTGACGCCGCTGTTCCAGATCAGCCAGCAGGCGCTCTCCAAGCACATGAAGCTGCTGGTCGGCAGCGGCGTGATCGGCAGTGAGCGCCGCGGGTTGTGGACCTACTACTTCCTGACGGCCGAGGGCCTGGAGGAGGCGAGCGCATGGCTGGCGTGAGGGGCTCCGCGGAGGAGATCCAGCTCAACGATCCGCAGACGCTCTACCGGCGCTGGGAGCAGGACCAATGGTCCCCGTTCGCGATCGACCTCTCCACCGACCGGGAGCAGTGGCCGGGCATGGGCGGCGAGGACCGTGACCTGATCTTCTACGTGCTGTCCTCGCTGATGGTCGCGGAGGAGCGGATCACGACCAAGTTCTCTGGGCTGGTGGGCGCATACGGGACCGAGGAGGAGGCCACCTTCCTCGCCACCCAGCAGGTCGACGAGGCCCGCCACATGCAGTTCTACGCGCGCTTCCAGGACGAGGTCGTGGCCGCTCCCGACACCGTCGCCGCGCACGTCGAGCGGGCACGCGGGCAGGTCTCGGACGCCTTCCGGCACATCTTCGACGAGCAGTTGGTGCAGGCGCACCGACAGCTCGTGGCCGCGCCCGAGGACCTCGCCACGAAGGTTCGCTTCGTGACGATCTACCACCTGATCCTGGAGGGGACTCTCGGGCTGACGAGCTTCAAGTTCACGACCGACTACCTGATCCGCGAGGCGCTGCTTCCCGGCTTCGTAGCGGGCTATTCGAAGATCCATCACGACGAGACCCGCCACATCGGCTATGGCGTGTGGTTCCTGCGAGAAACGGTCAGCGCACAGCCGCAGACCGCCGACACGATCCGCGAGACCCTGCGCGAGCTGCTGCCCTCCGTCGCCGCCTCGCTCGCGCCGCCGGACACGGGCACGAGCCACGACTTCGAGGCGCTGGGCGCGAGCGGCGACGCGATCCGGGACTTCGCCCTGGGCGGCCTCACGCGCCGCCTGGACATCATCGGCGTCCCGCTCTCCACGCTGTGAGCGAGGACCGCCCGGCCCTGCCGCGCCGGGCGGCCGCCGAGGGCCTGGCCGCATTCGCGCTCGTGTTCGCGGGCTGCGGCGCGATCATCACCAACACCAGCCACCCGGGATCGCTCGGGGCGGTCGGCGTGAGCCTCACCTTCGGGCTCGTGATCATGGCGATGGTCTACGCGACGGGGCACCTCTCCGGCGCCCACATCAACCCGGCCGTGACGGTCGCCTTCACGCTCACAAGGCACTTTCCCGGCCGCGACGCGATCGCCTACGTGGCGGCCCAACTCGCCGGCGCCACAACCGCCGCGTTCGTCCTCAGAGCGGCGTGGCCCAGCGACCCCGCCAGCCTCGGTGCGACGGTACCGAGCGTGGCCGTCGGGACGGCGCTGCTGTACGAGACCCTGCTGACCGCGCTGTTGATGTTCGTGATCATCGCGGTCGCCACCGACACCCGTGCGGTGGGCGCCGCGGCGGCGCTGGCGATCGGCGGCGCCGTGGGCCTCGACGCGCTCTTCGGCGGGCCCATCACCGGCGCGTCGATGAACCCGGCGCGCTCGTTCGGACCCGCGCTCGCAGCGGGCGAATGGCACGACTTCTGGATCTACATCGTGGGGCCGATCCTCGGGGCCTCGCTCGGCGCTCTGGCCTATCAGCTCGTCCGCGTGCCCCGGACTCCTCCGGGCGGGGTCCCCGCCCGATGAGCCACGTCCTGTTCGTCTGCGTCCACAACGCCGGGCGCTCGCAGATGAGCCGGGCCTTATTCGAACGGGGCGCGGCCGGCAGGCACACGGCCGATTCCGCCGGCACGGCGCCTTCGCAGTCGGTCCATCCGGTCGTCGTGGAGGCGATGGCGGAGATCGGCATCGACCTCTCCGATCGCACACCACAGTTGCTCACCACCGCGCTCGCGGACCGCGCAGATGTGATCGTCACGATGGGCTGTGGAGATCAGTGTCCGTACATCCCCGGCAGGCGATACGTCGACTGGGAGCTGCCCGACCCGAGCGGGGTGAGTCTCGCCGTCGTGAGGGAGATCAGACACCAGATCGCCGAGCTGGTGCGGGCGCTGCTCGAGGAGCTCGACCGGGTGGCCGCTGCTTGAGCTGACGCCACACGGGCAGGCGCCGCACGGGCGGCCCGCGAGTTCGGACCGATTCGCACCGGCTGATCTAGGACGACGTATGCCGGCGACGGCGTGGAGCAGAGACCTCGCACTTGCGAGATACGACCTGACTGCGACTCCGCGAGATCTCGTAGGGGTATTCGAGGTCCACCTTCACGAGCGGCAGGGTTGCACTCGATGAGCTACCGCGGGCAGGACAATCGGCGCTCACGAAGGAGGCCATCCTGCCGGCGTGGACGAAGCGGCGGGAGAGCGCGAGCTCGAACTTCGAGATGTGGCCGTAGATGCCCTTGTAGGTGTAGGTCTGGGAGAAGCAGTTCGCGTTCGCCGATATGCACAGGCCCGCGATGAACCGCATCTGGGCAACCGAAAGTGTGGTCCCGAAGACACCGGGACCCCGGTGGATCGTGAACGGGATCACGTAGATCAGCGATACCGGGGCGGTGCTTTCGACCCGGGCAAGAATTCGGGGCTGGCCTTCGCCGAGGTCGTAGAAAGCCGACAGGCGTCCTTCGATGACCACCGGCGATTGTCCCGGAAGCGTCACTTCAGAGGTGACCAGACCGGAGCCGACCAGCGAGCCCGCGCACCTCTGCGCCACGACCGAGGACTCGTAGTACATCTCCTCGAGCGGGCAGCTCGGCAGCCCCGCTGTCTGAAGCGAGAGGTCACGCGAGACTTCGATGCCGATCGCGGTGAGTTCTGGCGGAACGGACGTACCCGGGGACGCCGAGGTAAAGCCCACTCGCAAGCTCGCCGGAACCATGCGGGAACGCGGCAGCCTGCCCGGGACCGCTTCTGCTGAAACAGAGACCACCGCTCCCCCGCCGGCGCCGGTTCGCCATCTGCGACGCGCGGCCAGAGGCCGACCACGCCGATGAGCACCGACGCGAGAGCAGCCAGGGCCACAAGCCACGCCCAGCCGCGGGATCCGTGCCCCAGGAACCTCATCCGATGATCAGCTCGTGCGTGGGGGTCGGGCACCAATCGAGATTGTGGCGCCATTCCTGTCCAACCGCGAGGACGACCGTTTCCAAGCTCGCCAGGAACGCGAAAGGCCCCGAATTTCCGGGGCCTGACCTAGTACCGCTACCGGGATTCGAACCCGGGTTTCCGCCATGAGAGGGCGGCGTCCTAGTCCCCTGGACGATAGCGGCGAGTGGGCCGCAGGCTAGCAAAGCGCCATCGCGAAAGACCGTCCCGGAACGCTCTATCGCGGCCCGTTCGTGCGGTATCGTCGGCGACCCGGCCGGCACGCGGATGTGGCGGAATTGGTAGACGCGCACGGTTCAGGTCCGTGTCTGGGCAACCAGGTGGAGGTTCGAGTCCTCTCATCCGCATAGGTTTCGCGCTTCGAGCACGGTCGGCGGCGCGCCGTTTCGCGGTTCAAGCGGGGTCCACGGCGCGCCGATAGGGCCCGCATGAGCCGCACCCGTGTCGTCCTGGCCGCCGTCCTCGCGCTCGTGCTCGGGGCCGCGGCGGTGTTCGTCCTGATGCCCTCCAAACACCCCGCGGCCGCCCAGAGCGCGCCGGCGTCCGCCGCCGCCCCGGCCAGCTCGACGACGTCCATCCACACCGCGTCCTTCACCGTGCCCGTGCCGGCCGGATGGACGGTGCGTGAGCAGTCCAACTCCAAGGGCGCCCACCAGTTCCAGCTCGGCTCGACGAAGGCATCGATCAACGGGCTCGGCATCGGCCCCGGCGGGACCGTCGGCGTGACGATCACCGAATACACCCCCGCGGTGCTCAGCAAGGGCCGCATCAACGGCAAGCCGGCCGGCCGCTACAGCGCCGCCGCCCTACTCCCGTTCACCGTCGGACAGCCCGCCCGGGCCGAAGGCGTCCAGGTCGGCGAGCACGCGACCCCGACAACGCTGGACGGCGCCCAGGCCGGCGAAGAGGCCTTCTTCTACGGGTACAAGGGCCGTGCCAACGTCCAGGTCGACGTGATCGCCAAGCACGCCGGTCGCCTGTTCCTGGTCGAGCTCGACGCGGAACCGCGCCTGCAGGCCACGAGCAAGAGCGCCCTCGCGCAGATCCTCAGCGGCTGGCACTTCAGCTAACCGGCGCCGACGCCCAGAGACGACCCGCGCGTCAGCCGGCCGGCGCCGGCGTTCGCCGGCTGCCCGACCCCGACCGGCGACTTCGCCGACCGCAGCGGACAAGAACGGCTCCGTCGAGGGGATCCCTCGGCGACCGGCTTCTCGGCTTCGAGCGAGCTTCCGCGATCGAGCGGTCGTGCGACCACAGATGCTGGAGCGCATAGGCGCGATACGGGCGCCACCGCTCGGCCAGCTCAGCGGCTGCCCGCGGGCTTCCGTCGCACCCGAGCGACACCAGGGAGCGGCGCACCCCGACGTCGCCGGGAAGAAAGGCGTCCGGGTCGCGCAGCTCGCGCATCGCAACGTACCCGGCCGTCCACTGCCCGATCCCCGGTAGGGCGAGCAGCGTGCGGCTCGCTTCGCCGCGGTCAACGCCCCCGTCGAGCACAAGCTCTCCGCTGTCGATCGCGCGAGCGAGACCGACGAGCGCACGTCCGCGCGAGAGCGGCATTGCCAGCGATGCCGGGTCGATGTTCGAGAGCGCTGCCGCCGACGGGAACACGTGCGTGATGGCGCCCACCGGCTCACCCAGCAGCTGTCCATGAGCGGCCACCAACCGCGCCGCCAGGCCGCACGCGGCGCGCACCGAGACCTGCTGGCCCAGCAGCGCCCTCACAGCCGTCTCACAGCCGTCGACGCTTCCCGGGACCCGTCGCCCCGGCGTGGCCAGCACCAGCCCGCCCAGGACCGCATCGCTCGCCAAACGCCGCGACACGGCCACAGGGTCGGAGTCCAGATCCAGCAGCCGCCGGCAGCGGCTCACCGCGGGGCCGAAGTCCCGCAGGTCCTCGAGCCACAGCGTGGCCTTCACGTGGTCGGACCCCGGGCCCAGCTCGACCACTCCGAAGCCGCGGGGCAGGCGCAGGCTGCGCCGGTAGCGGCCGTCGATGACCTCTTCCACTCCCGGCACCGCCCGCGCCGCCAGGAACGAGATCAGCCCGGCACCGTCGAACGGGACCCGTGCCGGTAGCCGCACCGTCAGGCCGCCGGCGGCTCCCGACTCCTCGCGGCGCGCCGCCCGCAGCTGGGTCGGCGTCATCGCGAACACCTGCCTGATCGAGCTGTTGAACTGCCGCACGCTCGCGAACCCCGCGGTCAGGGCGAGGTCCGCCATCGTCAGATCGGTGCGTTCCAAGAGCATCCGCGCGGTCTGCGCCCTGGAGGCTCGCGCGAGCGCCAGCGGACCGGCGCCGAGGGCCTCCGAAAGGCACCGGTGCAGGTGGCGCTCGCTGTAGCCGAGACGGCTCGCGAGGCCGCCCACGCCCTCGCGATCAACGACTCCGTCGGAGATCAGACGCATCGCCCGCCCGACCAGATCGCCTCTCACGTCCCATTCGGGCGACCCGGGCGCGGCGTCCGGCCGGCAGCGCTTGCAGGCGCGGAAGCCGTCCTGGAGGGCGGCGGCGGCGGTTGGATAGAAGCGCACGTTGCGGGCATGCGGTGTCCTCGCCGGACAGCTCGGCCGGCAGTAGATGCCGGTCGTCCTGACGGCCGTGATGAAGCGCCCGTCGAAGCGAGCGTCTTTGGTCTCGATCGCCCGGTAGCAGTCCTCGAAGCTCAACACCTTTCGAGCATGGCATTCGCCGGCCCCGTTGTCTGGCCGGAATCGGACATCACCATTCCCGGCCGCTCCCAGACTGCCGCCGCGCTGCTTCGTGCAGGGGTCGCCCGGCCGCGGGTTGGCCGTCCGGCGGCGTTCCTGTGGGGCTTCCCGGCGGCGGCGGTACCTACGGCTTCGCGGGGGCCCGGTTGCCAAACGTTCGCAAACTGCGAGGAAATTGCCCCTTGACGGGAACACTTGGGTTCCCCTACGATTCTCCCGCCGCCCTCTGAGCTGGTCGGAGAGCGGTGCGGTGTCCGGACTCGACCACGGAAACCGCTGAGGATGGGGATGATCCCGAAAGGACTAAATGGGGCGAGGGGGCGACATGGGACGTCGAGTTGCGGGGCACGTTCGTCGGATGCTGGGCGCTTCCGGCGCGAAACCGCGTCCCCGCACCGGGTCACGGCGCCCGTCGCGCCGCCGCGCTCACCCGCGCGCCTGGGCGCTCGCGCTGCTGATCGCCCTCGTCACGGCGGTCGGCGCCACCCTCGCGACCGAGGCCCAGGCCAAGAAAACGTCGGGTCAGCACGTGATCGTCCACATCACGTGCTCAAAAGTCACGTACCTGATGCTCGGCTTCCCCGAAGGCAAGACCAACCTGGTCCACCCGAAGGTCAAGATCAACGGTAAAGCCGTCAACAACTTCAAGGCCGGCATCAGCTTCTACGGCTCGATCGACGAATTCGAAGTCCCGGTCGAAATCCCCGTCACCGGCGAATACCTGATCCAGGCCGGCGCCACCTGGAATACGAACGAAGTCGTCGGCGAGAGCACGACGACCAAGTTCAAAGAAACCTGTGCCGGAACCGGCGCCGCCGCCTTCACGATCGAAAAGGAACAGCGCCTCAGCGGCGAAGCGGGCTACACCAGCAACGAACTCCAGGGCAAAGTCGGGCAGACGGTCGAATACCACGTCATCGTCCGCAACACCGGCTCCAAGGCGCTGACGTTCTCGAACTTCCTGGACGCCAACTGCGAAAAAATCAAAGGCGTCCCGACGAAAGAACTGCAGCCGCTCGAAGCGGCGACGATCTCCTGCGAACACACGCTCTCGGCGCTGGGTGTCTATACGAACGAAGCGTCGATCGAAGCGAACGAAAACGTCGGCAAACAGAGCTCCAACACGGTCAAGGTCAACGTCCCCGCCGAACCGCACTTCACGATCACCAAGGAACAGAAGATCGCCGGCGAACCCAGCTTTACCAAAAGCGAACTCACGACCGAACTGGGCAAAGTCGTCAACTACAAGATCATCGTCAAGAACACCGGCAACGTAAGCCTGAAATTCAGCGAATTCATTGACGGTAACTGCGAAAACATCAAAGGTGGCCCGGGCGAAGGCGAACTGAAACCCGGCGAATCGAGCACCTACACGTGCGAACACACGGCCTCCACGGTCGGCAAATACGCCAACCAGGCCACCGTCACCGGAACGCCGCCGATGGGAATGGGCTTCCCCCTGACCGAAAGCTCCAACAAGGTCGAAGTCAACGTTCCGAAAAAAGCCGCCTTCACGATCGAAAAGCTCCAGCGTGTGGGCGGCGTCGGCAGCTACGTCAAAACCGAAATCACCGGCGCCAAAATCGGCCAGGCCGTCGAATACCACGTCGTGGTCAAGAACACCGGCAACGTGCCGCTCAAATTCGGCACCCTCACCGACGCGAACTGCGAACTCATCACCGGCGGCGCCAGCGAACTCGCGGCGGGCGCCGAAACCACCTTCGCCTGCACCCACACGCTCGCCGCCGTGGGCCCCTACAGCAACGAAGCCTCGATCGAAGGCAACGAAGGCGCGGGCACCAAAACCTCCAACAAGGTGACCGTCTCGGTCACCGAAGAAGCCAGCTACACGATCGAAAAGCTCCAGCGCGTCCAGGGCGAACCGAACTTCACCAAAAGCGAAGTCACCGGCAAAACGGGCCAGCTGCTCGAATACAAGATCGTCGTCAAGAACACCGGCAACGTGGCACTCAAACTCGGTGCCCTGACGGACGCCAAATGCGAAGGAATCTCCCCGGCCGGCCCGACCGAACTCGCGCCCGCGACCGAAGAGTCGTTCACGTGCTCGCACGTGCTCGGCAACGCCGGCTCCTACACCAACGAAGCCTCGATCGAAGGCAGCAACGCCACCGGCACGAAAACATCGAACGTCGTGACCGCGAAAAGCGCCTCGGCGCCGTCCTTCACGGTCGAAAAGCGCCAGCGCCTCGGCGGAGCCGGCCCCTACACCAGCGGGACGCTCAGCGGCGAAGCCGGCGAGACCGCCGAATACCAGGTGATCGTCAAGAACACCGGCAACGTGCCGCTCAAATTTGGCGCCCTCACCGACAGCGGCTGCACCGGCATCTCGCCCGCGGGCACCACCGAACTCGCGATCGGCGCAGAAGAGACCTTCACCTGCAGCCACGTGCTGGGCGTCGGCAGCACCACCAACGAAGCCTCGATCACGGGCAACGAAGGCACCGGCACCGAGACCTCCAACAAAGTCACGATCACTGTCGCGGCCGAACCCTCGTTCACGATCGAAAAGCTCGAGAAGATCGTCGGCGAACCGACCTTTACGGCCGCAGAACACACCGCCGAAGTGGGCGAAACCGTCGACTACGAGGTGATCGTCAAGAACACCGGCAACGTGCCGTTGACGTTCGCCAACTTCACCGACGCCAACTGCACCAACATCAAAGGCGGGCCCGCGAAAGCGCTCGCCCCCGGGGAATCTCGCCACCTACACCTGCGAACACGCTCTCACCGCCGCCGGCCCCTACAGCAACCAGGCCTCCGTCGAAGGCGACCCGCCGGCCGAAGACGGCCTGCCGATCACGCACGGCTCGAACACGGTCGTGGTCAACATCCCCGAAAGCCCCGAATTCACGATCGAAAAGCTTCAGCGCCTGAAAGGCGAAGCCAACTACACGGTCTCTGAACTGAAAGGCAAAATCGGGCAGACGGTCGAATACAAGATCGTCGTCAAGAACACCGGCAACATGCCGCTCACCTTCACGCCGCTGGAAGACCCGAACTGCGAAGGCATCACCCCGTCGGGCACGACCGAACTGAACCTCGGCAAAGAAGAGACCTTCACCTGCACCCACGTCCTCACCGGCGTCGGCAAATACCACAACTCGGCATCGATCGAAGCCAACGACCCGATCAAAGGCAAATCGAACGAAGTCACCGTCGAAGTCCCGAATGAACCTTCGTACACGATCGAAAAGACTCAGCGGATCAAAGGCGAAGCCAACTACAGCACCGCTGAAAAAACCGGCAAACTGGGCCAGACGGTCGAATACAAGATCACCGTCAAGAACACGGGCAACGTAACGCTCAAATTCGCGGCCCTAAAAGACACCGGCTGCGAAGGCCTCACGCCCTCCGGCGCCACCGAACTGAAATCAGCCGAAGAAGAGACCTTCACGTGCACCCACGTGCTGGCCGTCGGCACCGCCACCAACGAAGCCACGGTCGAAGCCAACGAAGGCGGGACCAAGAGCTCCAACGCCGTGGTCGTGAAAGTCCCGGCCAACCCGGCCTACACGATCGAAAAGCAGCAGCGGATCGCGGGCGAACCGTTCTTCACGGTCTCCGAACTCACCGCTGAACTCGGCGAAACGGTCGAATACCAGATCATCGTCAACAACACGGGCAACGTGCCGCTCAAATTCGCACCGCTGAAAGACGCCGGCTGCGAAGGCATCACCCCGTCGGGTGCCACCGAACTCGCCGTCGGGACCGGAGAGACGTTCCTGTGCTCGCACGTGTTGGGCACGCTCGGCACCTACACCAACGAAGCCTCGATCGAACCCAACGAAGGCGGAACCAAGACCTCCAACAAAGTGGTCGTCAAAGTTCCCATGAGGGCGTCCTTCACGATCGAAAAGCAGCAGCGGCTCAAAGGCGAAGCCAACTACGGCGGCGGCGAACTCACGGGCAAACTCGGCCAGACGGTCGAATACAAGATCACCGTCAAGAACACCGGCAACATCGGGCTCAAATTCGGTGCCCTGAAAGACGCCAACTGCGAAGGCATCACCCCGTCGGGCGCGACCGAAGTCGCCATCGGTGCCGAAGAGTCCTTCACCTGCAGCCACGTGCTGGCGGTCGGCAACACCACCAACGAAGCCTCCATCGAAGGCAACGAAGGCAGCGGCAAACAGACCTCCAACAAAGTCACCGCGAAGGTCCTCGCTGAACCGTCGTTCTCGATCGAAAAGCAGCAGCGGATCGCGGGCGAAGGCACCTTCGGCTCGGGCGAACTCACGGGCAAACTCGGCCAGACGGTCGAATACAAGATCGTCGTCAAGAACACCGGCAACCTGAAACTGAAATTCAGCGCCCTCAAAGACACCGGCTGCGAAGGCCTCACCCCGACCGGCACCACCGAACTGAATGTCGGCGAAGAAGAGTCCTTTACCTGCACCCACGTGCTGGCGGTCGGCACCACCACCAACGAAGCCTCCATCGAAGGCAACGAAGGCACCGGGACCAAGAGCTCCAAAGTGACCGTCAAAGTCGCGGCCGAACCGTCCTACACGATCGAAAAGCAGCAGCGGATCAAAGGCGAAGCCAACTACGGCACCGGCGAACTCACGGGCAAACTCGGCCAGACGGTCGAATACAAGATCGTCGTCAAGAACACCGGCAACCTGCCGCTCAAATTCAGCGCCCTCAAAGACACCGGCTGCGAAGGCCTCACCCCGACCGGCACCACCGAACTCGCCGTCGGCAAAGAAGAGTCCTTCACATGCACCCACGTTCTCGCCGTCGGCACCTACAACAACGAAGCCTCCATCGAAGGCAACGAAGGCACCGGCACGAAGAGCTCCAAAGTCACCGCCAAAGTCGTCGCCGAACCGTCGTTCTCGATCGAAAAGCAGCAGCGGATCGCCGGCGAAGGCTCCTACACCACGAACGAACTCGTCGGCAAACTCGGGCAGACGGTCGAATACAAGATCGTCGTCAAGAACACCGGCAACCTGCCGCTCAAATTCAGCGCCCTCAAAGACACCGGCTGCGAAGGCCTCACCCCGACCGGCGCCACCGAACTCGCCGTCGGCAAAGAAGAGTCCTTCACATGCACGCACGTTCTCGCCGTCGGCACCTACAACAACGAAGCCTCCATCGAAGGCAACGAAGGCACCGGCACCGAGAGCTCCAAAGTCACCGCCAAGGTCAACGCCGAACCTTCTTACACGATCGAAAAGCAGCAGCGGATCAAAGGCGAAGCCAACTACGGCACCGGCGAAGTGACGGGCAAACTCGGTCAGACCGTCGAATACAAGATCACGGTCAAGAACACCGGCAACCTGCCGCTCAAATTCGGCGCCCTCAAAGACAGCGCCTGCGAAGGCCTGACTCCGTCGGGCGCCACCGAACTCGCCGTCGGCACCGAAGAGTCCTTCACGTGCACCCACGTGCTCGCCGTCGGCTCCTACACCAACGAAGCCTCCATCGAAGGCAACGAAGGCACCGGCACCAAGACCTCCAACAAAGTGACCGCCAAAGTCGCGGCCGAACCGTCCTTCTCGATCGCCAAGCAGCAGCGTCTCAAAGGCGAAGCCAACTACGGCCCCGGCGAAGTCACCGGCCTACTCGGCCAGACCGTCGAATACAAGATCACGGTCAAGAACACCGGCAACGTGCCGCTCAAATTCGGCGCCCTGAAAGACGCCAACTGCGAAGGCATCACCCCGTCGGGCGCGACCGAACTCGCCGTCGGCGAAGAAGAGTCCTTCACCTGCAGCCACGTGTTGGCCGTCGGCACCTACAGCAACGAAGCCTCCATCGAAGCCAACGAAGAAACCAAGAAATCCAACAAAGTCACCGCCAAGGTCAACGCCGAACCGTCCTACACGATCAGCAAGCAGCAGCGTCTCAAAGGCGAAGCCAACTACGGTGCCAGCGAACTCACCGGCACACTCGGCCAGACGGTTGAATACAAGATCACGGTCAAGAACACCGGCAACCTGGCGCTCAAATTCGGCGCGCTGACAGACGCCAACTGCGAAGGCATTACGCCCTCCGGTGCCACCGAACTCGCCGTCGGCGAAGAAGAGTCCTTCACCTGCAGCCACAAACTCGCGGTCGGCACCGCCACCAACGAAGCCTCGATCGAAGGCAACGAAGGCACCGGCAAAAAGACCTCCAACAAAGTGACCGCCAAAGTCCCCGCCGAACCGTCCTACACGATCGAAAAGCTCCAGCGGATCGAAGGCGAAGGCACCTACGTCTCGTCTGCGAAGTCCGGCAAAGCGGGGCAGAAAGTCGAATACAAGATCGTCGTCAAGAACACCGGCAACCTGAAACTGAAATTCGGCGCGCTAAAAGACAGCGGCTGCGAAGGCATCAGCCCCTCCGGTACCACCGAACTCGAACCGGGCGCCGAAGAGGCCTTCACGTGCGCCCACACACTGGCCGTCGGCGCCAACAACAACGAAGCCTCGATCGAAGGCAACGAAGGCACCGGCACCAAGACATCCAACAAAGTCACCACGACCGTCGCCTCCGAACCGACGTTCTCGATCGAAAAGTTCCAGCGGATCGAAGGCGAACCCACCTACACGACAAGCGAAATCACCGGCGCGCTCGGGCAGACCGTCGAATACAAGGTCGTCGTCACCAACACCGGGAACGTCCCGCTCAAATTCGGCGCATTGACCGACACCGGCTGCGAAGGCGTCACCCCGCCCGGGACGACCGAACTAGCGGTCGGCAAATCCGAGAGCTTCGCCTGCAGCCACAAACTGGCTGTCGGCTCCTACACCAACGAAGCCTCGATCGAAGGCAACGAAGGCACCGGCAAAAAGACCTCCAACAAAGTGGTCGCCAAAGTCCCCGCCGAACCGTCCTACACGATCGAAAAGCAGCAGCGCCTCCAGGGCGAACTCACCTATGGCGCCGGCGAACTCACGGGCAAATCCGGCCAGACGGTCGAATACAAGATCACCGTCAAGAACACCGGCAACGTGGCGCTCAAATTCAGCGCCCTGACAGACGCGGGCTGCACCGGGATCTCGCCCTCCGGCGCCACCGAACTCGCCGTCAAAGCTGAAGAGTCCTTCACCTGCAGCCACGTGCTGGCCGTCGGCACCACCACCAACGAAGCCTCGATCGAAGGCAACGAAGGCACCGGCAAAAAGACCTCCAACAAAGCGGTCGTAAAAGCCCCCGCCGAACCCTCCTACACGATCACGAAGCAGCAGAAGATCGAAGGCGAAGGCTCCTACACCACGGGCGAAGTCACGGGCAAACTGAACCAGAAAGTCGAATACAAGATCGTCGTCAAGAACACCGGCAACGTGAAAGTCAAATTCGGCACCCTGAAAGACACCGGCTGCACGGGGATCTCGCCGTCCGGCACGACAGAACTCGAACCGGGCGCCGAAGAGAGCTTTACGTGCAGCCACACGCTCGCGGTGGGCTCCTACACCAACGAAGCCTCGATCGAAGGCAACGAAGGCACCGGCACCAAGACCTCCAACAAAGTCACCGCCAAAGTCGCCTCCGAACCCAACTTCATCATCGAGAAGCAGCAGCGGATCGCGGGCGAAGGCACCTACACCTCCGCCGAACACACGGGCAAACTCGGCCAGGTCGTCGAATACAAGATCATCGTCCGCAACACCGGCAACGTGGCGCTCAAATTCGCCGCCATGAAAGACACCGGCTGCGAAGGCCTCACCCCGACCGGCACCACCGAACTCGCCGTCGGCACCGAAGAGTTCTTTACCTGCACGCACAAACTCGCCGTCGGCACCTACGTCAACGAAGCCTCGATCGAAGGCAACGAAGGCACCGGCACCAAGACCTCCAACAAAGCCACCACCAAAGTCCCCTCCGAACCTTCCTTCTCGATCGAAAAGCAGCAGAAGATCGCCGGCGAAGGCAGCTTCGGCACGAGCGAACTCAGCGGCAAACTCGGTCAGAAAGTCGAATACAAGATCGTCGTCAAGAACACCGGCAACGTGCCGCTGAAATTCGGTGCGCTGACAGACACGAGCTGCGAAGGCATCAGCCCCTCCGGCGCCACCGAAGTCGGAGTCGGCGCCGAAGAGAGCTTTACCTGCAGCCACACGCTGGCGGTAGGCTCCTACACCAACGAAGCCTCGATCGAAGGCAACGAAGGCACCGGCAAAAAGACCTCCAACAAAGTCACCGCCAAAGTCAACGCCGAACCGTCCTACACGATCGAAAAGCAGCAGAAGATCCAGGGCGAAGGCACCTACGCGACGGCTGAAAAGACCGGCAAACTCGGTCAGAAAGTCGAATACAAGATCGTCGTCAAGAACACCGGCAACGTGCCGCTGAAATTCGGTGCGCTGACAGACACGAGCTGCGAAGGCATCAGCCCCTCCGGCGCCACCGAAGTCGGAGTCGGCGCCGAAGAGAGCTTTACCTGCAGCCACACGCTGGCGGTCGGCTCCTACACCAACGAAGCCTCGATCGAAGGCAACGAAGGCACCGGCAAAAAGACCTCCAACAAAGTCACCGCCAAAGTCAACGCCGAACCGTCCTACACGATCGAAAAGCTCCAGAAGATCGCGGGCGAAGGTACCTTCGGCACGAGCGAAGCAAGCGGCAAACTCGGCCAGACCGTCGAATACAAGGTCATCGTCAAGAACACCGGCAACGTCGCGATCAAATTCGGCGCCCTCAAAGACACCGGCTGCGAAGGCCTCTCCCCGTCCGGCACCACCGAACTCGCGGCCGGCGGCGAAGAGTCCTTCAGCTGCAGCCACAAACTGTCGGCCGTCGGCTCCTACACCAACGAAGCCTCGATCGAAGGCAACGAAGGCACCGGCACCAAGACCTCCAACAAAGCCGTGGCGAAAGTCGCCGCCGAACCGTCCTACACGATCGAAAAGCAGCAGCGCGTGAACGGCGAAGGCAGCTTCGGAACCGGCGAAGTGAGCGGCAAGATCGGCCAGGCTGCCGAATACCGGATCAACGTCAAGAACACGGGCAACGTGACGCTCAAATTCACGGCCCTCACCGACGCCGGCTGCAGCGGCCTCACGCCGTCCGGCGCCACCGAACTCAAAGCCGGCGAAGAAGAGACCTTCACCTGTACCCACACGCTCACCGCGGTCGGCAGCTACAGCAACGAAGCGTCGATCGAAGGCAACGAAGGCACCGGCAAAAAGACCTCCAACAAAGTCACCGCCAAAGTGCCCGCCGAACCGTCCTACACGATCGAAAAGCAGCAGAAGATCGAAGGCGAAGGCACCTACAGCTCCGCCGAACACACGGGCAAAATCGGCCAGAAGGTCGAATACAAGATCATCGTCCGCAACACCGGCAACGTGCCGCTGAAATTCGGCGGCCTGAAAGACAGCGGCTGCGAAACCATCGCCCCGTCGGGCGCCACCGAAGTCGCTGCCGGTGCCGAAGAGAGCTTCACCTGCAGCCACAAACTGACGGCAGTGGGCTCCTACACCAACGAAGCCTCGATCGAAGGCAACGAAGGCACCGGCACGACGACCTCCAACAAAGTCACCGCCAAAGTGCCCGCCGAACCGTCCTTCACGATCACCAAGGAACAGAAGATCGAAGGCGAAGCCGGCTACGCCAGCGCTGAAAAGACCGGCAAAACCGGCCAGAAGGTCGAATACAAGATCGTCGTCAGGAACACCGGCAACGTCACGATCAAATTCGGCGGCCTGAAAGACTCCGGCTGCGAAGGCATCTCCCCGTCCGGCACCACCGAACTGGCGGCCGGCGCCGAAGAGTCCTTCACCTGCAGCCACAAACTGTCCGGGCGTCGGCTCCTACACCAACGAAGCCTCGATCGAAGGCAACGAAGGCACCGGCACCAAGACCTCCAACAAAGTCACCGCCAAAGTCGCCTCCGAACCCAACTTCATCATCGAGAAGCAGCAGCGGATCGCCGGCGAAGGCACCTACA
This sequence comes from uncultured Solirubrobacteraceae bacterium, assembly GCA_963758055.1. Lineage (GTDB taxonomy): Bacteria > Actinomycetota > Thermoleophilia > Solirubrobacterales > Solirubrobacteraceae > Palsa-744. The sequence goes on from CAVWTU010000010.1 coordinate 60,143, forward strand.
CCTCCGCCGAACACACCGGCAAAGTCGGCCAGGTCGTCGAATACAAGATCATCGTCCGCAACACCGGCAACGTGGCGCTCAAATTCGCCGCCATGAAAGACACCGGGTGCACCGGCCTCACGCCTACCGGTACCACCGAACTGGCGGCCGGCGCCGAAGAGTTCTTCACCTGCACGCACACGCTCACCGCGGTCGGCAGCTACACCAACGAAGCCTCGATCGAAGGCAACGAAGGCACCGGCACCAAGACCTCCAACAAAGCCACCGCCTCGGTTCCCGCCGAACCGTCGTTCGCGATCGAAAAGCTTCAGCGCCTGGCGGGCGAATCCCCCTACGGGGTCGCTGAAAAGACCGGCACCTCCGGCCAGACGGTCGAATACAAGATCGTCGTCAAGAACACCGGCAACGTGCCGCTCAAATTCGGCGCCCTGAAAGACTCCAGCTGCGAAGGTCTCTCCCCGTCGGGTGCCACAGAACTCGCGGCCGGCGCCGAAGAGAGCTTCACCTGCACGCACAAACTGGCGGTGGGCTCCTACACCAACGAAGCCTCGATCGAAGGCAACGAAGGCACCGGCACCAAGACCTCCAACAAAGTCACCGCCAAAGTCAACGCCGAACCGAACTTCACGATCGAAAAGGTTCAGAAGATCGCGGGCGAAGCCTCCTACACGAACGCGGAACGCACCGGCAAACTCGGCCAGACGGTCGAATACAAGATCATCGTCAAGAACACCGGCAACGTGGCGCTCAAACTCGGCGCCCTCAAAGACAGCGCCTGCGAAGGCCTGTCCCCGTCCGGCGCGACCGAACTGGCCGTCGGCAAAGAAGAGTCCTTCACCTGCACGCACAAACTGTCGGCGGTCGGCTTCTACACCAACGAAGCCTCGGTCGAAGGCGAAGGCGCGGGCACGAAGACGTCGAACAAAGTCGTCGCCAAAGTCAACGCCGAACCGAACTTCGCGATCGAAAAGCAGCAGCGCGTCAGCGGCGAAAGCTCGTACACGAGCTCGGAAAAGAGCGCCCAGGGCGGCCAGACCATGGAATACAAGGTGATCGTCAAGAACACCGGCAACGTGCCGATCAAATTCGGCGCCCTCAAAGACAGCGGCTGCGAAGGCATCACGCCGTCCGGGGCCACCGAACTCGCCGCCGGTGCCGAAGAGTCCTTCACCTGCAGCCACGGGCTGATCAACACCGGGACCTACAGCAACGAAGCCTCGATCGAAGGCAACGAAGGCACCGGCACCCGCGTGTCCAACAAGGTCACCGTGAAAGTCTCGACCAAAGCCGCCTACACGATCACCAAGGAACAGCGGATCAAAGGCGAAAGCTCCTACACGACCTCCGAACTGGGCGGCGAAGTGGGCCAGGTCGTCGAATACAAGATCGTCGTCAAGAACACCGGCAACGTCTCGATCCTCTACGGGTCGCTCAAAGACAACAACTGCTCGAGCATCTCCCCGTCGGGCGAGACCGAACTCGCGCCGGGTAAAGAAGAGGCCTTCACCTGTACGCACACGCTGACCTCGGTCGGGTCCTACTCCAACGAAGCCTCGATCGAAGCCTGCGGCGTCGGAGACGAGACGTCCAACAAGGTCACCGTCAAAGTCACCGCGAAACCGTCGTTCACGATCGAAAAGCAGCAGAAGGTCGCGGGCGAAAGCTCCTACACGACGGCTGAAAAGAGCGCTGAAGTCGGCCAGAGCATCAACTACTCGATCGTGGTCAAGAACACCGGCAACGTGGCGCTCAAATTCAGCGCCCTGAAAGACAGCGGCTGCGAAGGCATCCTGCCCAGCAGCACCACCGAACTGGCGCCCGGCAAAGAAGAGAGCTTCACGTGCAGCCACACGCTCACGACCGCCGGCACCTACACCAACGAAGCCTCGATCGAAGGCAGCGAAGGCACGGGCACCAAGACCTCCAACAAAGTCACGGTCAAAATCACGCCGAAACCGGCCTACACGATCGAAAAGCTCCAGCGGCTGAGCGGCGAAAGCGCCTACACCAAAAACGAACTCAGCGGCAAATACGGCCAGAAGGCCGAATACAAGGTGATCGTCAAGAACACCGGTAACGTGACGCTCAAATTCGGCGCCCTCAAAGACAGCCGCCTGCGAAAACATCTCGCCGTCCGGCGCGACCGAACTGGCCAACGGCAAAGAAGAGGCCTTCACGTGCGAACACACGCTCGCGAGCACCGGCGGCTACTCCAACGAAGCCTCGATCGAAAACAGCGAAGGGGCCGGCAACAAGACCTCCAACAAAGTCACGGTGACGGTCAAACCCGAACCGAACTACTCGATCGAAAAGTTCCAGCGGATCGGCGCCGAAGGCTACGGCAACGAAACCCGCGCGGTGACGGTCGGACAGACGGTCGAATACGAGATCGTGGTCACGAACACCGGCAACGTGCCGCTGACGTTCTCGGGCTTCGCCGACGAAAAATGTGACGCCGGCACCCTGGCCGGTGGCCCGGGCGGCGCCGTGAAACCCGGTGAATCGGCCACCTACACCTGCAGCCACGTGATCACTAGCAGCTGACCAGACCCACGGCTCCTACACCAACGAAGCCACGGTCACGGGCTCGGAAGGCACCGGCACCAAGAAATCCAACAAAGTCGAAGTGACGGTCCCGACGGCCTGCAAAAAACAGCCCTACGAGGTCGACGCCCGCTGGCACTACAGCGCCGGCGGCAGCCCCGGCAACTGGAGCAACACCGGCGACATCGTGTGCGGCAAACAGATCAGCTTCGGCCCGCAGGCGATGGAAGGCGAACAGCGGATCAAACCGGGCACCGAAATCAAGGGTGGCTGGGACTTCAAGATCAGCGACTTCCACACCACGAAATGGAACGTCACGTTCGCCGAAGGCCGCATCATCTTCCGCCACGTGGCCTGCGAAAAAGGCGAAAAACCGCTGAAAGAACTGCTCGAAATCCCGCTGCCCAAAGAGATCTACAACAACGTTCTCATCAACGAATGGTTCCCGAGCGGCGAACAGTCGAACGCACTCGTCTACCAGGGCAAAGCCACGATTCCGGCGATCTGCGGCCCGCACGGCGAAAACAACGTGCTGCTGGGCAAGAACTACTCCTCCGAAAACGGAGGCACCTGGGAAGGCTACATGACCCTCGAATAGGGTCCTGCCGGCGCCACGCGTAAGCGCGGGGCGCCGGCTGACAGCTTCCGCGAGGGTGCGCCCCCGGTCGCTGACAGCTTCAGGAGACCTTGGCCCTGGCGGGCCCTCGCGTGCCCTTGGGCGCCATCCGGACCATCCCGGCACGGCGTACCCAGGCGCTGAGGACCTCCTCCCCCCACGGGCTACGGAACGCCACCCGCGAGACCAGGCGCATGTGGGCCGGCGGCCCGGGTTCCGTCGCTGAGGTAGACCACCCACCGATACGGGTGCCCGCGCAGCTCGTAGTAGGTCCCGAGGCGGGGAAAGGACCCGGGAGCCATCACGCGGTCGCCGTGGCGCACCAGCAGGAAGCGGATCGCCGGCTCCATCGGCTGGGTCCCGAGATCGAGCGCCCCGAAGCGATAGTCGACGCCCGCCCCGGCCGGGAGCACCCGCTCCAGCGCCGTCGCCATAGCGGCCGCCGGGCGATACTCGTAGACGTGCGAGTCCGGTCGCTCTTCGGCGGCCACGGCGGAGCCCACGAGCGCCAGGCCCGCGAGCCCGGCGAGCGCCAGCGGGACGGTCGCCGCCAGAGTCCGCCGGCCACCGCCCCAGACGCCTCGCAGGCGCTCGCCGAGTGAGCTGCGGGAGAGCAGCAGCCTGATCAGGGAGCCGGCACCGAGCCACAGCGCCCAGAACAGCACCAGCGATACCCAGAACCCGAGCTCCGAGCCCCACCAGAGGGTGTACCCGAGGGTTTCCGCGAGCAGTTGCGAGGCGGGGTTGTTGGCCACCTGCTCGACCATCGCGGCGCACAGCCCGAGCCGCGATCAGGGCCGCCGCGAACAGGTCCCAGCGGCGGCGCAGGCCGGCCACGAGCAATACCGCCGCGAGCGCAGCCAGCACCGCCAGCGCCGAGTTCGTCTGCGCCGAGCTCGGGGCGTGGAGCACGTCCAGCTTGCGCTCCCACTCGCTGGCGGGGACATACAGCCACCACGGCCTCTCCCCCACCGCCCGCACGAGCGCGTGCCACCCGGTCCTCGAGCCCAGGGTGTGGCCGCGGTGCTCCACGGTGCGGGCGATCATGGTGAAGTTCCCCGGGCTGTCCTGCAGCTGGTCGATGACCGGCGCCGTCCAGCAGCCGCAGAGGACGACCACGGCGGCCAGCGCCCAGGGCCACACGCGGCCCCGTCGGGGAGCCGGCGGCCCCTCCTCGGCGGCCCCTGCGCTTGGCGTCGGTGCTCGGTGCCGGTGCCGGCCCGGCGGGCGGCGAGCCGCCCGAGCATCAGCCGCAGCGTGAGCCCTCCGAGGCCCACCCCCAGCACGACCAGCGTGGGCGCGAGGTACATCAGGTGGGTCTGCAGCACGAACGAGCTCAGCAGCGCCGCCAGCGGCAGCAGCCGGTAGTCCCCACACGCCAGCGACCAGCCGACGAACAGCAGAGCCAGGAACGGGAACAGGGCCGCGGCGGGGTTCCAGATGTCGTGCAGGGCCTCCCCCGGCAGCGACTGGCACATCAGCGAGATCCCGAACGCGGCCGCGAACATCAGCACCCATCCGCCGCGGCGTCGGGCGAGCGCCACGCAGAGGACGATCGCGAGCGTGTTGAGCACGCACATCGTGACCGCCAGGCTGCCCACGGTGCTGTAGCGGGCCGGCAGGGCCAGCAGCCAGTAGAGCATCGGCCCGGGGCTGTGCATCACCTGCCCGTGGACCACCAGGCCCGCCTCGGAGTACTGGCCCACGAGCGGAGTGTGGGATGTCAGGACATCCCAGCCGCGCGTGGCGATGATGCCGTCGTCCCCCGCCGGAATCCAGCCCGCCCGCACGGCCTTGGCCGTCGAGCTGATCACGGGCAGCGCCGCCAGCAGCCCCGTGGCGAGCACCAGCAGCCGCCGGCCGATCACCTCCCAGCGCGGTGCCGGCACCCTCAGCTTGCGTCCAGGGCGCGGCCGGCGCATGGCCCTGGAGGCTACTCAGGCGGTCACTCGGCCCTGCAGCTCTCCCTGTGCGAGGCGGCTGCGCAGCACCTTCTTGTCGAACTTGCCGACGCTCGTCTTGGGCACCTCGTCGATGAACGCGAACTCGTCCGGCAGCCACCATTTCGCCACCCGCCCGCGCAGGTGCTCGAGCAGCTCCTCGGCGCCGATGTCGGAGCCCTCCCGCAGGACGACACAGCAGAGCGGGCGCTCGGCCCAGCGCTCGTCGGGCTTGGCGATCACGGCGGCCTCGATCACGTCCGGGTGCGCCATCACCTCGTTCTCGAGCTCGACCGAGGAGATCCACTCGCCGCCGGACTTGATCACGTCCTTGGAGCGGTCGGTGATCTGCACCGACCCGTTCTCATCGACGGCGGCGATGTCGCCGGTGCGCAGCCAGCCGCGGTCGAATTCTGTCCGGCGTGGCCCCTTCGCGGAAGTAGCCGGAGGCCACCCACGGCCCGCGGACCTCGATCTCGCCGGTCGACTCCCCGTCCCACGGAACCTCGCTGCCGTCGTCATCGATCAGGCGCAGCTCCACCCACGGCAGCGGTATGCCCCTGGCGGGCGCGGTTGTCCCAGTAGGTGTCGTCGTGCTCGCCCTCGCGGCGGGCGCGAGTAGGTGGCCACCGGGCTCGTCTCGGTCATCCCCCAGGCCTGGAAGATGCGCACGCCGTGGCGCTCCTGGAAGTCCTTCATCAGCGACCGCGGCACCGCCGAGCCGCCGCAGGCGGCGTTGTTCAGCGAGGTCAGGTCGACCTCCGGGTGCTCGTCGGCGTAGCGCAGCAGGTCCTGCGAAGATCGTCGGCACGCAGCCCATCAGCGTCGGGCGCTCCGCGTCGATCAGCCCGGCCAGCGGCTCGGCGTCGAGGAAGCGGTCCGGCAGGATCAGGTCCGAGCCCGCCAGCGCCGCCCCGTAGGGCAGGCCCCAGGCGTTGGCGTGGAACATCGGCACCACCGCCAGCACCCGGTCTTCGCGCGCCAGCCCGGTGCCGTCGCGTCATCAGCGTCGCGGTCGAGTGCATGCTGATCGAGCGGTGCGAGTAGAGCACGCCCTTCGGGTTGCCGGTCGTGCCGCTCGTGTAGCACAGCGCCGCCGCCTGGCGCTCGTCGAGCTCGGGATAGTCGAACGGCTCGGGCCCCGCCTGCGCCAGCAGCTCCTCGTAGCGCAGGGCCCCGGGCAGCCCGGCGGCGTCGCCGTCGCCGATCACGACGTAGTGCTCGACGCACTCGAGCTCGGGCGCGAGCTGCTCCATCAACGGCACGAGCAAGTCGTCGACGAAGATCACCCGGTCCTCGGCGTGGTTGATGATGTACACCAGCTGCTCGGCGAACAGCCGCACGTTGAGCGTGTGCAGCACCGCCCCCGTGCACGGAATCGCCATGTACAGCTCGAAGTGGCGCTGGTTGTTCCACGCGAAGGTCCCCACGCGATCGCCCTGCTCGATCCCCAGGCGCGCCAGCGCGTGGGCGGCGCGGTCCACGCGCTCGGCCAGCTCGGCGTGGCTGAGGCGCTCGATCGTCTTCTGGGGGGTCACGCTCACCACCTCGGCCCCGTGGTTGCACGTCCGCATCCGGCGGCGGATGTGGTTCAGCGTCAGCTGAAAGTCGTCCTGCATCATCCCCGGCAACAACTCGCTCATGCCCCTCTAGCTCCCTCCCGATAGGCCACCTTGGCGAACCGATCGTAGATCGCCGGCGGTCCGCTGCGCGATCTCCTCCCAGTCGAAGCGCAGCACGTGCTCGGAGGCCTCGGCCACGAGCCGGTCGCGCAGCTCGTCGTCGACGAGCAGGCGTTCGATCATCACGCCGAGGTGCTCGGCGTCGCCGCCGTGGAAGCGCAGACCGACGCGCTCGCCCGTGCGGCACGACCTCGCGCAGGCCGCCGGTGTCGGCCACGATGCACGGGCAGCCCGAGGCCATCGCCTCGAGCGCCACCAGCCCGAAGGGCTCGTAGATCGAGGGCACCACGCACAGGTCGCGCGATGCGGTACAGCGAGTGCAGCACGTCGTCCCCGATCCAGCCGAGGAAGGTGCCGTGCTCGGACGAGCCCCAGGCGCTCGGCCTGGCTGCGCAGCTCGGCCTCGTGGGTGCCGCTGCCGGCCACCAGGAAGCGGACCTTGCCGACGCGCTCGATCACTCCCGGGAGCGCATCGAGCGCGAGCTGGAAGCCCTTCTCGTAGACGAGCCTGCCCACCAGCAGCACGAGCCGCTCCTCGGGCTCGGCGAAGCTGCGCCCGCAGGCGCGGCCAGATCGCCGACGGGCCGCAGTTCGGCGGGATCGACGCCGTTCGGGATCACCGATGACCCGCCGCTCGTCGATGCCGAAGATGTCGGCCACGTGCCCGCGCATGTAGTAGGAGCACACGATCACGCGCGTCTGCTCGCCGGGCCATCCAGCGCTCGACCCCGTGGATGTGTGCCTGCGGCTGGTCCTGCACCCAGCCCTGGTGGCGCCCGTGCTCGGTGGCGTGGATGGTCGTCACGTAGGGCACCTCGAGCCGGTCCGCCAGGGACGCCGCGCGCCTTCGCCACCAGCCAGTCGTGGCCGTGGATCAGGTCGTAGGAGTGCTCCTGGGCGAGAGCCTCCCCGGCCGCCAGCATGTCCTCGTTCATCCGCTCCACCCATGCCACGAAGCGGTCGCAGGTCGCGGGGCCAGCTCGGCTCGGGAACGCGGTGGACGGTCACCGACGCCCCCGCCTGCCGGGTAGCTCTCGCTCTTCGGCGGCCCGCCCCCACGCCGCGGGTCAGCACGTCCACGCTCGACCCCCTGGCGCACCAGCGCCTCGGCGAGCTTGCGCACGTGGCGCGCGAGCCCGCCCTCGATCACCGGCGGGTACTCCCAGGAGAGGATGAGCACGCGGGCGCTCATCCACAGCACCCTACCGTCCGCGGCTCGGACCGGCCGCTCCGATACGCAAAGATGGGGCCATGCCCGAGCAGCCGCCGGTGTTCTTCTTCGCCGCCATGTCTCCGTACTCGTGGTTCGCCGCCGAGCGGATCGGCGGGCTGCTGCCCCGAGGCCCACTGGGAGCCGGTGTTCGCGGGCGGCCTGTTCCGGTCCGCGGGGCGCAAATCGTGGGGCCTGGACGAGCGTCGTGAGGAGAACATCCGCGAGTGCGAGCGCCGCGCCCTCGAGCACGGACTGGGCCCGATCTCCTGGCCGCAGCCGTGGCCCACCAACGACGTCCACGTGGCCCGCGCGATGACCTACGCCGCCGGCCGTGGCCTGCTGCACGAGTATGCCCTGGCGGCGATGCGGGCCGCGTTCCGCGAGGGCGCCGACCTCGAACGCCGGGAGGTGCTGCTGGGCGTGGGCGTGGGCGTGGGCATCCCCGGCCACGGAGCTCGAGGCGGCCCTCGAGGACCCGGCTGTCAAGGCGCAGCTGCGGGCCACCACCGACGGTGCCCACGAGCAGGGCGTGATCGGTGTCCCCACGGTGGTCGCCGGGGAGGAGCTGTTCTGGGGTGACGACCGCCTGCAGGAGGCCGCCCGGGCGATCGCCGGGGGCCCCGCCGACGCCGGCGGCGGCTAGGGCCGGGACCCATGCGCTGGCTGGTGGACGGCATGAACGTGATCGGGACGCGGCCCGACGCCTGGTGGCGGGACCGCCACGCGGCGATGACGAAGCTGGTGGACATGCTCGAGCGCTGGTCGGCCGCGAGCGGCGCCGACGTCACGGTCGTGTTCGAGAAGCCCCCCTCCCCGATCCGCTCGACCGTGATCGTCGTGACCCACGCGCCCAAGCCCCGCCGTGACTCGGCCGACGACGAGATCGTGCGGCTGCTACGAGCCGACGGTGAACCGCAGGCGGTGCGGGTCGTGACCTCCGACCGCTGGCTCGCGGACCGCGCCTACGCGGCCGGGGCGAGCGTCGAGCCGGCGGCTCCCTTCAGAAACCTGATCGAAGACGACTGATGCCGCCCGAAACCCGCTACGCCGAGAGCGAAGGGGCCTCGATCGCCTACCAGGTGGCCGGCGAGGGCAACATCGATGTGCTGTTCCTGCCGGGCTGGATCTCGCAGATCGAGCAGCTGTGGGAGGCGCCGGCGAACCGCCACTTCCTCGAGCGCCTCGGGGTCTTCACGCGGTTGATCCTGTTTGACAGCCGCGGCACCGGCCTCTCCGAACGCTCCCTGCAGACCTACACGCTCGAGCAGGAGGCCTGCGACGCCCTGGCGGTGCTCGACGCCGCCGGCAGCGAACGCGTGGCCCTGTTCACGTACGCCCTCGGCGGGCTGGTGGGCGCCAAGCTGGCGGCGGAGCACCCCGAGCGGGTGGGTGCCCTGGTGATGTACGCCTCCGTCGCGCGGACGTCCTGGGCCCCGGACTACGACTGGGCGATGACCACCGAGCAGCGCGAACAGGGCACGGCCCTCGCCACCTCCACCTGGGGGGAGCAGGACAGTCAGCTGCTGGCGCGGCTGGCGCCGTCGATGGACGGAGACCCGACGCTGCGGGCGTGGTTCGCGCGCACCCAGCGCCTGGCCGCCAGCCCTCGCGAGGCGCAGATGATCGCCAGAGCCACCGCGGAGCTCGACGTACGCGACCTGCTGCCCACGATCTCGGTCCCCACGCTGGTGATGCACCGGCCCCAGGAGCTCGTGTGGGACGTGCGTCACTCCCGCTACCTGGCCGAGAACATCCCCGGTGCCCGCTACGTCGAGCTCGACGGCGCCGACTCGTTTCCGTTCCTGGGCGACAGCGAGGCAATCGTCGAGGAGATCTCCGAGTTCCTCACCGGGGGTCGAACCGGCACCGCCCCGGCACGGGACCTGCTGACGGTGATGTTCACCGACATCGTCGACGCCACCACGCTGGCGGCGAGGTTCGGCGACGGCCGCTGGCGAAGCCTCCTGTCCCAGCACGACGCGATCGTCCGGGCCGAGCTGGGGCGCTTCGGCGGGCGGGAGGTGAAGACGGTCGGAGACGGCTTCCTGGCCACCTTCGAGGGACCCCCATCGCGTGCCCTGCGCTGTGCCCTGGCGATCAACCGCGCGGTCCACGAGCTCGAGCTCGAGGTCCGTATCGGCGTCCACACCGGCGAGTGCGAGCTGATCGGCGAGGACGTCGGCGGCATGGCCGTCCACATCGCCTCGCGCATCGCCGGCCTGGCGGCCCCCGGCCAGGTGCTGGCCTCGGGGACATCCTTCGGTACCGTCGTCGGCGGCCCCTTCGTGTTCGAGGACCTCGGCTTCCACGAGCTCAAAGGGGTACCCGGCCGCTGGCCGGTGTTCGCGCTCTCGACGAGCTCCTAGCAGCCCTGCGCCGACCGGCCGGAGGCCGGCGATGGCCCTACTTCTTCGTCGGTTCCGGCACGATGCGGATGTAGGGGCGGGGCTCCTTCCAGCCGTCGGGGTAGATCTCCTTGGCCTCGTCGTTGGAGACCGAGCCGGCGATGACGACCTCCTCGCCCGGCTGCCAGTTGACCGGCGTCGCGACCTTGTGCTTGGCGGTCAGCTGCAGCGAGTCGATCACCCGCAGCACCTCGTCGAAGTTGCGGCCGGTCGTCATCGGGTAGATGAGGATCAGCTTGATCTTCTTGTCCGGGCCGATCACGAACACGTTGCGGACGGTCTGGTTGTCGGCCGGCGTGCGCGGTCAGCGGGTCGCCCTCGGCGCTCGGCCGGGAGCATCCCGTAGAGCCTTCGCGACGTTGAAGTCGCTGTCGGCGATGATCGGGTAGTTCGGGCGCCGTGCCCTGCGTCTCCTCGATGTCCTTCGCCCACGCGCGCGTGGCGGTCGACCGGGTCGACCGACAGGCCGATGATCTTGACGTTGCGACGGTCGAAGTCGGGCTTGATCTTCGCCATGTAGCCGAGCTCGGTCGTGCAGATCGGGGTGAAGTCCTTCGGGTGCGAGAACAGCACCGCCCACGAGTCGCCGATCCAGTCGTGGAAGTTGATCGGGCCCTCGGTCGTCTGCGCCTCGAAGTCGGGTGCCTCATCGCCTAGTTGCAGCGCCACGGGAGGAGCTCCTTTCTCGGATTCTGCGCAGTTCTCCACGAACCTAACACCATCGCCGCCATCTCCGACCCCTGATAACAGCATCACGAAGATCGAGCTCCCAAGGGCGCCGCCGGCGAGCCCGGGGCAGCGGCCCGTGACGAACTCAGACGGTGGCCGCGCGGCGGTAGCGCAGCGACCGCGAGCGGGGCGAACACGGCGATGATCACCGCCGACCAGAGGAAGGCCTCCCAGACGTTGTTGCTGGCCGGCGCGCCGATCCACAGCGCGCGCATCGCGTCGACCACGATCGTGAACGGGTTGACTTCCGCGAACGCCGCGCAGCGGTTCGGGCATCGAGCTCGACCGGCACGAACGCCGAGGAGATGAACGTCAGCGGGAAGATCGCGATGAAGCCGACGGAGTTGGCCGCCTCGGGCGAGGACACGAGCATCCCGATGAACGCGAAGACCCACGAGAAGGCGTAGCCGAAGAGCAGCAGCAGGCCGAAGCCGGCGAGCACCTCGCCCGACGCTGGTGTGGAAGCTGAAGCCGATGATCAGCCCCGTGATCACGAGGATCACGGCCGAGAGCGCGTTCGTGACGATGTCGGCGGAGGTCCGCCCGGCGAGCACCGCGGCGCGGGCCATCGGCAGCGAGCGGAAGCGGTCGATCAGGCCCTTGTGCAGGTCCTCGTTGAGGCCGATCGCGGTGACGAAGCCGCCGAAGGCGATGTTCTGGACGATGATCCCGGGGATCAGGAAGTCGACGTAGCTGTAGCCCGGCGTGCTGGATCGCGCCGCCGAAGACGTAGCGGAACAGCAGCACGAACATGATCGGCTGCACGGTGAAGGCGAGCAGCAGCTCGGGCGCGCGCGGCAGGCGCACGAGGTTGCGCTCGGCGATCACGAGCGTGTCGGTCACGCAGCCGCCTCACGCGTCTGCCTCCTCCGCCGCCTCTTCGTCCTCGGCGGCGTGGCCGGTGAGCGTAGGAAGACGTCGTCGAGCGTCGGGCGCCGCAGCGCGATGTCCTCGACGCCGACGCCGGCCTCGATCGAGCGCCGGACGGCCTCGACGATCGCGCCGCTGCGCTGCCGCACGGCCGACGCGACACCGACGCCCCGTCGACTGCCGGCGCGCTCGTCGCCCAGCGACGCGAGCGCCTGCGCGCGCCGCGCCCGTGCGGCGGCCTCCTCGAGGTGGACCTCCAGGCGCTCGCCGCCGACGCGGTCCTTGAGCTCGTCGGGGGTGCCCTCGGCGATCAGCCGGCCGTGGTCGATGACCGCGATCCGTCGCGCGAGCCGGTCGGCCTCGTCGAGGTACTGGGTGGTCAGCAGCACCGTCGTGCCCTCGGCGACGAGCGCTTCGATCGTCTCCCACAGCTGCAGCCGGCTGCGCGGGTCAAGGCCGGTCGTCGGCTCGTCGAGGAACAGGACCGGCGGGTTCGGCGACGAGCGCGGCGGCGAGGTCGAGGCGCCGGCGCATCCCGCCGGAGTAGGTCTTCACGACCCGGTGCGCGGCTTCGGCCAGGTCGAAGCGCTCGAGCAGCTCCGCGGCCGCGCGCGCGGCGTCTGGCCGCGACGCATCGCCGTACAGCCGGCCGACCATCGTCAGGTTCTCCAGGCCGGTGAGGTTCTCGTCGACCGCGGCGTACTGTCCGGCGAGCCCGATCCGACCGCGCAGCTCGGCGGCGTCTCGCACGACGTCGAGGCCCGCGACGCTGGCGCGTGCCCGCGTCGGGCTTCAGCAGCGTCGTCAGGACCCGGACCATGCGTCGTCTTGCCCGCCCCGTTGGGGCCGAGCAGGCCGAGCACCGTGCCCTCCTGGACGTCGAGATCGACGCCGTCGAGCGCCCGTACCTCGCCGTAGGACTTCACCAGCCCCTGCACGCTCACGGCGGGCGCCGGACCGCCGTCGCCCGCCCCCGGGAGGGGGCGTGCCCGAGTCTCATCCCGCACTGGCGCCTCGCCGGCCACGGGTAGCCAATCTAGCGGCCGCTCCGAGCCCCGCAGGGAAACAGCGCTTTTTCCGCTCGAGGGTCTTGACAGAACCCCCACCTTGCGGATAGACGTTTGCATTAGCAGCGGTCAGCCAACCCTCCCGGTGATCGTTGCCGCCCAACTTGGCACTGGAGGCCAGACCCCCTGGAGGGAGAGGGACGAAGCCCGGCCGTTGCCGCCGGGCTTCGGGCGTTCCGGGTCCGGTTCACCCCTCTCCCCTCCGCCCTTGACGCTCGTCCCGGGCCCGGCTAGTGTCCAGATCGACGGAGGGGTCGTACAGGAGGGGGTTTGCAGGATGCAAAAGAGGATCTTGGGAGCGTCGCTTGCGGCGGCCGTTCTGTTCGTCGTCGCCTGCACCGGCACCGCGTCGGCAAGTCTGATCAAGGCCCTGCGCCTGCAGGTCGCCGGGACCCCGATGGCCGTGGGTGCGCCGATCGTCGGCTCGAGCGCCGACACGACCGTATCCAACGCCTTCTGGAGCCTGGCCTGCTCTGAAAGCATCGTGGCCGGCTCGATCGGCCAGAACAACAAGGCCAAAGACGACTTCATCCCGATCGGCGACGCCGAATTCGCCGGGGGCGGCAACGAAGGCCTGTGCGCCTCCCCGTTCGAATTCGTGACGGCCTGGATGCCGACGAGCCCGCCAGAACTGATCCTTGAACGCAAGGGCAACGCGCCAGCTGCGGTTCTTCCGCCTGCGCCTCACCCCGCTCGAAGACGTCGAAAAGGGCAAAGGAGAACACGAAGCCTGCGTGGCAGCGTCGAACGTCATCAAGGGCACGTTCCCGCTGACCTCCACGCCCCAGCCGCTGACGATCACCTTCACGAACGCGAAAATGCACCTCGAGGCCGATCACGGCAAAGAGTGCGGCGGCAAGAAGGGTCACTCCCCGACGATGTCGGGAACGTTCACCTTCACCTCCCACGGGCAGGTGGTGGAAGACGTGATCTTCGAACACGAATAGAGGGCGTGCCCCTCGCGCGCGCTGCCGAGGAGCCGAGCGCCGGCACGGCGGGCCCAAGAGGCCGGGCCGGGGCTGCTCAGCGCGGGAAGGAGCCCTGCGGATCTCCGCCGGAGCCCCTCGATGGCGACATAGGACCGCGCCGAAGCGACGTGCACGCGCCCAATCAGGGCGGGCGGCTTGACGCGCGCCCCGAGCGTTGCCTTCACCGCGGGCCCAGCGTCGCCTTCAGCGGTCGCCGCCCCGGCGGCCATCAGGCTTCGGCCTGTCCTCAGCCCGAGCGGGTGGAGGACAGCTGCACTTCGACGGTGGAGCCCCTGGAAGTGGCGGCGAGCGTCGCCGTCAGGCGGGGTTTGCCTTCCAAGCCGACCCCGCACTCGGCGCCTTTGGATTCGAGCTTCATTTTCGCGGAGGTGAAGGTCACCGCGAGCGGCTGCGGGGTGGTCGTGACGGGGAAGGTGCCGCGCAGGGTCAGGGCCGAGGCGACGCAGGCTTCCTGATGGTTTTCGACCTTGCCGATGTCTTCCTTCGGCACCAGCCGCAGACGGGTGTAGTGAAGCAGTGCCTGGCCTTTGGTGTTGAGCACCAGTTCAGGAGTCTGCTGCGGTTCGAACATGGTCACGAATTCGGGGCCCGAGGCGCACAGCCCTTCATTGCCCCCGCCGCCGAAGGAGCCGCCTTCGGTGATCAGGATCGAGTTGCCCTTGCCTTTGTGGTTCTGGGCCACGGCTCCGTTCATGGAGACTTCCGAGCAAGCGAGACTCCAGAACGAGTTCGCGACCGTGACGTTCGTGCTGGACAGCGAGATCGGAGCACCGCCGATCAGGCCCGTGGTTCCGACCTCGAGCTTCAACGTCCCGCCGGCCAGGCTCGAGGCCGGCACAGCAGCGGCCACGGCCAGAGCCCCGGCCGCGATCAGCATCGTCCAAGTGAGCCTCATCCCTCGTTGCATCCTGCAATCCCCTCCCTCGGGCGCACCGGTGCCTGATGCGAGGGTATCCCTGCCCGAGGGCACCGTCAAGGCTCCAGGCGAGCCCCCGAGTACTGCTGGGCCATCCCGGCCGGGGGTGTGAGCCTCTAACCCTCGATCAGGGCGTCCGTCAAGGGCTCGATGCCGGCGAGCGGAGCGGCCTGCTCCTCGCTGAGGCCGTAGCGGGCGGCAAGCACCGCCGGGGCGGTGTAGCTGACCTTCGTGGCACCGCCGTCGTCCCACACGAGGACCTTCAGCGGCAGGTCCAGGGCCGCCAGCGGCGCGGCCACCATCGCCGGCGTGCCGCCCTTCGGGTTGCCGAACACGACCAGTTTCGTGTCCCGCAATTGCAGCCCGGCACGTTCTGCCTCGCCGCTGTGATCGACGACGACGAAGACCTTCATGCCCCTGGCGTTCACCAGGTCGAGGAGACGCGCGACGGTCTCGGGGACCCCACGCGGGCTGTCCTTGGTGACGACCCCCTCGGGGACCCGTGCGGCCATGACGGCGCCTAGTCTACGCGGGCCACTCGCGATCGGTTCGAGCAGCAGGCGGCGGCCGACGCCGGAGCGACCAGACTGGTCAGCTCCGACGTCGGCTAGTGCTACCTCCCGGCCCTCCCTGGCCAAAGCGTTGGCGCCGCGCGTCGATGACGAGCGCGGCCGGCGGTCAGCCCTTGAACGAGTGGAATTCGCCGAGGGGGATCGCGAGTTTCGGCGTGAACGGTTCGAACTTGTACGGTTTGGTGGCGTCGAAGCCGGCCTTTTCGGCCGCTTTCGGTTCCACGAACGGCAGCAGGGCTTCGACGGCCTGGCCGATGTTCTTCAGCGACAGGGTTCGCTCGTAGCCGTTGTTGTTCGGGGGTGAGATCGGCTCGGCGGTCTTCTGGATGCCGGTGATGGCGCCGATCGGGCCACCGTCGCCGCCGGCCACGTCGCCCCCCACGACCCGCGCGAGCGTGCGGTGGTCGGACTCGATGCCCATGATGCGCGCGGCCGTGACCCTGAGGTCAGCGGTGCTGAAGTCACGCACCCCGACCAGGTAGGCGGCAATGAACGCGTCCTCGAGGGTGACGAGGATGTTGAGCGTCGTCTGGGCGTCGGAGAACATCTTCGCCGGGTAGTAGAAGGACGTGAAGGGGGTCGGCTTCTTCGTCTCGCCTTCCTCCAGCAGGTAGTGGGACATCTCCTCCTGGCGGGCGGCCACCAGGTACTGCTGGTCGTCGTCCGGGATGTTCTTGAAGAACGGGGCCGTGTTGATGATGTTGGTGTAGGTGGTCACCGCCAGCGCCTCGGCGATCTGGGCCGCTTTGAGGATTTCGATGTCCGTGCCCGTCAGCCCACCCTTCTTGTGCTTCGGTTTCTTGTGGGCCAGGGCAGCGGCGGGTCCGAGTAGGCCCATTCCGGCGGCTCCGGCCCCCACTGCCGCGGCGCCCTTGAAGAAGTCCTTGCGGGTGGACGCTGCCGTCAGGGGTTCTGCGGTGGCCGTGAGCCCGTGATCGGACTCGGCCCCGTCGTGTGTGGTGCCCATCGCCATGCTCCTTCTGTCGGATGCGGAAAGCTGTCTGCAGCGGCGGCGAGGCCGACTGCTCAACCCTTATTCGCACCACCCGCCAGAACGGATCACTGGGTCGCGCCCACGGTTTTTAGAGTCGCGGGCCCGCGAAGCGCTCTGTTACGCTCGGTCAAGACATCCTTGATACTCGCCGATCGTTGATCGTTAGTTGCTCGAGGGGTCAATGGATCGAGGCCAAGGATGGCGGCCGAGAGTGGTCGCGGGCGTGCCGGGAGCAGCAAGGGCGTGAGGGCCCGGCGTGATCCTGGCCCTCACGGCTACGACTCCTGCGGACCTGACGCCTGCGGCGGCGTGGTCGCGGCGCGTGAGGCGCGTCGGGGGACTGATCCAAGCTGCATTTGCCGCCTTCTGGCTCGTGCGTGGCAGCCATGCCATGGGCGGTGCCGTCGGTGCGCTCCTGATTGCGGTATCGGGCGTCGCGGTGCTCGCGACGTTTGTGTACGCGGTGAGGTTCACGTCTCGGTACCGCGCCCCTCGGCCGCACAGCGCGGAGGGGAAGCGGATCGAGCGGTACGTCACGGTCGCCACCATCGCTGAGCTCGTTGCCGCGTTCGTGTTGCCGCTAATGGTCAGCGCAGCGGGCCATTCCGACTGGGTGCTGCCGTCGATTGCGATCACGATCGGGCCGTTGCTGCTCTACCTCGACCGGCTGGTGGAGATTCCACGCTACCGAGCCGTCGGCTGGGCGCTGACAGTCGGCCCGGTGATCCTGGTCGCGACGCTCTCGGGGCGCGGCGCTGGTGGCCACGACGGGCATCGCTGCGGGTGTGCTGATGCTCGCTACCGCGTTGGCCGGCTTCCATGATCTGGCCGGCGTGCGCCTGAGGACTCGGCAGCGGCGGCGCGGGTAGCCGCCGCTGGTGTCGGGCCGTAGGAGCTGTCCCGGCTTGGGCAGTGACGCGGCCGCCGGCCCCACTACCACGTCCGTATAGGCAATCGGGACGGCCGGATTTGAACCGGCGACCCCCTGCTCCCAAAGCAGGTGCGCTACCAGGCTGCGCCACGCCCCGTCCTGCAAGGGTAGAGCCGTGGCCGGCTCGCCCGGGCGGGACGTCGCGGCCGGAGCGGATCGGCACGAGCCGGGGCGGCGCTCGCTGGTAGCGTCGGCGACCGGAATGGCCGACATCCAGCCGCTGCGCGCGCTGCACTACGACCCGTCGGTCGCGGGCCCGCTCGCGGACGTCGTCGCGCCCCCGTATGACGTGATCGACGCCGATCAGCGGGCGGCGCTGCTCGCGCGCTCGCCGTTCAACGTCGTCGCCGTCGACCTGCCCGAAGGGCGACGCGACGCTACGCGCGGCCGCCGGGAGACGTTCGAGGCGTGGCAGCGCGAGGGCGTGATCGTGCGCGACTCCGAGCCGGCGCTGTGGGCCCACACCCAGGACTACACCGGCCCGGACGGGCGTGGCGCGCACGCGGCGCGGGCTTCTTCTGCCGGGTGCGGCTCGAGGACTACGGCGCCGGGCGGGTGCGCCCGCACGAGCGCACCCACCCCGGGCCCGAAGGAGGACCGGCTGCGCCTGACGCGGGCCACGCGGGCGAACATCTCGCCGATCTTCTCGCTCTACTCCGACCCCCGGCAGGCCGCCTGGGACGCGCTCGAGCGCGCCACGCTCGAGCAGCCGCCGTGGGGCGAGGTCGACCGACGGCGACGGCACCGTCCACCGCCTCTGGCGGGTCGCCGACCCGGAGGCGATCGCCGCCGTGCAGGCCGCCACGGCGCGAGGCCGAGCTGCTGATCGCGGACGGCCACCACCGCTACGAGACGATGCAGGCATACGCCGAGGAGGTCGGCGGCGAAGGGCGGCGAGCACCGCTACATCCTCATGTGCCTGGTCGCGCTCGAGGACCCGGGCCTGACGGTCTTCCCCACCCACCGGCTCGTGCGCGGCCTCGACGACGAGCGCCGCGCAGCAGTCCCTGCGCGAGGCGCTCGAGCGCGACTTCGACAGCGAGGAGGTCCCGCTCGAGGAGCTCGCCCCGCCGCCCGGCGGCGGGCCGCTGCAGCTCGGCTACATCGACCGTGCCGACGAAGTGCCCTGGCGTCTGACGCTGAAGGACCAGGCGATCGCCGACGCGGCGCTGGCCGGCCACTCGCAGGCCTACCGCCAGCTCGACACCGGCGTGCTCGAGGCGCTCGTGCTGAAGGGCGCGCTCGGGCTGAGCGACGAGGACATCTCCCACTTCAACGGCATGTTCTACGCGCGCGACACCGAGGAGGCGGTCGCGATGGTGCGCTCGGGGGACTACGACGCCGCGTTCCTGATGCGCCCCACGCCGCGTCGCGCAGGTGCGGGAGATCGCCGCCGCCGGCGAGAACATGCCGCCGAAGTCGACCTACTTCTTCCCCAAGCTGCTGACCGGGCTGCTCTTCAACCCGCTTGCATAGGCGTTTGCCGCGCTGCCGGCGATAGGTCCGTTCGTGAGCACCGGAATAGTGGCAAGCGTCACGATCGAGGGAGCGATAATGGCGAGATCTCGAGGAGCCGGCAAGGATGGGGCGACGGTCAGCCGCGACGGCGAGCCGTTCAGGCACACGGTCCAGGTGCGAGACCACCAGCTGACTCGTCGACGAGCCGCTCGAGAAGGCCGGCGGCGAGGACGCCGGCCCCGGACCCGCAGGAGCTGCTGGCGGTGAGCCTCGCATCCTGTACGGCGATCACGATGGAGATGTACGCCTCGCGCAAGGGCTGGGACATCGGCCACGTCGAGGTCGATGTCGAGTACAGCCCCGCCGAGCGCGGCTGTCCGACCAAGTTCGACGTCGTCCTGCGCCTGCCCGACGAGCCTGCCCGAGGAGCAGGTCGAGCGCCTCCGGGTGATCGCCGCCAAGTGCCCCGTGCACCGCGCGCTCGAAGGCGAGGTCATGTTCCACGAGCGCATCCAGCGCGTCCACCTGGCCGCCTGAGCGGCCCGGCGCCGGCACGCGGCACGCTGCGGGTGCCGGCCCGACGGCGAGATCCCCGCGGCCGTGCTCGTGCCGCTGTTCCTGGGCGCGCGAGTGCGAGCCGCACGCGGTGTTCACCCGGCGCCGCGCCGACCTGCGCCGCCACGCCGGGGAGATCTCCTTCCCGGGCGGGCGGCGCGACCCCGAGGATGAGAGCCTGCGGAGACCGCCCTGCGCGAGGCCGAAGAGGAGATCGGCCTGCCGCGCACTCGCAGGTGAGCGTGCTCGGCGAGCTGCGCGCCACGCTCGACCTTCGTCACCAACTACCTGATCCACCCGTTCGTCGGCCTGATCCCCGGCGGGCCCGCCTGGCAACTGTCCCCCGCGGAGGTCGACGCCGTGCTCGAGCTACCGCTGCAGGCGCTCCGGGACGGCGCACGACGCACCGAGCTGGAGCGGCGCGGGTTCACCTTCGAGACGGACGCCTACGTCGTCGAGGAGCACCTCATCTGGGGCGCCACCGCGCGGATCGTCGATCACCTGCTCGAGCGCCTGCGCGACGGCGGACCGCCGGCGGCCCCGCTCAGCACTCGGATGAGCGCGCCGCCCTGGGCGGGCTCGAGGCTGACGCCGCGGCCAGATCGGGCCGAGGACCATCATCAGCGACCCCAGCAGCGCCAGCCAGCTGCCCTCACGCAGCGCGGCGATGACCAGGCCGCCGGCCGGCACCGGCGGCGACCGTCCATGCGGTAGGATCACGCACAGGCTCGCCAGCAACCCGACCAGCACGATCGCGCGGCCGGCTCCCCCTGTCGCAGCGACCCGTTCCCCGGGCCAGGGCCATCAGCGCGTCGAGCAGCGCGATGGCCGCCAGGACCAGCAGGCACGACACTGAGGTCGTGCGAGCACCTGGTGGGCACTGAGCGCGGCGATTTCCTGGCCGCTGAGCGTGGTCACACTGCCGTGTACACCGGCCGCGAGCTGTTGCAGCGAGGCGTTACCGAACTCCCCCGCCAGGCCCTGGAAGGCGTTGGCCGCGAAGGTGGCGCCGTCGGGAGTCAGATTGACCGCGTACCAGGGCAGAAACACCGAGATCGCGAGCAGCACCGCCCCGAGGGCGGACACCAGCAGGCCATAGCGCGAGCGGTCGCTTGCCATGTCGCGCTTTTCGGCACAAACTCGTCGGAGCTTGAGCGCCGCCGGCTCTTCTAACGGCCGATCAACAGATCTTCGATTGCCGAGCGTGCCTGGCGCTGCCAGGCCTCGCCGTCGCCGGCCCCGTCCTCGAGCACGGCCAGCGGGATCACGTTGCGCTCGCACGTCCGTCGCGCGATCTCCTCCCCCTCCGCCAGCGCCGCGGCGGCGGGCGTGCTGCCGCGGGCCTCGTACACGAACCCCCTCACGGTCGTGTCGATCATCTGCGTGAGGAAGAACTCCAGGCGGCGGGTGTGGAGCTCCGCGAGCTCCTCCTCGGGGCCCTCTGCTCCCGCCAGCAGCCAGCAAGCGATCGCGACCCCGTCCAAGGCGCCCCGCAGCGTCGCCAGCCGCTCGGGGGTGCCCGTCCAGCACTCGGCGCCCACCCGCTCGATCTCGGCACGCGTGGCCGGCGATCGAGTGGTGATTCGCACCGCATGGCCCTGCCCGGTCAGCCATCCGGACAGCTCCCGTCCACGGCAGCCGCCTCCGACGACCAGAATCCGCGCCACGGTCGGGCATTATGATCGCTCGCCCCAATGACCTCGAACGAGTCCTCCCCCCCACAGGAGACGGCCACGATGGAGAAGATCGTCTCGCTCTGCAAGCGCCGCGGCTTCATGTTCCCCTCCTCGGAGATCTACGGCGGCGTCGGTTCGACCTACGACTTCGGCCACTACGGGGTGCTGCTGAAGAGCAACCTCAAGAACGAGTGGTGGCGGGCGATGCTGCAGGAGCGCGACGACATCGTGGCGATCGACTCGGCGATCCTCCAGCACCCCCGCGTGTGGGAGGCCTCAGGACATCTGGCTGGGTTCACCGATCCGCTGGTGGACTGCCGCACCTGCGAGCAACGCTTCCGCGCCGACCACCTGCAGGAGCTGCAGTGCGGGCGCAAACCCTCCCGCCATCCAGGCGAAGCCGAGGAGTGCGACCTGACGGAGGCACGCGACTTCAACCTCATGTTCGAGACCACGATCGGACCGGTCAAGGAGACCGGGTCGACCGCCTACCTGCGGCCCGAGACGGCCCAGGGGATCTTCATCAACTTCAAGAACGTGCTCCAGTTCTCGCGCAAGAAACCCCCCTTCGGGATCGCCCAGGTCGGGAAGTCCTTCCGCAACGAGATCACCCCGGGCAACTTCATCTTCCGGACCCGCGAGTTCGAGCAGATGGAGATGGAGTTCTTCGTACCGCCCTCCGAGGCCGGAACTGGTACGAGCACTGGTTGGGCGAGCGCGAGCGCTGGTACGTGGAGCTCGGGATCCGACCCTCCAACCTGCGCCTGCGGGCCCACGACCCCGACGAGCTGTCCCACTACTCCTCGGGCACCAGCGACGTCGAGTACCTGTTCCCGTCGAGCTCGAACCCGGAGGACCGGCGTTGGTCGGAGCTCGAGGGGATCGCCAACCGGGGCGACTTCGACCTCTCCCGCCACGCCGAGTTCTCGGGCGAGAAGCTCGAGTACTTCGACCAGGCGACGGGCGAACGCTACGTACCACACGTGATCGAGCCCGCCGCCGGGGCCGACCGGGCGATGCTCGCCTTCATCGTGGACGCCTACGAGGAGGAATTCGTCGAACGCGAGGGCACCGGCGAGGGCGAGCGCCGCACCGTCCTGCGCCTGCACCCCCGGCTCGCGCCCGTGAAGGCGGCGGTGCTGCCGCTCGTGGGCAAGGACGGCCAGCCCGAGCTGGCGCGCGAGGTGTACGCCTCAGTGCGGGAGAAGGTCCAGGCCGAGTACGACGCGGGCGGGGCGATCGGGCGCCGTTACCGCCGCCAGGACGAGATCGGCACCCCCTTCTGCCTTACGATCGACCATCAGAGCCTTCAGGACCGCACCGTGACGCTGCGTGACCGCGACTCGCTCGAGCAGCAACGTGTCGCCATCGACGGCATCGACGAGGAGATCGCACGGCGTGTTGCGGCACCGTGGAGGACGCCAAAGCTCTAGCCGAGAGGGGTTTCAGTTGGACTTCGAATTGACCGACGAGCAGCGCCTGATCAGGGAGACCGCTCGCGAATTCACCGACCGCGAGCTCGTCGAGCGGACCAAGATCAACGCCCGCAACCACCACTTCGACCTCGACCTGGTGGCCAAGATCGCCGCCCAGGGCTACCTCGGTGCGATCGTCCCCCAGGAGTACGGCGGGGCCGGCCTCGACTACTGCACCTACGGCCTGATCGTCGAGGAGATCGGCCGCGGCGACTCGGCCATCCGCACCGTGATCTCGGTACAGACCTCGCTCGTCTGCTCGGCGATCCTCAAATGGGGCACCGAGGAGCAGCGCTTGGCCTACCTGCCGAAGCTGTGCTCAGGGGAGTGGCTCGGATGCTTCGGCCTGACCGAGCCCGACACCGGCTCCGACGCCGCCAACCAGAAGACCCGTGCGGTCCGCAAGGACGACGGCTGGGTCATCAACGGCGGCAAGATGTGGATCTCGATGGGCGACTACGCGAAGGTCGCCCTGATCTTCGCCCAGACGGACCCCTCGCTCGGCCACAAGGGCCTCGCCTGCTTCCTCGTCGACACCGACCAGGAGGGCTACAAACCCCAGCCGATCGAGCACAAGATGGGACTCCACGCCTCCGACACGGCCTCGATCGCCCTCGAAGACGTGGAGGTCTCCGACGATCAGATGCTGGGTCAGATCGGCGATGGCTTCAAGGTCGCCATGTCGGCGCTGGACTCCGGGCGCTACTCGGTCGCGGCGGGGTGCGTGGGCATCTGCCAGGGCTGCGTCGAGGAGTCAGTGCGCTACGCCAAGGAGCGCGAGCAGTTCGGCCGCCCGATCGCCAGCTTCCAGCTCGTCCAGGCCATGATCGCGGACATGGTCCTGAAGACCGACGCCTCGCGGATGCTCGTGTGGCGGGCGGGATGGCTGAAGGACAAGGGCATGCCCAACACGCTGGAGACCTCGGTCGCCAAGCTGCACGCCACCGAGGCCTCGCTGGAATGCGCGAACCTCGCGATCCAGGTCCACGGCGGAGCGGGCTACGTCGACGACCACCCCGTCGAGCGCTACTTCCGCGACGCCCGCGTGACCACCCTGTACGAGGGCACCTCCCAGGTCCAGAAACTGATCATCGGGCGCGCCATGACCGGCATCAGCGCGCTCGTGCCGGCCTGAGCACGGCGTGAGCACGCCCGACTCCGGCAGGGAGAACCTCGTGCCCGGCGTGATCGGCGTGCTCGGCGCCGGCACGATGGGCGCCGGGATCGCCCAGTTGGCCGCCAAGGCGGGCGCGGAGACGCTGCTGTATGACCCGATCGAGGCGGCGCTCCAGGACGGCCTGCACAAGGCCCGTGACGGCCATGCCAGGGAAGCGGCTCGCGGACGCCTGAGCGCAGAGGAGGCCGCGGCGGCCTCCGAGCGCCTGCACCCGGTGGCTGAACTCGGGCGCCTGGGCGCCTGCGAGCTGGTGATCGAGGCGGTCCCCGAGCGCCTGGAGCTCAAGCACGAGCTGGTGGAGAAGCTGAGCTCGATCGTGGCCGAGGACTGCGTGCTGGCGACCAACACCTCCTCGATGCTCGTGACCGAGATCGCCCGCGCGGCGACCGCCCCCGAGCGGGTGGTGGGGATGCACTTCTTCAACCCCGCCCCGGTGATGAAGCTGCTCGAGGTCGTGGCCGGAGAGCGCTCGGCAGAGCAGCCGCTGCTGATCGCCGAGGCGACGGGCGGGGCGATGGGCAAGACCGTCATCCGCGCCGCCGACGGCCCCGGCTTCCTGGTCAACCGCTGCAACCGGCCCTTCGGCCTGGAGGCCCTGCGCCTGCTCGGTGAGCGCCTGGCCGAGATCGAGACGATCGACCGCATCTGCCGCATGGCCGGAGGCTTCCGGATGGGACCCTTCGAGCTGATGGACCTGGTCGGGGTCGACACCGGCTTCGAGGTCTCCAAGAGCTTCTACGCCCAGAGCTTCGGTGAGCCGCGCTGGAAACCCTCGCCGATCACCACGCGCTACGTCGCTGCCGGCCTGCACGGGCGCAAGACCGGGCGTGGCTACTACGACTACTCGGGCACCGCCGAGGGCGCCGGCCACCGCTCCGAGGACCCGGGACCGGTCGAGGCCCAGGTGGAGGGCGGCGAGGGGGTCGTGGTGATCTCCGGCGGCGACGCCCTGGCGGGCGAACTGCGCGAGGCCGCCACCGCCGCGGGCTACGAGGTCCGCTCCCCCCACGCCCCCAGCGGGGGCGTGCTGCCGTCGCTGTCGATCGACTGCACCGGCTCGCCCTCGGAAACGGACAGCGAGCTCGAGGCGGGTTCGGGGGGTGCGCAGCTGCTGCTCTGCGCCCGCGCCTCCCTGGCCCGCCTGAACCCGGGAGGCAGCGCGGTCGGCTTCCACGCCCTACCGCCGCTGCGCGGCACCCGCCTGGTGGAGCTCACCCGCACCGAGAGCTCCTCGCCCGTGGCGGCCGCCCGCGCGGAGCGTTTCTTCAACGCGCTGGGAAAGCACGTGGCCTGGGTCGGGGACGCTCCCGGGCTGGTACTCGGGCGGATCGTCTGCCAGGTCATCAACGAGGCCGCCTTCGCCCTCGGCGAAGGCGTCGGCAGCGCCGAGGACATCGACCTCGGCATGGAACTCGGCGTCAGCCACCCGCGGGGACCGTTCGCGTGGGCCGATCTGATCGGCCTGGAGCACGTGCTGGCGGTGCTGGACGCGCTCTGCGACGAGTACCGCGAGGATCGCTACCGGCCCGCTCCGGCACTGCGTCGGCTGGTGGCCGCCGGCAGGATCGGTCGCGGCGGCAGCAGCGGCTTTCTGCCCAGGCTGACATGAACTCGGAAGTCCGATCTCACATCCGGACGACGCCCCGGCGTTAACCGGGCAGATGAGCTCGGGACCTCCCCCCTTTCAGGTGTTCCTCGACGAGAACCGCGACGCGGTGTGGCGCTTCCTGGTGTCCTCGGTCGGCCCATCCGATGCCGAGGACTGCTTCCAGGAGACGTTCATCTCGGCCCTGCGCGCGTATCCCCGCCTGCGCGCCGGATCGAACCTGCGGGCCTGGGTGCTGACGATCGCCCACCGCAAGGCCGTTGACTGTTACCGCGGCCGTGCCCGCCGGGCGCTCCCGGTCTCAGACGTGGAGACCCTCGACACCCGCGCCCGCGACGGCAGTGACCCGGATGACGCGCAGCTGTGGGACGCCGTCCGCGAGCTGCCGCCGCGGCAGCGCTCGGCGGTCGTGCTGCGCTTCCGCGCCGACCTCGCCCACCGCGACATCGCGGCCGCGATCGGATGCTCGGAGGACGCGGCCCGTCGTTCCCTGCACGAGGGTCTAAAAAAGCTCAGAGCGGAGGTGGTCACATGACGTCCAAGACCGACGACGCGATCGGGCGCGTCCTGCGCGCGGGTCCCGGCCCCCGGCGGGCCGAAGCCGCCGCGGCTGCCGCTGCCGGCGAGCGCCTGCTGCAGCGGATCGCCGCCGAGGAGCTCGCCGACGTCGCCTACCGGCCGGTGGACTCCCCCTTCGGCACCCTCCACGCCGCCGTCACCTCGCGCGGGCTCGTTCGCCTCGCCTTCCCCGAGGAGGAGGAGCCGGTGATGGTGGAGGAGCTCTCCCGGCGGATCTCACCGCGGGTGGTACGCAGCCCGCGGCCGCTCGACGAGCTCGAGCGGGAGCTCGACGAGTACTTCGCCGGCCGCCGGCGCGACTTCTCCCTGAAGCTCGACTGGAGGCTGATCGGCCCGTTCGCCACGCGTGTGCTCACCCGTACCTCCGAGATCCCCTACGGCGGATACTCGACCTACGGGGAGATCGCCGCCGAAGCCGGCAGCCCCCGCGGTGCTCGGGCGGCAGGCAACGCGCTGGGGTCGAACCCGATCCCGATCGTGATCCCTTGCCACCGCGTGCTCCACGCCGGGGGCGGACTCGGCGGCTACGGCGGGGGACTGGACCGAAAGCGCTTCCTGCTCGAGCTCGAGGGAGCGCTCGCACACTGATCGAGCGCCCGGGCGTCCGGCGGTCCGCCCGCGGGTCGCAGCCCGGGGCCTCTGCTCGCCGTTCGCTAGTCGCTCTTGGCCATCGCGGTCCACTCCGCCAGGGCGGGGTCACCGACCGGCATCCCGGCGGGCCTGGGCACCTCGGGGGTGTCGCGCAGGTACCACTCCGCGTCCAACGCCGCCTGACAGCCCGACCCGGCCGCCGTGATCGCCTGGCGGTAGGTGTGGTCGACGAGGTCGCCGGCGGCGAACACGCCCGGCAGGTTGGTTCGCGTCGAGCGGCCCTCCGTGACGACGTAGCCGTTCTCGTCCACGTCCACCTGTCCGCGCACCAGCTCCGACTGGGGCTCGTGGCCGATCGCGATGAAGCTCCCGGACACCATCAGCTTCTGCTCCTCACCGGTGTCCGTGTTGACCAGTGTGGCGTGGCCGAGGGCGCCGTTCTCGCCGGGCACGAACTCGCTCACCCGGAAGGGGACGAGGAAGTCGATGTTCGGCTGCGAGCGGGCCCGCTCGAGCATGATCTTCGAGGCCCGGAACTCCGGGCGGCGGTGCACGACCGTGACCCGGGAGGCGAACTTCGACAGGAACACGGCCTCCTCCATGGCGGAGTCCCCACCGCCGACGATCAACGTCGGGGCGCCCTTGAAGAAGGCGGCGTCACAGGTGGCGCAGTAGCTGACGCCGCGGCCGGAGAGGTCCGCCTCGCCCTGGACGTCGAGCTTTTTGTGCTCGGCGCCCATCGCCAGAACGACGGTTCGGGCGGCGTGCTCCTCCTCGCCGACCCACACCCGATGAAGGCCGCCGGGCTCGGTCGCCAGCTCGACACGCTCGGCCTCCTCGGTCTCCAGGCGGGCGCCGAAGCGCTCGGCCTGGTCGCGGAACTTCTGCATCATCTCGGGCCCCATCACGCCCTCGGGGAAGCCGGGATAGTTCTCGACGTCGGTCGTCTGCTGGAGCAGCCCGCCCCAGGCGAAGCCCTCGAACACGAGGGGCCGCAGGTTCGCGCGCGCGGTGTAGAGCGCCGCGGTGTATCCCGCCGGCCCGCTTCCGATGATGATCACGTCCTCGACGTCGCTCATCTGGCCTCCTGGTCCGCTTTCGAGAGCCAAAAGCCTCTCAAATCTCAACTCACTTTACTTTGTATAGTGTACCACTGCGCGCCACCACCGCCAGGTGGCGGACCGCCTCAGCCTGCGAGGCGCACGGACCGGCGCGCGATCAACGCCCCATCCACCCGCACGCTCAGCTGTGCCCGTCCCCGACCGAGTCCTGCGAGGGCCGGGGCGGAGAGGTGCAGCTCCCAACCGCCACCCCGGCGCAGGGCCTTCGCGATCGACCGCTTCCGTGCACCGCGGCGCACGGTCGTCAGGATCCGGCAGGCGCTCGGACAGCGCACGAAGACCACTCCCCGGTGCGTGAGCGTGACACTCGGGCGGTGGTGCAACGGGTCCACGGGCGGACGGGCCGCTTCGCGCCTGGGCGGCGCTTCGGGCGAACCCGGCTGCTGCCCGATCGGCGGCGGACCGCAGGACGCCTCCCTGGGGCCGGTCTGGGCAAGGATCTCTCCCGCCATCGCGACCGACACCGTCGGGCCCGCCGGCCACACCGAGGCCCCGTAGGGGCTCGAGAGCGCCGCAAGCGAGAAGGCCGTGTTCGGCCCGTAGACCTGGTCGGCGACCCGCAGATACTGACCGGTGAACGCGGGATCGATCACGGCTGCCCCGCCCGGGCAGCCGGAGGTGTATGTGGGACTCGTGAGGCTGGTGCATCCGGTGCCTTCCGCGCTCGTGCAGGCAGCGAGTTGCGTGACGTCGAAGTCGCCCGACCAGCCCCCCGCCCAGGTGCCGGCCACCGGCGTCACGAGGGCGTTGGCGCGCACTTCCCCCGCGACGTGGGGGGGTGTGGCGGGGCTGTCCGGCCCGTTCCACAGCGGGCTCGTGACGCTCGCGCCGCTCAGCGTTTCGGTGGCCACGAACACGTGACCGGCGGGCGTGGCCCCTGTCGTGATCGCCTGCCCGCTGCCGAACGCAGCGCATTCCGAGCCGTCCGGCGCACACACGCTCCAGGACCAGACCTCGCCCGGATGACCGGTCGCGACGTTGGCGAGCATGCTCCCGCTGCCATCGGGGGCGAGCGTCGCCTGGATCATCGCGGGTTCGTCTCCGGAGGCCACTCCCGGGATGACGAGGACGGCACAGCACATCCAGACGAACAGCCCCACCCACTTCATGGCAACCATCTTGCCAGGCGAGTCCCGGCGGGCCCGCTCAGGAGCTCTGCAGCGCGCCCGTCGCGCCCGTCTGGCCGGCCACGGCCGGCACAGCCCCCGACGAGGCGGGCGCTTGCTCGCTCCTCCACTGGGCCACGGTTTTGCGCAGCTGGAAGTAGGCGATGCCGCCCGGGATGGTGGGCAGCCAGAAAGAGATCGCGCGGTAGGAGAGCACGGCCAGGACCGCCAGGTCGAAGGACACGCCGAAGGCCGCGAAGGCCCCGATCATGCCCCCCTCGACGCCCCCCAGGCCGCCGGGCAGCGGCAGCAGGTTGGCGAGCGTGCCGACGAAGTAACACATCCAGATCACCGACAGCGGGGGCGGGGTGCCGAAGGCGTGGAACATCGCCCACAGCACCAGGATGTCGAACGTCCACCACACGACCGCCCCGAGCACGCCGGGTCGCCGTTCGCGGATCAGGTCCATTGCCGTACGCACCCCGCTGGCCGCCAGCGCGGGCGCCGCCACCCCGCGGTCGAGCAGGTGGGGGACGCGGCCGGGTCCAGTCGACCAGGTGTGCAGACGGCGCTCGAGGTCTTTGGGCAGGAACGCGATTGCCCCCGTCACCACGAACAGCACGAAGCCGGCGATTGCGGGTACCACCGTGATCGCGAACGAGCCGCCGCCCGGGAAGGCTCCCGTCGCCAGCGCCACGCCGTCGATCAGCAGCGAGGCGGCGTACACGGCGTACAGCAGGGTCATGAAGGCGACCATCCGGCAGGCCACCAGACGGGGAGGCATGCCGGAACGGCGTAACGCCCACGCCGTCAGCGCGATGCCGCCCGCCCCGGCCGCGGCGAACAGCCGCGTGGCCACGAGCCCGGCCATCGTGATCTGGTAACTGACCCGCCAGGAGATCCGCGAGGGGCCCCGGGCGAAGACGGTCCGGAACAGCACCACGTAGCCGCCGAACGACACCACCTCGAAGGCGACGCCGATCGCCACCCACCATTTGTCGCCCTTCTCGATCCGTTTGACGTCCTGGCCGACGCCTGCGAGCTTGGGCAGCACCAGGTACAGGAAGGCGACGATCGAGACCGCGAACACGCCGAAGGCCAGCAGCTGACGGTGGGTGAGCCGCACCCGCGGCATCTCGTCTGCGTCGGCGTGTTCGACCTCCTGCCCGCCGGCGGCACCGGGCCCGGAGCCCTCCTCCAGACCTACGCGACTCGCCCCGGCAGGGGCGGAACCCGAGTCCGCAACCCCCCCGGGCCGGGCCGGCGGCTTGCGCTGGAGTCCGTCGCGCGCCGGGTCGCCCTCCGCATCGGACGCAGCGGGAGTCGTGCGCCCCTCCAGGCGCGACGCGGGCGGTTGTTCAGCCGAGTCCAGGGGACCCTCCGAGCCGGCTTCGGGCGCGGGGGTCCCGTCCTCCTCCGAGGAGGTTTCCATGGCCTCGCGTTCGCGCCCCCCGCGATCCGCCCGCCCGACGGCGGCTCTCACACGCAATCCGCTCAGGCCTCCCCGTGCGCCATCTCCTCCAACCGCGAGATCATGCTCGCGACGCGTCCCAGCGGCTCCGCCGCTTGCGGGGCGAGCCGTTTGACCGCGACCGTCAGCGCCGCCCCCCCGATCAGGTCGACGAGGTAGTGCTCGCCGAGGTAGACCAGCGCGAACCCGAGCGTGACGAGATACGCGTATCCGACCATCCCTGCTCCCCTACCCGTCTCAGCGAGCAGCGACGCGGCCATCAGGGATGTGGCGAAGTGCAGAGAAGGCATCGCAGCCAGGGGGTTACCGCCGAACACACTGTAGAGGGAGCCCCAGCCGTCTCGCCAGAAAAACTCGCCGTACTCCACCATCATTCGCCGGACCTCGAGGGCCTCCTCCCCGGCCTCTCCCTGCGTGGCCGCGTACCACGGAGGGGCCGTCGGAATCACCCAGTAGAAGGACGCTCCGATGTCGAACACGGCGTAGGTGAGCGTCGCCGCACGCACGAAACGGCGGGGGTGGCGGGCCATGATGTAGAGGATCGCGCTGTGGGGCACCGCGAACCAGCTCCAGTGGGCCCACACGAGCACCCGGTCGAGGGCCGTCCAGTGGGGGCCGTCGGGACCGTTCCGGGCCAGGGCTCGCTGCAGCCGCACGCTCGGGAGCCGGCCCAGCCCGAGGACCCGGTCGGCCACGATCGGGTAGCGGACGTGCACCCGCTGGGCCTGTGCGGAGCTGTCGTCGTGGGGGGTCTTGTAGGCCGCCACGTAGGCCCACATCTGCAGGCAGCAGGTGGCGATGTCACGCTTGCGCGAGCGGGGCAGGGCGACGCACAGGCCGACCGGCGCCGCGAAGGCGACCGTCTGCGTGACCAGCGCGGGAGCCGGGATGCGACGGCGCAGCAAGGGGGCCGCGAAACCGGCGAGCACGACCCCCCACGCGGCTGCTCGGATCGCGCTCGGCCGCGACACAGGGCCGGGAGTATATGGACGGCCCGGCGGGCCCTAGAAGGTCGATTCGGGCAGCTGGTCGCGCGCCCGCGTGGCCCTGGCGTCGATCGCGGCCTGCACCAGGGCGCTCACCACGGGGCTCTCGGGATCGGCCTCGGGGTGCCACTGGACACCCAGCACGAAGCGCCGCTCGGGCAGCTCGATCGCCTCGGGCAGCTCGTCCAGGTCGGAGATCCCGCTCACCACCAATCCCTCGCCGAGCCTGTCCACGCCCTGGTGGTGGTGGGACTTGGTCACGTGCGCGAGCTCTCCGGCCGCGCTCGCCGCCAGCGAGCCCTCGATCAGCATCACGTCGTGCTCGGCCCCGTCGAAGGAGCCGGGCACGCGGCGGTGGTCCTCGTGGCCGACGAGCTCCGGCACGTGCTGCACGAGCGTCCCCCCGAGGGCGATGTTGATCAGCTGCATGCCGCGGCAGATCCCGAGCACAGGCATGTCCGCCTCGATCGCCGCCGACGCGAGGGCGATCTCGAAGGCGTCCCGCTCGGGCACCGTGTCGTGGGTCTCGGGGTGGGCCGCCTCGCCGTAGCTGGCGGGGTCGATGTCGGCCCCCCCGGCGAGCATCAGCCCGTCGATCAGCTCGAGCACCTGGCCGGGCTCGCCGACCGAACGCTCGTCGGGCAGCAGCCCCAGCGCGAGCCCACCGGCGCGCTGGATGGCGGAGGCGTAGCCGAACGGGACCAGCGCGGCGCGCTGGTCCCAGACGCTCCACCGCGCCCGCTCGAGCGCGGCGCAGATTCCGATCACGGGCCTCTTCACCCCACAAACCATAGGATCCTCGCGAGCCGGCAGGCGGTGCGGGCAATGCGGCACGCGTCCCGGCCCGTCCTTTCGGCTTTGTAGAGGAGACCATGAGCGAGACCACGACCGAGCTTCAGACCGTCAACCTGCACATCCGCGACGGCGCGGCCACGGTGGAACTCAACCGCCCGGAGGTGCTCAACGCCTGGAACGGCCAGTTCGGCGATGACCTGCGGGCTGCGTTCGAGCAGATCGAGGGCGACGACGAGGTCAGGGCGGTGCTGCTGACGGGTGCCGGGCGGGCCTTCTCATCGGGGGCCGACCTCAAGGACGTCGGCGGGGGCTTCACAACCGAGGACGGGCGCCCGGACGTGTACCGGACACTGACCGAGCGCTACCACCCGATCATGAAGTCGATCCGCGAGCTGCCCAAGCCGGTGGTGGCCGCCGTCAACGGACCTGCCGTGGGCATCGGCTGCTCGCTGGCGCTGTGCTGCGACCTGATCCTCGCGGCGGAGAGCGCCTACTTCCTGCTGGCCTTCGTGAACATCGGCCTGGTCCCCGATGGCGGCTCCTCGCTGTTCGTGCCGACCCGCATCGGCATGGCGCGGGCCACCGAGCTGTCGATGCTCGGCGAGCGGCTGCCGGCCCAGAAGGCCCTGGAATGGGGGCTCATCAACCGGGTCGTGGTCGACGAGCTGCTGGCCGAAGAGGCCAATGCGCTGGTGACGCGGCTGGCCGCCGGACCCACCCGCTCGTTCGCCGGCACGAAGCGACAGCTGAACAACTGGCTGTACCAGCGCATGGACGAGCAGCTCGAGCTCGAGGCCCAGATTCAGCGGGAGATGTCCCAGAGCAAGGACTTCTTCGAGGGCGCGATGGCCTTCGTCGAGAAGCGACCACCACGCTTCACCGGCGCCTGAAGGACCCTCGTGGCATTTGTTATCAAGCCGGGACCGCTGGGCTCCCAATAGAATCCTGCGCGCCTTGGGCCAGCTGAGCTCCCTCCTCGCGTTCTTCACCCCCGAGTCCGGCGGCTCCCCGAACGCGAACGAAATCAACGGCCTCTACAAGGTCGAGCTCGTGATCGCGCTGATCATCTTCTTCGCGGTCGAGGGTGCGCTCGTGTATGCCCTGATCCGCTTCCGCAAGCGCAAGGGCGCCGTGCCCGCCCAGATCCGGGGCAACACGCGCCTGGAGTACGGCTGGACGATCGCCGCCGCGGTGATCCTCGTCGCACTGGCGGTGCTCACCTTCACGAAACTGTCGGCGATCGAGAACCCGCCCAACTCCAGCCCCGTCGGCTACAGCGCCTCCGACGACGGCCAGCTGCTGTATGCGAGCACCAAGCAGAAGCTGCCCCCGAACGGCAAATCGCTGAACATCACCGTGATCGGCCGCCAGTACATCTGGCAGTACATCTATCCCGGCGCCACCGAACCGGACGGCCTCGGAGCCCCCTACTCGTACGTGGAAATGGTGGTCCCCACCGAAACCACGGTGTCGCTCGACATCGTCTCGGCCGACGTCGTGCACGCGTGGTGGATCCCCGAACTCGGGGGCAAGTTCCAGGCCGTGCCCGGCTACCACAACTACACCTGGTTCAAGATCCCCAAGCCCGGCGTCTACAAGGGCCAGTGCGCGTTCCTGTGCGGGCGCCTGCACGCGCGCATGCTCGCCACCGTGCGGGCCGTGCCCCCGGCCCAGTTCGAAGCCTGGCTCGCGAACCAGAAGCGGCTCATCTCGCAGGCCAACGAGGCAGCGAAGGTGGCACGTGAAAAACTCGGCGCCCAGACCGGCGCAGGACAGGTCGAAAACCCCTAGGACCGGCAGGAGAGCGGCGACCCCAAGATGGCCACCTACGTAGCCCCCGTCCCCCACGTAACCGCACACGAGGTCCAGACCAGGCCGACCGGCTGGACCCGCTGGCTGACGACGACCGATCACAAGGAGATCGGGATCATGTACATGGTCGCGACCTTCGTGTTCTTCCTGCTCGGGGGGGTCGAGGCGCTGATGCTCCGCCTGCAGCTGGGGGCCCCGGAAAACACGATCGTCAGCCCCACCACCTACAACCAGCTGTTCACGATGCACGGCACGACGATGGTGTTCCTGTTCGTCGTGCCGATGATGGCTGGCCTGGCCAACTACTTCGTGCCACTCATGATCGGCGCCCGCGACATGGCCTTCCCGCGCCTGAACGCGCTCTCCTTCTGGCTGTTCCTGGCGGGCGGGGTGGTCTTCTACGCCTCGATCTTCTGGAGCCCGCCGGAAGCCGGCTGGGTGAGCGTTGTGCCGCTGGCGGAAAGCACGTTCTCGCCCTCCGGGGGCCAGGACGCGTGGATCTACCTGGTCCACCTCACCGGGCTCTCCTCGTTGCTGGGAGCGGTCAACTTCTACGTCACGATCGCGAACATGCGCGCGCGGGGGATGAGCTGGGCGCGCCTGCCGCTGTTCGTGTGGACGATCCTCGTGTACGCCGTGCTGCTGATCTTCGCGCTGCCGGTGATCGCGGCCGCTGCCACGATGCTGCTCGCCGACCGGCACTTCGGCACCCACTTCTTCGACCCCGCCCAGGGCGGCTCGCCGCTGCTGTGGCAGCACCTGTTCTGGTTCTTCGGGCACCCCGAGGTCTACATCATGGTCCTGCCCGGGTTCGGGCTGATCTCCGAGATCCTGCCCGTGTTCGCACGAAAGCCGATCTTCGGCTACCGCGCGATCGCGGCGTCCACCGTGGCGATCGCGTTCCTCGGCTTCCTCACCTGGGCGCACCACATGTTCACGGCCCCGATCCCCGAGGCGATCCTGATCTTCGTGATGCTCAGCTCCTACCTGATCGCGGTGCCCACGGGGGTGAAGGTGCTCAACTGGGTGGCGACCCTGTGGCGAGGGACGGTGGAATACACGAGCGCCCTGCTGTTCGCCGTCGGCGGCGTCTCGATCTTCCTGATCGGCGGCATCTCGGGCATCTTCCTGGCCACCTTCCCGATCGACTGGCAGGTCAACGAAACCTATTTCGTGGTGGCCCACCTGCACTTCGTGCTGTGGGGCGGCGCGGTGATGCCGATCTTCGCCGGGATCTACTACTGGTTCCCGAAGATCACCGGGCGCAAGCTCGATGAGCGCGCCGGTCGCCTGAGCTTTGGGCTGATCTACCTCGGCGTCCTGGTGACGTTCCTGATCCAGCACGTCATGGGCCTCGACGGGATGCCCCGGCGGATCTACGAGTACGACAACGTCGGGCACCTGCAGCTCTACAACCAGATCTCCACCGTGGGCTCCTTCATCCTCGCGGCGGGCGTGCTCGTGACCGTCATCAACGTCGCCCGCAGCCTCAAGCGCGGGGTCGTGGCGGGGCCCGATCCGTGGGTCGCGAACACGCTCGAGTGGTTCACGACCTCACCGCCCCCGGCGAACAACTTCGACGTCGTCCCGCTGGTGCGCTCGGTCGAACCGATGAAGGACATCCGCCGCGAGATCGAGCGCCGCGGCGCTCCCGGGCACGCCTCCGGCTCGGCCACCGTGCCCGCCGGGGCACGGCAGGTAGGAACCTAGGTGGCCGGCGTGCCCACCGCCGGGACCGTCGTCCCCGCCCAGCCGGCGCTCGCTTCACGCACCCGCCAGCGGCTGAGCGACCTGCTCGAGCTGACCAAGCCGAAGGTCCAGTCGCTGCTGTTGCTGACGACGGTGGCGAGCATGTACGTGGCCGGCGACCCCTCGGTGGGACTCGTGCTGCTGACCTGCCTCGGGGGCTACCTGTCGGCCGGAGGGGCCGGAGCGATCAACCACTACGTGGACCGCGACATCGACGCCCAGATGCGCCGCACCGCCAACCGTCCGGTGCCCGCGGGGCGCATAGCGCCACGGGTGGCACTGCTGTTCGGATGCTCGCTGGCGGTGAGCTCGGTGATCCTGCTGTGGCTGGCGGTGAACCCGCTCGCGGCGGGCCTGTCGTTCGCCGGCTTCCTCGGGTACGTGTTCGTCTACACGCTCTGGCTGAAGCGGCGCAGCCCGCAGAACATCGTCATCGGCGGCGCCGCCGGGGCGGTCCCGCCGCTGGTCGGCTGGGCCGCGGTGACGGGTTCCCTGAGCGGCACCGCGGTGCTGATGTTCTTCATCGTCTTCTTCTGGACTCCGCCCCACTTCTGGTCGCTGTCGCTGCTGATGAAGGACGAGTACGCCAAGGTCGGGGTGCCGATGCTGCCGGTGGTGCGGGGCGAGGCCGAGACGCGCCGGCAGATCGCCCTCTACGCGGTGCTGCTGTACGTGGTCACCCAGCTGCCCTTCTGCGCCGGGGGCTTCGGCACGATCTACCTGGTGGCCTCCGTGGCGCTCGGCCTGGGCTTCATCTTCGGGGCCCAGCGGCTGATCTCCCGCGCCG
The DNA here is from genome assembly GCA_963758055.1 of uncultured Solirubrobacteraceae bacterium. Taxonomy (GTDB): domain Bacteria; phylum Actinomycetota; class Thermoleophilia; order Solirubrobacterales; family Solirubrobacteraceae; genus Palsa-744. The sequence goes on from CAVWTU010000010.1 coordinate 96,555, forward strand.
ACCGCCCGTCGGCGCTGCACCTGTACCTGTACTCGCTGGCCTACCTGGCGCTGCTGTTCTGCGCGATGGTCGCGGACAAGCACCTGTAGGATGACCCGGCTTCGACCATGAACCGCCGCCTGGCCCGCAAGAACATCCGTACCGGCCTGATCGTGGCAGCGATCTGCTTCTTCATGTTCGGGATCACGTTCGTGGTCGCGGCCGCCTACATCTCGTGAGCGAGCTCGACCCCGAGCCGCCGCCCGCGGGCGAGGAGATCCACCTTCCCGGGCCCAGCGTCCTGCCGGCGCTGACAGCGGTCGGGATCACGCTCACGCTGATCGGCCTGACGACCTTCTTCGAGCTGAGCATCATCGGCGGCGTGATCACGATCTGGTGCGTGCTGCGCTGGGTCAAAGACACGCGCCGCGAAGTCGACGAGCTCCCACTCGACGCTCCGTGAGTGGGGGGCGCGGTCCCCCGACCGCGCCCGGCCTACTCGACCAACGGAGGCCCGCTCCCCAAAGCGGGCCCACCGCCCCTCTCACCCCACGGCCACCCTGTCCGGAACCGGGCTGATCGCCCCATCGTCGGTCCAGCAGCGCACCACGTCGTGTGCGATGCCGAACGTACCGGAGATGATTCGGGTGGACGAGCAAGTATCGAAAGCCACGAGGGAAGAATACACGAGATGGAGACGATCGACGCCCACATTCGGGCCTCCGACCCGGGGGCCGCGGCGGCGACTGCCGCCACGGGCAGCCCCGCTCGAGGCGATCACGGCGTGGTCGAGCGCAACGACGTCACGATCGGCGTCCTCGCCGAGGAAACTGCACAGGCTCCCGCCGTCCCGAACCGGGGGAGCCGGTGACGGTCCCCTAGACGATGACCTCCTTGCACCAGGGCGCGAGTTCGGCTTCGGTAACCCTCACCGATTTGAACCCGGGCTTGAGCAGGAAGAGGCTCAGGTAGCTGTGCCCGCCGAAGATCCTGACCGTGAGCGACATTGAGTAGCGTTCCTGGCCCAAGAACACCGCCAGCCCATCAGCGCTGAACTTCGATTCGTTTCGTGTCTTGGCGCAGGCAGCGTGTTCGAGCGTCGACAGCTGCACCACGGTCACGGGTTCTTCGTGGGGAGGAAACGCGGTCGCGCTGAACTGCTCGACGCCTTTGCCCCTCGTCGTTAGATGATCGACCACGTCCACCGCGCCGACGCCCGGCAACGTGACCTCGGCGAAGCCGAAGGTAGCCCTGCATTTGAGCGCCGCCGCGCTCGCGCTCACCGTCCCTGTCCGCGCAAACGCGGTCGCGCTGAGGGCGAGTACCGCCGTGACGGCGAGCACCAGCCCAACCCCCCAACGGATCCATCCGTGCCGCAGGCGCATAAAAGCTTCCCCTTCCCGGGGCCGAGGCGCCCCCCGGCCCGCTCGTGGCGATGACCGTGCGGGCGGAGCCTACCAAGGACTCCGACGCAACCGCCCGACGTTTGCCACGAAGCAGGCGGAACGGGTCAAGCCGGCCGACGTGGGCGCCAGCCGTGCCGTGGCCGGCCCCGATTCCGGCGCCGCGCCTACGCGCGCGCGGGCGAGCGCGAGAAGCGGCCGTCCGCCACCTCACAGCTCGCACCGGTGTCCGTCCAGCACCGCACCACGTCGCGGACCGACAGGATGCCGACGGTGTCGGCCCCGTCCAGGACGATCAGGTGGCGGAAGCCTCCCCGCACCATCGCGGCGGCCGCCTCCTCGAGCGACCACTCCGGCGCGGCGTATACGACGTCATGGGTCAGATGATCGGCGACCACCTCGCGGTCGGGATCCTGCCCGGCACCGATCGATACCAGCAGGTCACGCTCGGTGATGATCCCCGGGCCATTGGCGTCGGGATCCATCACCACGGCCGCTCCCACGGCCCGTTCGCTCATCAGCCTCGCCACAGATCTCAGAACGTGGCCGGGCCCGACCGTCAGAACCGTGTCAGTCATGCCGTCGCGAACCTGCATTCGTCGCTCGCCTCCGATGGAGTCTCGAGGCCCGTGGCCGAGGGCGCCCGGGCGGCACCGCCCACCTACGGGCAATTAGCAACTATTGCCTCAATCTAGAGCGTGGGGGCGCGGGCGTCAAGCGCGACCGCGGCCCGCCCGCCGGGAGCGAGGCGCCGCAGCCCGGCAAGGGTGACGGTCCGTTGCCCCAAGCATTAGGATCCCTGCTCGCGATGGACTGGATCGCCGAGCAGCACAAGCACCGCCGCCCCCGCAGCGACGCTTCATGAACCGGCGCCGCTCGGTCACGATCACGTTAATCCTGGGGCTGATCGCCGTCGGGATCGGCATCTGGCTGAGCTATGAAATCCGCTGGTTCCCGGCCGCGGCCTCCAAGCAGGCGGTCAACACCGACCGCCTCTACCACGTGCTGGTGATCGCCTCGATCCCGATCTTCGTGCTGGTCGTGACGACCATCATCTACAACGTCTGGCAGTTCCGGATGCGCCCGGGCGAGGAGCTCAAGGACGGTGCCCCGATCCACGGCAACACCCGCCTGGAGGTGTTCTGGACAGCGATCCCCACCGTGCTGCTGCTGAGCATGGTCGGCTACTCGTTCGTGGTGCTGCACCAGAACGAGCAGAAGCCGGCGCGAGAGATCAAGATCGGCGTCACCGGGCAGCAGTTCGTGTGGACCTACCAGTACCCGCGGGCGCTGACGGGTGGGCCGGCCCTGAACAGCTACGAACTGTACGTCCCGCGCAACGAGTCCGTTCAGTTCCAGATCCACAGCCGGGACGTGATCCACGCCTTCTGGGTGCCCGCCTTCCGCCTGCAGGAGGATGCCGTGCCGGGCATCACCACGCAGTGGCGCGTGACCGCGACGAAACTCGGCACCTACCCCGTGATCTGCAACCTGCTGTGTGGGGCCGGGCACTCGCTGATGCGCTCAGCCGTCCACGTCGTCAGCCAGGCGCAGTTCCAGGCGTGGCTCAAAAGCCAGGTGAGCTCCGCCACCGCCGGCACGACGGGCGCCGGAGCGGGCGGCGGGGGGTCGGCTGGATAATGTTGGCGCCGAGCATGCGCAGCCGCAGGTGCACAGGGAGGTCACGATGGCCGCTCAGCTGAAAGCCCCAGGGATGATCCGCGGAGCCGTGATGTTCCTCGGCGGGATCGTGTTCGCCTTCTTCCTGACGTGGGTGGTCCGGGCCGCCACGGGCCACGCCACCTTCCACCACTACATCTCCGGCGACGCGATCACGACGGTCGCCCTCCTCGCCGCCCCGCTGGGCTTCCTGGCCGGGCTCGGGGGCTTCGACTACTGGTTCTACTGGGCGTCGGGCCGCAAAACCCGCCCGGAGGACCACTCCGGCCACGGCGCCTACACGTGGAAGGACTACTTCCGGATCAACACCGACCACAAGGTGATCGGGATCCAGTACGTGGTCAACTCCTTCATCTTCCTGCTGATCGGCGGCCTGCTGGCGATGCTGATGCGCGCCCAGCTGGCCCAGCCGGGGTCCCACTTCGTCAGCGCGAACACCTTCAACGGGCTGTTCTCGGTCCACGCCTCGATCCTGATCTTCCTGTTCATCATCCCGGTGTTCGCGGGCCTGGGCAACTACGTGATCCCGCTGATGATCGGGGCGCCGGACATGGCCTTCCCGCGCCTGAACGCGCTCTCGTTCTGGCTGCTGCCGGTCGCGGGGATCATGATGCTGGGGAGCTTCCTCGCCCCCGGCGGCGCCTTCGCCGACGGCTGGACGGCCTACACGCCGCTGTCGGACACGGCGCCCCTGGGGCAGGATTTCTTCTCCGTGGCGGTGCAGTTCGCGGGCGCCTCCTCGATCATGACGGCGCTCAACTTCCTGGTGACGATCATCACGATGCGGGCTCCCGGGATGAGCTTCTTCCGGCTGCCGCTGCTGGTGTGGGCGAACTTCGCGACCTCGCTGCTGGTGGTGATCGCGACCCCGTTCATCGCCGCCTCCCAGTTCTTCATCCTGCTCGACCGGGGGCTGGGCTTCAACTTCTTCAACGCCGCCAAGGGCGGGGACGTGCTCATGTACCAGCACGTCTTCTGGTTCTACTCCCATCCGGCGGTGTACATCATGATCCTTCCAGGGTTCGGGATCATCAGCGAAATCATCGCCGTGAAGGCCCGAAAGCCGATCTTCGGCTACCGCATGATGGCCTTCTCGCTGCTGGCGATCGTGGGTCTCGGCTTCACGGTCTGGGCCCACCACATGTTCACCTCCGGGATGGCCTCCTGGATCCGCATCCCGATGGCGATCACCACGGCGATCATCGCCGTGCCGACCGGCATCAAGGTGTTCTCGTGGCTGGCGACCCTGTTCCGGGGGGTGCTGCACCTCGATACCGCGATGCTGTTCGCGCTCGGGTTCATCGTCACCTTCACGCTCGGGGGCATCAGCGGAATCATGCTCGCGATGATCCCCTTCGACATCCACGTCAGCGCGACGTACTTCATCGTGGCCCACATCCATTACGTGCTGTTCGGGGGCTCGCTGATGACGATCTTCGCGGGCGTCTACTACTGGTTCCCGAAGATGACCGGGCGCATGTACGACGAGCGCCTGGGCAAATGGCACTTCTGGCTCACGTTCGTGTTCATGAACGCGACCTTCGGCCCGATGCACGTGATCGGCCTGCAGGGGATGCCCCGCCGCGTCGCCACCTACGCCCAGGAATTCGCGGGCATGAACCTGTTCATCTCGATCGCGAGCTTCTTCCTCGGCGCCTCGACGCTGATCTTCGTCTACAACATGATCACCAGCTGGCGGGGCGGCCCGCGCGCCAGCGCCAACCCGTGGCGGGGCATGACGCTCGAGTGGCAGGTCTCCTCGCCCCCGCCGGTGTTCAACTTCGACCGGGTGCCCACCGTGGTCGGAGGTCCCTACGAGTACGGCGTCCCCGGCGCCGTGCACGGGATCTTCGCGCCGCCCCCCATGCCGGCCACCGTCGGCGCCGGCTCCGGGGCCGCGACCCCGCACGGGCCATGACGGCTGAGGTGAAGGCATGAAGGAGATCCTCGTGGTCGCCAACCGCACGATCGGAGGCGCAGCGCTGCTCGAAGCGGTGCACAAGCGGGCAGCCGAGCCGGGCGGTGCCAGCTTCCGCCTCGTGGTGCCCCAGAGCAAGCCTTCGGCCGGCCTGGTGATCTACGACGAGGCGGTCCGTGAATCCGCCCAGGTGCGGGTCGACCTGGCGCTGTCGATCGTCACCGGCGAGGGCATCGAGGCCTCGGGCGAAGTCGGCGACGCCGACCCCTTCCTGGCGACCATGGATGCGGTCGCCGAGCGCCGGCCCGACGCGATCATCATCTCGACCCATCCCGCCACCAGCTCCGGCTGGCTGCGCCGGGACCTGGTGGAGCGGATCGAAAACGCATCCGGGCTCCAGGTCGAGCACGTCACCGTGGACCTCGAGAGCGAGGGCGTGCCGTTCGAGGTCGTGCTGGTGGTGGCCAACAAGACCTCCAGCGGCGGCGAGCTCAGCGACGCACTGGTGGCCAAGAACGCCCAGGAGGGCAAACACGTCTTCATCGCGGTGCTCCCGAAAGGCGACGGCACCGGCCCCACGACCGCCGAGGCGCGAGCACGGCTGGCCCTGATGCTCGACCGCCTGCGCCGGGCGGGCCTGGTGATCTCGGGGATGATCGGAGACCCAGACCCCTATACGGCCACGATGAACGCCCTCGAGCTGTTCACGGTCGATGACGTCGTGATCTCGACCCTGCCCAACGAGCGCTCGGGCTGGCTGCGCTCGGGTCTGATCGAGCGGGTGCGCAGTGCCAGCCGCGTGCCTGTCGAGCACGTCGTCGTCGAGAGCCCGACCCAGAGCCCCGCGGCGGCCTAGCGGAGAGACAGGATGGAGGCCGCCAGCATCGCCCACGCGGAAGCGCACGAGCACCACGGGCCCCCGCCCGCCAACATCAGCTCGCGGGTCCCCGCCCCGCTGCTCGGGATGCTGCTTTTCATCATCTCGGAGATCATGGTGTTCGGGGCCTTCTTCACGGCCTACTTCTTCATCCGCGTCGCCCAGGGGGAGCCCTGGCCCGACGCCGGAACCAAGCTCCCGGTCGCGGTGGCGGGCGTAAACACCGCGATCCTCGTGTCCTCCTCGTTCACGATCCATTGGGCCGAGCAGGCGATCAAGAAAGGCAACCACTGGGGACTGAAGGCGGGGATGCTGACGACGCTGCTGCTCGGGTGCACCTTCCTGTTCATCCAGATCAACGAGTACGCCAACATCGGCTTCGCCCCCCACGACCACGCCCAGGCCACCATCTTCTACGCGCTCACGGGGCTGCACGGGGCCCACGTGTTCATCGGCCTGTGCCTGCTGTTATCCGTCACGATCCGCGCCTTCCGGGGCCATTACAGCCCCGAGCAGCATCGCGGCGTCGAGGTGCCCGGGATCTACTGGCACTTCGTCGACATCATGTGGCTGGTCGTCTACACGACCGTCTACATCCTGTAGGCCCGAGGCCGTCGTTGCTCAACCCGCTGCGCTCGGAGCGGGAGGCCTTCCGGCTTCTGCTCTACGTGCTCGTGGTCGTGGTCGTCGCGATCGCCGTGATCGTGATCGTGCGCGCGGCGACCTGACGGCCGGCCCGCAGCCCGAGCGCCGAGCGGTGGGACGTCGTCGAGCGCCCCGAAGTCGATCGAGGAGGCCGCCTATCTCGCCCCAGCGCCCCGCCGGGCCGGGCGGGCCGGGAAGACGACACGCGGGCCCGCGGCCGCGCGTCGTTATTTGACCGTCAGCGTGCCGTACATGCCCGCCGCGCGGTGTCCGGGGACCTCGCAGAAGAACGTGTACTTGCCCGGCTTGAGGCTCAGCGTGACCGACGTGGTGCCCTTCGAGATGAAGGAGCTGGCGGCGATCTTGGGGCCCTTGGCGGCGGCACCGTTTTCGCCGGCTTCGAAGGCGATGTTGTGCTGGACGCCCGACATGTTGGTCATCGTCACCGTCACCGGCCCCGGGGTCGCCGTGGCCTTCGTGGAGGTGTATGCGAGCTGTCCCGCGGGGTTGGCGTCGATCGCCAGCTTGCCGCCCTTCTCGATCGCCGGCTTGCCCGCTCCCGGGGCTTCCACGGCGCTCGCCAGCAGGCCGGTGTCCGGACCCTTAGTGGCGGCGGATTTTTCGACGTAGGCGGCGACGTCCTTCGCGGTCGCGCCGCTCACCAGGTCTTTCGGCATCGCGCCCGTCGGGTTCGGGTAGGCGATCTGGAATTCCACCACGCTGCGGATCGCGTTGCGCCCGAGCCCTTCTTTGATGCTCCGGTTGAAGGCCGCGTCGAGGTCGGGCCCGACGATCCCTTTGGTGTTCGCCCGGGCGAGCGTGTGGCAGGCACCGCACTTGGCCACGAACTGCTGCTTACCGACGATCAGGTTGGCGTTCTCGGCGCCCTTGACCGAGCACCCGCTGGCGGCCAGCGCAGCGATCCCCGCGAGCGGCAACACCGCCAGGCGCGGCCACGCAGCCCGACGCGGCCGCGAGCGCAAAGGGGTCGATCTGCGGGGGATCCTCAGCACTGGCGGGGGCGAAGACTATCCGAACGGCCGGTGGGCCTGTGCGGGAACGCCGCCGCCGGGGGACGGCGCTGCTCAGGCTTCGGGAAGCCCCTGGAGCTCCCCGCGGGCCGCCGCGATCACGCTCTGGGCCACGCTCTCCCACGACCACCGCTCGCGGACGGTCGCCACCAGGCCCTCGCGTGCGCGTTCCCTGACGGCCGGCTCGCATTCCAGCCAGGCCATGAGCCGCTCGGCGATCCCCTCCACGGCGCCGGGACCAAGCTCGAAGGACAGCAATGGCCGGATCTCACCCGGCACGCCGGCGGCCAGCGCCCGGCTGACCTCCGCGAGCCCCGAGTGGGCCGCGCTGACCGGCAGGGCGCCACAGGCGGCCGCCTCGGCGGCCACCATCCCGAAGGCCTCGGGGAAGGTGCTCGGCACGACCATGGCGGTGCAGGCGGGGAGCAGCTCGGCCAGCTCCTCGTGCTCCAGGCGGCCGGTGAACAGGACCCGATCCGGGAGCGCTCGGGCCGCCTGCAGGTAGCGCTTCCGAGCGGGACCGCGGAGGCCCTCCAGGAACTCCAGCAGGTAGCTGAGCGGCTGCTCCGCGGCGGCGCCCTCCAGCGCCCGCCCGGCGCGGGCGAGGTCCCCCACCCGCTCGAGCTCGCCGGCCTGCAATGCCGAGGCGATCTGTTCCAGGCCCTTGCGGAAGGCCCCGAAGCCGACCACCACAAGGCGCGCCCGCGGCTGGCGCTCCAGCACCAGCGGAAAGGCCGCGAGCAGCAGGTCCGGGCCCTTGCTGACGATCAGCTTGCCGACGAACGCCACCAGCAGGTCGCCCTCCCCCACCCTTGCCAGCGCCGCGCCGGCCCGGCGGGGGTCGCTCGCGAAGGCGCTCTGGCGCGCCGCGGGGTCGGACTCCGGTGCGCGCTCCAGGGCGGCCGCCAGGGTACCCACCGCGGCCATCGCCCGGCCGTGCTCGCGGGGGCCGAAGTGCGCCACGTCCACGCCGGGAGGGCCGAGCCGGGTCCGGTCCGGCAGGCGCGGATCGGCGATCGCGGCCCACAGGCTCTCGGCCGTGTGGCGGGAGCCCACGAGCACGGCCCTGGCCGGCGCCAGACCCTCGCGCGCCAGGCCGAGGAAGCGCTCGGGTTCGGGCTTGACCGTGTACTCCAGCGCGCTGCCGTGGACCTTCACCGCGTAGGGCGTGGCCTGCCCCAGCGCCCGGGCGAGGATCACGGGCCCCATCACGAGGTGGTTTGCGAGCGCCAGCTCCGGAGCCACTCGGGCGGCCACGTCGGCGACCGCCTCGACGTTGGCCTGCAGGTAGCGGGCGAGCTGCTCGTCGGTCAGCTCGGCGAAGGTACGGGCCTCGATCGCCTCGTAGCGGTCGGCCACGTATACGGGCAGCAGGTCGCCGATGTCGGGGCGATAGACGGTGCAGCTGCCCGGGGTAGCGGCCCCGGCCCTCGCCTCGGCCACGGGCTCCCGCAGGCGGGTGATCCGCAGCGCCCCCGAGTCCCAGTCGCCGGCCGCATCCACGAACGCCAGACGCTCGGGGTGGCGCTCCTGGCAGAGCAGGTGGACCTCGTGCCCGAGGCGCGCCAGAGCCTGCGCCAGGCGCGCGTTGTAGACGTTGGAGCCGGTCCCGGCCAGCAGGTAGCCGTGGAATATGAGGATCCGCGCCACTAGATGGGTGGTTCAGCCATCTGCTCCGCTAGAGTCTCCCAGCCGTGAGCCCCAACCAGCGTTATCGCCTGCGCAACCGCGCCAGCGGCCGCGAGGTTCTGGTCGAAGCCGAGCCGGGCCGCGTGTACCTGGACCGCGAGACCGACGAGCCGCTGGAAATCGTCGGGATCGAGCTGCCGATGGCGCCCTCGCGCTCGCGGCTGCCGTGGGCGGTGGAGAACCTGCGTTTCTGCCCCTGGTGCGACCAGCTGTCGCAGAAGGACCTCAACGACTGCCCCACCTGCGGCCGGCGGATGGACCCGCTGTGAGCACCCGCCGTTGGCTCCCGGCGGCCGCGGCGCTGCTGGCAGCGCTCGGCCTCGCCGCCTGCGGCGGGACCAAGGTCTCTGAAACGGTTCCCAAGCACACGCCGGAAATCACGCCGCCGACCGACACGAGCGCGGAAAAGGCCGCCGGCACGAGCAGCACGACAACCCCCAAGAAAACCTCGACCTCCTCGGAATCCTCCGGCGAATCCTCCTCGGGCTCCGAATCGGAATCGGGGGGCTCGGAAGCCTCCAGTGAATCCCCCTCGTCCGAAAGCTCGGGCGGGGCCCCCGCCGGGGGCGAAAAAGGCACCGGCGAATCCGGCGCCGCCAAAGGAGAAGGCTCCAGCCCCACCGGCGGCGCCAGCGCACCGTAGCGCCGGATCCGCCGGGGGAGGCGCCGTCGGCGCCTCCGCTAGGGCGTAGAGATCAGCGTCGCGCTGTAGGTGAGCCGGGCGGTCTGGTAGAGGCAGTAGTACTGGAGGGCGCTACCGATGGTGGTGTGCGCCGTCTGGGTGCTCGTGCTGGTGCACTGCGCCTTCGTACGGCTGGCACGCCAGGAGGTGTCGTTGCCGAAGTTGAGCGCCAGCGCCGGAGCCCAGGTGGGCACCGTCAACGCGATCAACTCCCCCTTCTTCACGGGGATGCTCGTCGGCAGCGGGAACTGGGCCGTCTGGCCGAAGTATTTTTCGAGCTTCACGGTCGGGCCCTGGGCGATCAGCTTGTAGGAGAGGTTCGGCTTCTTCTGCGGAGCGAGCACCGCGATCCCCGCTTCGGCGGGGCCGCCCTCGCTGGAGTTGAAGTACTTGATCTGCGCCGCCGTGGGCTTGGCGAGCGTGACCGTCCACGCCACGAGCGAGCCTTCGCGGGTGATGTTCATCGGGTTGTGGGTGCTGCCGACCTTGATCTGGAAGCCGGTCGTGCGGCTGACGGCCAGACAGGGACTGGCGGGGCAACTTGGGACGGCGGGCGTCTTGGCTTCGCCCACGACGCCAATTTCGGCGAGCGTGGCGGGGGCTACGGCGGGAACCGCCAGCGCGGTAGCCAGGCCGAGCAGGACAATCGTGCAAATTCTTCTCATATGCGGGATCCAAACACTTCCGAGGCCCGTTTGTAGCGGTCCGGTATTCGTTAGGCCGCCGCGAGTTCCTTTGCGGCGGCCGCGATCTCGTCCGGATCACCCTCGGTAGGGGTCCACGGCAGGCGCAGCGGATCGTCGACGTAGCGGGGGATGACGTGCACGTGGAAGTGGAACACCGTCTGCCACGCGGCCGATCCGCAGGCGTTCAGGAGGTTGACGCCGTCGGCCCCCAAGCGCTCGCCGAGGCGCTGCGCCAGCCGCTGGGCGGCCGCCGTGGTCGCGGCCAGGTCCTCGGGGGAAACCTCGAGCAGGTCGACGCTGTGCTCGCGCGGGATCACCAGCGCGTGTCCGCGGGTTGCGGGGGCGATGTCCATGAAGGTGATCGTGCGCTCGTCTTCGTCGACGATCCGGGCGGGCAGCTCGCCCGCGACGATCTTGCAGAAGATGCAGTCAGGGTCGCGCATCATTTCGGCGAGGACCCGCCCTCGGCGAGCAGCTCGCGCGCGTACGCTACCGCCTCGCTGCGGCTGGTGATGTCCCCGGCGTAGCGGGCCTCGAGCAGTACCTCCAGCAGCTCACCGAGGCGTGGTCCGGGGGCGATCCCGATCTCGCCGGCGAGATCGTCGCCGCGCACCGGAACCGGTGGGGGACCCTCCTCGTGCCACTCCAGTGCGTCCGGGAGCGTCTCGATCGCCAGCCGCAGGTGCGCGGCGATCGCCTCCCGCGCGCGGTCTCCCCGCGTGGCCAGCCGGTCGGCGACCGACAGCAGCGTGACGTCGACCTCCACCGGCGAGCAGGCGCGCAGATAGCCGAATACCGCGCGCCGGGACAGCGGCTGTGGCTGGTGCACGAGGAAGCCGAGACGCAGGTGGTTTCGCACCAGCCCCGCTACGAAGCTCTGCAGCCGGTCGCTCGCGCGCAGCCTCCCCAGCACCTCCCGGGCCAGCGCGGCGCCCCTCACGTCGTGGCCGATGAACGTAACGCGCGCGCCGTCGGCGCTGGTCCCCCGGGTCAGCGGCTTGGCGGCGTCGTGTAGCAGCGCTCCGAACGCGAGCGCCTGACCACGGGTGAGCTCATCGGCGAGCGGCTCGTCCAGGACGGCCTGCAGGCGCAGACGCAGCCGCGGGTCCATCTGACTGAGGACCGCCGCCACCTGCTCGGTCGCGGTGTCCCCGGGCGCACCATCCCCCGCCGCGCCATCCCCGGCGGCGGGCGTGTCCCCCGCTCCGGCGGCGAGCGCGCTCGTGAGGGCGACCGTCCGCTCGAGCACCTCGAGCGTGTGCACGTATACGTCGGCGTGGTGGTAGCGGCTCTGCTGCACGCCCCGTAACCGCTCGAACTCGGGCAGCACCACCGCATTTGCGCCGATATCCGCGAGCACTTCCACGCCCCGGCGGGCCTGCGCCGCCGAGAGGATCCTGCGCAGCTCCGCGAACACGCGCTCCGCCGACACCTCGCCCAGGCCCGGTGCACCCGCGCGGGCCAGCTCGAGCGTGTCTGCCTCGGCCTCGAGGTCCAGCTCGACCGCCACCCGGGCCAGGCGCATGACCCGCAGGGGGTCTTCCAGGAAGGCCCCCGGAGAGGCCGCCCGCAGGCGTCCGGCGCGCAGGTCCTCGATCCCCCCCAGGGGATCGATCGGCTCCCCCCGGCCAACGGCTCGGCGATCGCGTTGACCGTGAAATCGCGCAGCCGCAGGTCCTGCTCGAGCGTCGGCGCCCGCAACGGCTCGAAGTCGGCCTGCCAGCCGTGCTCGGTGCTGACCACCCGCCAGGAGCGGTGGTCGGAGGACAGCTCGAAGCAGGCGCTGCGGGGAGCCGCGCGGGCGAGCGCCCGGGCGGCCTGCTCCACGTCTCCCTCGAGGACCACGTCGACGTCGGCGCTGGGGCGCCCGAGCAGGCGGTCCCGGGGGGCGCCCCCGACCAGCCATGCCCGGTGTCCCGCGAGGGCGCGACGGGCGAGCTCTAGGGGCGCGCTGTCCCCGGCAGGCGGGCCCGTGCTCATCCGCCCGCCGGGCCGGCGACCGCGGCGCCGTCGCGGTGGTAGATCCTCGGAACTCGCCCGCTGAGCGCGCAGGTGACCTCGTAGTTGATCGTCCCGAGGCGCCGGGCGACCTCCTCGGCGCTGATCCGCTCGCTCCCGTCGGAGCCGATCAGCACCGCCCGGCGGCCACGCAGATCGCTCCCGATCGCGTCCTTGCCCACCTCGACGGTGATGCTGTCCATGCTCACCGTCCCCGCGAGGGGGTAGCGGCGGCCGGCGATCAGGACCTCGGCGTTGTTGGACAGCGACCGCCGCCAGCCGTCGCCGTAGCCGATCGGCAGCAGCGCGATCGCGGTGTCGGCAGGGGCGCGGAATGTGCGCCCGTAGCCGGCGCTCTGTCCCGGCCCACACGGCTTCACGTCGGCCACGTAGGAGGACAGCTCGAGCACCGGCTCGAGCTCCTGGGCGAGGGCATCCACGCCGAACGGGTCCATGCCGTAGATCGATATCCCGCAGCGGACCATGTCGAAGTGCGCCCCGGGGCTGCGCAGGGCGGCGGCGCTGTTGGCCGCGTGGACCACCAGCTCCGGCTGCTCGCGCTTCAGCGGGGTGGCCCAGCTGCGTGAAGGCCTGCAGCTGCTGCTCGAAGAAGCCGTCGTCGTCGCGTTCGTCGGCGGTGGCGAAATGCGTCATCAGGCCCGCCAGCACGACCCCGGGCTCCGAGCGGGCCGCCGCGACGACGCTCGTGGCCTGCCCGGTCTCGCGGGTACCGAGCCGGCCCATGCCGGTGTCTAGCTTCACGTGCACGCGCCCGCCGCCGGCGTCGGCCACCGCCCGCACCTGATCCTCGCGCCAGACCACCACATCCGCCGCCACGGACAGCACCCGCTCCAGTTCGCCCGCGTCCAGCGCCCCCATCACCAGGACGGGTACCTCGCCGACCCCGCCCGCACGCAGCTCGAGCGCCTCGCCGGCCTCGACGACCGCTAGCCAGCCGGCCCCGCCCGCGAGTGCGGCGCGGGCGCTGGCCAACGCGCCGTGGCCATACCCGTCGGCCTTGACGACCGCACACAGCTCGGAACCGCCCCGCAGCTCGCGTCGCATGCGCGCGCAGTTGCGCTCCAGGGCGGCGAGGTTGACGCTCGCCCGGGCACGGCGGGGGGCGTCCACGGCGGCGTCCACGGTGGCTCCGGCCGGCCCGTGCCCTCCGGGGGGCGTGTCGGGCACGCCCGTCACCGGCCGTCGTCTCCCGAATACCCGGTCTGGCCCGCGCCCGCCGACCGCACTGCCGGGAGCGCTTCGATCACGTCGCCGGCGAGAACGCCCTCGGCGGACCCCACCCGCCGTGCGGCCAGGCGCCCCGCCAGCAGGTGCAGCAGCACCGCCCCGGCGGCCGCCGTGAAGGCGTCCAGGCCGGTGGCCAGCAGTGCGGCGACGACGCCCGTGAGCACGTCCCCGGTGCCGGCTGTGGCGAGGCCGGGGGCACGGCCGGGGCTGACCGCCACCGGCCCGCCGGGACTCGCCACCAGCGTGTCGTCTCCCTTCAGGACCACCACCGCTCCCGACTCGGCCGCGGCGGCGCGTACGTGCTGCAGGCGATGGGCGTCGATCTCGCTGCTGTCGCACCCGATCAGGCGGGCGAGCTCGCCCGCGTGGGGCGTCAGCACGGTCGGAGCCGTGCGCCCCGCCAGCTCCTGCAGACGCCCGGCGTGGGCGTTGAGAGCGTCCGCGTCGATCACGCTCGGCAGCTGCGCCGCGCGGGCCAGGGCACGGGCGAAGGCGCCCGCGGACTCGCTGCGCCCGAGGCCCGGTCCGAGCGCGAGCGCCCCGCCGCGGCGGGCCGCCTCGAGCACGGCATCACGTGCGCGCTCGCTGACGTTCCCCGACTGCGGAGGGTCCTCCTCGAGCGCCCGCGTCATCAGCTCCGGCACGCCGGCGGACGCCACCACCGGCTGCAGGGAGTCGGGGACACAGACGGTGACGTAACCGGCGCCGGCCCGCATGCTCGCCCGAGCGGCCATCGTGGGGGCACCGGTGAGCCCGCGCGAGCCGCCCGCGATCAGCACGTGCCCGGAGCTGAACTTCGTCGAATTCAGCCCCCGGCGGGGCAGCTCTGTGAGCAGCGCGTCGGAGATCAGCCCGATGGAGCTCGCTTGCGGCGCCCCCCGGGGAATCGCGATGTCGGCCACCTCGACAGTCCCCGCGTGGGCCTTGCCCGGGTTGATCCACAGCCCCGGCTTGGCGGCGTGGAAGGTGACGGTGACGCTCGCCCGCACGGCGCTCCCGGCAACCTCGCCCGTGGACGCGTCCACGCCGCTGGGCACGTCCACGCTCAGGACCTTCGCGCCCGCCGTGTCGAGGGTCTCGATCGCGCGGGCCACCTCCCCACGGGGCTCCCCCTGAAAGCCGGTGCCGAGCAGCGCGTCGACCACCAGCGGTGCCCCGAACAGCTCCTCGGGGGCCGCGGCCCGAGCGCCCGAGGACCCCGCGTGCTCGGTCCACGGGACTCCGTCGAGGTCCAGCGGCGGGGGGCCGGGCAGGCACTCGAGGTTGGCCCGCGCGTCCCCGGCGAACTCCTCCGGGGCGGCCACGCAGACGACGTTGACCTCTCTGCCGCCCTCGCGCAGCATCCTCGCCACGACCAGCCCGTCGCCGCCGTTGTTGCCCTTGCCGCAGAGGATCGTGACGGCCCCGTCCGGAGCCATCCGCTCGGCCACGCGGGTGAGGGCCGCGCCCGCGTTCTCCATCAGCTCGAGCCCGGGCACCCCGCGTTCGGAGATCGCCCAGCGATCGGTGCCGCGCATCGTCTCGGCGTCGAGCAGCGGCTCGAGCCAGCTCGGCAGCTCATCCACGACTGCCGATCCTAGATGGTGCCGGGGCAGCGCTCGCGCTCAGCGCCAGACCGTTGCGGGCGCGAGGGGACCTCCCGGGCGCGGTGTCTACTCGACGGTGACCGTCTTGGCGAGGTTGCGGGGCTGATCGACGTTCAGCCCACGGTGACGTGCGATCTGGTAGGCGAGCACCTGTAGCGGGATCACGGCCAGCATCGGCTGCAGCATCCAGTCGATCGGCGGGAGCGTGATGACGTCGTCGGCGTACTCGGTGATGCGGGCGTTGTCCGAGCTCGCGAGCGCGATCACGCGGGCCCCGCGGGCGCGGACCTCCTGCATGTTGGAGGCGACCTTCTCGAGCACCGGAGAGTCGGTGGCCACGCTGACGACCGGCGTGGACTCGTCCAGCAGGGCGATCGGACCGTGCTTCATCTCGCCGGCCGCGTAGGCGTCGGTGGCGATGTAGGAGATCTCCTTCAGCTTCAGTGCCCCCTCGAGCGCCACCGGCAGACCGATGTGGCGGCCGATGTAGAGGAAGAACTCGCCGCGCCATTGGGCCTCGGCGATCGGACGCACCTGCTCCTGGACGGTCTTGAGAACCTGGTCGATGCAGTGGGGTAGCCGCTTCATCTCGCCGACGAGCTCGCGCAGGCGCTCGGGCGGGAGCTCTCCCCGGATCTCGGCCATGCGCAGCGCGATCAGGTACATCACGGCCACCTGGCAGATGAAGGTCTTGGTCGCAGCCACGCCGATCTCCAGGCCGGCGCGGGTGAACAGCACCCCGTCGGCGTCGCGCGTGGCCTGCGAGCCCATCACGTTGGTGACCGCCAGCACGCGCGCTCCGCGCTCGCGCGCCATCCGCATCGCCGCCAGCGTGTCCGCGGTCTCACCCGACTGGGTGATGCCGATCACGAGGTCCCCGGTGCCGATGACCGGGTTGCGGTAGCGGTACTCGGAGGCGATGTCCATCTCGACCGGCACCCGGGCCCACTCTTCGATCGCGTAGCGCCCGATCAGCCCGGCGTGGTAGCTGGTCCCGCAGGCGACGATCACGATCCGTGAGACGTCGCGTAGCAGCGACTCGTCCAGCGCCCCCTCCTCGGCCAGATCGACGCGGTCGATCTGGGCGGTGCGCCCGGAGATGGCGTCGGCGATCGCGTCGGCCTGTTCGTGGATCTCCTTCAGCATGAACGTCTCGTAGCCGCCCTTCTCGGCGGTTTCGGCGTCCCAGTCAACGCTTTCGACGTCCCGCTCCAGCGGCTCGCCGGCGGCGGTGGTGATGTTGACGCCCTCGGGCGTGAGCACGACGATCTCGCCGTTTTCGACCAGCTGGACCCGGCGGGTGTGCTCGAGGAAGGCCGGCACAGCGGAGGCGATGAACTGCTCGCCGTCCCCACGACCCACGATCAGGGGGCACTCCCGCCGTGCTCCGACCAGCACCTCGGGCTCCTCGATGCTCATCGCCACGAAGGCGAAGTGGCCCTCGAGCTCGGCGTAGGCGGCACGCACGGCCGCGGCCAGGTCGTCCTCGTAGTGCTCGGCGATCAGGTGGGCGATGACCTCGGCGTCGGTCTCGGAGCTGAACACGCTGCCGGAGGCGGCGAGGCGCTCCTTCAGCTCGACGTAGTTCTCCACGATGCCGTTGACCACCACGTGGACGCGGTCGGCGCTGTCGCAGTGGGGGTGGGCGTTCTCCTCGCTCACGCGGCCGTGTGTGGCCCAGCGTGTGTGGCCGATGCCGGTGCTCGGCGGACGCTCGGCCACGGCCACGGCGGAGCCGCCCCGGTATCCCTCGGGGAAGCCGTCGGCGAGCTTGGCACGCAGCGCGCTGAGGTTTCCGACCGCGCGTACGGACTCGATCCGCTCCGGCGTCAGGACCGAGATCCCCGCGGAGTCGTAGCCGCGGTACTCCAGCCGGCTGAGTCCGGCCAGCAGAACCTCACGGGCGGGGCGCCCCCCCACGTAACCCACGATCCCGCACACCCGTTTGACGATAACAGCGGCGCAAGCGGCCGCTGGACGCTTATGCGAGCTCGCGCTGGACCAGCTCGACCAGGCGCCCGCACACGTTCTGGGCCTCCTCGTCGGTGGGCGCCTCGACCATCACCCGCACCAGCGGCTCGGTTCCGCTGGGGCGCACCAGCACGCGCCCGCGGCCGGCGAGTTCCTGCGCCGCCAGCTCCACGCCGGCGTTGAGGCGTTCGGCTCCCTCGAGCGCGCCGCGGTCGCGCACGCGCACGTTGACGAGCCGCTGCGGGCAGCTTGTGCATCGCGTCGCGCGCCGCCAGGTCACCCCCGCCCAGCGCCTCGAGCGTGAGCAGGGCGCTGGCGATCCCGTCGCCGGTGCTGTTGAAGGAGGCTCGATGATGTGGCCGGACTGCTCGCCGCCGAGCGTCCAGCCGCGACGGCGCAGCTCCTCGAGCACGTAGCGGTCGCCGACGGCCGTGACCGCGACCTCGATCCCGGCCGCCTCCATCGCCGCGTGGAAGCCGTAGTTGGTCATCACCGTCACGGCCACCCCGTCGCCGGGCAGGCGTCCGCTGGCGCGCAGGTGCAGGGCCGCGAGCGCGAGCAGCTCGTCGCCGTCCACGACCGTGCCGTCCCGGTCGACCGCCAGCACGCGGTCGCCGTCGCCGTCGAAGGCGAAGCCGAGGTCGTGGGAGCCCTCCCGCACGGCCGCCGAGAGCTGCTCGACGTGGGTGGAGCCGCAGCCGTCGTTGATGTTGCGCCCGTCGGGCTCGTCGGCGAGCACCGTCACCTTCGCCCCCAGGCGCCTGAAGATCTCCGGGGCGACCCGGTAGGTGGCGCCGTTGGCGCAGTCGAGCAGCACGTCCAGGCCGCCCAGGTCGAGCCCCTGAAAGCGCCCGTGGAGCTCCCGCAGGTAGTCCTCGCCGGCGCCGCGAAGCTCGCGCACCCTGCCCGGATGGACTCGCCGGCCCTGCTCGCCGCGGGCGAGCCGCTTTCCAGGTCGCGCTCGATCTCGAGCTCGTGCTCGTCGGAGAGCTTGTAGCCGTCAGCGCCGAAGAACTTGATGCCGTTGTCGCGATAGGGGTTGTGGGAGGCCGAGATCACGGCCGCCAGGTCGAAGCCGTAGCGGCCGACCAGCAGCGGCGCGGCGGGCGTCGGCAGCACGCCGCGCGAGCAGCGTGTCGCCCCCGGCCTCGCTGGCGCCCGCGGCGAGCGCGCACTGGAGCATCTCGCCCGACTCGCGGGTGTCGCGGATGATCAGCACGCGCGGGCGCTCGCCCTGGAGCCTGGCGGCGGCCGAGCGGCCGAGCGCCAGCGCCAGCTCGGCGCTCAGCACCTCGCCGGCGACGCCGCGAACCCCGTCTGTCCCGAACAGCTTGCGGGCCATCTGCACGTCAGGCGAGCCCGTCGCCGGGGCTCAGCGCTTGGAGAACTGCGGACGCTTGCGCGCCTTCTTCAGGCCGGCCTTCTTGCGCTCCTTGGCGCGCGAGTCGCGCGTCAGGAAGCCGCGGCGCTTGAGCTCGCCGCGCAGGTTGGGGTCGGCCTCCAGCAGCGCCCGCGAGACGCCGTGGCGCAGAGCGCCGGCCTGGGCGGAGATGCCGCCGCCGTGCAGGCGCGCGACCACGTCCATGCGCTCCTGGTAGCCGACCGTCTCCAGCGGCTGGCGGATGTTGCGCTGCAGCGTGGCGCGCGGGAAGTGCTCCTCGAGCGTGCGCCCGTTGATCAGGTAGGTGCCGCTGCCCGGGCGCAGGATGACGCGGGCGATCGCGGTCTTGCGCTTGCCCGTGGCGCGGTAGCGGGCGCCGGAGGCGAGGTCGATGGCGGCGGTGGCGATCGGCTCGGTGAGGACCTCCTCGTCGGCTTCCTGAGACTCCTCGGCGTCCTCGACGACGGCTCCTCCGCCTCCACGATCGCGTACGGGTCGACGTACTCCTGGGCCTCGCGGCCGAGCGGGTCGACGCCCTCGGGGACGATGTCGACCTCCAGGTGGGCGCCGGGAACGGCGGGTTTCTCGCGCGGTTTGGGCGCCTCCTCCCACTCCTCGTCCTCGGTCTCGGCCGCCGCGGCGGTGGCGTCCTCGGACTGCTCGTAGGCCTCCAGGGCTGCGTCCTCGGCGGAGCCGGCGATCTCGCGGGCGTCCTCGCTCGGGACCGCGTGGCCCTCGTGGACCTCGGCGGCGGGGGCCTCGGCCGCAGGCTCCGTGGCCTCGGCGGCGGCCTGGGGCTCGGCGGGCGGGACGTCCACGGTGGCCTCGGCGGCCTCCTCGTATGCCTCCAGGGCCGCGTCCTCGGCCGAGCCGGCGACCTCGCGGGCGTCCTCGGTGGGGACGGCGTGTCCCTCGGGCTGCTCGGCCTCGTCCCGGTTGTCCTCTGGTCTGCCATCAGGCCTCGATCTCCAGCGGTTGCGGTTTCTGGGCGACGTGCGGGTGCTCCGGGCCGGCGTAGATCTTGAGCTTGGTGATCTGCTTGCGCGCGAGCCGGTTGCGGGGCATCATGCCTTTCACGGCCAGCCGGATGATCTCCTCGGGGCGACGGGCGAGCATCTCCTCGAAGGTGCGCGAGCGCAGCCCGCCCGGGTAGCCGGAGTGGCGGTAGTAGCGCTTGTGCGGCGCTTGTTGCCGGTGACGTGGACCTTCTCGGCGTTGACCACGACGACGAAGTCGCCGGTGTCGATGTGCGGCGTGTACTCGGGCTTGCGCTTGCCGCGCAGGGCGTCGGCGATCTGCGTCGCAAGCCGCCCGAGCGTCTTGCCGTTGGCGTCGACCAGCAGCCAGTTGCGCTCGCGGTCGGCCGGCTTGGCGACGTATGTCTTCGTGGACGGGGCCATCAGGTTCATCTGGGCGGCGCGGCCAACGGTGCGCAAAAAGGCAGCCGCGGCTAGCGCACGCGCGGCGAAGCGCCCATCATAGGCGAAGTCGATCCTTCTCGGCCACATCCGCACGAGATCGGCTACTCCCACTCGATGGTGCCGGGCGGCTTGGAGGTGATGTCGAGCACCACCCGGTTGACCTCGCGCAGCTCGTTGATCATCCGCGAGGCGATCGTCTCGAGCAGGTCGTAGGGCAGGCGCGCCCAGTCGGCGGTCATCGCGTCGTCGCTGGTGACGGCGCGGATCACGACCACGTAGCCGTAGGTGCGCTCGTCGCCCTGGACGCCGACGGTGCGCACGTCGGGGAGCACGCAGAAGGACTGCCACAGCTCGCGGTAGAGGCCGGCGGTGCGGATCTCCTCCTGCAGGATGTGGTCGGCCTCGCGCAGCACGTCCAGGCGCTCCTTGGTGGCTTCGCCGCCGACGATGCGGATCGCGAGGCCCGGGCCCGGGGAAGGGCTGGCGCCAGACCAGGCGCTCGGGCAGCCCGAGCTCGGCGCCGACCGCGCGGACCTCGTCCTTGAACAGCGCCCGCAGCGGCTCGACGAGCTCGAACTGAGGTCGTCGGGCAGGCCGCCGACGTTGTGGTGGGACTTGATCGTCGCCGCGCCGGTGCCGCCGCCGGACTCGATCACGTCGGAGTAGAGCGTGCCCTGCACGAGGAAGCGGCGCCTCGTGCGCCGTCGCCGGCCTCAGAGCTTCGCGGCCTCCTCCTCGAAGACGCGGATGAACTCCGCGCCGATCGCCTTGCGCTTGGCCTCGGGCTCGGTGACGCCCTTGAGCTTGTCGAGGAAGCGCTCCTCGGCGTCGACGGCGACGAGCGGCACCTTGAAGGTGTCGCGGAAGGTGCGGATCACCTGCTCGCCCTCGTCCTTGCGCATCAGCCCGTGGTCGACGAACACGCAGGTCAGCTGGTCGCCGATCGCGCGGTGCACGAGCAGCGCGGCGACCGAGGAGTCGACGCCGCCGGAGAGTCCGCAGATGACCTGCCCGTCGCCGACCTGCTCGCGGATCCGGCGCGATCTGTTCCTCGACGATCGAGGCCGCCGACCAGGTCGGCTCGCAGCCGCAGACCTCGGTCAGGAAGCGCGTCAGGATCTCGCTGCCCGTAGGGCGTGTGGACGACCTCGGGGTGGAACTGGATGCCGTAGATCGCCGCGCTCGGCGTCTCTCGAACGCCGCGACCGGCGAGGCCGTCGAGGAGGCCAGCGCGGTGAAGCCCGGGCGGCGGCTCGAAGACGGTGTCGCGGTGGGACATCCAGCAGGTCTGCTCGCGTCGGCATGCCGGCCAGCAGCACGCCGCCGGCTCGTTGACCGAGCAGCTCCGAGCGGCCGAACTCGCCCACCTCGGCCTGCTCGACGCGCCCGCCGAGCTCGTGCACCAGCAGCTGCATGCCGTAACAGATGCCCAGCACCGGCACGCCCAGCTCGAGCAGGCCGCGGTCGAGCCGCGGGGCGCCCGGCTGCGTAGACCGACGCCGGGCCCGCCCGAGAGCACGATCCCGCGCGGGTTCGCGCTGGCGATCTGCTCGATCGGCACGTGGTGGGGCAGCAGCTCGCTGAACACGCCGCAATCGCGCAGGCGCCGGGCGATCAGCTGGGAGTACTGGCCGCCGTAGTCGAGCACGACGCACCTCCTCGACCGCGCCGCGGGCGAGCCGGCTGCTCGCGCTGGTCGGCCGCGGGCCGCGGCGGCGGCGTCAGTCATTGACGAGCGCGGCGACCTTCCCGTTGGTCGCGCCCATGCCGACCTGCTGGTCGCGCTGCAGGCGCCTTGCCCTCGGTCTGCAGCGACGGCGCGACCACGACCTCGGCGCGGTTGAACTCGGCGAGGTCCTTGTGGCCGCAGGTGGCCATCGAGGTGCGCAGGCCGCCGAACAGGTTGAACGTGCCGTCGTTCTCGCGCGCCGGGCCCGACGAGGATCTCCTCGAGCGTGCCGTTCTGGGCCGTCGCGACGCGCGCCCCGCGCGGCAGCGTCGGGTGGAACGTCGCCATGCCCCAGTGGAAGCCACGGCCGGGGGCCTCGTAGGCGCGCGCGAGCGGCGAGCCGATCATCACGGCGTCGGCGCCGAGGGCGATCGCCTTGGAGACGTCGCCGCCGTTGCGCATGCCGCCGTCGGCGATCACCTGGCAGTACTCGCCGGTCTCGAGCATGTGCGTGGAGCGGGCGTGGGCCACGTCGGCGATCGCGGTCGCCTGCGGCACGCCGATCCCGAGCACGCCGCGCGTCGTGCAGGCCGCGCCCGGGGCCGACGCCGACGAGCACGCCGGCCGCGCCGGTGCGCATCAGGTGCAGGCCCGTGTGGTAGGAGGCGCAGCCGCCGACGACCACCGGCACGTCGAGCGTGGGGATGAACTCCTTCAGGTTCAGCGGCTCGGAGACCGTCGAGACGTGCTCGCCGGAGACGACGGTGCCCTGGATGACGAGCACGTCGAGGCCCGCCTCGAGCGCGATCTCGTGGTAGTCGCAGCACGCGCTGAGGCGTCAGCGAGGCGGCCACGACGACCTTCTGCTCCTTGATTTCCGCGATCCGCTGGGCGATCAGCTCCGCCTTGACCGGCTCGGGGTAGATCTCCTGCATCTCGCGCGTGGCGAGCTCCTTGGGCAGCGTGGCGATCCGCTCGAGCTGCTCGTCGGCGTCCTCGTAGCGCGTGAAGATGCCCTCGAGGTTGAGCACCGCCAGGCCGCCGAGGTGGCCGACGATCCCGGCCGTCTCGGCGAGACGACGCCGTCCATCGCGGAGGCGAGCATCGGCAGCTCGAACTGGTAGGGCCCGAGCTTCCAGGAGATGTCGATGTCGTCGGGGTCGCGGGTGCGCCTGCGAGGGCACGATCGCGATGTCGTCGAATCCGTAGGCCCGACGGCCCTTCTTGCCGCGTCCGATCTCTATTTCCATCGCTCAATCCTATGTTCCCGCGCGGACGGCGGGTTGGGCTCGTACGGGCTTCCCCAGGCGAGCGGAGGGGGGCCGAAAACGCCCACAGCAGGCCAAAAAGCGGGGTTTGCGAATCCCGTCTCGGCCGGGTGCGGAAGCATCGCCAATGGTCAGCTGAGCATAGCAACGGCCCATGGGCGCCAGGGGCCCTTGGGTATGCTCGAACTCGTTCGAAAATGAGTACGTCAGCAAGGCCCAGATACGAGCCGCGGGAGGTCGAGGCCGCGCCGCCAGCTGGCGTGGCGCAGAGCGACGCCTCGGCCACCCCGCCACTGTCCGATGACACCCCGCACATCTACATAAAGCCCTCGGCGCCGTTCACCTCGGGGAACATCCACATCGGGCACGTGCGCAGCTACTCGATCGGGGACGCCTACGCCCGCTTCCGCCGGGCTCGCGGCGACGACGTGCTGTTCTCGTTCGGCTTCGACGCCTTCGGCCTGCCCGCCGAGCTGGCGGCGATCACGAGCGGGGAGCCGCCGAGCGGATGGGTCGACCGCTGCGCCGAGCACATGAGGGGCCAGCTCGAGCGGCTCGGCTTCTCCTTCGACTGGGAGCGCTCGTTCATGAGCTCCGATCCCGGTATGTACCGCTGGTCGCAATGGCTGTTCCTCGAGCTGCTCGAGGCCGGCCTGATCTACCGCGGCACGGGCAGCGTCGACTGGTGCGACAACTGCCAGACGACGCTCGCCTCGATCCAGGTCGAGGCCGGCGGGACCTGCTGGCGCTGCCACGAGCCCGTGCAAGCTGATCGAGATTGCCCCAGTGGTACCTGGGGATCAGCGCGTACGTGCCCGAGAACGACAGCCGTCTGGCCGAGCTCCGGAGGGCGGGATCTGGGACGAGGTGGCGCTTGCCTCCCAGCAGATCGTGCTCGGGCGCGTCGACGGCGTCGAGCTCGAGCTGCGCGACCCCGCGGGAGAGCCGCTGGTGCTGTTCACCCCCTACCCCGACGCGCTCGCGCAGGCGCGCTTCGTGCTGATCAGCCCACGCCACCCGGAGGCCGAGAGCTGGGCGTCCGGCGAGGACGTGGCCGAGCAGCTGGAGCGGCTCCGCTCCGGGGGCTGGGAGCGCAGCGCGCGCGAGGCCGAGACGATCCCGGTGATCGACACCGGCCGTGTCCTCATCGGCCCCGCGGGCCGGGAGCTGCCGGTTGCTGATCTCGCCGATCGTGGACTCGCGCTTCGGCCCGACGGCGGTGCTCGGGGTGCCGGCCGAGGACCGCACCGACGAGGTGATCGCCCGGCGGCTGGGGATCGAGGACGAGGCGGACGAGGCGGGCGCCGGCCATGAGAACGCGGGAGAGCAGGCCGCTGACACGGCGGCGGCCGCGACGCGGACCGTCGAGCTCACGCCCGCGGTTCGCTACAGGGCAGCCGACTTCACGATCTCGCGGCAGCGCTCGTGGGGCACGCCGATCCCGATCGTCTACTGCGAGAAGTGCGGCGCCGTGCCGGTGCCGCGGAGCAGCTGCCGGTGCTGCTGCCGCTGGACATGCGCCCGACGGGCGACGGCAACCCGCTGGCCGAGCTGGAGGAGTTCGTCAACACCACCTGCCCACGCTGCGGCGGAGCCGCCCGGCGCGAGACCGACACGCTCGACTGCCACTTCGACGCGCTCTGGCTGTGGATCCCGGCCTGCGTGCCCGCCGAGGAGCGCGAGCGGCACCCTCGAGGAGATCCTGGCGCTCCCGGACCTGCGCCACTGGCTGCCCTCCGAGCGCCTGGTCGCCGGCTCGGACAGCGGCAACTTCGTGTTCGACCAGCGCATCGTCACCAAGGCGCTGCGCGACATCGGGCCGCTCGAGTTCCTCGCCGACGGCGAGCCGTTCGCCGGCTGCCTGTTCCACGAGATGGTGATCCGCGACGGGCGCAAGATGAGCAAGCACCTGGGCAACGTCGTCGACCCCGACGAGCTGGTCGAGCGCTACGGCGCCGACACCGTGCGCCTGGCGGTGCTCTACGCCGCCCGCGCCCCAGCGCTCGCTGAACTGGAGCGACTCGGCGGTGCTGCGCTGCCACCGCTTCCTGAACGGCGTCTGGGACTACACGCAGGCGAAGATCGCGCTGGCGCCTCGGCGCAGGACCCCGGGGGCGGGGCCGGTGTCGGCGAGGAGGAGCAGGACAAGACCGAGCACCTGCGCGGAACGGCTCGACAAGTGGTGCGAGAACGGCGTCGAGCGGATCACCGAGGACATGGAGGAGCTCGAGATGCACAGCGCGGTGCGCAACGTGATGCGGCTGTTCGACCGGATCAGGGACTACGAGAAGCGGGTGCTCGCGCGACAGCGGAGCTCTCGACAGACGAACCTCGAGGCGCTGCTCGAGGCGCTGCGCGACGCTCGCCCAGATGCTCGGCCCGTTGTGCCCCCACATCGCCGAGCGAGCTGTGGCTCGACCTCGGAGGCCGAGGACGACATCGCGCACAAACGCCGTGGCCCGTCGTATCGTTCACAGGTAGCGCATGAGCACCCACACCGCACAGCCGACTCGCGGATCCAGGCAGCGGACGCGCTCGTGCGCGACCGGGCTGCGCTGCCACCGCTGCGACATCAGCTACGCCGCTGGAGGAGACGATCTTCGTCCTGCCCGGACTGCGGCAAGGGCCTGGACATCGTCTACGACTACGAGCTGGCCGCCGAGCCACTTCCGCGAGCTTCCCCGCTCCGAGCGGCCCGCAGAACATCTGGCACTTCGAGGAGCTGCTGCCGATCGTCGACGCCGGAGCCCAGGCGCGCGTCGGCCAGCACTCCGGCTACACGCCGCTGATCCGCGCCGACCGGCTCGGCGCCGAGCTCGGGATCGACAACCTCTACATGAAGGACGACTCCTCCACGCGGCCGAGCCTCTCCTACAAGGACCGCGTCGTGTCGATGTCGATCGCCCGGCTGCTGGAGCGGGGCAAGACCGAGATCGGCTGCGTGTCGACCGGCAACGTCGGCACGGCGGTCGCGTCGCTGGCCGCGAAGGCGGGGGTCGACTCCTACGTCTTCTACCCCAACCGGCTCGAGGAGACGAAGGCCCGCGCCTGCATGGCGCTCGGCGCCAAGGTCTTCCAGGTCGAGGGCAACTACGACGAAGCCAACCGGCGCTGCCGGGAAGTCGCGGAAGCGACCGGCATGGAGTTCGCGAACATCACGCTGCGCCCGTTCTACGCCGAGGGCGCCAAGACGGCCGCGTTCGAGATCGTCGAGCAGCTCGACTGGCGCTCGCCCGACCACATCATCACCGCCGCCGCCGGCGGCACGCTCTCCTCGCGGCTCCACAAGGGCCTGCTGGAGCTGCAACTGCTGGGGCTCGCCGAGACCGACGCCACGCGCATCCACATCGCCCAGCCGAGCGGCTGCAACCCGATCGCCAGCGCGATCCTCGCCGAGGAAGCCGAGATCCACGCCGTGACGCCCGGAGACGCGCGCCCACTCGCTGGCGATCGGCGCGCCGGGCGACGGCTACCTGGTGATCGACGCGGTGCTCAAACGCGGTGGCAGCGCGGGCTTCGCGACCGACCCGGAGATCTTCGCCGGCATCGACCTGCTGGCGGCGACCGAGGGGATCCTGACCGAGCCCGCCGGCGGGACGACGATCGCGGTGCTCGAGAAGCTGGCGGCCGCGGGCACGTTCGCGCCCGGCGACACCGTCGTGGCGATCATCACCGGCAACGGCCTGAAGACGCTCGACGACCACCCGGAGAAGCCGTGGCCGGCCAAGATCGACTGCGAGCTCGATGCAATGATGGGTGCCTTGAACGAGCTCAAGAGCACCGGCACCCTGGCCGACAGCGCCCGCGAACGCCTCCACGGCGCCTAGCCGGAGGAACGGTGGAGGAGATCGACCCGATCCACGACCTCGAGCAGCGGCGGGCCGAAGCCCGGCGCTCGGTAGAGGAAGCCGGAGGCGGCGAGGCCGAGGGCTTCGAGCAGGCCGAGCAGGAGCTGATCGACCACGCCTCCCACGGCGACGAACACAGCACCAGCCCGATCTTCCGTGACGCCGAGGGCGTGACCGAGGAGGAAGGCGCGGTGGACGAGCTCTACGGGGAAGCGGACGAGGAGCAGAAACCCGACTGACCCTCCCGGCCGGAAGGCCCGCGGCACGCCGCGGCCGGGTCGGGACAGCGCTATAGCCTCTACTCGGATGAGGCCCGTCTACCTACTCGGCGCCTTCGTCCCGATCGCCGGCGTGCTCGACCTCGCGGACGTCTCGCCGACGCTGGTGTTCGTGACCTCCGCGCTGGCGATGGTTCCCGTGGCGGCGCTGATGAGCCACGCGACCGAGGAGCTGGCCGCCCGCTCCGGGCCCGGCATCGGCGGGCTCGTGAACGTGACCTTCGGCAACGCCCCTGAGCTGATCATCGCGCTGTTCGCGCTGGGGGACGGCCTGCAGGAGGTCGTCAAGGCCTCGCTGGTGGGATCGATTCTCGGCAACTGCCTGCTCGTGCTCGGCGCGGCGATGCTGGCGGGTGGCCTCGGCCGGGCACGTCAGACCTTCAGTCGCACGGCCGCCCAGACCCAAGCCGGGATGCTGCTGGTCACGGTGGCGGCGCTGGTGCTCCCCTCGGTGCTGGTCCTCGCCCGCCACGGGAGCCTGCCGGCGGTCGGGCAGCTGCGCCACACGTACGGGGGCGACCTCGAAACGGTCTCCTTCGCGGTCGCCATCGTGCTGATCGGAACCTACCTCGCGGGCCTCGTCTTCTCGTTGCGAACCCACCGCGACCTGTTCAACCCCCACGACCGCGACGAGGACCTGACGGACACCTGGAGCACGCGACGCTCGGTCACGGTGCTGGCCCTGAGCGGCGCGCTGGTGGCCGCCATGAGCGAGATCCTGGTGGGCTCGATCGAGCACACGGCCCGCGACCTGGGCATCTCACAGTTCTTCCTCGGGGCCTTCGTGGTGGCGATCGTGGGCAACGCCGCCGAGCACTACGTCGCCGTGGTGGCGGCGACCAAGGACAAGATGGACCTGGCCGTCAACATCGCGCTGGGATCCGCTGCCCAGATCGGCCTGTTCGTGGCGCCGATCCTGATCCTGTTGTCGTTCTTCGTGGGCCCGTTCCCGATGGCGGCGGTCTTCAACCCGTATGAGATCGCGGGGCTGCTGGCCGCCGGGCTGGTCACCTCGGTGGTGGTGGCCGACGGGGAGTCGACGTGGTTCGAGGGCGTGCAGCTGCTTGCCCTCTACGCCGTGATCGGCATCGTCTTCTACGTGGCCTAGTTGTGCCCGCGGGCACTCCCGGCGCCGAGCTCGGCTGACGGGCCGTCACGCTCGGGGCACGGCCCGGTGCTCTGACAGCCGCGGCGCTCGCGAGATAGGAAAGCCCCGCCGAAGCGGGGCTTTCCCTTAGCGGATCGGTAAGCCGGATTCTGTCGTTGAGCAGCCATCCATCTGAGCGGCCTACCTGGACCTCGGCGAGCAGCCTGCAAGCGGTCCTGTTTGGCCTTGCATCGGGTGGGGTTTACCCAGCCGCCGCGTCACCGCGACGCTGGTGCGCTCTTACCGCACCATTTCACCCTTGCCGTTCCGCCGTTCACGTGGGACGGCGGCCTTGGGCGGTGTGTTTCTGTGGCACTTTCCCGCGGGTTTCCCCGGGTCGATACCTCGACCACCTTGCCCTGTGATGTCCGGACTTTCCTCGAGGGCGCGAGGCCCCCGCGGCTGCCTGACCTGCACGGACACGGTAGCGCCACCGGAAGCCGTCGGCGCCGGCATGCCCCGCGCCGGCGGGGCGGCGACGCCGACGCTCAGATGCTTCGCAGCAGCCCGACGACCCGTCCGAGCACCTTTACCTCCTTGCTGCGGATCGGCTCCATGGCGTCGTTTTCGGGCTGCAGGCGGATGTGGTCGGGTTCGCGGAAGAAGCGCTTGACGGTGGCCTCCTCCCCGAGCAGGGCGACGATCACGTCGCCGTCGTTGGCGGTGTCCTGCGGATGGACGACGACGTAGTCGCCTTCGAGGATTCCCGCTTCCTTCATCGATTCTCCGCGGATGCGCAGGACGTAGTCCCCTTCTTCGCCACCCGCGAGCTGGGGCACCGGGACGTATTCCTCGATGTTCTCCTCGGCCAGGATCGGCTGACCCGCGGCCACCGAGCCGAGCAACGGCAGGCCTTCGGCCCTCACCATGCCCTTGACGCTGTCCACGGCGCTCCCCACCCCGCGCTCGAGCAGCTCGATCGCCCGCGGCTTGGACGGGTCGCGGCGCAGCAGGCCGATCTTCTCGAGGTTGGCCAGATGGGCGTGCACCGTGGAGGAGGAGGCCAGCCCCACCGCTTTGCCGATGTCCCGCACCGTGGGCGGATAGCCGTACTTCGCCGAGTAGCGGCGGATGAAGTCGAAGATCTCCTGCTGGCGCTTGGTCAGATCCATTCCTGGCGGCCCCTGCGATCGCGGTTTTCCAGTGCTGTAACGAACATGTGTTCGCACTGTAGCGCCGTGCCTGGACGGACGCAAGATGCGGGCTCGGCCTGGCCGGCCTCAGCGCCGTGAGAGACCGCTGGCCGGCGCCGCGCGGGGCTATACTCGCCTCCGCTGCGCTCGTGGCGGAATTGGTAGACGCGCAAGGTTGAGGGCCTTGTGGGGAGTTTTCCCCGTGGTGGTTCGAGTCCACTCGAGCGCATTTGCTCGGCCCCAGAGGTGCCGTACTCGGATGCTCTGGACGAACCGGGAAGGGCTGAGGTCAGGCCGAACGCCGATAGCCGGACGAATGCCGCGCGCCGTGACGCGGACCCTCCTGGAAGCTACGCTGCCCGGGTGATTGAGGCGATAGTGGCCGGGCACGGGCGGTTCCACGGGTGAAGCGATCGTGCGTTGCGACCTGCTTCATCGGCATCGCCGTCGCTATGCTGCCCGCCGTCAGCCGTGCGAGCACGCAGCTGAACTGGATGGGTCACCAATGGACCGTCACGAACGGTCGCATGGCCGGCGTCGCGCGCGGGCGACCATCCAACGTCCAGGTTGACTCGAACGGTTACCTGCATCTGACCATCACGAAGAAGGGCCGAAACGTAACGGCTGCGGAGCTCTTCTCGGAGGACCGGATGGGCTTCGGCACTTATCAGTGGGAGGTCCAGGGTCCGGTGGACAACATGGATCCGCACGCGGTGCTGGGACTGTTCCCGTATGGGCCGCAGGCCGGGGTCGGAAGAGATGGGGAGAACGAGATCGACATCGAGTTCTCAAATTGGGCCAACACCCTGTGCGGCGACGCCTGCAATGCCGACTTCACGATCTACCCGTCGACCGGCAACTTCAACGTGGGGCCGACGGAAGACGACTTCAACGTCAATCTGGAGGGCGGCAACCTCGTGACAGCCCGGATGACGTGGAGCTCGAACAGCATCACCGAGACCGTCATGGCAGGCCTGCACCCTCCGGGTACGACCGAAGCTGTGCTGGAGACGTGGACGTTCGCCCCCTCGGACCCGTTGGTTCGCATACCCCAGGAAGCCGTCCCCGTCGGCATGAACCTCTGGTGTTTCAAGCGGAAGGTCGCGACGAGCCAGGCTGTCATCATTCGCAGCTTCCAGTACCTGGGAGCATCCGGCGAGGTCCGGCAGGCCGGGGCCAACCGACGATCTCGGTGAGCACACCGGAATCGAGGCCGTCGACGACGTCCGCCGAAGCAGAGCTGAACGCCACCATCAACCCGTCCCCGGTGTTCTTGACCTCCCGGCCACCGGAGGGGACGATCGCGGCTTTCCGGGCTTTCCGGGTCCCCTGAACCAGAGCGAGACGGTGTTACTCGGCCATCAGCGCGTCGTCGGATTTACGACATCTTCGAGCCCGATCAGGTCGTCGACCGCCCCGGCCGCCGTCGGCGGCCGGGATCCACTGGTCGGCAGGCGTCCTACGGTTCGTTCTTTTCGACGGCGCCGGGGTGGTCGTTGAGCTTTAGCGACGATTCGCTCTGCGGGCTCGCGGGGAGTTCTTCATAGGCTGTGTAGCGGGTAGTTTCCGTGTCGAGCTCAAGTGCCCCATCAACGTTTTCGCCGGCGTGGGTCAGCGACTCGCTGGCGAGCTCGACCGGTACGAACGTGTTCGCGTCGACGTACATCGTCGGGTCGGGTAGCTGTTTGCCTTCGAATACCGGCTGGGTGTAGTTGGCAGGGTGCACGGTGAGCTTCCAAACCGCCCGGCCTTCGAGGGTGGTCTTTCCCGCTAACGTCAGCTGGCCCTTCTTGAACAGTTCTCGCAGGGTGACGACGGGGGTCGCTTCGTGCGTGAGGGCTCCTTTCACCAGGGGTCCGTTGCTGGTTTCGTGCAGAATCACGTTCGGTTCTTCCTCGCTCCAGCGTCGGTCTTCGAGCGGACTCGCGGTAAAGGCATGTTCGAAGGTGTTGCCATCGGGTTGTGTGACGATGGAGTGCAGTCGCCGCGGGTTCTGCGCGGTCCAGGTTTCCACACGTGCGGTGCGGGTGTGTCCGGCGACCGTCTGTTCGGTTACCTGCACCATGTGCAGCACGCCCGAGCCCGGCGTCAGGGCACGGGACACGTCGGCCAGCACGTTGGGCGTGCCGCCGCCGGACGGCCCGAGGGTTACGAGCACGGCGGCGACCGCGGCGACCGCGGCGACCCCGACGGCGACTCGAAGCCGAGGGTTGTGGGCTCTTGACGTTTTTGCTTTCGGCACCGCCGCGTCGAGGGCACGTGCCGTCTGGTCGAGCCGGGGCAGGATCTGCTCCACCGGCGCGGCCTGCGGGTCCGACTCGACGGGATTCATGCGCCTGAGGGTGTCGGTGATGTCCGGTTTGTTCATGGGGTTTCCAATCGCGTTTGTGCGGCTGTCGCTGGCTGGTCGTCTTCGATCGCTCGTCTCAGGCGTCGCTTTGCGCGGTGCAGGCGCACGGTAAATGTGGCCTCCTTCACGTCGAGGGCACGAGCCGCGTCACGGTGGTTCAGGCCCTCCCAGGCGGTCAGCAGGAGGGCTTCGCGGTCGGTGTCGCTGAGGTTTCGCAGCGCCTCCCGGACCGGGCGGTCGGCGAGCGCGGGCAACTCCGCGGGGTCGACGCTCGCTGCGAATGGCGCCAGGCGGTCGAGGGCCGCGTGTTGGCGGGCGACACGCCGTCGCTCGTTCG
This sequence comes from uncultured Solirubrobacteraceae bacterium, assembly GCA_963758055.1. Classification (GTDB taxonomy): domain Bacteria; phylum Actinomycetota; class Thermoleophilia; order Solirubrobacterales; family Solirubrobacteraceae; genus Palsa-744. The sequence continues at coordinate 128,780 of CAVWTU010000010.1, forward strand.
CGAGTACCCGAGTGGCGACGCCGAACAGCCAAGGGCGGGGTTCGGCCGGCATGTCGTCCAGCCTGCGCCACGCGACGAGAAACACCTCTGCGACGACGTCATCCGCCCTCGCGGGGTCGATGCGTCGCATCGCATACCCCTTGATCGCACTCGCGTGCTCTTCGTAGACCGCTTCAAAGAGCTGTTGGGAGTTCATGGGAGCTATATGTCCGCAGGAGGCCGATTCCTTACACCCGGCCCGAGAAAGCGGGAACGCGCGCGTTGGTTGAGGGGCATCCTGGCCTCGTCGAGAGCCGGCCCGTAGGAACGGCCGACTTGGGAGGATTGCGCGTGAGGAGACGTGGCGGATTGCTCGTGCCGGTCGCACTCGCACTTCACCAAGCCAGAACGACCTTTGAAGCCGCCGGACGGGCCTCCCGGACCGGCCGGCCCGCCGCGCTCGCGCTTTGCCGGTAGATGCGGCCGCCTTGCGATGCGCCGCACGCGTGCCCCGAGGTGCATTGGCGAGGGAACGGAGGCGTCGTACTCAAACCCCTTGGCGGCGTGTAGGGGCGGACGGCAGCTCGGACGCATCGGTCGCCTCGCGAAGGATCTCATGCGCCGGCGACGGTGTGTCGAGTCGAGCGTGTCCTCGGACGGGCTGACAGGTCGGGCTAGTTGGGCTTTCTTCGGGCGTTCTGCCCGTCGAAGCCGCCGGGGTTCCTACTTGGTGGGGACGGTGACCGGACCGGGCACGGGTCGGTAGACGGCAAAGAAGTCACGGCTGTCGGGGACGAGGTAGCGCGTGGGTGACTGCTGGTCTTGGGGCTCGACCAGATGCGGGACGAGACCGTCGGGGCCGTGGGTATAGGTGATCAGCGAATGCCACTCGTAGTTGATGTCGAACTCCATCCCACGCACCGCGCCGAGGTGCTGAAGGATCTTTGCCAGGGTGATCACCGTCTGGTTGGTGGCGACAACGAAGAAGAGGTTGCCGTGACGGTCGATGCCGACACCGGTGCGCGGAACACAGCAAACCCCGCCGAGCGTGTAGCCCCACTGGAGGCTATCCGGGTTTTCGTCCAGGTTAGGGTTCAGTTGTCCGTTCCAGACGATCGGAGCCAGGCTCTGGCGCGCCCAGACAACGTCCGGCCCGGCGTTCGAGCCGCCGCTCCAGTTGACGATGTCGACGCGGCCGTCGCGATAGCCGACCAGCGTGGCGTTGCCGTCCTTCAGCGGCTCGTTCGTGCGGCCGTTGACGATCGAGCCGTTGTTGCCGAATTCATAGGTGAAGGCGCCGTTGAAAGTCGCAAGTAGCCGCGAGCGCTCGCTTTGCGGAACCATCGTCGGCCCGCGTTCGATGGCGCTGGGCGGCTCGGCGGTGCCCGGGTAGTAGGCGAGCTCTGTGCGCGTGTGGTCAAACCACGCGACGTAGGCGACGGTGCTCGGAGATTCAGGATCGGGGCGATAGGTCGTGACCAGCACCGGTGGTCCACCGTTGATCGGCTGGCCCCGTCGACTTCCAGATGCCTTCTTCGGGTAGAGGATTCGGGAAGATCGGCTTGATCGGCGGCGGCACGATGGCCGCCTCATTGGCCGCTTGGGCCGCATTCGGGGCCAGCCCACTGGTGTGGGTCGTTCGACTCGACGCGACGTGCTGCGTGCCACCGCACGCGGTGATACCGAGTGCGACGGCTGCGGTGATGAGGGTGCACTTCAGCTTGATCACGTCATCTACTCGTGCGCGGCCGTACGCACGCGAGCAGTGTTCTCCGGACGGCTAAAGTCGCCTTCAGCCCTCGATGAGAAAGCTTTCAGCCGTCGGCGGCGCGAGCTTGCGAGCCGCGTAGCGCACCGGCGGCGTAAGGGACGACCTTCGGGTGGTGGGATCTACCGCCCGGCCAGCTCCGTCCTCGCGGTTGCTGCCGGCCTGGTGGCAGGCCGGCAGCGCGCGAACTCCCGCTAGCCGAATTCGACGACCGACGTCGTGAACGAGCCGGACTTGACGGGTTTGGCCGCTTTCGAGCCTTCCTTGACCCCGCACGTCGGCCCACCGGCGAAGGACTCGTCGGTGAGGGCGCTCGCAAATGCGGTTTCCGTTGAGAACGGTCCGCCGGCGAGCGATCCGCTCAACCCCGCAAGTTCGCCTTCGCCAACCGGGAAACTGATGGTCCCTCTCGAGATCCCTTCCCCGGCGGGCCGCCATGCGGCGTACAGCGCTCCGGTGTCTGAGGCGAGCGTTTCCGACCCTGTCAGTAGCCCGCACGAGACCGGCACGCTCGTCTTGAATTTGGCTGTGTATATCCCGCCCGTGGGTCCCTCTTCGCACCCCGAGAGGGTGCCCAGGACCCTCACCGTCTGATTCCTCGGTGTGGCGGTGAGGCCAGGGGAAAGCTTCACGGTCCCCGAGTCAGCCGTGCACGAGACCTTACCCGGCGTACCTTCGTGTTCACCGTCTTCGCCTGCCGTCTTGAGTTCGATCGGTGTGCTCGGGGCGCTCGTCCCTTCGCCGTCGGACTCGGTCACCGTGACCTTGTAGGAGGTGTTCGGTTCAAGGTAGTAGAGCGAACCTTCGGAGAAATACGGAATCCTTTCGGCTTCGACGACGGGTGCCGTCGAGCCCCCGACCGGTTCGGCGCGCATCGTCTGCTTGGTGATCAGCGAGAACCGTTCCGGGTCCTTTTCCCAGCTGATGCTCAGCGCGGGATATTCTCGTTCCCCGAGTTCGGTGAGGAACTGCGACACCTTGACGTTCGCCGGCGCAGCCGGAGGTTGGTAGGGCGGGGAGCCGGTTTCGAGGTAAGCGTGGGTTTCGACGTTGTAGAGCTTGTCTGCGTGGGCATCTTCGGCGGGCGTCGCTTCGAGGCCACCGACCATCGGGCCCCATTTCCACGTTTCGCCGAGCCACGTCCAGATGACAGTCGCGGTGCCCGTGTAGGTCGTGGAGCCGCCCCCTCCGCCACGGCCGCTCCCGCCGCAGCGCGTTTCCATGTGGACGTTGCCCTCCGGGTAGCCGTTCGACGCGAAGCCGGTCTCGTAGACCTTCTCCTGGATCCCGCCGCAGGAGTGGCCGAGAACGCTAAAGGCCGCGCCTTCGCTCATCACCAGGTTGATCTTCGCGGCGCTCGCGGCGGCTGTGCCTGCGGCGCATAGTGCGGTGGCGCTGACGGCCACTGCGAGCAGCCTACGCATCATGTTTGCTCCCATTCCTGGTCGGGATTGCGCCGCTTCGAAACCGCTCGCGGCCCTCCAAAGCTAAGACGGGCTGGGACGGCAGAGATCACGCTCGCGTTCGCCACGAGGTCCATACGATGGCAGAGGACGGATCGGTCGTAGGTGTAGGTGATCAGCGTATGCCAGCGCTCGGTGTGGCAAAGCGGAGGTCGCGGCGGGCGCCCGTGGCGTCCCGACTCCGTCAGGGTTCTCCCGGTTTGGCGACGCAAATCCGCACGACGCGCGCACCTTGGTTGATCGTCGGGCTGCCGCGTGCACCCGGGCTGGTGCCGCGCGACACCTCAGCGAGACCGCGCGGCGCGAAGACAGGCCCACTGGCAGGTCTCATCGACCCGCGACGGGTCGCCGTGGCGGGGCAGTCCGATGGCGGCGATAGCGCGCTCGCCGTGGCCTACGATCCGCGCTTCCGCGACGAACGCGTGCACGCCGCGATCGTCTTGTCGGGGGCCGAGATCCCGGCCGAGGGAGGGTTCGTGTTTCCGACGAAAGGCCCCGCTCTGCTCGCCACTCAGGGCACCGCTGACACGATCAACCCCCCCATCGCCACCGAAACCTTCTTCGAAGCGGCCCAACGCCCCAAGTATCTCCTGAGCCTGCTGGGTGCCGAACACCTGCCGCCGTACTCCTCCGAGCAACCCCAGCTCACCGTCGTCGAGCATGTCACCACGGCGTTCTTGAAGGGCTACCTCGAGCACGAGGCCACTGCACTGCGGGAACTTCCGCACCTTGGGAACGCCGCCGGCATCGCCTCGCTGCGCGCCGAACCGTAAGAGCAGTTTCACAGTCGGCTTAGCCTGGGTTTGGACTTGGGGGCGAACATCGGTTCATGTCGTCACCCGACCCGGTACAGATCAGGGACGCAGGACTGCGCAAGGTCGCCGTCGCCAAGCGGTGGATCCTCGCAGGATCCGTGACGCTGACCGGCGCCCTCGCCGCCGTTGCCGCAAACTCGTTCCCAGGCAAGAGCACCACGGCGACGGTCGCCGCGAGAGACAACCACAGCGTCCCGGAAACCGGTGGAGGGTCGAGCGAACTCGGGCCACCCGCCGCTGCACCGGAATCAGGTGAAACGCAGCAAGGAGCGTCGGAAACAGGCAGTGAAACCCAGTCCGAAGCGCCGGTGATCTCCGGCGGGTCGTAGCTCCTCGTGTGAACGCTCCCGTGCGGGTCATCATGGCTCACGGCCGTCGCTCGGGCCGCGGCCAAGGTGTGGCCTCGGCGCCCGTATTGGCGTCGGCCTTCGCGGTCGCGCTTGCCGCGTGCGGCTCGAGTCAGCCGGCCCGGCGGCCGACGTCATCGCTCGCATTGGCGACACACACAGTGGCCCAGCCACCGCGTCGGCGGCGCCGCCCGCCGGTCCTGGGACAAGGGCGGTGTCCAATCTGAGCCGGATGCGCGTGGACGAGACGGTCATCGCCGCGAAGGCGACCTACCACAACGAGACCAAGGGATGGAAGCTGTCCCAGGAGCTCGGGTTGATCGCGGGCGACGGCGCCTTGCTGAAGGCTCTGAGCCGAGGCGATCTGACGGCCGCTCAGGACGCGGCGGACGCCCGGCTGGCGAGCCCTGCCAACCATTTAGCCCATGTGACACGGATCGGCGTGACGCGTGGATCGCGGGTACTCGTGAACGCGACTGTCAACAGCGACGGGGCATTCGTGGTCGCTCCCGGGACACGTGCCCTGCGGTCGCACGGGCATCTACTGGGTGCGCTTCTGGTGTCACTCCAGGACGTGACCGGCTTCGTAAAGCTGGTGCATAGGCGTACCGGCGCCGAGGTTCTCGTCCGCGGAGGGAGCGGCTATGTGCGGACATCGCTGGGCGCCGCCGCCCATGTCCGGCTACCGCCGTCGGGCGATGTGGCGCTCGGTGGACACAGGTATGCGGTGCGATCGTTCCGGGAGGTCGGCTGGGGCAACGAACCGCTGACGGTCTGGATCCTCGAACACGCCTGAAACTCCCGGCCGGCGGACGGGGGAGGGGCTTCTGGCGAGCTCGTCGCGGGGCGCGTTGCACCGCCCAGAAGCCTCAGGTCTTCGACGGCACGATCAGGTACTTCTCACCCGTCGCCTTGCGCTGGTATCCGCGGATGACCTCGGGATCGAGGGCCTCCTCGAGCGAGATCTCGCGCGTGAACCTACTCGCGAAGGTCGTCGTGATCTCGCGCGTCATGCGTTCAACGAGCTCCCGGCTGGCGTCCCGGCCGATTCGAGTGAGGTGGGCGCGGACGAGCCAGCCACCGATGCCCCAGGCCATGCCGGCGGCCCCGGCGATCACGGTCGTCGGCGCCGGGTCCAGTCGCCCATATATGTAGACCTGCTTGTGGGTTGGCGAGCCGTACTGGCTGATGGGCGGGGACTTGGCCACGAGAGCGGCCTCCATTGCGGCGAGGATCTGCCCCGCCAACGGGCCACCGCCAACCGCGTCGAATGCCAACGTCGCCCCGGTGTCGCCGATCTCGGCGATCAGCTGCTCACGAAAGGACGGTGAGGTGGAATCGACGACGCGCTCAGCCCCGATGTCCTTCAGCAGGGCCGCCTGCTCCTCACTGCGGACGATGTTCACGAGCTCGACGCCGTCCTCGATGCAGAGCTTGTTCAGCATCTGCCCGAGGTTGGACGCGGCGGCAGTGTGCACGAGAGCTGTGTGACCCTCCAAGCGCATCGTTGAAAGCATGCTCAGCGCGGTCAGAGGGTTGACGAACGCAGCCGCAGCCTGCTTCGCGCCCACGCCGTCAGGGAACGGGACGACGTCGCGGGCCGGCAATCTGCGATAGCGGGTGTACATGCCCCCACCCCATGCCCCCACGACCTTGCCGAGCAGTTGCTGCGCGTCCTCGCCCGCATCGACGACGGTTCCGGCACCCTCGACCCCCGGCGCCAGCGACTTGCCGGCACGTGTGGCGGCGAACTGCAGGAGATCGGGTGGGACTGTGGCGGTGGCGACCGGCCGTCCGACGGAAGCGTCCGAGCTGAGGGTGGACGGGTCCGCCGGGCCGAGCAGGGCGCCGAGATCGGACGGGTTGATCGGAGCGCCTTCGATCCGGACGACGACGTCGTCGGAGGCCACTTCGCCGATCGGGTCGTCCTCGAGCGTCAGCCGCAGCTCGCCGTCAGGCGTGAGCAGCGAATGGATCGTCGTCGTCGTGTCGTTCATCTGTTTGCCTCCGCTGCCCTTGATGTCGGTTTGGTGATCGGTCCTCACAGCTCGCCGGCGTGCCTGCCGAGGTCGAGCCCGTAGTCTCGCGCGCTTGACCGTCAAGGCGCGTGCTCGCGGCCGGAAGCGGGAGCCGCGCGACCTGCTCGGTGGAGCTGCCCGCAGCTAGGACGCAAGGAAGCGTTCGATGTCCGCAGTCTCGCGGGCGAGCGCCGGAGCGGGCGTGGGCCGCGCGAACCACGCCGGCTCGGGACGGCCCTTCTTGATGGACCAGGTACCGGTTGCCGCTCCGCGGTCGAGTACGACGGGTTTGAGCATCCCACCGCCCCTCAGGATGTGATGGTCGTCCTTGGCGAGGACGAATGGCTCGCGAGTGCGGTAGCCGAGCATGAGCGTGTCGAAGGCGGCGAGCAGCAGGCAGGGCGGTGTGTCATCGGTGGGCAACGGGCCAACATCGCTCGCCGTTCCGGCCGCTTCGAGCGCCCGGCGCGCCTGTGTGATGGGCAGCGAGGACCACTTCGCGAGGTCGGTTGCCTCGCAGGGGCCGTAGCCTGCGCGGTAGCGGGCGCCAAGGATCGCGAGTGCCTCGTCGAGGTCGACCGCCGCGGGCGGATCGGCCGCGTGCAGCAGGCCGGCAGTGTCGGTGACGATTAGCCCCTGCGTCGAGAGCCACGGAACGAGTGTGTTGACCGGACCCTGCTCGAGCGACGGGTGGCCGCGCTCGACAAGCGCGCGCAGCAGCGACGACCGGTCGCGGGGACGCTCGCCGCAGAGCTCGACGACGTCCCCGCGCATGGCGTTCACCTCCTCCACGATGCCGAAGCGCGCGAAGCGCGCGCCGAACACGCGCGCATTTCGCCCGGCGAACAGCGCGTGCAGCCAGGGGCGATCGGACGCCGCGATCAGGTGCACCGTGCCGCGGACCGTCCACGTGCGCAGGAGCGGTGCGGCGCGGACGGCGCTTCGGGTGAGGCCGGGCACGCGCGAGCGCAGTGCAAGCGCCGCGGCGCGCAGATCCTGAGCCTGGACGCCGATTACAGCCGACGCCGCTTCCTCGGCGCTCTTGCACGCCGTTGCCGGCGTCAGCCGCTGCGCCGCCAGACGGCCGGCACGCAGTCGCTCGTCGGCGTCCATCCGACAATCCTCGCATTCAGCCAACGACCCGCACGACCGCCGTCCTGGATCCCGAGCGCAGCGGGAGGCCAGACTTTCGTGCCGTCGTTGATCGCCTCAGGCCGAGGTCCGCTCCACGCGACTGTCCCAATCCTGGCGGTATGCCTCGACACCGAAGATTCGCGCCAGCAGCGCAAGTGGGGGCAGCACGAGGTTCTGGAGCCATACCGGCGGGGTCGTCGCGCGGGTCTCGCGCCTGAAGCGCCAGACGGTCGCCCCGAGCTGCAGCGGATTTCTCGGCGCCCCGCGCGGAGTGGTCTTTGCTTCGGAGGCCAGCCCGGCGAAAGCCTCGTGCATCTGCCTGCTCGCAAGCGCGGGACGAAGTTCGACGACGCCCTCGACCGCGACCGATCCCCGATTCGACTCCGAGTGCCGAGCGCCGACGGGTACGACGATCGTCTCGCCCGCTGCGACCACGTGCTCCACACCGTCCACGAGGAAATGTGCTCTTCCGGCGCGGATCGAGAACCGCTCCTCCTGTGCGGGATGCACGTGCTCGGCGATCTTCCCACCGGGCTCGCTGTGCCAGGCGAATCGGGCGACGTGCCCGTCCACACGCATGAACTGGATGCGCTCGCCCGTCGCCCGGTTTGTGATCGCGCGATATCCGGCGTCTGGGTCTGACACAGCGAGATCGCTGCCTTCGCGGCTCATGCGGTTCGCCCCTTCCCCATGTCGTCGGCGACCGTTCGATACCAGGAGACCGTCTCGTCGACCGCCCGCGCCAGGGGTGTCGTCTCGTCCCCGAAAACGTCGCGGTACTTACTTGTGTCGAGGACGAACGGCTCATCGACCTGGTAGCCGATCTCCCTCAGCTCACGGATCGTTGGGTTGGCCAGCCCCAGGGCGCGGAGCATCAGCTTCGGCACCTTGCGTATCTCGACGGGATGCCCGACCGCCGCACCGACGAGATCGAGCATCTGGCGGGTGGTCACTGTCTCCGCCGCGGGCAGGTGCCAGATGCCGCCGATCGCGCGAGGATCGGTTCCGAGCGTGGCCAGGCCCGCCGCCACATCGGGCACATAGCTGTAGGTGTGCGGCAGATCGGGGTCGCCGATGAAGTCGGCGCGCTTCCCGTTCACGGCGTTGCCGAAGACACGCTCCCCGAGCGTTGTTTCGGTCACACCCGGGCCGAAGAAGTCGGCGGCTCGCCCGATCGCGATGCGTACGCGGCCGGCCTGTGACGCCGCCAGCAGTTCCTCGGTCATCGCCGCGCGGGTCAGGCCCTTGACCGTCGTCGCCGCCAGTGGGAGCTGCTCGGTCATCGGCCGTCCCGCCGTCGGTCCGTACGCGTAGACGTTCTCGAGGCTCACCATCAGTGCACCGGTCTGCTCGGCCGCGCCCAAGACCGCTCGCTGTAGTGGCGGGAACAGCTCCGGCCACTTGTTGTATGGGGCGTTCAGGCACTGGTAGACGACCGCCGCTCCGCTTGCTGCCTCGCCGGCGGCCGCGGCGTCATTGACGTCGGCACAACGCCACTGCACGCCCTCTGCGAGCGTGGCGGGCCGACGTCGTGACACGAGCCGCACCTCGAGCTCGGCGGCGGCGAGACGCGCGCTCAGCACGCGTCCGACCTGTCCGGCGCCGAACACGACGTGCAGCTCGGGAGAGCTCATCGACGCTCACCGGCATCCAGCACGGCGAGGTCGCGGAAGCCGGCGACAGCGGTGGCGAGCAGCAGCAGGCCGGACGCGATGCCGGTTGTCGCGACCAGCGCGGTACCCGACAGGACAGCCACGAGGACCAGCGGCCCCACGGTGAGGGTCCAGCCGACAACGCGATAGCGAGCGATTCCGAGCAGACGTCCCAGGTAGAGCAGGAGCGGCCCGATCGTGATGGCGATCGACGGCAGCACCCAGTCGGAGTGCCCGGCGGAGACGACGAGGAGCGGAAGCACGAGTGCGGCGAGGAACTCGAGCACTGTCGCTCTGGTAACGGCCTTCTCGATCTGCTTCGCCTGCGCTCCCCGCGGGCGCGCCGCCCGCCGCCCGGTCGCCTTGACCGCGTACGCGAACACGGCAGCGCCCGCGAGCACCGACAGCGCCGTCAGCAGGCTCCCCGTCCGTCCGCCGATGGCGCCGGCGCCGCGCAGCAGCCAGAACACGGCGAATGCCGCCTGGATCATTCCTCCGACGCACCGGACACGTCTCGACCAGGCCTGGGTCGCCGCGCCGAGCTCCCCGTCATCCGTTCGGCGAGCCGCGGGCACCTGCTGCCGCCCTGCCCCGCGCACCAACCTCACTCCCGCGTGCTCCGGCTTCGCTGCCACATCGAGGACCTGCATGACCGTTCCTCCGATCTAGTGACCTATACGATGCAGTTGACTATACGTCTGTACATGTACACATGTCAAGTCAGCGTGCTATCTTGCCCCGCGTGTCCGCCTCGAGTCGTGCCCGCAACCCACGTGGCCAAGGTGATCGCCTGCGCGAAGACCTCCTCCAGTCGGCCCGCGAGCTGCTGCTCGAGCTCGGCGACCAGGACAAGCTCTCGGTCCGATCGGTGACGGCTCGCGCCGGAGTGAGCCCGAACGCTCTCTACCTGCACTTCGCGGGCAAGGAGGATCTGCTCAGCACGCTGATCGTGGCTGGCTACACCGACCTCCGTGGGTTCCTGCGAGACGCGGTGGGCGACACGACCGACCCGCTCGCGCGGCTTCGCGCGTTTGCGCTCGCCTACCTCGAGTTCGCCTCCCGCCAGCCCGGTATCTATCGGGTCCTGTTCATGACCAAGCTGAGAGAAGGGGTACCGATGCCAGAGCCCGACTCGCCCAGCGGCGAGGACGAGGGGGTCGACACCTTCAACGACCTGCTCGCGCTGGTGGACGCCGCCGGCCCCGCCAGTTCCGACCCCTTCACGCGGGCCGCCGAGCTATGGGCGAGCCTGCACGGATACGTCGCGCTCAAGCAGGTGATGCCCGCCTTCCCGTGGCCGAGCGAACGCGACTACGTCGAGCACATGATCGACTTGCACATGCGCTAGGCGGCCTACCTACGCGAGCTGCTCTGCTCGTGAGGCCACGGCGATGCCGGCATGCCATCCCGGCGCACGACCATGTACGGGGAACTGCACGTCGGAAGGGTCGAGCCCCGCCGAGACGATCAGCCACGAGACGATCGAGTTGGAGTTCCACATTTCCCCGGAGTGGGCCTGATCTCGGCCCCAGACGAAGCGCGGGACGCACGGAACGAGATCGAGAAGCCTCTGCGCGACACCCGGATCGTCGGTGAGGCGACGGGGGCTTTCGACGGCTTCGCCGAGATCCGGGATCACGCCGTCGCGCCAACGCCGGATCTCGTAGCGGAATATCCGCAGGCGCGCCGCCCACCCGCTACCGACGGCACCCTCGGCAACCACCCCGCGGCGATCGCCACAGCGATCCGGAACCGGGGCCTGCTCGATCACAAAGCGACCGCTCGGAGCTTCCACTTCGAGGGCTGAGTGGTAAAGGTCAAACCGCGTACGACGATGCATAGCGGCGTCGAGCGCCTCGTAGAGGCGTCCGTTCAGCCGGACCGAGTGACCGCCTGCGCCGAGCGGCAGCCAGTACAGGTCGACGCCGGGGCTCACTCGCTGAAGCGGTTCGTCCCCACCTGTGTCGCTTCCGAGACCGGGCCGGGTGGGCGGGAGACCGGATAGCCGGCGCGACTCGGTGAGGTCCGCTCGGCGCGTCGCTTGAGGCTGCTCAGCTGTCGCACCTGCATGATCCAATGCGCTGGCTCCCAGAAGAGGTAGTCCCCAACTCCCGTGGGCCGAAAGGAAGGAACTCGTCGGCGAGCGTGGCCGCGTGGGATTCGGCTGCAGTCAGCGACACCTCCGCAGTCTTTCGCCGCCATACGCTCAATCAGATCCGCTGTCATCCGCAAGCAGTTGCGGTGAATTACGGACCCGCTGGAGTGCAGCGCCCACGCTCCGGTTGGTAGCGTGGCTGTGGGTCTTCGCGCCGAGGTCGATCCGGAAGGACGGGCTTCTGCGGCGCGCAAGACCGCCCCGAGCCGCGCAAGCTGCGGAACCTCTTGGAGCAGCACACAAAGCCAAGAACGAGGAGCTCACCATGAGCGACAAGCCTGTCTTTATCTATGCCGCAACCTATGCCGACGTTGCCGGTGCCGAGGCCGACTACGAGACCCTGCTCGACCTCCACGCAGCGGATCTCGTAGGCACCTATGACGTTGCGTTGGTCACGAAGGACGCCGACGGCAAGGTCCACGTCGAGAAGCACGAGAAGCCAACCCAGCACGGCGCCTGGGGAGGCATCGCCGTGGGAGCAGCAGTAGGGGTTCTCGCCGCGCCCGCGGTCGTTCCCGCGGCGTTGCTCGGCGGCATCATCGGCGGCCTCGGTGGGCACTTCAAAAAGGGCATCGCCAGAGACGACGCGAAGGCCATGGGCGACCTCATCGAAGCGGGACAGGCGACGCTGTTCGTGATCGGGGAGTCGCGCCTTGAAGAGCAGCTCGACAAGGCCCTCACCCGCGCGGAAAAGTCACTCGAGAAGGAACTCGACGTCGACCGCAAGGAGTTCAAGAAGGAACTCGACGAGGCGGAGAAGGAGTACGCGGCGGTCCAGTAGCGACCAGACGGCTGCGGTCGGCCCTCGGCCGCAGCCGGCGTTCGCCGTTTGAGGGCGACGAGGGAGGTGTGGCGCTACTCACACGAGGGACGCGTCAGGCCGACCCCTCGATGCCCTCACCGCCGGGCCCACTCCTACCCTTGCCTTCGACGGCTTCGAGGATCGTCGTTAGACCGCCCTGGGTACTGAGGTTCAGCGCGTCCAGAACTGCCTGGGTGTCCTTGAACTCCTCTTCGGCACGTTCGTCCGAAGCGGCAGACTGAACACGTTGGCCCACCAAGATGATCGACAGCAGCACGAGCTGTAGGAACGTCTGTGCAATCCAAGACACGATCAGGATCAGCCCCGGCTTGGTAAGGAACTTCGGCACCTCGCTCGCTGTCAGGACACCAGCCTGGATCAGGATTGCAGGCAGGCTGACAAAGGCGAGCAGGGCGAACAGATAGGCACATGCCATCGTGCCCACTCCCCGCGTGATCAGCACTGCGAACTTCGCGTTGAAGCCTTCGACCTCGCTCACGGCCCTTTTTATCTCCGCCGGGGAGAAGGTGACGACCTTCGGGAACTGCTCGCGGGTCTTGACTACTGGTTTGGCCACAGCCCACCTCAGTTCGGCCCGACCGCCAGGAGTCCTCCGGCGGGATCTCGAGCGGCGCCACGTTGCCCGTCGCCGGCGCCACGGCTCCGAGGGCGACCCGCCGGGCCGGGGGCCCGGCTCGGTCGAGCCGCCGCCTCGCCTATCGCCCCCGGCGGAACGCCTCGGCGATACGGACGTCCAAAAGCTTCTTCACGAGCTTCTTCGGCAGCGGCTTGTCGACGGAGAAGTGCAGCGAGCCCTTGGTCTTCGTGTATCCCGCAGTCTCCTTGGCGAGCTGTGAGAGCACATTGCCGCTGTGCGGCAGGTAGCTCAAATGGCTCTTGAAGGCCGCGAAACCGGCAACCGTCTTGCCGCGCAGCCTAAAAGCCGGCATTCCGTAGGAGATGCACGGCTCTGCGTCGGGAATGATCTCGACGATCGTGTCGCGCAGCTGGGCGAGCGCTGCCCTCCTGGGCTCATCAAGAGTGCCGAGATACTGCTCGATCTCTCCCTGCGACACACCGGCATTCTCAACGTCGGCGCCGAGCTGGTCAAGGCCTGCCGCAACCTCGCTCGCGCTCGTCCACTCAGACTGTCAGCGATCGGCCCGCCGCTGGGCGGCCGGGCCTCGGGCCCGGTGCTCGTGGGCCGGCTCACTCTCCATGGCGGAGAGGCGCTCGGCGGCGGAGGTTCGATACCAACTGGCGTAGCGACCCACGAGTGGTGCCGCTGAAAGCCCATGAAGGAGGACCGACAGGCCGACCGTCACGTAGCACGCGGTGATGAGCGCGCCCGCGTGAGCCTGGTGTGTGTCCTCGACTATCACCGCAAACACGATCGATGCAAGTCCGCGCGGACCGAACCAGCCGATGAACGCGACGGTCGGAGCCTGCGCGTGGGACCGGTAAAGGGAGATCGCGACAGGGAGCATCCGCACGACCGTCAGACTCAGCACGGCGTACAAGCAGATCTGCCAGCTCACCTGCTCGAGGGCTGGCCCGAGCAGCACGGCTCCGAAGACGAGGAACGTGACGGCGTCGAGCACAGCGCCGGTCTCCTCGGTGAACCGCATGATCGCGTCGACATCGTGGTGTGTGAGCAGACCGAACAGCGCACCCGCCGTGAACGCGGCGATGAAGCCTGAACCGCCGAGAGCCGCGGCGACCCCGAACGCGAGTACCGCGGCGGCCAAGGGGATGATCTGCCGCCAGGCGTCGTCGATCAGGCCTCTTGCGCCGGCGGCGATAACGATCCGTGAGGCGAGCACGGCCGTGACGACACCACCGACGAGCCCGTAGCCGATCTCCTCACCGAGCACCCTCGCCGGGTGCGGCGCACCGCCGGCGCCGGAGGCCGTCGCCAGGACGATCAGCAGCAGGGGAACGCATATCCCGTCGTTGAGGCCGCTCTCGACGTTGAGCGACTGACGCACGCGTTGAGGAAGTCTCGTGTCGGTCACGACGGCGCTACCGAGCCCCGCGTCGGTTGGCGCGAGGATCACGCCAAGGATCAGAGCCTCGCTCAACGTGAACGACCCGAACAAGGCGAGGGCGACAAGCGTGCCCGCGACGATCGTCAGCGGCAGACCGATGCCGAGCAAGCGTACGGGAATGGACGCTTCTCGCCGCAGAGCGCCCAGCTCGATGCGCGATGCATCCGAGAACAGCACCACGGCAAGCGTCGCTTCGGCCAGCGTGCGCACCGTGGAACTGGTTGGTCCGACGGTGAGGTCGTTCAACACCAACGGGCCCACGAGGATGCCCACCGCGACGACCACCATCGCCGGCGTGATCGGCGTGCTCGACAACCGCCGCGAGACCGCCGCCACCAGCAGCAGAGTCAGACCGACCGTGGCAAGGCCCCAATCCACCGGCGCCGAGGTATACCGCAGCCGATGGGAGACTGCGCTGAGCGCGGGTGGGCTACGTCAGGAGAACAGGCACCTCACCCGCGCCCGTGATCACTAGGACGCGAGCGCCAGCGGCGCCTCACCCGCCTGCGTGAGGCCGGCGTGTTCGCGCCATCGAGGCTTGGCCAGGTGCATCTGCACGACGCCGATGCGCCGCTCGGCGAAGCCGGCCTCGCAGTAGGCGAGATACATCCGCCACAGCCGCCGGAAGCGCTCGTCGTAGCCGAGGTCCTGCAGCCGCGCTGCCGGCGGCCTCGAAGTTGGCGCGCCAGCGTCGAAGCGTCTCGGCGTAGTGGGGCGTGAGGTCCTCGAGTCCGACGGTGCGCAGGTCGGTGTGCCGCGCGACGACAGCGCGCGATCACCTCGAGCGAAGGCAGGCAGCCGTCGGGAAAGATGTGCGTGCGGATGAAGCTCCGCGAGGCCTTCTCGACCTCGTAGGCGCGGTCGTCGATCACGATCGCCTGGAGCAGCATGCGCCCGTCCTCGGCGAGGAGCTCGCGAGCAGCACTCGAAGAACGTGTCCGAAGTCGCGCCAGCCGACCGCCTCGATCATCTCGATCGAGACGAGCTTGTCGTAGCTCCCGCGCAGGTCGCGGTAGTCCTCGCAGAGCACCGTGACGAGATCGTCGACCCCGGCCGCCCGCACCTGCGCGCAGCGCGTAGTCGATACTGCTCGCGAGAGATCGTCGTGGTGGTGACCCGGCAGCCGCGCGTTCTCGCCGCGTGCACGGCGAAGCCGCCCCAGCCGGTGCCGATCTCGAGCACGTGGTCGTCCGCGACGCAGGTCGAGCTGGCGGCAGACCAGCTCGAGCTTGGCCGTCGAGGCCTCGGCAAGCGTCATCCCCCGGCGCGGGAAGTACGCGCGAGGAGTACATCATCGTCTCGTCGAGCATCAGCGCGAAGAACTCGTTCCCGAGGTCGTAGTGGGCGGCGATGCTGCGGCGACTGCGTGCGCGCGTGTTGCGCGCGCGGATCCCGCGCAGCGCCTGGAGCGGTATCCGCGCCGGCGCCAGCCGGCGGCGCCACTCGTCCAGACCCGCCGACGTTGCGCGCGGCCACCCTCACGACCGCGGTGAGGTCGGGGGCGGCCCACAGCCCTCCATGTAGGCCTCGGCCATCCCGCGGCTTCCACGCAGCAGCAGCGGCCAGTACCCGGGCGAGCGAACTTCCACCGTCGCGTGCGGGCCGCCGTCGACCGAGCGTCAGCTGCTGCGCGCCCTCGACGATCGTCAGCTGGCCGTCACGCAGATGCGCGCAGCACGCCCAGCGCGATCGCGCGCGCCATGCGCTCGCGCGAGCCGTCATGCCGGCACCTGGGGACGCGGGTGGACCGGCACACCCTTGAGCTTCAGCGCGAGCGCGTGCCCGTAGATCAGCGCCAGCACGCGCAATGTCGCAGCCGGATAGCGCGCCGTGAGCCGGCGAGGCGGCCTCCGGGTGAAGCGGAACGACGCAGCATCAGAGCGTCGCGTCGAAGGCCGGCGCCCTGAGGCTCGCGGCTCTCGATGTGGACCGACAGCGTCGGGCCCGGGTCGGCGACGCGCCAGTAGGTAGCGCTGCTCCATCGCCATGAACGGCGACACGTGCAGCCGCTTCTCGAAGCTCGCCAGTGAGGACGGGCCGGCATCCGTTCTCACGAGTACGTAGGCGTGGCGCTCTCCCCAGGGCGTGCTGGTCACCTCCGCCACGACCGCCTCGAGCCGGTCCGTCTGGTGTGAAGCAGTAGTAGAAGCTGACGGGGTTGAAGCAGTGGCCGAACGTGCGCAGCTGTGTGAGCAGCCGGACCGGCCCCGTCGGCAGCCGGCCCGTGCGCCGCTCCACCTGCACTCGTACCGCGTCGGCGAGCGGGACGGCGGGATCGCCGAGGTAGTCGCCCCGGCGGAAGCGCACGAGGCCCGGGCGCGCGAGCGACGAGCGGCCCCCGAGCAGGCCCGTCGAGCTCCGTCCAGGTCGAGGTACGCGAGCGCCAGGCGGTGGCGTGAACTCGTGGCGTCCGCACCGCAGAAGCGGCGGTGGCGGATCGTGCCCTCGTAGATCGCGCTCGGCCGTCATGCTCCCACCGCCTCCGGATTCGCCGAGTACCGAGCTCGCGCACGACCCGGAGCGCGCTGACGACGCCGTCCTCGTGGAAGCCCCATCCCCAGTAGGCGCCGCAGTAGTGCGTGCGGTTGCGCCCGCTGATCTCCGCGTGGCGCGCCTGCGCCGCGACGCCCGCCGGCGTGTACACCGGGTGCGCGTACTGGAACGTTGCGGATGATCCGCTCCGGGTCGATCGCGGCGGTGCGGTTGAGGGTCACGCAGAACTCGCGGTCGGCCTGCAGCGACTGCAGGCGGTTCATGTGGTAGGTGACCGTGCAGCGTCCCGGCTCGCTCGGCGTCGAGGTGGTAGTTCCAGCTCGCCCACGCGCGCCGGCGGCGCGGCAGCAGCGAGCGATCGGTGTGCAGCACCGCCTCGTTGGGCTGGTAGGGAATCGCGCCGAGCAGCTCGCGCTCGCGCTCGCTGGGGTCGCGCGAGCAGCGCGAGCGCCTGGTCGGAGTGCGTCGCGATCACCACCGCGTCGAAGCGCTCGGGCTCGCATCCGTGCGACGACACGACGACGTGGTCCGGATGGCGAGTCGATCTGCGGTCACCGGCGTCGAGAGCCGGAGACGCTCAGCGAACGGCCGCGTCAGCGCCTCGACGTACACGGCGCGATCCGCCGGTGACCGTTCGCCAACGCGGGCGTCCGCGGAAGCCGAGCATCCCGTGGTTGTCGAAGAACTCGACCAGGAAGCGTGCCGGAAAGGACCACATCTGAGCCGGGTCCGCCGACCACACCGCCGCCGCCTGCGGCACGATCAGGCGCTCGACGAACGCCCGCGAGTAGCCGCCGGCCGCCAGCCACGCGCGCAGCGACGGATCCTCGATCTGAGACGAGCAGCTCGCGGGCGTCGCGGTTGA
This sequence comes from uncultured Solirubrobacteraceae bacterium, assembly GCA_963758055.1. Lineage (GTDB taxonomy): Bacteria > Actinomycetota > Thermoleophilia > Solirubrobacterales > Solirubrobacteraceae > Palsa-744. Next base: position 146,319 of record CAVWTU010000010.1, read on the forward strand.
AGCGGACGAGGTCGCGCGATCATCCGGTGGAACGACGGGCTGAGCGATGTGGCGCCGCGCTCGCGAACAGCCCGTTGGGCGAGGCCCCGTTGTACTCGAAGTCGGCCCCGTCGCTCACGCCGAAGCTCATGCGCGAGGGCTGGGTCGGCACGCCCAGCTCGTCCAGCAGCCGTTCGAAGTTTGGGTAGTTGCGGTCGTTGAAGACGATGAAGCCCGTGTCGACGTCATACGCCGCCGGCCTCGCGTCTCGACGCGCACCGTGTTCGCGTGCCCACCGGCCTGCTCGCCCGCCTCGAACACAACGACCTCGTGCTCGGGGTGCAGTCGGTGCGCGCATAGGAGCCCGGAGACTCCCGCGCCGATGATCGCGACCCTCATATCCAACGTATACGGGTCGAGGCCCGCCGAGGATCAGCGGCTCTGGACAGGTGCGGGCGCCGAGCGGCGCTCAACGCGTCGAAGCCGTCCTCCCTTGCTGGGTTTCAACGTCATCACGGGTTCAGTGTACAGCGCTTGTAGAGATTCCGTAGAGGTTCGGTAGACTCCGAGTGTGTCCGACGGTCCAAGACTGCGCATCGGCGAGCTCAGCAAACGCGTTGGTGTGAGCAGGGAGCTGCTGCGCGCCTGGGAGGCTCGCTACGGGCTCCTGCGCCCTGAGCGCACCGCAGGCGGGCTTCGTCTCTTCTCCGAGGACGACGAACGGCGCGTGCATCTGATGCGCAAACACATGGCCGCGGGGCTGTCCGCCTCGGAGGCCGCCCGGCTCGCCAGCTCCGGTGAGGAATCGGCCTCGCGCGAGGGCGCGGCGAGCTTTGCCGAGATCCAGACGGCGCTCTCGGACGGCCTCGAGGCGCTCGACGAGCCGATGGCCCAGTCGGCGCTCGACCAGCTGTTCAGCGCCTTTGCGCTCCCCTTCGCGCTATCGGAGGTGATCCTGCCGTATCTGCATCAGCTCGGCGAGCGTTGGGCGGCGGCGGAAGCGAGTATCGCCCACGAGCACTTCGCGAGCAACCTGCTCGGCGGGCGGCTACGTGCGCTGAGCCGCGGCTGGGGGACCGGCGTGGGCCCGCGTGCCGTGCTCGCGTGTCCGCCCGGCGAGCGACACGAGCTTGGGCTGCTGTGCTTCGGGCTCGCCCTGAGAGAGCACGGCTGGCGGATCACCTACCTGGGCGCAGAGACCCCTCTGCGCGAGCTCACCGACGCCCTCGGCGAGCTCGCGCCGAGCATCGTCGTGCTCTCGGCGATCAGCCAACAGCGGTTCAGCGACGCGAGCGAGGAGATCACCGAGCTGGCCGCCCAGGTCCGCGTCGGCATGGGCGGGGCAGGCGCAAGCCCGGCGCTGGCCCGGGGAATGGGCGCCGAGCTGCTTGGCGGAGAAGCGATTGGCGAGGCAGCTGGCCTTGCAGCGTGAGCGATCCACCTCGGGTGGCGAGTCCCTACGGCGGCGGTGCGACGCCCCGGTCTTCGGCGAGGGCGTCGCGCAACGCGACCTCGAACGGAGCAGGCTCGATGTCGAACAGCGTGCGAGCCGAGTTCTCGGTGACGACCGTCTCCGTGCTGAGACCCTCGATCAGCGGCCGTGCAACACCGGCGTCGACCGGCGTCACGAGGCCGATCCACAGCGAGGACAACCACGGCGTGATGAAGGGCACCGGGATCTTCAGACGCGGGCGTTTGCCGAGCGCGAGCGCCATCACGTCGAGCATGTCGCCGTAGGTGAGCACGTCAGGACCACCGATCTGCAGCTCACGGCCGCTCGAGGCCTCGACGTGCGGCGCCTGGGAGAGGTAGCTCAGCACGTCATCGATCCCGATCGGCTGGGTTCTGGTGGCGAGCCAGGCGGGAGCGATCATCACCGGCAGACGCTCGACCAGGTAGCGGAGCGTGCGATAGGACTCGCTCTGGCTGCCCACGACCATCCCGGCGCGGAAGTAGGTCAGCGGCGGGCCGTGCGCTCGCGAGCTGCCTGGCGGTCTCGTGGCGGCTGCGCAGGTGCTCGGAGCCCGGGTTATCGCCGAGACCGCCGAGGTAGATGACACGGCCGACGCCCTCCTGCTTTGCCATCCGCCCGAAGCCACTCGGCGGCCCGGCGCTCGCGCTCGGCGAAGTCCGAGGCGCTTGCCGCCGCGGCCCATCGAGTGCACCAGGTAGTAGGCGACATCTACGCCGCGGCCGGCGCCCGCGAGCGAATCTGGGCGAAGGACGTCGCCGACGTGGAGCTCAAAGCCCTCGTCGAGCAGCGCGCGGGCGCGCACGGCGTCGCGGTCGCGGACCAGACATCGCACCTCATCGCCGCGTTCGCGCAGGCGGCGAGTGAGGCGCCCGCCGATGAAGCCGCTGGCGCCGGTGACGAGGGCACGCACGTGAACTCAAACCTAGCCCGACCCGGGCAGGCCGACACGCCGAGCCCATGCGTCAAGCTCGCCGCGCGAGCCGCTCGCACGCCCACGGCCAACCGCGTGATCAACTCGCTGCTCGACACGATCCTCGACCGCACCGTCGTCGCGGGTTACACGAGCGTCGGCTATCGCATCCGCAGGGGCATCTGGACCACCGCCGAGCTGCCGCGCATGGACGGGAAGCTCGTGCTCGTCACCGGCGCGACCTCCGGGCTCGGCTTCGCCGCCGCCGAGGGCTTCGCGCGGCTGGGTGCGTCCGTTCGGCTGCTCGCCCGCAGACGGGAGCGCGGCGAGCATGCGCGCGAGCAGCTCATCGCACGGTCCGCGGCAGCGACGATTGCGGGTCGAGCTCTGCGACCTCAGTGACCTGGAAGCTCGGTGCGCCGCGTTCGCCGAGCGCTTCGGCGCAGGAGACCGAGCGCCTCGACGTGCTCGTCAACAACGCCGGCGCGCTGACTCGGCGAGCGGACGCTCTCCGCCGACGGGATCGAGCTGACCTTCGCGACCAACGTGCTCGGGTCCGTTCCTGCTGACGAAGCTGCTCATCCCGCTGCTCGAGCGCAGCGCGCCGGCTCGCGAATCGTCAATGTCTCCTCCGGTGGCATGTACACGCAGCGGCTCCACGTCGAGGATCTGCAGAGCAGCGCCGGGCGAGTTCGACGGCGCCACGGCGTACGCGCGCACGAAGCGCGCCCAGGTGATCCTGACCGAGCTGTGGGCGCAGCGGCTGCGGGCACCGGCGTCGTCGTCCACGCGATGCATCCCGGCTGGGTTGACACCCCGGGCCTTGAGGCCTCGCTGCCGCGCTTCTACGGCGCTCACAAGGCCGCTGCTGCGCACGCCGCAGCGAGGGCGCCGACACGATCGTCTGGCTCGGCGCGGCGCCCGAGCCGGCGCGCGAGCTCCGGCCGCTTCTGGCACGACCGCCGGGAACGCCCGACCCACCGCGTGCCCTGGACCAGAGGAGACGCTCGCAGACCGCGAGCGGCTGTGGGCGGAGTGCGAGCGACTCAGCGATCCGCACGGGGTGGCGCCAAGGCCGACCGCACCCGACTCAGACAGCGTAAGGAGATCACGATGGCCCGCTACAAGGCAAGCGTCGATACGCCGCGCCCGCCGGAGCGAGGTGTTCGCCTACCTGAGCGACTTCTCGACGACCGCCGAGTGGGATCCCGGCGTCGTCGAAGCCGAGCGGCTCGGCGAGCGCGCCGATCGCGCGAGGGCACGCGAGTTTCGGCTGCGTGGCGCGACTTCCTCGGACCGCGAGAGCGCCGCTGACCTACCGCGTGGTCGAGTACGACCCGCCGAGAGGCCGTCACCTTGCGCGGCGAGAACTCGAGCGTCGTTTCGCTCGACCGCATCACCTTCGAGCCGGCCGGTGGGGGCACGCGAATCACCTACGACGCCGAGCTCGCGCTGAAGGGTCCGTTGAAGCTCGCCGATCCGCTGCTCGGTCTCGCCTTCAAGCGCGTCGGCGACCGGGCGCTCGCGGGCATGCGCAAGATCGCTCCGGGCCGAGCAGCGCGTATGTGAACGGCAGCCACATCCTACCTGCTCGAGCGCAGGCAGCGTCTCGAGCTGCCGATCGCAGCAGGCATTCGACTTCTACGCCCAGGCTCACAACCTCGCGCTGATCACACCCCCCTGGATGGGCTTCGAGGTGATCACGCCCGGCCCTATCGAAATGCGCCCCGGCGCACTGATCGACTACCGCCTGAAGCTGCACGGCGTACCCATGCGCTGGCGCACTCGAATCGCGGCCTGGGAGCCACCCCTGCGCTTCATCGACGTCCAGGTGCGGGGCCCGTATGCCTTCTGGGAGCACACCCACACCTTCGAACCCGACGGCGAGCACGCGGTTGTGATCGGCGACCGCGTCCGCTACGCGATTCCGCTGGGCCTGCTCGGCCGGGCCGCTCACGCGGCGCTTGTCAAGCGTGATCTCAAGCGGGTCTTCGACTACCGCGAGCGGGCGGTGGCAGAACGACTCCGACCGCGTCGGCAGCCCTAGGCCGCCGAGCCCTTCGTCACTCGACGTCGGTCACGTTGTAGACGTCCTTCTGGCGGAGGACGACGGGAGCATCAAGCGGGCCCTCGGAGCAGTGATGAATCGTGAACTGGTCTCGCCCGAGTTGAAAGATCGCCTCCACGACGGCTCCTCCCTTGGCGTCCGGCTCACCGACGCGAATGCGATGATCGGCGCCCAGGTAACGACAGTCGATCTCGGCGATGCGGCGCTCGCGCACAACCCCGCCGGTGCACTCCTCGGCCCGGTCACGCAACACCTTGAGCCGCCTGGCGTCCATGAAGACAGCCCCTACGAGCGGTAGGAGCCGCGCCGGCGCCGGGAGGGATCTGCCTCCCGTGGCGGGTACAGAGCACGCTCCTCGTTGGTCATCTTTCTGATCACGAGCCTGCCCTGTGCGACCTGCTCCCGGATGTCCTTCAGCTTCTCTTCGTGTCGTTCCTGCTGGCGAAGCTGCTGCGGGCCGGGCATCTCTACTCCAGTCGTTGTGTGCTCACGTGGACACGAACCAACCTTGGAGCGTGCGAGAGTGGTACTTCGACTATAGGCCATGAATGCCCTGCTCACGCCGTTTTCGCTGCTACGGTGAGCCGAGTGGACGGCGCCGCCGTTCACGAGGTTCTTGCTCCTGAAGGCGCGCCGCGCGGTTGGGGTCAGTCGAATCTCCCCCCACCGTGGGCTCGAGCGCAACCGTCGCCGAGCCGCTAGGAGCATCATATGCAGCAGTCCACTTTCGCCGATCTCGGCGTGTCCAAGCCTGTCACCGCGGCCCTGCGGGCACGCGGGATCGAGAGCCCGTTTCCGGTACAGGAACTGGTGATCGGTGACGTGCTCGACGGACACGACGTGCTCGTCAAGTCCCCGACCGGCTCGGGCAAGACGCTCGCCTTCGGGATCCCCCTGGTCGAGCGCATCGAGCCGGGCTCGAAGGCCGGCCGTAAGCCCGGCGCGGCCGCCGCGCTGGTGCTCGCGCCGACGCGCGAGCTGGCAACCCAGATAGCCGACGAGCTCGCCCCGATCGCGCTCCCACGCCGGCTGTCGGTGGCCGCCGTGTATGGCGGCGCCGGCTTCAGCGCCCAGCTCAAGGCCGTGCGCCGCGCCGACATCATCGTCGCCACTCCGGGCCGGCTCGGCGATCTGCTCGACCGCCGCGCGGTGTCCTTGGGCGACGTCGAGATGCTCGTGCTCGACGAGGCCGACAGGATGCTCGACATGGGCTTCCGGCCGGTCGTCGACAAGCTTGTAGCGCTAACGCCCGCCGATCGCCAGACGCTGCTGTTCTCGGCCACGCTCGAGGGCGAGGCCGGGAAGCTGGCCCGTGCCTACACGAACAGCCCCCGCAGACACGAGCACAGGCACACACCCGAGACCCAGGGGACGGTCGAGCACCGCTTCGTGCGCGTGAAGTCCGCGGGACGGACCGAGCGACTCGTGCGAGAGCTGGAGGAGCCCCTCCGCGGGCGCACCCTCGTGTTCGTGCGCACCAAGCGCGGCGCCGACCGCCTCACCAAGCAGCTGGTCCGGCACTCGATCCGTGTTGCAGCGATGCACGGCGACAAGTCCCAGCGCCAGCGCGAGCGCGCTCTGGCCTCCTTCGAGGCCGGCCACATCGACACCCTCGTCGCGACCGACGTGGCCGCGCGCGGGATCGACGTCAGCGACATCACCCACGTCATCAACTTCGACCTCCCCGGTGCCAGGGACGACTACGTCCATCGCGTCGGGCGCACCGCCCGTGCCGGCGCCAGCGGCGTCGGGATCACCTTCGTGCTCGACGAGCAGGTCAGCGACGCGGTCGCGATGAGCTCCGGCCTCGGACTCGACCGGGAGCTGCAGGAGGCCGGCCTACCCGCCGCGGGAGCGCCCCGCCGTCACACCGCTGCGCCGGCGAACCGTGCTGCGCGCTCGCGCCGTCGGGGGCGTGCACGACACGCCGGCGGTCGCGTGCGCGCGCCTTCCGCCGGCTGAGGATCGACGACGCCCGGGCGGCTACGTCGCCCGGCCGTTGCGCTCGCGATGTTTGCACCCCGGCCAGCAGCAGGGGCGACGCTGACCTTCCTCGAGCTCTTCCCGGGTCCTGCGGATGCGTCGCTCGCGGGTGGCCTGCTGCTTGGCATCCTCGACCCAGCAGATGAACTCGTTGCGAGCCAGGGGCGTGATGTCCTCCCACGCGTGGAGTGCCTTCGGGTTACCGACCAGAGCCCCGCGTAGGTCCTCGGGCAGTTCGTGCACCACCCCGCCCGGTACCTTCGTATTCGACACAGGCCCATCCTAGGGACCGGCGTCCAGGGCGAGTTTCTTCTCCACCGCCCGCCGGCCGACAGCGAGGCCGCCGGCCGGCCTCTCAGGCGGCGATTGCGAACTCGTCCTCGATCGCCCTGTGGACGGCATCGATGAGACCGTTGCGGGCCTTCAGCTTCGTCGCCCTGTGAGCCTCCGCGTTCAGTCCGGCGAGCTGACGGGCCGCCTCGTGGGCGGCTGACGCGAGCTCCTCGACGGCGACCACACGGTCGAGGAAGCCGGCACGGACGGCGTCGGCCGGCGTGTACATGGCCGCGCTGTTCACCGCGCGGTCGAAGTCCGACGGGGTCAGGCGCGAGCGCGCCAGGTCGATCACGAACTGGGGCATCGTGAGGCCGATCTTCACCTCGTTGAGTCCGATCTGGAAGGGACCGTCGACCCCGATGCGGAGATCCGCGGGGAGCTGGATGAAGCAGCCGGCGGCCACGCCGTGGCCGGTGCAGGCGGTGATCACCGGGCGGGGAAACGAGAGGATGCGCTCGCACAGCCTCGCGCCGAGCGTGAGCATCTCCGGGAGCTGCTCGGGGGTGTCACTGAAGACCTTCAGGTCGAAGCCGGCCGAGAAGCGGCCTTCGCGCCCCGTGAGGATCACGATCGCCTCGTCCTGCTCGGCACGGTCAAAGGCCGCGTGGAGCTGTCGCAGCATCGGCACGCCGAGGGCGTTCACCTTTCCGTCGTCCATCCTGATCGTGGCGATCCCGTCGCCCTGCTCGTATGCCGTCAGGTCGCTCATCGTGCCTCCGTGGGTGGTGGGATCGGGATCCTAGCGTATTTCGTGACAGCGTCACGATATAGTCCCGGGCCGTGCCGAGGAGGAAGCTGAGGACCCCGGAGTTGAAGCGGCGGCTCACCGACGCGGCGGTTGAGGTGCTTTCGCGTGAGGGCCCCGGGGGGTTCACCACCCGCGGCGTCGCCGGTGCCGCGGACACCTCCACACCGGCCGTGTACGAGCTGTTCGGGGACAGGGCCGGATTGGTGCGTGAGGTCTTCTTCGAGGGCTTCCGCGTGCTGGGCCTGCAGCTCGCGGCGACGCGGGAGAGCGACGACCCGGTCGCCGACCTGAGGGGGCTGGGGGTCGCCTACCGGGGGTTCATGAACGAGAAACCGCAGCTGGCGGGGGTGATGTTCTCGCGACCGTTCAGCGACTTCGACCCCGGCCCCTCCGAGCTCGAGGCGGGCGACTCGGTTAGGACGCTGATCGTCGGCCGGGTCCAGCGATGCATCGACGCCGGGGCGCTCCACGGCGACACGACGGACATCGCGCACGGTCTGGTCGCGCTGATCCAGGGACTCGGGGAGGCCGAGATCTCCAGGCGGCTGGGCAGCTCGCGGGAGTCGGTCGACCGTCGCTGGGAGCTGGCGATCGACGCGATGCTCGCGGGTCTGCGTGTCGACCAATCGTCGAGCACGCCCGAGGCGCCACGGCGGGCTACTTAGTGTGAACGCACGCGCGTTCTGGAGCCCGTCAGCGATCGAGTGGAGGAGCCATGCCAACCGTTCACACGCACTACGTCACCTACGACCGCAAGGGCGGCCGTCGCCTGCACAGTGGGACCGCCACCGACGACATCGTCACCCCGCTCGTGACCGGTGCATCCGACGGCGAACCGTACGAGGCGTGGGCCCCGCCCTCGATCGAATGGACCGACAAAGAGGGCAAACACGCCGCCGACTTCGCCTTCTGGTCGGTGGTGGGGGCACACGGCGGCGCCTCGGTCACCACCGAGCAGAGTCTCGACATCACCGTCGGCAGCTCTGACGTGCAGGCCTCCGCCTGGTACCTGCCGGCGGGCGGGAACGGCAACGGCGGCCCGGCCTTCTACGTCGACGCGTTCGACGTCAACGAAGGGCGCTTCTTCGACGAGGACTTCGTCACCGTGAGTCCCGACGGATCACTGTCCGCGAACGCCAACGAAACCGGCGTCGTGCCCACGGCCAAAGCCGAGGACATCACCGCGGTCTCCGAGATCGAGGGAGTTCCGTTCCTCGACTGGACGGAGTTCGTCCAACCGTCGCCCCAGGTCGTGACCGGCGAGGACCTCCACGCTCCCGTCGAAGAAACGGCGGTCGCGTTCGCCTTCTACCAGACGCCCCCGAGCCCCGAAACGCACCGGCCGAGCGTGAGCGAGATCGGCACGTGGGTGTCGTGGGGCGTGAAGGTCGACGGTGGCGGCCCCACAGGGCGGGGACCGGTCGAACCCTGGAACCCGTTCGTGCTTCAGCTCGCCGCCGGCCTGGCGCTCGCCGACACGGCACGACTCGTGTCACCGGAGCTCAAGGGAGCCGTCAGCGAGCTCGCCGCCAAGCAGGTCACACTCGCCTCCCACCAGATCGCGGGGCACATCGGGAGCGGAGCATCCGAGCAGGGCTAGGTGCTGGGCCGAAGGCCGCCCCCCGTCCGCGGGCCAGCGCCGGCCGGGGAGCGCCGCCCCCGGCCGGGCCCACGCCCTACGGAGTGACCTCGGGCTGCGGCGGCGGGGTCTTGTAGAGCGACTGCAGCTGCAGGTAGGCGCCGAGGCCCTCGGGGCCGAGCTCGCGGCCCAGGCCACTGGCCTTCACCCCGCCGAACGGGGCGGCCGGGTCGATCGCGTAGTGATTGATCCCGATGCTCCCGGTCTGCACGCGCTTGGCGACATCCGCGCCGTGCTCCGGGTCGCTCGTCCAGACGCTGCCCCCGAGCCCGTACTCGGAGTCGTTGGCGATTGCGATCGCGTCGTCGACGCCGTCATAGGGGATCACCGACAGCACCGGCCCGAAGATCTCCTCGCGGGCGATCGTCTGCGTGTTCTCGACGTCGGCGAACACCGTCGGCTGCACGAACCAGCCCCGCTCCATCGCCTGTGGGCGTCCACCTCCGGCGATCAGGCGGGCCCCCTCGCTGCGGCCCTTCTCGATGTAGGACTCCACACGGTCGCGCTGGCGGGCGCTCGCCAGCGGTCCGATCTGGGTCTCGGGATCCAGCGAGTCCCCGACCTGCAGTGACTCGGCCATCCCGGCGAACACGGCCAGCATCTCCTCGTAGCGGGAGCGCGGCGCGAGCACGCGGGTGCCCAGGTAACAGGTCTGCCCGTTGTTCAGCAGCGTCGCCGCGAACAGCGCTTCACCGGCCTCTGACAGGTCGGCGTCGTCGAGCAGGATCGCCGCCGACTTGCCGCCCAGCTCGAGCGTCACCGGTCGCAGCAGCTCGCCGCAGCGACGGGCGATGGCGCGCCCGGCAGCGGTGGAACCCGTGAAGGCGACCTTGTCGACACCGGGGTGTTCGACCAGATACGCGCCGACCTCGCGGCCCGCGGGAACGATGTTGACGACGCCCGGGGGCAGCCCCGCCTCCTCCACCGCCTCTGCCAGCAGGAGGCTGTCGAGCACCGTCTCCGGGCTCGGCTTGATCACGGCCGTGCAGCCCGCCGCCAGCAGTGGAGCGAGCTTGAACATGGCCAGCGCCTGGGGGAAGTTCCAGGGCACGATCGCGCCCACCACCCCGACCGGCTTGCGGCTCACCAGCACCTGTCCTCCGAGCATCCCCTGGCGCTCCTCCTCCAACGGGAAGTCGCGGATCAGGAAGGCGTAGAAGCGCGCCAGCACAGCCGGGTAGATCGCCTCGGTGGCCGTCGCCAGCGAGATCGGCATGCCGTTCTGCATCGACACGCGGCGGGCGGTCTCCTCACCGCGGCTTTCCAGGGCGCCGGCGAGGCGCTCCATCGCCTCGGCACGCTCCTCGGCCGACCACGAGGACCACCCGGCGGGGTCCTCGAACGCGGCCCGGGCGGCGGCCACGGCGGCATCGATGTCGGCGTTCGTCCCCTCCGGCACAGAGCCGACCGGCTCCTCCGTGCTCGCGCTGATGGCGGTGATGCGGTCCGAGCCGCACGGGCTCGCCCACTCCCCGCCGATGAAGAGCTTGTCGCTCTCGATCAGGGTCTCTGTGCTGCTCATCGGATCCTCCCTCAGGCTCGGGCGGTGAAGCTGACCTGCATGCGCTTCACGCCATGAATGAAATTGCTGTGCAGCATCTCGGGCTCCTGTGCCTCGATATCCGGCATCACGCGCAGCAGCTCGCCGAAGATCGAGCGCAGCTGGGTACGCGCCAGCGAAGCGCCGAGACAGAAATGGGGGCCGCCCCCGCCGAAGCCGAGGTGCCGGTTGGGGTCACGGGACAGGTCGAAGCTCCAGGGGTCGCTGAACGCCTGCTCGTCGCGGTTGCCCGAGTGGTAGAAGAGCACGACCCTCTCCCCCACACCCAGCCGCTGGCCGTGGATCTCCACCTCGCGGGTGGTGGTGCGCCGGAACGTCAGCACCGCCGAGGCCCAGCGCACGAACTCCTCGACCGCCAGCGGCAGCCTCCCCTCGAGGTCCTCCATCAGCCACGCACGCTGGTCGGGGTTGACCGTGAGGGCACGCATGGCGTGGGAGGTGGTGTGGCGGGTGGTGTCGTTACCGGCGACCGACAGCAGCACGAAGAACGCGCCGATCTCGGCGTGGGTGAGCCGCTCCCCCTCCACTTCGGCCTGCACCAGGGCCGTCATCAGGTCGTCGCCGGGATGCTGTTCGCGGTGCGCCGCAAGCTCGGTCGCGAACTGGGTCAGCGTCCACAGCGCCTCGCCCAGCACCTCCACCGGCCGGCGATCGCCGAAGAACTCGGGATCCGCGACCGACACCAGCACGTCGGCCGCCGCGACCACACGCTCGCGGTCCTCCTGCGGTACTCCGATCATCTCGGAGATCGTCACCAGCGGGAGCCGCTTGGCGATCAGCTCGACGAAGTCGCCGCCCCCGGACGGCGCGGCCGTCTCCACGATCCGCCGCGCGTTGACGCGGATGCCCTCCTCGATGCGGGCCACCTGGCGCGGCGTGAACGCAGCCGACACGAGACCCCGCAGCTTGGTGTGGCGCGGGGCGTCCATCGCCAGGAACGACTGTGACGCCTCGAGCAGCTCCGGAGGGGCATCGCCGAACTGGGTCCCCTGGCCCGAGCAGAACGACCGCGGGTCCCGGGAGATGCGGCGGATGTCCTCGTGACGGACGATCGCCCAGTAGGGGTGTCCCTCGCCGGGCAGGTCGAGGATGTCCTCCGGCGGGTCCTGGCGTGAGATCGGAGCTTCGCGTCGCAGCCGGGCGAAGTACACGTCGCGCTCCTCGGCGGGCCGGCCCCAGAACTCGATGGCGCCGATGTCCACCTCAGGCGAGTGTGAAGCCTCCGATACAGCCACGATCACCACTGACTCTACTGCGTCTGATCCCGCTCCGAACGAGCGATAGGGTGGCGTCCGTGACGAGCACGCCGGGGCGCAGTGCAGACGAGATCCCGGTGGCACACACGCCGCCCGGTGGATACCGCGACGAGTTCCCCGAGCCCGTCCTCGCCGGCTGCAGCGAGCAGCTCGTCACCGGCGCACCCGACCTGCGGGGGACCTGGGAGGTAGTCGAGGTCGTGGCGGACGGTGGCGTCGTCGCCGGGCACCCGGCGCTCGGGTCCGTGCAGCGTGTCGAGCAGTGCGGCGACCGTCTCGTCGTGACCGGCGGCGGGATCGTGCACGACATGCGCTGCGATGGCACCGAGGAGCACGGCGTGCACGACGTCGCAGAGTTCGACAGGCAGACCCCCATCACGGTCGTGGCGACGTATGAGGACGGCGTGCACGTGCTGCGCCCGGTCGGCATCCCGATCGAGGTCACCCGTCACCGCGAGGGTCCCGACATGGTGTGGGACTACCTTGGCTTCACCGCCCGGCTGCGACGCACCGACTAGTCGCACCCGCGGACCGCGTCACCGGCGCCTCCCTTTCGCTCGCCGTTACAGCCCGTGCGTCTTGGCGATTATCTCGCGCTGGATCTCCGAGGTGCCCCCGTAGATCGTGGAGACGAGGTTCATGCGCACGTGGTTCTGCATGTCGTACTCGGTGGCGTAGCCGTATCCGCCCATCATCTGCATGCCTTCGAGGGCCACCTTCTTGCCGGTCTCGGTGGCCTTCAGCTTCGCCATCGAGGCCTCCTGCGGGAACAGCACGCCGGGGTTCGCATCGCACTGGCGCGCAACCGCGTAGGTCAGCAGGCGAGTGCACGCCACCTCGGTGGCGAGGTCGGCGAGGCGGTGGCTGAGGGCCTGGAAGGACCCGATCGGGCGGCCGAACTGTTCGCGCTCCTTGGTGTAGGCGAGCACGTCGTCGAGGGCCCGCTGGGCGAGGCCGGTGGACTGCGCGGCGATGATCAGCCGCTCGGTGTTCAGGCCGCTCATCAGCTGCATCCAGGCCTGGCCTTCGACACCCACGAGGCTGTCGGCCGGGACCTCGCAGTCGTTGAAGAAGACGTCGTTGACGACCTTGCCGCCCATCGTCTCGATGCCGCGGATCTCGACCCCGTCGCAGCCGGCGGGAACCGACAGCATCGTCAGCCCCTTGTGCTTGTCGGAGCCCGTCTCGGTGCGACACACGAGCAGGATGTGCTCGGCGTGCTGGGCCTCGGAGATCCACGTCTTCTGGCCGTTGATCACGTAGCCGCCGTTGCGCTGCTCGGCCTTGCAGCGCAGGTTGCCCACATCCGAGCCGGCCTCGGGCTCTGACATCGCGATCGCCTCCACAGCGCCGCCGACGATCCCCGGGAGGATCTCCTGCTTCTGCTCCTCGGTACCGAAACGCTCGTACGGGCCGGCGCTGATGGCGCTGACCGAGAAGCCACCGATCGGCACCTGCCCGCGCGAGATCTCCTCCAGGAACAGGCACAGGTCGACCAGGCCCCCGCCGGAGCCGCCGAACTCCGTCGGGACCGCCACCCCCAGCCAGCCGAGCTCCGCGACCCGCTTGTACAGCTCCGGGTTGTGGGGCTCGGTGTTGTGCTTGGTGAGGGCATCGCGCTGCTCGCGCGTGCCGCACTCCCGCCGGGCGAGGTCACGAATGGCCTCGACGAACGCCTGCTGCTCGTCGGTGAGGGTGAATCCGTACATCAGGCTGCTCCTCCGTCGGTCGGGTGCGTGCGGGTGGCGGCCACCGGGCGGCTCAGGCCGGTGCCGCGGCCAGCGCCGCCGACTCGCTGTAGAGCTCGCCACGCTCGGCCTTCTCGACCAGCGAGGCGGGCGGCTCGAAGCGCTCGCCGTACTGGCCGGCCAGCTCGCGTGCACGGGCCACGAAGCCGGCGGGCCCGTTGCCGGCGGGGCCCTCGTAGCCGTCGATGTACTGCAGCACGCCGCCGGTCCAACCCGGGAAGCCGATGCCCAGGATCGAGCCGATGTTGGCGTCCGCGGCGGTCTCGATCACGCCCTCGTCGAGGCACTTGACGGCCTCGATCGACTCGATGAACAGCATCCGCTCCTCGAGGTCGCGCAGCGACATCGAGGACGGGTCCTCGATCTCCGGGAACAGCTCTTTCAGGCCCTTCCAGAGACCTGCCCGCTTGCCGTCCTCGTAGTCGTAGTAGCCGGCGCCGGCGAGCCGGCCGCCGCGGCCCTGCTCGAGCATGCGATCGACGACCTGGAATGAGGCCCGGTCCTCGAACACGCCCCCTTCGGCCTCGATCGCCGCCTTGGTGGCGTCGCGGATCTTGCGCGCGAGGTTGAGGTTGAGCTCGTCGCTGAGCTGGAGCACCGGGGCGGGGTAGCCGGCCTGGCTGGAGGCCTGCTCGATCGAGGCCGCGGGAACGCCCTCCAGCAGCATGCCGACGCCCTCGTTGATGAACGTCCCGATCACGCGGCTGGTGAAGAAGCCACGCGCAGTCGTTGACGACGATCGGCGTCTTCTTGATCTGCTTGGCGACGTCGAGCGCCCGGTAGAGGGTCTCGTCGTTGGTCTTCTCGCCCTTGATGATCTCCAGCAGCGGCATCTTGTCGACGGGGCTGAAGAAGTGCAGCCCGATGAAGTCCGCCGGCCGCGTGACTCCCTCGGCGAGCTCGGTGATCGGCAGCGTCGAGGTGTTCGACCCCAGCAGCGCGCCGGGCGGCCAGGTGCGGCTCGATCTCGGCGAACACCTGGGCCTTGACCGCCGGGTCCTCGAACACGGCCTCGATCACGAGGTCGGCGCCGGCGGCCGCCGCGGGGTCGTCGGTCGGGCTGATCCGCGCCAGCAGCGCGTCGCCCTTCTGCTGCGTCGAGCGCCCGCGCGAGACGGCCTTCTCGACCAGGCCCGCGGAGTAGGCCTTGCCGCGCTCGGCGGCCTCCATCGAGACGTCCTTCAGCACCACCTCGATGCCTGCTTTGGCGCAGACGTAGGCGATCGCGGCGCCCATCATGCCGGCGCCCAGGACCACGACCTTCTCGGCCCGGTAGGGCTCCAGGCCCTCGGGCCGGCCGCGGTCGCCGCTGACGGCCTGCAGGTCGAAGAAGAACGCCTGGATCATGTTCTTGGCGACCTGGCCCGTCAGCAGGTCGACGAAGTAGCGGCCCTCGATCTCGATCGCCGTGTCGAAGTCGACCTGCGCGCCCTCGACGGCGGCCGCCATGATGTGCTGCGGGGCCGGGTAGTTGGCGCCCTTGAGCTGCTTGCGCAGGTTCGCCGGGAAGGCCGGCAGGTTCTGGGCGAGCTTCGGGTTGGAGGGCGCGCCGCCCGGGATCTTGTAGCCCTTCACGTCCCACGGCTGCGCGACCGGCTCCTCCTGTGCTGCCCGCTGCTTGACCCAGGCCTTGGCGGCGGGGACGAGCTCCTCCGGGGTGGCCACGACCTCGTCGAGGATGCCGGTCTCCAGCGCCTGGGCGGGACGCAGCCGCTGGCCCTGCATCAGCAGCTTCAACAGCGCGTCGGCGATGCCGAGCATGCGCACCGTGCGCACCACGCCGCCGGCCCCCGGGAGCAGGCCCAGCTGCACCTCGGGGAAGCCCATCTGGACCTTCGGGTCGTCGAGGGCGATGCGGTGGTGGCAGGCGAGGGACGAGCTCCAGCCCGCCGCCCAGGGCCGCGCCGTTGATCGCCGCGCACGACGGGCACGCCGAGCGTCTCCAGGCGGCGCAGCTGGCGCCTTGCCCTCGCGCACCATCACGGCCAGCTCGGGAGCGTCGTCCTTGCCGGCGGCCTTGAGGTCGTTGAGGTCGCCCGCCGGCGAAGAACGTCTTCTTGGCCGAGGTGATGACGACACCGGTGATCGCGTCCTTCTCCGCCTCCAGGCGCTCGATCGTCGCCGCCATCGATTCGGCGTAGGCGCGGTTCATCGTGTTGGCCGACTGGTTGGGGTCGTCGAGGGTCAGCACCACGATGCCGTCCTCGTCCTGCTCCCAGCGGATGGTCGTGCTCTCAGCCATGATCAGATCGCCTCCACGACGGTCGCGATTCCCATGCCGCCGCCGACGCACAGCGTCGCCAGCCCGTAGCGGCCGCCGGTGCGGTGCAGCTCGTCGATCAGCGTGCCGAGGATCATGCCCCCGGTCGCACCCAGCGGGTGGCCCATCGCGATCGCGCCGCCGTTGACGTTCACCTTCTCCATGTCCAGGCCCATGTCGCGCACGAACCGCAGCACGACGGCCGCGAAGGCCTCGTTGATCTCGACCAGGTCGAGGTCGTCCACGGTCAGGCCGGCCTTCTCCAGCGCCTTGCGGCTGGCGGGCGCCGGGCCGGTCAGCATGATCGTCGGATCCGCACCGGACAGCGCCGTGGCGAGGATCCTCGCGCGCGGCTGCATGCCCAGTCTCGGCCCCGGTCTGTTCGTTGCCGATCGTCAGCAGCGAGGCTCCGTCGACGATCCCGGACGAGTTGCCGGGGGTGTGGACGTGGTCGATCTTCTCGACCCAGTGGTACTTCTGCAGCGCGACGGCGTCGAAGCCGCCCATGTCGCCGATGGCGGCGAACGAGGGCTTCAGGCCGCCGAGCGTCTCGACGGTCGTGCCCGGACGGATGAACTCGTCGTGGTCGAGGACGACGTTCTCGTTGAGATCCTTGACCGGGACACGCGAGTTCGCGAAGCGCCCCTCGGACTCGGCCGCGGCGGCCCGCTCCTGCGAGCGTGCCGCGTAGGCGTCGACGTCCTCACGGCTGAACTCCTCGATCGTGGCGATCAGGTCGGCGCCGATGCCCTGGGGAACGAAGTAGGTGTCGTAGTTGGTCTCCGGGTCCATCGCCCAGGCGCCGCCGTCGGAGCCCATCGGCACGCGCGACATCGACTCCACGCCGCCGGCGAAGACGAGGTCCTCCCAGCCGGAGGCGACCTTCTGGGCGGCGACGTTGACGGCCTCGAGGCCCGAGGCGCAGAAGCGGTTGAGCTGTACGCCGGCAACGGTGTCCGGCAGGCCGGCCTTGATCGCCGCGGTCTTCGCGATGTCGGCGCCCTGGTCGCCGACGGGCGAGACGCAGCCGAGCACCACGTCGTCCACGCGCGAGGGGTCGAGTTTCTCGTTGCGGACCAGCGTCTCGTGCATCAGGCCGACGACGAGGTCGACCGGCTTGGTGCCGTGCAGCGAGCCGTTGAACTTGCCCTTGCCGCGCGGGGTTCGAATCGCGTCGAACACCAACGCCTCTGCGGCTGACATCTCTGGGACCTCCCGGGGTCATCGTCCCGCCGTCTGCGGGTCACGGTCTGTGCGCGGACGCTACCACAAAACGTTCATGCATGAACGCAAGTAACATGGGGCGACCCCGGATGGCCTCGACCACCGACCCCCACCACCCGTCGCAGCCAGGCCGCTCGCTCCGCCTCGACCCGCCAGGCGCTGCTCGACGCGACGATCGCGTGCCTCGTCGAGGACGGATACGCCAAGACGACCACCACGCCGGGTGGCCGAGCGTGCGGGCGTCTCCCGTGGCGCCCACCTGCACCACTTCCAGACCCGCCAGGCGCTGGTCGCGGCCGCCATGGAGCACCTCGCCGAGCGTCGCGGCGAGAACCTCCTGGCCGCCGCCGAGAACCTGCCCGAGGGCCGTGAGCGGATCATCGGGGGCCTCGATCTGCTCTGGTCGGGCTACGCCAGCCCGCTCTACCAGGCCGCCCTCGACCTCTGGACCCACGCCCGCACCGACCCCGACCTGCGCGAGCGGCTGGTCGCGGTCGAGCGCAGGCTGGACCGCGAAACGCGCGCACGTCTCGCGGCGGCTGTTCGCCGACCTCGCCGAGCGTCCCGGCTTCGAGCGGCTGCTGGAGATGGCCACCGCCACGATGCGGGGCCTGGCGCTACTGGAGACGCTCCACCCCGGCAGCGGGCGCAACCGCCGGCAGTGGACCTACTGCCGCGAGCGGCTCGTCGAGCTGCTGCACGCCCTGGCGCCGGGCGACGGCGGCTGAGCCGGCGAGCTCACCGCCGGATGGCTGGTCGACGCCCGGCTACCCGGCGGGCGGCTGGTCGATGCGCACCAGGTTGCCCGACGGGTCGCGCACGGCGCAGTCCGCGTGCCCCACGGCTGCTCGGTCGGCTCCTGCACGATCTCGGCGCCCGAGGCGCGCAGCTTCTCGAAGGTGGCGTCGAGGTCGTCGGTGTGGAAGTGGACGCCGTTCAGCGCGCCCTTGGCGACGCAGGGCGGCGAGCGCGTCGCCGTCGGCCGGGCTGCCGTTCAGGTAGTTCGTGAGGACGATCCCGACGCCGGGTTGCGACGCCGGCGCCGACGGTGATCCAGCGGAAGTCTTCGCGGGCGACGTCGTTGCGCAGCTCGAGGCCGAGCGTGTCGCGGTAGAAGGCCAGGGCGACGATCGGGGTCATGGACCAGGACGAAGCATGTGGAGAGAGTGAGGTTCATGTGCGAGCAACGCTAGGGAGCCACGGCTCGGCGTGCGCTTCTCCGATCCTGCTCGGTTGCGGCTCGGCCGGGTGAGGTCCTTGGCGATGCAGCCCGGCACGCGCGCGAGCGCGCTGTGGTCGCGGGCCCGGTAGGCCGTCGGCGTCTCGCCCACCAGCTGGGTGAAGCGTGCGCTGAACGAGCCGAGCGACGAGCACCCGACCGCCATGCAGACCTCGGTGACGGACAGGTCGCCGCGGCGCAGCAGCGCCTTCGCCCGCTCGATCCGCCGCGTCATCAGGTAGGCGTAGGGCGTCTCTCCGTAGGCCGCCCGGAACTGGCGCGAGAAGTGCGCGCTGCGACATCAGCGCGGCGCGGGCGAGCGCGGCGACGTCGAGCGGGCGCGCGTACTCGCGGTCCATCAGGTCGCGGGCGCGACGCAGGTGGGCGAGGTTGGCGAGCTCCTCCGAGCGTCACGGTCGCGAGCGTAGCGACGTGCGATGATCGCCCCCCGTGACCAGCGCCCTGTACAGGATCGCGGGCGCCTGCGCGCGCCGCCGCGTGGTGGTGCTGATCGTGTGGCTGCTGGTGACGGTGGGGCTGGTCGCCGTCTCCCACGGGCTGGGAGACCGGACCAACGACAACCTCTCGCTCCCGGGAACCGACAGCCAGCAGGCGACCGACACGCTGTCGAGGTCGTTCCCCGGACCAGGCCAACGGCTCGAGCCCGATCGTCCTGCACACGCCCACCGGGAAGCTGACCGAACCGCGCTACGCCGGGGCCGTCGAAGAAGCCGCGGCGGCGGTATCGCACGCGCCCAACGTGGCCGCTGTGGTGAGCCCGCTCACACCCCAGGGAGCGGCGGCCCTGAGCCACGACGAGCGCACGGGCTACCTGTCGGTGACGCTCTCCGTGAGCCCCGGCTCGCTCTCCACCGGCGAAGCCCAGACGATCGTGGACGCCGCCGCCGGACCGGCCCACGCCGCCGGACTGGAGGTCGAGACCGGCGGGCAGCTGGGCCAGAAGATCTCCAAACCCTCGACAGAGTCGAGCGAGCTCGTCGGGATCATCGCCGCGATGGTGATCCTCACCCTGACCTTCGGGACGGTGGTGGCGATGACCCTGCCGATCCTCACCGCGATCCTGGCGCTGCTCTGCACGCTCGCCATCATCCGCATGCTCGGTCACGTCCTGTCGGTGCCGACGGTGGCACCCACGCTGGCGACGATGATCGGGCTCGGCGTCGGGATCGACTACTCGCTGTTCATCATCACGCGCCACTTCCGCGGGCTCGCCGACGGCCTCCCGCCGCGGGAGTCCGTGGCCCGCGCGGTGGCCACCTCGGGCGGGGCGGTCGTATTCGCGGGCCTGACGGTCACGATCGCGCTCGTCTCGCTGGCCGTCGCCAACATCCCGCTCGTGACCACGATGGGACTGATGGCGGCGATCGCCGTCGTCGTGGCCGTGTTCGCCGCCCTCACCCTGCTGCCCGCCGAGCTCGCGCTGGCGGGAGCCCGCATCGAGTCGCTGCGGGTCCGCCCTCCCTACTCCGGCGAGCGGGCCCGGAGCGGGGGCTGGGCCAGATGGGCGCACCAGATCTCCCGCCACCCGGTGCTGGCGGGCCTGGCCGGACTCGCGATCCTGATCCCGCTCACGATCCCATTGCTGTCGCTGAGCCTCGGCCAGCAGGACACGGCCGCACTGTCCAGCTCGACCACGGCCCGCAGGGCCTACGACCTGCTCGCCCAGAACTTCGGCGCCGGGGTCAACGGGCCGCTGCTCGTGGCCGTGGAGCTCGGGACTCCGGCCCGGGCCCCGGCTGCGTCGGCCGGTCATCCGAGCACGGGACCATCGCCCGCCGGATCCGCGAGCCCGGCGCACACCGACCCCCGCGTCCAGGATCCGCGGCTGCAGGCGCTGCAGCACGACATCGAAGCCTCACCGGACGTCGCCGGAGTGACTCCGATACAGCTCGACGACGCCGGGACGAGCGGGTATCTCACCGTCATCGCACAGCACGGGCCGGCTGAAAGCTCGACGGCCGAGCTGGTCGAACACCTGCGCGCGAACGTGATCCCGCAGGCCGAGCAGGGCACCGACCTGAGCGCGCACGTGGGTGGCAGCACGGCCGGCTACGTCGACCTGGCGGCCAAGATCTCGGCCAAGCTGCCGCTACAGATCGCGGTCGTGATCGCGCTGAGTCTGGCGCTGCTGCTGCTCGCCTTCCGCACCATCGGTATCCCGCCCCAGGCCGCCCTCATGAACCTGTTGTCGATCGGCGCTGCCTACGGGGTGCTGACGGCGATCTTCCAGTACGGGTGGGGGCACGATGTGATCGGCCTCGACGGCTCGGTTCCGATCGTGTCCTACGTGCCGCTGTTCATGTTCGCGATCCTGTTCGGGCTCTCGATGGACTACGAGGTGTTCCTCGTGAGCCAGATCGAGGAGCACGTGCGGGCGGGCGAGGACAACCGCCGCTCGATCATCTCCGGACTTGTCACGAGCGGCCGCGTGATCACCTCCGCCGCCCTGATCATGGTGTTCGTGTTCGGCAGCTTCCTGCTCAACGGCGACCCCACCGTGAAGCAGTTCGGGATCGGTCTGGCCGTCGCGGTGATACTCGACGCGACGGTTGTGCGCTGCCTGCTGGTGCCGGCGCTCATGGTCCTCGCCGGGCGCGCGAACTGGTACCTGCCGCGGTGGCTGGACCGCGTGCTGCCCCGCATCAGCATCGAGGGCGCTGAGTTCTTCGAGGCGGGCGAGCGCGCGGGCAAGCCCGCCCCGCTTGCAGAGTCCTTGCGCTGAGCGCCGTCGTGGGCTGCGCGCTGAGCGCCGTCGTGCGGCGCCCTCAGTCGCCGGACTCGTACTTGAAGGAGACGTTCAGCCGCACGCGGTACTCAGCCACCTTGCCGTCCTCGATCGTCACGTCCTGGCGCACCACCTCGGCGATGCGCAGATCGCGCAGGGACTTGCCCGCGACCGCGATCGCATTTGCCGCGGCAGCCTCCCAAGAGTCGCTGCTGACGCCGATCACCTCTGTGACCCGATAGACGCTGTCTGTCATGGCTCCTCCTGTCGGTTGGCTCAGACGAGCGTACCGCTGCCGGCGAGCTTCGCGGACGCCGCCTTGGCGCCGTCGAGGGACGCCTCGCCCCCCGGCGGCTTCGACACTCGCGTCACCCGGCCCGGGCGTATGATCCGCTCGAGCCACCACGGGCGCCGACGAGCGAGCAAGGAGGGGACGTGTCGATCACGACCGTAGTCCGCACAAGAGCCTGCAGGGGAGTTGCGATTGCCGTTGCCGCCGCGCTGGCCAGCGCGGGGATCGCGCTGGCCGCCAAGCAGGTGAAGGGCGCCAGCTACGTCGGTCACTACAAGGGCGCCGCCGTGACGATCGAGGCCGTGTCCTTCAAGGTCTCCGCCAACGGCCGCAAGGTGATCGACCTGTCCGTGGAGACGCCGTTCAAGTGCGGCGGAGGCTGCGGGGGCGTCGGGAGCCCGACCGGCGGCAGCGCCCCGATCACGCGCCAGGGCACCTTCAAGGTGAAGCTCAAGATCCCGGCGCCGGGACCTCCCGGCAAAAGCGAGGGGACCGACACCGTGACGGGAACGTTCCACGCCCACGGGAGGGCCAGCGGAACGGTCACCTCGCACTTCAACGGCGGCAGCGGCGGTGTGACGAAGAGCTGGTCCGCGACCGGCTGAGCAGCCCCGGCCGTCAGCCGCCGAAGGCGTAATCGTCGAGGTCGAAGCGGGCGCTGCGCCAGGCGGCCTCTAGCGTCAGGCTGGGGCGGAAGGGCACGTCGCCGTGCTCGTCGAAGTAGTAGCTGTTGGCATCCGCGCATGACCCCCGGAAGAAGACCTGGTTGCCACGACGGGCGAGAACCGACTCCCAGTAGCGGCGGTTGGCCTCAGCGGTGATCTCCACGCGTGTGGCGTGCTCGCGCCGGGCCCTCTGCAGGCAGCGGACGATGTGGCGCATCTGTGTCTCGATCAGGCCGAAGTAGGACTGGCCGTTGAAGCCGTAGGGGCCGAGGATCGAGAACCAGTTGGGAAACCCGGGCACGCTCACGCCCTCGTAGGCCTGCTGGCGGTTGACGCCCCACCACTCCGCCAGCTCGACGCCGCCGGTCCCGTGGACGGCGAACGGCGGCATGTTGCCCTTCTCGAAGACCTTGAAGCCCGTCGCCAGCACGAGCACGTCAACCTCGTGCTCGACACCATCGGCGGTGCGTACCCCCCGCGGCGTGATCGACTCGATGGCGGTGCTCACGAGCTCCACGTTCTCGCGGTTGAAGGTCCGGACGTACTCGTTGGAGAAGCTCGGGCGCTTACATCCGAGCCTGTAGGCGGGCGTCAGCTGGTCGCGAACGGCCGGGTCGTCCACGTCCCCGAGCAGCTTGCGGGCTTCGGCCTCGCCGCGGGAGGGCAGGAACGGGAACGTGCCGGCGAAATGGGCCACCAGCACGAACGTCAGCTCGACGAAGGCCTGGCTGAGCCAGCGGGCGGCGAGCATCGCCCCCGGAACCCAGCGCAGCATCCCGCGGACACGCTCGCTCAGCGGCGCATCGAGCTTCGGCAGGCACCAGATCGGCGTGCGCTGGAAGACCGTCAGCCGGGTCACTTCGGGAGCGACCGCGGGAATCAGCTGGATCGCCGACGCGCCGGTACCGATCACGGCCACGCGCCTGCCCGCCAGCTGTACAGAGTGATCCCAGCGCGCGGTGTGCAGGGTCGGACCCCCGAACGCCTCCACGCCCGGGATGTCGGGGAGCTTCGGCTGGGTGAAGACACCGGTCGCACCGATCACGAAGCGCGCCGTCAGGGAGCGTCCGCCGGCGAGGTCCAGGCGCCACAGGTTCGCGTCCTCGTCAAAGCTCGCGCCTGTGACCCTGGTGTTCAGGCGCATGTGGCCGCGGACCCCGTACTTGTCCGTGCAGTGCTCGGCATACCGCTTCAGCTCGCGCCCGGGCGCGTACACGCGCGACCAGTCGCTGCGCTTCTCGAAGGAGAACTGGTAGCTGAAGGAAGGGATGTCCACCGCCACCCCGGGATAGGTGTTCCAGTGCCACGTGCCGCCGACGCCGTCGGCCTCGTCGAGCACGACGAAATCCGAGAAGCCCGCGCGTTTGAGCTTGATCGCGGCCCCGATCCCGGAGAAGCCGGCGCCGACGACGACGATCTCGTGATCCACGGGGGTGCTCATCCAACCCATCCTCTCAGGCCGTCACGGCCAGACCGCACCCACGGTGCGACGGCCATCGACCGTACTATAAACGTGCGATGCGTACAACAGACGTACAGGGGTCGCTGACGCTCGAGCGTGGCCTTCGCGTCCTGTCGGCGCTTTTGGATCACCCGGATGGCCTGTCCGTGTCGGACCTCGCGCGCGAGCTCGAAACCCACCGGGCCGGCATCTACCGCCTGCTCGGGCCACTGTCCGAGCGACGTCTGGTCGTACGCGGGGAGGATGCCCGCTTCCGGCTCGGGGTCGGTTTGATCGAGCTTGCCAGCGGCGTGCGGGCGAGGCTTCAGGAGATCGCGATGCCCGAGCTGCAGGCACTGGCCGACGATGTCGGGGCCACGTCGGCGCTCACTCTTCGCGACGGGAACCACGCGGTCGTGGCGGCGGTCTGCGAGCCGCGCAGCTCGGACATCCACATCGCCTACCGGGCCGGCCTTCGCCACCGCCTGGACCAGGCCGCCTCGGGGATCGCGATCCTCGCCGCGCTGCCCGCTCGAGCGGGAGAGCGGGAGGCGATCGCTCGGGCACGAGAACGTGGCTGGTCGCACTCCGCCGGCGAGCTGCTGGCCGGCGCGACGGGCGTGGCGGCCGCCGTGACGGACCCCGAGGGAGGCGTTCAGGCGAGCGTCAGCATCGTCTGGATCGAGGATCGCGACGAGGCGGCGATGGCCGCGCGCGTGCTGGCGGCGGGCGCGCGCATCGCGACGGCACTACGGGGAGGCGCGTAGAGTGCGGCCCTCGACGAGCGGCGCCCGCGTGAGCGCGGGCCACCGCTCGAGGACACTCGAGCAGGGGCGATCCGCCGGCGGGACTGGAGGAGGGACATGGCGTACGCGGAGATCAACGGTCAGCGGATCAGGTATGAGGACAGCGGCGGCGACGGCCCTCCGCTGATCCTGGGACACGGCTTCCTCATGGACCGCGAGATGTTCGCGCCCCAGGTCGAGGCCCTGTCGCCCGAGTTCCGGGTCATCACCTGGGACGAGCGCGGCTTCGGAGAGACGGAGTTCGACGGCAAGCCGTTCACCTACTGGGACTCGGCGTCGGACTGCCTCGGGCTGCTCGACCATCTCGGGATCGATCGTGCCGTCGTGGGCGGGATGTCGCAGGGCGGCTTCCTCTCCCTGCGCGCCGCCCTGACCGAGCCCGAGCGTGTCCGGGCGCTGGTCCTGATCGACACCCAGGCCGGGGTCGAGGACCCGCAACGGCTGCCGGCCTATCGCCAGATGCAGCAGACCTGGCTCGAGGTCGGTCCCGTGGACGAGCTCGTCCAGACGATCGCGAATCTGATCATCGGCGACCCCCAGCTCAACGGGGTGTGGATCGAGAAGTGGAAGCAGCTCTCGCCGACGGCCATGCAGGCTCCCGCCGACTGCCTGTTCGAACGCGACGACATCACCGACCGCCTCGGGGAGATCGACTGTCCGGCACTCGTGATCCACGGCACGGCGGACATATCGATCGAGATGGAGCTCGCCGAGCAGTTGTGCGCGGGCCTCTCCGGCTGCTCGGGGGTGACCCGCATCGAGGGCGGGACCCACGCCGCCAACCTGACCCACCCGGCCGAGGCGAACGCGGCCCTGCTCGGGTTCCTGCGCGGGCTGTAGAGCACGCCGCGGCGCCCGGCGGCTAGCCCGGTGGCATCTCCCAGGCCCGGGCAAGGTTGGTCGCGGCGGCCGTGTTGAGCACGTCGGAGAAGCCGTCCGGAGCCGGTGGCAGCAGCGGCAGGCCCTGATCGGAGATCTTCTTGGTGACCCGCTCGCAGGCGGCCCTCGCCAGCTGAATGGCTCGTCCGAGATCGCCGGCGCAGAGCTCTCCGTCGCGCTTGGCGAAGCGGCCGGCAACGAGCACGTGCCTGACGTTCGACGGGTTCGCCTGGGCCACCAGGCAGCCGACAGGATCGGCCATCGGGGTCATGTTCAGGCGCCCGCCGCCGACCGCGATGAGGTCCGCCTGCTTGCCGACCGTGATCGAGCCGATCCGGTCCTCGATGCCCATCGCGTGGGCGCCGTTGGCGGTCCCCCACCGCAGCGCGTCACGGACGCCCAACTCGAGGCTCTCCGGCATGCGACCCTCGGCGTTGATGGGGTCGTTGCGCATACACCGTTCGAACAGGAGGCCGAGGCGCATCTGGGCGAACATGTCGCCCGAGTTGG
This sequence comes from uncultured Solirubrobacteraceae bacterium, assembly GCA_963758055.1. Taxonomy (GTDB): domain Bacteria; phylum Actinomycetota; class Thermoleophilia; order Solirubrobacterales; family Solirubrobacteraceae; genus Palsa-744. Next base: position 172,063 of record CAVWTU010000010.1, read on the forward strand.
AGGAGATCACGTCGCAGCTCAGGCTGGGTCGCATGCCGTGTGCGAGCGCGCGACCGATGGCGGGATGACCCATGCCCATCTGTAGCTCGGTCTCCGGGCTCGAGGAGATCTTGCAGTCGTTCTCGGCCAGCCGACGGAAATCACGCTCGCCCAGCGTGTTGCAGTGCACGTGGACCTGGTCGGGTCCGAGCAGGCCGTGGTGATCGAGCTCGGCCATCCCCTGGGTCACGAGTCCTCCCCATACGCACCCCGTGTGCAGCACCGTCGGCACATCCAGCTCGCGCGCCGAGCGTACCTCGGCGGCGGTCTGCTCGAACGGCACCAGCCCGCTCTCGGTCAGTGCGATCCCCATCGTCACCAGGGCGTCGTTGCCGGGGAGCTGATCGCGGATCCGGCGTGCGTCGGCCAGACGTTGCTCGTGCTCGGTGAACACGGGCTCGGCGACGAGCGTGGGGAAGTAGCCATAGGCGAACGTGGCGCGGATTCCCGAGTCGCGCAGCCCCGCCAGCGCCGCGTCCGCGTGCTCGGGGGTGTTGTTGCAGTGCGAGAAGTCGAGCAGGGTCGTGACTCCCGCATCGAGCGCCTCCAGCGCACCCACGTAGTTGCCGGCATACACGTCCTCGGCCGAGCAGTTCGGAGACACCGTCATGCGAATGCCGCGGAAGTACTCTTCGAGTGTCCAGTCAGCGCACACGCCTCGAAACGGCGTCTGCCACGTGTGGCGGTGGGTGTCGACGAAACCGGGCATCAGGATGTCCCCGGCGAGGTCGATCCGCTCTGCATCCTCGACGTTCAGCTCCGGCGCCACCGCCGCGATCGCCCCGTCCTCGATCAGCACGTCACCGGTCAGCTCACCCACCTGCTCGTCCATCGAGACGATGTAGGCACCGCTCAACAGCAGACGCTCCGCCACCGCGCTCACCAGGGGACCGAGGCGCTGGTTTCGTGCAGCAGGCCCGGGCCGATGTCGGCCTCGCTGTGGACGTGCCGGGGCGGCGTGTAGAAGGTGGCGTAGGGACGCAGCCGCAGGACCACTCGCCGCTCGACCCGAGCGCCCTCTTCGACCATCGGGCGTACCTCGTCCGACATCGGCTGGCCCGCCATCACGCCGGCGATCCGCATCATCGAATCCACCACCGACTCGAAGTCTTCGTCGAGCTCGGCATGGCAGTACACCTGCACGTAACTGGGCGGCCATTGCTCGTCCAGCACGCACAGAGAAACCTTTGGGTTGCGGGCAACGGCCCTGGCCTTGGCACGCTCCGCCATCGTCGAGACAACGATCTCATCCTCCGTGGCGGCGTAGAACACGATCGACATCGCCGGGCCATCGTGCGAGCGGCCATACCCGAAGACGGCGGTCCTGTGCTCGAGTACGAATCGGCGCCGCTGCTCGGGCGTCACTTGCTCCTCCAATCATCGTCGGGGAGGGTCGCAGAATGGCCCCGTTGCAGGTCGCGACGACCGCTCCGTGCCCTCCCGTAATAACGGCTACGACGTTATCATAATGCACGGTGAGCAGACAGCGCGTTCCAGACAAGCGACGGGCGACCGCTACCGAATCGCCGCTTCCGGGAACGCCCTCCTGGTGGGCGAGTCGCCGTCCACGACCCACCGTCCGTGCGCGAGGACGACCGCCACGCTCGTTCGAGCCGATTGTGGCGGCGGCAGCCGGGCTCATCGACGAAGCTGGGCTGAGCGCGTTCAACATGAGGGCACTCGCGCTGCGCCTGGACACGAGCACCGCCACCCTCTACCGCCACGTGAGCAGCAGAGACGAGCTGCTGGTCCATGTCGTGGACCGGCTGCTCGGCGAGCTGCGCAGCAGCGCCACCCGCGAGCCGCCGCCGCACGGATGGCAGGACGCGATGCGGCGGCGCTTCCTGCGCTTGCGCCGCGGGCTCTCGGACCACCCCAACCTGCTGCCGCTGCTCGCCTCGCAGGTGCCGATCGGTCCCAACGGCCTCGCTGTGCGGGAGGAGACGATCGCGGAACTCGCGGCCTACGGTTTTCCGGTGGAGCTGGCGGCCCGCGTCTACACGACGCTCGGTCACTACGTCATCGGCTTCCTCGCACAGGCGCACGCACCCGACTCGCAGGCCCGTGTGCAGGCCGCGGCGCTGCGCGCCTATTACAGGGGTCTCGACCCCGTGCTCTACCCGTCCACCGTCGCCGCCGCCGATGCGCTCACAACGGTCTCCGCTCAGGAGGAGTTCCTCGAGGGTCTGCAGTTCATCCTCGACGGCATCGAGGCCGCGCGCCGCCGCAGCGAAGGCTGAACGTACCTTATGTTATGGTCGCGCCGCGTGCGGGCGCCTCTGACGGACGTGCGGGTGGTGGAGTTCGGCCAGCTGATCGCGGGTCCGCTGGTGGGCACGCTGCTCGGGGACTTCGGCGCCGAGGTCATCAAGGTCGAGCCACCGTCGGGCGACCAGATGCGCGACTGGGGCCAGGTGCGCCACCGCGACCGGACGCTCTGGTGGTCGGTGCTGGCGCGCAACAAGCGCTCGGTGGCGCTCGACCTCAAGGACCCCGAGGTGGCCGGGCTCGCGCTGGAGCTCGCCGCCGGCGCGGACGTCGTGGTCGAGAACTTCCGCCCGGGGGCGATGGAGCGCTGGGGACTGGGCCCCGAGGAGGTGCTGGCGGCCAACCCCGGGTGCATCTACGCGCGTGTCAGCGGCTACGGACAGGACTCGCGCTACAGCGACCGCCCCGGCTTCGCCTCGGGCGGCGAGGCGATCTCGGGGCTGCGCTACATCAACGGATACCCCGGGCAGGCGCCGCCCCGAGGAGGGATCTCGCTCGGCGACTCGCTCGCCGCGTGGAGCGCCTTCCAGGGCATCCTGCTCGCCCTGTACGCACGCGACACCGCCGGCGCGGGCGGGCAGGTGGTCGACGCGGCGATCCTCGACGCCTGCTTTGCGATGACAGAGTCGCTCGTCCCCGACTACGCCCTCGGTGGAGTCGTGCGTGAGCCGAGCGGCTCACGACTCCCCCGGATCGCGCCCTCCAACGTGTACCGCTCCAGCGATGACCGCTGGGTGGTGATCGCGGCCAACCACGACCCGCTGTGGCGGCGCCTGGCGGCGGCGATGGGCCGTCCCGAGCTGGCCGAGGACCCGCGCTACGTGACCCACGCCGCCCGCGGCGAGCGCCAGGACGAGCTGGACGAGCTGATCGGCGCCTGGGCTGCCGAGCACACCGCCGCCGAACTCGACGAGCTGCTCGGCGCCGGCGGAGTCGTGTGCGCACCCGTCAACAACGCGAGCGACATCCTCGCCGACCCCCACTTCCGCGAGCGTGGGCTGATCGTGGACGTGCAGGACGAGCACCACGGAGCGATGCCGATGCCGGGGGTCGTCCCGCAGCTGAGCGGCACACCCGGTGCCATCCGCCGGCCGGCCCGATGGCAGATCGGTGCCGACACCGTTGCGGTCCTGCAGGAGCTCGGCCTCGGGGAGGAGCGGATCGCCGCCCTGCGCGGGCGCGGCGCGATCGTCACGCCACCGTAGAGGAGGCCGGGAACCTCCCGGCGCGGTGCACAAGGCCCGGAGCGGGTCGCCCGAGCTGTCCGGAGAGCCACTCTGCGGTCGCGCACAGGGCGTCGATGTCGAGCCCGTGATCGGCACCCTCGCGCTCGAACAGCCACGCGAGGTCCTCGGTCGCCACGTTGCCGGTCGCACGGGGAGCGAACGGGCAGCCGCCGAACCCGCCGACGCTGGCATCGAAGCGCCGGACTCCCGCCTCGAGTCCGGCGAGGGCGTTGGCATACCCCGCGTTGCGGGTGTTGTGCAGATGCAGCCCCAGCTCGACCTCCGTGGTCGCACCAACCGCGTCCAGGACGGCCCGGATCCCGCGCGGCGTGGCGGCGCCGATCGTGTCGGCGAGCACCACCACCTCACAGCCGGCGGCCTCGAGCGCCCGAGCGTGCTCGGCCACCCGTGCGGGCGCCACCTCACCCTCGAACGGGCAGCCGAAAGAGGCCGCCAGGATCCCGACGGTGCGGCGCCCGTCGGCCAGTGCGGCCCGGATCAGGCCGCAATTGCGATCGAGGCTGGCCGCGGCGGGCAGGCCCTGGTTGCGCAGGGCGAACTCGTCGGTGACCGGATGCGCGACGTGGATCGCCGCCACGCCGGCGTCACACGCGCGGGCGAGACCCCGCTCGTTGAAGACCAGCAGCGCCAGCCGCCCGGGCGCGTCATCGACGCGCTCCACCACCTCATCGGAGCCGGCCATCTGCGGCACCACGTCCTCGCGCACCACGCTGCCGGCCTCGACGGCCCCGCAGCCGGCGGCGAGCAGCATTCTCACCAGCTCGGCCCGCAGCTCGGGAGTGAGCGCGACCGCCTCGTTCTGGAGGCCGTCACGTGGAGAGACCTCACAGATCAGCACCGACGGAGCCCGCTGATCGTCGGCCGTTCCCGGTGCTCCCATACCTATTAGTATGTCGCAGCAGTCGCCTCGGCATCAGCAGTCAACGACGGAGGGCCGGATCGTGAAACTCGAGGGCATCCACCACATCACCTGTGTCACCGCCGACGCCCCCAGCAACGCCGACTTCTACGTGAGGGTCCTCGGCCTGCGGATCGTCAAGAAGACGATCAACCAGACCGACCGCACGACCTACCACATCTTCTACGGGGACGAGCAGGCCTCCTACGGCAACAACATCAGCTTCTTCGAGTACCGAGGCCGCCCGCACGGACGCGCCGGGGCGGGCAACGTGCACACGATCGTGTGGCGCGTCGGCGAGGACGGCGCGCTCGACTTCTGGGAGCGGCGCCTCGCCGAAGAGGGCCTCGAGGCGACCCGCTCCGAGCACGAGCTCGACTTCTACGACCACGAGGGACTCGCCCACCGCCTCAGCGTCGCGGACACGCCCGATCCGCCGCTCACGGGGGACTCGCCGGACGTGCCGGGTGAGTACGCGCTGCAGGGCTTCGACGGCGTGCAGGCATACGCCACCGACGCGGACGCGAGCAGCGCGTTCCTGGCCGAGACGCTCGACATGCAGCCCACCGGCACCAGCCGCTGGGAGGCTCGCGGCAAGCTGCGGGGCGGCTGGTATCAGCTCGACCCCGCCCCCGCGGAGCGCCGGCGCTTCGGGGGAGGCGTCGTCCAGCACGTCGCCTGGGGTTGCCTGCCCGAGGACATCGAGAGCTGGAGCGAGCGCGTGGAGCCGCTGTGCCCGGACGCAACCGGGATCATCGACCGCCACTTCTTCCGCTCCACGTACTTCACCGAGCCGGGCGGGGTCCTGTTCGAGATCGCAGAGCACGGCGGGCCCGGCTTTGCGATCGGCGAGCCCGACATGCAGCGGATGGGCGACGAGCTCACCCTCCCTCCCTGGCTGGAGGAGCGGCGCAAGCTCTATGAATGGTCGCTCACGCCCGTGCCCACCACCGCCGAGCTGCGCTCCGGGCTCGCGGTTCGCGGCTGAGAGCAGCTCCCGCCCCGGCGATGGCGCGAAGCTCGACGACCGCCTCTCCACCCCGCGCGGGCGCACGGGGCGGCCCGCGCCTGACCGTCGAGGACTGGATCGACGCCGGGCTGACGCTGATCGCCCAGGAGGGCCTGCGGGCGGTGAAGATCGACCGCCTGTGCAGCGGCCTGGGGGTGACGAAGGGCAGCTTCTACTGGCACTTCAGCGACATCCAGGGCTACCTCGACGCGCTCGCCGAGGCATGGGCGCGGGAGCAGCGCTCCAGCCAGGCCTCGCTCGAGGCGCTGCGTGAGCTCGAGCCCGAGGCCCGCCTGGAGAGCATGATGCGCCAGCTCACGGGCCCCCGCCAGTGGATCCTCGAGCGGGCGATGCGAGAGTGGGCGCGCCAGGACCCGGAGGTCGCCGCCCGGGTGCGCGCCTCGGACCGCTCGATCTACAACGAGGTGAGGCGTGCGTTCCTCGACGCAGGCTTCGCCCGCAGGGAGGCCGGTCTGCGGGCGCGGGCGGCATTCGTCCTCGGGGTGGGCTTCATCCACGTCGCCGAGCGCGCTCCGACGGCGAGCGAGACGGGTGAGAACGAGCACATCCTCGAGCTGCTGATGCGCCCCTGACACACGCCACGTGCCTCCGGCAAAGGAGCAATACCCATGAGCAGACACGAGATCGAGCGCCGGGCGTATGGCGTGGCCTACTCCGAGCAGGCCGCCTTCAAGGACACCTACGGCGGCGTCGAGGGGGTGGTGTTCCTCGAGTGCTACCGGCTGGTGCCGAAGGACATCCCCTCGGACACCGTCCTGATCTTCAGCCACCCGGTGGGGGGCGGCGGCTACCTGCCGATGGTGACCGAGCTGGCTCGGCGCGGCAACCACGTGATCTACGCCAACAGCCGCTACCGGGGCAACGACTCGGCACTGATCATGGAGAAGGTCGTGCTGGACCTGGCGGCGGCGATCCGCCACGCGCGCGAGCGCCTCGGCTATCAGCGGATCGTGCTCGGCGGCTGGAGCGGCGGCGGCCCGCTGTCGCTCTTCTACCAGCAGCAGGCCGTCAAGCCGAGCGTCCGCTGCACCCCGGCAGGTGACCCCCCGAGCCTCCTCGAGCAGGAGCTGATCCCCGCCGAGGCGATCCTGCTGCTGGCCGCACACCCGAGCCGTCACCGCGTGCTGTGCGACTGCATCGACCCGTCCGTCCTCGACGAGTCCGACCCCGAACGCCGTGACCCCGAGCTCGACCTGTACGCGGCCGGCAACCCGAACCAGCCGCCCTACGCGGCGGACTTCCTCGAGCACTATCGCGCCGCACAGCTCGCACGTGTGCGCCGCATCACCGCCTCGGTCAAGGACCGACTGGACTCGCTGCGGGCGGCGGGACGCCCCAACGACGAGCGCGCCTTCGTGGTCCACGGAACCCTCGCGGACCCCCGCGTGCTCGACCCGGCGATCGACCCCAACGAACGCGAGCCGGGCGTCTCGTTCCTCGGCGATCCGCGCGTCGTCAACGACGGCCCGATCGGGCTCGCGCGCTTCTGCAGCCTGCGCAGCTGGCTGTCGCAGTGGAGCGTCGACGACGCCAACGCCGACGGGGTGCGGGCGGCTGGCGAGGTGACCGTGCCCGCCCTGGTCATCAGCAACGGCGCCGACAACATCTGCACGCCCGGCTACGCAACGGCCATGTTCGACGCGCTCGCCGCCGAGGACAAGTCCGAGCTGAGGATCGCGGGGGCCAACCACTACTACATCGGCCCCGACCAGCGGGAGCATCTCGGGCGATCCGCGACAGCGTGCACCGAGTGGCTGATGGCGCGTGGCCTGGCGCCCGAGGCGGCAGTGGCCGGCCCATGACCCCCGAGGAGCTGCTCGACGGCCTGTTCGCGGCCATCACCGCACGCGACGTGGACGCCGTCGCCGGGCTCTACGACCCGGAGATGCGCTTCTGGACCAACGCCTCGCGGCGGACACTCGACCGCGAGGGCGGGCTGAAGGTGCTGCGGGCGTTTCTCGAGCGGGTGACGAGCGTGCGCTACGAGGTGCTGGAGCGCCGCCACTGGGACGGCGGTGCGATGCAGCGCCATCTGCTGCACGCCCGCATCGGCGAGAGCGAGCACGAGATCGACGTGTGCATCGTGTTCGCCTTCTCCGCCGGACGCATCAGCCGCATCTGGGAGTACGTCGACGGTCGCGCCCTGGCACCACTCGGCTGGTAGGGACGACGTCTTCTATGCGACCGCGCGGGCGAGCCGCGCCGACAGCTCACGCAACTGCTCGAGGAGCTCCGGAGGCTCCTCGACCTCAAAGTCCACGCCGATCATCGCGATCCTCAGCGCCAGCCAGCTGAGGTCGTCGTCTCCGGTCCGGAAGCGACAGCGGCGAGAGCCCGCCGGCTCGACCGTGCCCCAGTGGGAAGGCACGCGCCCGGCGAGTGAGTCGAACGGTGCGTGCAGCGTGACGACCGCCTCGAAGCGGTTCGGAGCGTTGGTGATGCTCTCGGCCACGTAGGCGGCGGCGTCCTTCGCCGGCAGCTCCCGTGGCGTGAAGCGCACGCCCGTCGCAGTCGGTCTGGTGAGGCGATCGAGCCGGAACGTCCGCCAGTCCTCGCGCCGTCCGTCCCACGCGAGCAGGTACCAGCGCCGTCCGTGGTTGACGAGCGAATGTGGCTCGACCTCGCGGCGGCTGGCGGTGCCGTCACGGCGCCGGTAGCCGAAGCGCACACGCTCGCGGTCGCGGCAGGCCGCCGCGAGCACCGTCAGGTGTTGGGGATCGACGGTCGGTCCGGCGACCGGCAGCGCGACGGTCGCCGACCCGAGCGCGGCCACGCGCCGGCGCAGGTGGCTCGGGAGCACCTGCTCGAGCTTCAGGAGCGCCCGCACAGCGGTCTCCTCGATCCCGGTGACCGATGCACGGGTGGCCGTGCGCAGGCCCACGGCGATCGCGATCGCCTCGTCGTCATCGAGCAGCAGTGGCGGCATCGCCGTGCCGGCCCGGAGTCGATAGCCGCCGCTGGGGCCGGTGAGGGAGTCCACCGGATACCCGAGCCGGCGCAGGCGATCGACGTCGCGCCTGATCGTACGGGCGGACACCTCGAGTCGCTCCGCGAGCTCGCCGCCCGGCCATTCGCGGCGGCCCTGTAGGAGCGTGAGGAGCTCCAGGAGTCGGCTCGAGGTCTGGATCACGGGGATTGGATCTTGACGGAAGTTGAGGACCGTTATTGACCTAAATCGTCCATATCGTCCCGCGGCGTGACAACCCCTCGACACAAGGAGCTGCTTCTGAGATGCCCGAGCGAGACGGATACATCCCCGGCGTGCCCTGCTGGACGGACACGGGCCAGCCGGACCCCGGCGCGGCGGTTGAGTTCTACGGCGAGCTGTTCGGCTGGGAGCTGCAGGACGTGCTGCCGCCCGGCGCCGGCCCGTACTTCATCGGCCGCATCCGCGGCGGCGACGTGGCCGCTGTCACCCAGCGGGAACACCCCGGCGACCCCGCCGGGTGGCGGACCTACATACGGGTCGAGCGCGCGGACGACGCCGCAGAGCGTGTTAGGGCCGCCGGCGGGGCGATCCTGGCCGAGCCGTTCGACGTCGGCGACGCGGGCAGGATGGCGGTGTTCGCGGACCCGGACGGTGCCGTGTTCCGCGTCTGGGAGCCCAAGCAGCACAAGGGCGCCGGGGTCGTCAACGAGCACGGCTCGGTGAACTTCAACACGCTCCACACCCGGGACGTGGAGTCGGCCAAGGCCTTCTACCGCTCGGTGTTCGGCTGGGACACCCTCGAGCTCGGTCCCGGCATGGCGATGTGGACGCTGCCCGGCTACGGCGACCACCTCGAAGCGAGCACACCCGGCCTGCGCGAGCAGATGGCCTCCGTCGGCGCTCCGCCGCGCTTCGAGGACGTGGTCGCGTCGGTCGTCCCCTGCGAGCAAGATGAGGCGCCGAATTGGAGCGTCACCTTTGCAGTCGACGACGCCGACGGGGTCGCCCGCCGGGCGGCGGAGCTCGGCGGTCAGGTGACGGTGGCGCCGTTCGACGCGCCCTGGGTCAGGACCACCGTGCTGACCGACCCGCAGGGCGCGAGCTTCATGGCCAGCAAGTTCGTCCCCGAGAACAAGCAGCTCGTCGGATCGGCCGCCGGTTCCCAGGCCGCCTAGAGCCGGCCGCACCGCGGGTGGGGCGCCCCGGAGGTGCCCCACCTGTGCCGGGCGCCGTGGAAGCGGGCGCCGGCCCGGAGACCTGCCGCCCGGAGGCCATCCCGCGGGGCGTCACGCCCGCGGCGGCGCCGTCCCGGGGCTCAGCCGGCAGCCGCGCGCGGCCCCAGCTCTACCGGCAGGGTCTTCAGCTGGTTGATGAAGGCGGAGCGGACGTACTCCGGCGAGCCGTCCAGCGCGATCTGCGGATAGCGGGCGAGCGTCTCCTCGATCAGGATCCGCAGCTCCAGGCGTGCCAGCGCCGTGCCGAGGCAGAAGTGCCGCCCGCCGGCGCCGAACGCCTGGTGGTCGGCTTTGCGGCGCAGATCGAAACGGTCCGGGTCCTCGTAGCGGGTCTCGTCGCGGTTTGAGGACACGTACCACATGACGACCTTCTCGCCCTCCTTGATCTCCTGGCCGTGGAGCTCGGTGTCACACGTCGCGGTGCGGCGGAAGTGGGCGAACGCGGGGAACATGCGCAGCGACTCCTCGACCGCGTCCGGAACCAGCGACGGGTCCTCCAGCAGCAGCCGGCGCTGCTCCTCGTCTTCCATCAGGGCCCGCATGCCGCTGCAGTAGGTCGCCTTGGTCGAGTCGTTGCCGGCGGCCATCAGCAGGAAGAAGCCCATCACGATCTCGTGTTCCTCGAGCTTCTCCCCTTCCACCTCGGCGTGCACGAGCACGCTCGTGAGGTCGTCGGTCGGGTGCTCCCTGCGCTCTGCGATCAGCTTGCCGCAACGCTCGAAGATCTGGGGTACGAGCGTCTCCATGATGGCGTCGATGCCCTCGGGGTTGAGATCCTCGTCGCCGCCGCCGAGGACCGCGTTCATGAGCTCGGCCCAGATCCTGTCTTCCTCTTCGGAGATACCCATGAAGCTGCCGATCACGCGTGCGACCACGGGCTGGGCGACGTCGGTGACGAGGTCGCAGCGCTCGCGGCCGTCGAGGCGGTCGAGGACGTCGGCGACGATCTCGCGGATGCGCTGCTCGTGGTCGGCGATCCGCTTCGGTGTGAAGCCGGCCTGGAACAGCGCCTTGACGCGGTCGTGCTTGGGCGGGTCCATGCCGATGAACATCGCGCGCGAGAGCTCCATCGGCAGCACCCCGCCGGCTGTCACGCCGCCGACTTCGGAGGAGTAGGTGCGCCAGTCGCGGCTTACCGTGTGGACATCCTCGGCCGTCGTGACCGACCAGAAGCCGTCCTCGGCGGGCAGGTCGCTGAAGAACTGCTCGGTGCGGTGGATCGGGCATTCCGCGCGCATGCGCTTGAACGCCTCGTGCGGAGGTCCCTCCTCCCACAGCTCGTCCTCGGTCAGTTCGATGCTGCGGATGTCGCCGTCGACGGTCGCCATTGAAACCTCCCTATGTACGAGATGCTCGCAGGATCGGAATGCTCCCGTTGGGCGGGTCCGGCCCCGTGTCGATCTTTGGAGAGTACTAAAGATTAGACACTTCTCTATACTTCTCGCCGCGTGCCAGTGGTCGATGGGACAAGCGAGGCCCGCGCCCACGAGAACGGGCACGCGCGGCGCGTGCGGGTCACCAAGGAGCGCATCCTGGCGGCCGCCCTCGACGCCTTCGCGCGAGAGGGCTACGGTGCTGCCACGGTCGACGCGATCGCGGCCGCTGCGGGCACGGCGCCGGCGTCGGTCTACAACCACTTCGAGGGCAAGGCCGGGCTGGCGCAGGCACTCGCCGAGGACGCGCTGGCGGCACACGACTCCTACGTGGCGACCAGCTGGGCGCTCGAGGCCTCGCCGCTGGAAAGGCTGATCGCGGCGGCGGGCGCGACGCTCGCATTCGCGAGCGAGCAGCCGACGCTATTCCAGGCGATGTCGCTGTCCTACCTGCGCCCCCTCGGGCTGTTCCCCGCCGACACCGTACCCGGGGCCGCGATCTCCGCCCGCCGCGAGCAGCAGCTGCAGCGGGTGGCGGTCAACCTGGAAGAGGCCATCCGCGCCGGTGAGCTGCGCCCGCTGAACGTCCACGCGACGTCGCGCTTCATCATCGCGGCGTGGGCCGGGGTGCTGACGATGGAAGCCCGTCACGACGCCGACGCCGACCCGGTCGCCACCGTCAGCGCGGGAATCCGCGTGATCATCAAGGGCGCCGCGGCACCGGCGGCGCTGACCGCCGACGGGCGACTGCGCGCGCGCTACGAGCGCGCGCTCGCACGTCACGGCTTCGACGCCGCCCGCTAGGCGCCGTAGGCTCGGCTGAGCGACCCCGGCGTAAGTCTGCGACCCCGAGCGCCCCGAACTCGCGGCGCAGGAACAGCTAGGCGATCGCTCCCCGGTCGCCGGGCCCGCAGCCGGTCAGGTGGACAGGCCGCTGATTGCGTCTCCGATCAGCTTCACTCCGATCAGCAGGCAGATCACGGCCATGATCGTCGCGTTCTCCCGCGCCAACCACTGGTGCAGCCGGTCGAGAAGTTCGGTGGCGCGCTCACCCATCAGGAACTTGATCGCGATCGGTGTCGCGACCCCGATCGTCGCGATCACCACGAGCACCGCCAACGCGACCGCCTGGTCGCCGGCGGCGGCGCCCGTCTGGGCGATCGCGGCGACACCGCCGAGGAGCAGCAGCAGGTTCTTCGGGTTCACGACGGCCAGCAGCACGCCCATGCCCGCCGCCTTCGCCGGCGTGAAGCTGTCGATGGTCTTCATCCAGCCGGGCAGCTCGGGCTCGGAATCTCCGCGCGGGCGTCCCTGCCACTGTCTCGCCGCGACCCGCAGCAGCCCGACTCCCAGCACGAGCTTGACGATGCTGACCCATTGCGCCGGCGACGCGGCTTCGCTGGCTTCGCCGCTGCTGGCCAGCAGTAACAGGACTGCGCCGCCGACCGCCAGCGCGAGCACCCAGCCGAGCAGAAAGGCGATCCCCTCTTTCGGGCCGGCCGGGGTCGCCAGCATCAGCACCACCCCCACGATCGGGATCGGGCTGAGCGCGATCGCGACGGCGAACGGAAGCGCCTGCCCTATCGCCTGTCCCACGCCACGCCCCTCCCGTCGACCGAGATGTCGACCCCATGGCTGTCGGCGTAGTCGCGAACGACGCGGCCCAGCAGTCGCGACAGCGACTCACGCTGCGCTCCGGACAGCCCTTCCAGCATCTCGGCCACGTCGGCCTCGAAGCCCTTCGCCACCCCAGCCCCGAGCTTGCGGCCCTCGGCGGTCAGGATGACCTGCACCGAACGGCGATCCGCGGCGGCCCGGACGCGGGCGACCAGACCTCGCGCTTCCGCCCGGTCCACCAGTCCGCTGACGCTCGACTTGTCGAGCTCGAGCAGCCGCGACAGCTGGTTCATCGACGGGGTCCGGTCGCGCAAGACTCCGAGCAGCCGCGTTTGGATGATCGACATTCCCTGCGCCCCGGCACGGCGTGCGAGGGCGCCCGCGACGATGAACGAGACCTGCGCCAGCCCATCCGCGTCGCTCAGCTCGATCCTGTCCTCCGACGGCGAGGCCCGCCGGACAGCCTTGGACACCATGCGGCAACTGTACTTGGGTTAGTACGTGTCACCAACTACCGCTTAGTAGGTGCCGCCGACTGAATCGCGGCGATCCAGGACCGCGGCGGCGGAGATGGCGATGATGGACCAGGCTGTGGAACGGCGACACCCGGCGCCCGGGCTCCGCGGCGGGCACAAGTATGCTCGTGCAATGGTCCGCAGGTGGGCAATCAGGCTGGGCTTCTCGCTGGTCGGCATCGCGATCGGCCTGCTGCTCGCGTCGGCGGTGGTCGAAGGATTCTCCGTCAACGCGACGGCGCTCGTGGAGGCGACGCTGCTGTTCTGGGTCATCCACCTGGTGGTCCAGTTCCTGGCGATCAAAGTCCTGATCCGCCAGCCGTCGGTGGCGATGGCGGGCCTGCTCGCGCTGGCGTCCACGATCGTCGCGCTGCTGATCGTGAACGTGATCGTGAGCGGCATGCACATCGGCGGGCCGAGTTCCTACGTGCCCGCAACCCTGATCATCTGGGCCTGCACCGCCGCCTCCGACGCGCTCGGGACCCGGCGCATTCGCGACGACCGCGCCGCGCGCCGCCAGGAGCGCCGCAGCGACTGAGTCGGGCCGCAGGCGCGCCCGTGCCTGCGTGAGCGCCGCGATCAGGCGCCGGCGCCCTCCGCCGATGTGAGCGGGTGCTCGGCCGTCTGGGCACGCGCCTCGCCGGGCTCGGCGCGCGCGGGCGCCCTGGCGCCGTCGATCGCCGTGAGCACCACCACCAGCGCGCAGCCCACGAGCGCGGCCGCGACCCAGAACGCCAGGTGGTAGCCCGACGTGAGCGCCGAGGCGGTCGGGACGCCGCTCGCTTTGAGGCTGTTGCTGTGCGAGGTGGAGAGCGTGGCCAGGATCGCGAGTCCGAGCGCGCCGCCGATCTGGGCGGTCGTGTTCACGAGACCGGACGCCAGCCCCGCGTCCTGCTGGGTGGCGCCGGTCATCGCCACGTTCATCAGCGCCGGGAAGGCGGTGCCCGCCCCGACGCCGAGCAGCAGCAACGAGGGCAGCCACCCGTAGGAGGTAGTTCGCGTGCACCGGCGCGATCGCGAACAGCGCCAGACCCGCCAGGATCAGGGTCAGCCCCGCAAACAGCGTCCGCCGCGGCCCCAGGGCCATGAAGATCCTGTCCGAGTAGCGGATCGACAGCGTGCCCATCCCGACGGTGGCCGGCAGGAAGGCGAGCCCGATCTCCAAGCGCGTCGTAGCCGAGCACGCGCCGTAGATACAGGGCGCCGAGGAAGAACATCCCGAACATGCCCGCCACCGACAGCATCTGGATCGCGTTCGCTGCCACGATCGGGCGCGAGCGGAAGATCCGCAGCGGCATCAGCGGCCTCGGGGCGCGGGCCTCGCGCGCGAAGAAGGCCACCAGCAGCCCGAGCGTGGCTGCGCCGAGCGCCAGCGTGGTGCTCGCCCCCCAGCCGTCTTTCGCGGCCGGGTCCACGATCGTGTAGACGCCGAGCATCAGCGCGCTGGTGATCAGCACGGCGCCGGGAACGTCCGCGCCCTCCCGCAGGCCGATGCCGGGGAGGTCCGGTACCAGCCTCCGCGCCGCGAGGATCGTGGCGATACCGATCGGCAGGTTCACGAAGAAGATCCAGTGCCAGTTGATCGACTGCGTCAGGATTCCGCCCGCCACCAGGCCGACCGAGCCTCCGGCCGAGGCGACGAATGCGAACACCCCGATCGCCTTGGCCTGCTCGCGCGGCTCGGGGAACATCGTCACGATCATCCCCAGGATCACCGCCGAGGTCATCGCCCCGCCGACGCCCTGCACGAAACGGGCGGCCACCAGCCACGAGGAGCTCTGGGCGGCCCCGCACAGCAGCGAGGCGCAGGTGAACAGGACGATGCCGGCGAGGAAGATGCGCCGGCGACCCACCAGGTCGCCGATGCGGCCCGCGAGCAGCAGCAGGCCGCCGAAGGCGATCAGGTAGGCGTTCACGACCCACGCCAGGCTCGAGGTCGAGAAATGCAGGTCTTCCTGGATCGCCGGCAGCGCGACGTTCACGATCGTCACGTCGAGGACGATCATCAGCATCCCCACGCACAGCACGTACAGGGCCAGACGGCGCTCGCGGAGGGTCCCCCCGGCGATCTCGGGTGCCTGCCCGCGTGGCGTCATACGCCGGCTCCCGCTGCCACCGCCTGGCCGAGTTTGTCCAGCAGCTCGCCGGTCCCGTGCTCGCGCTGCTGTGGGGTGTCGATGCCGTCGAGGAACACGCCCTGCTCGGTGTAGCGCATGTGCGTCCCGGCCCCCGCCTGGAGGAACTCGACCGTCGAGACCGACACGCTCATCCGCTCCTCGTCGCGGTGCATGTTGTAGGTGTAGACGATCCGCTCGTCCACCACGATGTCTTCGTAGAGGGCGTCATAGCTGTACACGGACTCTCCGGCGTCGACGACGAAGTGCTCGCGGCCACCGACACGGAAGTCGAGCTGGTGCTCTCCGCCGCCCCCCGCGGGCCCGAACCAGCGGCTCTTGGCGCTCAGGTCCGTCCACGCCGCGAACACCCGCGCAGCGGGGGCGTCGTAGTCGCGCTCGATCACGAAGGTCGCGTGGGTTGCCGATCGCTTGCTCATCTCTTTCTCCTTGTCCTTGACTGCCGTTTCGGTCCGGACTCGTCGTCCTGTTCGGCGAGGAACTCGCCCAGCCGGTCCAGACGTTGCTCCCACTGCGCCCGGCGTTCGCTGATCCAGCGCTCGGCGGTGCCGAGCGCCTGCGGCTCGATTTCACAGGTGCGCACGCGCCCGACCTTGTGTGAGCGCACCACGCCCGATCCTTCGAGCACGTGCAGATGCTGGACGACCGCGGGCAGCGTTATCGACAGCGGCCGCGCAAGCTCGCTCACCGACGCCGGCCCGTCCAGCAGCCGGTCGATCATCGCGCGCCGGTTGGCGTCCGACAGCGCATGGAACACCACCTCGACGCCGGGCGCGGGCGATTGTGAATACTGAAGCATCCACTTAACTATTAGCAGGTCGGCCCGCCCTCCCCTACCCACACTGCGCCGGACCGGACCGGACCGGACCGGGCCGGGCCGGACCGGCGGCGGCCAGGGCCCCGCGGCCCGCGAACCGGGCGTGTCAACTCTCCAGCTTCGAGAACGAGGGCCCGGCGACGGCTCAGGCGCTGCTGCCGCCGTCCACGACCAGCTCGGAGCCGGTGGTGTAGACGCTCTCCTCGGAGGCGAGGTACACGAGCGCGTGGGCGACCTCCTCGGGCGTGCCGATTCGGCCCACGGGGATCGTGCGCACGAGCCGCTCGATCAACTCGGGGGTGGCTTCGCGCTGGCGTGTGTTCATGTCGGTGTCGATCTGGCCTGGGTGCACCGAGTTGACGCGCACCCCGGCCCGTGCCAGCTCCCGTGCGGCGACCTTGGTCATGCCGCGGACGGCCCACTTGCTGGCCGCGTAGGCGCTCAGCAGCGGTGCGCCCGTCAGGCCGGCCAGCGACGAGACGTTGATGATCGAGCCGCTTCCCTGGGCGCTCATGTGCTCGGACACCGCCCGCATCCCCAGGAACACGCCGACGACGTTCACGTCGAGCACCTTGTTGAACTGCGCCAGCGAGGTGGTGGCCAGCGGCTCGGCGAGGAACACGCCGGCGTTGTTGACGAGCACGTCGATGCGGCCGTGCTGCTCGAGCGCCCAGGCGGCCGTCTCGCTCCAGCCATCCTCGCTGGTCACGTCCTGGGCGCGCCCCAGTGTGCCCCCGCCGAGCCGCCCCGCGAGCTGCTCGGCCCGCTCGCCGTCGGCGTCGGTGAGGAGCAGCAGCGCCCCCTCGGCCGCGAAGCGCTCCGCCGTGGCCGTGCCGATCCCGCCCGCGGCTCCGGTCACGAGCGCCACCTTCCCCTGCAACCGGTCGCTCACCGCGACGTCGGCGCCGAGCGGCGCGTTCCGACGGCAGCGGCGCTTTCGACGGTGAGCACGCGCGCCACTCTAACCCCGGGACGCCGCCGCGGCGGCCAGCCCAGCGGCCTGCGAGACGCTCGAGGTAGGGCTCGGCGACTAGTCCGGGAGTCCTTTGTGGTGCAGCCGGCGCCGCAGTGCGGCGGCGCCGGGGGGCTGGGCGCCGCGGTCGCCCTTCGGCAGGCGGATCTTGACCTTGCCGACGATCAGTTCCCCGGGGGCGCGGCCGTAGGAGCGTTTGGCGTCCGGCCCCGCGGCCTGGTAGAGGACCGCCACCGTCAGGCCCCGCCGCGAGCAGGGGTCGCTGAACGGGTATTCGAGGCGCAGGTGGACGGTCTGGCCGGCGGCCACGTTGCGATCGAGCACCGCACTGCGGAGCCCTTCGGCGCCCGGACCGCAGGGTTCGCTCGCGACCGAGTACTCCTCGGCGGCGCTGGTGACGGCAAAGGGCGCGTTGAGCGTCACGTCGGCCGCGATCACGCGCCCGTGACGAACCTCCAGCTTGGCCCGCGGGACGCGATTGAAGCTGCCCGGCGGCGTAACGCGCAGGTTCGGGGGGTACGAGTTCGCACGGCGACAGGGGTGCACGACCGCGGCCGAGTGCCCTGTTTCGGCGTCCGAGCCGTTTTCACAGGTGCGCCCGTGGTCGTCGTAGGTGATCTTCACCAGCGGGCCGACGGTGCCCGGACCTTCGCCGGGAGTATCGGTGCCGGGGGCCTCGCCGTGCCCTTCGCCTTCTCCCCCGCTCCGGCTCACGCCGGCGTCGGGGAGCACGATCAGGAACGCACCGAGACCCGGGACGACCGGGACCACGTGCAGTGACCCGCCCGCGCGGTAGCTCACGCTCACGGCGTGGGGACCGAGGATCCCGTACACCAGCGTTCTGCGGTGCGCGGCGGGCTGGTGGGTCTTCTGCCGCGGGCCGCGGATGTTCGCTTCCGGGAAGGCGGCGTTCTCGTCCGCGCCCGACACTTCGGCGGTGACGGCGCTGCCCCAGGCCTGCCCGCCGGCGACCACGTCGCCGTAGGCGAGCACGCAGCTTCCCCGTTCGCTGGTCATGCCGCCCTCGGCGGCCCCGCCCGCGTACGTCGGCAGCACGCCCGGGCCGACCGGGTGAAAGCGCAGGTCGTCGTTGAAGGCGCCGTCGATCCCGAGCTCACCGAGAACTCCTTCCTGGACCCGCCCCAGCTGGACGCACACAAGCCCCCGCGTGGTCCGCACCACACGCATCCCCCACGGCGGGGAACCCGCGGGATCCGGTACCCGCAGCGAGAGCAGCTTCCACTTCCCGGGCTGCGGCAGGCCCGCGCCCGCGGTCGGGCTGGCGAACCGCGGGGCGGGCACCGCCGCGCCGGTCAGGATCACGCCGGAGGCCGCCAGTGCGACGGCGGCGCCACCGAGCAGCAGTAACGCCGCGGCGGCCACCAGCAACAGCCGGGGCGCCCGCCGCACGGACTCACGGGCACCGCCCCGGGGGCGCTCGATCGCCCGGCGCAGCTCCAGCTCGAGGTCCTCGAGCGCCTTGAAGGAGTGGTCCATCAGATGCTCCACTCGCGGGCCGCGCTGGTCGCCAGCGCGCCCTGGAGCGCTCGCAGGCCCCTGGAGACACGGGCCCGGGCGGTCGGCTCGGAGACACCGAGCCGGCGTGCCACCTCCTCGTAGGAGAGGTCGTCGACGACCCTCATCCTGACCGCGTCGCGCTGGTCGGAGGTGAGACCGTCGAGGGCATCCCCCAGCAGCGCCCGGGCGCCCTCCAGGCCGGCAGCGCGCTCGATCGCGACCAGGTCGTCCTCGTGCGCGGTGGGCGTGCTCATCCCGAGCCGCCGCAGGGCCGTGCGCTGGGCCCTGCCCTTGCGCAGGAAATGGGACAGCTGCCTGCGGGCGATCGTCAGCAACCAGGCACGCATCTCCTCGCGGCTGTCCGTGCGCACCCTGGGCCATCCTCGCCACGCCTGGGCGAAGGTCTCCGCCGTCAGGTCGAGTGCGACCTCGGCGTCGAATGTCCTACGGGTCAGAAACAGAAGCACGAACTCGGCCTCCTCTCGGTAGAAGGCGACGAAGCTGTCCGGGTCGGCCATCACATCAAGATTGCCGCCAGAGCCGATCCTGTGACGAACCAACGATGATCCGCCACACTCGGTGGCGATCCGCCGCCGTGACCCAGAAAGGCCGATGACCCAAATGCGCAAGCTCCAGAGCCAGGGCGTCCACCACATCACGCTCGTGGGCGCCGACCGCCAGACCTCGATCGACTTCTGGGAGGGCCTGCTCGGGATGCCCTTCGTCTTCGAGCAGCCCAACCTCGACAACCCCGGCGAGAGCCACCTCTACTTCGACCCGGGAGACGGCCGCCTGATCACGGTCTTCACCAACGAGGGACGGACGCCCGACCCCGAGCGGACCCCAACCGATCCCGGGTGCGTCCACCACCTCGCGTTCGCACTCTCGCAGGCGACCTTCGCCCAGACCGTGGAGCGCCTCGACGAGCGCGCGATCGAGCACAGCGGGGTCAAGGACCGGGGCTTCATGGACTCGATCTACTTCAAAGACCCGCTCGGGCTGCTGATCGAGCTGGCCTCCTACCGCTTCGAGCCTCCGGCCGGCCACACGCACGCCGAGGTGCTGCTCGCGGCCCACCGGATCCGGGTGCAGAGGGGCGATTACAACATCGCCCCGATCCACCTCGCCGACGCGATCGAGCAGCTGGTGCTCGCCTCCCAGGACTCGCTTTCGGCCGACCGCGGCCCCCGGAACCCTTACCGCCCGACGGCGCCTCAGAGCTGAGCGGGGTACTCGGAGCGGTCCACGAGGTTGTGCGGCGGCTCGCCCCGCAGGAAGCGCCGCACGTTCTCGGCGGCGTCGCGCGCAGCCGCCGCCAGCGTCCCGTGCGTGATCGCGGAGTTGTGCGGCGAGCCGAGCAGGTTGGGGAGCTCGAAGAAGGGACGGCGCGTGGCGAAGGAGCCGTGCCCGCGCGGCTCCTGCCACCACACGTCGAGGCCCGCCGAGAAGGATGGGTGCGTGCGCAGGTGCTCGTACAGGGCGTCTTCGTCGACGATCGCCGCGCGCGCGGGGTTGATCAGGATCGCGTCGTCCTTCATCCGATCCAGCTCTCGGCGGCCGATCAGACCGCGCGTGGAACGGGTGAGCGGCAGCGTGATCACGAGCACGTCGGCGACGGCCAGCAGCACATCGAGATCCGCCAGCGTGCCGCTCCACTCGGCCCCGTCGCTCGCGCGCCCCTCACGGCCGACGGCGTGGATGCGGGCGCCGAGCGCCGTGAACAGCGAGGCGGTGGCCCGCCCGATGCCCCCGAACCCGAGGATCCCGATCACGGAGCCGCGGATTTCGCGGTTGAGGGTGCTCTGGTCGAACTCGCCCCGGGCCAGGGCGGCCTGGTTCTGGGGCAGGCGCTTGGCGAGCGCCAACGTCAATGCGAGCACGTGCTCGGCCATCGGCTGCGCGTACGCGCCCGCGTTCGAGGCCACCGGCACCGCGGGCGCGAGGCGCTCGAAGGGCACGTTGTCGGCTCCGGCCGACTCCAGCTGCACGAGCCCCACCGCCGCGATCAGATCGAACTCCTCGGGTCCCTCGAGCTCGCGTTCCAGGCGCAGCGACAGCAGCGCCCGGGCGGAGCCGAGGGCACCTGCCCGCTGCGCCCGGTCGAGGTCCGACAGGTAGACGACCTCCGCCTCCTCCCGGAGCGCGTCCGATATCGCCTCGCGCAGCTGCGGCCCGGCACGGAAGGTCACGACCACCAGCGGTCGCCGAGCGCTCGGCGCCCTCGCCACCCTCCGTCAGCCCCGCGACCCGCCGGACGCGGCCGCGCGCGGGGGCTCCTCGCCCGCCGCCGAGGTACCGACCCGCGCCCGCGCCCTGATCGCCGACTGGGCGGCGGCGACGCGCGCGATCGGCACCCGGTAGGGCGAGCACGAGACGTAGTCGATGCCGGAGGCGTGCGAAGAACTCGATCGAGTCGGGGTCGCCGCCGTGCTCGCCGCAGACGCCCAGCTTCAGCTGCGGGCGTGTCTGTGCGCCCGAGCCAGGCGCCCATCCTGATCAGCTGCCCGACGCCCGGAGTGTCGAGCGTCTCGAACGGCGAGCGGTCGAGCACCTTGACGTCGATGTAGCGGCCGAGCACGCTCGCCCTCGATGTCGTCGCGGCTGAAGCCGAGCGCCGTCTGGGTGAGGTCGTTGGTGCCGAACGAGAAGAAGTCGGCGTGGCTGCGGCGATCCGGTCGGCCTGCAGGCACGCCCGCGGCAGCTCGATCATCGTGCCGACCATGTAGCTCGCGTGCGCCCGTGCGTCTCGCGCGACGCGCTCGATCATCTCGCGCGCGAGCTCGAGCTCGCGCTCGTAGGCGACGAGCGGGACCATCACCTCGACGTCGCTGCCCGGCGACGCGGCCGGCGGCCGCGAACAGCGCCTCGACCTGCATTTCGTAGAGCGCCGGGCGCAGGATCCCGAGCCGCACGCCGCGCGTGCCGAGCATCGGGTTGGTCTCCTGCAGCTGTTCGACGCGGCGGCGCTCGGCCGAGCCCTCCGGCAGCTCGTCGGGGTGGGGCAGGAACTCGTGCAGCGGCGGGTCGAGCAGGCGCACCGTCAGCGGCCGTCCGTCGACGGCCCGCAGGATCTGCTCGAAGTCGGCCTCCTGCAGCGGGCGCAGGCGGCCGATCGCCTCGCGCTGCGGCCTCGTCGCCGTCGGCGAGGATCACCGCCACCATCAGCGGCTGGCGCTCGCCGAGGAACATGTGCTCGGTGCGGCACAGGCCGATGCCTTCGGCGCCGAGCTCGATCGCCTTGCGCGGCGTCCTGCGGGCGTGTCGGCGTTGGCGCGGACACCCGAGCTCGCGCAGCTCGTCGCTCCAGCGCAGCACCGTCGCGAAGCTGCTCGGAGACCTCCGGCTCGACGAGCGGCACGTCGTCGACCGTGACCGTGCCGTGGCGAGCCGTCGATCGCGATCCGGTCGCCGGCGCGCAGCATGCGCTCGCCGATCCGGACCTCGCCAGCGTCCGCGTTCGACGATCACCTCGCGCGGCGCCCGGTGACGGCCGGGCGGCCCATGCCGCGCGCGACCAGCGCCGCATGGCTGGCCTTGCCGCCCTCGCTGGTCAGGATCCCGCGGGCGGCGTGGAAGCCGGCGACGTCGTCGGCCTCGGTGAAGGCGCGCACGAGGATCACGTCGCGGCCCTCGGCGGCCGCGGCCTGCGGCGGCTCGCGCGTCGAGCGACGATCTCGCCCTTGGCCGCGCCGGGCGAGGCGGCGACGCCGCGCGCGATCACTCGAACTCGCGCGGCCGGGTCGAAGGTCGGGTGCAGCAGCGCGTCCAGCGAGGCGCGGTCGATCGTCAGCAGCGCTGCCTCGCGCGGTCGAGCAGGCCCTCGCGCGACCGCGTCGACGGCGAAGCGCACCGCCGCCTGCGCGGGGCGCTTGGCGCTGCGCGTCTGGAGCATGTACAGGCGGCCCTCCTGGACGGTGAACTCGGTGTCCTGCATGTCGCCGTAGTGGCGCTCGAGCGTGCGCAGGATCACCATCAGCTCGCCGTGGACGTGCGGCATCCAGCTCGCGCAGCTCGTCGAGGTCGCGCGGCGTGCGCACGCCCGAGACGACGTCCTCGCCCTGCGCGTTGGCGCAGGAAGTCGCCGGAGGGCTCGGCGCGCCGGTGACCTCGTCGCGCGAGAAGGCGACGCCGCTGCCGCTGTCGCGCGCCGAGGTTGCCGAACACCATCTGCTGGACGTTGACCGCCGTGCCCCACTCGTCGGGGATGCGGTTGATGCGCCGGTAGGCGATCGCGCGCTCGCCCTGCCAGGAATCGAACACCGCCCGGATCGCGGCGAGCAGCTGCTCGCGAGGGGTCTGCTGGGAACTCGTACAGGCTCTTGAACTCGCGCCGTCAGCTCGCGCAGCGCGTCGGCGTCGAGCTCGGTGTCGAGCGTCACGCCGCGCCGTCGCCTTGGCCGCGGCGATCGCCGCCTCGAAGCGCTCGCCGGGGATGCCCGTCGACGACGTTGCCGTACATCTGCACGAAGCGCCGGTAGGAGTCCCACGCGAAGCGCTCGTCGCCGGAACGCGCGGCCAGCACCGCGCACGGTGTCGTCGTTCAGGCCGAGGTTCAGGACCGTGTCGAGCATCCCCGGCATCGACTCGCGGGCCCCCGAGCGGACGGAGACCAGCAGCGGGTCGCCGACGTCGCCCGAAGCTGCGCCCCGGCGCAGCGCCTCGAGCCGCTCCAGCGCCGCCTGGACCTGGTCCGCGAGACCATCGGGAAAGCTGCGCCCGACGTGCATGTAGGCGACGCACGCCGTCGGTGGTGACGTGAAGCCGGCCGGCACCCGCTCGGCGCCGAGCACGCGTGTCATCTCCGCGACGTTCGCGCCCTTGCCGCCGAGCAGCTCACGCATCTCGCGGGAGCCGTCTTTGAAGTCCACCACCCAGGACGGCGCAACCTGCGGGCTCCCGGCGCTGAACGTGCCGACCGTGCGGTCGAGGGACCCCTGCGGTGCGGGCACGGGAACGCTCATTGGCTCCTCACGGTATTGCAGAGCGCCCGCCCGGCGGCGGCGATCACCGCAAATTGCGTCCGCCGGCACGCCGCTCTCGCGCGCGGGGAAAGCGCAGCCGCCGGCGCTCGATCGAGGCGGCCACAGACCGGTCCCCGGCTACGCCTGGCGTGCGGCCGCCAGCGGCAGCTCGAGCGCACGGGCGAGGACCTGGCCGAGCGCCGCGCCGAGAGCCTGCAAGGGCTCCGCCGCCGAGCCCATGCTGCGCCAGGCGACGAAGCGGTCCGGTCGCACGAGGATCGCGCCCTCGGGGCCGAATCTCGCGCTGGCGCAGCCAGACGCAGCGCGGGTCGAACAGGTCGCCGTCGAGGTGCCCGATCCGCAGCGCCGTCGAGGGGCAGGTGCGTCGCCTCGGCGAGCTCGCGGGCGGCCTCACACCAGTCCTCGCCCTCCTCGCCGGCGATCAGCAGGAACGCGCCCGGGGCGACGAGGTCCTTGATCGGCCGCCGGGTCCGTCCTCGTCGTCGATCCAGGCGTGCGGGAGCGGTGATGCCGGGACGGGTCGATGGCTCGTAGATCCGGATCGGGTCGACCGACGGGGCCGCGCGGCCGCCGGCTCGGAGACGATCGCGTCCGACTCGTAGGTGATAGCCGTAGCTCGACGTTGTGCTCGTTGAACTCCATCGACTGGGCGCGGATCGTGACGCAGCGCCGCGGCGCGGTGCTCGGCGTCCTCCGGCGTGCCGCTCCAAAGCGCGGCGCAGGCTGGCGAGGTTCTGCTCCTCGGTGTTCTCGTGCGAGACGCCGACGGCTGCCTCGATCATGCAAAGTGGTTGGCGGCGTTCTCGAGCGAGCGCTGGGCGTTGCGCTCGCGCTGGAGCGGCGCTCGGGCTCGTAGGTGTCCAGCAGCGCCGGTGCGGCATGGCCGGCGAGCACGGCGGCGAGCTTCCAGCACAGGTTGTGCGACGTCCTGGATCGCGCTCGTCAGCCCCAGGCCGCCGGTCGGCGGGTGGCGGTGGGCGGCATCGCCGACGAGGAATACGCGGCCCGGCGGCGAAGCGGACGGCCATCACCGCCTCGACCGACCAGCGCGTGATCTTGTGGATCTCCATCGGGTGCTCGCCGATTCCGAGCGCGCGCGCGGACGTCCGCCTCGACCTGCTCGTCGGACTGCGCGCGCGGGTCCTCGACCGGGTAGTTGATGTGGATCACCCACTCCTCGGACTCCGGGCCCCAGCGCTCCGGTCCCATCGGCACCATCACGACCCTGACGCCGGTCTGCGGGCACAGCAGCCAGCGGATCAGCACGTCCGGGTCCTGCGCCCAGCGGCGAGAAGTCCGCGCTGACGTGCAGCGTCGCGGTCTCGGTCAGCACGCCCAGACCCTCGTACTCCACGCCGACCTCGCCCGCGACACGTCGCCCGCCGTCAGCGCCGATCAGGTATCGCGAGCGGACCGCGTACTCGCGCCCGGCGTCGTGATCGCGGATCTCGGCGCGTGACGCCCTCGTCGTCCTGCTCGAGCGCGATCAGAGCTCGTGGCTGAAAGCGAACCCGGCCGGGCGAGAGCTCTTCGGCGCCCGGCGCAGGAGCGGCTCGAGCCGGATCTGCGGAAGGTTCTGCTGGAGCCACGGGCTCGCGGCGCTCCAGTTCTCGTCGGCGCCGCCGGCTCCCCAGCACTCCAGCCGCGCGAATCGCCGCCCGTACTCCTCGCTCGGCCCCGCGAGACCCGCGTAGAAGGCGGTGGCCGCCATGTTCGTCCGCCGGCGTGCTCCGCTTCGCGATCTCCTCGGCTACGCCCGCGTCCTCGAGGATCTCCATCGCGCGCTGGTTGAGCACGTGGGCCTTCGGCAGGTCCGAGGTCGTCGGCTTTGCGCGTTGACCAGCACGTGCTCCACGCCCAGCCGGGCAAGCAGCATCGACGCCGTCAGCCCGGCGCCGCCGCCGCCGACGATCAACACCTGTGTGCGTTCACTGTCCATCGATCTCCTACCTCCCGTCACACGCGGTTGGGACTTTGCGGACCGCACCGTAGCAAGAAATGAATAGCTATTCAATCTTGATGATATATTCATTCCATGGCGTCACGGGCCGTGTCCGACAATTCAGCCGTGCCTGACTCGAGCGCCGATGCGACCGCGGGTGAGCGACAGGGTCGAGCGGCGCAAGGCCCGCACCCGCACCCGGCTGCTGGCCGCTGCGAGGGAGCTGTTCGCCACCAACGGCGTCCCCGAAACGACCATCGCCGAGATCGCCGGACACGCCGACATCGCGATCGGGTCCTTCTACAACTATTTCGCCACCAAGGACGAGCTGCTGGAGGCGCTGCTCACGGACGAGCTGGCGACCCAGCTCGGTCGGCTGCAGGAACGCCAGGCGAAGATCTCAGACCCGGCCGAGAAGATCAGCGTCGCCCACCGCCACCTGGTGCGCATGGCGGGTGAGGACGCCAACTGGGCGTGGCTGCTCGTGCGCCTCGAGGCGCCCTACCGCATCGCCTGGTCGGTCCTCGGGCCGACCGCCCGCAGCGATCTGCGCGAGGGCATCGAGGCCGGCCGCTTCGAGGTCGCCGACGAGACGCTCGCGCTCAACGCCTGCGCGGGCGCGCTGTTCGCCGTCATCCACGCACGGCTCGTCGGCGAACTCGGTGAGGACGCCGACAGCGGGCACGCGGAGCTTGTGCTGCGCAGCTTCGGCCTGGACCGTCGCGAGGCGGCCGAGATCGCCCACCGGCCGCTCCCGCCCGTCGCCGACGAGGCCCAGGTTCGCGGATGAGCGTCGCACGGGCCGCGCCGGGGCGAATCGACATCCACGCCCACCACCTCCCGCCCCCGTACGTGCAGGCGCTGCGGGATGCCGAGCTGTGGCTGATCGGCGGCATACCCGTGCCGGAATGGTCTGCGGAGCTGGCGCTGGAGTTCATGGACCGCCACGGCATCGGCACGCAGCTGCTGTCGCTCTCGGATCCCGGCGTCGAGTTCGCGGGCACGGACGGCGCGCAGCTCGCCCGCGAGTGCAACGACCACGCTCGGGGTGTGATCGAGGCGTACCCGGGGCGGTTCGGCGGGTTCGCGGTCCTCCCGATGACGAACGTCGGCGAGGCGCTCGCCGAGACCGGGCGCGCGCTCGACGAGCTCGGGCTGCAGGGCGTCGGCCTGCTGTCGAACTACCGTGGCCTCTATCTGGGCGACCCCGTGTTCAGCCCGCTGCTCGCCGAGCTCGATCGCCGCGGCACCTGGGTGATGGTCCACCCCGCGGCGGTCGCCGAAGACCGCCAGCCCGAGCTGCCGGTGCCCCGCTTCATCGCGGAGTACCCGTTCGACACCACCCGTACGTTCATCTCGCTGCTGATCAACGGCGCCTTCCAGCGCCACCCACGGATCCGCTGGCACTTCGCCCACGGCGGAGGCACCCTGCCCATGCTGCGCGCCCGGCTCGCGGCCGTGGCGAGCGCCGCCAAAGAGCTCGGCCCGGCGCTCGGGCTGCCGGCGGGCGGGCAGGTGCTGGGGCCCGACAGCGCCCACCTGGCCCTCGCGGGCTGCTTCTACGACACCGCGCTGGTGGCCGATGAGCCCGCGCTGCTGGCACTGCAGAGCATGGCCGGCGCCGGCCGGCTGCTGTTCGGGAGCGACTGGCCGTTCGCCCAGCGCCTGTACGGCGAGCAGGAGGACCCCCAGCCCGCGCTCGCGAACGTGTTCGACGCAGCCGCGCGGGAACAGGTGGACCGTCTCACCACTGCGCGTGAGTTGGGCCTTTAGCGCGCGGGGCTTGCCGCCGGCTGCTCACGCCGTGGCTGCAGTCGCGCCCGCGGGTGCGAGCCTCACCGGCAGCGTCTTGAGCTGGTTCACGAACAGCGCCTCGGCGGCGACGGGCGTCCCGTCGAGCTCGATCTGCGGGTAGCGGCGCAGGGTCTCCTCGATCAGGATCCGCAGCTCCAGCCGCGCCAGCGCCGTTCCCAGGCAGAAGTGACGGCCCCCGGCACCAAAGGCCTGGTGCTCGGGGTTGCGGTGGATGTCGAAGCGGTCGGGGTCCTCGTACACGCTCTCGTCGCGGTTTGAGGAGACGTACCACATGACCACCTTCTCGCCCTGCTTGATCTGCTTGCCATGCAGCTCGGTGTCGCAGGTGGCGGTACGGCGGAAGTGGGCGAATGCCGGGAACATCCGCAGCGCCTCCTCGACCGCGCCGGGGATCAGCGCCGGGTCCTCGATCAGCAGCTGCTTCTGTGCCGGGTCTTCCATCAGGCGCGCATCCCGCTGCAGTAGGTCGCCTTGGTCGAGTCGTTGCCGGCGGCCATCAGCAGGAAGAAGCCCATCACGATCTCGTGTCTCGGAGAGTTTCTCGCCGTCGACCTCGGCGTGGACGAGCACGCTCATGAGGTCGTCGGTGGGGTTCTCGCGGCGCTCGGCGATCAGCGCCCCGCAGCGCTCGAACAGTCTCGGGGATGTCCTTTTCGAGCACGCCCTGCGCGCCTTCGGGAGCGAGGTCCGGGTCGTCGGGTGCGAGCGCCGAGTTCATGATCCGCGCCCACAGCGCGTCTTCGTCCTCGGACGAGGCCCATGAAGCTCGAGATCACGCGCGAGACGACCGGTTGGGCGACGTCGGAGACGAGGTCGCAGCTGTCGCGGCCCTCGAGGCGATCGAGGACGTCGCAGGTGATCGCGCGGATGCGCTGCTCGTGGTCGGCGATCCGCTTCGGCGTGAAGCCACGCTGGAAGAGCGCCTTGATCCTGTCGTGCGCGGAGGGTCCATGCCGATGAACATCGCCCGCGCGAGCTCCAGCGGGAAGACCTCCGCGAACACCGTCACGCCGCCCAGTTCCGAGGAGTAGGTCTGCCAGTCGCGGCTGACCGTGTGCACGTCCTCGGCCGTGGTCACCGACCAGAAGCCGGCCTCCGAGGGGTACTGCTCGATCTGCCCGGACCAGTGCACCGGGCACTTGCGCGCATCTCCTTGAACAGCTCATACGGCGGGCCGTCCTTCCACAGCTCGCCCTGGGCGAGCTCTACCTCGGTGATGTCCCCGCGTACGGCAGCCATGCTCGTCCTCCTCTGTTCATCCGTGGCCCGCGTGGTGGGCCGTGGCTCGAGACGATCCAACCACAGGATGAGAGATTTGTCAAGAGTCTCTCATTCTAGAGATCCGCCGGGAATCTCGCTACGCTTGGCGACGTGCCAGCGGCCCCGATCTCCCTCGCCACGCCCCGCTTCCCTCGCGCCAGGCCGACCGACGCCGTGGACCTGGCCGTCGAGACACTGCTCGGCGAGGTGCGCGTGGACATGCAGGCGCTCGCGGCCCAGCTCGGCGTCGCGCCGGCGACCCTCTACCGCTGGTTCGGGTCCCGGGGCGCGCTGCTCGAACAGGCCTTCGAGCGCCTCACGCGGCAGTTCAGCGCGGCCGCACGGGCCGAAGCGAGGGGCGACGGCGACGAGCGCGTGTGTGACTACGCGCGCAACATCATGACCTCCTCCGCCGCCTTCCAGCCCGTGCGCAGCTTCGTCGAGCGCGAGTCGGAGCTCGGGCTGCGCCTGTTGCTGCGGCGTGGAGGGGCGGTTCACCGAGTCGTCGCCGACGAGCTCCTGGAGATGCTGGCCGAGACGCGCTCGCAGCCACCCACACCCGAGCTCGTCGAGGCCGCCCACGTGATCGTGCAGGTCGCGACCTCGCTCGTGTGGGCCACCTTCATGGTCGGCGACGAGCCCGAGATCGACGAGGCGGTTCAGGTGATCAGAGTGATCCTCGCCTCTACCCGCGCTCAGCGTCCCTGAAAACGCGGCGGGCGGCGCTCCATCGAGGCCGCCACACCCTCGCGAAAGTCGTCGGTCGCACGCAGGCGGTCCTGCTCGGAGGCCTCCCTCTCGAGGGCTGCCTCCACGCGTTCCAGCAGCCCGGAGCGCAGCGTGGCCCGAATCGATGACACCGCCAGCGGTGCGCTGAGCGCCAGTTCGGCGGCCAGCGCGCAAGCTCCCTCCCGGATGTCGTCGTTTTCGACCAGGCGGTCACAGAGCCCGAGCGCGAGCGCCTGCTCGCCGCGCACCCGGCGGCCCGTCAGCAGCAGGTCGGTTGCCGTCTGCTGCCCGGCGAGGGCGGGCAGCGTGACGCTGAGGGCGAAGCCGTGGTGGAAGCCGAGCTGGGCGAAGTTCGCGCTGAAGCGCGAGGCCGGCGAGGCGACCCGGAAGTCCGCGGACAGCGCGAGCCCGAGGCCGCCGCCGACGGCCGCGCCCTGCACCGCGGCCACTACCGGGGTGGCATTCGCGAACAGCCGCAGCGCCTGCCGGTACAGGGAGCGGGGCTCGTCGGCCGGACTGCCCGGCGAGCCCAGGTTGGCGCCGGCGCAGAAGTGCTTGCCCTCCGAGCACAACACGATCGCGCGGCACTCCGGGTCGGCGTCGAGCCGCTCGTAGGCGTCGGCCAGCTCTGCGATCAGGGCCGCGTCGAAGTAGTTCGCCGGCGGCCGGTGGATCTCCACCACGGCGACGTGGTCCGCGTCGCGTGCGACCGTGACGTCGCTCATGTCCCCACCCCGGGGCCGGCTATGCCGGCAGGCGGCCACGCAACGGCCAAGCCGCTCACAGGCCGGGCTCGAGTTCGGACGGTTCGGCGCTCTGCCAGGCGAAGGCCAGCATCGAGGGTGCCGTGAGGTCGATCGCCGGCTCGGTGGTGGTGAACGACTGCGCGTTGTCGCGATAGGAGGCGGCGTTGTCGAAGCGGGCGAAGGCGTCGCCTCCGGCGGCGGGGCACTTGCGCATGCCTGAAAGCCGGCCGTGGCTCTTTTCGTCGCTCGGGCCCTCGACCACGGCGCCGGCGAGGATCGGCGGCGAGCCGTCCAGCGAGCCGACGAGGTTCGCCACCTGGTGCTGGGGACAGTCGGTGAACACCGCGCCGTCGCCGATGATGAACGACGAGCCCCACGCGTTGGCGCCGAGCACGTTCGCCAGCCACCGCTGCGAGAAGGTCCCGTAGGTCGGTTCGCCGACCAGGTGGTCGTACTCCGAAGCCATCACCGACAACCCCAGCCCGTGGGCCGCGGTGTCGGATTCGGCCCAGGGGAAGCCGAAGCCGAACGGGTCGCTGCGGGACTGCGCCACGGCGCGTTCGAGTTTGCCGGCCAGGTCCCCCAGCAGGCCCGCTTCCCCGACCTCCAGGCCGCCGGGGTCGCCCTGCTCGCGGATCGCACGAACGAGCTCGTAGTCGGCCAACCCGGACACGTCATACAGGTTCAGGGATTCTCCTTCCGAGCCGGACTTCGAGATGTAGGCACCCGCCCAGTGGGCGGCCTGTTCGAGGTAGTAGCCGGCTTCGGCGTGCGGCAATCCGGCGGGCAGACCGTCGGCCCCGGCGAGCGCGATCGAGAGCTCGGTGGCGCCCAGCTCGAGGTCGTCGCGCCATTCCGTCTCGGGGTAGAAGCCGTACGGGAAGCTCGTCAGGAGGTTGCCCTGGGGGTCGGTGTTCGCGAGTTCGAAGATGTGCTCGCCGGCCTGCAGACAGCGCGAGGCGAGTTCCGGGCGGGTGGCCGCGAACACCTGGAAGCAGAGCCCGAACGCAGCCGCGTCGCGGCCGGCGAGGTTGGGGCTGACGGGTGCGCCGGGCGCTCCGGCGCGGAACACGGGCCGTTCGCGGATGTAGCGGTACTGGGGATCCGATCCGCCGTAGGTGTCGTCGGCCTGGGGCAGGCGCCAGATGTCGTGGTCGCCCACAGCTTCGCCGTTGCCCGAGCCGATCCCCACCTGGTAGTAGAGCGTGCGGGTGCTGTCGTTCCACATCTTCAGCAGCCATTCGACCCCGAAGCGGGCCTCGTTGGTGAAGTCCGAGGACCCCGCCGCGGCCCCCATCTGGCCGGGGAAGTCGCGCACCCCGGCCAGCTGCAGGGCGACCGCGTAGCCGGTCGTCTGCACGAACTTCAGGTAGTCGCCGGCATCCCACCACCCCCCGGAGGCGTCGATCCGTTCGCCGAGGCCCGGGAGTTCGCCCTTGAACACCCCTTCGGCGTTCGCCTTCGGCGTGGCGTAGGTCATCGCGTGCTCGTCGTTCACGTGGGCGGGAGCCGAGCGGAGCGCCGAGGGGACGTATTCGGGACCGTCGCGCTCGTTCTCGTAGAAGCTGAGAGCGTTGGCCAGCGGCGCGCCATAGAGGCCGGGCGCCGCCGCGACGGCGAAGGGCGGAGAGGTGGCGGGCGTCCTGCCGGCCAGCTCGATGGTGTAGGTCCCGGGCGTGGTGAGGGAGTCGAAGTCGAGCGGATAGACCTCGCCGGCACGCGAGCTCCATTTCCCCAGCGCCTGCCCGACGGATCCGCTGAGGACCGTGTCGGAGCTCTGATCGAGCACCGTAAAGCCGGCGCCCGCCTCAGGCTTCTTCGACAGCACGTAGGCGCGCTTGGGTGCGTTGGGCTGGTAGCCGAGGAGATCGACGCGGATGTAGACCCCGGGGGCCGCCGGGGCGGCGCTGGTGAGCGGTCCCAGCAGGCAAGCCGCAGCGAGCGTGGCGAGAGCCGCGATCTGCAGCGACGCGGCCCGCAGGTCTGCGATCCGGATGCCAGCGGTCGCGCTGGGCGTGGGTGTCCGCATCCCGGCTGACGGCGCTTCAGCCGAGCAGCGCCTGGGCACGTACCCACAGGCGGCCCATACCGCGCACCCAGCGCTCGGGCTCCTGAGCCTTGCCGACCGCGAACTCGTGCATCTCGGGGTGGGTGAGGATCAGGAAACGGTCCTCCCCGACGGCGCTCGAGGATCCGCTCGGCGGCCGCCTCGGGAGCCAGCACCTCGCCGCCGCCAATGATCGCGCTCGCCTTGGCGGCGTCGCCTTCTCCGCCCGCACGGAGCATGGCGGTGTCGACCGCACCCGGGCAGATGCAGGACACCTTCACGCCCTGGGCGGCGTAGGTGATGGCCAGCCACTCGGCGAATCCCACGGCGGCGTGCTTGGTGGAGGCGTACGCGGCGTCGCCCAGCGAAGTGAGGATGCCGGCCATCGAGGCGGTCGTGATCAGGTGTCCTTCGCCGCGCTCAACCCAACCGGGAAGCAGGGCCCGCGAGGCGAACACGTGGGACATCACGTTGACCCGCCATTGACGGTCCCAGTCCTCCAGCGAACCCTCGGGGCCGGTTCCCGTGGCCAGGCCGGCGTTTGCGAACCAGATGTCGATCGGGCCCAGCGTGGACTCGATGTCCCCGACCAGCGCCAGCGTGGCCGCCTCGTCGCAGACGTCCAGCTCGCGCGGGACGACCGCGTCGCCCAGCTCCCCGCCCAGGCGCTGAACGCCCCCGGCGTCGAGGTCGGTGGCCACCACGGTGCGGGCGCCGCCCGCGAGCAGGCCTCGCACGAGCGCGCCGCCGATGCCGCCGGCCGCGCCGGTCACGACCGCGATCCTTCCCTCGGGGTTCATCGCGCCGACACCATATTCGGCTCGCGCGATTCGCGGCTCCGTGCGGCCGCGTGCACCGTTGCTGCTATCTCGGCATGAGGCGCACGCGGGCTGGGCGGAACCGCCCGCGAGGACCTCCAAACGAGCCGAAAGGAAGCCGATGGCCAACTACACGATCACGAACCTCAAGCAGGACGTCGAGGACACCGCCGGGGCCAGGACCCCGTCCGTGGAGGGACGCTTCGCGCGCAAGTACCTCGACTCGCGCGAGCTCGGCATCAGCTACTTCCGCTACGCCCCGGGCTTCCGGGCCCCGGTCGGCCATCGCCACCGTGAGCAGGAGGAGGTCTACGTGGTCATCTCGGGCTCCGGGCGGGTGAAGCTGGACGACGAGGTCCGCGACCTGGGCCAGTGGGACGTCGTGCGCGTCGCGCCGGAGGTCGGGCGCGCCTTCGAGGCCGGCGCGGACGGCCTCGAGCTGATGATCGCGGCTGGCAGCCGACCCGAGGGCGGTGACGGCGAGATCATCGAGGGCTTCTGGGGCGAGTGAGGTTCTCCTAGCGCTGCCCGAGGTCCGTCGCGGGCGCGCTCAGGGCGCGTCCGCAGGCGGCGCCCCGTACTCCTCGTCGCCGACGTGCTCGCCCCAGCTCACGACGTTGCCCTCGTCGTCGGCCTGCTGCATCGCGATGTGGGTCATGAAGCGGTTGGGTGCGGCGCCGTGCCAGTGGGCCTCCCCCGGCTCGAAGAACACCCGGTCGCCCGGGCGGATCACCTCCACCGGGCCGCCCCGGCGCTGGCAGCGCCCGATCCCCTCGGTCACGAAGATCGTCTGACCGTTGGGGTGGGTGTGCCAGGCGGTCCGGGCGCCGGGCGTGAAGTGGACGCTGGCGGCTGCCAGCTGCGAGGAGCCGGAGGGGACGGCGACGACGTCGAGGAACACCTCGCCGCTGAACCAGTCGGCGGGGCCGGGGGCGGTGTCGAGGCTGCTCCTGGTGATCTGCATCGGGCTGTCCTCCTCGTAGGGATCCTCTCAGGGGCGCCGCCGCCGTTCCCGGCAGCCGACGCCGCACTGCACTGTCCTCAGGCCGCCCCCGCCACCCTTCCCGGCGAGGAGGCGTGAATCGCGGGCCGGCGCCCGGCCCACGGCATCGTCCGCTCGAGCTCCGCGGCCACGGCGATCAGGAGGTCCTCGCGCAGGGTCTGGGCGGTCAGCATCACCCCGATCGGCATGCCGTCGGGGGACTCGCCCAGGGGCAGCGAGATGGAGGGCTGCCCGGACAGGTTGGACAGCGCGGTGAACGGGCTCGGGGCGAACACGGCGTCGATCCAGTCGGCCGCGGTGGCGTGGCGCTCGTCGTCCTGGGCGGGGATGCCTGAGGGCGGCGGCCCGGCCGGCGTGGTCGGGCACACGAACAGCTGGTGCTCATCGAGGAAGCCACCCCAACGGCGCGAGACGGAGTTCACGGTCGCGGCGGCCGCTTCGAGCTCGAGCGCGCTGACCTCGAGGCCACGTGCGATACAGGCGCGAGAGGCCGCCTCGACCGAGTCTCCCTGCGCCTCCCCTCCCGAGATCCGGGCGAACGTCCCCGCCAGGGACGCGAGGTCGACCGACCAGGTCGTCTCCAGGCAGTCACGCAGGCGCTGCTCGTCCACCGGCGGGCAGGACTCCACCACCACATGACCCATCTGCTCGAGCACCCCGAGCACGTCCTCGACCGCGGCGCGTACGTGGGGGTCGACGGGCGTCCCGAACGGCGAGCTCGTACAGCCCGCCACACGCAGCCTCGGCAGCGGGCCCTCGAGCTCGCCGGCGAAGGGCCGCGATGGGTTGGCGAGGTAATAGCGGTCGCCCGGGGCCGGTCCGCTGACCTCATCCAGCAGGGCAGCCGCGTCACGGACCGTCCGGGTGAGTGCGAACTCGTGCGCGAAGCCCCCGACGGCCTCCCCCACCGCCGGGCCGATCGGCACGCGGCCCCGCGAGGGCTTCAGCCCGACCAGGCCGCACCAGGCCGCCGGGATGCGAATCGACCCGCCGCCGTCGTTGCCATGACCCATCGGCAACGCTCCGGACGCGACCAGCGCCGCCGTACCGCCGCTCGAGCCGCCCGGGCTGCGCGTGCTGTCCCATGGGTTGAGGGTGGGACCGTGGACCACCGCGGCGGTGTCGATGTTGAACGCGAACTCGGGCGTGGCGGTGCGCACCAGGGAGACCAGCCCGGCGTCACGGAAGCGCTCCGCCAGCGTGGCCCCCCGCCGGGCCACGTAGCCGTCGAGCAGGCGACTGCCGAAGCCGAGCGGGCGCCCCGCCTCCGGCAGCGTGTCCTTGACCGCGAACGGAACCCCGCTGAGCGGCGCGTCGGCGACCACGGTGGCGTCCTCGTAGGGGCCGCCGACGACGGCGTTGAGGTGTGGCTCCACGGCTTCGATCGCACGCAGGGCCGCGTCCCGGACCTCGGCGGCCTCGAGCTCGCCGGCAGCGATCAGCTGCGCCAGCTCGGTCGCGTCGCATGCGGTGTAGTCGGCGAGATCCACGAGCTCGCGGCGGAGCCTAGCGGTGCAGCAACCGCAGGACCTCCTCGGCGCAGCCCCATGACAGGCTCACGCCGCTGCGACCGTGCCCGTAGTTGTGCAGGCAGCGGGCCCCGCGCAGATCCTCGGCCTCGACGCGGACCGACGGCCGCACCGGGCGCAACCCCACCAGCTCCCCGACGACGCGGGCGCTCCCCAGCCGCGGCTCGATCGCGGAGCAGCGCTCGATGATGGCCCTCGAGACCTCCTGGAGCGGCGCCAGACCGACCGCACCCGGCTGCGCCACGCCCCCCAGGACGACACGCTCGCCGTGCGGAAACCAGCAGGCCCACTCGGGCCCCCCGCGATCCTCCATGAAGAAGTCATCGAGGCCCGGGTTCTCGACCACCACGTGTTGCCCGCGAACCGGCTCGAGCTTTTCGTCGCCCACCAGCTCGCGGGCTCCGAGGCCGCTGCAGTTCACGACCACCGGGGCGTGCCCGGCGGGTTCGGACAGCGAGCGCACACGCCGTTTCACGAGCGCGGTACCGGTGCTGCGCAGGCGCCGCTGCAGGTACTGCAGGTAGCCCTCCATCTCGATCAGCGGCGCGTCGAGCTCGAACGCCGCCACGCAGCCGTCCGGGGGCTCGGTGCCGCGGAGCGGCACTCCGGGGAACATCTGCAGCGGCGCACCTGTCCGCTCCCGCGAGGCCACCGTCCCGTGTGCGATGCGCACCCCGCTGCAGCGGTCGCCGGCGAGCTCGCCGAACACCTCCAGGGAGGCCCCGGCCCAGCGCGCGAGGGTCCCGTCCGGATCCTCCAGCGGTGAGGCCGCCCACAGCGCGCCCGCCACCCGCGAAGTCGTCTCGGCGGGAGGATCGGCCGCCCAGCACTCGACCGCGAGACCCGACTCGGCCAGCAGCACGGCGCTCGTCAAACCGATCACCCCGGCGCCTAGAACGACCACGTCCGGACCGCTCACGCCGGCCCTAGGTGGGGAGGGTGCCGCCGTCGATGACGATCGACTGGTTGCTGAGGTAGCCGTTCGCCACGACCGCCGAGACCAGCTCCGCGACCTCCTCGGAGCTCCCCAGACGCCCGACCGCACGACTGGCGGCGAGCTGCTCGCGCACGGCACCATCGGCCGGCATCATGTCGGTGTCGATCAGCCCCGGGGCGACCACGTTGACGGTCACGCCGGCAGCGGCGCCCTGGCGGGCGAGGCTATGGGCGAGCCCGTGCAGGCCCGCCTTCGAGGCCGCGTAGTGGGCTCCGATCAGCCCGCCCGTGTAGGCGGCCACCGAGGACAGCAGCACGATCCGCCCGAAACCCCGCTCGAGCATCCCCGCGAAGGTCCGCTGGGCGAGCAGGAAGGGGGCCGTGAGGTTGACCGCCAGCGTCCGCTGCCAGTCCTCGAGGGCGACCTCGAGGATCCCGGTCGGCGCACTCCCGATACCGGCGTTGGCGACCAGCACGTCCACGCCCCCGAGCCCACCCTCTACCTCGGCGACGATCCGCGCCGGCGTGGCGGGGTCGCCGAGGTCGCCGCCGACGGTCATCGCCCGGCGCCCGAGCGCGGTGATCTCGCCCGCCACCTGCTCGGCCTGCTCGAGGCCCCGGGAGTAGCCCACGGCGACGTCGTGGCCGTCCTCGCCGAGGCGCAGCGCGATCGCCCGCCCGATACCGCGACTTGCCCCGGTGACGAGCGCTACGGACACGGCAGGCGGCGGCCCGTCCGGCGTCCTAGTTGTTGGCCAGCTTCACGCTCGTGCAGTCGCTCGCGTGGAGCGCCCTGCAGACGGCGACGTAGCCTTCCCGCGGCTGGTTGCGGGAGTTCGTCAGCCCGGCGTCGAAGCGGGTGCTGGCCGTTCCACCCGTCCAGTCGTAGATGTAGAGCCGCTTGATCTGCGGGATCGCGCCGGCGACCGCGAACATGTACTTGATGACCTTGGCGGAGCGACGCAGGCCGGACCCGTGGACGTTGGTGAAGGCGCCGGCGAATTTCACGATCCCGCCGGTCTCGGTGAGCCATACCTGACCGCCCAGCGCGCGCACGAGCTGGTGCGTGCGCCAGCTCTGCAGGCGGTTGATGTCGGAGTAGTTGTGCAGGCCCCAGATCGAGGGCATGACCGTGCGCAGGCGGCCGATCTCCTGCTTGAATTCGGAGATGTAGCTGAGCGTGGGGCCGATGTTGTCGGCGTCGAGAACGTCGAGACCGATGACGTTGCAGCCCTTGCAGACGCGCAGCAGCGCCTGGTAGTAGCGCGCGGCGGACACGGCCGAAGGGCTCGAGAAGGCCCCGCGGACGTTGCCCCGGTTGGACTCGTCCCAGGACTGGTACTGGCGCACGTGGGGAAAGCGCCTGACGAATTTTTCGACGTCGTGCTGGTAGGTGCCGACGCTCGGGAGCACCGTGGGCGTGTACTCGGAGTGGTAGAAGGCGACCAGGACCTGCTCGTGGTCGGCTTCTGCGGCGCGGATGAAGCCGATCGCGTAGTTCAGCGAGGCGGCGTGCTTGACCGCGTCATACGGAGCGATGTAGCGCACGATCTTGGTGTGTAGGCGCTGGTAGGTGGGCTGGCTGAACATCGTCACGTGCTCGTCGCCGATGCCGGTCAGGAAGCTGGAGGCGGCGCGTGCGCGGGGGGCACCGGTGCCGGCGCTGGCGGGCTGCAGCCACAGGGCTGCGCCCAGCACGGCGAGAAGCAGGGCCACGGTGGTGCGGCGCCTCATCAAACGGTTGGATCGGCGGCGGCTGGACATCGTCCTCCTCCTCCGGGTGGGGGTGGGGGTCGGGGGCGGGGCTCCGCGCGAGAAGGTCACGGCGCGAAGCCCCGATCGTAGAACACACCGCGGGCGCCCCACGCCGGTTCTCCGGCGACTGCAAGGCCGCTCTCAGCTCCGGCCACCCGGAGCCCCGGGAGCGAGCCGTGGAAGGCTACGCGGGTGACCTCCTTCCAGACGGCGGCCGCGGTGCTCGGTGGGCTGCTGGTGCTCGGTGCGCTGGTGTCCGTGCTGGCGCACCGCAGCTTCCTGTCGCTGGCGGCGCTGTACGTGCTGGCCGGCTTCGTGCTCGGCGAAACGGGCGTCGTCAGCTTTCACGCCAACTCGGGCTTCGTCAGCGACCTGGCAACCGTGGCCCTGATCGTGATCCTGTTCCGTGACGGCCTCGAGGTCGAGGGGGAGCTGCTGCGCGGCCACTGGCAGGTGCCGCTGCGCCACCTCGCCGTGGGCATGCCGGTTACGGCGATCGTGGTGGCGCTGCTCTCGCGCTTCGTGGTGGGACTGAGCTGGACCGAGTCGCTGCTGCTCGGCGCCCTTTTGACCCCAACCGACCCGGTGCTCTCCTCGCGGGTGGTGACCGACGAGCGGGTACCGGCATCCGTTCGGCACACGCTCAACCTCGAGTCCGGCCTCAACGACGGGCTGGCGCTGCCCGCGGTGCTCGCCTTCGCCGCCGCCCTGGAAGCCGGCAAACACGGCTTCGTGTGGTGGCACTTCGTCCTGCAGGACATCGGTCTGGGGCTCGTGTACGGCCTCATCTGCGGCTTCGTCGGCTCGCTGTTGATGCCGCGGGACGGCCCCTCGGGAGGGTCGGTCTCCGGGCGCCAGAAGGCGCTCTACAGCTTCGGGCTGGCGTTCGCCACCTACGGTCTGACGGTGCTGCCGCCGAAGGGCAACGGCTTCATCGCGGTGTTCGTGGCGGCGATCGTGCTCGGAAACCGCCGCGCCGACCTTCGGGCCTGCTTCGCCGAGCACGGCGAGGAGGTGATCGAGATCGTCAAGCTGGGGATCTTCACGGTGTTCGGCGCGTTGTTCACCTTCCACGAGCTGCTGCTCGACGGCTGGGGGGGCGTCGGCTTGGTCGCGGGCACGCTGCTGCTGGCGCGGCCGATCGCGATCTTCGTGGCCCTGGCCGGCACCAGGGTCCCGCGTGCGGATCGGATCTTCATGGCCTGGTTCGGCCCCAAGGGCGTCGCCACGATCACCTTCTCGCTGCTGATCCTGTCCCGCGGCGTGCATGGCGCCGAGCGCATCTTCGACCTCGCCGCGCTGGCCGTGTTCTGCTCGATCCTCGTCCACGGCGCCACCGAGATCCCCGGGATCCGCTGGCTGGCCCGTCAGCATCGGGGCGTTCAGCCGGACACCCCGCCCGCCGCAGCGTAGGCATCCAACACCGCCTCGTAGCGCCGGCGCACCGCGTCCCTATCCGCGGGCTCGGGCACGGACGCCTCGCAGACGCGCAGGATCTTCTCCGCCTCCCCGAGCAGGAGGCCACGCTGATCGGCAGTGCGGGTGCGAGCCATGACCTTGGACAGCGAATCGAGCTGGCGGATCATCACCGCCGGCATGCCCCCGCTGGCCTGGCGGATCTTCTCGTGTGCCCGTTCCACCAGCCGGCGGAAGCTCACGGTGACCGTGATCACCCTCACGTGTCCGGCGGGGTCCCGATGCACAGACACAGGACGGGGCCGGTCGACCACCTTGGCGAGGCCGTCGCCGAGCCAGTCGATACAGGCCAGCGCGGTGAACGTGTCGTTGACGGCCGGGGAGAGAGCCCTGATCGCGATCTCCACCAACTGGTCGACGGCGAAGGAGGGATCCTGGGCGAGCGTGCGTGAGGAACCGGTGGCGTGGGCGCCGCCGAGGGCGCCGGCCACGCGCGCGGCGGCATCCGGTGGCCACACCTCCGCCAGCGGCTCTCCCTCGACCAGGAAGTGACCGGGACGGTGCAGCAGCCGGATGACCGCGTGACGGCTGGCCGCGATGCTGATCAGCGTAGAAATGCTCACGTACTGCAGATAGCCGCTGTGGGGCGCCCGCACGGTCGCGCCCTCCTCGTCGAGTCTCACGACCATCTCCCCCAGCGACGGCCCGGCCTTGGCACCGGCCGGGTCTTCGCCGGCGACCTCGGCCTGGAGCGCGCCGCCCAGGTCGGCGGCGATGCTCCCGATCACCCGCGGTAGCTGGATCGAGCGGGCGATGTGGTCG
The DNA here is from genome assembly GCA_963758055.1 of uncultured Solirubrobacteraceae bacterium. Classification (GTDB taxonomy): domain Bacteria; phylum Actinomycetota; class Thermoleophilia; order Solirubrobacterales; family Solirubrobacteraceae; genus Palsa-744. The sequence goes on from CAVWTU010000010.1 coordinate 212,457, forward strand.
ATGAACACGACCAGCAGCGCCACGTCGAGAACGACCAACGCCATCGTGACCGTGATCGAGATGTGCGGCACGAATTCCCCGTGGCTCGAAGGCCCGATCGAGACGAGCGCGAGGATCGCGAAAACGAACGTCGCCACGAAGCCGCCGAGGGTGAGTTGCGTGACCCGGTCGCGGATGAAGTTGCGCAGCATTCGCGGCCCGAACTGGGTGGAGGCCAGCGTGAGCGTGACGATCGTGATCGAGAACACGAGCGTCACCACGGTGATAACCGCCGCCGCGATCGCGGTCAGGATCTGCCTCGCCGCGTCGGCGCTGCCGCTGATCAGGAACGACGGCAGCTGCCAGGCTTCGTCGTACGCCGTGCGGTCGAGCGCGTACGTGCCGGCGAACAGGGCGACCGCCAGCACGATCAGCACCGTCGGCACGAGCCACAGGTTGGTCCGTAAGGCTTCTCGCCTGTAGGCGGAGAGCCGGAGCACGCGTCAGAACCCCGTGTTCGGCCGCCGGCGGTGCCGGGGGCGCGGAACTCGGGGGTTGGGTGGTCTGAGGTGGCGAACCATTCCTGCGGGCAGGCTGCTGTCCGCCGACCAGACTTCCCGGCTCACCCGGCCGGAAAGGATAACGCTAGAAGTGCCCCCCGACCGCCTCCAGTGAGATGCGACGCGTGTCCTCGGGAGCGGGTCTGAGGATCATGATCTCGGCCGGAACCCGCTCCAGCATCCAGCGCAGGTCGTCATAGGTGAGGCCCGAATGGGGGTCTTCGTCGGCCGAGACGATGATGCGGTCGAAGTGCTCGGCTTCGATCAGTTTGCGCAACGCGTCGCGCGAGGAGCGCCCGCGTGAGACACGCGCATCCACGGGCACCCCCTGGACCGTGGCCCGCTGTTCGATCGCCTCCAGCAGCGGCATCCCGCGCCCACACTGCGCGGGCAGAGCCGTGTCCAGCGGCAGGTTCATCGGCACGGTCGCCAGGAAGGCCGGCATGATCACGGCGTTCTCGGCCTTCGCCAGACGGACCGCCGCCTCGAACGAGCGCCTGGAGATGGCCTGTCCGGTGAAGGGCAGCAGGATCCGCCTCACCGCCGTCGGGGCCGTGCGCTTCACCCGCCGGCGATGGGGGGTCGCCCAGTAGCCGCCGGCAACCCCGATCAGAACGGCCGCGATCGCGATCCCGACGACGGCCAGTGCGCTCACGTGACCCCTCCTGGAGCGGCGATCCGTGCCTCGCCGTTCGCGCGCGCCGCACGGTCGGCGACGATCCGCACGTCGACGCCGGGCAGGCGCGCCATCAGCCGCTGGGGCAGCGGCGTGCGGAAGCGCCCCACCCCGCGCGCGGGACGCGACCGTCCGAGCAGGATGTAGGTGGTGCCCTGGCGTGCCGCGAAATCGGCCACCGCCGCCGCGACGTCGTCCGATTCCTCTTCGTACATTCTCGCCCCCAGGATCGCCGCCAGCTGTCGCAGCGCGGTCAGGGAGCGCTCGTTGTCCTCCTCCAGGCGCTGGCCCGGGCGACGCACCCACAGTAGGTCGAGGTCGGCGTTCAGACGCTGGGCCGAGCGCCACGCCCGTCGCACCAGCCGCTGCGCTCCGGGATAGGGCTCGACCAGCGCCAGCAGCCGCTCGCCGATCGCCTGCGGAGTGCCCTCGGCGAGGCTCTCCTCGCGCGAGGAGACGACTTCGGCCGGCCGGCGCTTGGCGCCCACCTCCTGGGCGACCTGTCGCAGGGCGACCTCGCGCAGGGCCGAGAGGTTCTCGATGCGGAAGAAGTTGTTCAGGGCCGCGTCGATGCGCTCGCGGGGGTAGATCTTCCCGGCCTGTAGGCGCTCGAGCAGCGCCTCCGGGGTGAGGTCGACCAGCACCACCTCGTCGGCGCGCGCCACCACGGCGTCGGGGATCGTCTCGCGAACCCGCACGCCGGACAGCTCGGTGACCTGGTCGTTGAGCGACTCCAGGTGCTGGACGTTGACGGTCGAGAGCACGTCGATTCCGGCGGCGAGCGCATCCGCGACGTCTTCGTAGCGCTTGGCGTGCTCGACGGCGGGGGCGTTGGTGTGGGCCAGCTCGTCGATCAGGCAGACTTCCGGGGCCCGCTGCAGGACCGCCGGGAGGTCCATCTCTTCGATCACGGTCTCGCGATAGCTGACCCGCCGGCGCGGGATCATCGGCAGGCCCTGGGCGAGCCGGGCGGTCTCGGCGCGCCCGTGCGTCTCCAGGAAGCCGATCACGACGTCGCGCCCCGCCTCCAGGTCGGCGTGCCCCTCGAGCAGCATCTGGTAGGTCTTGCCGACACCCGCTGCCATCCCGATGAAGATCTTCAGGCGACCGGTCCGTCGGGCTCCGGCCGTGCCGGCCGGTACCTCGGAGCGGGTCGCTAGGTCCTCGTTCATTTCCAGGATCGGTGTGGTCAGCGGGGCCGACCCTGAGGTTATCCCCCGAGCAGGTTGTGGACGATCAGATCGATCAGCTTGATCCCGATGAAGGGAGCGATGATCCCGCCGAGCCCATATATCAGCAGGTTGCGCTGCAACAGCGAGCTCGCGCCGATCGGGCGGTAGCGCACCCCCCGCAGCGCGAGCGGGATCAGCAGCGGGATCACGAGCGCGTTGAAGATGATCGCCGAGATGATCGCCGAGCGGGGCGAGCCGAGGTCCATGATGTTGAGGACGTGCAGGGGGCTCTGGCCACCGGGGGTGGCGGCCCAGGTGGTGACGAAGATCGCCGGCAGGATGGCGAAGTACTTGGCGACGTCGTTGGCGATCGAGAAGGTCGTCAGAGCGCCGCGGGTGATCAGCAGCTGCTTGCCGACCTCGACGATCTCGATCAGCTTCGTGGGGTTGGAGTCGAGGTCGACCATGTTGCCCGCCTCGCGAGCCGCCTGGGTTCCGGTGTTCATCGCCACGCCCACGTCCGCCTGGGCGAGGGCGGGGGCGTCGTTGGTGCCGTCGCCGGTCATCGCCACCAGCCGGCCCTCTCCCTGCTGCTCGCGGATCAGGTCGAGCTTGCGCTCGGGGGTGGCTTCGGCGAGGAAGTCGTCGACGCCTGACTCTTCGGCGATCTTGGCCGCGGTCAGGCGGTTGTCGCCGGTGACCATGATCGTCGTGATGCCCATCGCGCGCAGCTGGTCGAAGCGGACCTTCATGCCCTCCTTGATCGTGTCCTTCAGGTAGATCACCCCAAGCACCTGGTTGTCGCGGGCGACCGCCAGCGGCGTGCCGCCCTCGCGGCCGATGCGGTCGAGCGCCGCCTCCAGCTCCGGCGGCGGCGAGCCACCTTCGCTGCGCACGAGGTTCACGATCGCGTCACCGGCGCCCTTGCGCAGCCGCCGCCCGTCCAGGTCCACGCCGCTCATCCTGGTCTGGGCCGTGAAGGGGACGAACTCCGCGTTGAGTGTGGCCAGGTCGTGCTCGCGGATCCCGTACTGCTTGGCGAGCACGACGATCGAGCGCCCCTCTGGAGTCTCGTCCGCGAGCGAGGCCAGCTGGGCCACCTCGGCCAGCTCGGACTCGGGCACTCCCGGCATCGGGATGAACTCCGAGGCGAGCCGGTTGCCGATCGTGATCGTGCCGGTCTTGTCGAGCAGCAGCACGTCGACGTCGCCGGAGGCCTCGACCGCGCGTCCGGAGAGCGCGAGCACGTTGCGCCGCACGAGCCGGTCCATGCCCGCGATCCCGATCGCCGACAGCAGCGCTCCGATCGTGGTCGGGATCAGGGCGACCAGCAGCGCGATCAGGGTCGTCTCGGAGATCGGCGTCCCGGAGAACAGTCCGAACGGCCGCAGCGTGACGACCACGATCATGAAGATCAGCGTCAGCGCGGCGAGCAGGATGTTGAGCGCGATCTCGTTCGGCGTCTTACGCCGCTCGGCGCCCTCGACGAGGGTGATCATCCGGTCCAGGAACGATTTGCCCGGCTCCTGGGTGATTTCCACGACGATCTCGTCGGAGGTCACGCGGGTGCCGCCGGTGACCGCGCTGCGGTCACCGCCGGACTCCCTGATCACGGGTGCGGACTCACCGGTGATCGCGGACTCGTCGACCGTGGCGATGCCCTCGATGACCGTCCCGTCGCCCGGGACCAGCTCGCCCGCCGAGACGATCACCACGTCGCCGCGGTCGAGCTCGGCGGCCGGCCTGGTGGAGCCGTCCCGCAACCGCGCCACGGTCTCCTTGCGCATCGAGCGCAGCGTGTCTGCCTGGGCGCGGCCACGTCCCTCGGCGAAGGCCTCGGCCATGTTCGCGAAGATCACCGTCAGCCACAGCCAGAAGGCGATCAGGAACGTGTACCAGGCCGGCTCGTGCCCGCCGCCCAGCGGCTTGCCGCCGAACACCTGGATCAGCCACGTGACGGTCGTGATCACCGAGCCGATCTCGACCACGAACATCACGGGGTTGCGGATCTGCACCCGCGGGTCGAGCTTCTTGACGCTGTCGATCAGCGCGCGGCCCACGATCTCCCGCCGGAACAGCGAGACCGCCTGGCGTTCGTGCGCGGCCTGCGGCTGGGTGCTCATCGTCCGGGTCCTCCTGTGAGGCGGTCGAGGGCCAGGTTGAGCTCGAGCACGTCCACGCCTTCCTCGCCCGAGAAGCCGAGCCCACGGCCGTTGGTGTACTTCGCGATCAGGGCGTCCACGACGCTCAGCCGGAGCCGGCGCAGCGCGGCCACGCGATAGGCCTGGATCCAGGCGTTGGCCTTCGAGATTTCGGGGTCGAGGTTCGACGCGGACGTGTTGACCGCGTCGACCGGGATGTGCGCCACGGTCAGCTCCGGGTCGTACTTGCGCCCGCCGGGAGCCGTGTTGAGTTCGAGGTAGGCCTTGATGTTTTCGGCGTCGGCTTCAGCCGTGCGGGTGCTGTTGGGACCGCGGTTGGAGAAGGTGCTGGCGGCGGCGTTGTAGGCGCCGCCTTCGGTCGCCGAAGGGCGGCTCTGGAAGTAGCGCAGCACCGGTTCGGTCACCAGTTCTCCTTCTTCTTCCTTGGGCTTGCCGTTCTTTTGCAGTACCGGCGCGGCGAAGCTCTGGCCGATGATCTTCGAGCCGATCAGCCTGCCGCCGACCTTGATCTGCTGGCCGTTGGCGTTGCCCGGGAAGGCGACCTGGGAGACGCCCGTGATCAGCAGCGGGTAGGCGACCCCTAGCAGCAGCGTCAGCACGAGGATCGCGATCAGTGACGTGAGGATGTCGCGGCGCATCGGCTAGTAGAGGTGTCCGGTGAGGCCCTGCACGATCGGTCCGAGCAGCAGGGCTGGGAAGAAGGTGAGCGCGCCGACGAGGATGATCACGCCGATCAGAAGCACCGCGAAGGTCGGGTTGTCGGTGCGCATCGTGCCGAGGCCCGCGGGGGTGACGCGCTTGCCCGCCAGCGCGCCGGCGACCGCCAGCGCGAACAGGATCGGCGCGTAGCGCGCGACGAGCATGTCGAAGCCGCCGAGCAGGTTGGCGAGCGTGACCCCGTGCGAGCCGGCGTTCCCCGCGTTGGGCTGGATGAAGCCCGTGTAGCCCGCGAACGCGGAGCCGTTGTTGTTGGCCTGCGAGAGGTAGGCGTAGAAGCTCTCCGAGAAGCCCTGCGGCGTGTGCCCGCCGGATGCCGAGGTTGCGACTTCGGCGATCGAGGAGCGACCCGCCTTCGTCGCCACGCCGGTGGCTGTGCACAGCAGCGCCGCCAGCGGCGTGATCAGGATGCCCAGGCCTGCGAGCTTGATCTCCCTGGCCTCGAGCTTCTTGCCCAGCCACTCCGGGGTTCGCCCGACCATCAGGCCGCCGATGAAGACGGCCAGCAGGACGTACAGCAGAATCGAATACAGGCCGGTGCCGACGCCACCGAAGATCACCTCGCTGGCACTGAGGTTGGCGAACGGCACCGCCCCGCCGATTCCAGTGAAGGACTCCAGCGCGCTGTTGACGGCTCCGCAGGAGGTGACGGTCGTGATGACATCGAACAGGGCCGATCCGGCAATGCCGAAGCGCTGCTCCTTGCCTTCCATGTTGCCCCCGGCAGAGCCGGCGATCGCGTGGGTGTGCAAACCGACGTGGTGCTGCGCCGGCGAGCCGTGGGCCTCGGCGATGTAGGCGACGATCACCGCGCCCAGGAACATCAGCATCATCACGCCATAGATCGCGTATCCCTGGCGGCGGTTGCCGGTCATGCGCCCGTAGGTGAACACCAGCGCCGCAGGGATGATCAGCACCAGCAGCATCTCGAACAGGTTCGTGAAGCCGTTCGGGTTCTCGAACGGGTGCGCGGAGTTGACGTTGAAGAAGCCTCCGCCGTTGGTGCCGAGCTCCTTGATCACCTCCTGCGATGCCACGGGCCCCATCCCGATGCTCTGGGTCAGGCCGGTGAGGGTGTGAGCGCTGAGGTAGCCGGAGAAGTTCTGGATCACCCCCTGGGAGACGAGCACGAGCGCCCCGATCACGCAGATCGGCGTCATCACGTAGAGCACCGTGCGCACGATGTCCGTCCAGAAGTTTCCGATGCCCTTGCCGCTGCGCGAGACGATCCCGCGGATCAGCGCGATCGCTACGCAGATCCCGACCCCGGCGGACAGCCAGTTCTGCACCGTCAGCCCGACCATCTGGCTGAAGTAGCTCATCGTCGTCTCGCCGCCGTAGAACTGCCAGTTGGTGTTCGTCAGGAACGACGAGGTGGTGTTGAACGTGACGTTCCAGGGCGCCGATTTGAAGCCCTGGGGGTTCAGCCCCGTCCAGTCCCACAGGGGCTGGGTGCGCAGGATGAGATACAGCAGCAGCCAGCCTGCGAGCGAGAAGATGATCAGGCTTTTCGCGTACTGCTTCCAATCCTGCTCGCGCTCGGGATCGGTGCGGAAGATCCTGAGGAGAAGACGCTCGGGTCCGGCGAAGATCGGCGTCAGGAATACGCGTTCGCCGCTGTAGACCCGCGCCATGTAGCTGCCCAGCACCATCGCCAGCGCGGTCAGGATCACCACGAACAGCACGATCGTCAGCCACCCGAGGAACGTCATCGTCTCAAAGCCCGACTCCGCGACCGGCGCGGATCAGAGCTTCTCCCCGCGGATCAGCGCGTAGAACAGGTAGGCGATCACGAGCACGGACACGACCAGCCCGAAGAAGTCGGCGCCGCTCATGTGTGCCACGAAGAAGGCGGGCGAGGGGTCGAGGTTCATACCCGGTCGATCCCCTCGATCAGGGCGAGCAGGATCACGAACATCACGAGCCCCAACGCGATTGCGAGAATGTCCATGCCCGCACTATTGGCGACCGTGCGTCACGGTCTCATTACGATCACCGCCCGGCGTATAACGATTTCGTGACGGCGAACCCATTCGCCGGCGGTGGGGCTTCCGCCCACCCCGGCGCTGCCCGCGTCAGGCGCCGAACCTGTAGCCCACGCCCGGCTCGGTGACGATCAGCCGCGGCTCGGACGCCCCCCGTGGCTCGATCTTCGCGCGCAGTCGCGCGATGTGCGTGCGCAGCGGCTGGATGTCCTCTTCATAGCCCGGACCCCACACCTCCCGCAGCAGGGCGCGGTGGGTCAGCAGGCGGCCCCGGTTGCGCACGAGCACCCGCAGCAGGTCGAACTCGATCGGGGTGAGGTGGACGAGCTCCGAGTCACGGCGGACCGAGCGGGCGGCGAGGTCGATCTCGAGGGCGTCCACCACGACCTTGGGCTCGTCCTCGGCGGGTGCGCTGCGCCGCAAGGCCGCCTGCAGGCGCGCCATCAGCTCGCGCGCGCCGAACGGCTTGGTGACGTAGTCGTCGGCGCCCGCCTCCAGCGCTCTGACCTTCTCCTCCTCCTCGCCGACGGCGGACAGCACCAGGATCGGCATCTCGCTCCACTCCCGCAACCTGCGCGTCAGGGCCACCCCGTCTTCGTCCGGGAGCACCAGGTCGACGATCGCCGCCTGGGGCGGGCGCAGGGAGGCGATATCGAGCGCCTCCGCCGCGTTTTCCGCGGCCACCGCCTCGAAGCCGGCGTCGCGCAGGACCACTTTCAGCGCGCGCAGGATCTGTGGCTCGTCGTCAACAACCAGCACCCGCGCCGGCGGACTCGGCGCCTCGGTCCCCACGGCGGCCTAGCCGACGCCCGACGGCGTCAGGTCGCCGGCGCCGGAGGGCGGGGGCTCGCTGCCGGCTTCCGCCAAACCGTCATCGTCGGCGAACAACGACGCCTGCCCCGCGACGGTCTCGGGGGCCGGCGGAGCGTCCGGCTCGAGCGTGCCCGCCAGGGGCAACTCGAACACGAACGTGGAGCCCTGGCCGGGCAGCGACTCGACCCGCAGGGTGCCACCGTTCGCCTCGGTGAAGCCCCTCGCGATCGCCAGCCCCAAGCCGGAGCCGCCGTGATCCGACGCCCCCGCCGCCCGGTAGAACGGCTCGAAGACCTCCTCCAGCTCCCCGGGAGGGATCCCCGGCCCCCGGTCCACAACCCGGATCACGATCCGGTCCGCACGTCGTGCGCCGCCGGGCGAAGCGCCGGAGATCCCCTCCGATACGGAGGCTTGACCCCCGCCCGAGGGGTTGCGCACGATGCGCGCAAGCACCGACACGGGGTGCCCGCCCGAGTGACGACGGGCGTTGTCGAGCACGTTCACGAACGCGCGCGCCATCTGGGCCGCGTCGAGCCGTAGGAGCGGCAGCTCGGGGTCGATGGACAGGCTGAAGCGCCGCTCGTCCCCGCTGAGCTCCCCGACCGCCTCGCCGAGGAGCTCCTCGATCGAGCACCAGTCACGACTGGGCCGGGCGGCGCCGGCCTGTAGGCGCGAGAGCTCGAGCAGGTTCTCGATCAGCCGCGACAGGCGGCGGCTCTCGCCCGCGATCACGGACACCATGTCGGCCCGCTCCTCCTGCGAGAGCGAATGCGACTGCAGCGCCTCGGCCGCGGCCGAGATGGCCGTGAGCGGCGAGCGAAGATCATGCGATACCGATCGCAGCACGGCGGTCTTGACGTTGTCCGCTCGACGCAGCGCGGCGGCCTCGACCGCGCCCGCCATCAATCGCTCGCGCTCGAGCGCAGGGCTGAGCACCGCCTCCAGCGAGGGCACGACCCGCTCCCTCAGCCGTCGCAGGCTCGCCTCGGGGGAGTCCGCGCCCACAAGCAGCGTCGCGATCGTCCCGCTGCCCTCGCGCAGGGGAAACGCGATCCTGCGCTCGTCGCCCTCCACGGCCGTCATCTCGATCGCCGCCGAGTGCAGCTCCAGTGTCCCCGCCACACGGGCGGCGACCGTCGGCAATGCCTGCTGAAGGCTGTTCCCCGAGAGCAGCAGCCGGGCCAGCTCGGCGGCGAGATCCGCCTCCCGCCGGCGGTCTTCGGCGTCGCGGGTGCGCGCCCGGGCGATCTCGCCGACGGAGCTGGCGACCGCGGCGACGACCACGAAGGCCGCCAGCGCGACCCACATCCTCGAGTCGTTGATCGTCAGCTGCCCGACCGGAGGCAGGTGGAAGAAGTCGAACGCCATGGCGCTCGCGACGCCCGTCAGCAATCCGAGCCACGCCCCCCACGTGATCGACACCAGGAGCACCGCCGGCAGGTAGACCACCGACAGCGACACGACGGGCGCGACCCTTGCGAGGGCGTACACGATCAGCGTGCAGAGCGCCACAAACGCCGTCGCGGTCAGCACCCCCGCCGTGCGTGACGGCGGGTTCCTCGCGATCAGGAACCCGAACGACCTCGACATGACCGTGAAGACAGCGTAGATGACGAACGGGGCGGCGTCTGGGGGCCGCCCCGTTCGATGCGCACTGCGTTGACCGGCGCTCGTCCCTCCATGCGCTGCCGAGGCTGGTCGGGCCGCGGCGGCTCGCCGGCGGATCAGATGATTCCCCGCGCCCGCCCGCGGCTCGTGAGCAAGCCGTGATCAGGCTGTGATGATCCCGTTACGGGAGCCCCGGTGTCGGCCCATCGGGCCGTCATGGGGCGATTTTGCTCAAGTGCGGCGGGCCGGCGGCCGACCAGACGCCTGAGCGTGCACTCTCCCCGATTCGACATCCGGCATGCGACCGCGGTCGCACGTCCACTCTCGCTTGCGCTCGCATGCGTCGCCGCTGCCCTGCTGGGGCCGGCCGCCGCCGCCCGAGCCGCCGCCGTCCCGGCGCCGGCCACGGACGCCTCGCCTCTCCCCCAGGGCGAATACGAAACAAGACGGGTCTGCCAGGCCCCGCTGCCGGGCGAGGCCAGCTGCATGTCCTCGGTTCTGGTGGCCCGCTCGGCCACCGCCCGCGCCCACCTGCACCCGCTCGGACTCCAGACGGTGCGCCAACCCGACGCCCCCTCCCCCGCCGCGGGCGACTTCGGGCTGCGCCCCCAGGACCTGCACACGGCCTACTCGCTCCCCACCAGCGCACCCACCGCCCAGACGATCGCGATCGTCGACGCCTACAACGACCCGGCGGCGGAAACCGACCTCCGCACCTACTCCGAAGCCTTCTCGCTGCCGGCATGCACGACCGCCAACGGCTGCTTCGAGCAGGTCAACCAGAAAGGCGAAGCCGGCAACCTGCCCTTCCCGAAGACCCTCGGCGAACTCGAAGCGGCGCGCAAAGGAAGCAAAGCCGAAGCCGAAAACGCCGAAGAAGCCACGGGCTGGGGTCTCGAGATCTCGCTCGACATCGAGACCGCTCACGCGGTCTGTGAGTCCTGCGACGTGGTCCTGGTCGAGGCCGGCGAACCGACCAACCTCGACCTCGAAGCCGCCGAGCACTCCGCGGAGAGCCTCGGCGCGACCGAGATCTCCAACTCCTATGGCGGCCCCGAGGAAGGCTCCACGGCCCACGAGCAGGCCGGGCCCTACAACCACGCCGGCACCGTGATCACGGCATCGGCCGGAGACAACGGTTACCTGGACTGGGACTCCGGCCTCGGCGCCGTCGAATTCCCCGCCGCCTCCCCCCACGTGGTGGCCGTGGGAGGCACGCGACTGAAACTGGGCGCCGGTAGCACGTGGGCGAGCGAGACGATCTGGAACGGCGACGGTGCCGGGGGCGGCGGCTGCAGCACGATCTTCGCAGCCCCCAACTGGCAGCTGTCGCTCTCGAGCTGGTCGGCGGTCGGGTGCTCGGGCACGCGTGCGGTGGCGGACATCTCGGCCGACGCGGACCCCTACACCGGCGTGGCCGTGTCGGACTCGACCAGCGCGGAATGCGAAGCGAGCTACACGGAAGGCAAAACCAAACACGTGTTGCACTGGTGCACGCTGGGCGGCACGAGCCTTGCCTCGCCGATCATCGCTTCGGTGTTCGCTCTCGCGGGCGGTAGCGGCGGCGTGTCCTATCCCGCTTCCACCCTGTACGCGAACGCGCTCACCACACCCTCGGAGCTGCACGACGTCACATCGGGTTCGAACGGGGAGTGCGACGAACCCTTCAACCAGTCCACCGGGGTCTCGGGGTGCACGATCGAACAGGAGGCGGCCGCCTGCACCAGCCGTCGGATCTGCCTTGCCGCCACCGGCTACGACGGTCCTTCGGGGCTCGGCACGCCCGCCGGACTGAGCGCCTTCGTGCCCCAGGCGGGCGCCGGCAAAGGAGAAGACCCGGGCTCCGAAGGAGGTGGCGGCCCCGTCGGCGGCACTCCCCCGGTCGGCTCGACGGGCCCGGTCGGCGAACCGATCGGTTTGCCCGAAGGCGAAGGCGAAGACGAAGACGAAGAAGAAGCCTCCTCGAGCGGGGAAAGCGGCACCATCTCGGCACTCGCCCTGAGCCCGGCCACCTCGGCCGGGGCCGCCCGCCACCACCTCGCCCAACTCGCCTTCAGCTTCACCGCCAGCGGGCCCGTACACGTCCACGTGACGCTCGCCCGCAAGACCACCAGCCACCACCACGTCCGCTGGCGCACGCTGCGCCGCAGCGCGACGATCGCCGCCTCGAGCGGTCACAACAGCGGCAGGCTGACCACCGGCTCGCTGACGCCGGGCACCTATCGCCTGACGCTCACGACCCCCCACGGCCCCGCCCGCTCCGTCGTGCTGCACGTCCGCTGAGGTACCCGCCGCGAGGCGGCGGCGTCGCAGCTAGCCCGCGGCGGCGTCGATCCGGGCGGGCGCGCCGAAGGGGACCAGCGCCGCCGGCAGCTGCACCGATCCGTCCTGCTGCTGACCGTTCTCGAGCAGCGCCAGGATCGTTCGGCCGACCGCCACGGCGGTGCCGTTGAGCGTATGCACCGTCTCGACCGAGCGCCCCCCTCCGGGGCGCTCGCGGCGGGCCCGGATGTTCAGACGACGAGCCTGGTAGTCGGTCGTGTTCGAGCACGAGGTGAGCTCCCGGTAGCGCTCCTGGCTGGGGAGCCACACCTCACAGTCGAACTTCTTGGCCGCCGAGTTGCCGAGCTCGCCGACGGCGATGTTCACGACCCGATAGGCAAGCCCCAGCGCCTGCAGCACCTCCTCCTCGATCGCGAGGATGCGTTCGTGCTCGGCGGGCGAGTCCTCCGGAGCCACGAAGCTGAACATCTCGACCTTGTCGAACTGGTGCACGCGGAAGATCCCGCGCGTGTCCTTGCCCGCTGCGCCGGCCTCGCGCCGGAAGCAGGGCGAGAAGCCCGCGTAGCGCAGGGGCAGCTGCTCGCCCTCGAGGATCTCGCCGTCGTGGAGCGAGGCGAGCGCCACCTCGGAGGTGCCGACGAGATACAGGTCGTCCTCGGGGAGCCTGTAGATCTGCTGCTCGGTGTCGGGCAGGAAGCCGGTGCCGAACAGCGCCCGTTCGCGTACCAGCACGGGCGGGATCACGGCTTCGAAGCCGTGGCCGGCGAGCAGCTCCAGCGCCCAGCGCACGAGCGCCAGCTCGAGCATCACGAGCGACCCGCGCAGGTATGCGAAACGCGTCCCCGACAGCCTCGCCCCGCGCTCCATGTCGATCAGCGGGCCGGCCAGCTCGAGGTGGTCGCGCGGCGGGAAGCCGAGCTCCCGGGGTGAGCCGACCTCGCGCACGAGCTCATCCTCCGGCCCCGGCGCCGCGGTCGGGTCCGGGAGGTTGGGCAGCGGCGCGAGCGCCCCGCCCAGCTCCTCTTCGACCCGGGCCAGCTGCTGCTCGAGCTCCTTCACGCGGGCGGCAACCGTGCGCATCGCCGCGATCTCGGCCTCGCGCTCTGCCGGCTCGGAGGCGGAGCGGATGCGCGCGTTGGCCTCGTTCTGCTCGGCGCGCAGGCCCTCGAGCTCCGGCAGCACCGCCCGCCTGGAGGCGTCCAGGCGGATCACCTGCTCGAGCTCGGCGACAGCAGTCATCTCCGCGGCGGGCCAGGGCGGCGCGTACGCCGTCGGGGTCCTCGCGGATGCGCTTGAGGTCGAGCACGCCGCTTCAGACGCGAGCGCGGCCTACTTGTCGGACTGCGTGATTTCGGTCGCCGGGACGTGCTGGGCGTCGCGACCGGAGTACTTCGCGAGGAATTCGGCCACCTGCTGGGCCTGCTGCCCGACGACGATGTTCTGCGGCATGATCGCCCCCGAGAAGCCGCCGTTGCGCAGGGCGTAGAGCACCTGTTCGGTCTGCTCCTTGCGGATGTTGAAGTTCGGCCCGCTGGTCTTGACCCGGTTGGTGATGCTGGTGGCCGAGCCCTGCGCGCCGGCCACGCCCAGCGTGTGACAGCCCGAGCAGTGTTCGCGGAAGATCACGGCACCCTGGTAGTAGGGGTTGCTCTTCTTCAGCTGGACGCCCTGGGATCCGCACGCCGAGAGCGCCGTGGCGCACACCAGTAGGACCGTGGTCACGGCGAGCTTCATGCGCGGGGAATATATCGACCGCCGGGGCCCCGGAATCCCGCTGCCGTCCTGACCCCCGCCGGCGGCGAAGCGCCCACCGCCCCGGAGCTCCCCGAGGGGCGTCTCGCAGGGCTCCTCAGAATCCGTGGGCGGTCGAGGCCGCGCGCAGTGCCAGCCCCACGACCACGTAGGCCGAGATGCGTCATCACCCCGAGCTCGCGCCGCAACACCTCGTCGACGACACTTTGCTGCTCGGACTCCGGCAGGGTGCCCACCTCGGCTGCCCCCTGAAGGCCCCGCTGATCGAGCACGGCCTGGGCGGAGACCGCGCGCAGCTGCTCGGCCACGAACGACACCGCCAGCGGCAGCAGGGCGTACAGGTAGAACAGGTCTTCGCTGGCCTGATGGCCGGCGGCGGCGAGCAGGGCGAGGGCGATCGCCAGCACCACGACGCTGCCCTGGCCGACCCGCAGCGTCACCCAGAAGGCCCGGGCCAGGCGACCGCGGACCTCCCCCGTCCACCACGCCCAGCTGCCCAGGACGCCGGCCAGCAGGTTCAGCGCAGCGACCGTGAGCGCACCGGCGAGGACCGCCTCATGCATGGTGCGGTCTCGAGCCGATTGCCACTATGTAACACTCTGCCACAAGCAGTGATATAAACACCCGAGGTGCTGAGAAGCTATCTCCCGGCGATCGTTTTCCTCGTTCTCGGCGGGGCGGTAGGAGCCACCTTCGTATATCTGAACTCGGTGCTCGGCCCGCGCCGGGCGGCGGTCGAAAAGCGCCAGCCCTACGAGTGCGGACTGCCCTCGGAGATCAGGCGGGGACTTCGCTTCGGGATCAGCTTCTACCTGATCGCGATGCTGTTCATCCTGTTCGACATCGAGGTCATCTTCCTCTACCCGATCGCGGTCGAGCTGCGCTCCTTCGGCAGCTACGCGCTGGCCGAGACGATCGTCTTCATCGCTCTCCTGTTCGTCGCCTTCGTGTACGTGTGGCGGAGAGGGGCGTTGGATTGGAGGTGAAACGCGAGCGCCTGCCGCAGAATGCGGGCGGCGCCGATGACAAGCGCCCGCTGGTGGCCCAGCTCAGCTCGCGCCAGCTGCTGCGCGGGAACGAGCTTCTCGGCCTCAACCAGCCCGCCCACCTGCCCGGGGCCGAGCTGCTCGAAGGCGACGAGCTCGAACGCCACGTCACGAACGCGTGCTCACGACGAGCCTTGACAAAGCGGTCGCGTGGGCGCGGTCCAACTCCTTCTTCCCGCTCGCCTTCGGACTCGCCTGCTGCGCGATGGAGCAGTTCCACGCCGCCGGACCGCGGATGGACATCGCGCGCTTCGGCTACGAGGCGTTCAGGGCCTCCCCCCGCCAGGCCGACCTGATCATCCTTGCGGGCCGCGTGTCGATCAAGATGGCCCCCATCATCCGCCGGCTCTACGACCAGATGCTCGAGCCCAAGTGGGCGATCTCGATGGGCGCCTGCTGCAGCTCGATGGGAGTGTTCAACAACTACGCGCTCGTCCCCGCCGACAAGTTCATGCCGATCGACGTGTACGTGCCGGGCTGCCCCCCGCGTCCGGAGAGCCTGATGCACGGCGTCCTGAAGCTGCGCAAGATGGTGCAGGACGATCCCGACATGGGCTGGCGTGAGCGTTACGAGGCGCGCGGCACCGAGGAGGTGCTGCCCGAGCCCGGAGCAGAGGACCGTCGCGGCGCGGACGCGAACGTACCGCCCGAGGGGGGACACCTTGCCTGACGCGACCGGCCTCGAGCTGATCGCCCAGGAGCTGCGGGCGGCCGAGGGGGCCGGGCCGGGCGCCGCCAGCGGCAGCCCGGTCATCGACACGGTCTTCTTCCGCGGGCGCGGCACCCTGGTGATCGAGCCGGAGCGCATCCGGGCGGTGCTCGCGCTCCTGCGTGACCGCGGATATGGCTTCCTCTGCAGCGTCCACGGCGTGGACCATTACCCGCACGAGCCGCGTCTGGGCGTGGTCTACGAGCTGCTCGACATGAGCCGCGTGGACCGCATCACCGTGAAGGCGCTGCTCGGAAGCGACGATCCGGTGCTCGACTCCGTGTTCCCGGACGGCGAGACCGGAGCCGGGTGGCCGACGGCCGACCACCAGGAGCGCGAGGTCTATGACATGTTCGGGGTCGTGTTCCGGGGC
This sequence comes from uncultured Solirubrobacteraceae bacterium, assembly GCA_963758055.1. GTDB lineage: Bacteria > Actinomycetota > Thermoleophilia > Solirubrobacterales > Solirubrobacteraceae > Palsa-744. The sequence continues at coordinate 228,292 of CAVWTU010000010.1, forward strand.
CACCCCGACCTGCGGCGGATCCTCATGCCCGAGGACTACGAGGGCCATCCGCAACGGCGTGACTTCCCCGTCGGCGGCGAGCCGGTGATCTTCACCTTCAACGAGCGCAACGACAGCGGCGCCGGCGCGTGAGCGGGCCGCCTCCAGCGAGGGCAGCGGCCCCGCCACGCTGTCCGAGTACCGCCGCCGCGAGGAGAGCATCACGCTCTCGCCGATCGAGGAGCAGGTCGCCGGGCCGGCAGCGAGGAGACCCACGAAGAGCTGCTGACGCTCAACTTCGGGCCCCACCACCCAGCCACGCACGGGGTCCTGCGCCTGCTCGTCACCCTCCAGGGCGAGATCGTGCGAGACCTCAAACCGATCGTCGGCTACGTGCACACCGGCATCGAGAAGACCGCCGAGGACAAGTCCTACTGGAAGGTCATCCCCGTGATCGAGCGGATGGACTACCTCGCCTACTACTTCAACGCGATGGCCTACTGCTCGGCCGTCGAGGTGCTCGCCGAGGTCGAGGTCCCGCCCAGAGCCCAGTATCTGCGCGTCATCCACCTCGAGCTGAACCGCATCGCCTCGCACCTGATCTGGCTGGGAACCAGCGCGCTGGACCTCGGCGCCGTGTCGATCTTCCTGTACTGCCTGCGCGAGCGCGAGCTGATCCTCGACCTGTTCGAGATGTCCTCCGGGCAGCGCATGCACACGCGCTACTTCCAGGTCGGCGGGGTCTTCGAGGACATCCCGCCGGGGTTCGCAGAGCAGGCTGCGGGAGTTCCTGCGACGAGATGCCCGACTCGCGCCGACGAGTACGCGGCGACATCCTCAACTCCAACGAGATCGTCTCGCAGCGACTGCGCGGGACCTGCCCGCTGGACGCCGAGACGCTGCTCGCGCTGGGGGTGACCGGGCCGCTGCTGCGCGCCGCCGGCCACCCCTGGGACCTGCGCAAGGCCGCGCCCTACTGCTCCTACGAGGACTTCGACTTCAAGATCCCGATCGGCACCGTCGGCGACAACTACGACCGCTTCGCGGTTCGCCTGGCCGAGATCTACGAGTCGGTGAAGATCATCGAGCAGGCGATCGACGGGCTGCCCGAAGGGCCGTTCATCACCACCGACCGCAAGGTGGCGCTGCCGCCGCGCCACGAGCTCGCCACCTCGATGGAGGCGTTGATCCACCACTTCAAGCTCGTCACCGAGGGCTTCCGCGTGCCGCCGGGAGAGGTCTACTTCCCGATCGAGTCCCCGCGCGGGGAGCTCGGCTGCTTCGTGCGCTCGGACGGCTCGTCCAAGCCGGCGCGCGTGCACATGCGCGACCCGAGCTTCGTCAACCTGCAGGCGCTCCGCGCCGATGGTCAAGGGCTAGCTACATCGCCGACATGATCGCCACGCTCGCGATGCTCGACCCGGTCCTCGGGGGCGTCGACCGGTGAGCGCGCGAGGGCGGCCGACGGCCGCCGCCGTCCGGCGCGCGCTATCGAGCACGGCTCGCGCGTGCCCGGCTGGGACCGGGCCGCGGACCTCGAGAAGGACCCGGCGCTGATCCCCGACCCGGCGAGCGGTGGACGTGCCCGCCGACGCTGCGCGAGGAGATCGAGGCGCGGATGCGCCACTACCCCGACCGCCATTCGGCGGCGCTGCCCGCGCTGCGCTGCGGCCCAGCGAGCTCCACGGCTGGTGCTCGCCCGAGGCCATCGAGCAGGTCGCCTGCGTGATGCGGGTGACGCCCGCCTACCTGGCATCGGTGGCCACCTTCTACGACATGTTCGAACTGCAGCCGGTGCCGCGCCACAGCGTGTACGTGTGCACCAACATCTCCTGCTCGCTGCGCGGGCGCAGACGAGCTGTACGCGGCCCTGAGCGCGCCGGCGAGGCGAGCCGGACGTCAACGTGCGCGCCTTCGAGTGCCTCGGGGCGTGCGACATCGCCCCGATGGCCGCGTCGACGGCGTCTACGTCGGCCCGCTGGACCGAGGACATCGCCGGCGCTGCTCGACGACCTGCGCGGCGGACGCGACAGTGCTGCCCGACCGACAGCTCTCGCGCCGCCCGGTCGCCGACCCGCGCGGCGCCAGACGTCGGGCGACGACCGCCGGAGGCGACCCCCGAGGCGGCCGCCGACTAGCCCCTGCTGCTGTTCAAGGGCATCGACGAGCCCGGGCTGCAGCACGCTCGACGTCTACGAGCGCCGCGGCGGCTACGAGTCGCTGCGCAGGGCCCTGGCACAGGAGCCCCGAGGCAGGTCCTCGGCCACGCTGGAAGCCTCCGGGCTGCGGGGCCGCGGGGGCGCCGGCTTCGCGATGGGCAAGAAGATCTCGTTCCTGCCCAAGGGAGCGATCGAGCAAGTACCTCGTGTGCAACGCCGACGAGTCCGAGCCGGGGACCTTCAAGGACCGCGAACTGATGCAGAAGAACCCCGCACATGCTGATCGAGGGGCATCATCATCGCCGCCTACGCCGCCGGCGTCGAGCCGCTCCTTCATCTACATCCGCGGCGAGTACGTGCTGCAGGCCGACCGCGCTCGACGCGGCGATCGCCGAAGCCCGCGCCGCCGGCTACATCGGCGAGCACATCCTCGGCTCCGCGCCACTCGCTGTCGCTGGTGCTGCACCGCGGCGCCGGCGCCTACATCTGCGGCGAGGAGACCGGCGCTGCTCGACTCGCTCGAGGGCAAGCGCGGCAACCCGCGGCTGAAGCCGCCGTTCCCGGCCAACCAGGGCCTCTACCAGGGGCCGACGCTGATCAACAACGTCGAGACGCCTCGCCACCGTCCCGACGATCATCGAGACTCGGCGGCGCGCAGTACGCCGAGCTCGGCGTCGAGACGCTCGACCGGCACCAAGCTCGTCTCGGTCTCCGGGCACGTGCAGCGGCCCGGCAACTACGAGATCGAGCTCGGCATCCCCTCGCGGGAGATCATCTACGGCCTCGCCGGCGGGCCCGCCGGAAGGGCGGGCGGTCAAGTGCTGGTTCCCGGGCGGGTCCTCCTCGCCGGTGCTGACCGCGCGACGACCTCGACATCCCCTACGACTTCGACTCGATGGCCAAGGCCGGCATCGATGCTCGGCTCCGGCGCGATCATCGTCGTCGACGACTCGACCCCGATCCTCGACGTCGCGCTGAAGGTGGCGAAGTTCTACCGCGCACGAGTCCTGCGGCAAGTGCACCCCCTGCCGCGAGGGCACCAACTGGACGGTCAAGATGCTCGAACGGATCGAAACCGGCGAGGCCACGCCGATGGACCTCGAGATCATGGCCTCCGTCCAGGAGCACATCATCGGCAACTGCCTGTGCGTGCTCGGCGACGCGATGGCGATGCCGATCGGCTCGATGATCGCCAAGTTCCGCGAGCGAGTTCGAAGCCCACATCGAGCGGGCCGCGAGCCGAAGCTGCGCCGTCCGGAAGGGCGCACTAGCGATGCCGCGCCCGCAGCCGCAAGGATGATCACCTTCACGATCGACGGCCGCGAGGTGCACGCGCGCCCGAGGACATGATGCTGGTCGACGCCGCCAAGCATCGGCGACGTCGAGATCCCGGTCTTCTGCTACGAACCGAAGCTCGGCCAGCCGGTCGGCGCCTGCCGCATGTGCCTGGTCGAGATCGAGGGCATCCCCAAGCTGCAGACCGGCTGCTCGACCGCCGGTCAAGGACGGGATGGTGGTCTACACCCAGACCGACCGGGTCAAGGACCGCCCAGCGCTCGGTCGTCGAGTTCCTGCTGATCAACCACCCGCTGGACTGCCCCGTGTGCGACAAGGGCGGCGAGTGCCCGCTGCAGGACATCACCTTCGGCTGGGGCGCCGGCATCTCGCGCTTCGTCGAGCCCAAGCGCCACTTCGTCAAGCCGCTGGAGCTCTCGCCGCTGATCGCGATCGACCGCGAGCGCTGCATCCTCTGCTACCGCTGCGTGCGCTTCTCCCAGGAGGTCGCCGAGGACTACCAGCTGGTGCTGCTCGAGCGCGGGGCCGCACTCCTACGTCTCGACCTTCGACGGGCACCCCTACGTCGCGCCCGTTCAGCCGGCAACATCGTCGAGCTGTGCCCGGTCGGGCGCGCTGACCTCGCGCCCCTACCGCTTCCGCGCGCGGCCGTGGGACATCGAGGGCGCCGGCTCGGTCTGCACGCTGTGCCCGGCCCAGTGCAACGTCACGCTCACCGTCCGCGACGAGCGCGCGCTGCGCGTGCTCGGCGCGCGAGCACCCGAGGTCGACGACGGCTGGCTGTGCGACAAGGGCCGCTTCGCCTACCAGTCCTTCCACGTCGACGAGCGCATCACGCGCCCGCTGGTGCGCGACGGCGGCGCAGCTGCGGCCGGTCTCCTGGGAGCGGGCGCTCGAGCGAGGCGGCCGCGGCGCTGCGGCGGTCCGGCGCGGCCACCGCGGCGCTGGCCGGCGGCCGGCACGACCAACGAGGAGGGGCTGCTGCTCGCGCGCCTGATGCGCGAGGGCCTCGGCTCGCCGAACATCGACTCGCGCCGCGGCGGGGACGCTGCCGCTGGAGCTGCACCGCGCGCTGGCGGCGCCCGAGCTGCAGGCGAGCGTCAGCGACCTCGAGTTCGCCCACGCCGTGCTCGTGCTCGACAGCGAGCCCGCTCGACGACGCGCCGATCCTCGACCTGCGCCTGCGCAAGGGCGTACGCCGCAACGGGGTCTGCAGCTCGCCGTCGCCTCCCCGCAGCCGAGCACGCTCGACGCCAACGCCGCCCGTCAGCCGCTACGCACCCGGGCGCCGGGCGCAGCCTTCGCGGCAGGCGCTCGCGGCGAGCTCGCCGGCGAGGACCCAGACGCGCACTGCCGCCGCCGCCGGCTCCGACGCGGCCGACCTGGAGCGCGCTCGCCGAGCTGCTGCGCGGCGAGGACGGCGGCGAGGCCGAGGTCGTGCTGCTGTGGGGCGAGCGACTCACGGCCGGCCCCGAGGGCTCGCGGGCGCCCGGGCGCTGCTGCAGATCGCCGGCAGCTCTGGACTGGCACGAGCGCAGCTGCGCCGGGCCTGCTCGAAATTCCCGCCGGCGCGAACGGCCGCGGGCCTGCGCGAGGCGGGCGTGCTGCCGAACGCGGGGCCCGGCTACAGCGACGCCGCCGAGCAGGGCCGCGGACGCGCGCCGGCGATCGCCGGCGGCCTCGCCGCCGGCGAGCTGAGCCGCGCTCTACCTGCTGCACGTCGACCCGCTGCGCGGACCTGCCGGGCGCGAGCTGTGGGAGCGCGGCGCTCAGCGGCGCCGGCGCGCGTGATCGCCCACGCCGCGCTTGCTGACCGAGGGCATTGCGCGAGCACGCCGACGTCGTCTTCCCGGCCGAGGTGCTACGCCGAGAAGGAGGGCACGGTCGTGCACCCCGACGGTCGCCTGCAGCGCCTGCGCGCCGCGATCGCCCGCCCGGCGGAGGTGCGGCGCCGGCTGGACGGTGATCGCGCGAGCTCGCGCTGCGCGTCGGCCTCGACCTCGACGTGCTGCGGGCCGCCGATGGCCTCCCGCGCAGCTGTTCGCGGCGGTGCCGTTCTACGCCGGGCTGACGCTGGAGGAGATCGGCGGCCGCGGCGTGCGCTGGCACCGAGCGCGAGGCGGCCGGCTCGTTCCTCGCGGGCAACCCCGGCCCGCTTACCGAGGGGCCGCACGAGGTGCTCTCCACGGCGCCGGCACGACCGGCTACGAGCTCGCCGGCTGTCGCTCGCTGTGGGACGCTCCCGAGGTCGCGCTTCTCCCCGGCCCTGGAGTTCGCTGGCACGCCTCACGGGAGCTCGCCTGAGATGGTGCTCGCGACCGTCGGCTACGCCGAAGACTGGTGGATCCAGATCCTCAAGGCGATCATCATCTTCGCGATCGCGCTGCAGCTGGTGCCGATCGTGCTGCTGGCCGAGCGCAAGCTGCTGGGCCGCATCCAGGGCCGCTACGGGCCCAACCGCGTCGGCCCGTTCGGGGCGCTGCAGCCGCTCGCGGACATCCTCAAGCTGCTGACCAAGGAGCAGTTCCGGCCCACGCACCTCGGTCGGGCGTGCTGTTCGCACTCGCGCCGCTGATCTCGATCCTGACGGCCGTGCGCGGCGTTCGCGATCATCCCCTTCGGCGACGTCCAGAACATCTTCGGCACCCAGGTCGGGCTGTACGGCGATCGACCTCTCGATCGGGCCCGCTGTACGTGTTCGCGCTTCGGCGCGATCGCCTTCTACGGGATCATGCTCGGCGGCTGGGCCTCGGGCTCGAAGTACTCGTTCCTCGGCGCGATGCGCGGCGCGGCCCAGCTGATCTCCTACGAGGTCGTCGCAGGGGCTCGCACTGGTCGGCGTGATCATCACCGCGCAGACGCTGTCGCTGACCGGGATCGTGCGACGCCCAGAAGGGCATGTGGTACTTCATCCCCCAGTTCTTCGGCTTCCTGATCTTCCTGGTCGCCGGCTTCGCGGAGACCAACCGCGCCCCGTTCGACCTGACCGAGGCCGACGCCGAGCTCGTCGGCGGCTACAACACCGAGTTCGGCGGCGGGCGCTTCGCCTCCTACTACTTCGCCGAGTACCTCAACGTGCTGGTGATCTCGGGGATCACGGTCGCGACGATCTTCCTCGGCGGCTGGCTGATGCCGTTCGGGATCAACCCGCCGGGCTGGGTCGACCCGTTCGTCGTGCTCGCCAAGATGGCGATCGTCACGTTCTTGTTCATCTGGATCCGGGCGACGCTGCCGCGCCTGCGCTACGACCAGCTGATGAGCTTCGGCTGGAAGGTGCTGCTGCCGCTGGCAACCCTCAACGCGCTGGTGACCGCGATCATCGTCGCCACCCAGTGATGGCCGAGAGCGCCGACAAGAGTCACCGAGCGACACGCCGATCGGCCGCTGGCAGGCCGGCGAGCGACGTGATCGAGGTCGTGCGCGCACGCCCGGCCCGGGCGCCGCGCGCGGCACCTGGCGCACGTTCCGCGAGACCGCGCGCGGGCTGAAGACGACCTTCGGTGCGGGTCTTCGAGGGCACCGGCCACGATCCAGTACCCGGAGCAGAAGGTGCCGGTCTACCCGCGCTTCCGCGGGCGCCACAAGCTGCACCGCTTCGAGGACGACGCACCGGGCCTGGAGAAGTGCGTCGGCTGCTCGCTGTGCGCCGCCGCCTGCCCGGCGGACTGCATCCGCGTCGTGGCCGCCGAGAACACCCCCGAGCACCGCGTCTCGGCCGGCGAGCGCTACGCCGCGCGTCTACGAGATCAACCTCTCGCGCTGCATCTTCTGCGGCTACTGCGAGATCGCCTGCCCGTTCGACGCGATCACGATGGGCCACGACTACGAGCTCTCCGACTACGACCGCGACGACCTGATCTTCACCAAGGAGATGCTGCTCGCCGAGCCGACTCGAGCGCACCCCGCTGCGGAACGGAGGGCGAGATGAGCAGCGTGTCATCTTCTTCCTCGCCGCAATCGGCGTGATCGCGGGCGCCGTCGGCGTCGTCGTGCTGCGCAACCCGTTCTACTGCGTGCTCTGCGCTGGTCGTGCACCTGCTCTCGCTGGCCGCGCTGTTCCTGCTGCTGCGCGCGCGAATTCGTCGCCGCGGTGCAGGTCGTCGTCTACGCCGGCGCGGTGATGGTGCTGTACGTGTTCGTCGTCGCCTACGTCGGCGGCGAGGCGAGACGCATCGGCGAGCGCCTGCGGGGCGCAGCGCGGCCGGCGGCGGCCCGTGGCTGCGCCTGGCGGGCATCGGCGTCGCGCTGCGGCGCTGGCGATCGAGCTGCTGATCGCGCTGCTCGGCAGCGGCCTTGAGGCGATCAGCGGCAACGGCGCGCCCTACACGCCGGGCCCGAAGACCTTCGGCACACCCGCCTGGATCGGCAAGCTGCTGCTGACCACGCTTCCTGCTGACGTTCGAGATCGCCTCGTTCCTGCTGCTGGTCGCGGCCGTCGGCGGCGTCGTGCTGGCGCGCCGGCGCGGCGGCATCGACGAGGCGAGCCGACGAGCGCGACCGCTGGACCTGCGCGCCCGCGTCAGCTCGGCGCCCATGGCCGACGGCCGTCGGCACCCACGGCCGTCGCCGAGGGCGTCGGCCGGCAAGCAGCGAGGCCGCGATGAGCGATCGCCTGGTACCTGGCGCTGTCGGCGATCGTCTTCTCGCTCGGCGCCGTCGGCGTGATCATGCGCCGCAACCCGCTGGTCGTGCTGCTCTGCCTGGAGCTGATGCTCAACGGCGCGAACCTCTCGCTGATCGCGTTCTCGCGCATGTGGGGCAACGGCGACGGCCAGATCCTCGCGCTCGTCGTGATGACCGTCGCCGCCTGCGAGGTCTGCATCGGCCTCGGGCATGATCGTCGCGCTCTACCGCCGCCGGCTGCCGATCGACGTCGACGAGCTGAGCGAGCTGCAGGGCTGATGGCGACGACGACCTGGGCCTGGCTGGTGCTGCTGTTCCCGCTGCTCGGGACGCTCGCTGATCGGCTGTCGGCTTCCGCGCGCGCTCGGCCGCGCACGCCGGCTGGATCGGCACCGCCGCGATCGCTGCTCGCCTTCGCGGCCGCGGTCGGCGCGCTGATCAGGCTGCAGGGCCACGCGCCCGAGTCACCGCGCAGCTGGTCTCCTCGCTGTGGAACTACGCGGTCTCGGTCGGCGTCGACGTCGAAGCTGTCGATCCTCGTCGACCCGCTCTCGGTCTTCATGATCCTGATCGTCACCGGGGTCTCGACGATGATCCACCTGTACTCGGTCGCCTACATGGATCGCGACCGCGGCTACGCGCGCTACTTCGCCTACCTGAACTTCTTCGTCTTCTCGATGCTGCTGCTGGTGCTCGGCCGGCAACTTCGTGCTGCTGATCGTCGGCTGGGCGTTCGTCGGCGCCGCCTCCTACCTGCTGATCTCCTTCTGGTACCGGCGCACGACGGCCACCGCGGCCGGCATCAAGGCGTTCGTGATCAACGTCGTCGGCGACGTCGGCCTCGTGCTCGGCACCTTCTTCATCTTCAAGCACACCGCACACGCTCGACTACCTGCAGACCTTCCACGCGGTCGAACGCGGCGCTTCGGCCAGCCGGCAACGACGGCGACCTCGTGGCCGGCTGCCTGCTGCTGCTCGTCGGCGCGTTCGCGAAGTCCGCGCAGATCCCGCTGCACACCTGGCTCCCGGACGCGATGGAGGGCCCGACGCCGGTCAGCGCGCTGATCCACGCGGCGACGATGGTGACCGCCGGCGTCTACCTGATCGCGCGCATGCACCCGCTGTTCGAACTCGCCCCGGCGGCGCAGGACGTCGGCGCGGTCGATCGGCGCGCTGACGCTGCTGATCGCCGGCACGATCGCGCTCGTCCAGACCGACATCAAGCGCGTGATCGCCTACTCGACGATGTCGCAGATCGGCTACATGATCATGGGCGTCTCGGTGGGCGCCTACGCGGCCGGCGCTGTTCCACCTGATGACGCACGCCTTCTTCAAGGCGCTGCTGTTCATGGCCGCCGGCTCGATCATCGGCGCGATGGCCGGCGAGCAGTCGCTCAACAGGATGGGCGGCTTCCGCAAGGCGATGCCGTTCACGTTCGCGTGCTTCATCATCGGCGGCCTGGCGCTGTCGGGCATCCCGCCGTTCTCGGGCTTCTTCTCCAAGGACGAGATCCTGCTCGTCACCGGCGAGCGCGGCGGCTGGCACTGGGTCGCTCTACGTGATCGGCTACATCGGGGCGCTGCCTGACCGCGATCTACACCTTCCGGATGATCTTCCGCGCCTTCCTCGGGCGAGCCGGTGCCGGAGGCCGTCGAGCTCGAAGCAGGCCACCCGCACCACGCCGCGGAGCCGACCAACCCGGCGACCGGCGAAGTCGAGGACACCGACGTCGGCTTCCCCGGCCCCGACCACGCGATCGCCGAGCAGTCGTGGCCGATGAAGGTCGCGATGGGCGTGCTGGCGGTCGGCGCGACGTCGCCGGCCTCGTGCAGATCCCGGGCGTCGACGACGTCGTCGACCAACTTCCTGCGCCCGGCGTTCGCCGAGCTCGCCAGCTGCTATGAACCGCCGACCGAAGACGGCCTGCTCGGTGTTCGGCCTGGTGCTCGGCACGGTGATCGGCCTGGCCGGCATCGCGATCGCCTACCACATCTGGGTGCGCAAGCCCGGGACCGCCGAGCGCGATCCGCGAGCGCCTACAGCGCGCTGTACACGCTGCTTCGCCAACAAGTGGTACTTCGACGAGGCGATCGACGCCCTGATCGTCCGCCCGGCGCTGGCCGCCGGGCGCTTCGCCAGCGACATCTTCGAGCGGCGTCGTGATCGACGACGCGATCATCGGCGGGACCACCGGGATCGTGCGCGCCGGCTCGGCGGCGGTGCGCGCCGCTGCAGAGCGGCTTCGTGCGCTACTACGCCGCGCTCGCTCGTCGCTCGGGCGTGGCCGGCGTCGGCCTCTACTTCCTGATGCAGAGCTGACGATGGCGCCGCTCTCGATCATGCATCTGGCTGCCCGCCGCTGTGCGGCGCTGATCGGCGCGCTGCGTCGCCGGCGCGCCGGCGAGCGCAAGCCCGCGCGCGCAGGGCGCCGCGGCGATCGTCGCGCTGGCTGCGGCGCTCGTGGTCGCGATCGGCCTGGCGCTCGGCCTACATCGCCGTACAACCGGCCGGCGGGCCTGCAGGACGTCACCGACGTCGTCTGGATCGCCTCGCTCGGGATCCACTACAAGCTCGCGCTCGACGGGCTGAACCTGTTCCTGGTCGTGCTGACGACGCTGCTGTTCTGCGGCCGTCGACGCTCGCCTGCCACGCTGCGCGCACTGGGAGCGCCCGCGGCTCTTCTACTTCCATGTTCATGCTCGCCGAGACCGCCGTGCTCGGCGCGTTCCTGGCCCAGGACCTGGCGCTGTTCGTCGCCTTCTTCGACCTGATGCTGATCCCGTTCTACTTCCTGATCGGGGTGCTGGGGCCGCGAGCCGGGGCGGGTCGCGGGCGACGATCAAGCTCGTGATCTACACGCTGGTCGGCTCGCTGCTGATGCTCGTCGGCGCGGTCGCGATCGGCGTGATCGCCGCCGAGCACGACGGCGGGCACCACATCACCTTCGTGCTCACCGCGCTGCAGGCACTGGCGCTGCTCGCAACGGCTCGCAGGAGTGGATCTTCCTGTGCTTCGCCGCCGCCTTCCTGGTGAAGATGCCCGCCTTCCCGCTGCACGGCTGGATGCCCGACGGCTACCGGGCGATGCCGATCGAGGTGCTGATGGTCTTCTCGGGCGTGCTGTCGAAGGTCGGCGCCTACGGCTTCCTGGCGATCGTGCTGCCGCTGTTCCCGCAGGCCGCGCGCGCACTACCAGATGCTGATGCTGCTGATCGCGCTGGCCTCGATCCTCTACGGCTCGGCTGCAGGCCTTCACGCCAGACCGACGTGCGGCTGGTCGCCGGATACTCCTCGCGTCGCCCAGCTCGGCTTCATCACGCTCGGGATCTTCGCCCTGAACGCCCAGGGCGCCCAGGGGGCGCTGCTGCAGATGGTCAACCACGGCCTGGTCGTCGCGCCGCTGCTGTTCATCGTCGCGCTGCTCGTCGCAACGCGCCGGTGGCTCGCGAGGACATCCGCGAGATGGGCGGCATCGCGTTCCGCGCGCCGGTGCTCGCGACGCCTGTTCCTGATCGTCGCCCTGGCCACGCTGGCGATGCCCGGCTCGGCGAACTTCGTCGGCGAGTTCCTGATCCTGCTCGGCGTCTTCAAGCCAAGCTCGTGATCGCGATCATCGCCTTCAGCGGCGTCGTGCTCGCCAGCGTCTACGCGCTGCGGCTGTTCATCCGCGCGATGCACAACCGCGTCGGCCCGTCGGTCGACTCGCGCGAGATCTCGCCTGCGCGCGACGTGCTGGTGCTCGTGCCGCTCGTCGCCGTGATCCTCGTTCCTCGCGCTCTACCCGCAGCTGGCGCTGCACCGCAGCGAAGGCTCGGTCAGGAGCGCCGTGGCGCCCGCAAGGGTGGCCTCCGGGCAGCCGCCTACGCGCTCGCGCCCGCCGCGCGACCTGCCGCGCCCGCGGCTCCTCTGTCGACCGCCATCACCCGCGTGGCGCGCCCGTGAGCCTGCTGCTCGCCACCGCCCACCTGACGGCCCGCACATCGACTTCGGCGGCGCTGTCGCCGTTGATCGCGCTGCTCGGCGGCGCCGTGGTCGTGCTGTGCTTCGGGCTGCTCGGCTCGCGCTTGGCCCGCACGACGCTCGTGCCGGCTGCTGACGCCTGGTGGCGCTCGGCGACCGCCCTCGGCCTGACGATCTGGCAGTGGAACACGCACAAGACGGTGGTCTCGGGGGCGCTGCGGATCGACGACCTGGCGCTCGTCGCTGACATCGATCCTGATCGCCGGCGCGGCGCCTGCGCGGTGCTGCTGGCGTGGCGCTCGCTGGCCGCCAAGGAAGCCGCACACGGCGAGTTCTACGCCCTGCTGCTCAGCTCCGTGGCCGGGATGTCGCTGCTCGCCGAGCGCCCAGAACACGGTCGTCCTGTTCCTCGGCCTGGAGCTCCTCTCGATCCCGCTCTACGTGCTGTGCGCGACCGAAATGCGCCGCGAGCACTCGCTCGAGTCGGGGCTGAAGTATCTGATCGTCGGCTCGGTCGGATCGGCGACGCTCGCTCTACGGGCTGGCGATGATCTACGGCGCGACGGGCCAGACCGACTTCGCCGGCGATCGCGGCGCGCTGATCGAAGCGGCGAGCTGGCGACGCGACCCGCTGACGCTGACCGGGGTCGCGCTGTGCGTCGCGGGTCTCGCCTTCAAGGCCTCGGTGGCGCCGTTCCACCAGTGGACCCCGGACGTCTACGAGGGCGCGCCGACGCCGGTGACCGCGTTCATGGCGGTGACGACCAAGGTCGCGGCGCTGGGCGTCTTCCTGCGCCTGTTCGACGTCGCCCTGATCGGAACCCGCAGCAGCTGGGCGCCGGCGCTGGCGGCGCTCGCGACGATCACGATCATCGTCGGCAACGTCGGCGCGCTGGGGCAGTCCTCGCTGAAGCGGATGCTCGCCTACTCCTCCGTGGCCCAGGCCGGCTACATGCTCGCGGGCGTGGTCGTGGCGACCAGCTCGGCGTGTAGGCGACCGTCTTCTACCTCGCCGTCTACCTGTTCATGAACATGGCGGCGTTCGCCGTGATCGTCGCGCGCGAGCGCGAAACCGACCTCGGCGACAGCATCGCGGCGGTCACCGGCCTCGGCCGCCAGCGGCCGCTGCTGGCGTGGCCGCTGACGATCGCGATGCTCGGCCTCGCCGGGATCCCCGCCACCGCGGGCTTCATCGGCAAGTTCTATCTGATCGACGCCACCGTCAGCGGCGGCTACACCTGGCTGGGCGTGGTGATCGTGATCGGCTCGATGATCTCGCTCGGCTACTACCTGCCGGTGATCGCGGCGATGTGGATGCGCGAGGCGCCCGCGGACGAGGGCGAACCCGTCGGCGCCCGTACCGCCGGCGGGCGGGGCCGCTGCCGGTGCTCGCGGGCGGCTCCCCGGAGCTCGACGAGGATCCCAGCGAGGCCCTGAGCGCGAGCAGACCCCAGCCCGAGGTGCTGCTCGTGGCGCTGGTGTGCGGCGCGGCGACGATCTTCTTCGGCGTGATCCCCCAGCCGCTGTTCGATCTGGTCAGCCACGCCGCCGGAACGCTGGGGCTGTAGCGCCCTACACGCGGCCGGCGTCGCGGGCGGCCTGCTCGGCCTGCTCGAGCTGACGCTGGACGAGGTCCAGGCCCGCGTCCCAGAAACCGGGATCGGCGAGGTCCACGCCGACGATCCGCCCGAGCTCCTCGCGGTGAACGCGAGCCGCCCGCGGCCAGCAGCTCCAGGTAGCTCGGGACCATCTCATCGCCGAGCTGCTGATAGCGCTCGTACACCGACAGCGCCAGCAGCTGCCCGTATGCGTACGCGTACACGTAGCCGGGCGTGGAGATGAAGTGCGGGATGTATGACCACCAGCTCAGGTAGCCCTCGGTCAGCTCCACCGAGTCGCCGAAGAACTCGGTCTGGCTCTCACTCCACAGCTCCGCCATGCGCGCCACCGACAGCTCGCCCTGCTCACGCCGGGCGGTGTGCACGAGCTCCTCGAAGCGGCTCATGGCCACCTGCCGGAAGACGGTCGCGATCGTGTCCTCGAGATTCTCGGCCAGCAGCGCCAGCCGTGAAGCCGGAGAGTTGTCCTCGGCGAGCAGCCGCCCGAAGACGATCGTCTCGCCGAACACCGAGGCCGTCTCGGCCAGCGTCAGCGGGGTGGCCTGGTGGAAGATCCCCTGTCCGGCGGCCAGCGCGAAGTGCACGCCGTGGCCGAGCTCGTGCGCGAGCGTCAGCACGTCCCGGCGGCGGAAGGTGTAGTTCAGCAGCACATAGGGGAACACCGACGGCGTGGCGGCCGCGCAGAACGCGCCCCCGCGCTTGCCCGGGCGCACGGGACCGTCGATGTGGCTCTCGGAGAAGAAGCGCTCCGCCAAGCGGCCGAGCTCGGGCGAGAAGGAGCCGTAGCAGTCGGTCACGATCTCGCGCGCCTGGGCGTAGGGATAGGAGACCACGTCCTCGGTTACGGCCGCCATGCGGTCGTAGTCGGCCAGCCGCTCCACTCCCAGCAGGCGGGCCTTCAGCCGGTACCACGAACGCGGGATCTCATAGCGGCCGCGGACCGCCTCGAGCAGCGCCCGCACGGACTCGTCGCTGGCTTCGTTGGCGAGGTTGCGCGCCGCCAGCCAGTGGGGGTAGCGCCGCAGCCGGTCGTCGACCGCCTTGTCGGCCAGCAGCGTGTTGAACACGTACGCGCGCGTACGCAGCCCGGGAGCGAGTGCCTCGGTGACGGCCTCGGCGGTGGTCCGTCGCTGCTCGCGGTCGGGGCTCATCAGCCGGCTGAGGGCGACGTCGAGCGCCACGCCCTCGCCGTCGGGAGCGTCGGGGAGGCGCACCCGGACCGCCGCCGTGAGCTCCTCGAACAGGCGCGTCCAGGCGCCCGCGCCGGTGAGGGACTTCTCCGCCAGCACCTTCTCCTCGGGCTCGCTGAGCAGGTGGTCGCGGTAGCGGCGCACGCTGCGCAGGTGGTGGCGGCAGAAGTCCAGGCCCTCGCCGGCGAGCAGCTCCTCCGCACGCTCGTCGCCGAGCGCCGCCCACTGCAGCTCGAAGAACAGCAGCGCGGTCTGGATCGCGGTCTCCTGCTCCTGCGCGTGGGCCAGCAGGGCGCCGCGCTCGGGGTCGGCCGTGTCGGTGGAGAAGTTCAGCGCGGCGTAGTAGCCGCCCCGGGCCGCCAGCTCCTGGATCTCGGCGAGCTCCCGCATCGCGGCGGCGAGGCCGTCGCCGTCGAGCTGCTCGAGCTGCCCGGCGTAGGTCTCGGCGAACGCGCGGGCCCGCTCGAGGGCTTGCGCCAGCTGCCGGCGGGCGCCCTGCTCGCCGTCCCCGTCGACCAGCTGCTCGAGGTCCCACGCTGCCGCCTCGAGCTGCTCGTCGCGTGTATCGGTGCCAATGCCCGCGGCCATCGTTCGACCGCGCAGCTTAGCGCCCCGGAGTCACGGGGCGGGTGTCAGAGCAGCGGGGCCCGGACGGTGTATGTCACGGTCTTTTCGGTGACCTGGCCGCCCTTGCTCGTGGCGATCACCTTGAACACGTGTTCGCCCGCCACCGAGGTGTCGATTTTCTGCCCGTAGGCGACGGTGCCGGCACAGCCTTCGCTGCCCGGCTTCAATCCGGGCCCGCCTTCGCCCTCTCTGCAGGTGAATATCGCTGGGATCGACGCGCCTTTTTTGTACGTCGCGCCTTCGGTGGGCGACAGAATCGACACCACCGGCGGCGCGGCGATCTTGTATTTCACCGTCTTCTGCGTGATCTGGCCGTCTCTGCTGATGGCGATGACGGTGAAAGTATGTTCGCGCACGGACACCGTGTCGATGTCGCGCCCGTTTTCAACGGTGCCCCGGCAGCCTTCGCTGCCGAGCTTGAGCCCTGGTCCACCTTCCCCGTCCGTGCAGGTATACGAGGCCGCCACGACCTGGCCTTTCTTGTACGTGGCGCCTTCCGCCGGGGTGATGATGTTGACCACCGGCGGCGTGGTGACGCGATATATGACGGTCTTTTCGGTCACCGCGCCCCCTTTGCTCCTGGCGATCACCGTGAAGGTGTGTTCGCCTCCCGTAGAGGTCGGAATCGGGCTGCCCTTCGGGACCGTGCCGCTGCAGCCTTCGGTGCCGGGCTTGAGGCCGGGGCCGCCTTCGCCCTCCCTGCAGGTGAAGGACGCCAGCACGCTCTGGCCTTTCTTGTACGAGGCGCCTTCGAACGGCGTGGCGATCGTCACCGTCGGTCCCCCCACGACGTGATATTTGACGGTCTTTTCGGCGACCTGCCCATCTTTGCTGGTGGCTACCACCTTGAAGTTGCGTTCGCCCCCCGTCGACGTTTCGATGTCGGTGCCGTTTTCGACCGTGCCTTTGCAGCCTTCGCTGCCGGGCTTCAGGCCGGGGCCGCCTTCCCCGTCTTTGCACGAGAATTCCGCGGGTAGGGCCGCGCCCCGGGAATAGCTGGCTCCTTCGGATGGGGTCGTGAACGATATCGACGGTGCCGCGGCCACTTGATAGGTGACCGTCTTTTCGGTGGCTTCGCCGTCGGTGCTCGCCGCCGTTACCTTGAATTTGTGTTCGCCGGTCGTCGACGTGTCGATGGCCACCCCGTTTTCGACCGTGCCTTTGCAGCCTTCGCTGCCGGGCTTCAGGCCGGGGCCGAAAGCCCCCTCGAGGCAGGAGAACGACGCCAGGACCGTTGCGCCTTTCGCGTAGGTGGCGCCCGCTGCGGGCGTTTTGATCGACACCAACGGCGGCCCGGTGACCTTGTACCCCACGGTGGCTTCGGTGACCTCGCCATCTTTGCTGGTCGCGACGACGGTGAGCTCGTGCGGGCCCTCCGTCGAGGTGTCGATGTTGCTGCCGTTCGCGAAGGTGCCTTTGCAGCCTTCGGTTCCCGGCTTCAGGCCGGGTGCGCCGCTGCCGTCCGCACAGGAGAAATGGGCCGTGACCGCTTCGCCCTGCTTGTAGAGGGTCGATTCGTTCGGGGCGGTGATCGACACCGACGGCACGGGCGGGATCGCCACCTCGCTGACCGCTTCTTCCCCCTCGCTCGCAACCCACACGTGGCTTCCATCCGAAGAGACGCCGGTGGGGAAGCTGCCGACGCTGGCCGTCGCGACGACGCTGGAGCTCGACGCGTCGATCTCGGTCAGGGTTCCGCCGAAGCTGTTGGCGACCCAGACGTGTGTCCCGTCGGCGGAGACGCCGGTGGGAAGTTCGCCGGTGGGGATCCTGCCTCCGCCGAACAGGCCCAGGAAGCTGACCTTTTCGACGACGTCTTCAGGTTCTTCCGCGCCATTGCTGCCACTGATGGCGACCCACGCGACTGCCCCTTCCGCGGACACGCCCGTAGGCTGCGGGCCAACGCTCCGCGTTTCGAACACGTAGGGCACTTGAGGTTCTTCTTCTTGTTCTTCTTCTGCCTGGGTCGGTTCGATGATCAGACTGACTGTCGCTTCTTCCGTATTTGTGACCCACACGGCCCCTTCGCTGGCAGAGATGCCGGTCGGGGTGTTGCCGACGTTGAGTGTGTGGATGATTTCGGGGTTGCCTTCTTCGTTGGCGATCCTGATCTCGCTGACGGTGTTGGCGCCCGAGTTCGCGACCCACACGGTGCTTCCCGTTGCGGACACGCCGGTGGGTTCTTTGCCGACGGAGACCGTATGGATGACTTTGGCGCTCGATGCTTCGATCTCGCTGACGGTCCCGCCACCGTGATTTGCGACCCACACGGTGGTTCCGTTCGAGGATACGCCGGAGGGTTCGCTCCCCACCGTGATCTTGTGGATGACGGTACCGGTCGACGCCTGGATCTCACTGACGGTTCCTTCACCGCCGTTCGCAACCCATACGTGGGTGCCGTCCGAGGAGACGGAGGCCGGTTCGGCCCCGACGGGGATCGTGTTGATCGTCTGCGCCGCCGAAGCCGGCGACACAGCGATGGCAGCAGGCCACCATCACCGCGAGTAGCGCCACCACCGCTCGAGGAACCCCGAATCTGACGAACCCACTCCCTAGTTGCATCAGGACCCCCTCGGCATCCGCATTCGGCCGCCCGCTAGCGGCGCGCCCGAGCTCCGATCAAGTTGTTCACAAGCTAGCACAGGCGACCTTTCTCTGGGAAGACCGCTGAGGCTCTCAGAAGGGCCTCCGGTTCGCCAGGACCAGAGCCGGTTCGTGGCGCGTGCGATTCCTCGGCGACGGCGTGTGTGCCGGCGCTCAACGCGACCCCTGAGACGATTCGCCGCCCGCCGGGCGCGTCACATAGACCTGTACGCGCCGACGTAGTCCCGAGAGTGAGAGCCTCTCCACATCCGCCCTCAGCCTGCCTGTCTTCACGGCCGCTTCCAGCTGGCGCTTGCGGGTGTTGAAGATGGCATCGATCATTCCCGCTTCCGAGCGGCCGGGGACCGTTCGGGCGACCTGTGCGAGGCTCTTGCCACCCCTCTCGCGATCGCGCAGCTGCGCCAACGTCAGTCCCAGGTATTCGCGAGCGTCTTCGCGCAGACTGAAAAGCGGCGCCAGCAGCCGCCCGCCCGGCGTCTGCACCTGTGAGACAACCGGTTGTTCGAGGCCCTTGCTCGCCCCCTTGACGCGTTGTCGCTCGAGCGCCGCGATCAGACCTGCTTCGGTCCTTCCCCGGGTACTCTTGGCCACCGCGGCGAGCGATTTGCCACCCCGTAGCTCTCTGTGCAACTGGGCCACGCTCACCCCCAGGTAGGCCGCCGCCGCGGCAACCTCGGTACGCGCGGAGCGCACGGCCTGTGCGGCCGCGCGCTGCCTGCTCGCAGCCGACGTGGCACCCGCGCTCCCGGTCTTCACCGTGGTCTCGTGACTGGACCCGCATGCAGTGATGACGACGAGGATGGACATGGCGGCGACGGCGGTCGCCGAGCCGACGAACAGGCTCCTGCGGGCCGAAAGGCGTCTCATCACGCAGCACCCTTGGCGCTCAGCGAGTCACACGCTTGGTGCGCACCACGGCCTTTACGCTCGCGCCGCTCCCTTCTTGCTGTTCGGCTTCTTCCAATGCTTCGTTGATGGCCCGTCTCACAGCGGCTTTCGATTCCCCTTCGAGGTGCCTGTTGACTTCTTCCAGCCCCTTGAAACCTTCTTCGATCGCGGCCGTGGCGTTGGCCCGTTCGCTGGCTTCGGCTTCTGCGGCTTCGCGTTCCGCCACGAGAACGGCTTCTTCTTCGCCTTCCGCGAGTTCGTTTTCTATCGCTTCCTGTTCGGCGGCTTCCTTTTCTTCGGCTTCCCGTTCCGCCGCTTCCTTTTCTTCTGTTGTTTCGCCTTCTCCGCTTCCGCCTTCTTCGCCTTCGGCGCCGGCATCGGCCCGCGCGCGCACCGCGCGGGAAAGGGCGTGGGCACGAACGACGGCGGGGCCGGTGTGTTCTCCGGACAGTTCATACAACGCGTCGAAGCAATGCCCCCCGTCGAGTCCTTCCGGCTCTTCGTTGCCTGTGTCGTCCTTGCAGCCCGTGCCCTGCACTTCGACGGTTTTGGCAGGCGACGATTTCAGGTTGATGTATTCCGGACGGGTCTCGTGGATCGTGGCCAATCCGGGGGAAGCGAATTCAAGCACCGGGATTTCGGCGAGCGTCTTTGTTTTGCAGATGAAGAGGAAGCAGATCCTGATGGAGATCTTGACTTCACGTTCGAAGACCGACGTGGGCTGCGTCACGGCGACGAGCGGCTGCTCTTCTTCGAGTTCGACTTTGGTGTGAAGTTTGGTCGTGGCTCGGCCCGGTTCTTGTTCGGGTTCAGTCGGTTTCCACTGAACTTCGCGCGGGCAGAATCCGCCCCCTCCTTCTTCCGGAGCCAGATCGTTCACGGTCTTTGTGATCGTTTCGCCGCTGAGATTGGAGGACTGGATTTTGCACTTCTTGCCCGGCGCGTAGACGAACAGAACCGCCGTCCAGTTTTCGAAGTGCTGCTTCGCGATCGTGAAGTTGCCTTTCAGGGGTTTCGGCAGGCCTGTCGTCGGAGTCGGCACATTCCCCGGCCGATATTTGATTTTCAGTTCCTTTGCGCTGACGGTGATCTTCGCGGTCTTGCCCTTGACTTCTATTTCCTGCGTGTCGATGTCTTCGGGGATCGTCTTGGTGACACGGCCCGCGGGGTCGATGACGGCCTTCGTCAGGTAGTGGCCACGTTTGGTGTAGCTCACGTTGAAGGTCAGTTCCGTGTGTTCGTTTGGATTCAAGCCCGGGAGGAACTTCGCCTGCTTGAGGCCTTCTTTGCTTCCGGCAATCGCTTTCGTCGCGCTTTCCTGCTGGAACTGGACCTCGAACGGTCCCGTCGCGATCGGACCTTTGTTGATCACGGTCAGCGTGGCCGTGCCTTTTTCGTTGACGAACATCCGGCTGCCGTTGAATTCAGGCGAGGCGAAGTGGATGCCCTGCGCCGGCGGTGCCGGCGAGAATTCGAGTTTGATCCCGGCCGCTTCGACCGTGACTTCTTCGAGCGCCACGTTGTTGGCGTAGTTCGTTTCCGTGATCACGCGCCCGGGGTTGACTTCAGCGACGCTTCGGTAGAGCCCTGCTTTCGGGTAGGTGAATTCGTATTTGATGGGCCGTTCTTCGCCGGGTCCGAGCGGACCGGTTTCCTTGGCGACCGTCTGCGAGCCCGAACCGCTCACGCCGAGCGAGTCGGGGTTCCATGCCGTCACGAAGCTCGGGGACGCCGTGTTACCGAGGTTCTTGACCGTCACGAGGACCGTCGCCGGCTGTGCCTGGATGACGGGTTTGCTGACGCTGACGCCGGTGACCGTCAGATCGACCGTCGGTTCCGGTATCACGAGGTGCGTTTTGGCGGTCTTTTCGGTCGAGAACAGCTCTTTTATGCTGTGGCTGGGATCCAGCGTGACCGTGCCTTCGTAGGTGCCGGCGGGCTGGAAGACGTTCGTGAAGGTGATCGTCGTCGTCGCGCCTTCGGCGACGCCGTTGACTTCCTGTGTCAACGCCGGCTTTCCTTTCCCGGGGACCCATTGCGCCAAGAAGTGCCCGGCGGCCGCGTTGCCGTTGTTTTCGATCGTGACTTCGATGGAGGAGGCCAGACCGGCGAATTCGGGGTGCTGCGTGACTCCGACGATGCGGAGGTTCGGCAGTGGCGCCTGGACCGTGTATTCCTTCGTCTTGGACGTGAACGGCGTGAGCCGTCCGGACGCGTTGATGGCGAAGGTCGCGGCTACCGCGCCCTTGATGGCGTACGTGTATTCGAGGTCGACCGTTTCGCTGTGGCCCGGTTCGAGCCCGCCCGACGCAGGCTGCGTGAGGGCTTTTGCGAACGAGTACGGCGTCCACTGCACATAGAACGGTGCGGCGGGAGCGTTGCCGGTGTTTTCGACCACGACCACCGCAAGTGCCGGCCGATTCTCGACGACGGCGTTCGTGGGGTCGTTGGAGGTCACGGTGATGCTCTTGATCACGAGATTCGCCGCCAGCGCAATGACCGTGACCGGTTTGATCGCGATGTCTTTGACGTAGGTCGCCTGGGGGACTTCCTTCGCCGGGTCGATCACGACCTCGGTCTGGAAGTTTCCGGCCGTCGGAAAGTCGTACGGGAGCGTCAGGCTCTCGGATTCCCCCGGGTTGAGCGGGGGACTCGTCTCTTCCGCGACGGCGGCCGAGGAGTGCTGCGAGAGTTTGAACTGCACGACGAACGACGCCGCGGCGCAGGTCCCGGAGTTCTTGACTTCAATCGCGACGGTCGCGGGCTGCCCTTCGAAAGGCTGTGTCGGGGATACCGCGAAATGGGTTATCGCGAGACTGGCGCACGGCGGCGGCGCGCCGGCCGCTGCGCCCGGAAGAACAGCCGCGAGCAGCACGCCGCACAGCAACGCCGACAGGCACCCGGCCAGCGGCCGGCGCCGGGCCCTCATGTCACACCTCGAACACCGGCGCGCCCCGCGGGCTCGGGGCGCCTATGCCGGTGGGCGCAGGCTCCCCGCGGCGCGCCTCGCACGCCATCGCGGCGACGACGGCGCGCCGTCGCCACAAATAGCTCGCTGTCGCAAGTCGGGCGCACGGCAAGGGACGTGTTGAGCAAGCAGTGCCTGCTCAGCCTTCTTCGGGGGGTTCTTCTTCGCCGGGGAACACTTCTTCTTCGAGCTGGCGATTGATTTCTTCGACGGCCTGCACGCCCGCGTTCACGGCGGCCTGCGCCTTTTCGAGTTCTTCGGCGATTTCGGGTTCGGAGCCTTCGGCGGCGGCGGCCCGTGCTCTGGCCCGCGATGTCAACGCGAGCGGTGAGACGAGGCTGCGCGCACGCACGATTGCGGGCCCTTTGATCCCTTCCGGACCCGCTTCGAGCGTCGTTTCGGCGTTGTAGCAGTCCCCGCCTTCCTCTTCATTCCCGTTGGCGTCGTGGCAGCCGGTGCCGAGCGATTTGTTGGGATTGGTGAATCCTTCGACGTACTGGGGGCGGGTGAGCTTCAGCTGTGTTTCGCCCGGAGCCGAGGTTTCCTCGTGGGTCACTTTGCCCGAGTTGAGATGGTAGGAGGTGGCCTTGGTCTTCACCATCAGCGGCTGCTCTTCGGTGAGAAAGACGCTCGCGTCGGGGATCGTGAGCGTGGAGCCTTTGTTGACACCTTTCACGATGCCCGTGTTCGGACAGGCCGCTTTGTTGGTCCCTCCCAGGGGCGCGAGGTTCGACATCGTTTTCGTGATCGTTTCTCCGCTGAAGCTCTTGGATTCCACTTTGCAGCTTTTGCCCGGGTCGTAGGCGAACATGTACACGCGCCATTCGGTGAACTGTTCTGCTCCTTTGACCCCCGGCGTTTTGTTCCCCGGGTCGTAGTTCACGTGGAGCGTGTTATTGGTGAGCTTGATTTCGGCGATCTTCTGTTTGACCCCGATGCTCAGCGATTCTTCGTCCGGTGAGATCGTCTTTTTGACCGCGCCCGCGGGGTCGATGACGGCCGTCGCTACGTAGGTGTTGGGTTTCGAATAGCTCACGTTGAACGACTCTTTCCTGGATTCGCCCACGTTCAGGCCCGCGATCGACTTCGTCTGCTTGACGCCGCCCGCTTCCTGCTGGAACTGCACCTGGAAGGCGCCGCTCGCGATCGGCCCGTTGTTGACGACCGTGAAGGTCGCGACGCCTTTCTGCTTCGCGAACAGTTCGCCCGGGGTGATTTTGATCGGGCTCTGGAATTCGAGAGCGATTTTCGCTGCGTTCACGGTGACTTCTTCGAGCACCGCGTTGTTTGCGGTGTTGACTTCTTTGACCGCTTTGCCGTAGTTGACTTCGGCGACGCTTCGGTAGAGCCCCGGTTTCGGATAGGTGAATTCGAACTTGATCGTCCGTTCTTCGCCGGGACCCAGCGGTCCGGTTTCTTTGGCGACCGTCTGCGAGCCGGAGCCGCTGACACCGAACGGGGAGTTCGGGTTCCACGCGGTGACGAAGCTGGGCGATTCGTTGTTCCCGATGTTCTTCACCGTCACGAAGATTTCCGTGGCAGTGCCCTGCGTGACCGGTTTGACGACGTTGATGCCGGTAACGGTGAGGTCAACCGTCGGTTCCGGGATCACCAGAAGCGTTTTTGCGGTCTTTTCGGTGGTGAACAGCTCTTTGATTTTTTTCGTCGGGTCGATCGTGACGGTACCTTCGTAGGTGCCGGCCGTTTTGTAGACGTTCGTGAATTCGAGCGGAACGATCCCGAATTCCGGAAGTTCGTTGACCTGCTGGATCTGCGCGGGCTGACCTTTGCCGGGTTTCCATTCGACCAGGAACGGCCCGGCTCCCGCGTTGCCGTTGTTTTCGACCACGACGTCGATCGTCGACGGTTTGCCGGCGTATTCGGGGTGTTCTTCCACTTCGGCTATCCGCAGGTTCGGTAGCGCCGCCTCGACCGTGAATTCCTTCGTCTTGGTGGAGAACGGCGACAGCCTGCCGGCCGCAGTCGTCGTGAACGTCGACGTCACGGCACCCGTGGCCGTGTACGTGAAGTCAAGGAAGACGGTCGTGCTTTCACCTGGTTCCAGCAGCCCGGCGGGCTCGGACTGGGTGAGAGGTTTGGCCCCTTTCTTGGGAGTCCACGTCACGTTGAACGCCGAGGTCGGGATCGTGCCGTTGTTTTCGATCGTGATGGCGGCCGTCGCCGTGCGATTCACGACCACGGCTTCCGTCGGGCTGACCGAGGTGACCTGAACGTTGGTTATGACCGGGTTGGCCTTCGCGGCCGCGACACTGAGCGACTTGAGCTTGATGTCGTTGAGGTAGTTGATCTCGGCTACTTCTTTGGCCGGGTTCAGCGCGACCTCGGTGTCGAAGTTCCCGGATTTCGGGAAGTCGTAGTTGAACGTGAGGAGCTCGACTTCGCCTTCGGCGAGCGGCGGGCTGACCGTTTCGGACACGGCCGTGGATGAGCCGGGCGAGGTTTTGAACTGCGCCACGAAGCCGCCTGCGTTGCAGGAACCGGCTTCCTGCCCTTTGGCTTTGCTGAATTTCCCGGCGTTGACGACCGAGACTTCGATCGTCGCCGGCTGTCCCTGGATGAGGCTGGCGGGTGTGACCACGATCGGCCCCGCGAACTCCAGTTCGGCGCAGGGGGGCGCCGCTGCCGAGGCCGCCCCCGCGGTGATGGCCGCGAGCAGGAGCGCGGACGCGCAGGTGAGCAGCAGTCCAACAAGCGTGCGTCGATGCATGCGCATGGTCCCCCCAGGGATCAAGTGGCCGCCCTCATGGCGGTCGCCATTGAACTCTTACCAGGGTGCTTGGGGCTTGTCAAGGAATGGAGAGGGATCGAAGCGAATGTGCACGAACGTGCGCCGATATGGCCCGCACGATGCGACTAAGCGGGCTTGTCGATGGCCGCGAGCCTCGAGTCGTGGCGCGGCGTTTGCCTACGAGAGCGTCACTCGAGTTGCCCCCCGCGCAGCGGCCCGCCGGACGAAAGGTGAACCCGCTCTCTGAGTCGTGCGGGCGATGCCGTGCGGGCACCGCCGGAGGGTCCTCAGGAGCGCTTCAGTGCCTGTGCAGTCAGGACCGCCGCCCGTGGGCACGGATCCTTGATCTTCTTAAACGTAAGCGACGAGCCGGACACCCGGAATTCGTAGATACCGGCGGCCGTGCATTTGCCTGGCCCGTGCAGCGTGATCCGGCGCCCGGAGATCGCGTCCGTCCCGTGCCCGGTGATCCCGAATGGGGCGTGCAGCACGAAGTGCCCGGGAGAGAAGGTGATCTGGTACTTGCCGTTCAGGGTCCCGGCCGTGTGGACCGTGGTCACGTAGGTGCCCGACAGGCCGCCCGATGCCGCGGCAAGCGCGCTCGGCATGGCCGAGACGACGAGGACGAGGATGGCGATGCGGCGTACGTGCTTCATTGCTGTGTGCTCTCCGTGGCGGTCGACAGCTAATCGTCGGCGAGCATGCTAACGCGCGCCGCCGCCGGGGGCGCCACACCGTTGGCGCGCCGCGCAGCCCGCCCGACTGCCGGTGACCAGCGTGCGTCGGCGTCCTGCGCGTCTGCCAGCCGCAGCGCTCCTGCGACCCGCGTGCGGGTCTCCCCGGGCTCGATCACGGCGTCGACCGCGCCGCAGCCGACCGCCGCCCGGGCCGACAGGTTTTCCTTGGCGTAGCGACGGGAGAGACTCTCCCGTAGATCCTCGCTGCCGGCGCCCTTGAGCTGGCGCCCGTGCATGATTTCCACCGCGGCCTCGGCGCTCATGATGCCGATCTCCGCGTTCGGCCAGCAGAACGAGGCGTCGGCGCCGAGGTCCTTCGAGTTCATCGTGATGAAGGCCCCCCCGAATGCCTTGCGGACGATCACGGTCACCCGCGGGCAGGTCGCCGCGGCGAACGCCCGCAGCAGCTCGGCGCCGTGACCGATCATCCCCGCCGCCTCTTCGCGACTTCCCGGCATGAACCCGGGCGTGTCCGCCACGACGAGCATCGGGATGCCCAGCGCGTCGCAGGTCCTGATGAACTTGGTGCCCTTCTGGGAGGCTTGGACGTCGATGATGCCGCCGCGGTAGCGGGCCTGGTTGGCGACGATCGCCACGGTGCTTCCCTCGAGGCGGGCGAAGCCGACGACCATGTTGCGCGCCCACCGCTCCGAGACCTCCAGGAAGCGCCCACCGTCGACCAGTCGGGCGATCAGGTCCCGCACGTCGTAGTGCTGGCGGCTCGTCGGCGGCAGAACCTCGGCAGGGTCGCCCGCGGCGGGGGCCAGCGGCTCCAGGGCCGGTGCCGCGGCGTCGCCGTTCTGGGGCAGAAACCCGAGCAGCTCGCGCAGCAGCCGCACGCCGCCGCGGTCGTCGGCGGCGTAGAAGTCACAGACGCCGTTGCGGGCGTGCACGTGGGCGCCGCCGAGATCCGACGCGCTGACATCCTCGCCGAGCGCCCGCTTCACGATCCGCGGGCCGGTCAGGAACATCGACGCCTTGTCGGTCATCACGACGAAGTCGGTGAGTGCCGGCGAGTAACAGGCCCCGCCGGCGGAGATGCCCGTGATCACCGAGATCTGCGGAGAGCGCCCCGAGAGCGACACGTTCTCGAAGAAGATGCGCCCGAATCCCGCCAGCGCGGCCGCCCCTTCCTGCAGTCGTGCCCCCGAGGACTCGAGGAAGCCGATCAGCGGAACCCGCGCATCGCGGCTGTGCCGGAGCGCCCGCACGATCACCTCGGCCTCCGGGACACCGACCGAGCCCGCCGCGATCGAGGAGTCCTGGGCGTAGGAGACGATTGGCCGGCCCCCCACGCGTCCCCAGGCCGCCTGGACGCCGACGCGGGCGCCGTCCTCGGTCGCTGCCGGCTCGAGCGGCCGCACGCTGCCCGGGTCGCAGAGCGACTCCAGCCGCTGCTGCGGTGACGGGCGCTCCGGCTGAAAAGTCAGGGATACACGAGATCCAGCGATGAGAGCCTCCGTGCGGGATAGGACAGGTCGACCGTGCTGCCCTGACCCGAGATGGCCGATCCGACCGAGGTGGCCGATCCGAGAATGCTCCCAACCGGCCCCTTGGACAAGGTAGCCATGCCGAGATTAGGTCGGTTGCCCAGGGCGGTCAATCCGATCTGCCCTTTTGGGCAACGTTGGCGGTAGGCACTTGACCGACCCCTCCGGCTGGGCCAAAGTCCTTGCAGGTGGGCTAAGTTTCGGGGCTCTCGTACGGACTGGATGGGGTTGGCGCAGCTTGTTCGAATTCATCGTGTTGTCCCCTACCGGCTCGCCGGACGCGGCGGTGCCGATTGCCGCCACACGTGCCGGCGCGCTCGGCGTCGTTAGCCTCGAGTTCGCGCTCGACCGCGATGCTAGGACTCGCACAGCTGCAGCGGCTCTGCGAACTCGGCCGCGGGCGCGCTGGAGCGCTGATCGACGACCAGGAAGTGCTCGAGAGCGTGCTCAGCGCTCGCCACGAGGCGCTTGACGCAATAGTCCTCGCGAACCAGCCCGCCGACTCGCTCGGCGCGCTGATCGGGTCCGTCCACGAGGCCGGGCTGCGGGCCTACGTGGTGGCGGGGCGGCTCGAGGAGGCACTCGTGGCGGAGGAGGCGAGCGCGGACGCCGTGATCGCCAAGGGCCACGAGGCGGGCGGCTGGATCGGGGAGCACGGCGCCTTCGTGCTCTCCCAGCAGCTGCTGGGAACGATCAGCGCCCCCGTCTACGTCCACGGGGGAATCGGGCTGAACACGGTCGCGGCCGCGTACGTGTCCGGCGCGGCGGGAGCAGTGCTCGACGGGCAGCTGCTGCTGGCGCGCGAGTCGCCCCTGAGCGAGAGCATGCGAGCCGCCGTCGCGGCCATGGACGGCAGTGAGACGGCGGTTCTGGGAGGCGAGCTCGATGCCTCCTTCCGCGCCTACAGCCGCCCGGGCCTGAAGAGCCTCGGCCGGTTGCGCGACGAAGAGAGCCGGCTCGGCGGAAGCCCGGAGCCGCGCGAGGACTGGCGTCGGTCCGTCAGGGCCCATGTCGGTGGGGCCGTCGCGGGCGAGGAGGTCCTCCCGCTCGGGCAGGACGCCTGCTTCGCGGCGGATCTGGCGCAGCGCTTCGGCACCGTGGCGGGCATCATCGCGGGCCTGCGGGCGGCCCTCGCCGGCGCATGCGAGGCGCTCGAGCACGGCAATCCGATGGCGCAGGGTTCCCCGCTGGCGCAATCCCACGGCACCGCCTATCCCCTGGTTCAGGGGCCGATGACCCGGGTGAGCGACCGCGCCGAGTTCGCGGCCGCGGTCGCCGAGGGAGGCGCGCTTCCGTTTCTCGCCCTGGCCCTGATGCGCGCATCCCAAGCCGATGCACTGCTATCGCGCACGAGCGAGCTGCTCGGCGAGCGCCCCTGGGGGGTCGGCGTGCTGGGCTTCGTGCCGGCGGAGCTCCGATCCGAGCAGCTGGAGGTGGTCCGGGCGCATCGCCCGCCCTTCGCCCTGATCGCGGGCGGGCGCCCCGCTCAGGCGCACGAGCTCGAGGCCGAAGGCATCGCGACCTACCTCCACGTCCCCTCGCCGGGGCTGCTCAAGCTGTACCTGGCCGAAGGTGCCCGCCGCTTCGTGTTCGAGGGGCGGGAGTGCGGCGGCCACGTCGGACCGCGCACGAGCTTCGTGCTCTGGGACAGCATGATCCGTGTCCTGCTCGAAGAGCTGCCGCGCGAGAGCTCCGACTGCCACGTCCTGTTCGCCGGAGGCCTCCACGACGCGCGCTCTGCCGCGATGGTCGCGGCCGTCGCGGCGGGGGCGAGCGAGCGCGGCGTCCGCGTCGGTGGGCTCCTCGGAACGGCCTATCTCTTCACGCGCGAGGCAACCGAGGGCGGAGCGATCACGCCGCTGTTTCAGCAGGCGGCGATCGCGGCGAGTGACACGGTCCTGCTCGAGAGCGGCCCGGGCCATGCGACCCGTTGCCTGGCGTCGCCCTTCGTCGAGCATTTCGAGGCCACGCGGCGCGGGCTACGGGACGAGGGCGTCGACGCCGAGGAGCTGCGCGGACGGCTCGAGCAGCTGAACATCGGCCGCCTTCGGATCGCGGCGAAGGGCGTCGACCGGGCGCCGGAGAACGCCTCGGAGCAGCCCGGGGAGCTCGTCGAGGTCGCCGCGTCCGATCAGTGGGAGCAGGGCATGTACATGATCGGGCAGGTCGCGGCGATGCACAACGAGGTAACGAGCATCGCCGACCTGCACCTCGATCTTGCTCGTGGGAGCAGCGAGCTGCTCGCAGCGCTTGGGGCACCCGAGCGTGAGCCCCAAGCGCAGGCGCCGCCCCCGGCGGATATCGCCATCGTCGGGCTCGGCTGCATCCTGCCCGGCGCCCCCGACGTGGGCACCTTCTGGGCGAACATCCTCGACGGGGTGGACGCGATCACGGAGATCCCGGCGGGACGCTGGGACTGGCGAACGATGTACGACCCCGACCCCGAGGCTCGCGACAAGGTGAACTCACGCTGGGGCGGCTTCATCGATCCCGTCCTGCTCGAACCGATCGCGCTCGGATTGCCGCCGCGGTCGCTGGAGTCGATCGAGCCCTTCCAGCTGCTCGCGCTGCTGTGCGCCCAGGCCGCCCTCGACGACGCCGGTTACGCGACGCGGCCGTTCGACCGCGAGCGCACGTCGGTGATCCTCGGAGCCGGCGGCGGAGGGGCGGACACCGCCGTCGCCTACACGGTCCGCTCGGCGATCCCGTCGCTGCTCGGCGAGGGCCATCCCGGGCTTCAAGAGCAGCTGTTCGACCACCTCCCCGAGTGGACCGAGGACAGCTTCGCCGGGCTGCTGATGAACGTGGCCGCCGGGCGGATCGCCAACCGGCTCGACTTCGGCGGCACCAACTACACCGTCGATGCGGCCTGCGCCTCCTCGCTCAGCGCGATCAGCCTGGCCGCCCGTGAGCTGCAGATGGGGACCAGCGACATGGCGCTCGCGGGGGGCGTCGACGCGATCCAGAATCCGTTCGCCTACCTCTGCTTCGCCAAGACGCGGGCGCTGTCGCCCCACGGGCGCTGTCGCCCGTTCGACGCGGAGGCCGACGGGATCGCCATCAGCGAGGGCTTCGCGACCATCGTGCTCAAGCGCCTGGCAGACGCCGAGCGAGACGGGGACCGCATCTACGCGGTGATCCGGGGCGTGGGAGCGGCAAGCGACGGGCGTGACCGGAGCCTCACCGCCCCCCGGCCCGAGGGCCAGATGCGCGCCCTGCGCCGCGCCTACGCCCAGGCACGCGTCTCCCCCGCGACGGTCGAGCTCGTCGAGGCCCACGGAACCGGCACGGTGGCGGGGGACGGAGCGGAGGTCGAAGGCGCTCGCGACGGTCTTCGCGGAGCACTCCGACGAGCGCCAGTGGTGCGCCATCGGATCGGTCAAGTCGATGATCGGGCACACGAAGGCGACGGCGGGAGTCGCCGGGCATGATCAAGGCCGCGCTGGCGCTGCACCACCGGGTCCTGCCGCCGACGATCGGGGTCGAGCGAGCCCAATCCGAAGGCCGAGCTTCCCCGAGAGCCCCTTCTACGTCAACAGCGAAGCGCGCCCGTGGCTGAGGGCGGCGACCAGCATCCCCGCCGCGCGGGGGTGAGCGCCTTCGGCTTCGGCGGGACGGACTTCCACGTGGTGCTCGAGGAGTACACCGGCTCCTACCTCGAGGACTCCGAGGCGCCGGTCCCGAGATGGCCCGCCGAGCTGGTGCTGTTGCGCGGGACCCGCGAGCAGCTGTTGGCGGACCTCGACGCTCGGACGGCCGAGCTGACGGCGCAGCTGGCGGCGGACGAGCAGCCAGGGCTCACGGTGCTGGCGCGACGCCTTGCAGAGGAGGCCGGCGCCCAAGACCTCCGAGCCCCGACGCTGGCCCTGGTTGCGGAGTCTCCGCAGGATCTGCTGGAGAAGCTCGGCAGAGCACGCGAGCTCCTGGCCTCGGGCGCCACCCGGGTGCACGAGCCCACCGGGATCCACTTCTCCGAGGAGCCCCTCAGCGCGAGCGGACAGGTCGCGTTCCTGTTCCCCGGGCAGGGATCGCAGACCGTCGGCATGGGACGGGAGCTGGCCCTCGCCTTTCCCGAGGCGCGCGAGCAGTTCGAGCTCGCCGACCGGGTGCTCCAGGACGCCTACGAGCGCCCGCTCAGCAGCTACATCTTCCCGCCTCCGTCATTCACACCGGAGGACAAGAAGCTTCGCCAGCAGGAGCTGACCGACACGCACGTCGCCCAGGCCGCCCTGGGAGCGACCGAGCTCGCGTACGTCGGCGTGCTGGGCGCCCTGGGCGTCGAGCCCCAGCTCACCGCGGGACATAGTTACGGGGAGTTCGCTGCGCTCGCCGCAGCCGGAGCGCTCGATCCGCACCAGCTGCTGAAGATCTCCGAGGCGCGGGGGCGTTTCATGAAGGAGGCCGCCGCGGCAGAGGCCGGGGCGATGGCGGCTGTGGACGCGGCGCCCGAGCAGCTGACTTCGCTGCTCGAGGGCGGCGGTGTCGTCGCTGCCAACCTCAACTCGCCCCGCCAGACCGTCGTCTCTGGACCACGCGAGCACGTCGAGGCGGCGCTCGAGTGGTGCCGCGAGCGCGGCCTCGGCGCGCGCCTGCTCCCGGTCGCGTGCGCGTTTCACTCGCCCCACGTCGCCGGGGCCCAGCAACGGCTCGCCCAGCTGCTGCAGAGCGAGGAGCTCGCCGCCCCGCGCATACCGGTCTACTCGAACACCACGGGCAAGCCCCACGCAGCCGAGCCGGCGGGCATCGCCGAGCTGCTCTCGGAGCATCTGGTCAGTCCCGTCGAGTTCGTGACCGAGCTCGAGGAGATGTACAGGCACGGTGCGCGGCTGTTCGTCGAGGTCGGACCGCGGTCGGTTCTGACCGGCCTGGTCCCGCAGACGCTCGGCGACCGCGAGCACCTGGCGGTCTCGGTGGACCGCTCGGGCCGCCCGGGTCTGGTGTCCCTGTTGCACACCGTCGCGGCCCTCGCGAGCGAGGGTGTGCGCGTCGATACAGAACGTCTTTTCAGCGGCCGTCCAGGGCCGCTGAGCGACCCCGGCGACCTATCCCGCGCAGTCAAGCGCGGGAAGGGTGTCTGGCTGGTCGACGGCGGCCGAGCGTGGCCAGCCGACTCCGCGCGCCCACCGGCCGCGCCCATTCCCGACATCGATTCGCAGAAGGAGAATCCCGTGATGAACACGAGCAGCAACGGCGCAGGACCGCCGCTGGCCCCGCCCAATCCACAAACCGATCTACAGCCCGACCGTTCGCCACCCGCCACGAGCGAGGCCAACGCCCCCGCGCCACCCGCGGCCTTTGTTCAGGGACCGCCCCTGTCAGGGGACCGTGTGGCCGACGTGATGTTGCGCCACCAGCAGGTGATGCAGCAGTTCCTCGAGACCCAGCGGGCGGTCATGCTCTCCTACCTCGGAGCCGCCCAGGGAGCGGCGTCGCCACCGGCAGCAGTTGCGGCGCCGCGGCGTGCGATTCCGGCGCTTCCCGTGGGCCTGGGGCCGGCCGCCCAGCCGCAGGCGCCGGCGCAGGGGCCACAGGCCGCGTCGCCGGGAGCACCGACCGCCGACCGGGCGACGCTGAGCGGCGCCCTGGGCAACGGACACCTTGCTCCGGCTGAGGTCGCCCCGCAGACGAGTGCCCCACCGGCGGCGCCCGAGGTCGCGGCCCAGACGGCGGCCCCGGCGGCCGCCCCTGAGGTAGCCCCGGACCCGCACCCGGAGGGCGCTGCCAACGGCGCCCAGGCCCTCACGCGCGAGCAGATCAAGGAGCGGCTGCTGGCGATCGTCAGCGAGCGAACCGGCTACCCGGTCGACATGCTCGAACTCGACGCGGATCTGGAGGGGGACCTCGGGATCGACTCGATCAAGCGGGTTGAGATCGCCGGGACGTTCACCCAGAGCCTGGGCGAGCAGGAGCGCTCCGCGGTCGACCTCGAGGAGCTCACGGCGAGCCGGACGCTGACGGCCGTGATCGACACGCTCGAGGCCGCAATCGCGACAGCCCCGCCGCCGGCGGCGGCGGCGTCCGGAGGTGACACGCGCCCTTTTGAGCAAGGGCCGGCCGAGGAGGAGCGCATCGGCCGGTTCGTGGTGCAGGCAGCGAGCGCTCCCGCGATCAGGGCCATCGCCGGGCTGGCCGGCCCCGGCGCAATGGTGATCGTCGACGACGAGATCGGTGTGGCGGAGGAGCTCGCCCGGGCCCTCCGCGCGCGCGGTGAGCAGGTGCTGCAGATCTCGCCCGCCGAACAGCCCCGTGACGCAGAGCAGGCGGCGCTGTTCGCGACAGCCTTGCGCGATCGGGGCGGGGCGAAGGCGCTGATCCACCTCGGGGGGCTCGGCGACCGGCGGCCCGACGGTGGCGTGGGGACGCTGCTGCTGCTCGCCCAGGCGCTCCAGCCCCACCTCGAGGCGGCGGCCGAGGGGGGCGGCGCCGTGATCCTCGGAGCGACGCGGCTCGGGGGCGCCTTCGGACTCGACGGCGGTTCGCCCCCCGGTGCGGCGGCCGAAGGGGCCCTGCCGGGCTTCCTGAAGACCGTGGCGCACGAGTGGCCCGGGGTGCGGGTCAAGTGCGTCGACCTGTCGGAGGTGTCCGCTGAGGAGATGGCCGCACAGCTGCTGGAGGAGCTGTTCGCGGCCGACGGACTGGTAGAGGTCGGCTATCGCGGTTCGGTGCGAACACAGCTGACGCTGGCGCCCGCACCCCTTTCCGGCCGGCCCGACGCCCAGCTGCTGGACGGCGATTCCGTCGTCCTGATCACCGGGGGTGCGCGGGGGATCACGGCGCGCGTGGCGGAGTCCCTGGGGCGCCACCACCACCTCACGCTCGTGCTCGTGGGGCGCACACCGATCGAAGACGAGGGCCCGGAGACCGCGCAGCTGAGTGAGCTCGCCGACCTCCGGAAGGCCTTGATCGAGCGGCGCAGGCGAGAGAACGAGGCCCTCACGCCGGCTCTCGTGGAGCGGGACTGTCAGCGCATCCTCAGGGGCCGGGAGGCACGTGAGAACCTCGAGCGGCTGACGGCGACCGGGGCACGCGTGGAATACCTCGTCGGCGACGTCTCGGACGGGAGGGCATTCGGTGAGCTGATCGACTCCGTGTACGCACGCCACGGGCGCATCGACGGTGTGGTGCACGGCGCGGGCGTGATCGAGGACCGTCTGATCGCCGACAAGCAGCTCGACTCGCTGGAGCGGGTGATGGCGACGAAGGCGGGGGCCGCGCAGACCCTGGCCCGGCACCTGCGGCCGGAGGGCCTGCGCTTCATGGTCCTGTTCAGCTCGGTCTCCGGGCGCTTCGGGAACCGCGGCCAGGCCGACTACGCCGCCGCGAGCGAGGTGCTGGGCCGGCTCGCGCACGAGCTCGACCGCAGCTGGAGCGCACGAGTCGTCTCGATCGACTGGGGGCCGTGGCGCGCCGCCGGCATGGTCTCCCCCCTGCTCGAGCAGGAGTTCGAGCGCCGCGGTGTCGCACTGATCGGGCTGGACCAGGGTTGCAGGATGCTCGAGGAGGAGCTGAGCCGGGGAGTGAAGGGAGAGTCCGAGATCGTGATCGGGGCGAGCACGGGGTTGGCGGAGGTGCTGTCCGGAGATCCCTCCACGGTCCAGTCGGCGGCGGCGCAGCGGCAACCGTTCGCAGGGCGCCCGCGGCAGGCCGCGGAGCAGACGCCGCTGTTGCTGCTCGCGGGCGCGACTGCGATCGAGCGATCGCCCGGGGGGCCGGAGCCGTCCAACGGAGCTGCACGGGTCCTCTACACCTTCGACCTGGGGCGCGACCGCTACCTGGACGATCACCGCATAGACGGCCGGCCCGTGCTCCCCTTCGCGGTCGCGATGGAGCTGATGGCCGAGGCCGCCGTGACGGCGGATTCAGGGCGGGAGTTCTCCGGCCTGCGCGGGATCCGACTGCTGGACGGGGTCGCGCTCGAGAACGACGAGCCGGTGAGTGTCCGCATCGATGCCGCGCCGCGCGAGGGAGGGGATGAGCTCGAGGTCCTGGTGAGCCCGACGGAGCCTGGGCGTGCGCACTACCGCGCGACCGCCCAGTTCCGCGAGCGGGCGGAGTCGCCCGACGTGGGCCGCCCCCTCGATGGCCATCCGGAGCCGGCTGGGCTGCCGCAGCTGGCCCCGTTCGAACTCGCGGTCGAGGACGCCTATCGGAACCTCCTGTTCCACGGCCCCCTGTTCCAGGGGATCGTCGCCGTCGAGGGGATGGACGCCCGGGGAGCGAGCGCGCGGCTGCGTGCTTCGCAACCGGGCCAGTGCGTGGCGGGCGGGGACGGGAAGCCGTGGCTGATCGATCCCGTCCTGCTCGACAGCGCGCTGCAGATGCAGGTTCTGTGGGCGCGCCTGCAGTGGGACGTGACGCTACTGCCGGCCGAGATCGGGGCATACGTGCTGCTCGCCGCAGTCGGCGAGGGCGAGCCGGTTCGTCACGAGCTGCGGATCCGGCCGGAGAGCAAGCCGCCGCTGTGTCACGCCGACCACTGGTTCTATGGAGCCGACGGGCGCCCCCTGGCGTTGCTCCAGGATGTCGTCGGGGTCGGCTCACAGGCGCTGAACCGGCTCGCGGGAGCGCCGGCCTGATGGCCGTTTCGAGTAAGCACCCGGCGGGGGCGGTCGCGATCATCGGGATGGCCTGCATGTTTCCGGGCGCCCCCGACGTGGATGCCTACTGGCGGAACATCCTCGGCAAGGTCGACGCCACCTCTGATCCCCCGCCGCAAGCGTGGGATCCGGAGGTCTACTACGACCCCGACTTCGAGGATGAAGACCGCACGTATTGCAAACGCGGGGGATATCTGGGCGAGATGGCCGAGTTCGACCCGCTGGACCATGGCATCCCGCCGGTGGCCGTCGGGGGCGAGCCGGATCAGTGGCTCGCGCTGCACATCGCTCGCGAAGCGCTCGCGCGACGCCGGCGCGGCCGAGCTGCCGGACGAGGTGAGAGCCCGCACGGGCGTGATCTTCGGCAAGGGCACCTACCTGAACGGCGGCAACGCGATCGCCGTGCAGCGAGGGCTCGTCGTCGGGCAGACGCTCGACCTGATCCGCCAGCTCTATCCCGAGCAGCACCGAGCGCGAGCTCGAGCAGCTGCGCGGAGAGCTGCAGGCGTGCTTCCGCCGCTCGGTCCCGAAACCGTCCCGGGGCTGATCCCGAACATCATCGTCGGGCGGATCGCCAACCGTCTCGACCTGATGGGCCCCGCCTACACGGTCGATGCCGCGTGCGCCTCCTCCCTGCTCGCGGTCCGTCACGCCGTCGAGACCTGCTCACGGGGGACTGCGACCTCGTGCTCGCGGGGGGAGCCCAGGTGTGGATGCCGGTGGCCACCTTGAACCTCTTCTGCCGGCTCGGAGCGCTCTCGCGGCACGAGCAGCTGCGCGCCTTCGACAAGGACGCCGACGGCACCCTCCTGGGCGAGGGAATCGGCGCCGTGGTGCTCAAGCGGGCCGAGGATGCCGAGCGCGACGGCGACCGCGTGTACGCCGTGATCCGGGGAGTGGGGATGTCGAGCGACGGGCGCGGGGTGAGCGTGATGGCGCCGCGACTGGAGGGTGAGGTACTGGCGCTGAGGCGAGCCTATGAGGCGGCCGCCGTGGATCCGGCGAGCGTCGGGCTGCTGGAGGCGCACGGCACGGGCACGCCGGTGGGGGATGTCGTTGAGATTCAGGCGCTCGCGCGCGTGTTCGGGGAGCGATCCGGTCAGTTGCCGCCGTGCGCTGTGGGGACGGTCAAGTCGATGATCGGCCACACGATCCCCGCGGCCGGCATCGCAGGCCTGATCAAGACGGCGCTCGCGCTGCACCACCGCGTCCTGCCGCCCACACTGGCGTGCGAGGAGCCCAACCCGGAGCTCGAGCTGGAGCGGACCCCTTTCTACATCAATACGGAGACCCGTCCTTGGATCCACGGCGGCTCCGAACCCCGGCGGGCGGGCGTCAACGCCTTCGGGTTCGGCGGCACCAACGCCCACGCCGTCCTGGAGGAATGGAACGAGGACCCGAGCCCCGACCACCGCCCCGACTGGGACAGCGAGGTCTGCGTGCTCGAGGCCGATTCTCGCGGTGCCCTGCTCGAGGCGGCCCGCGAGCTGATGGACGCGACCGAGCGGTCACCGCAGTTTGCGCTGACGGATCTCGCGTTCTCGCTCAGCCGCGAACTCGGGGGCACGGCGCGACCGCAGCGACTGGCCATCGTCTGCTCCTCGATGGAGGACCTCCGTAAGAAGCTGGGGCAGGCGATCGAGAAGCTGTCCCAACCCGACTGCGCCAGGATCAAGGCCACCTCCGGCATCTACTACGAGGCCGAGCCGCTCGGTCGCGAGGGCAAGGTGGTGTTCGTCTTCCCCGGGCGAGGGTGCGCAGTATCCGAACATGCTGGCCGACCTCTGCCTGCAGTTTCCCGAGGCCCGCGCCGTGTTCGACCGCATCGACCGCCTGTATGCCGACCATCCGCGCGGGCATCTGCTCAGCGATTGGGTGTTCCCGCGTCCCGCGTTCTCGGAGGCCGAGCGCCAGGGCACCGAAGACAGGCTGATGGAGCTCGACATCGCCGTCGAGGCCGTGCTCGGCGCCAACGCTGCCGTGTACGCGGTGATGCGGCGGCTGGTGAGGCGCTGCGACGCGATGCTCGGTCACAGCACCGGCGAGCACTCCGCGGCGATGGCGGCGGGCGCCCTCGACGTCGAGACCGACGAGCGGCTGGCGGCCTTCTGCCACGGGCTGTACGCCTCCTACGCGGACGCGGCCCAGCGCCACGACGTGCCGTCCGCGGTGTTGCTGGCGCTCGGGTGCGACGCTGCGAGCGCCGAGCGGATCGCCGCGCAGGCCGGCGGGGAGCTGTACCTGGCGATGGACAACTGCCCCCACCAGACGGTGCTCGTCGGGGACGGAGAGGCGGCCGCACGAGCCAGGGAGATCGCGGTCGGCGAGGGGCCTCATGTGCCAGGAGCTTCCCTACGACCGCGCGGTCCACACGCCGCTGTTCGCGCCCTTCGCGGAGGACCTGCGCGCGACCTTCGCCCGGATTCCGGTGCGCAGCGCCGAGACACCGCTGTGGTCGTGCACGACCGCGGCCCCCTATCCGCAGGACCCCGCCGCGATTCGGGAGCTGCTCGTCGAGCACTGGACCCGGCCGGTCCGCTTCCGCGAGACGATCGAGGCGCTGCATGACGACGGCGCCCGTGTGTTCCTCGAGGTCGGGCCGCGCGGGAACATGACCTCCTTCATGCAGGACATCCTGCGTGGACGCCCCGCCTGCGCGGCAGCGGCGGACCTCCCCCGCCGCTCGGGTACCGCGCAGCTGAACCACGTCGTCGGCATGCTCTGTGTCCACGATGTCGAGCTCGACTTCGACTACCTGGTCGCCCGACGGGATGCTCGCGTCCTCGATTGGCGCAATCCGGAGCCGCAGACCGAAGCTCGCAGCCATCCCGTGCCCCTGGGGACGGCCTGGCCGATGCTGCGGCTGTCCCAGGACGCGGTGGAGCGCGTGCGTCCGTCCGCCGGCGCCACCGACCCATCGCCGACGGCGCCCTCCGAGCCCGGGCCGGTTCACGAGCAGGCACCGCTCTCCGCCCCCGCGCCCGTCCCCGCGCTCGCGCCCGCGCCCGCGGTCGCGGTCGCTGCGGCAGGCGTCCCTTCCCTATCGGCCCCCGCCCTTGTGCATCCCTCCCACGCCGCCACCAACGGGCTTCGCTCCGCCGAGCCACCGTCCGTCGCGGCTCGGGAGGGTGTGCTGGTGCCGATGCCCGAAAGAGTCCTGAGCGTACCCGCCGCGGTCGCGTCCATCTCGGAAGCGATCGGGGGCGCTCCGGACGAGATCGCGTATGCGATCGACGGCTTCCTGGAGACGATGGAGCAGTTCCTGAGCGCCAACGAGGAGGTCATGGGCGCGTACCTGGGTGCGGGCGCGCCGGCCGTCGTGGAGCAGCCGCGCCGGCCGCTCGTGGGCACGATCGTCAGCTTCGAGCCCGAGCTGGAGCTCGTTGCACGCCGGGTCGTCGACCCACTTCAGGACCGCTACCTGCTCGACCATACGCTCGGGCAGGAACGTCTCACGGACGGACGCCGGGCTCCACGCGCTCGCCCTCATGCCGCTCGCGATGAGCATCGAGATCCTCGCCGAGGCGGCCTCGTGCCTGCTGCCGGACAAGACGGTGACGGGGCTTCGCGATCTGCCGGGCGCATCGCTGGCTCGCATTCGAGCAGGGCCCGCAACGCTCGAGGTGAGGGTTCCGCAGGCTCCCTGCCGGCGACGGCTGCGAGCTGGTACGCGCGAGCTCGTCGACCTCGACGAGGGCCACCTGGCGGGGGAGCCGGTCGTGGAGGGCGACGGTGCTGATGCGGGACGGGTTCGCGCCCGCACGCCCCGGCGGCCGAGATCCCGCTGGAGGGCGGCGAGCCGGCCGCACTGGACGCCCGAGCAGCTATACGACGAGGCGATGTTCCACCAGCCGCTGTGGCAGGGGGTGAGCGAGCGTCGAGCTCGTGGCCCCGGGGGCGGCCAGGGCGACAGCTCGAGGCTGCTCCCGCGGGACGGCCTGCTGTGTGACAGTCCGCGACCGGGCTTCGTGCTGGATCCCGTCGCGCTCGACGCCGCCGGACAGGTGATCGGCTTCTGGGCGGCGGAGATGCTCGAGGAGGCACGTGTCGTGTTCCCGTTCCGGCTGGCTGCGCTCGACGTGTACGGGCCGCCCGCTGCCCGAGGGCGAGGCACTCACCTGCAATGCCGCGATCCGGCTCGAGGGCGAACAGCTCGTGTCCTCCAACATCGACGTGCTCGACTCGGGCGGTCGCTGCTGGATGCGCCTGCAGCGGTTGGGAGGACAAGCGCTTCGCCGTGCCAGAGCGTTTTGCGCCGTTGGCCAGCCCCGCCCAGCTGACCCCGCTGTCGAGGTCTTGGAGCACGCCGCTTGCTCCCTATCGCGAGCGGCACGTCGCCTGCAGGAGCATGGACGCGAGGCTTCCGGCCGATCGCGGCCTGTGGAAGCCGGTCTGGGCGAGCCGGGTGCTGAGCAGCCGCGAGCGCGAGCTGTTCGCGGCGCTGGTGGTACCCGAGCGCAGGCAGCTCGAGTGGCTGGGCGCGCGCTCCGCGGCCAAGGAGTGCGTCGCCGAGATTGCTGCGCGACACGCTCGGCCTCGATCCGCTGCCCGCGGAAATCGAGATCCTGCCCGACGACCAGGGGCCCCGTTGCGTGTCGTCCCCGGGCTGGAGGGCGCGGCCGAGGTACCGATCGTCTCGCTCACGCATACGCACGGTCAGGTCGGCCGCGTTTGCCGCGATCGGCGGCCCGGGCAGCGCAGGATCGGAATCGACATCGAGCCGCTCGATCCCGCGACCCGACGGCTTCGCGCAGCTGGCGATGACCGAGGCCGAAAGCCGACTGCTGGAGCAGCTGCCCCAGACGCCACCGAGGAGTGGCTGCTGCGCATCTGGTGTGGGCGTGAGGCGGCAGGCAAGGCCGCGGGATCGGGCCTGGCGGGCGGCTCGGATGCGCCCCGCGCGACGCGCGATCGACGCGGAGCGCGGTGTCGTGCTGATCGAGGTCGGAGGGCTGGCTTTGACGGCCTGGACCCACCGGGAGGCCTCTCCGGCGCAGCGGCGACCCCGACCTGATCGTGGCCACCGTGCTCGACCTGGGCCCGGCGCAGGAACACCGCGACCCGGGGAGTGTGATGACCGAGCTCGACCCGCAGGTGCTGGACGGGAATCCTCGCGCTGCTGGGAGAGCCCAAGGGTGACTGGGAGTACGACGACCGAGATCGGATCCGCATACTCGCTTCGTCGCGGACCTCGGTCTCGAGTCGCTGGAGATCGTGGTGCTCTCGACGATGATCCAGCAGCAGTACGGGAAGCTGCCGTTCCCGGCATTCTTCGACGAGATCGGTCAGCGCCCCGTCGAGGAGCGTGACATGACGCGTGGCGGAGCGTCGCCCGTTTCGTGTGCGAGCACCGTCAACCGAACCCCCAGGAGGCGTGACGATGAGCGACCGCACGAGTCGCTGATCGGCGTGGATGGGGCGACGTTCGCCGTGCTCGATCCCTACATCGAGGACGGGCGTGATGCCGTTCCTCGGCCGAGATATCGGCGCGGGGAACGCGCGGCGGTGCTGCGATCGATCATGCCGCCGCTGACGCCGCCGGCGTGGACCTCGCTGGTGACCGGCAAGCACCCCGGCCAGCACGGCGTGTTCGACTTCTTCCAGAAGGAAGAGCCGGGCAGCATCTACTTCTCGTTCGCCACCTCGCAGGAGGTCCGCACCGCGACGATCTGGAGCCTGGCCAGCGACCAGGACCGGCGGATCATCTCGCTGAACTTCCCGCTGATGTTCCCGGCGCCCGCGGTCGAGGGCGCGGTCGTGCCCGGCGGGATGATGCCCTGGCGCCAGCTGCGGCTCGGCTGCCATCCGCCCGGGACTGTTCGACCGGCTCAAGCAGCTCGCCGGATTCGAGCCGCGCGAGATGCTCGACATGGAGCTCGAGATCAAGGCGATCGACGGGTGCCCGGAGGACGAGCACGCCGAGTTCGTCGAGCTGCACATCAGGCGTGAGCAGCGCTGGGCAGACGTGCTGGGACACCTGATCGAGACCGAGCAGGCCGACCTGATCGGCGTGCTCTTCGACGGTGTCGACAAGCTGCAGCACCTGTGCTGGCGATTCATCGATCCCGCCTGCCGGCCGTCCGAGCCCAATGCCTGGGAGCAGGACATGATCGAGCGCTGCGAGCGCTACTTCCGCTCGCTCGACGGGCTGATCGGACGGATCGTCGAGCAGGCCGGCCCGGAGGCGACCATCGTGCTCGCATCCGACCACGGATTCGGCCCGACCCGTGACGTATTCCACGTCAACTCGTGGCTCGAGCAGCAGGGCTACCTGACATGGGCAGGCGAGGACACCCCGAGCGGCCCTCGCGGCGACACCGATGTCGGATTCGCCGAGATGACACGTCACGTGCACGCGCTGGACTGGTCGCGGACCGTCGCCTACGCGGCGACGCCGTCGAGCCAGGGGATCAACATCGTCGATCGCCTCCCGGGAGGCGAGGAGCCGATGCCCGAGGACGTGCGCGCCAAGCTCGTGCAGGAGATCGCCGCGGGCCTGCGCGAGATCCGCCGCCCCCACGACGGCGCTGCGCTGGTCGAGGAGGTGTGGACCCGCGAGCAGGCATTCGCGGGCCCCTTCGAGCAGCTCGGCCCCGACCTCTCGCTGGTGCTCGCCGACGGCGGCACGATCTCGATCCTGCCCTCGGAGACCGTGGTGGCGCGCCGTCCCGAGGCGCGAGGACACCATCGCTGGGAGGGCATCTTCATCGCCGCGGGTCCGGGCATCCGCAAAGGTGCCTCGGTGGAGGAACTGTCGATCGTCGACGTGGCGCCGCTGCTGCTCCATCAGCTCGGGCTCCCGGCGCCGGAGGACATGTCGGGCAGCGTCCCGGAGGCCGTGTTCGAGCCGGGGGAGCTGGAACGGCGCCCGCCCCGCCGGGCCCCCGCGCCGGCAGCCCCGGCGCCGATTCAGAGCGTCGGGGAGGGCGCCGAGCTCGAGCCCGAGGAGCAGGCCGCCGTGATGGAACGACTCCGCGCCCTGGGTTACGTCGAGTGAGC
The DNA here is from genome assembly GCA_963758055.1 of uncultured Solirubrobacteraceae bacterium. Lineage (GTDB taxonomy): Bacteria > Actinomycetota > Thermoleophilia > Solirubrobacterales > Solirubrobacteraceae > Palsa-744. The sequence goes on from CAVWTU010000010.1 coordinate 270,777, forward strand.
GCCGAGCCGGAGCGCTGATGCCGAAGGTCACTGCTGCCGAGCGGGGTCCGGATTCACTACCAGCAGGTGGGCGAGGGACCCGACCTGGTGATGGTCCACGGGCTCACCGGCAACCTCGCCGTGTGGCACCTGGGAATCGTGCCCGAGCTCTCGGACCGCTTCCGCATCCTCACCTACGACCTCAGGGGCCACGGCCTCAGCGACACGCCGCCGACCGGCTACAGCCCGGACGCGATGGCGGAGGACCTGCTGGGTCTGCTCGACGCGCTCGAGATCGAGCGTCCGGTGGTCGCCGGACACAGCTTCGGCGCCGACATCGCGCTGTACCACGCGTTGAACCACCCCGACCGCGTCGCCGAGGTGATCGCGATCGAGGCAGCGCTCCCGGCGCTCGAGCAGAGCCGGCGTGACGAGGAGTGGGTGGGGTGGTCCTACTGGGCGAGAGCTCTAGAGGAAGCGGGACACCCGGTTCCCCCGAGAAGCGCTCGGACCTGCGCTACATGGTCAGGGCCACGATCGACCTCCCGAAGCAGTGGGGGCCTCTGAAGGGGCTCCCCCGCAACCCCAAGCCGCTGCTGCGTCTCGTCGACGAGACCTCGCTCCCGGAGGACTACCACGAGGTCGGCACGCTCACGCTCGAGCGGATTCCCTCGATCGGGACCCCGGTCGTGCTCATCTACCAGGAGCAGTCTGCGTTCATCGATACCTTCGATTACCTCGAGGCGCACCTGCCCGACGCACACCCCGTGTTGATGCCGAGCACCGAATGGGGGCACTTCGGTCCACTCGAGCAACCCGAGCTCGTCGCCCAGCACATCAACGCCCGCCTGCCGGAAGCCGGTAGGCGCTAGCTGCTCATTCGGCGCAACCCCAGCCTTCGGCGGTTTTGCCGTTTTCGAGACACGGGAGGATCGTCGGTGGCGTCCACGCGGTGGAGGCTCCTTCTAGCAACGGTGTGATGGCCGATTCATCGAGCCCGTACATGCGCTCGACGAGCTGGAACGATCCAGTCGACGCGGGCAACCAGTTCTCCCGGCCGATCGGGGTGGTGGGTTCGTTGGCCTGCAGATACAGATTCAGCGAGCCATCGGCTTCGTAGTGAAGTTCAGAGCCGCCGCCGAGTGTGTGGCGGCCCGACGGGCTCGAGACCAGGAAGCCGTTGGTCGTGTACACCGTCAGCGACCAGAAACCCGTCACCGGAACCGGAAAGTCACTGGCCGGATAGTGCACGACATAGCGGCTGCTCGCGCCATCGAGTTCCAAGCCCGTGCGGTCGCTGTCGGCGAACTGGTAGAGCGCGACGTTCGGATCGAGTGCCCCGAGGCCGAACTGGTTCATGATCGCGCGCAGTTCATAGTCGGTCCCGTATTCACCCGCGGCTTCCAGGCCCCAGCCGTTGTGCACTTCGAAGCCGGCGAGCAGCCTTTCGTCGAACAGCGCGGAGACCTCGCGCCGCCCCCTGCGGACGGCCTCGCGCAGCCCGTCGAGGGCGCCGGGACCCAGGTTGGGGTCGCTCGCGGGAGACATCCCCGGACCGATTCCGATTTCCGCCAGCGCTGCAAGCTCTTCGGCGTCGGCGGCCGGCGGTTGAAACTGCTTCAGCGCGACTCCGACGGCGGTCCAGTACGCGAGCGGGTCTTCGTTGGATTGGGTGCCCGGCGCGTGGTAGCTCCTCGGCACGAGGTTTTCCACTTCGGGCGCGGGAGGCTGGTAGTTCAAGCCTTCCGTCGCCCACTTGGCGAGCGGCACAAGCTTCATTTTGGCCTGCAGCGCGATCGCGCTGCTCAGGTTCTGTTCGGTCGTCACGAGCGTTCGCGGGAGCACCCACACCCGGTTATAGGGAGAGTGGATGATGCTCATCCCCTGGGTTTCCTGCTGGCCGGTGAGCTGGCCCGGTCCGGCGATCACGTAGTTCCCCGGGGCCAGCAGCCCCGATGCGCCTTCGCCGATGTTGGCGAAGTTCTCCTCGTAGGGCGTGTACAGCGGGACGACACTGAAGACGCCGGGCGTCTCCGGAACGTGCACGACGATCGGACCTTCGTTCGCCAGTTCCAGCCAGGCCTGCGAGTAGAGCGTTTCGGTGTCGGGCGCCAACGCCCCCGGTCCGCTTCCCGCGATCGTTTCAACGTGTGAAAACTGGTTGACCGGCGCGTAGCCCTTGTGATTGGGAACGGTCACGCTTGTATCGGACTGGAACTTCGCCTGCATATCGGCCAACGGCGAGCTGTAGACGAACGCGTCCAGGCCGGCCCGATAGGCCGGCCCGAATTCCCGCACGTAGGAACGCGAAGCCATTTCCTGCGGACTTTCACCGCCCGTCTGCGTGGTGGAGGTCGCCGTCTTCGGAGCCGGCGGCGGTTTCAGGACCGGCGTGAGTACGACGGGCTTTTCGTAGCCGGCGACGCGGACGCAGAACGTCTCTTTGATCTTCTTCGTACGTCCGTGGCTCTTCACCTTGACCGTTTTCGAGCGCTTCACGTAGTGCGCCTTGCAACGCTGGCGCGCGGGATGCTTGAGCAGGTACTGGCGCGCGGGACTGGCGGCAGCGACGCCCTGCAGGAGCAGGCACATGGCAAGCGCCGCCGCTGCGCACAGCGAGGCGACGAGGGTGAAGCCCGTACGAGCTCGCCAAAGGTACGCAAACGTGGGCAAGCGGTGCGACCGTCGTGGCTGCGTGAGTGCTCTTTTCATCCGTGATCGTCCTCTGGGCCCCACCCGTTTTGGGCCCAATGCAGACCGCTTCCAGGGCGGTCGAGCGTACCACAGGGATGGCGGCCGTGGGAAGGTACCGATGGCGTTTCCGCGACCCCCCGGACGGGCCCCCGGGACACGCGCTGGAGGGGCGTCAAAGCCAGTCGGCTGGCGCGTTTTCGGCGACCGCTGCGCGTGGCCGAGACTCGAGCCTCGCGTGCTTCGGGCGCTGGGCGCGCCGTTGCCGAGCCCGCCGTCCCAGCCGACGATCGCGTCCGTCGAGGCAGGCCACGGCCGGCGGCGGGTCGGGCGTGGAGTTCTGCTGCCTGCGGGGCTCCCCGGTGCCTCCTTCCCAGTGGACAGGCGGGTACCCGACAGCTATCTTCTGGCGTCCGCCATACCAGGAGCCACAGCCATGAGAAAGATCAACCGCGCCGCCGCCATTGCACCTGTCTTCGCACTCGGAGCGACGGACCCGTGCACGGGATAAAGAAGGGCCGGGCCGGTCGGACCGGCGACGCGGTGATCATCACAGGAAGCGGGACCGGCCTCGGGCTCGAAACCGCCCTGCATCTGGCCGCACAGGGCTTTCGCGTGTTTGCCACGGTCCGCAACGTCGATCAGGCTCCCCAGGTGCAGGCCGCGGCGGCCGAGCGCGGCGTCTCAATCGAGGTTCTTCGCCTGGACGTCACCGACCGCTCGAGCATCGGCGAGGCGATCGCCACCGTGCTCGAGCAGGCGGGCAGCATCTACGCGCTCGTGAACAACGCCGGTGTCGGTCTGCGCGGTGCCACCGAGGACTGCTCCGAGGAGGAGATCAGACATCTGTTCGATACGAACGTACTCGGCACGATCGCAGTCACGAAGGCCGTGATTCCTTCCATGCGGGCTGCCGGCTGCGGACGGATCATCACCGTCTCCTCGGTCGGCGGGCGGATCCCCGGATTCGGGGTGACGATGTACTGCGCGAGCAAGTTCGCCCAGGAGGGACTCGGCGAGGGTCTTGCACAGGAGCTCGCGCCCTTTGGCATCCAGTCGATACTCGTCGAGCCGGGGATCATCAAGACCACACGCTGGTCGGTGAACCGTGGCACCGCAGCGCGCGCGAGCAGCCCCGACAGCCCCTACCACGACCTGTTCCAGACGGGTGAGGCGCTGGCGCAGAAACGCGTGAACTCTGCACCGACGCGTCCCGAGGATGTGGCACGGGCGATCGGCGAGGCGTTGACGGCGGAGCAGCCACGGATGCGCTACGTCGTCGGCCGCGGCGCATCGATCGCGATTGCGTTGCGCCGGTACATGCCCCAGAGCCTGTTCGAGCGCCTGTACTTCGCCGGCGGCATCCGCCGGATCGAACGGCATGCGAGCGCGGGCAAGCCTCCGCCGGCCGCTGAGGCGCTGCAATGAGTCGCCGCCTCCCGGCGGGGGAGCGCAGGGGAAGCGTCGTGAGGTTTCCGGTCGCGAGGAGACGCATGTTCCCCGTGTTACTTGTCCTCGCCGCGACGTTGATGCTCACCGTCGGGACTACCGACGCGGACCCGAACGCTCCGTCGGGCGTCAGGACGATCGCCCAGAACGGCTTCGGCGAACGGGAAAACTCCTACGCCTGGTCGATGGGCTGGTTCGGCGGCAAGCTGTACGTCGGCACCGGGCGCGATGTGCTGTGCGTCGAAAACGAGACGAATCAGTTCTTCGTGCCGCTCGAGAAACGGTATACGACCAATCCGGCCATCGGTGTGCGCTGTCCCTCCGATCCGTACGAAATGGATCTGCGAGCCCAGATCTGGCAGTACACGCCGAAGACGGACCGATGGAAGCTCGCGTACACCGCCCCCACCGAGCGCAACCCGGTGGAGAAGCACAAGCGGGTGGCGAGCGACATCGCGTATCGCGGCATGCAGGTGTTCACGCCGCCCGGCGGCAGGCAGGCGCTGTACGCCGCCGGCGTGAGCGCGGATGAGTACCTGCCGTCGTTGCTCAAGAGCCACCCGCCCCGCATCATGCGCAGCTACGACGGCGTGCATTGGCAGGCGCTGCACCTCCCGCACGTGGTCGTCCACTATCCCGGGGGCTCGGTCCGCCCGATGGGCTTTCGCTCGTTCGTGGTCTGGAAGCACCACCTGTTCGTGACGGCAACCCCCGACCTGACCGGCGACGGCGCACTGTTCGAGATCACGCGACCCACCTCGAACCATCCGGGTCTGGTGCAGGTCAGTCCGCCGAACCTCGACATCTTCGAAGTGACGACATTCCACGGCGACCTGTACCTCGGCTGCGGCAGCGCAACCTCGGGCTATTCGGTGTGGGTGACGAATGAACTCCATCGTCGCTTCACACCGATCGTCACCGGTGGGGCCGGGCGCGGGCGCGAGGTCACCTCGGTCGTCTCGATGCACGTCTACCGCGACAACCTGTACGTCGGCGCCAGCGGCTGGTACCAGGGCACGCTGCCGGTGTCGGAGATGATCGCGATCAACCCCGACGGAGGCTGGTCGCTCGTCGTGGGGAACCCGCGCAAGGTGCCCAGCGGCCAGATGGAGTACCCGATCAGCGGCCTCGTGGACGGCTTCGACAGCCAGTTCAACGCCCACTTCTGGCGCATGGCCGTGCAGGATGGCGGGATGTACGTCGGCACGAACAGTTGGAGCTACTCGCTGCGGAGCTTTCACGGTCTGACGTTCCTCTCGGACCTGCTCGCCGGCGACCAGGGCTTCCAGTTGTGGGCGACGTGCGACGGCCAGGACTTCTTCCAGGTCACACGCGACGCCTTCGGTCACAGCGAATACAACTTCGGTGCGCGGACCCTGCAGCCAGACGGACCCGAAGGTCACGAACTTTTCATCGGGAGCGCCAACCACTCACAGGGCACGACGGTCACCGACGACCGCGAACCTGCCTGCTCGTCGCTCGTCAACGGCCCGCGCAAAGTCGCGGCCCCGAGCGCCATGATCGCCGACAAGGTTCCCAAGGGGACACTGCTCTCCTGGAAGCCCGCGCGCTCCGCCGTGCGCTATGAAGTTCTGGCCGCGCCCGAAACCAGCGTGACGGTTTATCTGCAGGGACCCCCTACCGGGCCCAACGGCTTTCCCTTCGAAGGCGCCACGCCGACGGTGACGGACGCCGAAACCCCGGGCAGCCAGCCCTTCACGATCTCGCTCCCAGGTGCCTTCGAAGCGGTCGGGACGACCGCGAGCCCCTACTTCATGGCTCGCCGCCATGGCCATTACGTGTATGAGGTGGTCGCCAAGAGCGCCTCCGGCCAGACCTCCCAACCGTCCAACGTCCAGATCGGACCCGCGCCGGAGCCGCCGGCCACCTTCGCCACGCTGAAGGGCGCCCTGAGCTCCTCGGCGCCGGCCGGTAACAGGGCGCACGCGGCCGGCGTCGGCTTCCACTCGCGCGAGCTGTCGCTGCTCCAGGCTGCGCAGGCGTCGTGGCAGCGGGGTGCACACTCGGCGGCGCTGCGCGAGGTGCAGCGGCTGCAGGCGATCACGAGCGGTCGCGACGCCGAGCTCACCGCGCTCGCTTCCCGCCTGGAACGCAGGATGCTCTACGCCGACGTGGCAGGTGGCCCGTGAACGGAGGCAGCGCTTGCGCGTCACGATCCTGAGCGTCGGCTCACGCGGCGACGTACAGCCACTGCTGGGCTTCGGTGCCGCGCTCGCGTCAGCCGGGCACGACGTCTGCTGCGCGAGCTTTCCCAAGTTCGAGCCACTCGTCAGAGAAGCCGGACTCGAGTTCGCGCCGCTCGCGGAAGGACAGCTGAGCCGGGAGTCCGCCGCGCCGGCCGCAGCCGAGGATGGACGCCGCGGCGGGCGGCGCAGCCCGATGCTCGTGCGGTTCCTGAAGGACGCACGCGCAGTCGGAGGCCAGCGGCTGCGCGACGCGCTCGGCGCCTGCGAGGGAGCGGATGCGATCGTCGCCAACGAGCTCGCGATGCTGGTCGCGTGGCAGGTCGCGCGAGAGCGTCATGTCAGGCTCGTGCGGGTACGCCTGTGCCCTCCGCCGGCGGTCGCGAACGGACCGTTCGCGGGCCCGGCGCGCGCCTTGGCTTGGCTGGCCCTGCGACCGTGGCTCGCCCCCGCCAGCCGTGAGGCCGGGCTGCCGCCGCTGCCCCGGCGCGAGCCGCTCAGCCGGCTCGAGCGCCAGGGCGTGCTCGAGCTCCACGCGTTCAGTCAGGCGCTCCTCGGCAACGACACTCCCACCGGCAGCTCGACGTACGTGACCGGATTCTGGAACCTCGACGGGCGTCTGGATCCGCCGCCGTCGCCGTCGCTGCTCGAGTTCCTCGCCGCCGGGCCGGGCCCGGTGTGCATCGACTTCGGCAGCATGCCGGACGCCGATCCGCCCGCGACCACGGCGCTGGCACTCGAGGCGCTCCGCCGCGCCGGGCAACGCGGGATCCTGATTCGCGGCACCGAGAGGTTCCATGGAGCTGACTTGCCGGACAGCGTCTTCGCCGTCGACCGCGTCGACCACGGGGACCTGTTCGGACACTGCGCCGCGGTTGTCCACCATGGCGGCGCGGGGACGCTCGCCGCGACGCTGCGGGCCGGCGTGCCCTCGGTGGTGGTCCCACACATGCTCGACCAGCGCGCTTGGGCCAGGCGCATGCACCAGCTCGGTGTGGCGCCGCCGCCGATCCCGCGGCGTAAGCTCTCGGTCGAGCGTCTACACGAGAGCATCGCGACGGCGGTCACGGACCTGGGAATGCGCGAGCGTGCCATCGCACTCGGTGAGCAGATCCGCGCCGAGGACGGTGTGGCGCGCGCGCTCGAGGTCTTCGAGCGGCGGATCGCACCCCTGGCGGATAAGTCGCCGGCGACAGTCATGAATGACTAACACAGGAGGAAGATCGGGATGTTGACCAGAAGTGCGCTGATCGGGCTGCTGACCATTGCGGCGACCACGATCTTCGCCCCCGCCGCGTCGGCCACGATATCTCCGGGCCTGACGCTCGAACAGGGCGCCGGCACGTCGGCGGGGTCGAGCGTCGCGACTGGGTTCGACATCAACTCCCACGCGACCGTCGCGGACAGCCTCGAGAACCTCACTGTCGGCCTTACCGCCCGGGCTCCTGGTGAACCTGAACACGAACGGCGGCACGTGCCTGGCCTCGGCAGCGCCGACTCCGCTGTGTCAGATCGCCAGTGGCACGCTCAACGGCGACACCGGGACGCCGGTGAGCCTCTACCTGGTCACCCCACCTGCGCCCAGCGGCATCGTCGGAAACCTGACCGCCGCGTCGAAGCCCCTCAACGCCGCCGGCGTCGATCTCGTGATCCAGGGCGGCGAAACCATTTCGGGGGCCCTGACGCTGACGAACTCGCCTGCTGTCGCCCTGACCCTCAGCTTCAGCGGCATTCCCCTGGCGAGCCACGTCAAAGAGCTGCAGCTGACGTTCAGCAGCATGCGGCTGCCCACGAACTGCAGCACGGTGGAGAGCCTGACGGTGCAGGCATCCTCCTGGCAGGGCGGGGCGGGAACGGCGGGTGCTCCGCTGGCGGTCAGCGGCTGCAGCTCCCTGCCCTACGCGCCCAAAATCGCCGCGGTGGTGACCAAGGAGGCCGCCGGCGCGGTGGTCGAAGTCCAGTTCACGCAGGGCGCGGGCGAAGCGGCGTCCAACGCCCTGGAGTTCGGCGAGCCTCCGGGCGTCAAGCTGAACAAAGTGCTGGCGCCCTGTTTCAACGGCGAGACATGCACCGTCGGAACCGTCGCCGCGACCTCCCCCCTGCTACCGGCCACGGCGCTGTCGAGCGGCATGCTGACTCTCGCCGGCTCGATCAACAAGGGCAACCCATCGCAGGCGATCAGCGGGTCGCTGACGATGTCCTTCCCGCCGCCGTTCGAATTCGCGGTCGCCGGTCCGATCGACATCGCCGAAAAGATGCTCTCGTTCTCGGGGATGCCGGACATCCCCCTGACGTCGTTGACCTACGTCTTCACGGGAATCCCGGCCGGGCCGGCGTTCACAACCGAATGCGAACCGGGGACGATCGCTGCCACCGTCCTGTCTCAAGACGGAAATCCGGCCACCAAGATCAGCGGTCCGGTCACGAATGTGAGCTGCCCGCCGCCGAGCGCGAGGCCCAAGGCCACCGGATCGCTGAGCGGCCTGGCGAGTGGCAAACCCGTCCTGCGCGTTCACGCGACCCGCGGCAGCGGCGCTCCCAACATCGCCTCGCTCTCGGTCTCTCTGCCGGGCGGTTTGAGCTTCGGCCATCGGGTGATCAGCAAGCGCCGCACCTGCAAGCGCGTTCACGGACACAACAAGTGCACGAGCGGCTACGCCCTCAAGGGTTTTTCGCTCTCCGGGGCCACACTCGCCAACGCGCGCATTCAGGGAGGTGCGCTGCGCCTGGCCTTCACCCGCGCGGTCACGAGTGTCTCGCTCGCCGCGCGCACTCCCATGCTCGTCGAGAGCAAGGCGCTGCAGCGCAAGGCGAAGAAACACAACGCCAAGGGCCTGGCCGCGAGCATTCGCATCACCGACGCGAAGGGCACCGGCACGTCGCTGCGTGTGCCGTGAGGCGGGCCCTCCCCTAGATCGGAGGCGGCGAGCGGGGTCCCTACCCGTGCTGCGGCGGGGGCCCCTGCCCATGCTGCGGCGGCGCCACCCCCTGCGCCGCCTGGGCGGCCCGCAGGCGCTTCCACACCCGCTCCCAGAGCCGGTCGAGGAGCACATCGGGGAGCGGTGGCCTGGTGCCCGTCGGCGCCTCCGTGCGCCATAGTCGCGTTCGTAGAGCCTTGTTGAAGCGCTCGGGGTCGAGGATGTGAGCGGCCCAGTCGGCCCCGGTCTCGCCTTCCTGTAGCTCGTCGAATGAGAGAAACGCGACTCGATCGAGTGGAAGAGCGTGAGCCCGCGCCAGAAACACGAGCACACGCAGGCGCGCGCCCCATCCCGCGCTCGAGAGGATCATGGCCCGGCCGCGCTTGCGCCGCATCGCCCTCACCATGATCCTCACGCCCGGGGCGTGGCGCGTGAGCGCCGACAGGTATGCGTCAGAGGTCCCGTAGCGGCGAAGGGCGCGCCGGCGGCTGGCGGTGACGGCGGGCATGGACCGGCGCAGCAGCAGGACGTATGCGTTCGGAAACAGATCCAGGAGCGTCTGCTCGCGCCCGAAATCCCACGGGTTCTTCAGTACGACTGTGCGCGCGCCCTCCGGCCCGGCGAGGCGCTCGACGATGGCCATCAGCGCCGGGATGGTGCGCGGCCGAACGTTCGGTGCCGGCACCCGGCCGACGTCTCGCAGGAGCCACCCGTACTCCTCCGGAAGATCGGGCGACAGCTGCCGGGCGTCCACGCCGCGATCGACCGTCAGGCCACCGGCCGCCGCGTCGAGCAGCTCGCGAAGATCGGGGTTGGACTCGGCGATCATGCCGGCCGTCACCGTGGCGCCGTCGCTCGCCTCCGTAACCGCCTCGGCGACGACCGTCGTCCCACTGCGATGCAGCCCGTTGACGAAGATGATCGGCGGAGCGGCACCGCGCTGCTGTGGGGAGACCATCCGTGTTGCCGCGTGCCGCCGCGTTCAGGTCTTCTCAAGCACGAAGCGCCTGTATGTGAGCGTGCCGTCCTCGAATTCGCCGAAGCGCAGGCTCCCTTCTACGCCGGAGTAGTCGATCGACTGTTGGCGAAACGCGCGGGGTGTGTTGCGCTCGATGTGAGCCAGCACCGTCGGCGTGCTGAGTGACAGGGCACGCATCACCTCGGACGTTATGTCCTCTTCCTCGACGATCTTCAGCCCTGCCCCGGCCATCTGCCGTAGGAGGTCGTGGATGTCGTCCTTCGCGACCGCGCCGTCCGCTGCAGGTGCCGTGGGGCGGAAGTCGGCGTACAGCAGCAGCCCGCCCGGCTTGAGCACCCTGTGAACCTCGCTCAGGAACTCCGCCATGTGGGGGTAGCAGTGCGAGGACTCGACATTCAGCACGACGTCGAAGTTGGCCTCAGGGAACGGCAGCTTCTCGGCGTCGCCGGCGATGAACGTCAAGCCCGGGCGATCGTGCGTACGACGGCAATGACGGATCGCGGCGCGCGCGAGATCTACGCCCGTCAGGGACCGTGGCCGGAAGTGCTCGAACACGAAGGCCGAGCCCTCCCCGCGACCGCAACCGACCTCGAGCACGTCCTTGCCCGCGATCTCCCGGGCGCCCGCTACGGCGGCGTAGAGCCCGAGCCCGAAGCGACTTTCATCCCCGCCGTCCGAGGTCTCCTCCGGCCCCGCAAACCCGTAATTCACGAAGGTCGTCGCGTGCGTCCCGCCGCGAAGCGCCACCACTTCGTAGAACACGCGCCAGGCGAGCTTCTCGACCGCGGGACGCAGCTGCGGGACGGCCCGCAAGAGGGCGTCGAGGACCGCGCGTCCGGGACGTATCCGCCGCCGCGAGGCAGCGTCAGCTTTGGCAGACATGCGCCTACAGTACCCCAGCGGAGCGGCCGTCAGCCCGTGCGCGAGCGAACGCTGAAGCGGCGGGCGCGCGGAGCCGGCGTCCTTGCATCACCGCTTCAGCTGGAAGCTGCCGGTAACGCTGACGGGAGCACCGCCGGTGGGGGTGAAGATCGCTCGGACCGTCACGGAGAGTCGCTTCGCGTGCTTGAGGAGAGCCTTGCCGGCTGAGGTGAGCTTCATCTTGACCTGCGCGCCCCCGCCCGCCGGGACGCCGGCGCGACCGCTCGCGACCACGACCGGCTTGGCCGTTGGCTTCTTGGCGGCGAGCTTTGCGCCAGCTGGTAGCTCATACCACGTGACCTGCAGCGCTCCGGCCTCAAGGCCGCTCGCCGCCAAGGCCGTCCCTCCGCTCTTCAGCAGGGTGGCGATCTTCCTCGCCTTGGCGGCCGGGGTGAGCTCGCGACCGAGCGCGGCCTCGAGTTGGGCCGGGGTCAAGGTGGTGGACTGCGTCCCGAGCACGCCACCGCCGTTGGGGGGGCCGCCACCGCCGCCCGGCGGGGGCGGGGGGCCCGGTTCTTCGGGCGGCGGGGTGATCACGGGGGCTTCTTCTTCGGTCGAGGCTTCGACCAGGCCGGTGAGGACCGGAGTGCCGCCGCTGACCGTCAGCGACGCTCGATTCCTGACCACTTCGCCTTCTCCGGAGATCGTCACGTTGCACTTCGCCTCCAGGACCTTCGATTCGCCGACCTTCACGGCCGGCTTCAGAGGAGGCGTCTGGCATCCCGGCGCCGCCAGATCTTTCACGGCTTCCACTGCCAGCGGCACCGAGCCGGTGTTCGTCACCCGGATCTCGTATTCCACAGTCAGCGGTGCCTGCCCCGTCAACGGCCCCTTGGTGTACTCGGTCGTCCCGGCAGGCCGCTCGAGCAGTTCGACTTCGAAGCGTGGTTTGCTTTCGGTTGTGGCTTCGACTTCCTCGGTCGTCTCTTCTTTGCCGCTCGCCCTCACGCTCGCGCCGTTCTTGAACGTTTCGCCTTCTCCGCTGATCGTACGCGAACACACGGCCTCGACGACGTCGCTCTGGCCCGCCTTTACTTCCGGCTGCTTTGGCGACACGGTCGCGCACCCCGATACCTTCGGATCGCCGATGCTTTCGACCGTCACCGGCGCCTCCCCGGTGTTCGTAACGGTGACCTCGTATTCGACCCTCAGCGGCGCCTTGCCCGTCAACGGGCCTTCGGAGTAGGCTTCACCGGCGGTGCGCTCGAGCACTTCGACTTCGAATTTCGGTTCGGGTTGGAGCGAGGCGTTGATCCCGGTCACTGTTTTGCCGGCGACAACCGATACAGGTGTCGCTTCGGAGATGTTGGCCTTGCCGTTGTAGTACTGCGAGATGTATTCGGAGGCGGAGAACGTTACCTGGTATTCACCGCCCGCGAGGGCCGTGAGCGTGTATTCGCCGGATCCGTTGGTGACTCCGCAGCCTTCGCCCGTGCCCGCCGCGCATACCGTCGCACCGGCGATCCCTTTTTTGGTCACGGCGTCGGTCACCTTGCCGGTGATCTGCCCGCTCGGCACCAGCACGGCATTGATGCCACTCGTCGTAGCGGCGACCGTGACGGACACCGGCGTTGCTTCCTTTTCATTGGCCGCGGCGTTGTAGTACTGCAAGGCATAGGTGGGGGCGGAGAACTTGACCTTGTATTTGCCGGTGGCCAGCCCGGTGATCGTGTATTCCCCGCCTGCGTTCGTGGTGGTGCAGCCGAGACCGCCGCTGGGGGCGGCACACACCGTCGCACCGGCAACGGGTTTTTTGCTGGAGGCGTCGGTCACCTTGCCCGTGATGTGCCCGCCGACCTGTAGCGCCGCGTTGATCCCGGTCGTGGCGCCTCCGGCCTTGATCGATACGGTGCCGTTGTAGTACTGGGGAACGTAGGTGGCGGCAGAGAATTTGACCGTGTATTCGCCGCTGTCGAGGCCCGTGATGGCGTATTCGCCAGCTTCGTTCGTGAGCCCGCAGGCTTCGCCCGCGGCACCCGCTGCGCAAACCTTCGCACCGGCGATCGCGTTGTTCGTGGAGGTGTCGGTGACCTTGCCGCTGATCTGCCCACTGGGTTGAAGCGCGGCGTTGACACCCGCCTTCGCGGAACCGGCCTTCACCGATACCGGCGTCGCTTCGGAAGCTTCGGCCTTACCGCTGTAGTACTGCGGGGTGTAGGTAGAGGAGGTGAACTTGACGGTGTATTGGCCCGTGGCGAGTCCGGTGATCGCGTATTCGCCGGCGCCGTTTGTGGTGGCGCACCCGAGACCGGCGCCGGGGGAGGCGCACACCAGGGCCCCGGCGAGCGCCTTTCCCGTGAAGGCGTCGGTCACCGTGCCCGTGATTTCCCCGCCGACCTGCAGCGAGGCGTTGATGTTGGGCGTCATGGCGGGCGCCGTGACGGACACCGGAGTCGCTTCCGAAGCTTCGGCCTTGGCGTTGTAGTACTGCGGGACGTACGTGGAGGCCGAGAACTTGACCGTGTATATCCCGCTGTCGAGGCCCGTGATCGTGTATTCGCCTTTTTCGTTGGCGAGCCCGCAGTTGCCGCCGGCGCTGTTGGACGCGCAAACCAGCGTGCCCGCGACGGCCTTGTTGCTGGAAGCTTCGGTTACCCTGCCCGTGATCTCACCGCCGACATGTAGTTCGGCGTTGATGTTGGGCGTAGTGGCGGGCGCCGTGACGGACACCGGAGTGGCCTGCGACGCTTCGGCCTTGGCGTTGTAGTACTGCGGGACGTACGTGGAGGCCGAGAACTTGACCGTGTATTCGCCGCTGTCGAGGCCCGTGATGGTGTATTTGCCGGCTTCGTTGGTGAGCCCGCAGTTGCCGCCAGCGCTGTTGGACGCGCAAACCAGCGTGCCCGCGAGCGCCTTGTTGGTGGAAGCTTCGGTTACCTCGCCGGTGATCTGTCCCCCGAGTCGTAGCGCTGCGTTGATGCCGGGCGTCGTGGCGCCGGCCGCGACCGATAACGGCGTTGCTTCGGAGGCGCTGGTCTTGCCGTTGAAGTACTGAGAGACGTAGGTGGCGTCGGAGAATTTGACCGTGTATCCGCCGGCGGCGAGCCCCGTAATCGTGTATTCGCCGCTCGAGTTCGTGGTGGCGCAGCCGAGACCAGCGTCGCCGGAGGCGCACACCAGGGCACCGGCCACCGCAACGTTGGAGCTGGCGTCGGTCACCTTGCCGGTGATCTTGGCGCCCGGTTGCAGCGCCGCGTTGATCGCGGATCTGGTCCTGCCGGCCGTGACGAACACGGGCGCCGCTTCGGCGGCGATGACCTGATCGTCGTAGTACTGCGCGGCGTAGGTCGCCGCGGAGAATTTGACCGTGTATTCGCCGGTTTCCAGGCCGGTGATCGTGTATTCGCCACCGGAGTTCGTGGTGGCGCAACCGAGACCGGCGCTACCGCTTGCGCAGACGCTCGCTTCGGCGACCGCTTCGCCGGTGGAGGCGTCGGTCACCTTGCCGGTGATCTTGCCGCCCGGTTGCAGGGCAGCGTTGATTTCGCTCACCGTGCCGGACGCAGTGACCGACACGGGCGTCGCTTCGGCGGCGGTCGCCTTCCCGTCGTAGTACTGCGAGAGGTAGTTGGCGCTGGAGGAGAACAGGACGGTGTATCCCCCGGTGGCGAGCCCCTTGATCGTGTATTTGCCGGTGACGCCGGTGGTGGCGCAGCGCAGGCCGGCGCTGCCCGATGCGCACACCGACGCGCCGGCCACTGCGCCGTTGGTCGAAGCGTCGGTCACCTTTCCGGTTATCTGCCCGCCGGAATGCATCGCGGCGTTGATGGCGGCTGTCGTAGCGCCGGCGGTAACCGATACGCGATTCGCTTCTTCGGCCGTCGCCTTGCCGTTGTAGTACTGCGTGAGGTAGTTCGCGCTCGAGGTGAACAGGACCGTGTATTCGCCGCTTCCGAGCCCGGTGATCGTGTATTCGCCCCCGGCGCCCGTGGTCGCGCAGCGCAGGCCTCCGCTCCCGGCCGCGCAAACCGACGCCCCAACGATGCCGATTTTCGTGGAGAAATCAGTCACCTTCCCGCTGATCTGCCCCCCGGGCTGCAGTGCCGCGTTGATGCCGGTGGTCGGCGCGCCGTTTGTGACCGGGACGGGTGTCGCTTCGGCGGCGGCCGCCTTTCCGTTGTAGTACTGGGAGAGGTAGTTCCCGCTCGAGGTGAACAGGACGGTGTATGTGCCGGTGCCGAGCCCGGTGATCGTGTATTCGCCGGCTTCGTTGGTGGTGGCGCAGCCCAGGCCCGCGCTGCCGGCTGCGCACACCGTGGCGCCCGCGACCGCGTTGCCCCCGGAAGCAGCTGTCACCTTTCCCGTGATGGAGCCGGTGGATTCTCCGCTGGCCAGGGCGACCCCCGCGAACACGCTTACGCCTATGACCGCCGGCACCAGTGCGGCGAGCAGAAGACGGAGGATCGAGACCCGCGGATTCCACGGGCTCCCCTCGGCTGCTTGCGTATTCCTCCCGAACGGGTTCATGACGCGTCCCAACCCCTTCTCCGTTGCCGTCCCGGGAGCGAGCGATGGACCATAGCCTTGGCCATCCGGGCTGTCAAGCCTGAACCAGGACGGCCACGCGGGCTGTTAGCCCTGAGCCAGGACGGCCACGGCCAGGGGTAATTTCGCAGTCAGATATCGGCTTGCCGGCGGGCGCTGCCGGCAGGGTGCGTGAACGATGCGTCGAGCTCGCGGGTGACATGTTCGATGTTCATCCCCAGACGCAAAACGCCGCAGCCGTTCACACGGCGTGGGTGGCCTCCGCCAACACCCGCCCGCGCATGCCGTCCACAGGTGACAGGCCGGCCTGGGCGAGAATCGTGGGCGCGATGTCATAGATCACGAGATCCTCGCGCCGCCCGGCCGGTACTCCCGGACCGGTGATCACACACAGCCCGTTGCGGTCGTGGTTGGCGTCGTCCGGACCGGTGTCGTTGTCGTAGGTCCAGTGCCGGCCATGGCCAAGGCTTCCGTTGCTGCGCCAGCCGAGGTCGCCGAAGTACACGATCAGGTCGGGGGGGATCCCTTGCTGCTCGCGCCACAGCTCCTGCGGGCGGAAGGTGCGGGTGCCGATCGTCTCTCCGTCGGGCCCGGGCAGCTGCTCCAGACGACCGGCGAGCTCGTCGAGCAGCGACTCGCAGTCGCTCGCCGGGACGATCCCCTGCGGCTCCCGCCCAGCGACGTTGATGCACAGGCGGCAGTAGTAGCCGCCCTCTCCCCAGGCCCGCGTCCTGCTCCAGTCAACGCGAGCCTCGCTGAAGGGGACAATTCCGACGGGCTCCTCTTCGAGCACGAGGTATCCCTCCTGCACGAGCCATTCATTCACGCAGATCGCGCCCAGCATCGGTCGCGCGCCGTGATCGGACACGACGAGGGTCGTGGTGTCCTCGTCGAAGCGCTCGAGCAGGTCCCCGATCTCTTCGTCGAGGTAGATGTAATAGTTACGAATGGCGTCGCGATAGCGATGGTTCGGCTCGTGGCGCGGGTGCTCCGGGTCGAGAAAGCGCCAGAAGGCGTGGTGCATGCGGTCGAGGCCGATCTCGACCATCATGAAGAAGTCCCATGGCCTTGTATCCAGAAGGTGGCGGCAGACCGTGAAGCGCTGTTCGGTCATCGCATAGACGTCCGCCAGGATCCGGTCGCGATCGTCGCTCCGGAAGCTGCGTACGTCAACCCGGTAAGAGCCGACCAGGGACTCCACCTCGGCCCGCAGGGCCGCGGGGAAGGTGTAGGGGTCGGTACGGGTGTCATTGGTCAGGAAGCACGAGACCAGCTCTCCGTTCACTGCCACCGGCGGTGAGGTCTGGGGTACGCCCACCACGATCACGTGCTTGCCCGCACGCGACAGGTGATCCCACACGCGGTCGGTTTTCACGGCGCTGGAATCGGCAACCGCGAGCGAGTGATAGTCGTAGGCAGTGCGATTGCGGAACCCGTAGATGCCGAGCTCGCCCGGGTCGCGGCCCGTCATCATGCAGCTCCATGCCGGCACCGTGATCGGCGGGTCGACGCTGCGAAGTGGGCCCCATGTGCCCGCGTCGATCAGGCTCCCCAGGTTGGGAAGCTCCTCTCGCCAGCGATCGAAGACGAGCCGCGGCTCGGCGCAATCCAGGCCGACGACGGCAACCCTGCGGCTCATGGGAATCTCCCCGACGCCTCAGATCACCCCTTGCCGCGTGGCGAGAGCCACGGCCTGCGCCCTCGTGCGGCAGCCCATCCTGGCGAGCAGGTCGTGAACGATGTTCTTCACGGTGCGCTCGGAGTAGTTCAGCCGCTGTGCAATCCCACGCGTGCCTTCGCCGTCCGCGAGCATCCGCAGGACGTCGAATTCACGATCCGACATCGTGTGTGCGGCCGCATCCGTACGCTCTTCGGGCGCGTACGCCAGGAACTGGTCCGCCAGGACGGGGGACGCGCCATCCCCATCGCCGACCGCCGCCCTCACACACGAGAACACCGACGATGGCGTTGCATTCCGCAGGATCACCACAGCCGAGACCCCCTCGCCGGCGGATGCCCATGCCTCCTCGAGTGAAGCCTGGCCGACGGATGGCACCATGCGCACGTGGCAGGCGGAGGCACCGGCGCCGTCGCCGGTGGGCGCCGCGACATCAACCTGAACGACCAGGACCGGCCGTCTGTCACTCTCGAGCGCACGACGACCCCGGGAGGCCGAGCCCCCGTTCTGTGCAAGCCGCCCCGTTTCCGGGGCGCCTGGAGTTGCGGCAAAAACAGCGGCCATCCCGACCCCCTGATCGTCCGTAATCGTCGAGGGCGAGCGGGCGCAACGCGACCAGCCCGGACCCCGCTATATCGGGCAAGTGAACCAAAGCGAACTAAGAGTGTCAAGCTCGGGTCAAAACGACCCCATAGGGCGCGGCAGCCCTCTCCTCGAGTGCGGTGGCCGGTGTGGCGAGGTCGTCCTCGTAGCGTACGCAACGAAACGCACATGGGGCTCTCTCACTCGTACTGAAGCGCCTCGAGCACGTTCATCCGTGCCGCCCTGCGCGCGGGGAAGATCGCGGCCAGAAGCCCGCACGCGACGGCCGCGATCACGAACACCACCAACGTTCCCACCGGCACGCTGAAGGCCGGGTATTCGATCGCCTGACCAACCATCAGGGCGAGCAGGATGCCGATCGGTATGCCGAGCGCCGCGCCGATCAGAGCCGTGACGATGCTCTCGTGACGGATCATCGAGCGCAGCTGCGAACGGGTCATCCCCACCGCGCGCAGCATCCCCAGCTCGCGGGTGCGCTCGAACACGCTCAGCAGCAGCGTGTTCACGATCCCGAACAGGCTCACGATGATCGACAGCGACAGCAGCACGTACAGCAGGTTCAGCAGTGTGTCGATGCCCTGCTCCTGGTTTTTCTTGAATTCGGCCTGGTTCTGGATCTTCGCGTTGGGGAACGCGTCCATCACGCGCTGCAGCCTTTGCGTGGCCGCGGCGCCCGCACCGCCCGCCACCTCGACGAACGCGTAGATGTTCTGCGGGTCCTGGTATTCGGCATCGAACAGGCCGGTGGAGACGGTCACGTCGCCGAATGGCGAACCGCCTTTGTTGGGCTTGAAGATGCCATGCACCCGCAGTTCCATGGTGCCCCCGGCGGGCGTCTCGACGTTGATGGGAGAGCCGACGTGCAGATGGTGTTCGTCTGCGAATTCCTTGGACACAAATGCGCCGTTGCTGCCGAGGTGGGCCGGCACCGCGGGGGAGCCGGCCTCCCAGTGCACCCGGATCGAGCGGCTGATTTCCGGACCCACGCCCGTCACGCCGATGTTCTTGTCGAACGCGCGGCCCGAGCCGGTACGCACCCCGGAGACGGAGAGCACGCCGGGAGTCTGGGCGACCGCCGTTTCCGAAGCCGTCGATATCGGCGAGAAGTTGTTCGTCGCTGTGATCACGTAGTCCGCCTTGAAGGTCTCGTTCACGGCGGTCTCGAAGGTGGACTTCAGCCCGGATCCGAGCACCGCCACGAACGTCACCAGGGCCAGGCCGATCATCAGGGCGGCGGCGGTCGAAGCCGTGCGGGTGGGGTTGCGCTCCGAGTTCGCCCGCGCAAGCCGCCCGGCGACGCCGGCGATGCGCGTCGAGGGCCAGCCGAGGACCGCTGCCAGGGGAGGTACCAGTCGCCTGGCCAGCATCGCCACCGCCAGGAAGAAAGCACCGGCCCCGACACCGATCGCCAGCAGCCGCTGCCCGCTGCTCAGGCCGCCCACGAACAGCCCCACCAACATCAGCCCGAGGGCGCCCACCAGCGTGACGCCGGCGGCAAGCGGACCTAGCCGGGCGAACCTCGACGGTGGCAGCACGGCCCCCTCGCGTACGGCGGCGATCGGTGGTACGTGGGTGGCCCTCAGCGCTGGGCGCAGAGCCGCCAGCAGGGTGACCGCCACCCCCACCGCCAGCGACACGACGATCGTCCTCGTCGCCAGCACGGTCGCCGCCTGGGGGAGGTCGATGCCGAGCGACTTGAACAGCGAGTTCAGTCCTTTTGCGAGCCCGATGCCCAGCAGCAGCCCGGCCACCGAGGCGAGCAGCCCGATCACGAGCGCTTCGAGCATCACGGTGCGCAGGACCTGGCGCCTGGTCGCCCCGAGCGTGCGCAGCGTGGCCAGCTCGCGCGTGCGCTGAGCGATCGTGATCGACAGCGTGTTGGCGATCACGAAGCTGCCGACGAACAGGGCGATCCCCGCGAAGGCCAGCAGGAAGTTCTGGATGATGTTGAGGAAGCCACTGGTGTCATGGGTTGCCTTTTTCGCCTGCGAGGTGCCGGTGCGGGCTTCGGCATTGGGCGGCAGCAGCGGGCGGATCTCGCGCAGCAGCTGGGCGCGGGTGTGACCGCGGCTCGCGGCGACCGAGATCGAGGTGAGACGGCCCTCCAGGCCGAACAGCCGCTGGGCGACCGGGAAGTCGAAGATCGCCATCGTGGCTCCTCCGAGTGAGGACACGCCGCCGATCTTCACGATCCCGGTGATGCGCATGTGCTGCTCCGAGGAGCGCGCGACCACGCCGATCGTCTGCCCGATGCGGTAGCCATGGCGTTCGGCCGTGTTGTCGTCGATCCCCACCTCGCCCGCCCCTTCGGGCCACCGTCCCGAGACGAGCGTGAGCGGGTTGAAGCGCTGGTTACCGTGCGGGTGGACGCTGAAGGCGAGCCCAGGGGCCCCGCCCGCCGTGAGCACCTTGCCGTCGCGCCCGACGAGCTCGGCGCTGGAGGTGATGCCGCCCTGGGCCTGCTGCACTCCCTGCAGCCGCCGGACCTGCGTCAGCAGCGATTCCGAGAAGGCGGGAGGGGCCGTGCCGTTGCGTTCGTTTTCACCTTCCTGTTCGATCGCGCTGTGAGCCGTGATCACGACGTCTGTGCGCTTATAGACTTCCTGGAAGACGGTCCCGAAGGCCGACTTGATCGTGTCCGTGAGGATGTAGGTGCCGCCGATCATCGCCACTCCGAGGATGATCGCGACGGCCGTCAGCGTGGCGCGGAGCTTGCGCGCCCCGAGACTTTTCAGGGCAAACCGGGTCAATCGGCGAGCTCCCCGATCACGTTGATGATCTCCGCCGCGCTCACGGCGGTGAGCTCCTTTACGACGACGCCGTCGGCGATGAACAGAATGCGATCGGCGATCGACGCCGCCCGTGGATCGTGGGTGACCATCACGGTCGTCTGCCCGTAATCCGCGATCGAGCGGCGCATCAGCTCGAGGATCTCACCGCCCGTCTTGGAGTCCAGGTTGCCCGTGGGCTCGTCCGCGAGCAGCACCGTCGGGCGCGTGATCAGCGCGCGCGCGATCGCCACACGCTGCTGCTCTCCGCCGGAGAGCTGCGAGGGGCGATGGCTGCCCCGGTCGGCGAGCCCGAGTTTCGCCATCACCTCGCGCACCCAGTCGCGGTCCGGGTGCTCGCCGGCGATCGCGAGGGGCAGAGTCACGTTCTCTTCCGCGTCGAGCATCGGCAGGAGGTTGAAGAACTGGAAGATGAAGCCGATGTGGTCGCGCCGCAGACGCGTCAGCTCGCCGTCCCCGAGGCCCGCGAGCTCTGTTCCGGCGATGCTCACCGACCCCTCGGTGGGGGTGTCGAGGCCCGCCAGCAGGTGCATGAGCGTCGACTTGCCGGATCCGGACGGGCCCATCACCGCGACCAGTTCGCGCTCTCTCACGTCCAGGTCAACGCCGCGCAGGGCTTCCACGGCGGCGTGGCCCTCGCCGAAGCGGCGAATGACCCCCCGGGCGGTGACGGGCACCCCGGCGACAGCTGGAGCCGCGGTTTTGCCTGCGACGGACATCGGCTCGGGCCACGCTACCCGATCGCGCGCCGGCTACCCCCTGCTGGCCCGAGAGACGACGCTTGCTCGTTTGTAAAGTTCGTGGGGACGCCAGCCCCTCCGGCGTCGCCGGCTGGGCGAAGCCCACCCGGACCCTTGACACCGTGTCTGAGACAGCGATGAAGACCGCCCCGCTCGGCCGTACCGGTATCGAGATCACCCGACTCGGGTTCGGGGCGTGGGCGATCGGCGGCGGCGAGTGGGAGTTCGGGTGGGGACCGCAGCAGGACGAGGAGTCTCTCGGCGCCATCCATCGCGCCCTCGAGCTCGGGGTCAACTGGATCGACACGGCCGCCGCCTACGGCTTCGGGCACTCCGAGGAGGTGGTGGGACGGGCTCTGCGGGGGCTCGCGAACCCGCCCTACGTCTTCACCAAGTGCTCGCTGCTCGAGGGCGCCGGCCGGCGCGTGCTGCACAGCCTGCAGCGCGACTCGATCATGCGCGAGGCACACGCCAGCCTCGAACGCCTCGGCGTGGATGCGATCGACCTCTACCAGATCCATTGGCCGATCCCGCCGGAGGACATCGAGCAGGGATGGGCCGCCCTGGCCGAGCTGCGCGAGCAGGGGCTGGTGCGCCACATCGGGGTCTCCAACTTCAGCGTCGGCAAGCTCGAGCGCATCCAGCAGATCGCCCCGGTGGAGACACTGCAGCCCGAGTACTCGCTGATCGAGCGCGACGCCGAGCCGAAGCTGCTGCCGTTCGCCGAGCGCGAGGGGATCGGGGTGATCGTGTACTCGCCGATGGGCTCGGGCATGCTGACCGGCGCGATAACCCGCGAGCGCGTGCAGGGACTTGCCCCCGAGGACTGGCGCAGACGGGATGAGCGCTTCAACGAGCCGCAGCTGTCCGAGAACCTCGCCCTGGTCGAGCGCCTGCAGCGGGTGGGCGAGCGCCACGACGTCACCGCGGGAGCGGTTGCGGTCGCCTGGACGCTGACCAACCCCGCGGTCGACGGGGCGATCGTCGGCTTCCGCTCCGCCGCTCAGGTCGATCCCGTGCTCGAGGCCGCGGAGCTGCAGCTCAGCGCCGAGGACCTGCGCGAGATCGAAGGCGGCTAGGCCTCGACTCCGAACCCGCGGCGGGCAGCGTCCCGCCGGGTACAGCGTGCGGGCCTGCTCAGGCCTCGCGCTCGATGCGCAGGATCACCGCTCGCCGCGCGTGCCCGGCGGCCTCGAGCAGCGCGGCGATCTCCTCTTCGCGGAGCTCCTCGGCCACCCCGACCGAGACCACCAGCGGCTCGGTGCCGCTACCCGCCTCCCTGATCACCCGCCCCACTTCCTCGGCCTGGCGCCGGAGGGCTTCCGGGGAGGGCACCGACAGCACCACCTGCCCCGCGGCGGCGGCCTCGAGGTTTCCCTCCGCGTCGGTCGGCCCGCCCGTCACGACCACCTCTCCGCTCTCGATCGACTCGAGCCCGGCGCGCTCGAGCTGCTCCTCGAGGGCTCCACCCCGCGGAAGCTCGATGATCAGCTTCGGCTCCGACGCCACGGCGGGAGCGTATCGAGGCGCACGACCTCCGAGGCCCGCCATTTCGGCCCGGCCTCGACTGCCTGGCGCCGCGCGGCGCCGCAGGCTAACGTCCCGGCAGGTGATCCTCGGCGTCGGCGACGTGCATGTCCAGATCCCCCATCGGCGGGAGGCCGAAGAGGTGATGGCGGCAGCGGCCGGGCAGGCGCTCTCCGAGGACGGCTGCCTTTCGTTCGTGTTCGCCGAGGTCGTGCAGGACCCGGGCCACTTCGTGGTGCTCGAGAGCTGGAGCGACCGCGGAGCGATCGAGCGCCACTATCGATCTCCCGCCTTCGCCGACTACCAGCGCGCCATCGCCCTACTGCTCGTACGCGAATCCGAGTATCGGCTACACCTCGTCGAGGAAACTCTGCACCCGCGTGCAGAGCGACACGATCGTCACCAACCAGGACGACTAGGGCACCCACTGCGTCGCCTACGGCCGCAACGGCGGCGCAGTCAGTCGTCCGCCGCCCTGGAGCGGCGGATCGCCTCGCGCTCGGCGAGCCGGTTTTCGCGTCGCAGCTGTGCGTCCACCTCGCGGCGGCGCTCCTCGTCGGTCTCCGGGACGAGCGGCGGGACTTCGACCGGCAGGCCCTGCTCGTCGATCGCGACCATCGTCAGATAGGCGCTCGACGAGTGCCGGGCCTCGCCGCTGCGGACGTCTTCGGATTCGACTCGCACGCCGACCTCCATCGAGGTCCTCCAGGCGGCGTTTACGGTTGCCCTGAAGGTGACCAGCTGGGCCACGTGGACTGGTTCCAGGAAGGTCATGCGATCCATCCCCGCCGTCACCGCGCGTCCGTGGCAGTGGCGGATGGCGGCCAGGCCCGCCACCTCGTCGCAGAGGCGCATGATCACGCCGCCATGCACGAAGCCGGCGGTGTTCGCGTCCGTGATCCCCATCCAGCGGGTGAGCACCGAACTGGTGTCGGAGGGGCGCTGCGGCGACACGCGCGCCCACTCTACGCTGCCCGCGTGGGACCCGCGGCCGTGGCCTTCGACCTCGATGGCGTGCTGATCGACTCCGAGGGTGCCTGGAACGAGGCCCGCCGGGAGGTCGCCGACGCTCACGGCGGTCACTGGAGCGAGGGTGCCCAGCGCGCAATGATGGGCATGAGCTCGCCCGAGTGGTCGCGCTACATGCACGAGCAGCTCGCCGTCACGCTCACCCCCGAACGGATCTCCGAGCTCGTCGTGGACAGGCTGCTGGAGCTCTACCGGCAGGGACTGCCGCTGCTGGGAGGGGCGGTGGAGGCGGTCGAGTCGCTGAGCGGGGCCTGGCCGCTGGCGCTCGCATCCTCGGCCAACCGACCGGTGATCGAGCTCGTGCTCTCGCTCGCGGGACTGCGCGAGCGCTTCACCGTGACGGTCTCCTCCGAGGAGGTGCCGCGGGGCAAGCCCACCCCCGATGTGTACCTGGAGGCGGCCCGTCGCCTCGGGGTGCCGGCAGCCGAGTGCGTGGCGATCGAGGACTCCGCCAACGGGATCCTCAGTGCCGCCGCTGCGGACATGAAGGTCATCGCCGTCCCGAACCGTGAGTTCCCGCCCACGCCGGCGGAGCTCGAGCCCGCGGACGAGGTGCTCAGCTCGCTGCGGGAGCTCGACCGGGCGCGGGTGGAATGGGTCGCCGCGGGCGCCTAGGGTGCGCGCGGCCGGACGCCCCGGGTATTACGATCGGCCCGTGCCCACCGACCCCACCAGGATCGACGGATGAGCGTTCTCACCCCGCGGCTGCGAGAGCTGCTCGACGCGCAGATCGTGGGGGTGCTCGTAACCGAACCGGCCGAGGGTCCGCCCCTGCAGTCGGTCGTCTACTACGTGCTCGAGGACGAGCGCCTGCTGATCTCGAGCGTTGCCCACCGGCGGAAGGTTCGCGACGTGCAACGCACGGGCTGGGCCTCGCTGTGCGTGATGGGCTTCGTGCGGCCCTTCCCTTCGGCGACCTTCTCCGGCTCGGCAACGATCCTCACGAAGGACATCGGCCCCGCCACGGCGGCCATCGCTCAGCGCTTCCTGGGCACCGAGGAGCTGCCGGAGGAGCAGACCGACGAGGCGCTGGCCGGCGTCGGCCGCGTGATCATCGCCGTCACGGTCGAGCGGGTTACGGCCGCCAGCTTCCTCGAGCCCTGATCAGCCCAGCCAGCGGCTGGTGGCGATCAGCTCGGCGCGGTCGAGCGCCGCTTCGCGGTGCTTGTGGACCTCGAGGTAATCCGGGTCGGCGACCATCTTCAGGAAGGCTGCCGGGGTCGGGTACTCGACCACCAGGATCGCGTCCCACCACGGCCGCTCGCCGTCGCCGATCACGAACGCCCTGGCCCCTCCCGAGTACAGCACCCGCCCGCCGACGCCCTCGAGGTGCACGACGACCCCGCGCGCGTACAGCTTGTAGTGCTCGACGCCGTCGGGCTGCTTGAACCGCAGCAGGTTGATCATCACGACCGGCTCATCTGCCGGAAGCCCGGCGAGCAACTCTCGCGGGTCGGCACTGGGGATTACCTGCTTTGCCATTGAGTCCTCCTGGATTCGGTTTGCATGGGGCTCGGTCGCGCGGGCGCGCCGTGGTTGCGCCCTCAGCCCACGACTTCGACGCGCGCGATCGTCGACAGCGACTGGTAGTAGATGTCGCGCCCGAAGCCGGGCGCCGGGAACAAGAAGCCCTGTGTGGGAGACGGAACCGCGGTCCTCGCCTTCTCCTCGCCGGTGTCGAGGTCTAGCACCACGAGCTCGTCATGGCCGAGCCGCAGCGATGCCCGACGGGCCGCCGGCAGACGGGTGAACACGGGGCGACCGGCAAGCGACACCGCCCGCCGCACCCGCCGGTTGCGTGGCGTCCCGCGGTCGTGCCAGTCGCCGGCGACCAGCTCGCGGGTGTCTCCGAACAGGATCAGGTGTCCGGCGTGGGCGAGGCCGTCCCGGCGCCAGAGCGGCTCGAGCTCGTCACCGACCAGCCGCCACGCTCTCAGCACGGCGTTGCCGGCGTCGTAGGCCACGACCACTCCGCCGCGCTGGTCCCACGCCGGTGGGTTGGACTCGGTGCCGTACGGCAGGCCGCTGATCTCGACACTGCGGATCGAGCGCTCGTCGTCGTGACGGACCCACCACAGGCGCACGGGATCGGGCGAGGACCCGGTGCCGAGCATCGCGCGGTCGGTGTCGTTGCGCCCGTTGTCCATCCACAGCACGTGGTGATCGGCGACCACGGGGTCCCAGCCGTAGCTGCGGCCCGGGCTGGGCCCGTAGCTGGGGCGCCAGCGGTCGTCCAGGACGAGCCGCCCGGCGTCGCGGTCCAGGCGCAGACGGAAGGCGCTGCTGGCTCCCAGCGCGATCACGCTCTCGCCGTCACTCGAGAGCCTCGCGATCGAGGGCTCGCTCAGACGCAGGGGCGGCGCGAGCGGCGCAAGCGTGTCGGGATCGAGCACCGACACGGTCGATGGCTCCAGTCCGCGCGGGGCATCGCAGTCCTTCATCACCAGCTCCCCCCGTCCAGCACCACGAACGAGTTGTAGGGACGTTCCACCGGCAGGCGGTGCGAGGCGAGCACCTCGAGCTCCGCCGAGAGCCGGTGGGCCCAGCAGCCGAAGACCATGTGCAGGCTGCCGTTGCGGTGGGCGGCGAGACCGCCGGGCCAGTAGGGACCGCCCGGCAGCCGTGGCGTGGTGGCTCGCACGCCGAGGGTGTTCGGATCCAGCCGCTCGACCCAGGCCTCGACGGGTGAGGACTGGGGACCTCCGAGCGGTATGTCGTGGCGCAACGCGTACAGCTCTCCCGGCTCGCGCCGCACGAGCGCATCGGTCGCCCACGCGTCACGTGCCGCCGCCACCGTCAGACGCTCGCCGGCGGCGAGGCCGAGCCCCGGCTGGCCGTCGGGGGAGCCATGGCGTCTGGGCCCGCCGTCCTCGCAGGTCCATGGTCGCGGCCAGTAGCCGCCGGGCATCAGCTGGCCACCCCCGACACGGGCGGGAGCCTACTGGCGAGGTCCTGCGCCGGGCGCAGCCGCCGGCGCGGCATACTTGGGGAGTGATGTTCGCCTCGATGCAGCGGGCGATGGGGGCAACCCGCCCGTCCCCCTCCGAGCGCGAGCGGGCGCTGACCGCGCTGAAGCTCCGCTATCGCGAAGGCCGCCTCAGCACCGAGGAGCTCGAGGCGCTGGTCGAGCGCGTCTACACGACGGTCAGGCGCAGCGAGATCGCCGCCTTCCTATGGGCGATGCCGCTGCAGACGGCGCGCTGGCTGGCGCTGCGCAAGGTCCGTCGCCTGCAGGCCACGGTCCTCTGGTTCCACACGGGCATCTACGCCACGCTCAACGCGACCGTGGTGGGCGTGTGGCTGTTGCTCGGGCAGGGGACCTTCTGGCCGGCGGTGGTCCTGCTCCCGACCACCGTCCTGCTGGCGTGGCATGCCGTGCTCTCGCGCAGGCTCACACGCGCACTCGGTCGCCGCGGCTGGTAGAAGAAGCCTTCGTGGCACTGCTGAGCGAGCCGCCGCAGGTGAGGAGTTCCGCGGGCGTGGAGCACCTCGACGTGCTGATCCTCGGCGCCGGCCTGTCGGGGATCGGCGCCGCCTGCCACCTGCGCCGCACCTTCCCCCGTGCCTCGGTCGCGATCCTCGAGGCGCGTGAGGAGATCGGGGGCACCTGGGACCTGTTCCGCTATCCCGGCATCCGCTCGGACTCCGACATGTTCACGATGGGCTATTCCTTCCGCCCCTGGGAGGATGCCCGTGGGATCGCCGACGGACCCTCGATCCTCGGCTATATCCGCGACACCGCCGAGGCCTACGGGGTGCAGGAGCGGATCCGCTTCTCCCACCGGGCGATCAGCGCCAGCTGGTCCTCCGAGCAGGCGCGCTGGACGGTGACCGCGCGCCGCAGCGACACCGGCGAGGAGGTGAGGCTGACCTGCTCCTTCCTGTACATGTGCACCGGCTACTACCGCTACGACGAGGGCTACAGCCCCGACTTCGCCGGCAGCGAGGACTTCACCGGGAAGGTCGTGCACCCCCAGCATTGGCCGGCGGACCTCGACTGCCGCGGTAAGCGGATCGTGGTGATCGGCAGCGGCGCCACGGCCGTCACCCTGATCCCCTCGCTGGCGGCCGAAGGGGCCGAGCACGTGACGATGCTCCAGCGCTCGCCCACCTACATCGTGCCCGTGCCCGCGCGCGAGCGACTGGCCGAACAGCTCGGACGGTGGATCTCGCCGCGGCGCGCCTACGCGCTGGTGCGTTGGCGCAACGTGCTGTTCATGATCCTCGTGTTCCAGCTCTGCCGCAGGGCACCGGGGCTGATGCGCGCTCGCTTCCGGCGCATGGCCGCGGCCGAGCTGCCCGCGGATTTCGACATCGACACGCACCTCTCGCCCACCTACAACCCCTGGGACCAGCGCGTGTGCATGGCCGCCGGACGGGGACTTCTTCGCCGCCCTGCGCAACGGCAGCGCCTCGATCGTGACCGCGGCGATCGATCGCTTCACGGCCGGCGGCGTGCGCCTGGCGGACGGCAGCGAGCTGGCGGCGGACATCATCGTCACGGCCACCGGCCTGCGGATGATGATGCTCGGGGGCCTGGAGCTCGAGGTGGACGGCGAGCCCGTGGAGCTCGGCTCGACGATCGCCTACAAGGGCATGATGCTCGGCGGTGTGCCGAACCTCGCGTTTACCGTCGGCTACACCAACGCCTCCTGGACGCTGAAGGCCGACCTGGTGGCCGACTACGTGTGCCGCCTGCTGTGGGAGATGCGCGCCACGGGCAGGTCGATCTGCGTTCCCCGCAGCCCCCGCGAGGGAGTTCCGACGTACCCGATCCTGGACCTCAAATCGGGCTACGTGCTGCGTTCGGCCGAGCACCTGCCCAAACAGGCGGGCACGCTGCCGTGGCGGCTTCACCAGAACTACATCCGGGACATTCGCATGCTCCGCCACGGTCCCATCGACGACGAGATCGACTTCCCGCTCCCGGCGGGATCCGCCCGCCGGCAAGCGCTGGCGACGGCGGCCTAGCCGTGGACGATACCCCCGCTCCCGGGGTCTCGCCGGAGATCCTCCAGGCCAACCGGGCGGTCTCGATGCAGCTGCCGTTCGAAGACCGCGACGACTTCGAAGACGCGCTGCGGGGCCGGCTCGGGTCGCTGACCAACGGCGTCATCGCCGGCACCGACGGTCGCGTGGTATGGGACCTCGACGCCTATGACTTCCTTGCGGGCGAATGCCCGCCGAGCGTCAACCCCAGCCTCTGGCGCCAGGGCCAGCTGAACGCCATCCACGGCCTGTTCGAGGTGGCCGAGGGCATCTACCAGGTGCGCGGCTTGGACCTTTCGAACATGACGTTCGTGGAGGGCGACAGCGGCGTGCTCGTGATCGACCCGCTGATCAGCTGCGAGTGCGCGGCGGCCGCGCTCGCCCTCTATCGCCGCCACCGCGGCGAGCGGCCGGTGCGGGGGCTGATCTACACCCACAGCCACGTCGATCACTTCGGCGGCGTGCGCGGCATCGTCTCGCCCGAGGAGGTCGCCGCGGGGGACGTGCCCGTGATGGCACCCGAGGGCTTCCTCGAGCACGCGGTCAGCGAGAACGTGTTCGCCGGCACCGCGATGACGCGCCGGGCCAGCTACATGTACGGCGCGTGGCTGCCGAAGGGGCCCGCCGGCCAGGTCGGCGCCGGCCTCGGGCAGACCGCCTCGCTCGGCACGGTGAGCCTGATCGCTCCCACCGTCGAGATCACGCAGACCGGCCAGCGCGAGATCGTGGACGGCATCGAGATGGTCTTCCAGCTGACCCCCGGGACCGAGGCGCCGGCGGAGATGAACTTCCTGTTCGGGCAGCGGCGGGCGCTGTGCATCGCCGAGAACGCCACCCACAACATGCACAACGTGCTGACCCCGCGCGGGGCGCTGGTGCGCGACGCGCACGTCTGGGCGCGCTACCTCGACGACGCGATCGAGATGTTCTGCGAGGACGCCGACGTCGTGTTCGCGGGCCACCACTGGCCGCGCTGGGGACGAGAGCGGATCGTGGACTTCCTCGCCAAGCAGCGTGACCTGTACGGCTACATCCACGACCAGACGCTGCGGCTGCTGAACAAGGGCCTGCTTCCAGCAGAGATCGCCGAGACGCTCGAGCTGCCTCCCGGCCTCGAGCGGGAGTGGCACTGCCGCGGCTACTACGGCTCACTGAGCCACAACGTGAAGGCCGTCTACCAGCGCTATCTCGGCTGGTTCGACGGCAACCCCGCCCACCTGTGGCCGCACCCGCCGCAGGCCGCCGGTGAGCGCTATGTGGCGCTCGCCGGGGGAGCGGAGCAGTTGCTTGGAAGTGCACGCAAGGCCTACGACGAGGGCGACTTCCGCTGGGTCGCGGAGCTGGTCAATCACCTCGTGTTCGCCGAGCCGGACAACACCGAGGCGAAGGAGCTGCAGGCGCGTGCGCTGGAGCAGCTCGCCTTCGGGGCGGAGAACGCGACCTGGCGCAACTTCTTCCTGACGGGCGCCGTCGAGCTGCGCGACGGGGTGCTGGGTAGCGCCGCCACAATCGCCCCGGCAGTCCTCTCCGGGATCTCCACGAGCCAGCTGCTCGACGCGATCGCGGTCCAGATCGACGGTCCCCGGGCCGGCGAGACGAGGATCGCGATGCGCTGGTCGCTGCCCGACACCGGCGAGGAGTTCCTGGTGGCGCTCGAGAACGGCGTGCTCAGGCACCGCAGCGGGCGCCCTCCGCAGGAGCGCGTGCAGGCGACCGTGACGATCGAGCGCGGCGCCCTGAACGAGCTGATCCTCGGCCGGGCCGCGCCCGAGCAGCTGCTGGGCGCCGGCCGTCTGGCCGTCGAGGGCGACGCGGCGGCCTTGGGGCAGATGATGTCCCTGATCGACCCCCCGGATCGCGGCTTCGCGATCGTGACCCCGTAGGGTCGGCCCGGCGGGCGCGGCGGCGAGGACGGCCCGTCGCCGGCACCGGCCCGGGGAGAGGCGGGACAGGGACTCAGCCGAAGGCGGCGGAGGTCCCGATCGCGTGCCCGCTGGAATCCAGCGCCTGGACCTCGAAGCTCCCGTAGCCCGTGGGCACCGCCATCGGGGTCTCGAAGCCGGACTTCGGCCGCGACGAGAGGAGGACCTTCATCTGGCCACCGGCCGTGGCGGCACCGAGCACGCGCCAGGCGGTGGCCTGCGTGGCGCCGTTCCAGCTCGCATACACGGTCGTGGTCGAGCCCGTGCGCAGCGCCGCGCCCGCGGGCTTGGTCAGCGGCAGCCCGACCCACTGACCGACCGTGGCCCGGTAGCTGAGGTCGGGCCCCGGGAATTCACCTTCGAACAGCAGTCTTCCCGAGCGGCTGTACTCGGAGAGGTACGGCTGGTTGCCCCAACCCACGAACACGTTCCCGTTGGACAGCGGCTGCGTGTCGCCCATGTAGGCCGATTCCACCTTCTGGGAGGCTCCGTAGCCGCCCAGCAGCGTGGCCCTGCGGGTGCCCTGGTCGAGCTTCAGGACCAGTCCCCGCGACGGCGCGGTGGCGTCGACCTGCGAGCCGCCGCCGGTCAGCTGGCAGCAGTGGTCGTCGAACATCGTGACCGTGGAGCTGTTCTGCAGCGCGCACGTCGTGCTGCCACTGGAAGGCCGCTCCGCGACCGAAGGTGAAGTCGGACCTGCGGCCTCCGAGCGTCCACTGGATCGCGCCGCTGCGGGCGTTGACCAGGTAGGCGGCCCAGGTGTTGCGCATCGACACCAGGAACGTTTCCGGCCCCACGAGCTGGATCGAGTTGACGTGGTAGGCGTCCCAGGGGAAGCCGTTGGTGGGCAGCGAGGCGATCGACTCGCCCAGCGGAATGTGCTGGAGCGCGTCCCAGTTGAACAGCAGCTTGCCCGTCTTGAGGTCGTACTCCTGAACGCCCGAGTCGATCAGCGCGCCGTTGTAGGCGCCGCCGTACTTCGACAGGTCCTTCGGCACGTTCTTGTTGACCGTCACCCATGCGTGATCGCCGTCGATCAGGAACTCGTGCAGCGTCAGCACCCAGCCGCCCGTGGCCCTGAGATGCGCGACCGGCTGGTAGTGCTGGTTGACGACCACGTCTTCGCCGCTTTCGGTGGCGCCCGTGTTTGTCACCTTGCCCTGCCACCAGGACAGCACCGGCTTGCCGTCGTAGGTCTGCTGGTTGAGGTTCGCCGCCACCACCTCTTCGGGCACCGGCTGGAACCACACCGGCTGCAGCCGGCGGTCGAGGATCAGGGGACCGCTCTGGCCGATGATCGGCGGTTCGTTGAGGTCGAAGAAGTTGGTCGTGAAGATGTACCCGGGCTGGAGCTCGGACGCCGGCGCGTGGGTCCCGATTTTGATCTGCGGCGGGTGCAGCGCGGGCGCCGAGATGAAGCTGTAGGCGCCGCTCATGCTGTATTGGCCGAGCGGCGGGCCTGTGTTGCCGGCGAAGGCCGCCGTCAGGCCGAGGAACAGCGCCAGCACCCCGGCGACGCCCAGGGCCATCAGTCGCCCGGCGCGGCGCGTGTGCTCGCCCCGGGGCATGGTGAGGAAGGTCATCAGCGCCGCCAGCCCGCACAGGATCGCGCCGATCAGATAGCCCAGGCGGAAGCCGTGGGTGAGGGCCTGGTCGACCTGCTCGCCGGCCCCGATCAGGTTCGACGTGCGCTGCGTGGCGAGCGTGATCAGGATCGCCAGACCGAGGCCCCCGCCCACCTGTCGCGAGGTGTTCACGAGCCCCGAGGCCAGCCCCGCCTGGCCCGCCTTGGAGCCCTGCGTGGCGGCGATCGTGGAGGGCACGATCGACAGGGCGATCCCCGCGGCGACGAGGATGCCCGGGATCATCACGTACACGATCCCGCTGCCGCTGGGGGCGATCCGGGTGAGCAGCAACATGCCCACGGTCATCATGATCAGGCCGCTGCCGAGCACCTCCCGCACCCCGAGCGCGCTCACCAGCCGTGCCCGCGCTGCGCGCCACGACCCCGATCGCGACCGTCATCGGCAGGAAGATCAGCCCGGTGTCGAGCGCCGTGAGCCCGAGCACCTGCTGCAGGTAGAGCGTGCTCAGGATCCACATCGGGAACAGCGCCGCGCTGAACAGCAGCACGATCGTGTTGGCGTTCTTGAGCGTCTGGGTGAGCTCCTTGAAGGGGATCAGCGGCGCCTTCGCGACGCGAGCCTCGATCACGCCGAAGGCCACCAGCATCAAGATCCCGAGCACGATCGGCCCCAGCGCCTCGAACGTGCTCCAGCCCTTCAGGCCCGCTTCCACGACCCCGAACACGAGCACCATCTGACCCAGCGTCAGGGTCACCGCGCCCGCCAGGTCGAACGGCACCTCGCCCCGCGTGCCCCGGCGTTCGGTGACCACCGCGTAGGCCACCAGCCCGGCCGCGATCGCGATCGGCGGGTTGATCAGCAGCACCCACCGCCAGCTCAGGAATTCGGTGATGACCCCTCCGAGCAGTACGCCGGCTGCGCCGCCGAGCCCGTTCATCGCCGCCCAGATCCCGATCGCCCGGTTGAGCTGGTGCCCGGGCGCGAACGAGGCCGTGATGATCGCCAGCGAGCAGGCCGCCATCAGCGCCCCCGCGAACCCCTGCAGGGCGCGTGCTCCGATCAGCACGCCCTGGCTCGGAGCGAGGCCCCCGAACAGCGACGCGGCGCCGAACAGCAGCAGCGCCAGCACGAACGTCCGCCGCTGTCCGAAGTGGTCGGCCGCACGGCCGCCGAGGATCAGGAAGCCGGCGAACGTGATCGCGTAGGCGTCCACGACCCACTGCAGGGCCGGGTTGGAGAAGCCGAGGCTGAGCTGGATGTGCGGCAGCGCCACATTGACGATGCTCAGGTCGAGGATGACCATGAACTGGGCCACGCAGCAGACGGCCAGCAGCCACCCCGAGGAGGCAGTCCGCGCGGTGCCATCCGAGGGCAGCTCGGGCGCCCTCGGGGTGGGGGCGGTCTCGACGCTCATGGCAGCTGTTTGGGCAGCTGGGGGCGCGGGTGGCGCCTGGTAGGGTGGGCGCCCGAGCCCTCGAGCGACGATGGGAGCCCGGCCGATGCGCAGATTGCCACTGACCGCCATGCTAACGCTCCTGGCAGCGATTTCGATCACCTTGGTGCTCGCGGCCTGCGGCGGGAAAAGCAGCTCCACCACGACGAGCAGCCCGTCCACGACGCCGACCACGACGCCGACGACCACGACCAAGAAACACACCACCAAACCGGCCTACTGACGGCGCCGGAGAGGCTGGTTTCGCGTCCTGGCGCGTCAGGCTGGCTAGTCCATCTGGACTGCCCGCGCGAGCCGCGCGAGCCCCCTTACAGCGACGCGGCGTAGCTGCCCACGTGGGTGGCCTTGGAGCTGGCGAGCGTCGCGCCGGCGGCGTCGAGCGCCTGGACCTGCACGTAGGAGTAGCGCTTGGGAAGCGTGAGCGAGCTCTCGAAGCTCTGCGAGGGGATCTGGCTGACGGCCTTCAGCGATCCGGGGGCCGAGCCGGCGAGCACGCGCCAGGCGGCCACCCCGGTGGCGCCGTTCCAGCTGGCGTGCACGATCGTCTCTTCGCCGGTGTTGTTGACGCTCGCCGCGATCGCCGGAGGGGTCGCCGGGCGCCCCTGCCAGGGGAAGCGGAAGGCCCGGTAGAAGGACATGTCGAAGGGCATGTGGGCGTCGAACAGCAGCGGGCCGCCACGGGCGTACTCGCTGATCGCGGGTACGCCGCCGTAGCCCACGAGCGCGTTCCCGTCCGCGAGCGTCTGCATGTTGCCCTGGCTGGCCGCCAGCAGCGGCGGGTTGCTGTGGGTGTAGGCGAACAGCAGGCGAGCCACCTTCGTGGTCGTGTCGAGTTGCAGGCGCACGCCGCGGGACTGGCTGTGGATCGGCGGATTGGAGCCGTCGTCGAAGAACGTCAACTCTCCGTCGGGGAGCATGCGGCCGTCGTGCTGCCAGGCCATCCGCGTCCCGGGCCCCATCTTGAAGGAGCTGTTGGTGCCGCCCAGCCGCCAGATGATGCGCCCGCTGGAGCCCTGCAGCAGGTACGCCGCCCAGGTGCTGCGGGCTGAGATCAGCAGGTCGCCGTCGGACTGGGGGTCGATCGAGTTGAGGTGGAAGTAGTCCCAAGGGGTCGAGTCCTTGGGCGTTTCGGCCTCGGACTCCCCGGCGGGGACGTGGTCGAGGCTGTGCCATTCCCAGCGCACCAGGCCGGTGCTCATGTCGATCTCCTGCACGGCGGTGTCGACGATCGCCCCTTCGCGCGGGCCCTTCTCCGAGCGCAGGTCGCAGCGGATCGGGTTGAAGGCGGTGATGTAGGCGACGTTGCCGGGCCCGATCTGGAAGTCGTGGAGATCGGCCGGCAGGCCATTTCCTCCGCGGACCCGCGCAACGACCTGGTAGCGGGAGTTCATCACCAGGTCTTCGCCCTGGCCGAAGCCGAGCGAGAGCACCCGCCCCTTCCACCACGTCAGGTCGGGCTGGCCGTTGAAGGTCTGCTTGCTGAGGTCCTCCGCCACCTGCCCGCCGGACAGCGGTTCGAACCACACCAGCCGGCCCTCGGGGTCGTAGATCAGAGGCCCGTATTGGCCGGGGCCGGGGCCGTTGGTGGTGAATATGTCTCCCGCGCCCGGGTCGTGGTCGGGTGTCGTCACGGAGAGCACCGGCGGGTG
The DNA here is from genome assembly GCA_963758055.1 of uncultured Solirubrobacteraceae bacterium. Taxonomy (GTDB): domain Bacteria; phylum Actinomycetota; class Thermoleophilia; order Solirubrobacterales; family Solirubrobacteraceae; genus Palsa-744. The sequence continues at coordinate 306,368 of CAVWTU010000010.1, forward strand.
GGCGTTCGGCAACGTGTAGAAGCTCAACACGTCCGCCCCGGCGGCCGCGGGGTTGGGAAACGACGCGACCTTCGTCGTCTCGACGGGCGTGTCGACCCCGAAGCCGAAGCTCAGGCGGCGCGGGGAGGCACCCTCGAGCTGCGCCGTGACCGTCACGTGCTCGCCGGGCTCGAACGTGCCGTCGGGCAGGAAGCTCGCCCCGTCGCCCTGCGAGAAGGCCACCAGCCGGCCCCCGTGGTGGCCGCTGCTGGAGCCTTCGACGCTCAGCCGGCTGATCCGGCTCGCGGGCGCTCCGAGCAGGCTGATGGTGGTGTGGGGGTTGGCGGTCACGCTCCCGGGGGCCGGGGACACCTTCACGCCGTCGAGATCGGCCGAGCCGACGGGGTGCAGCGGCAGGCACTCGGGCGCCGCGGCACTGGCGGGTTCGGATTCGAGCCCCAGGCCGGCCGATCCGGTGGCGAGTGCGGCGATGCCATACGCGACCGCGGCGATCGCGAGGACGATGGCTGCGACCTTGATCATCGGGAGTGGTGCGGGGGGCCTCTAGGAGCCGTGTCCGCCCACGGGCGGGCGCTCGGCCAAGCGCGCCGCGACGCCGTAGGCGAGCGAGGTCGCGCGGGCCACGGAGCCGTAATCGAGGTTCTCGGGCGTGTCGGTCATCAGGTGGTAGTTGGCCTGCAGGCGCCAGGCGGTCAGCGAGCCGATGAAGGCGCTGCCGTAGCCCGCTCGGCTCGGTATCACGGTGTCGGTCGAGGCCCGTGCCCGCAGGTCGCGCTCGAGCTCGGTGCCCTGCTCACGGGCCACGTCGGCGATCAGGTCGCGAAAACCCGGATCGGCGTGCTCCTCCATCCAGATCGGCCCCTCGGCCTCGAGCATCAGCAGGTTCGGCGAGCCCACCCCGTCGAGGTTCAGGAACCAGGTCTCGCCCGCCGTGAGCTCGTGGCGGTGGGTGGCGACGAACGCCCGGATGCCGTCCTGCAGGGTCTCCTCGGCCCCGCATGAGACGAGCAGCAGGCGCAGGTCCTCGACGGGCTGCTTGCGCACCATCTCCGCGAGCGCCAGCAGCGCGGCCACGCCGGAGAGGTTGTCGTTGGCGCCGGGCACAGTCGGGCTGCGCCAGATGTCGGCCGCGGCAGCGACCCCGAGCGAGCCGAGCAGGGCGCTGAGAAGCGCGGGGGCACGGCGGCCGCTCGCGTTCGTCGCGATCGCCCCGAGCGGCGCTGCCAGGCCCAGCCACCATTGCGGCAGCTGCCTTTTCAGCTTCGCCGTCAGCTGCGGGCGCCGCCGGTGCAGGGCCTTCATCAGGCTCTGGTCGTAGAAGCGACCCGTCTGCGCCGCGTCGTGGTGTGCGTGGACGACCAGCGTGCGGGCGGCTCGCCCGTCTCCGGCGCGGGCGACGACATTGGCCGTGCCGCGCCGCCGGCGCACCGCCCGGCGCAGCAGGCGCGGGCCGTTCTGGGCCTCGTCGACGATCCCGGCCACGGCGATCGCGGCGCAGCCCGCGGCCACGCGCCGGCGCCCGGCGGCCGCGAGCAGGGCTGCGAGCACGCCCAGCGCGCCGAGCATCGTGATCTGCGGCGGGAACGTCCCCCAGCTGGGCTCCTCCTCCAGGACCACGTCGTCCAGACCCGCCAGGCGGAACCGCTCGGCGAGCCACTCGGCCGCCTCGCGCTCGCCGGGAGAGCAAGGCGTACGGTCGATCCACGCCAGACGCTCGACCACCTCGCGCAGGGTGCGCTCGTCGGCGGTCGGGCGGGCTGGGCGCTGGTCGATCACGTCGGGCACGGCCACAGGCTATGCACCCGCGCGCTCGACCGCGCCGCGCGGCGGTAGTGTCGCCCCGATGGGGACGACGAGCACCACCCCCGCGCCCGCAGCCGGCCTCGGCACCGAGGCTCGCCTGTCCCGCTACACGCGGGCGTTCGCGGGCCTGGAGGCCCCGTTCGCGTTCGTCGACCTCGACGCGCTGCACTCCAACGCCGCCGAGATGCTCGCCCGCGTCGGCGGCAAGCCGATCCGCCTGGCTTCGAAGTCGCTGCGCTGCCGAGGCATCCAGCGCCTGCTGCTCGACCGCTATGCGGGCCTGCGGGGCCAGCTCACCTACACGCTGCCCGAGACCCTGTGGCTGGACGCGGAGGGCTTCGAGAACCTGCTGCTGGCATACCCCAGCGTCGACCGTGGAGCGCTGCACGAGCTCGCGCGCCGAACCCGCGAGCAGCCACACGGCGCCCCGATCGTGATGGTCGACTCGACCGAGCACCTCGACCTGATCGAGGCCGCCGTCGGTGGGGCGGGGCCCGTGCGCGTGTGCCTGGACTTCGACGCCTCGCTGTGGCTGGCCCGAGGGCGGGTGAAGGTGGGGCCCAAGCGGACGCCCGTTCACACGGTCGCGCAGGCGCGGGCACTGGCCGAGGAGATCGCCCGCAGGAGCACGTTCTCGCTGGTGGCCCTGATGAGCTACGAGGGCCACATCGCGGGAGTCGGCGACGGGCGCTCCGCCGGCGCCCTGCGCTCGGCGGTGGTACACCGCATGCAGGGGATCTCCTACAGCGAGCTCACCGAGCGGCGGGCGGCCGCCATCGCCGCGGTCCGGGAGGTGGCGGAGCTCGAGCTCGTGAACGCCGGCGGCACCGGCGACCTGCAGCTGGTGGGGGCCGAGCCCGCGATCACCGAGGCGACGGCCGGCTCGGGCTTCTACGCGCCCCTGCTGTTCGACGGCTTCCGCGCCTTCACCCTCCAGCCGGCCGCGATGTTCGCGTTGCCGGTATCGCGCCGGCCGGCGCCCTCGACTGTGACGGTGCTGGGCGGCGGCTATCTCGCCTCGGGAGTCGGCGGGCGCGACCGCATGCCACGGCCGTACCTGCCGCAGGGCTTCGAGCTCGATGGGTTCGAGGGCACGGGCGAGGTGCAGACCCCCTTGCGGGGCCCCGCCGCCGCGCGCCTGCGTCTCGGCGACCACGTGTACTTCCGCCACGTCAAGGCGGGCGAGCTGTGCGAGCACTTCGACCGCCTCTATCTGCTCGCGGGGTCGGAGATCGTGGAGGAGCTGCCCACCTACCGCGGCGAGGGGAAGAGCTTCCTGTGAGCTGGAGCAACTGGACCGGGGACCAGAGCTGCGCGCCGGTCGAGATGGCCGGCCCCCGCAGCCTGCAGGAGCTCGTCGAGGTGGTCGCCGGCGCGGCCGCAGATGGGCGCACGGTGAAGGTCGTGGGCAGCGGCCATTCCTTCAGCGAGTGCGCGCTGACGGACGGCGTGATGGTGGACCTGGGCGCCCTCGACAAGGTGCTCGACGCCGACGGGGAGCTCGTCAAGGTCCAGGCCGGGGTCGTGCTTGCCGACCTCAGCGACGCGCTCGCCCGACGCGACCGGGCACAGGAAAACCTCGGCGACATCGACAAGCAGACGCTCGCGGGAGCGATCTCGACGGCCACACACGGCACCGGCCTGACGCTGCCGAACATCTCGGCCCAGGTCACCGCCCTGGAGCTCGTCACCGGCGCCGGCGAGGTGCTCGAGCTGAGCCCGGAGAACGACCCCGAAGGGCTGCTCGCGGCGCGCGTGTCGCTGGGCGCCCTGGGGGTGATCAGCGCGGTCACGCTACGCACTGTGCCGGCCTTCAAGCTGCACCGCGTCGACCGCGTCCGCGACCTCGAGGACGTGCTCGGGAGCCTCGAGAGCGACATCCGCGACAACGACCACTACGAGTTCTTCGTGTTTCCCTACGCGAGCAACGCGTGCACGATCAGCCGCAACCGCACCGAGGCCCCGGCGCGGCCGCGAGGGCGATTCTCACAGGCGGTCTCCGAGGTGCTGCTCGGCTACTACCTCGCCGAAGGCCTGTTCCGCCTCACCCGCCGCTTTCACGGGCTGATCCCGCCGTTCAACCGGGTCGCTGCGCCGCTGGTGTCCGAGGGGGAGTACGTGGACAGCAGCTTCCGTGTCTTCTCGAGCGAGCGGCGCTTCCGCTTCACCGAGATGGAGTACGCGCTGCCGCTGGAACACGGACCCGAGGCGCTGCGACGCGTGCTCGAGTGGGTCGCCCGCGAGCGCTACCCCGTCGCCTTCCCGGTCGAGTGCCGGGTGGTGGCCGGCGACGACGCGCTGCTGAGCCCCGCCTTCCAGCGCGAGACCTTCTACATGGCGGTCCACCAGTACAGGGGGATGGAGTGGCGCCCCTACTTCGAGGCGGTCGAGGCGATCGCAGGGGATTACGGCGGCAGGCCCCACTGGGGCAAGCGCCACATGCTCGAGCGCGCCACCCTGGCGGCGCGCTACCCCCGTTTCCAGGACTTCCTGGAGGTCCGCGAGCGGCTGGACCCCAAGCGCGTGTTCGCCAACGGCTACACGACGCGCTGCCTTGGCGAGTAGCCCCGCCGGGCCTCCACGAGGCCGTTGCGGATCGCGTAGCGGGTCAGCAGGCGGGAACGGCGGCGCTCAGCGTTGCCCGCGAAAGCGGCCGAAGTCCGGCGGGCGCTTCTCGTCGAAGGCGCTGATGCCCTCCTGCGCCTCCTCGGAGGAGACGAACTGTTCCAGGCCGCTGAAGGCCAGGGCCGCCTGCCCTGCGAGGTGCTCACTGTCGGCGTTGAAGGACTGCTTCAGGAAGCGCAGCGAGGTCGGCGACAGCGCGAGGATCTCATCGGCGTAGCGGCGCACCTCGCTCGCCAGCGCCGCAAACGGCACGACGCTGTTGACGAGTCCCCACCGCTCCGCCTCCTCGGCGCTGTACTGGCGGCACAGGAACCAGATCTCGCGGGCGCGCTTCTCACCCACGACGCGGGCGAGATAGCCGGTGCCGAAGCCGGCGTCGAAGGACCCCACTCGCGGACCGGCCTGGCCGAAGCGGGCGTGATCGGCGGCCACGGACAGGTCGCAGATCACGTGCAGCACGTGGCCGCCGCCGATCGCGAGCCCGTTGACGGCCGCGATCACCGGCTTCGGGACCTCGCGGATCACGCGGTGGAGCTCCTCGATTTCGAACAGGCCGGTGCGCGAGGGACCGTAGTCCCCGGTGTCGCGGCGCTGCTGCTGGTCGCCGCCGACGCAGAAGGCCCTCTCCCCTGCCCCCGTCAGCGCCACCACGCCGACCTCGGGCGCGGCCCAGGCCCGCTTGAAGCAGTCGATCAGCTCCTCGACCGTGTGGGCGGTGAAGGCATTCAGACGCTGGGGGCGGTCGATCGTGATCCACGCCAGACCGCCCTCATGCTCGTAGCGGACATCGGTCAGCTCCCGCTCGGACACCGCTCTCCCGTCCCCCGTTCGTTCACGCCTTCGTCCCTCCGCTCAGGCCATCGTCAGCCCGCCGCTGACGGACAGGGTCTGGCCGGTGATGTAGCCGGCGTCCTCACCGGCGAAGAACGCTATCGCCGCGGCGACGTCATCAGGGCGCCCGAGCCGGCGCATCGGGACGGCACGCGTGAGGGCCGCCAGCAAGCGCTCGGAGTCCGGCGCCGCGGCGGCCATCTCGCTGAGCATCCCCGTCTCGGTGGGCCCGGGGCAGACGATGTTGGCGGTCACCCCGCTGCTGGCCGCTTCGCGGGCGATCGTCTTTGTGAACGCGACCACTCCGGCCTTGGCGCCCGCGTACACGGCCTCCTGGCTCGAGCCCACGCGGGCGGCGTCGGAGCTGACGTTCACGATCCGCCCCCAGCCGCGCTCGATCATTCCCCCGAGCAGCGCCCGCGTCGTTCGCAGCGCGCCTTCGAGGTTGATCGCGATCACCTTGCGCCAGAACTCCTCGCCGGTCTCCAGGAAGGGCAGGAACTCATCCCAGCCCGCGCAGTTGACCAGCACGTCGACCGCGCCGAGACGCTCCTCGACAGCCCCGACCGCGGCCCCCACCGAGGCTTCGTCGGTGACGTCGAGCGTGACGGCCAGCGAGCGCCGGCCCAGGGCCCGCACCTGCGCGGCCACCTCCTCCGCCTCGGCCTCGCGGATGTCGGCGACCGCCACGTCGCGCCGCGAGGCTGCGAGCGCCAGCGCGGCAGCGGCCCCGATGCCGCGGGCCCCGCCGCTGACCAGCGCCAGTCGCTCACCCACTGCGGCGGGTTATACAGGCTGCCCGCCGCCGGGCAGCGCGCGATCTCAGGCGGCGCGGGAAGACTCCAGCGGGCGCAGCTCCTCCTCGGGAGCCATCGCACGCCGGGCCAGCAGGCCGTCGTCGTCGAGGTAGTAGGCGCCCATGCGCAGCAACGGGGGCGAGTAGACGTGCAGGGTCACGGCCGGATCGCCGCCGTGGTGCAGCACGCGGTGGATGTCACTGGCGGAGAAGGAGAAGCTCTCGCCCGCGCCGACCACCCGCTCGCGGGTGTCCCCGTTCAGCGCCAGGCGCTCCTCGCGGACCTGTCCGCCCACCACCGCCACGGCTCCCGCCGAACGGTCGTGGTCGTGAAAGCCGGTGTCGTTGTCGCGGGTCCAGCAGATCAGCCACGCGGTCAGGTGATCGTCGAAGATCAGCTCCTCGTAGCGGCGCTCGGAGCCGTCGTGGCGCACGAGGTCGATCCACAGCTCGGGTCGCTCCGCCAGCGAAGCGGCGAAGGCCTGCAGCTCCTCTCTGGAGAGGTCGCGCCCGTGCGGCCGGGGGACGAGCCGGAAGCGGTCAGCGGGGCTCATCGTGCCGGCACCAATCCGCGCTTGGGCGTCTGCCCGGCCAGTCGCGCCAGGTTCGACCGCGGCTGTGAAGCGTGCACATTCCGTGCCGGGAGCGGCGCGCCGAGGGCGCGGCGGGTGTTGTCCGCCAGCTGCCCTCCGGGCAGACCGGCCGCCGGCGGCGACTCCGGGCGGGCCATCGGGCGATCGGAGCCGAACAGCAGCTGCGAAGTTCCGACCCGCGACTCCAGCGCGGCCCACGCGTCGGGGCCGTAGGAGGAGCACTCGTAGAAGGTGTTCTCGTCGAGGCCCACCGGCTCTGGGCCCCCGCGGGCGCGCAGCCGGTCCACCTGCAGGGGGGCGAGCCCGGCGAACATCGCGAACACGACCCTCAGTCGAGGGTAGGCGAGCCGTCCGGCCGTGGCGAAGGCCAGCCACGCCGCCTGCATCTGAGCCACGTACACGGTCAGGGCCGGCCACCAGAGTGGGTCCCGAAGTGCGGGAACGGGCAACGGGCCGGGCGCACGCCCGGGGCCGGGATGGATGAACAGCGGAGCGTCACGCTCCTGTAGACGTTGCAGGACGGGACCCACGCGGGTGAGCTCCTGAAGCCCGCCGATCGCCCCGGCGGGCAGCGAAACTCCGACGCAGCCGAGGTCCAGCGCACGGTCCACGTCGGCCGCCTGGACGCGGTCGAGCGGTACCGCTCCCCAGATCCCGAAGCGGTCTCCGAGACCGAGGGCTCCCGCGTGATAGGCGTCGATCACGCCCAGCGCCTGCTCTCTGGGGAGCGCCTCGATACCGAGCGGACTGGAGATGCACACCAGCGCCCGCCCCACTCCATCGCGGTCGAGGACCTCCGCACGCAGGTCCGCGTCACGCGCGGACGGGTCCGGCACGTAGGGCCGCTCGCCGGCCGCGTACAGAACCGTGAGGTCCTGCTCGAAGCGCACGAACGGCAGCTCCTCGCGCAGGCTCAGCTCGTGTACGAGGGGCTCGGTCCACACGTGCTGGTGTACGTCGATGAGGTTGAAATCCGCCGGCGCCACGACCAGATCGTCCTTTCTCTGTAAATCCGACTGACTTTATGAAGTTTACCATGGCGCTGCGCGAAAGTTCAAGGGTGCGCGGCGTACTCGCCCGCCCGCGCCCGCTCCCGTGGGGGTGGCCCCCCTAAGCATGGTCCGGCCGTGCGCTTCAGCCGGCGGGCAGCGCCCGGCGCTAGTGCGAGGGGATCCCGTCGAGCTCGATCGCGGGCAGCCCGTCGAGGCTGAGCGTGTTCTTCTCGCGCTGATAGGCCTGAAGCGCCTCGGGACCGCCCACCCTGACCTTCTTCTCGGCCCACGCGTTCATGTGCGGGCGCTCGCCCTCGTAGCTCATCAGCGGCACCCCGTATCCGCACGAGTCGCCGATCCGGCCCACGTGCACCAGCACGATCGCGCGCCTCGAGGCGGGCACGCTCGGCTGCTCGAAGCCGGCACGCTCCATCAGCTGCTCGAAGCGCTCCTCTCCCGGGAGGACCACCTCTCCCCGCCCGTGCAGGCGCAGGATCCGGGGCGGGCCCTGGAAGGCGCACAGCATGATCACGATGCGCCCGTTCTCGCGGATGTGGGCGACGGTCTCGGCGCCGCTGCCGACGAAGTCGAGATAGGCGACGGTATGCGGATCGAGCACCCGCAGGGTCTCGATCGGGCCCTTGGGGGACACGTTGACGTGTCCGTCGGCACCGAGCGGGGCGGTGGCCACGAAGAACATCGACTGCGCGGCGATCCACTCCTCCAGACGCTCGTCGATCTCAGCGAAGGTGCTGGCCATCAGCCAAGGATCGCACGCTCTGCGGAGATATTCAGACGCACGTAGTCCAGTGGCAGGCGCACCCGGTCCGCGACCGCCGCGGCAAAGGGATCCCGTCGCGCGGGCGCCAGCCGCTCCAGGTGCGCCGCGAGGATCGAGGTGCGGATGAAGGCCGCGGGATCGTCGGGCTCGGTGGGCCGGGGCTCGAGCCAGCAGCGCACCTGCTCGAAGCCGGCGCGGCGCAGGCGCCGGGACGTCTCCTCGGCGCCCGCGAAGTGCCACGGCGAAAAGCCGACGAGCTCCGGGGCCAGCTCCCGCGCGACGCCGTCGATCGCCTCCCGCACCGCGGCGATGTTGCCCTCGCCACCGCACTGGGCCTCCAGCCGCCCGCCGTCGCGCAGGGCCCGCGACAGGGTCGGCCACAGGCGGTCGTGGTCGCGCACCCAGTGCAGGGTGGCAGTGGACACGATCGCGTCCACCTCCCCGTCGAGCTGCAGCTCGAGCACGTCCCGGCAGCAGACCTGCGCACGAGCCCCAAGACGCTCGCGGGCCAGTTCCACCATCTCGCTGGAGGCATCGACGGCCAGCACCCGCCCTCGCGGGACCAGGCCGGCGAGCAACTCGGTGACGCGCCCCGTGCCGCATCCGACGTCCAGCACCGTGGCGTCGGGCGTGAGACCCGCGAGCCGCTCCAGCACCTCGCCGGCCCACTCCAGCTGGGGCTCGCTGACGCGGTCGTAGGTGCAAGCGTCCCAGGGGGTGCCCGCTCGCGCTTGGCGGCTCACGGGCTCATCCTAGGCCGCACCTGTGCGGCCAGGTACGGTGTGCGCGGCACCGGCGCCCTCCCACATGCTGTGGATGAACCGGCCACGGGTTCCTGCGCGAGGACGACGGCCTGCTGTTGCGAAGCCGCTTCTGGCTCGGCGCCGCGATCCGCCCCTACGGCCCCGCCGGGGGACTGCTCGAGGGCCTCATGAACCGGCCGGCCCTGCGTCGGCGCATGCTTCCGGCGGCGGCTCCGCGGGCGCTGGCGCGCCACTGCGTGGAGGAGTACGCGAACCTCGGGGCGCTGCTCCCGGAGCTGTACGGGCGCTTCGCCGACAGCCCCGCCTAAACGGGCCGAAATCGGCCGTTCGGAGGGCGACGGGGTACTTGCATCCGGGGCCCACCAGGGTGGTATTCTCGGCTGACTGTTCAAGGCTTGAAGCGGGCCGCCATCGACCTGGCAGCACGCCCAGAGGGGAACCTCAAGGAGGAGACGTGGGAAGCGGTCGGCGCCACCCCGACGCCCGAGATAGCTCAGGGGCACCATCCGCGCATGCGACGCCGGCCGGATCTCGGCGCGCCCGCCGCTTGACGCTGCTCGTGCTGGGCGCGCTCGCGGTCATGGGCGTGCTGGCCTCGCCTGCCCTGGCGACCCGCAAAGTCAACATCGTCTTCGGCTGCAACGCCACCACATTCGAATACAGCGGCTTCCCCGAAGTCGAAAAAAACCAGGTGACCGAGCGCGTACGTTCCGACGGCGTCAGCCAGTTCATCGAAAAGTTCGAATTCAACGGCTCCACCGGCACCAACACCGTGCCGATGCCCGCCGCGCTGGCCGCCGGCATGCACAAGCTGAGCGCCGAAGCCCACTGGAACACCAACGGCGTCGTCGGCGAGAGCGGGAAACACAAGGAACACCTCAAATGCGGCGCTGAACCGAAACCGAGCTTCACCGTCCAGAAGCTCCAGCAGATCGCGGGCTCGAGCAGCGGCTGGACGGCCACCGAACTCAACGGCAGGATCGGCCAGACCGTCGACTACCAGATGACGGTCTCCAACACGGGCAACGTGGCCTTCACGCTGACCGAATTCATGGACCCGAACTGCGACCCGGGCACCGAACAGGGAGGTCCCGTGGGCGCCACCGTCGCCCCGGGCGAAAAGCTCCTGTTCACCTGCAGCCACCTGCTCTCAGGCGGTGGCTCCTATACGAACGTGGCCTCGGCGACCGCCAAGTACGCAGGCGCCGGGTCCGAATCGCACAAGTCCAACGAAGTGGTCGTCAAAGTGGTGCTCGAACCGCGCCTGACGCTCTACAAGGTTCAGGAAATCAAGGGCTCGGGCACCGGCTTCACCTCGTCGCTGCTGACCGGGACCGTGGGTCAGACGGTGCTTTACCAGATCACCGCCAAGAACACCGGCAACGTGCCCCTCACGCTCAGCGAATTCACCGACATCTACTGCGACGAACACACGATCTCGGGTGGTCTCCCGGGGGGCCAGATGCTGGCGCCGGGCGACAGCACGACCTACGCCTGCAGCGCCAAGCTCACCGCGATCCCCGAAGAAAACGGCCGCTATCTGAACGTGGCCTCGATCGCGGGCACGGCAGTGGGCGGGGCTCGGGCGGAAACGGCCAGCAACGCGGTCGAAGTCAAGGTCGGCGCCGCGGCACCGGGCACCCAGACGACGCCCACGCCGGGCAACGGCAGCCCCGGAACGGGCAACGGCTCGACGACCACGCCCGGCGGCAGCACCACCACCGGCTCGACGGGCTCGAAAACCAGCCCCAAAAGCGGCACGCTCGGCGCGAAAAGCTCCAAGAAACGCCACCACAAGGTGACCGTGGAGCACAAGACGCCGAAGTTCACCGGCTGACACGCCGCGCGCCGCCCGGCGGCTAAGCTGACACGCGGGGCCAATCCAGCGCCTCCCGGCGCAGTCAGCGCCGCGTTCCTCCGGTCAAGAAAGGCGGCCCATCCGTCATGGCTGTCAGCAGTACGGTGCAGATCGATCACGAGCGTGTCGAGGAGCTCGCGCGCAGGGAGCTCGCGGCGCTGAACGAGCGGACCGGGCGCTCGGCTGCGATGTACGAGCGCGCCAGCCGTTCACTGAGCGGCGGCGTCGCGTCCTCCTACCAGCTGCGCGACCCGTGGCCGATCTACCTCGTCTCCGGCGAGGGCCCACGGGTTACCGACGTGGACGGCAACACCTACTGGGATTTCCACAACGGCTTCGGCTCGATGGTCCAGGGCCACGCCAACCCCGCGATCGTGGAGGCGCTGCGGGACCGGGCGCCGCTCGGCACCCACTTCGCCGCCGTCACCGAGGACACCGTCGCCGTGGCCGAGGGCCTCGCCGGCCGTTTCGGCCTCGAACGCTGGCGCTTCGTGAACTCCGGCTCGGAGGCGACCATGGATGCGATCCGGATCGCGCGCGCGCTCACCGGCCGCGACACGATCGTGAAGATCTTCGGCTCCTACCACGGCCACCACGACGCGGTCATGGTCTCGATCGGGGTGCCCTATGGGGACATCGGCGACCGCAACAACCTCGCCTCGCTCCCCTACGGCGCCGGCATCCCAGAGGCGGTCGCCGAGATGACGATCCCGGTGCCGTTCAACGACGCCGCGGCGATGGAGGAGCGGATCGAACGGCTGGTCTCCGAAGGGCGCGCGCCGGCCTGCGTGATCATGGAGGCCGCGATGATGAACCTCGGGGTGGTGCTCCCCGAGCCGGGCTACCTCCAGGCCGTCCGCGAGCTGACCGAGCGCCACGGCGTGGTGCTGATCTTCGATGAGGTCAAGACCGGGCTGGCGATCGCGGCCGGCGGCGCGACCGAGCGCTGGGGCGTCAAGCCCGACATGGTGACGCTCGCCAAGACCCTCGGCGGGGGCCTGCCGGCGGGGGCGATCGGCGGCACCGAGCAGGCGATGAGCGTGGTCGAGGACGGGAGCGTCTACCAGGTGGGCACCTACAACGGCAACCCGCTGACGATGGCCGCCGCGCGGGCGAGCCTCGAGCGCGTCCTGACGCCCGACGCCTACAGGCATCTCGACGCTCTCAACGACCGCATCGTTCCCGGCTGCCAGGAGGTGATCGATCGCCACCGCCTGCCCGGCTACGCGGTCGGGGTCGGCTCCAAGGGCTGTGTCACGTTCTCGCCCGAGAAGATCGTGGACTACGAAACCTTCAAGGCCAACCAGGACGTGCCGGTGACGGAGCTCGCCTGGCTGTGGAACATGAACCGGGGCATCTACATGACCCCGGGGCGGGAGGAGGAGTGGACCCTGTCGGTGACCCACACCGACGAGGCGATCGACGACTACATCCGGGTGTTCGCCGAGATGGCCGCGGCGCTGACAGAGTAGCCCGCCGGCGGCCGGCGTCGCTGAGCTGGGATTCCACCTGACTCCCCACCGGCGCGCCGGCGCGAGCGGTGAAAAAGCGAGCCCACGTCGCTAGGGTGGCCCGCCTTGGTCAACGTTCTGCGCGAGGCGGTGAGCACCCTGCGTCCCCCGGCGGGAGACCGCCACGGCCCGCTCGCGCCGATGCTCGTCGGGCTCACGGTCCTCACCGGGGTCGTGGACGCCGTCAGCTACCTGATGCTGGGGCACGTGTTCGTCGCCAACATGACCGGAAACGTCGTGTTCGTCGGCTTCGCGCTCGCGGGCGCCAGTGGGCTGTCCGCTCCGGCCTCGCTGGCGGCGCTGGGATCGTTCCTGCTCGGGGCGATGCTCGGAGGCCGTGTGGGGGCGCGCTTCCCGTCCCACCGCGGCCACCTGCTGCGCGGCTCCGGCGCGGCGCAGAGCATGATGCTGCTGGGCGCCCTGGCCGTCTCGCTGGCCGCGTCCGAACCGTTCACCGGCGGCCTGCGCTACGCGCTGCTGGTGCCGCTCGCGCTCGGGATGGGCATCCAGAACGCCGCCGCCCAGAAGCTGGCGGTACCGGAGCTGACCACCACCGTGCTGACGCGAACGCTGACCGGGATCGCCTCCGAGGGAACGGCGCTCGGCGGCCAGGGGGCGAAGCTCGGCCGTCGCGCGGTGGCCGTGGCGGCGATGCTGCTGGGAGCCGTCGTGGGAGGCCTGCTCGCACTCGAAGTGTCGGTCGCGGCGGCCCTCGGGGTCGCCGCCGGGCTCGCGGTCACGGTCACGCTGGCCGTGCACGTCCTCTCCCGCGGCGAGGCTGCGTGGACGCGAGCGTGAGCTGACGGCCCGTCAGGCCGCGCGTTCAGCTCGCCAGCAGCAGCGGGACGTCGTGGTCGATTTCCGCGGGATTCAGGTTCGCCGCGTAGACGGTGGTTAGCTTGCCGCTCGCGCTGATCCCGTATACGAGCGCGGAGTGGTTGATGAATTCGGGGTTCCCGGCGTCCCTGTCTGAGCCCACCCCCCACTTCTGCCACACCGGCGCGAGTTCGGCGGCGGAGCCGACGAGGTACTGCATCTGCCCGGTGAGCTGGTGCTCCTTCAGGAAGCGGGCCACGTTGGCGGGCGTGTCCCCGCGCGGGTCGACGGACACGGCCACCAGCTGCACGTTGTCGGCCTTCGCTCCGAGCCGGCTGAGCGCGTTGTGCAGCTGGGAGGCGATCAGCGGGCAGACGTCGGGGCAGTGCGTGTAGAGGAAGGTCACGAACACGGCCTTGCCGCGGTAATCGGCGAGGTTCACAGGCTGACCCAGGGAGTTGTGCAGGGACGTCAGCGCCGGCGCCTGGCGGACCGGCTGCAGCAGCAGGCCGTCCAGGCGCGCGCTGTGGGTGCTCTTGTCCCCGCCCGGCAGTTGCTGCTTGCTGCTCGAGCCGGTGGCCACGAGCAGGGCCGCCCCCGCCACCAGCAGCACGAGGATGGCGATCGGCAGGTATCGCAACACGCGCCCCGCGGTCCGCTGGTCCTCGGGGGGTGGCGGGCGGTCGGGCTCGCCGTCCGACGAACCGGGCGGGCGGGTGTCGCCGGGCGCCTCGGTGCTCATCGGGGCCCAGTCTGGCAGAGGACCCTAAATGCCGGCGCAACCCCTCGGAATCCGCCGGCCAACGGGTCCCGCCGCCGACCGGCGGCCGCTGCGCCGCCGGGTCGGTTGATGGTGGTCACGCTCGTAACGGTCTCCCCTGACGGCTAGGCCGCCACCTTCGACCTCCTCACCGCCAGCAGCGCCAGGATGCCGAACACGAGACCGAGGATTCCGACGATCAGCGCCGCGACCCCGAGCCCCTTGGAGGCGCCGCTACTGGTGTGCGTGGAGGTGCTGGCCGGTGTCGCCGGGCTCGACCCCGTTGCGCCCGCTTCCGGGCCCGCCTCGTCTCCGGCCACTTCTTGGACGACGCCGCCCTTGGCCGTCACGTTGATCCTGGGGGCGGGGTGTTCGGCGGTCAGCGAAGGGTCGATCCAGTGGACCACGGCACCGTTGCTGTACGTCTGGACCGTGCGGAATTCGAGCGCCCTGCCCGCCGCGTCGGCGGGGATCGCCAGCGACAGCGGGAAGTTGACGAACTGGCCGTTGTCGACTTTCCCGAGCGGGCCAACCCACGTCCACACGATCTGGGAGACCTCGGTGTCGATCGTTTCCCCGTCTTCGGTGATCGGCGTGGCCAGCTTCGTTTCGATCACCTGCGTGCTCCAGCCGGGCACGTCTTCGTAGTCGACGCCGACGAAGCCCGACGGGAAGAGCACGTCCACCTTCGTGACGTGCGCGCCTTCCTGCTCGCCGGGCACCCTCACGTCGAGCGTCGCAAAGGCCCCGGCCGGGATCGTGTTGGGATGCAGACTGATGTGGGCCTGGGCGGCCGCGGGCGCGGCGAGCAGGCCCATCACCAGCGCGAGGACGACCTTCCTGGTGTGCATGCGTTCACTTCCTCCTTGTCGTTCGCTCTGGCGCCGGCTCGCTCACGAGACCGGCACCTTCACCACGCGGGTGAACTGTTCGAATTCGGAGACGCGGTCGACGAGTTCGATCGCCCACGTCCCCCCCGGGCTCAGCACCGCCGAGCTCAGGATGTAGTGGCCGGGACCGGCCAGCGACACCTTCAGGGGCAGTGGGCCGATGTGCTTCGCCGGCAGCCTTGCCGTGGCGGTGAGTTCCTTGGTGGCCGTGTACTGGACGCCGCTCTTCGCGTCGATCAGGTACAGGTGGATCGTGTTGGGGCCGACTTTCGCCGGTTCGACCGTCATCTCCAGCAGCGCCGGGCCGATGGTGGTGTTGACCGAGAACGGGCCCGAGGCCGCGTCGATCGGGGGCGCGTAGCTGACCAGCGCGGCCGTGACCCCGAACACGCACAGCATCAGCACGAGCTCCCCGCGCAGGGTGCGGCGTGCCGAGACGCCGGCGACGCCCGGTGGTCCACCTGCGTCCGCAATGCGCCGCAGCGCCGGAATCAGGCGCTCGCGATTGAGCCATCCGAGGATGATCAGGGCCCCCAACAACACCGTCTTGACGATGATCAGGGCGCCGTAGGTGGTGTGCAGGAGCCCGTGGATCGAGCGCACGTCGATGTAGGCCTGGATCACGCCCGTGGCGGCGATCGCGATCACGGCTGCCAGGGCCAAGGGTGAAAAACGCCGCAGACTGCCGAGCAGCAGCTGGGTGCGCTCGCCCTCCAGCAGTCGCCGTGTCGCAGCCGGCAGGGCCAGCAGCAGACAGGCGATCCCCCCCACCCACACGCTGGCGGACAGGACATGGATCACGTCGACCGGGAGGAACACCCCCGTCGGGCTCTGGACGCTGGCGTGACCGGCGAGCGCCGGCGTGATCGCCAGGTACGCGCAACCGAGTCCCAGCCCGCCCAGCAGCCAGACGGGTGGACGGACCACGCCGGGGCTCGCCGCACCCTCGGCGCTCCCCGGACCACCGGCGCCGCCGGGGCCGGCTGTCGCCGCGCCCTCCTCGAGGGCGAGGCGTGGCACCGGGGCCCTGCCGGCTGCGCGTGCGGCGAGCAGCAGCCCGCCGAGGAGCAGCCAATCGAGCGCCCGCAGTGCCCACACCCATCCGAAGCGACTTTCGAGCGTGCTTTCGAGGACCGTGGCTTTCAACGAGCTCCACAGCGACACGCCCGCGGCCGTCGCTCCCTGCAACAGCACGCCGAGCACGCTGACAAGCACGCCCAGCACGACCGCGACGGCCAGCAGCCGGCCGGCCCGTCGGCTGAAGGCGCCCGACGCCAGCGACCAGCGACGCTCGGGACCGGCCAGGTCGCCCAGCGCCGGGCCCCATACCGCCTGCGTGAAGAGCAGGCCCCCGATCATCAGCGCGATCGACAGGTAGTCGAGCGTCCGCACGACCCCGAAGGCGATCTTCGTCACCCGCCCCGCCTCGTTGCGTCCGATCAGCCCCGCGACGGTGTACTTCGGGGCTGCCCCGGGATGGCCGATGCTGAACACCAGACCCCCGTAGACGACGTGGGTGTCCGCCGAGATCACCCGGTAGGTGGCCGTGTAGGTGCCGTCGGGAAGATGGGGCTTCAGCCCTACGCCCATCCAATGCTCGTTACCGTCGGGGTGGGACACGTCGAGGTCGTCCACCTCGTCCCCCTGGGCGTTGTAGACGCGCACGGCGCCGGCGGTGCCGCCGACGTTCTGGTTGAACTGGAAGATCACCTCCGGCGGCTGCGTGTGGACGGTGCTCCCCGACGCCGGCGACGTTCCGAGCAGTTGGGCGTGGGCAAGAGCGCCCGCAGCCGAGACCAGCACGAGCAGCCACCAACCGGCCACCGCCGCGGCTGTCAGCGAAGCGAAGCGCCCGCCGGGACCACGCATCGCCCTCACCACGCCTGCGGCGCCGCTCCCGAGTCCCCGTCGCCGCCTGCAGGCGCCGGTGGGTCTCCCGCGCGTGCCCGCCGGCGCCGCACGAGCACCACGGTCGCCAGGCCGATCAGCACGATCAGGATGCCCGCGACGATCGCGCCGGTGGGGGCGCTGGAGGTCTCGGGCACCCAGAACAGTTCTCCCCTGATCGCCCCGGGCTGGTTCCCGATCCTGATCGGCACGGTCCAGCCGAAGATCTTGGTGCGCTTGGAGGTGTTCTTGACCTCGGGAGGGGTCACCGGGCTCATCCAGTGGATGCGGTGGTCATGCCATTCGAACTGGCCCGTGCGATCGACCGCTTCCCACCGTGGCGGCGCCGTCGCGCTGGCGGAGGCCGGCACCGTCACGTCGGCGTAGAAGTTGGTGTTCAGGTAGACCGCGGGTGAGCGCTTGTTCTGTTCGGCGGCGCCACTCGCCAGTACGCGGGCGTAGGGCTCGCCGGAGTAGCCGTACACCGTCACCGTCTTGCCGGTCCGGTTGCGCAGCAGCAGGCGATCGGCGAACTCGAGCACTTCGACGCTCAGCCCGGGGACTTTGGGCGTGATCGAGGTGATGTAGGTGCGGTAGTGGTAGCTCGATCCCTGATCGTTGATCGGGTTGCCGCTCTCCTGGGAAGGGGATTCAGCCCCCGCGGCCGTCGTGATGGCCACCGAGAACAGCGCCGATACCCCGATCAGGGCAGGCAGGATGC
Source organism: uncultured Solirubrobacteraceae bacterium (assembly GCA_963758055.1). Taxonomy (GTDB): domain Bacteria; phylum Actinomycetota; class Thermoleophilia; order Solirubrobacterales; family Solirubrobacteraceae; genus Palsa-744. The sequence goes on from CAVWTU010000010.1 coordinate 323,996, forward strand.
GTCGTGTCATTGGGCTCCTCGTGAAGCTCGAAGGTGAGGACGGCTATGGCCGCCGAGGGCGACCGGCCACGCGACGCGGGCGGCGCCCGGGGGTGCTCAGCGCGTCGCGGGCAGCGGAAGCGGCGGCGGGCGAGTGGCCAGCGAGCGGGCGAGCAGCAGGCCGCCACGTGGAACGGCGGGGCCGGTCCAGCAGCGAACGCGCCTCAGCGTGGATGAGATCCCCCGGGGAGGCTCCTGACGACGCCGGCGGGCGAGCGCGAGCAGAGCCCCCTCGCCCGGATAGCGGCGCAGCGCGAGCGCCAGCGCGAGCACCAGCGCCGGCAACACGCACAGGACGCTCGGGTCGATCGACGCGAGCGCGACCAGCAGAACAACCGTGGCGCCCAGCGCGGGGAGGGCCACCCGGCTCCAGGATGCGAGCGGGTGTCGGGGTCGTGCCGGGAGCGGGCGCACGGGTGCCACTTCCGAACAGACTACTCCGAGCGGACGGAGACCAGGTCGGCGCCGGCCCCCCGGCCCGCGCCCCGACCTCGCGGGCGGCGCTCACGTTCCCACCGCCGAGAGCAGCCACAGCCCGAAGCACGTGAAGGCGACCATCACGGTCAGCATCCAGTACTGCGAGCGGACGGCTTCCTGGGCGCCCTTGTACATCGACAGGGCGCGATCGTGGGCCAGCGTCAGACCGCCGACGTGGCCGGCCACCAGGGCGGTCACCTGGACGTACCAGATCGCGGCGAAGGAGATGATCGTGTAGTCGATCCGATACGTGGAGGTGCCGAAGATGTTGGCGCCGTTGCCGAGCGGGTCGGAGGCCAGGTAGCCGATCGCCTGCCCCTGCCAGATCAGCAGCGAGAAGTAGTGTGCGAGCACATAGGCGAACCCGATCGGGACGAGCGTGTGGGCGAAGGCCCGGCTCAGTTCCGGGCGGGTGTAGCGGAGGCTGACGCTCTGGACGCCCCTGATCCCGAGCTCGTAGATGCCCCTGATGACCGCGACGCACAGCAGCAGGCCGGCCGTGTAGGCGAGCTCGATGGCGGGGGTCGGATGGAAGCTGAGGCCCGAGAAGACGCTCTGCAGATGGGGCTCGAGCTTGCGCCACACGACGTCGTTGGAGAAGCCGTCGAAGGTGGTGGTGCCGATCACCGCGCACACCAGCATCACCGTGCCGGGCCGCACCGGCATCGCCGTGAGGCCGCTCAGGGGGCGGCGCGCATACAGCTCTCCGTTCTCGTCCACCGTCAGCGGCGACATCCTCGAGAGCAGTCCGAAGTAGGCGCCGAAGCCATCCGCGCTGGTCGGCCCACGTCTCCACGCCGAAGGCCAGCATGCCGGCCAGCATCAGCAGGAAGTAGCCGAGTGACAATGCGGCCAGGATCGACGGGCTGTCGCGTTCCACGTACACGAGCTCCAGCCAGGCGAAGCCCACGAGCAGGGCCACGGCCGGCCACTGTCCGAGACGGTCGGGGTAGCGCAGGGGCGGGCGCGAGAAGGCTCGCGGTGCCAGGCGCCCGCCGAGCCAGCGAATCGCTCTCGCGCAGGAGCGCCACGGGCTGAGCACGGCGAAGACGTCGCCGAGCAGCACGCTGGCGATCGGCATCCCGATCCAGAAGACCACGTAGATGAAGGTCACGCTGAAGTTGACCGACCACACCTGGCTCCCGGCGAAGCCGCTGTAGAGCACGAGCGCGAACACGGCGACGCCGAATAGGCTCACGAGCACCTCCACCGCCGGCGGGATGTGGAGCAGGGGTTTGCGGTGTTCGGTCTGCAGCTGCGGGCTCCTCCACAGCGCCGACAGCGCCACGAACGACACCACCAGCACGATCCCCGCCGCCCAGCTGAACAGCCATACCGGTATCGGCAGGTCGGCCCGGCCGACGATGCCGTGGGCCGCGGCGACCGCCGGAAACAGGAGCGCCGCACCGCATGGGGCGAGCAGGGCGGGCGCGAGCAGCCGCCGGGGAAGCTTCATTGCGAGGGCGAGTCTAGGGCGTCGCGTTCGCGGGCGAGCCTGTTCGCCATCCGCTCGGATGCGCCACAATCGAGCTGCAGTGGAGTTGGCGCACATCGGCAACATCCCCGTCGAGGAGTGGCTCCCATTCGTCGCACCGGTCGTCGTGCTGTACCTCGTGGGCCGGCGCATGACGCGCGCCCGCGAACGGGATGTGGTGCGGATGATGTCCGAGGAGGCCCTCGACGAGCCCACCACCCAGCTGATCCTCGAGCGCTGGAGTGAGAAACGTCCGAACGAGCTCGCCGCCCGCCACGTGCGGATCTTCTGGCCACCCGGACCCGAGGGATCCACCGTGGCGGAGCTGGCCGAGCGCCTCCGATCCGACCCCGAGACCGTCGGGACGCTCGTGGAGGAGCTCGAGGAGCTCGGGTACCTTGAACGCGACGAGGGCGACGGCGAGCTGTGGCTGACGATCGAAGGCTACGACCTGCTGAACGACGCCCAGGCAGTGCTCCTACAGCGTGGCCGGGAGCGCGAAGAAGCGCAAGCGCTCGCGGAACGCCGGGCTTCCGAGCGCGCGCACGCCGGCTGACGGACCCTCAGGCGAACAGCTGCTCGCCGAGCAGGAACAGGTTCAGCGCCGTGATGAGTCCCGCCATCGCCCATGCCAGGCGGGTGGTGAGCGCCCCGTTGACATGCGCGCCCATCACGTCGCGGCGGCTCGTCAGCAGCACGAGCGGGATCAGCGCGAAGGGGATGCCGAAGGCCAGCACGACCTGGCTCAGCACCAGCGCACTGGTCGGGCTCACGCCCACCGCCAACACGATCAGGGCGGGGATCATCGTCACCACCCTTCGCACGTACAGGGAGATGCGCACATTGATGAACCCCGACATCACGACCTGCCCGGCGTAGGTGCCCACGCTCGAGGAGGAGGCCCCGGAGGCGAACAGGGCGATGGCGAACGCGAGCGCCGCGCCACCGCCGACGAGCTGCGCCAGACCGGCATGGACGCCCTGGAGCGTGTCGATGCCGCTGTGGCCGCTGGTGTGGAACAGCTGTGCCGCGACGGCGAGCATCGCAACGTTGATCACTCCGGCCAGCCCGAGCGCGAGGATCACGTCGGTGCGCTCGAAGCGGAGCACGCGGCGGCGCTCGGAATCATCGCGGCAGGGCATCCGGCCCTGCGTGAGCGCGGAGTGCAGATAGATCGCGTGGGGCATCACGGTCGCCCCGATGATCGCCACCGCCAGGTACAGCGACTGGCTGCCCGCCAGATGTGGGATCAGGCCCTTGGCCGCGCCCGAGGCCGAGGGGCCGATCTTCAGTGTCTCGTAGACGAAGCCGAGGAAGACAAGCCCCAGTAGCCCCGTGATCGCTAGCTCGAAGCGCCGATACCCCTTCACGCGCAGCTCGAGGATCGCGAACGCGATCACACCGGTCATCAGGCCGGCGGTCAGGAGCGGGACGCCGAACAGCAGGTTCAACCCCAGGGCCGCACCGACGAACTCCGCGACGTCGGTGGACATCGAGACGATCTCGGCCTGCACCCACATCATCCAGGAGAACGCCCGGGGATAGTGGGCGCGAACGCTCTCCGGGAGGCTCAGATCGGTGGCGATCCCGAGCTTGGCCGACAGGTACTGGATCAGCATCGCCATCGCGTTGGCCAGCACCACGACCCAGAGTAGGAGGAAGCCAAACTCTGCTCCACCCTGGAAGTTGGTGGCGAAGTTGCCGGGGTCGACGTAGGCAATGGCGGCGACGAAGGCCGGGCCGAGCATCGCCAGCGTCGAGCGCAGGCGGCCTTTGGCGAGCAGTTGCTCGAGTGCGCTGGGTGCTAGTGCTCTGGGCTCGCCGAGCGCCGCCGCCGCGCCCTCGGGGACGACGCCCTCGAGCGCCGGGCGCAGCTCGCTCGGTGGCGGCGTCACGCCTGCTCCACCTCGACCTCGATGCGCATCGCTTTCGCGAGCTCGCCTCCGAGGGCCAGCTCCCCGTCTCCCAGCCGCACGAACATCGGGCCGCCGAACGGCTGGCGACCGATGACCTCGAGTCGATCGCCGAGCGTGACCCCCTGGCCGGTGAGGTACCGAAGCATCTTCGGGTCGGAGTCCGACACGCGCACGAACCGCCCAACCGCGCCGGCGCCGAGCTCGTCCAGGCTGCGTGTCGGGGTCTCCTCGATCTCGAACTCGTAGGTCGGGATCGGATCCCCGTGGGGGTCCACCGTGGGGTTCCCCAGGCGCGTGGCGATCAGCTGCTCGAGCTCCTCGGAGAGGACGTGCTCGAGCACCTCGGCCTCGGCGTGGACCCGGTCCCAGCCCATCCCCAGCTCCTGCGCCAGGAACAGCTCGATCAGGCGATGGTGACGGAGGACCTCCAGCGCAACCGCCCGGCCCTCATTGGTCAGGCGTACCCCGCGATAGGGCTCGTGCTCGACCAGACCGAGGTCGTCGAGCTTGCGCACCATCGCGGACACCGAGCCGGGCGTGACGCCCAGGCGCTCGGCCAGATCGTTGGTGGAGACGGCCTCGCCGGAGCTCCGGGACTCGAGGGCGTACACCGCCTTGGCGTAGTCCTGGACGTTCGGAGAAACAGATCCCACATCAGCCACAGAACAAGTTTAGGCATACCAAAACCATTTTTCAACCGGGAGTGGACGCGCTGACAAACCCATTGCACGCCCCAGAAGGCGATCCGGCGGCACTTTCATCGTCGGCCAGGTGTCCAGGCCGGGGAGCGCCGGCTCAACTGCGGACGGCGGGATGCCGAACGAGTGCCGGACAGATCAACGCGCTGCTCATGGCAAACCCGTCGCGAGGCGGGGACGCAAAGCAAGAGGTCTCGTCCGCGAGACGGCTCGGCCGCCAGCCATTCCAAGGAAGGTAGGCCAGTGAAAGCTTTGCGCGAGTGCGAGTCAGGTAAGTCGCCGCAGGCCCCCGGGGCTCGCGACGAGTCGCAGGAGCAACAGCTCGCTGCCGCCCTCCAGGCGCCCGCGAGCCGATCCGGACGTGTCGAGTTTGGGCGATACGTCGGATGGGTCGTGGGCGCGACGTCTTTCGTCGTGATCTTGCCAACCGCCTTCGTGTGGTGGCTCCGGAGCGACGGCATCATCCGCTCCCCCCTGCTGACGCTCGTGATCGCCCTGGTGGCGACGCTGGCAGCGTCGCGGGTGGGAACCGCCTACTGGGAAAAACGCACCAGCCCGGGCGACCTGCTGTTCGGAGAGCTGCTGCTGTGGGGCTTCATCCAACGCTGCAGCAGCGAGCGGCGGCTGTCCTCGGCGCGTGCAGTCCTGGGCTCGCTGGCCGACCCCGGTAACGCGGTGGGCGAAGGCCAGACACCGGGCGCCCAGGCGGAGGCGCTGGAGAAACTGAGTGCCGCGCTGGAGGCCACCGACCCGTATACACACGGCCACTCACGCCGGGTGGCTCGCCACTGCTGGATGATCGCCAAGCGCATGGGCCTCGACAGCGAGAGCGTGGCCCGCGTACGGACCGCGGCAGCCCTCCACGACGTCGGCAAGGTGTACACGCCGCCCGAGGTACTGCGCAAGCCGGGACGGCTCACCGACGAGGAGTTCGACGTCATCAAGCGCCACCCGGTGGACGGCTCCGAGCTCGTCAAGGCACTCGGCGACGACCAACTCGTGTCGATCGTCCGTCACCACCACGAGCGCCTCGACGGCACCGGCTATCCCGACCGGCTGGTCGGTGAGCAGATCCCGATCGGCGCCAGGATCATCTCCGTCGCCGACACCTTCGACGCGATCACCTCGGCGCGTCCCTACCGCCCGGCCCGGGCCCACAAGAAGGCGCTGGACATTCTCAAGTACGAGGCCGGCACGCAGCTCGATCCAGCCGTCGTGAAGGCCTTCTGCGCGATCTACTCCGGGCGCCGCCCGCTGGCCGTATGGGCCTCGTTCACCAGCCTTCCCTCGCAGGTCTTCTCGTGGCTGGGCGCCGGTGCGGCCACCGCGGCATCAGCGGCCCAGGTGGCGGCGGTCGCAGCGGCGGCCGCAGTCGGCGTCACGGCGGCGATGACGCCCCACCACCACACCTCGGGCAGGTCCGCGCGAAGCGCCGGCCACGTTCAGCTGGCGGAGGTCGCCAGCCACCGTCTTGCAGGGGCCTCCTACGGCGATACGGCTCCGACCCGCTCGAAGTCCGGGTCCGGGCGGGGCCACAAGCTCACGGCCTCGGTCGGCGCCGGCTCCAAGCCCGCCCCCGCCGGCACCGGAAGCACACCGTCGGTCGGGCCGACGGGCGCCACCGACACCACCGGCGCGGCCCCCGGTTCCCAGCCGGGCGGCACCGAAACCACATCCGCCGGCGGCGGCACCGAACAGCTCAGCCATGAAGGCTCCTCCACGCCCGCCGAATCGACCGGCAGCGGAGCTCAGTCGCCCTCGGAAGTGAAAGGTTCGCCGATCGCGACCGAATCGCCCAAGCCGGTCTCGGACCCGAAAGAAGGCAAAGGCTCCGGCTCCGGCTCCGGCGAAGGCAAAAAAGGCAAGGAAGACAAACAAGAAAAAGAAGCCAAAGAAGCCAAAGAAGCCAAGGCCAAAGAAGAAAAGGCTGCCAAAGAAGCCAAGGCCAAGGAAGAAAAAGAAGCCAAAGAAGCCAAAGAAGCCAAGGCCAAAGAAGAAAGGGCGGCCAAAGAAGCCAAAGCCAAGGAAGAAAAAGAAGCCAAAGAAGCCAAGGCCAGGGAAGAAAAGGCGGCCAAAGAAGCCAAAGCCGCGGAAGAAAAGAAAGCCAGAGAAGGCAAAGGCGGCCTCATCAAAGAAGTGCTCGAAACCGTCACGGACGGCTAGGCACCGGGCCCATCCACAGCCGAGCCCCTGAGGCCGGCGGCCTACCCCACAGCTCCCCCAGACCGAGGTCGGCGACGCCGACCCCCTGCTCCCGCCCCCGTATCCCCCAAGAGCACGAACCGGCGGCTCGATTGGGGTCCCCCACCGGACCCGACGCCCCCCGGAAGCGGAAGCCCGATTGTCGCGATTAGGGGAACTTGAGCGGGGGTAGAGGGTCGAGCACGGTCGTGTGATCCCCTGCGGCACACACGACGATCGACGTGGAGCAATCAGGAAAGGAGCCGAACATTGGCCTCTGAAGCGAGAAGCTCCGATACGCCGGCCCGAGAGCCCGGACGAGAGGACGCCCGGTCAAATGCGAACGGGCGGGCCGAGGCGCGAGCCCTGTTCCGCGCGTGGCAGCGCGACGGGGACCAGCGCGCGCGTGAAAGGCTCGTGGAGCGCTACATGCCCTTGACGCGACGACTCGCCAGGCGCTACGCGAGGGGTACAGAGCCGATGGACGATCTGTTGCAGGTTGCGTCGATCGGTCTGGTGAACGCGATCGACCGCTTCGACGTGACCCGGGGCCGGCCGTTCCCGGCCTTCGCCGTGCCGACGATCCTCGGTGAGATGCGCCGCTACTTCAGGGACTCGGGCTGGGCGCTGCACGTGCCACGTACCGCCAAAGAGCGGGCGCTGGAGGTCCGCGACGCAGCCGCCGAGATGCAGGCCCGCGACGGGCGTAGCCCGACCGCGAAACAGTTGACCGAATACCTGGAGCTCGAGATCGACGAGGTCCTGGACGCGATGGCGGCGATGGACGCCCACCAGACGTCCTCGCTGGACGCGCCGAGGCCGAGCGAGGACGGGCCGGGCGTCAGCTATGCCGACAGCCTCGGCGTCGAGGACGAACGGTTCGACCTGATCGAGTGCGACGCCACGCTGTGCGCGGCACTCGGCGAGCTGAATCCCCGCGATCGCTCGATTCTCAGGATGCGCTACGTGGAGGAGCTCACCCAGGCCGAGATAGCAAGCCGGATCGGGGTCTCCCAGATGCACGTGTCGAGGCTGCTGCGGCGGTCGGTGGAGAAGCTGCGGCTTCTCACGCGCGCTCCGGCCGCAACCCAGTAACCGGCCTTTGCCCGTTGGAGCTCTTCCACGCTGATCGTCGGTCCGGCGGTCCGACGAGGCGCCGGACCGCACGCAAGCGACAGCGATGCCAAGAGCAGCCCGGGTCCGACTAGACCTGTCCAGCAAGCCGGGGAACGTTGCGGTCGTGCGCCAGGCGCTCGGCGGACTGGCCGACGCGACCGGGCTCTCGCCCGCGGATGTGAACGACATCGGCATCGCGGTCACGGAGGCATGCAACAACGCTTCGGTGCACGCCTATGGAGGTGCGGAGGGCCTGCTCGAGGTCGAGCTGCATGCGGGGGAGGCGACCATCCTGGCAATGGTTCGCGACTACGGCGTCGGCCTCGGGGTCGAGATCTCGAAAGCCTCCTTTCCCACCGACGTCGACGGCGAGCTGCTGGGGATCGGGCTGCCCTCGATCCAGGGGCTGGCCGACCACGTGCACTGGAGTGAGCCGCGCGATGGAGGAACCCTGGTGGAGATGAGATTCTCGACCGACGTACTGTCGTGGGCGGGCGACGGTGGCCTCGCCCAGCTCGACCGTCCGGCGATCGCCACGGAGGATCTCTCCGGCACCATCGAGTTGGGCATGGCACCGCTTGCGGTGGTGCGAGGAGTGCTGCCGCGGGTGCTGCGGGCGATAGCGGCGCAGGCGGGATTCTCCTTCGAGCGCCACTCAGCGGCGCAACGGGTGGCGTCGCTGCTGCTGGCGGACATCCCGAGCTGGGCGGCCGCCGGCGCCGTGCAGGCACGACTGGCCGTCGCTGGAGGGTGTATCGACCTGGCCGTGGGACCGATGTCGCAAGCGGAAGTGTCCCGCCTCGCCACCGCCGTCTTCCCGATCGCTCCTCGCCTATCGACCTCCGCCGCGGACCTCGGCGGCGGCGACCAGCGCCTGGTCGTGAGGCTCGAGCGATGAGCGCCGCGCACAACCCCGGTTGGTCCCGGGGTCCCGGGGCCGACCGGTCTACGGTGTTGGGGGCGACAAGCATGACTTCGGGGACAACACGGGTGCAGCGGCGAGCCTGGGCGGTGGCGCTGCTGGTCGAGACGGGGTCGATCCTGTCGAGCTCGCTGGACCTCGGAACGACGATGAGCCAGGTGGCGCAGTTGACGGTGCCGGACCTGGCGGACCTGTGTGTGATCGACCTCTGCGACAGCGAGGGCTCGATCAGCGAACTGGCCGTGGCCGCCGCAGACCCCGCGCTGGCCGCCGGGCTCGAAGCCCTGAGAGCCGCCTACCCCCTGGACCCGAGCGGAGAACATCCGGTCGCCCGCGTCATCCGCGGCGGCCAGCCGGAGCTCATGGCCGAGATGAGCGAGGAGTTGTTGCGGTCACTCGCCCAGGGTTCCGAGCACGCACGATTCATGATCGAGAACCGCTACCGCTCCGCGGTCGTGGCCCCGCTCACCGGCCGGGGACGCGTCTTCGGTGCTCTGACAACCCTGCGCCTGGCCGACAGCGATCCCTACGACGAGGAGGATCTGCGGCTCGTCTCCGAGTTGGCCAGGCGAGCGACGCTGGCGATCGACAATGCCCAGCTGTTCGCCGAGGCCCGCGGGGTCGAGCAGCGCCTGGAAGCCGTGCTGCGGAACCTGGCCGAGGCCATCACCGTCGTGGATGGCTCCGGACGTACGGTGTTCGCCAACCAGGCCGCGCTGGACTTCCTCGGGCTCGAATCCGCGCAGGAGTTCGCACGTGCGCGGCCGGGCCAGATCATGGAGCGCTTCATCGTGCTCGATGAGTTCGGGCGTGAGCTCGACCTGGACGCGATGCCGGCAAGGCGCCTCTTCCGCGGCGAAGACGCCCCGCCACTGCTGGTGAGGAACATCGTGAGAGCCACGGGCGAGGAGCGGTGGATCGTGGTGCGAGCGTCTCCGATCATGGATCCGGACGGCGGCAGGGTGATGTACGCGGCGAACGTGTTCGAGAACGTGACGCAGGTCAAGCGGGCCCAGTTGGCGGAGGCTTTCATGGCCCAGGCGAGCCGCGTCCTGGCCTCCTCCATGGACTACAGCGAGACGCTCAAACGCGTCGCGCGCCTGGCCGCCAGTGACCTGGCGGAGTGGTGTGCAGTGGACGTCCTCGGGGAGCGGGGGGAACTGGAACGGGTGGCAGTTCACCACGCCGACCCCGAGATGCTGGCCCTCGCGGAGAGACTCGACCGGGAGTACCGGCCGTCACTGGAAGAACGCGTGGGCGTGCCGGAGGTGATCCGGACCGGAAGTGCTCGGATCTTCAACGACCTCTCGGCCGACGCGCTGGCAACGTTCGCGCGCGACGAGAAGCACCTGCAGCTGCTCGGGGCGATGGATGCGCGCGACGTGATCATCGTGCCGCTGGCGGCGCCGGCGCGGACCCTGGGGGCGATCACACTCGTGTCCTCCCACCGGGGCCGGCGACTGATCGACTCCGACCTGGACATCGCGGTCAGACTCGGGCGTCGCGCCGGCACCGCCATCGAAAGCGCCCGCCTCTACACCGAGAGAAGCCGCATCGCCCGAGTGCTCCAACGTGCGCTGCTGCCAGACTCGCTGCCGGACATGCCCGGCTTCGAGGTCGCCGCCTCCTACCGTCCGGCGGGCGAACTGAACGAGGTCGGAGGCGACTTCTACGACGTGATCCCCTGCGGGGAGCGGGGGTGGATGCTCGTGATCGGAGACGTGTGCGGCAAGGGCGCCGAGGCCGCCAGCGTGACGGCGCTGGCACGCCACACGCTGCGAGCCGTGTCGATGCTCGAGACTGGACCGGCGGCGATGCTCCAGCTACTGCATCGCACGCTCTGCCAGCAGGAGCCCGATGGACAGATGTGCACGGTGTGTCTGGTGCTCGTGAGCGAGGCGGACGGAGCAGCGACGCTCACGGTCGCCCTCGGCGGTCACCCCTGCCCCCTGCTCGTCGGGCCCGGCGAAGAGGCGCATCCCGTCGGGGAGCCCGGAACTGTGCTCGGGATGGTCGACCCGATCACCGTCAGTGAGACCTCGGTGGCGCTCGGCCAGGGGCAGACACTGATCCTGTTCACCGACGGTGTCACCGAGGCGACTCGCTCGGAGCTGCGGGGATCAGTCGAGCTGAGCGAGTTGGCGAGCAGATCGCAGCACCTGCGCGTCCGGGACATGCTCGCCTTGATCGAGCGGGCCGCCGTGGACAGCGCCGGTGGCCACCCTCGCGACGACATCGCGCTGCTCGGGCTGCGAGTAGCCGCCGGCAATCCGGGATAAACTCGGAGCTTGATGGGCGCGAACGAGCAGCTGCGAATCGAGACCCAGCAGCGAGCTGACAGGCTGATCCTCGAGCTCCACGGAGAACTTGACATGGCCACCTCGCCGCAGCTTGCCGGGGCGCTCGACGAACTCGCTCAGAGCGGGCCGTCGACGATCGTCCTCGACCTACGTGGGGTCAGCTTCCTCGACTCAACGGGCCTGAAGGCGATCTTCGGCGCGCGCAACGCGAGCCGGGAGCGCGGGCAGCAGCTCGCAGTCACACCGGGGTCGCCGCAGGTACAACGCCTGCTCAGCCTGACACGGCTGGGCGAGCACCTGACGGTGATCGAGACCCCGGACGCCGTTCTCGTTTAGGACGGCCTTCACCGCCGCCCGACGTGGGCGGCATGCTGCCCCGGTCCCATGCCGGTGGGCTGGCGCTCAGCCCGGGGGCGGTCATGATGATCGTTGGCGGCCTCGCCGAGATCTTGTTCGCAGTAAAGGCCGAGCGAACGGGACTCGAGAGCATCGCCCAGCCACTAACGGTCGGGGACAGCGGGCACGCGGCAGCCGCCGTCCCCGTGCCCGTTGGCTAGCCGGGGCGAGCGCGCCCCCAGGTACAGCGGCGGGTTACTTCCTCACGCTGACGTTTACAGACCGCTTACCGGGGTAGGTACGCGGCACTCGTGTTGGTTCGTCTCTCGAACCAGCCACTGAACCGTAGGAAGGGGACAAGCCTTGCGGGAAGCGGACCAGTTCATCGACTCATGCATGCCGAAAACAAGCGGGTCGCTGCCCGGAGGCCGGGCGCGCTTCGCCGCCGTGTCGGTGCTCGTGGCGCTGGTCCTCGGACTGGTGACGACGGCGGGTGCGTCCGCGTTCGAAGCAAAGGGGAGTGTCGAACAGGTCTACGTCACCGGCCTGGCGGCGAACGCACAGATGTCGCTGCTCGACCCTCACGGGAAGACTGTGTCCACGCAGAGCGCGGACCCGCTCGGGGGCCTTCTCTTTCGCGACGTCAAGCCGGCCAGCGGGTACCGGGTGCGCCTGGTCTCCACCAGCGAAACGTCGGAACCGATCACCGTTCACACGCAGGCGGCGGCCCCGTGGGACCCGGAAATCTACAACCAGTCGATCCCGGACAACGGATACACCTACCTGACGACCCGTGACGGCACCAAGCTGTCGATCGACGTGCATCCACCCACCAGCCCGGCCGGTGAGCCCGGCGTGCCGTCGGAATTCCATTTCCCGACGCTCCCCATCCCGGGGGTCCCCACGCCCAGCTATACGGCTCCCTACCCGACGCTGATCGAGTACTCCGGCTACGGCTACGCGAACCCGGCGGGTCCGGAAAACGGAATCGCGATCCTCGCCAACCTGATGGGCTTCGCGGTGGTCGACGTGAACATGCGCGGGACGGGCTGCTCGGGCGGCGCGTATGACTTCTTCGAACCACTTCAGAACCTCGACGGCTATGACGTGATCGAAACGATCGCCAAACAGCCGTGGGTATTGCACAACAAGGTCGGCATGCTCGGAATCTCCTACGGCGGCATCAGCCAGCTGTTCACCGCCCAGCTCGATCCACAGGGCCTCGCGGCGATCGCTCCCCTATCCGTGATCGACGCAACCGCGACGACCCTCTACCCGGGCGGCATCCTCAACACGGGCTTCGCGGTGGCGTGGGCCGAACAACGCCAGCAGAACGCAGAACCCGCCGGCCCCGGGCACGGCCAGGCCTGGGCCTACGAACGTGTCCAGCAAGGCGACCAGACGTGCACCTCCAACCAGGACCTGCACGGCGAGGCGAGCAACCTGCTGAATAAGATCAAGGAAAACTCGACCTACGACCCACCCGTTGCCGATCCCCTGGATCCGGTGACGTTCGTCAACAAAATCAACGTACCCACGTTCATGGCCTGCCAGTGGGAGGACGAGCAGACCGGAGGCCACTGTGCGGACCTGGCCGAGCACTTCACCGGCACGACCAAGAAGTGGTTCAACTTCACCAACGGCGCCCACGTGGACTCTCTGGATCCGGCCACATTCGACCGAATGTGTGACTTCTTGGAGCTGTACGTGGCCAAACAGGCGCCCATCATCAACTCAGCGGTTATAAAAGCCGCGGCCCCCGTGATCTACGACGAAGCGATGGGCCTGCCCAAGACCGACATCGTGACCTTGCCGTCGGATCCGATCCAGACCGAACCCACCTACGAAACGGCGCTGGCGGCCTTTGAAGCGCTACCGGCGATCCGGGTGCTGTTCGATAACGGAGCGGGCGCTTCGCCGACCGACACGCAAACGGCGGGCGATCCGTATCCGGGTTTCGAAGACTCCTTCTCGGCCTACCCGATTCCGGGTGCCACGGCCCATACCTGGTACTTCGGGCCCGGCGGAACGCTGGGTGAACAGATGCCCGCCATCCATGGCACCGACAGTGATTCGTACACCTCCAACGCGAGCGCCCTACCGCTGACGGACTTCGGCAGCAACACCGGCTCGGGTGGACTGTGGGGCAATTCCACGCAGTGGGAATGGAACTGGGAGCAGCCTCCGGCCGGCTCCGCGGTGTCGTTCGTGTCCGAACCGCTGGCGAGCAACACCGTGGCGATCGGCGGAGGCGCCGTGCGTCTCTGGGTTAAGTCATCGACCCCGGACGTCGACCTCCAGGCAACGGTCAGCGAAGTGCGGCCCGACGGCAACGAAACGTTCGTGCAGGACGGCTGGCTGCAGGCGAGCGAGCGCAAGCTCGCCACCAACGCGAACAACCTCCTCAAGGAGCAGCCGACCGAACTCGAACCGATTCCCACGATGCTCCCGAAAAACGTGCGGCCGATGCCGGCCGGCAAGTACGTGCCCGTGGTTGTTCCGCTGTACTTCGAGGGTCACGCCTACCGCGCCGGCTCGCGTCTCAGGGTGACGATCGCGGCGCCCAATGGAACCCAGCCGATCTGGGCCTTCAGCAAGACACAGCCGGAAGGAGCAACCGCGACGGTGTCGATCGAGTACTCGCGCAGCAAAGCGTCGAGTCTGATCCTGCCGATCGTGCCCGGCGTGAGTGTGCCGACAGCGCTGCCCGCCTGTCCGAGCCTGCGCAACGAGCCCTGTCGCGCCTACCAGGCGTACACCAACAACGGCTCCTAGACGGTGCAGGCGCCGCCCCCCGGCTGACCGGTCGGGGGGCGGGCGTCTCCGCGAAACGACACACGGGTCGTGCGGGCGCCCGCGACCATGGGGGGTAGCGCGGCGCGCATGGGTGGGGCGCGTGGGTACCGCGGAGCTGACAGTGTCAGAGGATCCCCAGCAAGGCGGGGATCTCCTGCATCGAGGCCACGATCTCCGCGCCCGCGTCCCGTAGCTCGATGTCACTAGCGTCGGCGGTGTAGCCGATCACGCGCATCCGCGCGGAGACGGCCGCGGCGACTCCGAGGGGACTGTCCTCGACAACCACGCACTGCCCCGGCTCCGCGCCCATCACCGCGCAGGCGTGGAGAAAAAGATCGGGGTCCGGCTTGCCGCGCGGAACCATCTGGGCGGAGAAGAGCGCGCCGGTGCCGAACAGGGGGCGCAGTCCCGTGAGCCGAAGCGTGAGCTCTGTCTTGTCGAGCTCGCCCTGGGAGGCGACACATACCGCGATACCCGCGTCGCTGACCGACCGCACGACATCGGCCGCGCCGAGGACGGGCTGAAGGTCGCGCTCGAAGACCGCGCTGCGCTGCTCGCGAAAGCGGGTCAGCCAATCGGTCGGGAGCGGACGCCCGAGCTTCTGTTCGGCGCCCTCCCGGACCTCGCCGAGCGTCCTCCCCTTGTAGTCGCGGAGGGCCTCGTCGAGGGTCGTGGGCAGACCGGCTTCGGTGAGCGTGCGCGCGAGCACGGTGTTCGAAATCGTCTCGCTGTCCACGAGCACGCCGTCGCAGTCGAAGATCACAAGCTCCGGTGGGGCCGCCCCCAGCACGTGCTTCTACGGCGACGTCTGCGCGTGCAGCTCGCCGGCGTTCGCGGTCGCGCGTTCGAGCAGGGTTCGGAGCGCCCGCTGCTCCGTCTTGGCCGAAACTGGATGCACGAAGCCGACGGCTTCGAGTTCGACTTCGGCCCGCCCCGAGATGAACCCGA
Source organism: uncultured Solirubrobacteraceae bacterium (assembly GCA_963758055.1). Lineage (GTDB taxonomy): Bacteria > Actinomycetota > Thermoleophilia > Solirubrobacterales > Solirubrobacteraceae > Palsa-744. The sequence continues at coordinate 339,199 of CAVWTU010000010.1, forward strand.
GCAGATCTCGGTAGACATGGAAGAAGACAGCCCCTCCACGGTGCAAGCGGGTTTCGTCGATCCTCGTGTGGAATGCACCCGTGACCCCGGACAGTGGGTCGGGCATGAATCTGACCGTGAACGGCCCGATCAGCATCCTCTCTTTGTGTTCCCGGTAGATCTTCCGGTTCACGGCTTCGATGTCGCGGACCAGGCAGACGTGGCCGCGGGCGCTATTGGAGCGGGTGTTGTTGAAGGTGACGATCTGGGGTGTCGGCCACACTTCGACGTAGGATTTCACCAGCACGCTGTGGAGATCGCTCCCGGCGGAAAATTCCGGCGAGGCGATCTCTGCGACACGATGCAGCGGGCTTACGCCGCCGGTACAGCGGGCGTGCGCGAGTGCGGCCGGCCCCGGCGCTGGGACTTCCGCTTCGCGCCCGAGGCCTGAGAACCCGGGCAGGTCCCGTTGGCGCAGGTTGACGGCCCGCGCGTAGGCGACCGCCTGGGCTCCGGTCACGGTCGGTCCGGCCACCCGGGCGGTCGAAGCGGCGACGCCGCCGCACCCGGCGAGCAGTCCGGCAACACCCAGGACCAGAGCCCCTCCAGCCGCATGCGGAAGTCCTCGCGGGCGCACGTGGTCAGTATCGACGTGGGAGCCGCGTCCTAAAGGCGCGACTCGATCCACTCTCAATCACGCTCGGCAGCGGACCAAATCCGGCTGTGGCCGCGACCGGGGTTTGTGCGACGATGCTCGCGAAGATGAGGCTGTGGCACAAACACAAGTGGGGTGAGTGGGATCGCGCGTGGGGAAAAGGCAGCGCCAAAGGCTATGTCCAGGAGCGCAAATGCCTGATCTGCGGGAAGGTCCAGACGCAGGTCATACGCTGACTGCGGGCGGCCGGGCCTAGCCGTCGGGAGGAGCGTCGGGCTTCTGACGCTTGCGACCCTTCTGATCGGTCCGTCCCGTGCCGATGCAGTCGCGGCAAACGATCCACCTGCCCTCGAGCCCCTCCTCGGGCAGCCACCAGGCCCAGCCAGCGCCCTTACAGGCCTGGCATCGGTCCTTCTCGGGGATGTGCCTGTCGGCCTGGGTCATCGTGGCGCAGCGTACCTGAGCACCTAGGCGAGCGCCAGGCGGCGCCCGGCTATGCAGATGCGATCGCGACCGCCATGCTTGGCCTCGTACAGGGCGGCATCGGCCCGTGCGAACACAGCCGCGTAGTCGAACGGCTCGCCTCGCCGCGAAGCGTCGACGCCGAAGCTCATCGTGAGCGAGACACCGCCGGCGAGCTCTTCGGCCGCAACGGCTTCGTGCAGGCGCTCGGCGAGCTCTGCTGAGCGGCGAACACCTGAACCGGGCAGGAGGATCAGGAACTCCTCGCCGCCGATGCGATAGGCGAGGTCAAAAGCGCGAAGTTGCTTGCGCCACACGTAGGCGACATCCTTGAGCACAGCGTCGCCGACCGCATGCCCGCGCGTGTCGTTGATGCGCTTGAAGTGATCAATGTCGCCCAGGAGGACCCCTACGGGCTCGCCGGTCAGGGCCGACTGCTGAGCGAGCTCTTGGACCCGTGCGGTCAAGGCGTTCCGATTGAGCATGCCGGTGAGCTGGTCGATGACCGCGTCGCTGCGGTGCTGGATGTCCGAGCGCATCAGGGGCGTGGAGAGCACTGCCGCACAGAGGATGAGCGCCACCGGCATGATCACGAGCACGGGGTTCACGAGCACGGGACCCTTGTCTACGCCGAGGGCGACCAGCAGGGCGAGGCCGATGCAGATGACCACGCCTACGACGACGCCGCGCATCGAGAATCGCGAGCTCAGAGTGATCACGGGGATCGCCAGCAGGGACAGCGCGGGCGCGCCGGGACCGCCACTCAGTGCCACCGCGACCGCGATCGTGAGCCCGCTGCACACCCATGCGCCGAACATGAGGAACTCAGGTCGGGCGAGCCTCGGCATCAGAAGGTCGGCCGCCGAAAAGCAGCTCAGGATGCAGACGACGAACACGAGCGGCCACCACCCAAGCCAGGGTCCGGCGGCGAGAATCGCGAGGGCCATGATGACGGCCGCCCGCCGTCGGACGGGACGCACACGCTCCTCCATGTCGAGCATGCGCGCTCGATCGAAGCCGTCCGGGCAGAGCCACGAGGAGTTCTTGTCCCCCGCATCGTCGGAGGTTGGGCTGACTGGTCCCACTGCCGTCTAGTCGACCCAATGGGCACGGGTCGTTACCGGCAGACCACCACGTCGACGCACGGTGACGGGCATCGACCGTGGCTGGAGCGCACTACTCGGTGCCACCTGGCGTGCCACGGGCCAGCCACCCAGCGGGCCAAGCTCTGTTGCACGGCCGGCCGGGCGTAAGGGTCGCGGGCAACACCGAGAGGAAAGCGCGGGGATGGGAGAGGGTCATCCCCGCGCCATGTGCAGCCGCACCCGAGAGGATGGAGCTCAGGGGCGGCCGCGCCTATTCCTCGTTATCGCTCAGGGGCAAGCCGAGGGGCTTGCGCAAGCCGGGCGCGCCGCTGAAATCGCCGTCGCCCACCGCAGCCATGCGGCAGGCGCCGAGAGCGAGCCCTGCTGCGATGACCCACCCCAAGCCGATGGTGAGATACATCATTTGCTTCCCCCTTGCTGAACCCGGGACATTAGGCTCGGGCAGTGATCCTGTCCAATACTTTTTCGCCCTCGCGGTATAGACGGGACGTATCGCGGTAGCTGCGATCGCGAAGTGCTTCACGAGGGGTGAGCGAGGGGACGCGGACCCCCGACCGCCTGGACCACAACTCGAGCATTGGGCTGATCTCAGACGAGCGGGCCGACCTTTGCTGCTGCTCGGTGCTCTCAGGTGCTCCGAGGTTCGCTCAGTGACGTGCCCTCTCGCCTGCCACCGGGACAGGCCATCCAGCTAGATCAGTCAACATCCTCCGATGCGCACTCGCGGCTGGACCCGGCGTAGGCAGCTGGCGCTGGCAGCTGCTTGCCTCCTGGTCGCAGCGATCGCGCGCTGGGGGCCTGCGGTGCCGCCGAGCGTCTCACCGGCGGGCGCCCTCGGGACCGGAGGTCAGGAAGCGGCGCCCAGCCCACCGAGCGTTGGCCTACGACCGCGCTTTGCGGTCGGGGTGCGGACGCTGCGGCTCGTAGATCGAAGCCGCACGATCCGTTTGCGCGACGGCGCGAGCGAGCCACGAACGCTCGTCACCTACGTGCGTTACCCCGCGCTCGGCCCGCCTGCGGACACTGACGTGCCGAACGCACCCGCAGCTTCCTCGAACGGGCCGTTTCCACTGATCGTGTTCGCTCACGGGTTCGCGGTCACGCCTGCAACCTACGACCGTCTGCTCGCCAGCTGGGCGCACGCCGGTTACGTGGTCGCGGCCCCGGTCTTCCCGCTCTCAAATGCGCACGCCCCGGGCGGCCCCGATGAGTCGGACATCGTCAACCAGCCCCGCGATATGAGCTTTGTGATCTCCTGCCTGCTGGAAAGCAGCGGCGCCGCCGCCGGACAGCTGGCGGGCCTTATCGAGCCCAACCGCATTGCCGTTGCCGGGCAGTCGGACGGCGGTGAGACCGCTCTCGCCGTGGGCTACAGCCGACGCTTTCGCGACCCGCGGGTAACCGCGGCCGTGATCCTGTCAGGCGCCGAGATGTCAGGTATCGGCGGGTACACGTTCGCTCCCGGAGGTCCCGCATTGCTGGCAGCCCAGGGCACCGCGGACACGAGCAACGAGCCGCGCTTCACCTACGCCTTCTTCAGGGCGGCACGCCAGCCGAAGTACCTACTGCGACTGCTCGGCGCCCAACATCTGCCTCCCTACACTCGCCAGCAGCCTCAGTTGACGCTCGTCGAGCGCGTCAGCACCGCCTTCTTCGACACCTACCTGAAGGACGACCCGGCCCCGCTGGCGGAACTCCGATCGCTGGCCGGCGTGCCGGGCGTCGGCACGCTGGTTTCCGATCCTTGAGATCGGCGAAAGCCCTGGCCTCTCTCCACCGGCGCCACGAAGATGCCCCGGCGAGGACCCCGGGATCTCGGTTATCGCCTAAGCTCGCGGCATGAAGCACAAGGTCAGGTGTGGCTGGGGCGAGACCTGAGAGCGGGCGGTGGCGACGGGATCAAAGGAGCGGCACGGCATGGCGGCACCCGAGGCTGCGCGCCTGGGGGCCGGCGACGGACCGATCGAGATCGTCGAGTACGACCCTCGCTGGCCCACCGCGTACGTCGCAGAGCGCGAACGGCTGTCCCCGCTGTTGCCCGGCGTCCGGATCCACCACATCGGTTCGAGTGCCGTTCGTGGGCTCGCGGGCAAGGCCGTGATCGACATGATCGCGCTGGTTGAGGATCTGGAGGCGAGCAGTGCGACGGTCACGCAGCGGGCCGGATACCAGCTACCCGGCCGGTTCAACGTGGATCTCGTGCACCGACGCTTTCTCTGTTATCCGTCGGCCACCTATCGCACGCATCACCTGCACCTCGTCGATACGCCCGAGGACATGGACCAGTGCCTTCACTTTCGAGACCGCCTGCGAGCCAACCCGCAGCTCGCGGCCGACTACGTGGCGTTGAAGCGAGCCCTCGCCGCAAACTACAAGGAGGATCGCATGGGATACACCAAGGCCAAGACCCGCTTCATCAACGCCGCCGACTCGCAGGCCGAGGTCTCGGCCGAGGAGGAGTGACGCGCGGCGCACCAGCCTGCCGCGGTAGCGTGCAGCTCGCCGGCGCTCTGCATCGCTCCGCGTATCGCCGCAGTCCGCTCTTCACCGCCATCCGAACGATTGAGAGACCATGGATCCCGACAGTCTGAAGACCATTCCGCTGTTCTCGTCTCTGTCCAGTGACGCTCTCGAAACCGTGAGCGTGTTCGCGAGCGAGACGTCCGTCTCGGCCGGCAAGCGGCTCGTACACGAGGGCGACTATTCATACGACCTGATCGTCATCGAAGACGGCACCGCCGATGTGATCAAGGCCGGCGAGGTGATCGGATCGCTCGGCCCCGGCGACGTGTTCGGGGAGATGGGGATGCTCTCCGGCGGCAAGCGCACGGCCGATGTCGTCGCGACTTCCCCGATGCGACTCATCACCCTCAGCAAATGGGACCTCCAGCGCATCTCGACCGAGGTCAGCAGCCAGCTACAGTCGCTCGTGCAGCGACGCCAGGAGCTCAACGAGGAGCGCACCCGGTCCTCGGGACCGTAGGTCGTCCCCGAACGGCGGCTATCGCGACGTGTCCCCGCGCGAGCCGCCAGCCGGCGGACCTGGGAGCACTTCTGAGGGGTGAGCGAGGGGACTCGAACCCCCGACCGCCTGGACCACAACCCACTCCGGTGGGGTCAAGCTAACTCAAATTAGCTCAATTTGCAGGAGGTTTGGGAAAGTGACATTGTGTTACTTTCACTCAGTTTGGTACCCCGTTGGTACCCTGGCCATCGCGGCCAGCCGGTAGGATCCTGTCGTTGGACACGTCCCAGGTCTCTCTTCGCTCGAGCTCCAAGCGCGCCGCTCGGCGCCCCCGTGGCACCGGTGCGCTGATCGTGAAACGCGACTCGGCCGGCCGCGAGACCTGGTACGGGAAGTGGCGCGTCGGATCGAGCCAGGTCAAGCGCCGCATCGGCGCCAAGCGCGTGCCGTCAACGCGCGAAGGCCTTACCCGCTCTCAGGCCGAGGCGGAGCTGCGGCGCCTGATCGGGTCGGTCGAGAGTATGACCGGCCGAGGCGAGCGCCTTACCGTTGAGCAGGGCGGCGAGCTGCTGCTTGCGAACCTCCGAGCCAAGGGACGCAAGCGCTCGACGCTCGAGGTCTACAGCTCCCACCTTCGGGTGCATCTCGTGCCGTTCTTCGCCTCCAGGCCACTCGACCGCATCGGTCGTCGTGAGGTGCAGGCCTTCGCAGCCCACATGCAGCGCACAGGGAGATCTGCCAAGACGACGCGCAACGTGCTTGGGCTCCTGCATTCGATCTTCGAGCTTGCACGCAGGGAGGAGCTCGTCGTCTCCAATCCATGCAGCCTGGTCGAGAAGCCGCGGGCGCAGGAAGCCGACCCCGATATCCACTACCTCGAGACGGAGGAGGTCGAGGCGCTGCTGCGAGCTGTCCCGGAGGACCATCTCGGGCGCGTCGAGCGCCCGATGTACCTCGCCGCCGCGATGACCGGCATGCGCCAGGGCGAGCTGCTCGCGTTGCGCTGGCGCGACATCGACTGGCCGGCCCGACGGGTGCGCATCCGCCGGAACTTCGTGCGGGGCGAATTCGGGACCCCCAAGTCCAAGCGCTCCTCCCGCAGCGTCCCGCTCGCCGACCGCCTCGCGCGCGAGCTCGACCTACTCCACCAGGAGACCCTCTTTCCCCACGACGACGAGCTCGTCTTCGCCCATCCCCACACCGGACGGCCCATCGACCGCTCGAAGCTGCTCAAGCGCTTCAAGGCGGCACTCAAGCGCGCTGGAGTCCGAGAGGTCCGTTTCCACGACCTGCGCCACACGTTCGGCACCCGCATGGCGGCACAGGGCGTCCCCATGCGCGTCCTCCAGGAGATGATGGGTCACCGGGACTTCAAGACGACCCTCATCTACGCCGACTATTCGCCGAGCGTCCGAGAGGTGGAGTGGGTCGAAGCGGCCTTCGGATCCGGCAGCCCAGCGGACATCCCCGAGACCGCTGCTGCCGGCGTCGACGGCTAGTGCCGCGGATCAGCTCCTTCTACGGGATCGGGATCTGGATGTACTGGAACGAGGGGGTCCACGAGCGCCCGCACTTCCACGCGCGCTACGGGGAGCACCAGGCCTCCGTCGACCTCGACGGCCAGATCATCGTGGGTCCCTCCCGACGAACGCACAAAGACTCGTGCGGGAATGGGCCGCAATGCACCGCGACGAGCTGGCCTCGAACTGGCGACGCGCCGGGGCAGGCGAGCCGTTGGAGCAGATCCCGCCGCTGCCCTAGCATTGTCCGCATGGACGGGCTCGTGGACATAACGGCGGTCGAGGTCCTCGCCGACCAGCTTCTGCGATTGACGTTTGCGGACGGCATCGTCGGCGACGTCGCATTCGACCGCGACCAGTGGAAGGGCGTACTCGCCCCCCTGGCCGACCCCGAGTTCTTTCGGCGGGTCTCCGTCAATCCGGAAAGCGGAACCCTGACGTGGCCCGGCGAACTAGACCTCGCTCCCGAGCCTCTCTACGCGGAGGCTTGCACCCACCGCGTCGCCGCGCGGAACTAACAGGAGGCATCGCTCGCTCTCGTTGTGAGGCCGCCGACGGGCCGGACTCGCCCACCTGCGTCCTGTCCGACGCCAGCGCCGCGGCACCCGAGCGCGCTCACCAGCGCTCGCCGGGAGCGACGCTCCCCTCCCGGAGGGGTTCGCCTAACCGAGCGACCCAGCCGGCGCCCGAGCCGTCACCGCACGCGCACCCCTCAGCGATCGGGCGCCATGGTCACGCCACGTCGATGTCGCCTACTAGAAGGGTTTGGCGAAAGTCGGCGGCGGCGCCAATCAGTGCCCGCCGCCACCGTGGCCACCACCGCCGCCATGGTGACCGCCACCCGTTGGACCGCCGCCCCAGAAACCTCCGTCTGGCAGCTGCCCGCGCCCGCGCAATCCGAGCATCAAGTCGCTGATCAGCAGCAGAAGGGCGATCGCACCCGCGAGTGCGAGAGCGTGTTCGGAAGCGTCGGACGCACCGGCGATGACACCCAGTACGGCTCCCGCAAGGAACAGCGCGTAAGCCAATTTGGTGCCCGTTCTAGCGGCTCGGTCCACGCTCGGGACTCTACCCCGCGCGCTGCTCGTTTCCGCCTTCGTAGCCGTTGTTGGCTCTCCTTTGCTCCCCCTCTCGTTCCTTTCGTCGTCTTCCGTGCCGTCGGGTGGCGTGCGGCGGCGGCCGGGCGTCGTTTTTTCTTCCTCTCCCCTACCTCCTCCTATTGTTTGTTCCTTCCCTTCACCCTTTCCTTCCGTTGTTCTCATAACTGCTTTGTTGCTGGCTTGGTGCTCGACCTCGGACACACGTAGGGGGTTCGAGGTCGAGCCCCAAGCCAGCCCGTCCGCCCCGTGACGGGGGCCTCCGGCTCGGATTCGGGATCCGGGGTCAAATCCGACCTCAATTCTGCGATTCAGCTCAGCTCGGCGTTCCGCTTGAGCCGTTGCGAGTGCGTTCTGGCGCCGCAGCTGGCTCGCGCAGACAACCAAGCGTGTGCGTACCGGCTAGGAAGCGGCGAGGCGGGGCGGGACCGTGATCCAAGTGGACGTGCCCGGCGTGCGCCCGTAGGGTCGGGGTCGCGCTCCTATCGGCCGCGGAGGGCTGACGGGTAGGTTGGCGTCGTGGATTGGGGCCTCGCGACGGTCGGGCTTGTGCTGCTGCTCGTCGCGGGTGTCTCGCGGCGCTTGTCGAACACGCCGATCACCCCGGCGATGGTGGTGGTCCTGCTGGGCGTCCTGGCAGGGCCGTTGGTGCTGGACGAGCTTGGTGTGGGCCCGACGAGCGCGACAGTACGAAAGCTCGCCGAAGCAACGCTCGCGGTGGTGTTGTTCTCCGACGCCTCGCGCATCGACCTGCGGGCCGTTCGTCGGGAAGCCTCGATGCCGGTGCGATTGCTCGGCGTCGGCCTGCCGCTGACGATCGTCCTGGGCTCGCTGGCCGCGCTCGCCCTGTTCGGGTCGTTCTCTCTCAGCGAGGCTCTGATCCTCGGTGTGATCCTCGCGCCGACCGACGCGGGACTCGGGAGCGCGGTGGTGACGGACCCGAGCCTCCCGCAACGCGTCCGCCAATCGCTCAACGTCGAGAGTGGCCTCAACGACGGGATCTGTGTCCCGATCCTGTTGATCGTGCTAGCTACGGCATCGGGCGCCGGCGGACCCAGCCACCCGGCGCAGGTGGTGGGCGAAGAGATCGGCTATGGACTGCTTGGAGGCATCGTCGCCGGGGTGATCGCCGCCGCGATCGTGAACGCCGCCGGCGCCAGAGACCTCATAGCAGCTGAGTGGCGGCAGATCATCCCGGTGGCCGCCGCCGTGCTCGCGTTTGGAATCGCGGAGGCTCTCGGAGGGTCGGGCTTCATCGCGGCCTTCACGGGGGGTGCGCTGTTCGGCCTGATCGCCCGCGAGAAGTCGACCGGGACGATGCGCTTCGCCGAAGAGACCGGGGCCGTCCTTGACGCCGTCACGTTCCTCGTGTTCGGAGCGATCCTGCTCGGGCCCGCGCTCGAGCACGTGAGCTGGCAGATCGCGCTCTATGCCGTCCTGAGCCTGACGATCGTTCGCATGCTGCCCGTCGCCCTGTGCCTGTTGGGTACCAAGGCGCGAGGCCCGACGGTGGCGTTCATGGGCTGGTTCGGTCCGCGTGGGCTTGCCTCGATCGTCTTCGCGGTGATCGTCGAGGACACACATCAGGCTCACGGCAACACATTGCTCACCGCGACCTATCTGACCGTCGGCCTATCGGTCCTGCTCCACGGACTCTCGGCAGCACCGCTGGTCAGTCGCTACGCCGGCTGGTATCGCTCCGCTGCGGGCGAGCGTCCCGGAGCGATGGAGAGCGAACCGGCGCACGAACATCGCGCCCGCGGACGCAACGCGCTGCAGGGGAGCTGACCCGCCGTGTCCGTCGAGCTCAGTCCCGGCCCCGGCGGATCAGATCGATGGCCGGCCGTTCACCGGCCCGCGCGATGGGCACGCAACGGGTGCCAGGGAAGCGCCCGGAAGAGGATCATGTAGAGAGCTATGACGAAGTAGACCGCCACGGCCGCCCGGGGTACGGCGAGTCCGAGGAGGATCGCGAGTACGTAGCCGCCGAGGACTGGGAGCAGTTCGAGTGGCGCGTCCTGCTGCTCCTCGCCCGCTTCCGGCGGCGTGTACAGGTGCTCGCGTCGGGCATAGGCGTCCAGAGCGAAGCTGAGGCTACGGATGACCAGCAGGGTCAGCCCGTAAAGCGTGACAAAGACGCGCTCCCTCGAGTCGGAGTGCAGGGCGTCCGCGACCAGTTTGGTCGGGAATGGCAGGAACGCCACCACGAGCAATACCAGCAGGTTGATTCGCAGCAACAGCGGGTCTGCCCGCGTGAGCCCGTCGGTGAGCTGCGTGTGGGCCAGCCAGCCCGCGCCGATTGTGAGGAAGCTGATGAGATAGGCGAGATAGAAGGGCCAGGCGTGAAGCACCTGTTCGAGCGCCGTGCCCGGCGGATGAATCGCGATGTCGAGAACGAGCAGCGTGGCGGCGATCGAGAACACGCCGTCGCTGAATGCTTCCATGCGCGTGGTGCTGAGCGATCGGGATACACGCGATGGATCTTCGCCAGGGGGCACGCGGCAATCTTTCCAGGTTCGTTGATCGATGATTAGCGGTCGTGAGTTTGTGGCCGGTCAGCTCGGCGGTCCGCGCAGGAGGAGGAGCTCCACCACGGATACGACGAACATCGCACTGGCGACCGCGAGCAGCCCATAGCGGGCGGCAGGCAGCGGAAGGCGGCTACCAATGCCTACCAGGAACAGGACCGCCGCCAGGAACACCGTGAGTCGTACGTACTTGTCCGCGGTTCCCGCCGCCGACTGGCCACGGCTGAAGTAGGCGTCGGCCTTGGCGTTCAGGACCTTGGCCTGTGCCTGCTGGGGGATCCGGTACTGGGGCATGTCCGACGGATCCCCTGGCGCCTTGGGGTTCGTGAGCGGCTTGGTAGCCCGCCACGCTTCGACGGCGGCGAGTGCGCTTGGGCGCAGCCGCTTGAGCGCGACGCGGAAGAGCAGGGGATTGTGCGAGGCATAGGCAGTGATTGCGGCATTGAAGTCCACCGAGTCCAGCGTGCGAATCTGGGTGGCTTCGATGGCGGCTTGATTGGCTTTGGTACGTGTGGAGGAGGCCTTCGCCAGCGAGAGCGACGACTCGGTGCCCCACTTGGCCGCTGCGTACCCCGACCACGCGGCCATGATCGCCACGAGCGAGAGCAGCACCGCCTCGGCGATCGACACGTAGCGGTCACGCCGGGAGTGATCCTCGGGCGCGTGGTGAACGCGATGCTCGGCGATCTCCTTGCCCACCTCACTCGCCGAAAGACCCTCAGGCATGGCGTGCAGGAGCCTCTCTGGCCGAACGGGGCGAGATCACGGTGCTGCAGCCGTCGGGGTTGCAGCGGGCGTTTCTGGCGCGGGAGCCGGTTCTTTCGAGGAGCCCGGCTGCTCGGTGGGGATCCGCCTGCTGAAAGCGAGTCCGATCAGCGCGAAGATGGCGAGTATCGACAGCGCCTCGCGCAACCCGTCGAGGCGGGCTTTCTCGTTTTCTTCGACGATGGCGTTTGTAGCCCTGGGTGGCACATGAGCCTTGTTGAGCGCGTCCTTCAGTTGCTTGTCGGAGATGAAGGGGACTCCACCGTCGAGCTTGGTCGATGCCTGTGATTTGACGCGTGCGGGAACGGCGGAATTCTGCTGCACTCCCGTCAAAAACGAGGTGCTGAGCGCCGCGATCACGATCGCGCCCGTGAGAGCTGTGCCCATGGAGATGCCGAGGTTCGTGATCGTGTTCTGCAGCCCGCCTACCGCGCTGCTCTGCTCATCGGAAACCGATGAGACGGTGACCGCCCCGAGCTGGGAGGAGAGCGCTCCGATTCCGAGACCCACGAGAAGCATCGGGAACGTCGTGATGCCAGGTCCCGCGCCTTCCTGGAGCGCAGCAACCAAGATCACGAGCCCGGCAAACATCGCGATGAAACCGAGCTGGACCACTCGGCGCGGCGATGCGTGGGGGAAGAGCTTCGGGATGCCGGCTGCCGCGAGGATCAGGGCAATCGATAGCGGCAGGAACCTCACTCCGGTCTGGATCGCGGAGAGCCCGAGCGCGACAGAGAGGAACAGCGGCACGGCGAAGGCGACCCCACTTTGCACGAAGAACTGGAAGAAGAACGAGTTCAGGCCGCCACGCAACACGTGGACCCGCAGGATCTTGGGGTCCAGCAGCGGCTCGCCGCCGCGGGCGAGCACCCGATCCTCCCACTCGATGAACAGGTAAATGACGAGAGCGCCGGCGAGCATCAGCCAGATCACCGGGGACAGCCCAATCCATTCGGGGGCCCCGGCTTTGGGTTTGACGAAGCCCCACACGCCCGAGCGAAGGACGCCGAACACGATCAGCCCGAGGCCGAGCGCTGACAGCGCCGTCCCCACGAGGTCCAGGTGTCCCCCCTTCTCCCGCGGCCCCTCGGGGATGCGGCGGGCGAGGACGAGAATCGCAAGCACGATCACGACCTCGCCCGCAAACACCCACCGCCATGAGAGGTAGGTGGTGAAGAGGCCACCGACGATCGGGCCGACCCCAATCGCAATCGCGGTCGCGGCGGCGATGAGCCCGTAGGCGCGCGGCCGTTCGGCGGGCCCGTAGTTGACAGCCACCAGCGCGACGATCGACGGCAGGATCAGCACCGCGCCGATGCCCTCGAGGCAGGACCAGCCGAGCAGCAGCACCCCGAGGCTCGTAGAGATCGCGGTGATGAACGAGCCACAGCCGTAGATGACGCATCCGATCGCGAAGGCGCGCTTGCGGCCGATGATCTGCCCGACCTTCCCGCCGGTGATCATGAACGCGGCCATGACGAGCGTGTACAGCGTGATCGCCGTCTGGATCCCGGTGACGGTCGTGCCGACGTCCTTCGCGACCGTCGCGATCGACACGTTCATCACCGAGCTGTCGAGCATCATCAGGAACTGCCCCGCGCACAGCGTCAGCAGGACGCCGCCTGCCACCGCAGTGGCCGCCTTACTCGACACAGAGCTCACCTCCCCCATTCACGATTACACGCGGGGTGATAGCCGGCCCGACCGGCGCCTTTGGGCAACGGCCCGCTACCAGCAGCACGCCCGGCACGCTGAACATGAGCGATGTGATGCGACGGTCGGCCTGCGACTCAGCCGCTATTGCCTACTCAGGGAGCGTTCGGCCATCCCGGCGTTCTCGGCGATGAGGTACACAAACACGCCTAAGAACGGCAAAACGACAACGAAAATGATCCACAGGACCTTGGTCCACCCGGACTCGTCGTGGCGACGGAAGATGTCGGCGAACACAACAAACAGAAGGTAGAGCCAGATCACAAGCCCCATAAAGATGAGGATCGTCCACAGGACTTCGAGGAGCGGGTAGCTGGTCGCGAGGATCATGGTGCCGTCCTTTATCTATCGAGGGTGGAAGGGAAGGGTGCGGGTCGGTCGACTGTGCTGGGTCTCGGATCGGGCGTCTGCGTCAAGGTTCTTGCGGCTCGAATGTCAGTCCGAGCGGTCCCGACGACCGACCGCCGCGGCCGACCGAACGCATCAGCGCCCTGCCCGGCGGCGCGAGCGCCGCCGCACACCGCACACCGACACGGGGCTGAGGGGTCGGCCGATCGGGTCTATGAACAGTGAGCAAGGGCCCGTTGCGTTGGGCATCTCACCTTCGAGCACGTCCACGTTGTAGGTGAGCGTCTCCCCGTCCAAGCTCGGGTTCGTGAGCGTGACCACCACGTCCTCGGGCGTCTCGTCCTCGGACGCGAGGAACGAGAGCACGGCGTTCGGGGGATCCTCGAGGAAGCTGTTATCTCCATCTCCCCAGCCCTCCACGAACTGTGCGGAGGTGAGATGGCCGACAATGCGCTCGGGGCGGTCGGAGAACATCAGCGTGGAGGGCGCCAGCCCCTGCAGTGTCATCGAGCCGTTGTTGCTCGTCACGCCCTGGGCACTTTGGACATACAGCGCCTCGAACTCGCCGGGCTGTGCTGTTGGTTCTGACGACACATTAATCTCCTTGATGTGATTTTTGTGGCCACGCCCTCGGCGGTTGGCCCTGTTTGGCTTGGACCGGTGGGGTGCGCGCTCCGACCCACTGTCGAGAGACCGGTCTGGATCACTCCCGGGTCAGAGCCCCGTCTCGGCGGTGATGCGCCCAGATTCGACAGCCTCGGTCAGGGCCTTGTAGTCGCGCTGGTTCTGTTCGGCGTACGCGTGCGAGAACTCGACGATCGCGCGGTCGAAGGCGGCGCTTTTGCCGAGATACGCGGCGATCGCGATGCGGTCGCCGCTGCGGGCGTGCGCGCGCGCGAGGGTCCAGCCGCACAGCCGACCATATGTGGCCATGCCTCTCGGAACCATCTGTTCGACTTCGGCCGAGCCCTTCCAGTCCTTCAGCTGGCGCCCATAGAAGTCGCGTGGCTTACTGTCGAGCCCTGACTCCACGTGCAGCCAGCCCAGGAAGATGTCGCTCGAGGCCTGCATCAGCCGCTGGCCGGTGACGACCCGCTCGCCGTGGTTCTCGAACTCGCTGTCCTGCAGGAACTCCTCCAACACCGCGGACTCCGCCTCCTTCAACTGCAGGAACAGCGGATCCTGACCGTCGCGGCCCAGCAACAGGGCGATCCAGGCCCGCGTGCCCACGCTGCCGACGCCGACGACTTTGCGCGCGAAGTCGACCAGCTCGAACTGCTCAAGCAGCACGCGCCGGTCGTGCTGGAGCGTGGCACGATAGGAGCGCAGGAGCTCGTGCAGCGCATCGAACATTTCGTCGCGTTCGATGCCCTGCGCGAGTTCGTCGATCGGCACGATCAGGGGCGGTTCGGCCGCGATACGCGCCTGCCCGTCGACCTCGCGGGTGAGCTTGGAGAACGCCGACATGCTGTCCTTGGTGCGTGCCTTGGCCAGCGCCTTCTCGGTCCGCTTGACCTGCTTGGCGTTGAACTGCGACCCGAGTTCAGCGATCGTCGCCTCGACGTCCAGGTGCGCATACCAGACGTCGAGATTCTTCATCGTGGCAAAGCCCGCCATCGCGGTGCGGTACTCGGCGACGGTGTCGAGCACGATCTGGTCCTGGTCCTTGACCGCGAAACCGTTGTACTGCGCCGCGATCAGCATGCTCACCGCGAGCCGCTTGACGTCCCACTCCCAGGGTCCCGGGAGCGTCTCGTCGAAGTCGTTGACGTCGAACACCAGCCGGCGCTCGGGCGAGGCGAAGACACCGAAGTTCGACAGGTGCGCATCCCCGCAGCACTGCACCTGAAGCCCCGAGCGGGGCGTGCCGGCAAGGTCGCTGGCCATGATCAGCGCGGCTCCCCGGTAGAACGTGAACGGCGAGACCAGCATGCGCCCGTAGCGAATCGGCACGAGCTCCGGCACCCGCGTCTTCGCCTGGCGTTCCAGTAGGTCTATCGGATCAGCGCGCCGCGGCGGCGGGTTGAACTCCGCCTGACTGGCCCGCGGCACTTCGGCACGGGCCGCCTTACCCCGCGCCACACGCTCTGCGACGCTCAGGTGCGGTACCGCCTTGACCGTATTGTTCCCTCTTGCGGTAGCTGAGCCACGAATCGGGCGAGGCCCACTTGAAGACCGGACTGTTGAAGGAGACATCGCCTACCCCCTAGGCGTTGTTTGAGGTCTTGGATAGGTGGATGGGCGTCCCCGCGGCGCTTCGGGCTCGTCCTCCCGGAGCGCGTGGTTCGGCTCATATCCGAGCGCGAGCGCAAGCTTCGGCGCGGCTGAGCTGGTCCGAACGATCCCGGCCGACGGGAGGACCGCTACGAGAGTGTCGACGATTTCTGCGTCCGATGCGCCCGCGGCCTGGGCCGCCTGGACAGTCGCAACATAGGACGGGATACCTCCCTCGATACCGATCAGCACAGCTAGCTTGACGAGCTCACACGTGCGTTGGTCGAGCTCCGGCTCCAGCTCAGCTCCCTCGCCGCCAGACCGGCTCAAGGATTGGATGAAGGCCTCGTCCCTGAGCGCGATTCTCGCGAGCGTGTCTTCGGTCGTGGCCACTGCTGCATTGCAGCGCGGGGACGCCGGGCGAGCATCGGCCATATAGGTTGAAATCGCACGAAGACTGAGTTCAGCGCTCTGGCCTAGTCGCCAGGGCGTGCCGCCACCTGCCGCCGGCAAGCCACGATAAGTAGTTTCCCACGGGATCGCACGGAAAAAGTTCGCTACCCGGGGGCGATCGGCCCCGTACTCTGCTTGGTGAGCGGATGTAACGCCGAGCAGTCAAAGGAGGCACAGGCGATCTCTGTTTCGGAGCGAAGTGAGAGGGCGGCGGTGCAGCCGGACGTCCAAGTGCCTGCGCGGATCACTTCCGGGGGACCACGGCTCCATCCGGACTTGATCCCGCGGACTGCGCTACTACGGCGGCTATTGGCCCACCAAGCGGACCCCGTCGTGGCAGTCTTCGCGCCGGCGGGATACGGAAAGACGACCCTCCTCGCCCAAGCGTCGGAGTTAGATGGTCGGCGCTTCGCGTGGATCTCGCTCGAGGACGCCGACAATGATCCCGTCGTCCTGGCGGCCGATCTCGCACAGGCTCTGAGTTGCGTCAGCAGCGTTGATCCGACGACCTTCGACGCCGTGAGCAACCCGCCTCACGCGCTATGGTCGACGACGCTCCCGCGCCTGCGAGCGGCCTTCATCTCGATCGAGCATCCGGTGGTGGTGGTGCTCGACGACGTGCATGTGCTTTGCGAGCGCGATGCCTGCGACGTCCTCACCGCGATCTGCGACTACATACCGGCGGGCTCTCAGGTTATGTTCGCGGGCCGCCACGAGCCGCACCGCTTTCTCGCTCGTGTCCGAGCTGAGCGTCGTGTTGCTGAGTTGCAGGTCGATGACCTTGCTCTGGACGTGGTGGAGGCGGGGTCCCTGCTTCGCGCCGCTGGAGTCGCTCTCACCGAACAGGAGGTCGCAGAGCTGACGGCCCATACCGAGGGATGGGCCGCCAGCATCTATCTGACAGCGCTCTCCTTGCGTGAGACTGGCACTCGCGATCGGCATGCCGGATCCGAGATCGGCGGAACGCCGCGTCAGATCGCGGATTACATTCAGCTTGAGGTCCTGTCAGGCTTACCGCCCGATCAGGTCGAGTTCTTGACGCGGACCGCTGTGCTGGACCGGATGTGCGGGCCGCTGTGCGACGCTGTGCTGAAGCAGACGGGGAGCGCAGCGATCCTTGAGTCGCTGCAGCGGTCAAACCGCTTGCTCGTGGCGCTCGACCGGCACGGTGAGTGGTACCGCTACCACCACCTCTTCCGCGATCTGCTCGCCCGCGAACTCGAACTCCGCGAGCCAGATTTGATCCCGCCGCTCAACCGCCGCGCAGCTGACTGGAGCGAGGATAACGGTGCGCGGGAGGCAGCGATCGCATACGCGCTCGCGGGCGACGACGTCAAGCGCGCCGCGACGCTGGTGGCGGTTTGCGCGATCCCGGCGCACCAGGCCGGGCGGCTCCAGACGGTACGAAAATGGATTGAGCGTCTGTCCGAACGTGGCGCCCCACGACAATATCCGGCGGTCGCGGTCCTGGGAGCTTGGTGCGAGGGCCTGTCAGGCCATCCTGTCGAAGCGGAGCGGTGGGCAATTGAGGCCAAACAGGGCGACACCGACCAGCCGGCTCCGGACGGAGGCGCGACGATCGAGCCGTGGGTGAGATGCCTTGAAGCGGCCATGTGCCGCCACGGCGTCGACCGCATGAGGATTGACGCCGAGCGAGCGCTCGAGCTGTTCCCCGACTGGAGCTTGCAGCGACCGGTGGCGTCGAACATGCTCGGCATCGCATTGCTTCTCGCAGGTGACAGCGACCAGGCGGATCAGGTCTTTAGCGACAACTCGCAGGCGGCGAAGGAACTCGACATGCCCAGCAACGCGTCGGTCGCTCTCGCTCAGCGTTCGCTACTGGCGGCGGCGGATGGCGACCTCGACACGGCCGAAGAACTCGCCCAGGACGCGGAGCGATGCGTGCTCGAAGGACGGTTCGAGGCGTATCTGCCGAGTGCGACAACCTTCGCCGCGCTGGGCAGGGTCGCGCTACACCGGGGGGAACTGCCACAGGCGCAGACGCATCTCGCTGGGGCCGACCGCCTGAGACCACTGCTGACGTACTTCATGCCGTTCAACGGCGTGCAGGTTCGTCTCGAGCTGCTGCGCGCCCGTATCGCTTTGGGCGACGCCGCAGGTGCAATGATCTTGCAAAGGGAGATCGACCAGCTCTTAAGACGGGTCCCCGACCTCGGCGTGCTCGTCGGGCAGGCCGGCGAGCTCCGTGATCGGGTCAACGCGATGCACGCCCTGACCGGTGACTGGACCCCACTGCTCACCGAGGCGGAGCTGCAAGTACTACCGCTGTTGGCAACCCACCTCACCATCGCTGAGATCGCTGAGCGGCGATACGTCTCGCGAGCCACGATCAAGACACAGGCTGTGTCTATCTATCGCAAGTTGGAGGTCACGAAGCGCAGCGAGGCAATCGAGCGCGCGGCTGAGCTCGGCTTGATCGACTCCCTAGCCGTGCCACGTTCTCGCGACTTCGCCCGATCTGGCTGATGAAGTCGGGAGCATCCGACGGTGAAACGGCCACGCATGACCGGAGGGATGCGACGCGATGGCCGACCGGCGTCGGCTCATCGCCGCCGGCGGATGCGCCCTAGCGCACTCGCCGCGGTCGAAGCATGGCGGGCCACCTAACCTCTCACGAACCCCAACACGTCAGCGGACCTAGATGACACGCTGCACTCCTCCCACGTCAGCAGGCCCTCCACCTGACGGCTGAGCGGATTCGACAGCCAAGAAAAGGTCGCCAGGACTACCCGGGTCGACAATCAGAGCACACGAGCCGAACCGGCGGCCTGGCGCACCGTCAACGCACGCGCAGGGTACCCCTCGGCCAGCTGATCGAATTTCAACCTATTTGGCCGATGCCGGGCGCCCGCGGCCGCGCTCAAATAGCGACAACCACCAAGCACAGGAGATCAGATGAGCGACAAACCGGTTTTCATCTACGCCGCCACCTACGCCGACGCCGCGGGCGCCGAAGCGGACTACGACATGCTGCTGGAACTGCACGCCGAGAAACTCGTGGGCACCTACGACGTCGCCTTGGTCACCAAGGACGCCGAAGGCAAGGTCCACGTCGAGAAGCACGAGAAGCCAACCCAGCACGGTACCTGGGGAGGAATCGCCGTCGGAGCGGCGGTCGGGAGTCGTGGCCGCACCGGCAGTGATCCCGGCGGCGCTCGTCGGCGGCGTCATCGGCGGCCTCGGCGGACACTTCAAAAAGGGCATCTCAAGCGACGACGCCAAGGAACTGGGCGACCTGATCGAAGCGGGAGAAGCAACGCTGCTCGTGATCGGCGAATCGCGCCTTGAAGAACAGCTCGACAAGATACTCACACGCGCGGAAAAGACGATCGAGAAGGAAATCGACGTCGACAGTAAGGAGTTCAAGCGCGAACTCGAGAAGGCAGAAAAGGAGTACGCAGCCGCCTAGCCGGGCAGCTGGGCTGCGGCCGGGTCTCGGCCGTAGCCGCCAGACCACGGCATCGACCGACCAGCCCGGTTGTTGCACACGCCCGCGTCCGACTGTTCACCAGAGTCGCCGGACGCGGTGGACTCTGCGGGCTCGCGCAAACACGAGGCCCTTACCCAACCCAAGCACAAGGCCCGCACCCCAACCCGAAAGGATCAAGCATGGCCATCGTTTCCGACACACCCGTTCTCGACACGCTCGTCGCGATCACCGCGGATTCGGTCGAGCGCTGCGGATTGGACGACAATTCGCTGCTCACGGCCCGAATCGCTGCGCTCGTGGCCGTCGACGCGCCCGCTGCCTCCTATCTCGTGCACATCGGCCCGGCGGCGGACGCCGGCGTCACACTCGAGCAGCTCCAGGGCATCCTGATCGCGGTCGCACCGATCGTGGGCACGCCACGGACGATTTCTGCCGCCGCAAAGATCACCAAGGCATTGGGGATCGCCATTGTCGCGGTCGAAGCCGAGCTCGAAGCCGAGCAGGCGGAATCTGAATAGCAAATAGCAGCTGCCGACGCGATACGTGCGGCGCCGATCAAGCTCGCAGCCCAATACGAGAGCGTCCACGACGAACTGAAATGGTCACGACGCCACGAACGATGAGGCACACACCCTGCACGTGACTCGGACTCGATCGCAGCGTAGGCGAAATTAGCGGACCGGCATGCGTACTAATCCCTGATGCACGCCAGCCACCGGAGGCGCATAGTGCGATGCGACGACGGTGGGATGTCCTAACCATGCGCACGTTCACAATCAGGAGGTCAGATCATGCCGATGTTTGATGAAGCCCAGAGCGGACTCGGGCGCCTTTGGTGGCTGGTGATGTTGTTCGGCGCGGCGGTGTTCTGCGTCGGCATCTTCTTTGTCGCTTCGCCACACGAAACGCTGAGCACATTCACGGTGATCGCGGGGATCTTCCTGCTGATCGACGGGCTGCTCGCAATCGGCACGTCGATTTTTTCCCGACGGGAAGGTCGCGGAATGCTGGCATTGATCGGGGTCCTCAGCGCGATCGCCGGTCTCGTCCTGGTCAAGAAACCCTTCGGCACTCTGGTCGTCTTCGTGCTCGTCATTGGGGTGTGGTTCATCGTCGCCGGCGTGGTGCGCTTCGTTGCCGCCCTCGGCGAACCGGAGGGACGCGCGTCGAGCATCGCGGTCGCGGTCCTGGATGTGATCGCCGGCATCTTGATCCTGTCCTGGCCGGGTATTGGCGTGGCCACCCTCGCTGTGATCATCGGCATCGTGCTGATCGTGCGCGGCGCCCTGTTCTTCGTAGCCGGCTGGGAGTTGCGCCGACTCGGTCACGAGGCCGAAAGCTCACTGAGCCCGCGACCAGCAACCTGACCGTCGAACCGCACTCCGGGCTTAGGCGGATGCCTCCACGGACGGCCGACGCTGCAAGGTTGATCGAGCACCGTGGGACCCGAGGTGGCGGTCGCCGGCGTAGAGACAAATCAGAAACACTCATCCAACCGTGAAGGAGCGCTCAATGTTGAAAACCTTTCGCAAGCCGGCAGTCGTAGCAGCAATTCTGCTTGTGCCGATAGGGCTGGCCGGGTGTGGCGAATCCTCGGAAGAAAAGGCGACAGCGCAGGTCTGCTCCTCCACCAAGGAAATCCAGGCACAGCTCTCCAAACTGGCTAGCCTGTCGATCTCCTCGCAGGCGCCGGAAGAAATCAAGACCGCCGCCGAAGTGATGAAGAAGGAAGCAACCAAGATCAACGAATCCGTCGCGAATCTGCCCGCTTCCAGCAAGAGTCAAGTGGAAACCGCGCAGACGGCGCTCCAAACCGAGCTCGCGGCACTTGCGAAAACGGTCGCCTCCACAGCAAAATCCTCAGGGAATGTCGAAGCGGTGCTCAAGGAATCCGGGCCCGCGGTGACGGCTGGAGTGGCTGCGCTCGCGGCAAGCTACAAGCAGGCATACAACTCGCTCAAATGCTCCTAGGTTGAAAAGACTCCCACTCGACGAGCCCGTAACCTCGGCGCGGGCTTTGACGGACCCCTCCCGCACGGACAAGAGAAACTGGCTGCGCGGCCGCGCCGACAATCCTGTTGGCCGGCTCGCGATTCTTTGGTTTCGCCGCTATCTCGAGGCGAGCCGCAACTCGGCCGCGGCGGCGTCGGCGTACTTCATGCTGTCCGTCGTCCCTGCTGCGCTCGTCGTTGTCGCGTTCTTCAATCTCGCGGCCGGCAACCAGAACGCCTTCGCGGCACGTCTGACCACGCATCTCAAACTCAACGGGTCAGTCGCAAACCTTGTCCACGGTCTGTTCGGCACGACATCCAACAACGTCCTGGCGGCCAGCGTCACCGTGATCATCGGGTTCCTCTTCTGGGGGCTCGCCATTGGCCAGCTCTACCAGGACCTCTACGCGCGTGTCTGGCGCATCCATGTCGGCTCGGCTGCCGACCAGGCGCTGTTCGCGATCTGGTTCTTCGTCGCGAGCGCTCTCGTCGGGCTGATGCTGGCCTTCGCCGCGGATCTTCGCAGTGACGGATGGCTCGCGCTGATCCCGGCCTGGGTTGCTGGCTCGACGATCTTCTGGCTGTGGACACCACGCTTCCTTCTGCATCACAAGATCACAATTCGCTCACTCCTGCCCGGCGCGCTACTCGCGTCCTTGGTCCTCGGCGGCACGATCGCCACGTCGCCACTGTGGATCGGGCCTACGGTGAACCAGGACGCCAGAGCCTTCAGCTCGTTCGGCGCCGTCATCGCGATGTTCGCGTACATCCTCATCTGCGTCACCATCTCGATGGTCTGTGCCGTCTTCTCACCCGTCTGGGCCGAGTGGCGACAAGCCGAACGCGACCGAAAGGAACACGCAGCGACTAGCAGCGAGGCGGTCACCCAGCCCACCGTTACTGGTCCGGCGCAGACCGCCTCGACTACCGAGAGCGGAGCATCAGGCAGCTGATCGACTCGCCTCCTCCGATCCAGGTGAGTGATTTGATTCTGCCCTCGCAGCGATCAGCGGGTAGCGCAGACTCCGCGCTGCTGGTTTGCGCTGGGTAGCGAGCGCACCGGCGGATGCCGCGCGGGCTGCTGGTCCGGACGAGTAGGAGGCGCCGGGTCGCATGCTGGTCGCGCACTCGCATTCGTGTGGCTGCCGCATTCTTCGCGATGGCCGAGCTCTCCCGCCGGCCGCCCTCAGCGGCAGGCCGCGCGCGCTGCCCTGAGCCGTTGGCGAGCAACGCGTCCTCGAGCCGCTCCATCCCCGTCACAGACGGCGCTACGGCTCCTGCTCCTCGCTCGCGTTTCGCCGTACGCGCCATACATACAACTCCGGCCACCGCATAGCCTCGCCGCCACGACCTGACCGTCAGCGACTCGCACGGCCGATGTCAACGCCCGTGCCTTGAAGGCACTCAGGGGTGCGCGTGCGGTGGCGAGCCTCGGCGTTGGCTGGGTCGCTGCTGAGGCGATCCGCTCCGCGGAGGAATAGCGGCGCTCCCGACATGCCCCCAGGGTCCGCCGGCTCACGGCTCGCGTGAGGACACGCCGCGAGATCCCCCCAAAGCTCAAGAGTTTGGTACCCCATTGGTACCCTGGCGCCGGCGCCGACGGACCAGACACGCTCCAATACGGCTATTTGCAGGTACTTCCGAAGGGTGAGCGAGGGGACTCGAACCCCCGACCGCCTGGACCACAACCAGGAGCTCTACCAACTGAGCTACGCCCACCAGGTTCGGAGGCGAAGTGTACCGTCGGTGGGTCAGGCTCCCGGGGGCTTCTGTTGCGGGTCCCCGGCGTTCCCGCTGAGCCTCCCTTCGGCAGTTGCCAGGGCCCCGCTCGGAGACAGAGAGGGATCCGCGGCCGCCGCGGCCCGCCAGGCCTCGAGCAGCTGAGGGGCCTCGGGGCCCAGCAGGGCTCCGATCTGGACCAGTGCCGCAAGCGGGTCGGCGAGCCCGGGGCCGGCCGCCGGAGACCCCGACGCCATGGTCTGTGGTGCGGCGGGAGACGGGACGGCCACGGCCAGCACCCTGTCGGTCACGTCCTGGCTGCGCCGTTCGGCAGCCCGCCAACCGCGACCCATCGCCATTTCCTGGAGCTCGAGCTCGGGCCCTTCGAGGATCGTGATCTTGGCCTGGTGGGGGTTCCACTTGCGCTCCCCCAACTCGATCGGCTGTCCCCCCTTCCAGGGAGCCAGCAGCACTGCGAGCTCCCCTTCGGAGAGGTTGAAGCGGCAGAAGTTATGGGGAAACTGGCGCAGCTCTACGTGATACATCGCCCACAGGCTTGCACGCCTGCTCCTCCAAGCGCGCGCGCATCACCGCGACGGCCTCGGGGTTCGAATCGATCAGCACGTAGCGGCGACCGAGCCTACGGGCGACGGCGCCGAGCGTGCCGCTGCCGGCGAAGAAGTCCAGGCACCAGTCGCCCGGCCGGGTCGAGGCCTGGACCATCCGCCGGACGATCCCCTCGGGCTTCTGGGTCGGGTAGCCGGTCTTCTCGCGGCCGTTGGTGGGGACGATCGTGTGCCACCAGACGTCGGTCGGGAGCTTGCCGCGGGCGGCCTTCTCGGCGGTGACCAGGCCCGGGCGCCATGTACGGCTCGCGGTCGACCTCCTCGGAGTCGAAGTGGTAGCGCTCGCGGGTCCTTGACGTAGACGAGGATCGTGTCGTGCTTGGCCGGCCAGCGCCGGCGGGTGCGCGCGCCGTAGTCGTAGGCCCAGATGATCTCGTTGAGGAAGCACTCGCGGCCGAAGATCTCGTCGAGCAGCAGCTTGCAGTAGTGGGCCTCGCGGTAGTCGATGTGGAAGTAGAGCGTGCCCTCGGCGCTCAGCAGCCGGCGCGCCTCCTCGCAGGCGCGGCGCCGAGGAAGCCGAGGTAGTCGTCGAACTGGTCGCGGTAGCTGGACTCGGGAGAGCAGCTCGGTGCGGTAGGTGCGCCCGCCGAAGCCCGTGCGGGTCGGCCTCGGGTCCGCGACCGCCCGCAGCGTCCGGCGCACCTGCGGCGGCCGGTGTTGAATGGCGGGTCGAGGTAGATCAGCTGGAAGAAGCCCTCGGGCAGCCCCGGCAGCAGCTCCAGGCACTCCCCCAGCATGATCTGGTCCGCGTCGGGGGCCACGGCAGCGCTCATCGGCCGCCAAGCCTACGGTCGGGCCCCGATGGAGCGCGACAGCTCCGCCCACTGATAGCGCCCGCCGCACAGGGTCCGCCAGCGCGCGACGGGAACCACACGCAGGCTGCCGATGGCTCCTCCGGCAGCGGGGGTCAGCAGCACGCTGTTGAGCACCGCCGCTCCCCATCGCCGGGCGCCAGGCTCGAGTTCCCGCGCTCGAGTTCGACCTGGTGGGTGCCGGCCCCCAGGTGCACCTGGATCGGGGGAGCGCTGCCCACCACCAGGGAGTTGCCGTCCAGCTGGTCGGAGACGGTGGCGAGCTCGTGCCCGTCGATCCAGACGCCCAGGGGACGCATCAGCTGCCCCTTCACCCACACGCTCCACAGGCCCGCGGTCGGGACCGAGACGGTGCTGAGCAGACGTCCGGAGGAGCCGAGCACGAGCCCGCCACGCCCCGGGCGCCAGCGGGCGGGACGGCGGCTGCGCCGAAGTGCCACCTGCAGGACCTCGGGCATACGAGCCACCGTCAGCCTCGGGGCGGCGGCGGCCTGTGGCGAGCGCGCGAGCCGGCCCAGGCGGATGCACTGCTGTTCGGCGTCACCCCGCAGAGCAACGTGTCGAGCCGCGGCGACCGCGCCGGGGCGCCGTTGCCAGACCTCGTAGTAGGAGCCCTGCCAGGCCAGCCGGTAGGCGGCCGGGGGCCGGCTCACGAGCGGGTCCCGCCGGCTGATGATCAGCGGATAGGCCGCCAGCACCGACGGCGCCAGCCGATCGAGGCGCACGGGCCGTCCGTGCCCTGCCGCGGCCTTCGCCGGCCGCGGCTGGTGGGTACACGAAGTCGGGACCCCCCACGTCGAGGTCCCGCAGCTCATACAGCGAGTATTCGTCGAAGTCCGTGAACAGCGTCGGGCCGCGACCGGCGAAGCGCGAATTCAGCCGCGCAAGCTCTTCGTAGCGGCCCGTGGGGGCCAGGTTCGAGACGTGGTACTGGCGCGCGTCGGACACCAGCACGCCGGCGGTCAGCGCCAGCCCCAGTGCACCCGAGCACGCCAATGCCACGGCTCGCGGGCGCATCCCAATCAGCGCACCCACCCCGGCCCAGGCCAGCAGCACGACGGCGGGAGAGCTCAGCATCAGGGTCTTCGCCCCTCCCCACGCCGACACCGACTCGACCACGATCAGGCACGCGAGCAGCATCAGGCCGAACCACGCCAGCAGCGCGAGGGCGCGCAGGCGCCACAGCCGCCACACGCCGAGCACGGCGCCCGCCAGCGCCAGCAGCACGAGCCCGTGGGTGAGCCCGGCCGATGCTCCGGTCGGCTCGAGCTTGTAGCTGCCCCCGAGCCAGATGCCGAACAGCTGGATCGCGCGCAGGGCGTGGACGAGATTGCCCGGGTTCGTCGTCGAGGCGATCCCTTCGGCCACCTGGACCGAACCCCCGGCGCTGGCCCAGATCGGAAGGGCGGCGAGTACCACCACCAGGACGCCCAACCCGAGCGTTGCGAGCACCCGTCCACGTGCACCTCCGCCCTCGCGCAGTGGGGCCACGATCGCCGGGGCGAGCACGAGCGTTGACAGCAGCGCCCACACGCCGAAGGCGGCACCCAGTGCGGAGATGCCGGCGGCGAGGATCAGCGCGAACGGGATCACGCCCCTCCCCGGGGAGCGGACCCATCGCTCCTGGATCACGACCAGGGCACCGAGCGCGAGGATCATCCCCAACGCTGTCACCTCCTTGATCGAGCCGAACAGCTCGTACGCGAATACGAGCGCTCCGAGCACGGCCGTGAGCGCCGCCGGCATTGCCAGGAGTCGCGACAGGCCGCTCGCGCGGGCCAGCAGCCACGCCGCCCCCGTGGCACTCGCGAGCACGAACGCGTTGAAGGGCTGAAAGGCCCAGATCAGCGGCAGCCCGATGAGCTTCGCGCTGGCCCCGAAGGCGGTGTCCGCACCAGATGGGTAGTTCGAGTTGTAGTAGTCGTTGATCACCTGGCCATAGGAGTTGCGCAGGTCGAGGTGGGTGTAGTGCTGGCCGTGGTGGAGCAGGTAGTCGGCGCCGGCCAGATGCACGGCGGAGTCCGCCAGCGCCATGTAGGAGGAGAAGCTCGCCCGGCCCGCCGCCAGCACCGGCGCGAGCCCGGTCACATACGCGCCGACGGGCAGCAGCAACAGCCAGGGCCGTTCGCGTCCAGCCCGCAGAACGGCCCCCGCGCGTGCGCGTCCCAGGATCAGCCCGAGGACGGCCACCGCTCCCGCCAGGTAAGGCGTGGCGGGCGCAAGCGGGTAGGCGTAGGTGCACAGCTGGGTCACCGCGATCAGTCCCGCGAGACCCGTGGCGGGGAGCAGCGCGAGCGGCAGGAACTGGCCGCTGATGCGGTCCACCAGCAGACCCGTGCCCACGCACAGCACCGCGAGCTCGACGGGATACAGCAGCGTCGTGCTCAGGAACATCTCGTTGCACGCCCAGGCAGCTCCCGGCGCGGGCTGGTGGGCGGGGCGGCTCGCACGGCGCTGCGCGGGAGCTTAGTCCCCGGCTGTCCTGCGAGATTCAGTCGGGAGCGGGGCGCGTGAACTGCGTCGCCAGGAACCTGTCCCACATCCCGGCTCCCATCATCCGACGCTGCGCCACCAGCATCTTCGCCGACGGAGTGACGCGTACCCGGATCGGGGCCGTGCCGCGCGCGATCGCCTTCTCGATCGCCTTCGCGACCGCATCGGGCTCTCCTCCGAACTTCGCCAGCGGGCCCTTGTGGTACGCCTCGACGGTCATCTTCGCGACTTCCCGGTTGAAGCTGTCATAGACCCCGTCGCGGCCCTCGCCGTTCTCGGCCTGACCCTCGAGCGAGCCGGCCGCCGCCTCTCCGAAGTTCGTTCGGATCAGGCCGGGCTGGATCACCGTCACCCCGACACCGAAGTCCTTGACCTCGAAGCGCAGGGCGTCGCTGATCGCCTCCACGGCGTACTTGGTCGCGTGATACAGGCCCGCCCCGGGGAAGGTGAAGTTGGCCCCCATCGAGCTGATGTTCACGATCCGCCCGTAGCGCTGGGCGCGCATCCCGGGGAGCACCAGCTGGCACATCCGGATCAGCCCGAACACGTTCGTCTGGAACTGCCTGTGGACCGCGTCCATCGAGACGGACTCGATCGCGCCGTCCTGGGAGTAGCCGGCGTTGTTGACGAGCACCCCCACGGCCCCCTGCTCGGCCACCACCCGCTCCACGCCGGCCTGCATCGAGCCTTCGTCGCACACGTCGAGCGCCAGCGTGTGCGCACCGAGATCCCGCAGCCCGTCGAGCGTCGCCTCGTTGCGGGCGCTGGCGTACACGGTGTGCCCGGCGCGCACCAGCCGCTCCGCGGTCGCACGGCCGATACCCGTCGAGCAGCCCGTGATCAGGATCGCTTTAGAGGTCCCCGCCATCTCCACACGGGACCCTATCGCTCGGCTCCCGGCTACGCCCCCGCGCCGGTATAGCGCAGCGAGCCCGGTGTGGTCAGGTCCTCGCCGGTCTCGAGCAGGGTCTTCAGGCCGGACAGGATCTGAGGCCAGCCGCCGTAGATCTCGCCGTGGGCATCCGAGCGCATCTGGTCGTGGGTGACGGTCAGCCGGCAGGAGTCACCGACGGGCTCGATCTCCCACGTCACACGCGAGGGGCCCTCGCTCTGCACGTCCTCGCTCCACAACGCGGTGAAGCTCTGCACGAGGCGCCGCGGGGGATCGACCTCGAGGTTCTCCCCGATCGCCATCCTGCCCGCCTGCGGGTTGGAGAGCTCGTACTCGGAGCCCGCCTTCCAGTCGGAGTGGACTTCCAGCCCGAAGCTGTAGCGCCGGCGTAGCTGTGGGTCGGTGATCGCCTCCCACAGGCGCTCAGGGGTGGTGCGGATGTAGATCTCGAAGACCTTCTCGGTGGGTCCGGCGGTCCAGGGCCGGCGGCCGCTGTCTGTCGCATCGATCGTCATGTCGTCCTCCAGTCGTTGCTTGAGCTCGCCGAGCATTGCCGCCCAGGGCTCCGCGTACTTGCTGACCCAGCGGTCGTGGACCTGCCGGATCGGGACCGCGTTGAGGTAGTGGAGCTTCTGGCGGCCCTGCCGGCGGGTCGTGACCAACCCCGCCCGCTCGAGCACACCCAGGTGCTTCATCACCCCGAAGCGGGTCATCGGCAGCCGCTCCTCGAGCTCGCCGAGGCTCTGCCCGTCCTGGCGGAAGAGCTCATCGAGCAGCTCCCTGCGGGTGGGGTCGGCGAGCGCTCGGAAGACGGCGTCCATCGTGCACCCGACTATATGTGACCATATGGTCACCTGTCAAGCAGGCCGACTGACGCCGGCCTGAGCTACCGGCCTTCCGCCGACCGCCCCGGGCGAACTGCTCGGGACCTGATCCAGTCACCGCGATGCATACGCCCGAGTCGATCGGCATGATGTCGGCCATGGACGAGGCTCGCGCGCCCGCACCGCCCCCTGCCGGGGACGGCGGAACCGGGACCGGTGCTGGGGGACCAGCGCCGTCCAACCCACCAACGCCGCCGACAGCGGCGGCGGCCGCCGCGCCGCCGGTGACGCGTGGGCGGCGGATCACAGTGCGTCTGCTGATCTGGGGCACGACCGTGCTCGCGATCATCGGCATCTTCGCGATCTGGGCGAACCGCCAGGTGTTCAGCGCCGACAACTGGGCGAGCACGAGCACCAAGCTGCTGCAGAACGAACAGATCCGCGACGCGACCGCCAACTACCTGGTCGAACAGCTCTACGCGAACGTCGACGTCGAAGCGGAAATCAAGAAACGCCTGCCCAAGGAAGTGCAGGCGCTCGCGGGCCCCGCGTCCGGGCTGGTACGCACCGGCGCCACCGAAGTGGCCAAACGGGCGCTTGCCACGGCCAAGGTCCAGGAAGCCTGGAAGACCGCCAACCGGGCGGCGGACCAGACGCTCGTGAACATCGTCGAAGGCGGCAAGGGCCCGGTGGCGATCAACAACGGGGTCGTCTCGCTGGACCTGGCCGCGGTCCTGACCAACATCACCAACCGCCTCGGGCTGCCCGAAGTGGCTTCCAAACTGCCCGCCAACGTCGCCCACCTGACCGTGTTGAAGTCCAAGCAGATCAAGGCGGTCCAGGACATCGGCAAAATCCTCAAAGGCCTCGCGCTGCTGTTCACGATCCTGATCCCGGTGCTGTACGCGATCGCCATCTTCCTGGCCAAGGGCTACCGCCGGCGCACGCTCATGAACGTCGGCTTCGCGGCGGTCATCGCGGGCGTATTCGTGTTCCTGCTGCGCACGCTCGTCGTCAACCAGGTGGCCGACTCACTCGTGAAGACCGAATCGGTCAAGCCGGCGGCGCACGCGGCGCTCTCGATCGCGACCTCGATCCTCTCGGACATAGCCGGGGCGTTCGTTGTCATCGGCATTCCGCTGATCGTCGCCGCGTGGTTCGCGGGCCCCTCCCGGTACGCAACGCGGGCGCGGGAGTTCATCGCCCCGTTCCTGCGCGACCGGCCCGAATGGACCTACGCGATCGTCGCCGCCATCATGCTGCTGGTCTTCATCTGGAACCCGATCGCCTCGACGGGCAAACTGGCGGGCATCATCGTGTACTCGGCGCTGGCGTTCTTCGGCGCCTACCTCTTACGGCGCCAGACGGCTGAGGAATTCCCGCCGCCATAGCCTGAGGCTCTCCGGCCTGCTCGCGCTCGCGGCAAGCCTTTGCGCGTGCTCCTCCTCGCACTCGCTGCCCCATCGGCCGACCACCACGCACCCGCACGCGTGGGCGGATGCGGCCCTGCTCAGCCGGTGCCCGGGACGCGAACCGCGCGTGCTGTTCCCGAGCAACGAACCCGGGCACCGCACCGGCCCGGGCGCGATCGTGTGGCGCGCCGTCGCCGGCTGCCCCGGCGGCCCGGGCGCCCGGGTCGTCCCGATCGGCACGCTGCGGGCCGGCGGCTCGGCCGCGGCGATCGCGACCGGCCCGGAGACGGCGCTGCCGCTGCAGGGGTCGTTGGCGGCCGGCGTTGCCCCGGGCGGTCGGGTGGCGGTCGTCGGCCATCCGGCCGCGGTGGCCGGCGCTGCGGCGATGGCCCTCCAGGGACGCGCCGAAGGGCCATTCTCTGCGATCCCCCCAGGACCTCTGTTCACACAGCCGCTCGCCGCCACCAACGGCTACCTCGGCGATCTGGCGGTCGCGGGGGGCGCCGCGGGAGGGCACCTGCAGCTGCAGGTCGAGCGCTTCTACACCACCAGCTTCGTGCGCCACGAACTCGTCTCGGCCGGGCGCGGCATACGCCTGCTCACGCCGGCCCTGGACTACCGCAGCGACGCGATGCTGGTGTGGGAGCAGAGCGGTTCGATCTTCGCGCAGTATCTGCCCGCCAGCGGCCCACCCGGGGCCACCCAGCGAATCGCGGCCGCCGGTCCCGGGCTGCGGATCGCGGCACTGCTCAGCGACGACCGCCGCGCGATCGTGGCCTGGAGCGAGCAGCAGGGCGACACCACGGACGTGTACCTGGACCGCTCGGCCAAGGGGGTCGCGTTCGGCGCACCTCGGCTTCTGGAGAGCTTCGCGAATCCACACCGCGCGGCGGCGCCTCCCGCGTCCCCGAGCCTCATCCGCCTCAGCACCGAGAGCGTCATGCTCGCGTGGTCGAGCATGCTCGACGGACGCTGGGTGATCCGCTCGGCCGCCGTGGACCAGGATCGCGTGGGCCCGCCGACCACCACCGCGGCCGCCTCGGGTGACGCCCTGCTGGCCGACCTGCAGCCGGGGCCGAGGGCCGATGCGCTGCTGCTGTGGACCGAGCCGAGCGGAGCTCCGGGAGCGGACGGAACGGCCGGCCAGGCGATCTACGCGACCCGGGGCTTTCGCGGCGTGGGCAGCCGGGTCGTCTTCGAAGCCCCGGAAGAGCTCACCGGGACGGCCCCCAACAGCGAAGCCACGGTGGCGGTCGACCCCGACAGCGACCGCGCCGTGGCGGTATGGCGCGAAGGCCAGCTGCTGCGCTACTCGGTCCGCGAAGCGGCCCCACCGCGGTGAGCGCGCCCGGTCACAGGGCTCTCCTGTGCTTCACGCGTGGCCCTGTGCTCGGCCGACAGCAGGGAGCGGCCCGCGTACAGCAGCCCGTAGTCGAGGTGCTCCCTGATTTTTTCGAGGCTGTGGCCGCCCGGGTAGATGACGCCCCGCGCGCGGGCTCCGTCGGCGCTCAGTTCGGCGGCGAATTCGGGGTCCTCGCCGGGGACCGCCACCGGGTCTTCGTAGGCGCCGTAGAGGAAGGCGTGAAGACCCAGCCGGGAGATCACCGAGCGGTCGGCGCTGAGGGATTCGTGAAGGTCGTCGAAGAAGCCCAGCCAGCTCTCCACGACGGCGAAGCGCAGCGGGTTCGAGAGCGCCACGTTCATCGCCCCGAAGCCGCCCATGGAGCTGCCCGCGATCGCCCGCCCGGCGCGGGTGGGGACGGTCCTGAACATGCGATCGACCAGTTCCTGGACTTCCACGACGTAGGTCTCGCTGTGCCGTGTGCCGAGATCCCGCCAGTTGTTCAGGCCCGGCGCGTCCTGGACCATCACGACGATCATCGGGGCGATCACGTGGTGGGAGATGAGCCCATCGAGGCTCGCCTGGATGCCCATTTCGAGAAACGCTTCCGCGTGCCCGTTGCGGCCGTGCAGCAGGTACAGCACCGGATAGCGCCGGACGCCGGCCGTGTAGGCGGCGGGCAGGTACACGAAGAACCCACCCGCGCTCCCGAGCGAGGCGGAATGGAAGCGGGCCCGCTCCACGAGGCTGCCGCCCGCATCGGCGTGGACGGGCCTCAGCGCCGGCAGGGGCGCCAGAGCCTGCGGCGGCGCGGCGAGGGGAACGGCACGGACTTCCGGCGAGTCTGAAGCGGTCAGGCCGAGGCGTTCGCCGAGGTGGGGGACGGCCAGCAGCGCCCCGAGGGCCAGGACCGCAACCAGTCCGAGCAGGCCGAGGAACAGCCACAGACGGCCTCTCCGAGGCTCGTGTGCGGCGCCGGCCCACGACCCGCCCCCGGCGAGGGCGGCCGCCGGCTCCAGCCGCGGAGGCATGGCGGGAATCCAGGCCGGCGGCAGGAACTCATTGCCGCTTGCGCCCCGGCCGGGCCAGCTCCAGTCGCCGAGGCCTTCGAGCCACAGCTGGGTACGGGAGGTGCGCTCCATGCGAGCCATCCCGATGATTGAAGGAGGCAAAGGCCGAAAACCCAACAGGTGCAGAAACCTGTGCAGAAGGGCACATCTCGGCTTCAGCCGGCGCCCGCCGCCGCAAGCAGCGCGTCGGTGGCCGGATCGGCCTCGCCGCCGAAGTACCGCTCGATCAGCTCGGCGAACAACGTCTCGGCGGGGTCGGCCCTGGCGAACAGCGTGATCGAGGAGCGCAGCTTCTGGGCGTCGATCGCCCCGAAGACGTCCTCGGCGCTCGGCCCGGACAGCGCCAGCACGACGCCGGCCGCGTCCCGGAGGCGAGGGCCGAGGAGCGGATGATCGAGGTACGCGCGGGCTTCGCCCAGCGAGGCGATCGCATAGCGGCGCGAGGTGGGGCTGTGCCCGAGGCCCGCGAGCTGGGGGAACACGAACCACATCCAATGGCTGACCTTGCACCCGGCCCCGAGCTCCTCCAGCGCCCGCGCGTAGGTTCCGCCGGCGTCCTGCGCCTGCACGAACCGCTCGAGGTCGCTACTCGTCCTCGTCACGGTTGCTGCGCAGCCAGTCGTTCAGCTGCTGGGCGGCCTCCTCGACCGAGTCGGCCAGCCCCCGGAACGTACCGCGCAGCCGGTCGGCGTAGTGGTTCACGGCGTCACCCGCCTCGGCCCGCACGTCCTGTTGCTCGTCGCGCCTCGGGTAGTCCCCGGCCACGATCCGGTCATAGGCCCCGGATTCCACCCAGGCGATCAGCTCGTGGACCCGCTGGACGGACATCGGATGGGTGAGGTTGAGGTCGCTCAGCAGACGCGAGATACGGTCGAAGGCGGATGGCTTCTCGCGGTACTCGCGACCCTGCTCGATGAATACGTCGAGGTCGAGGTTCGCCGCCTCCGCGCCCGCCGACAGGACCATCAGCGTGCGGCAGATCGCCAGGGGATCGCGCGTGACCAGCGCCGCCGCCCTGTCACTGCTGAGCTCGGCGGCGCGCGACCACTCCATCAGGGCCGTGCGCAGCGGGAACAGCGGCACCGGGATGCCCGGCAGCACCGAGAGCAGCATCAGGATCGTCAGCGCGGTCCCGTATAGAACGTGATCGGAGAGCACGTGTCCGGCCTCGTGGGCGAACACACCACGTAGCTGCTCCACGTCCAGCAGCCGAACCAGCTCCGAGTTGACCACCACCAGCGGCCGCGCGGAGCCGATCGTCATCGCGTTGGCGATCGGATCCTGGGTCATGTAGAGCTCGGGCACCGGCTCCATGTCGAGCGTCACGAAGGCACGGGCGTGGGCGCGGTAGACGTCCCCCAGCTGGTTGTCCCCGAGGCGCACGGCCGATCCCAGGATTCCCCGCCGCAGCGCCCGCTCGTATCCGTACTCGATGATCTTCCGGACCGTGCTGTCGACGTACGGGATCGCCTTCAGCGCGGCGGTGGCCGCACGGTCCGCCGGGTGCTCGTAAGCACGCGGGGAGATGTCCTTCAGCTGATAGCCCTCGGCCAACTCCACTGGGACCGATGCTACCCCGGCGCGGTCCCCGTCAGTCGTGCACGGCGTCGTGCGGGTCGCCGAGCTGGCGGACCTGCTCGAGCGCCTCGAGGTCCTCGGGGTCGAGTGCCAGCTCGGCGGCGGCGTGATTCTCTTCGAGGTGGCTCACCGACGAGGTTCCCGGGATCAGCAGGATGTGCTCATCGCGGGCGAGCAGCCACGCGAGCGCCACCTGCGAGGGCGTCGCCCCGTGTCTGGCGGCGACCCCGGCAACCGCCGGGTCCGCGGCCAGCGCGGCCGGGCCGCCGGTGAACGCGGAGCCGAGGGGGAAGAAGGGCACGAACGCCAGGTCGTGCTCGATGCACAGCTCGAGCACGTCCTCGTGGGAGCGGTCGAGGACGCTGTAGCCGTTCTGGACGCAGGCCACGTCGGCCTGGGCCAGCGCCTCCCGGACGGTCTCCACGGTCACATTGCTGAGGCCGATGAGCTCGAGCTTGCCCTCACCGCGGAGCTCCCCGAGCTCCCCCAGCTGCTCCTCCAGGGGCACGTCGGCGTCATCGCCGCCGATCAGGCGCAGGTTGACGAGCGCCATGCGCTCGAGCTTCAGCGAACGCAGGTTTTCCTCCACGCCCACCCGCAGCTCCTCGGGCCGCTGGGCTGGAAGCCACGCTCCCTTCTCGTCACGGCGCCCGCCGACCTTCGTGACGATCCGCAGGCCTTCCGGGTACGGGAACAGCGCTTCGCGGATCAGATCGTTGGCGACGTCCGGGCCGTAGTACTGGGAAGTGTCGATGTGGTCCACGCCGAGCTCGATCGCCCGGCGCAGGACGGCACGGGCGGAGTCGGGGTCGCGTGGCGGTCCGAACACGCCCGGCCCCGGGAGCTGCATCGCGCCGAAGCCGACCCGCCCGACCGTGAAGGGTCCGAGGTTGCTCATGCCCGCCAGCTTACGCCGCGGCGGCGCTCAGGCCGTGATCACGGTGTGTTTTTTCGGGCCCTTCAGTTTGTCCTGCCCGGTGATCGTCGCTTTCCCCCCGAGGGACTCCGCCAGTTCTCCGGAGCCGCTGGCGAATTCGAAGATGCTGTTGCCCACTTCGGGAGTCAGCGCGCCGGTCAGCACGTCATAGCCTTTCTTGACGGCTTTCCTGGTGCATTCGATCTTCAGTTCGACGCCCGCGACGTGGTCGCGGATCGGCGGCCCGACCAGCAGTTCCGTGGCCCACGGCAGGCCTGCGGGCACGACGCCCAGTTTTTCGCCTTTCGCGCACACCGTCGGACTCGCTTTGCAGCCGGTGAGCGTGAATTCCGTCGTGTGATCTACTCCCGGCGCCCCGCCGAGCGGGTTTTCCACAGTCTCTTTGTCCTTGACCTTGCAGGTCACGTTGGTGTGGTTGGCCAGGTGCAGGGTGAGCGTCCCTTTCGTGCTGACAGTCTGAGGTACGCCTTCGGGGAACACTTCCCCTTGGCCGTGCCACTGGAGCGTCGCGCTCTGGAACACCCAGGCGGCGCCGACCCCGTGGTTGTCTTCGGAGCCGCCGATCACCGCGGTGCCGCCGTTGGGCGACAGCGCCAGGCTGAGGCCGAACTGGCCTTTGAGTTTCTCTCCGCCGCCCGTCAGCTTGCCGCCCAGCTGCGACCATTTGCCGGCCGAGCGTGTGAACACCCACACGCCGCCCACACCGCTGCTGTCTTCCGGTGCGCCGATCAGCGCGGTGTTGCCTTCCGAGCCCAGCACCACGCTGGAGCCGAACTCGCCGGCCCCGGTCTCTCCGCCCCCGGTCAGCTTTTCGCCCTGCTGGGTCCATTTGCCGGCCGCTTCGGTGAACACCCACGCGGCGCCGACGCCGGTGTTTTCTTCGGGGCCGCCGATCAGCGCCGTGGTGCCTTCCGCGGACAGCGCCACGCTCGAGCCGAATTTCGGTTCGGTTGTCCCGCCGCTTTCGAGCTTTTCGCCGTCCTGTGT
This sequence comes from uncultured Solirubrobacteraceae bacterium, assembly GCA_963758055.1. GTDB lineage: Bacteria > Actinomycetota > Thermoleophilia > Solirubrobacterales > Solirubrobacteraceae > Palsa-744. The sequence goes on from CAVWTU010000010.1 coordinate 375,138, forward strand.
CCATTTGCCCCCCGATTCGGTGAACACCCACACGGCGCCTTTTCGGGCGCCGTCTTCGGGGCCGCCGATCAGCGCAGTGGTGGCGGTGGAGGACAACGCGACGCTGAAGCCGAAGGAGCCGTTCCCGCTCTCGCCCGTGGGGGTCAGCTTGCTCCCCAGCTGGGTCCATTTGCCTCCGGACTGCGTGAACACCCACGCAGCGCCGGCGAAGCCGTTGTCGCCGAAGCCGCCGATCAGCGCCGTGTTGGCGTTGGAGGACAGCGCCACGCTGTAGCCGAACTGTCCGCTGCCGCTCTCGCCGCCGCCGATCAGCTTTTCGCCCTCCTGGGTCCATTTGCCGCCCGACCGCGTGAACACCCACGCGGCGCCCGCGCCGCTGTTGTCCTGGGGTCCACCGACGAGCGCCGTGTTGCCGTCGGAGGACAGCGCGACGCTCCAGCCGAACTCGCCTTTGCCGCTCTCCAAGCCGCCGCTGAGCTTCCCGCCCTGCTGGATCCATTCGTTCCCGACGTGCGTGAACACCCAGGCGGCGCCGACGGAGCCGTTGTCGAGGGGCCCGCCGACGAGCGCCGTGTTGCCGTCTGAGGACACCCCCACGCCGGTCCCGAATTCGCCGTTGCCGCTCTCCCCGTCGGCGAGGAGCTTTTCGCCCTGCTGGGTCCATTTGCCCGCCGATTCGGTGTACACCCACGCCGCCCCGACCTGGCCACTGTCGCCGAAGCCGCCGACCACCGCGGTTGTGCCTTCGAGGGCGACGCTGTAGCCCAGCTCGCCGGCCCCCGTCTCCCCCGTGCCGGTCAGCTTTTCGCCCTGCTGGGTCCATTTGCCCGCCGATTCGGCGAACACCCAGGCGGCACCGGTCTTGGCGTTGTCTTCGGGCGCGCCCACGAGCGCCGTCGTGGCCGACCCCGAGAGCGCCACGCTCCAGCCGAACTCGCCTTTGCCGCTCTCCCCGCCGCCGGTCAGCTTTTCGCCCTGCTGGGTCCATTTGCCCCCCGAGCGCTTGAACACCCACGCGGCGCCGGCCGATGTGTTGTCGGTGGGTCCGCCGATCACGGCTGTGTTGCCTTCGGAGCCGGTGGCCACGCTCCAGCCGAACTCGCCGTTGCCTGTCTCTTCGCCGCCGGTCAGCTTTTCGCCCTGCTGGATCCATTTACCGGCCGAGAGGACGAACACCCAGGCCGCGCCGATGGCGCCATTGTCGCGGGGACCGCCGATCACGGCCGTCTGGCCGTTACCCGCGAGCGCCGCGCTGTCGCCGAATTCACCACGGCCGACCTCTTCCCCGCCCGTCAGCTTTGCGCCCTGCTGCGTCCATTTTCCGCCCGAGAAGGCGAACACCCAGGCGGCGCCGACGAACGTGTTGTCGCCGCTCCCGCCGATCAGAGCGGTGGTCCCTTCGGAGGACAGCCTCACGCTCGAGCCGAATTCGCCTTCGCCGGTCTCACCGCCGCCGGTCAGCTTTTCGCCCTGCTGGGACCACGTGCTCCCCGAGCGTGTGAACACCCACGCCGCCCCGACGCGGCTGTTGTCGGTCGGGCCGCCGATCAGCGCCGTGCTGCCATCGGAGGACAGCGCCACGCTCCAGCCGAACTCGGCGTGGCCACTCTCCCCCCCGCCGGTCAGCTTTTCGCCCTGCTGGGTCCATTTGCCGGCCGAGCGGGTGAACACCCACGCCGCGCCGGTGAAGCTGTTGTCGCCACTACCGCCGATCAGCGCCGTGTTCCCGTCCGAGGACAGGGCCACGCTCTCGCCGAATTCGCCCAGGCCACTCTCGCCGCTGCCGGTCAGCTTTTCGCCCTGCTGCAGGAAGGGGTCGATGCGCACCGGGTAGAGCGCATGCGCGGCGCCCACGTGCAGCAGCAGGCGGCCGCCTTGCATGGACAGCCAGGCCTTCAGCGAACGCCCTCGCGCGTCCGTGGCCTGAAGGCCCGTGTAGCTAAAGGCGGTTTTCCCGGCTCGGCTCAGCAGCAGGCCGTGCCCACCGGCCTGGAGCGTCGCGCTGGTGTTGCCCGAAAGCCCGACCGCGAGTGTCAGCGACCCCGGCGAGCTCCCGGCCTCGGGCCCTGCTGTGGGGGCGTGCTCGACCGTGAAGCCCTGCTCCACCCCGAGCGGTCCGTTCGTAAACCACTCCTGAATCCCGGGAAGGGCGTAGCTCACGCGGTTGCCCGCGCCCGCGGGCCGCGCTCCGCCGAGCGGCTCCAGCGAGGAGCCCTTGCCCCACGCCGTCAGCCGCATTCCGAGGTGGCTGGAGCCGGCGGCGGCGACGATGCCCGAGGATCCGAAACGCACCCGCAGACCCTGGGCCGGGTTGCGTGCCTGCAGGCCGCCGCTCGCCGGTCGGACGGCGTAGGCGGAGCTTTCCCGGCCCACCGCGGCGGAGTAGGCCCCCTGCAGGCTGGTGGCCGCGCCGGCCAGGCTCGTAGTCTGCGCGGGTCGGTGCGTCCGGACCACGGGCGCGAGCGAGGAGCCAGACCGGCCAAGTACGGACACGCCGGCGATCACGGCGAGCAATACCAGGGCAGCCGCCGCGAGGACCCGTCTCGAGACCGCGATTCCGGCCCGCACAGATCCACGACTGCCGATCACAGGCTGCGTTGCGGCTCTCAGGAACTCCATCTCCGCCCCCTCGTCTCGCGGTCTCCCCTTTGGAGCGTGCGCCACCCCCGGCACGAGCACGCAAACCCTACACGAATTGGGTATTCCGCCACAGGTTCGTGCCCCTTGACACTAGCGCCCCTATCCGTTACGACTTTCCAACCGGGGTGCCCAGGCACTCCGACCATGGCGCACAATCGGGGGCCGTCACCGACGGATCGGATGCGAGCTCGTGCCGGGCGTGCCGATCCCAACCGAAAGACAACCCAGGGGGGGTTCATGAGCACCTCGTCTCCAGCCAAATCCATGCGCGGCGCCGCGAGGCGGAGGGCCGTGCTGATCCTTACCGGCGCCGCGCTGGCGATCGTCGCGTGCGGCGCGATGGCGTCGTCCGCGCTCGCCCTTTCGTGGTGGGTTGAAGTCCCACCGGCGGAAGAACTCGCGCTCGGCAAAAAGCTGTACCTCGGCTCTGAAGCGAAAGTCAACTCGCCCTTCACGCTGAAGTGGAAAAAGAAGTTCGAAATCAGCTGCGGCGGCGAAGTGGCCTACAAAGAACTTTACATCGAAGGCCACCTCGGCATCGGCGCCGAAGGCGGTATCGACTTCGGGAAATGCACCGCCAAGAAACCGAAGGGCATGACGCTCATCGGCGAAAAGGTCGAAACCCTGCCACTGGCGGGATCGGTCTCACAGGCGGGATCGAAATACCTCTTCACGCTCGCACCCAAAACCGCGGTCGTGGCCAGCTTCAAACTCGAACGCACGGTCAAGCCGCGCAAGCACTACAAAGCGGCCAAGAACAAACTCTGCAAATACAACGTCGAAGCGATCGGGAAACTCGAAGGCGAACTGGGCGGCAAACCCGAAAAAATCAGCACCGAAAAGACGCTCGATTTCGCGAGCCACGAACTCACGATGAAATCGACCAAAGAATGTGAAGACGTGATGGCCGCCGTGCCTGCGGCGAGGAAGCCGCTGGCCGCCGCCGCGCTCACGCTGAAGACGAAAGGCAAGGGCGCACTCGCTCCGGGGGCACCGCTGGAAGCGTTCAGTAGCAACCTGATCGAGGAAACCGCGGCCGGAAACCTCGAATGCACTGAAAACGCGATGTTTGGGACGCTCTCGAACAACAGCGGCGTGAGCGACAATGCCACCATCAACGCGGCCATCTCGGCCGGCAACGAAAGCATTCCGGGCGCCTGCAAATCATCCGCGGCCGGTCCGGTTCTCGTCCAATGGGGTGGCCTGCCCTGGGCCGCGGCGCTTTCTGCCAAGGGAAAGACCCTGGTGAAGAACAACCTGCTCACGGTCAGCGCCGAATTCTTGGCCCTGCCGCCAGGGGAAAACACCTGTACGTACGCGACGCCGGTCATCACCGCGACCAACAGCACCTCAGGGCCGGTCACCATCACGCTCACCAAACAGCTGTTCAAGTTCAAGTCGGGGACCACGTCGGCCTGCCCGCCGGCGGCCTCGACCAGCGGCACGTTCAGCCTGAGCTCTCAGGGCGAACCGGTTGAAGCAGAAATCGCCGCCAGCGAAAAAGAACACGAAGAAGAAAAAGAAGAAGTCGCCGAAGAAGAAGCAGAAGAAGCAGAAGAAGAAGCCGGCCTGCCGCTGGAAGGCAACAAAGGCAAGCTCGGTTACAGCGGGACCAGCGGCTGGGGCTTCGAAGCCTGAGCTGAGCGGGGTGGCCGCCGCGACGCGCGCGGCCACCCCTACGGCGATATTCGGCTGACGGCTCCCGAACGAAGATGTCAACGGAGTCGTCGAAGGGGAAGTTCGCCACCCCCGCCCCCTGCGGGGGTGGTCTGACGCGTCGCTCGCTGCTGCAGCGAGCCGCCGCCCTCGGCCTCGCAGGCAGCACACTGGGGGCGCTCGAGCTGCTCGCCCCCCCGCAGCGCGCCCTCGCCGCCGCACATCGCAGACTTCCGGAAGTCCAGTACGCGATCGGCAGCTTCACGCCGCACGCGGTGCGCATTGAAGGCGTGCGCGTCCGAGCCGCGCCTGTCTACACGACGTTTGCGACGATCGCACTCGGACGCACCCCGACGGGAGCCGATCAGGCGATGTTGGCGGCCGCGCTGGAAAGGATCGAGGCCGCCTATCCGTTCAGCCCGGGCGGCGTGTTCACGACGGTCTCCTACGGGATCCCGTACTTCGAAGCACTCCCCGGCGGCATGGCCGGCGCCCTGGTTTCCGAGCACATGCCGCGGCTGCTCTCCGATCCGGAGCGTTACGTCCTGGAGGAGGCGATTCCGGGGCCCACGGACGTCTCCCCCGTCAACCCCGAAATCACAAAGCTGCGCTTCAACGTCCCCGTCCAGATCGAGGCCAACGACCTGCTGGTCACGATGCGCAGCGACCACACCTCGGTGATCGACGAAGCACTCAGTTGGCTGGTAGGCGAAAGCGACACGCTCGCGGGCGCCCCGGCGGGCGAATCCGGGCTGGGCGGACTGTTCACCGTCACCTCCAGGCGACTGATGTTCAACCAGCCGGGACTCCCGAGGGCGGTGGCCGACCAACAAGGCCTGCCGTACGCCGAAACGGTCAATCCCGCCTCGTCGATGTGGATGGGCTTCTCAGACCAGCAGGTGGGCACCAGCGGGCCGCCGCGGATCACGACCTTCGTTGGGAATCCGGAATCCAGGCTGACAAGCGCCAGCCCCGGCGCCTACTTCGCCCGCGGCTCGATCCAGCACCTCTCTCACCTGATCCAGGACCTCGAACAGTTCTACGAACGCCCGAAAGAAACCTACATTCGCCGGGCCGCGGCGATGTTCAGCGCGAATCCTCCGCCGAGCCCCGGATATGCCGACCAGTTCACCAACGGCGGCGGGCCGGCCTTGATACCCAACGCGGAAGAGGGCAACGACGCCCGCTTTGAAGCGGAAGCCCAGAACACCTTCGACGGGCAGCCCCACGTCGGCCATATGAGTGGAGTTCAGCGCTCCAGCCGCACGCGGTTCGGCACGCCGATCCACATCCGCGCCGACGGGCCCGGCTTCGATTCGCTCGACGTGCCCGACGGCTCCGAACAACCGAAGCTTCACTTCAGCATCTTCGTCCCGACGGCCGACTTCTTCGCCAACATGCGCCGCAACCAGGCCTCGCTCGACCTCGCCCAGCAGTACAACGTGCCTCCCCAGAACCTCGGCCTGGAGCGCTTCATCACCGCCACCCGGCGTCAGAACTTCCTCGTTCCGCCCCGCCGCCACCGGGCCTTCCCGCTGCTCGAGCTCGCCTGAGCCGGGTACGCTCTGCCGGCCACACGAAGCTCTGAGCCGGACGCCGATCCAGCCCCGATGCCCGCACCCGAACCCCAGGCCATTCTCACGTCGCTGACCGAGGCGGCGATCTTCCTGACCGTCACGATCGACCAGGGGGGCGAGGAGCCGGTGCGCGAGCTGCTCGGCGACGTGAGCGGGCTGAAGCGGTCCGTCGGATTCAGGATCCCCGAGGGGGAGTTGACGTGCGTGGTCGGCATCGGCCGCTCGGCGTGGGACCGGCTGTTCGGTTCGCCGCGTCCCGCCGGGCTGCATCAATTCGTTCCGATCCACGGTGCCCACCACGACGCCCCGGCCACGGCGGGCGACCTGCTGTTCCACATCCGCGCGCGGCGACTGGACCTCTGCTTCGAGCTGGCCCAGCGGGTGACCGAACGACTGCGCGGCTGCGGACAGGTCGTCGACGAGGTCCACGGCTTCAGATCCTTCGACGAGCGCGACATGCTCGGCTTCGTCGACGGGACCGAGAACCCGGACGGCGTGGAGGCACGGGAAGCGGTCCTGATCGGCGACGAGGACGCGGCCTTCGCCGGCGGTAGCTACGTGATCGTCCAGAAGTACCTGCACGATCTGCAGACGTGGGACGCGCTGGCGGTGGGCGAGCAGGAGACGATCGTCGGTCGCACGAAGCTCAGCGACCTCGAGTTCCCCGACGAGCTGAAGGCCTCGAACTCGCACGTGGCGCTGAACACGATCGTCGACGACGCCGGCAACGAGCGCAAAATCATGCGCTTCAACATGCCCTTCGGCCGTGTCGGGGTCGGCGAGTTCGGCACCTACTTCATCGGTTACGCTCACAGCCCTGACGTGACCGAGCTGATGCTGCAAAACATGTTCGTGGGCGAGCCCGAGGGCAACTACGACCGCATCCTCGACTTCTCGAGGGCGGTCACGGGCGGCCTGTTCTTCGTGCCCAGCGCCGAGCTCCTCGACGACCCGCCGGAACCGGCCGCGGTCGCTGCAGGAGGCGTCACGGCGTCACCGGCCGCGGATGAGACCGGCGAGACCGCCGAGCAGCCGGTCGCCTCGGAAGACCCGCCGGTCGCCTCGGAGGACCCGCTGGTCGCCGCGGAGGACCCGCCGGTCGCGTCGCTCGAGGGGTCACTCGGGATCGGCGGCATGAGGGAGGACCATCGATGAACCACCTTCTGCGAGAGCTGGCGCCGATCAGCGAGTCAGGCTGGGAGCTGCTCGATGGGGAGGCCAGGGAGCGGCTGGCCCCGGCACTCGCGGCTCGCCGCCTGGTGGACTTCTCCGGCCCCCACGGCTGGCAGCACTCCGCAACCAACCTCGGGCGGACCGGCACGCTCAAAGCCGCCCCGGTGAAAGGCGTCAGCTCGCTGCAGCGGCGTGTGCTGGCGCTTGTCGAGCTGCGAGCGGGCTTCGCGATTCCGCTGAGCGAGCTCCAGGACGCCGATCGCGGTGCCGACGACGCCGACCTCGGGCCGCTCGACGCGGCCGCCCATCAGCTCGCGACGGCCGAGAACGTGGCCGTCTTCCACGGTTGGCCCGGAGCGCTCAGCGGCATCAGCGAGGCCTCTCCGCACCGGCCGATACCGCTCGGCAAACCGGAGGGCTACCCGCGGGCGGTCGCGCTCGCCGTGGAGCAACTGCTGGAGAGCGGGGTCGCGGGCCCGTACGGGCTGGCGCTCGGCCCGGAGCCCTACCGGGTCGTGAGCGAGACAGCCGAGCGGGGCGCCTACCCGCTGCGCGAGCACCTGCAGGGGATTCTCGACGGGCCGATCGTGTGGGCCCCCGGCGTCGCCGGAGGGATCGTCCTCAGCCTCCGGGGCGGCGACTTCGTCCTGGACTCCGGCCAGGACATCTCGATCGGGTACGCCTCACACGACGGCAGAGCCGTGTCGCTGTATCTCGAGCAGAGCTTCAGCTTCCACGCCGCCACCCCTGAGGCGGCCGTGGCGCTGAGCGCCCGGGCCCCGCGCGCCCGTTGACGTCGGGCGCTCGCTCTCGTCAACCTGCTGACGTGCCCGGACCGCAGCGGATCGCCATCGTCACCGGCGCCTCGCAGGGGATCGGGGCGGGCCTCCTGGACGCCTTCCGCTCCTGCGGCTACGGGGTCGTCGGCACGTCAAGGTCGATCGAGGCCCGCGACGAGCCCGACTACGTGACGGTGCCCGGCGACATCACCGATCCTGTCACCGCCGAACTCGTGACCAGGCGTGCGATGGAGCGGTTCGGGCGGATCGACTGCCTCGTCAACAACGCCGGGATCTTCATCGGCAAGCCGTTCACCGATTACACCCCGGCGGACTTCGACGCCATCACCGCCACCAACCTGGCCGGCTTCTTCCACATCACCCAGCGGGTCATCGCGCAGATGGTCTCGCAGGGCTCGGGCCACGTCGTCAACGTCAGCACGAGCCTCGTCGAGCACCCCGACGGCGACCGGCCCGCCGCCCTGACGGTGCTCACGAAGGGCGGACTGGCAGCCGTGGCACGTTCCTTGGCGATGGAGTACGCCTCCCGCGGGGTTCGGGTCAACGCCGTGTCCCTCGGCGTGATCCAGACACCGAACCACGATCCGGCGTCCTACTCAGGGCTCGCCGAGCTCCACCCGCTCGGACGCGTGGGCACCGTCAGCGACGTGGTCGAAGGGGTCCTCTACCTCGAGCGGGCGACGTTCGTGACCGGCGAGGTCCTCCATATCGACGGAGGCCAGTCGGCCGGGGCGTGAGAACCTAGACGGCGATGGCGCCTCTAGCGGCGCGAACCTGTCGAGCGCCGCGGGGAGCTCGACTGGGGGGCCCGCTTCGTACCGACCCGATCCGCCCCACGCCACTGGGGCACGCCCAGAACGATCAGCCGCAGCTGACGCTCGGCGACGTCGAGCACCCTTCGCTCGGCGAGCGGGTCCGAGGGCGGGACGTTCAGTAGCTCCTCGACCGTCGCGACCATCGTGCTCACCATCAGCGCGGCGATCATGGCGAGGTCCTCGGAGCTCCACTCGCGCAGCGCCGGAAAGCGCGCCAGGTCGGTCGCCAGCTCGCTCGTGAAGAGCCGGATCTCGCCCCGAATCGCGCGACGCAGGGCCGGCATGCCACTCCCACGCTCGCGCGCGATGAAGCGGAAGTGCTGGCGGTTCTTCTCGACGTGGCTGGCGAGGATCGTGACCGAGTCGCGCATCACGCCGGCGTAGTCGTCGCTCTCGCGCGCGCTGCGCAGCATCTCCCGCAGGCTCGTGAAGGACTCGTCCACCAGTGCGAAGCCGAGCTCATCCATGTCCTGGAAGTGGCGGTAGAAGGCCGCCGGCGAGATGCCCGCGGCGCGCGAGACCTCACGCAGGCTGAGGCTCGCGAACGGCCTGTCCTCGAGCATCGACAGAGCGGCATCCAGCAGGCGCTCGCGTGTTTGCTGCTTGCGCTGGGCCCGTGTCTCGCCCTCGTGGGAGCGCCGCCTGCGGCGGCCGTGCGGGTGTGTAGAAAGACTCATTGAGGGGTAAACGGTCGTTTACAACGGAACCGGCTGGTATCTGGTCTACCCAGAAAGCAACCTTGTCAACAATATATACATTCGGGTTGACAGCAGAGATCCCCTCCCCTACTTTCAGCTAACAGATGTTTACTCAAACACCCGTCCGCCGAGCCGGCTCCGGCCTGCTGCGAGCCCTCACCGCCCCCCACGGTCCGGACCGCTTCCTCGAGCTGGTGGCGCCTCGGTTCTCCTCCGAGGAGGTGCGGGCCGAGGTCATAGGAGTCGCACGGCCGAGCGACGGCTCCGTGACCCTGCAGCTGCTGGCGAACCGCAACTGGCACGGCTTCCGCGCCGGGCAATCCGTGAACGTGACCGTCGAGATCAACGGCCGCCGCTACACGCGCTGCTACTCCCCCGCCTGCTCCGAGCATGACCAGGGACGTGAGCTCGAGCTGACGATTCGCGCACACCCGCACGGTCTCGTGTCCTCGCATCTGAACCGCGCGCGCGTCCGGGGATGGTGCTCGGGCTGAGCCACCCGGTGGGCGACTTCGTGCTGCCCGACCCGCGACCGGAGCGCGTGCTCCTGCTCAGCGGCGGGAGCGGGATCACGCCCGTGCTGGCGATGCTGCGCACGCTGTTGGACGAGGAGCACAGCGGCCCGGTCACGTTCGTGCACTTCACGCCGCACAGCCACGAGCATCCCTACCGGGCACAGCTGGAGCGGCTGGGCAGGCGCCGGCCCGACGTCGGGATCCACGTGGTCGGCACCCGCGAGGGTCGCGGACGCGCAGGCCGACACCTGACGCGCCGGCGGGCTGCAAGCCCTCGACCCCGACTGCCTGGACGCCGAGGTCTACGTGTGCGGTCCGCCCGCCCTGATCGCCTCCACCCGCGCGATCTGGGCAGCGCGCCGGAGCGCCAGAGCACGTACACAGCGAGAGCTTTCTGCCCTGCACCGTCCCCACGGACGCCGGCGAAGGCCAGGTTCGCTTCGCACGCAGCGGGGTCGAGGCCTCCTGCGCCGGCGGGAGCCTGCTCGAGCAGGCCGAGCGGGCCGGGCTCTCGCCCGCCTACGGCTGCCGCATGGGCATCTGCCACACCTGCACGACCCGCAAGCTGGCCGGCCGGGTGCGGGACGTCCGCAGCGGCGCGCTCTCGAGCGCCGACGCCGAGGACGTGCAGCTGTGCGTATCGGTGCCCGCGGGCGACGTCGAGCTCGACCTCTGAGAGGTATCCGACTCCAATGACCCGCCCGACCCCCACGACACGACCCACGGCCAAGGAGGCAACACATGCCCGACCAGCGACCGCAGCTCTCACCCGAGCAGATCGAGGCGCTGGGCGCCGAGCTCGACGCACTGCGTGAGCGCGTGATGGAAGACCTCGGCGAGCAGGACCTGGCCTACATCCGCAAGCTCATCAAGACCCAGCGCGCGCTGGAGATCTCCGGGCGGGGTCTGCTGTTCATGAGCTTCCTGCCGCCCGCCTGGGTGGCGGGCGTGGCCGCCCTGTCGCTGTCGAAGATCCTCGACAACATGGAGATCGGCCACAACGTCATGCACGGCCAGTACGACTGGACCGGCGGACCCGGCCCTGTCCAGCAGCGGCTTCGAGTGGGACACCGCCTGCCCGGGCGACCAGTGGCGCCACTCCCACAACTACATCCACCACACCTACACCAACATCCTCGGCAAGGACCGCGACATCGGCTACGGGGTGTTGCGGATGAGCGAGGAGGAACCGTGGCATCCGCGCTGGCTG
>CAVWTU010000011.1:0-659087 GCA_963758055.1 uncultured Solirubrobacteraceae bacterium
GTGAAGTGCTCTACCAGCTGAGCTACGTCGGCGAGAGAACGTCATCCTAGCTTCATGCCCGCCAGCTGCTGAAGCAGCGACTCCCCGTGCTTTTCGCAGAAGGCCGGCCCGAGACCCCTGACCTCGACCACCTCCGGGAGCTCCCGCGGGCGGCGTCGCAGGAGCCACGCAGGGCGGAGTCCGTCGCGACCGTGTAGGCCGGCTTGCCCTCGGCCCGCTCCAGGCGCCAGGCACGCAGCTCGTCGAACTGGCCCTGGTCCACCGGCTCCTCGTCCTCGACCGGGGCGGCGAGCTGCGCGGCCGCGCGCCCGCGGGGCTCGCGAGCCACGTCGTGGCACGGTCCTGCTCGAGCGCTCCGGTGAGAGCCGGGTCGGGGTCGCAGACGTCGCAGCAGCGCCCCGGCGGGCAGCCGCCCGCCGGGTCGCCGAAGTGGTCGAGGATCTGCCGCCGGCGGCAGGCTGCCCGGCTCGGAGCTGTAGCGCTCGATCGAGCGATAGGCCGCCCAGCCGCGGTCTTGCGCCGCCTTGATCGCCGCGTGGGCCTGGCGCGGGCTGCCCCGCCCGGTGAGCGTCACCAGCAGGCCCCCGCGCGCCCCCGGCGCCAGCTCGACGGCGCCCGCGCGCTCGGCGATCGACAGCAGCACGCGGTCGCGCTCGTCCGAGCTCCCCGTGAGCCGAGCGCGACCATCCCTCCGTCGCGACCCGCGCCCGCAGCGAGCGCCACGTAGCGCTTCACGTCCTCGACGCTCGTCTCGCGCTCTTTGATGAAGCGGATCAGCCGCCCCAGGTCCATCGCGCGACGCGAGCAGCAGCGCCCGCGCCGGCTGCCCGTCGCGCCCGCCGCGGCCGGCCTCCTGGTAGTAGGCCTCGAGGCTCGTCGGCAGCGCCCAGTGGGCGACCGTGCGCACGTCCGCCTTGTCGACGCCCATCCCGAACGCGTTCGTCGCCACGACCACCTCGGCGCGCGCCGTCCATGAACGCCTCCTGGCTGGCTCGTGCGCTGCTCCGGGGTCATGCCGGCGTGGTAGGCGACCGGCGGTGATCCCCGCCCGCCCGGATCAGCTCGGCCACCGCGTCGGTGTCCTTGCGGGTGCCGCAGTAGACGATCGCCGGGCCTGCGCCTCCGCGGTCCCGAAGCACGTGCATCAGCGCCGCGCGCTTGCGCGCCATCGCGCCCTTGCCCTCCACGCCCACGACGTCGAAGGCGAGGTTCGGGCCGATCGAAGCCGGAGCGCACCGAAACCGGGTCGCGCAGCCCCAGCCGCGCGCGCGATCTCCTCGCGCCACACGCGGCGTGGCGGTGGCCGTGCGGGCCATCACCGGCGGGCGGCCCAGCGGCCCCGATCGCGTCGTGCAGGCGCAGGTAGTCGGGGCGGAAGTCGTGTCCCCACTCCGCCACGCAGTGGGCCTCGTCGACCACGAACAGCGCCACCGTCGTGTCCGCCAGCGCCGCCCGGAAGGCCGCCGAGGCGAAGCGCTCGGGCGCCGCCAGCACGAGCCGCCTCGCCCTCGCGGATGTCGCGCGAGCGCCGCGCGCGTTGTGGCCGTCGGCCATCCCCGAGGCGAGCATCGCCGCGGGGACGCCCGCCTCCTGCAGGCGGCGCAGCTGGTCGGCCATCAGGGCGATCAGGGGGCTGACGACCAGCACCAGGCCCGTCCGCCGGCCAGCGCCGGCAGCTGGTAGCAGAGCGACTTGCCGCCGCCCGGTCGGCATCACCACCAGGCTGTCGCGCCCGTCGAGCGCCGCCACCACGGCCTCGCGCTGGCCGGGCCGGAACGCGGCCAGGCCGAAGCTCGCGAGCAGCGCCTCCGGGTCCGGGGCAGCCGATCGCTCGGCGAGCTCAGGCACCGCGGCTGATCGGCCGTCATCACCGGCGGGAAGCTACCCGCCGCTGCGGCCGTTCGCGCCTTCGCTCCCAGACCACTCGTGCGCCGGCCGCGGGCACGAGCGTGATCGCCCGCCGCCGCGTCCACTCGCCGCTGCGCCACAGCGCGCTCCCGGGCACGCGCGGGCGCGAGCTCGCCGAGCATCGTCTGCAGCATCAGCTTCATCTCAAGCTGCGCAAATGAGGCCCCGATGCACCGCCGGATGCCGCCCCCGAAGGGGATCCAGGCGAACGTGTCCGGGCGCCGGCCCAGGAAGCGCTCGGGGCGGAACTCCAGCGGCTGCTCATACACCGCCGGGTTGCGGTTGGTGAGGTAGATGCACGGGGCCACCCTCGTGCCGGCCGGCAGCCAGCATGTCCCCCACCTCGAGATCCTGCTGGAGCACCCGGACCACGATCGGCACCACCGGTCTGACCCGGAGGGTCTCGTTGACGATCGCATCCAGGTACTCCTCGCCGCCCTCGTCCAGCTCCGCCGAGCAGCCGCTCGAGCTTGTCGGGGTGGCGCACCAGGCGCTCGATCGCCCAGGCCACCGAGGTCGCCGTCGTCTCGTGTCCGGCCAGCAGCAGCGTGACGAGCTCGTCGCGCAGCTCGCCGTCGCTCATCGGCTCGCCCGTCCTCGTCTCGGCCTGGAGCAGCAGCGAGAGGATGTCCGTCCGCTCCTCCAGGTCGGGCTGCTCCCGGCGCGGCGGGCGATCTCTGCGTAGATCAGCCGCGTCCAGCTGCTCGAGGGTGCCCGGCCCAGGGCGCCCGGCGGGCGCTCGAATCGTGGCGCGCGCAGGGCGACCTGCAGCAGCATCAGCGTCTGCCCAGCGGTTCCAGCAGGTCCCCGATCGCCTGCCCGCAGGGGGTCCATGCGCTCGGCCTCGACGCCGAAGACCGCGCGCAGGATCACCTCCAGCGTGATCGCCCGCGTGGCCGGCGTGCAGGCGCATCGGGCGTCCGAGCGTCCAGCCCGCCATCTCCTGGCGGGTCGCCTGCAGCGATCACCTGCTCGTACTCGCGCATCCGCTCGCCGTGGAACGGCGGCAGCAGCAGCTTGCGCTGGCGCATGTGCTCCGGCCCGGTCAGCACGATCACCGAGTTGCGGCCCATGACCGGCACGACCGGGGAGCTGACCCGCGGCCGAGGGGGCCACGTCCGCCGGGGCGGTCATCACGTCCTTGACGGCCTCGGGGTCGCTCACGTACACGAACTGGCGGCCGCTGGGGGCGAAGGTGATCGTGAACGGCCGACCCGAGCCTGCGGGCGCAGCTGATCCATCATCCAGGTCGGAGCCAGCGTCCAGACGAGCGTCTGGGCGAGCGGCGGCATCGAGGGCCCGCGGGGATCGCGGGGATAGCCCCGGGGGCCGGCCGCGGAGTGGATCCGAGCTCGGCGTCCGTTCAGCTGCGCGGCGGTGGCCACGCCCTGAACGCTACCCCGAGCGGGCCGCTCGTGACTCCGAGCGCCGCGGCGATGAGCCCGGCAGCGTGACCGGCCGACGTGCCACCTCCGCCAGCACCGTGAGGGCGGGTTCGTTGGCGACGTGCCAGAGCTCCCGCACCAAGCTGTGTTCGTGCTCCTCGAGCAGGGCCTGGGTGAGCTGCTCGTGGGCGGCGTCGATGTCCTGCCCGGAGAGCGTCTTCGGACACTTGGCGAGATATCCGAGCAGCATCCTGGCCGGCAGCAGGCGTACGCCCTTGCGCCGCGCCAGCGGCCTGTCCACCCAGGCGCGGCTGTAGACGATCAGCGCCTCCACCTCAACTCCCGTGATCCGTTCGACCGCCCGGCGCTGGGCCCGGGCCTGCTCGATCGTGGTCCCGTGCACCCGCGACACGCGCACCGGCCCGGGATGGCTCTTGGTCTCGACCGTGAAGATCCCGGCCGGACCGATCACGATGTGATCGATGTTCCCGCGCCCGACGGTGCCGTCATGGATCACCAGCCAGCGGTTCTCGCAGAAGCAGTCCAGCAGTCCCCCGACGTGCTCCTCGCCCGGTGGCCCCCCGGTCGCGGCGGGCCAGCAACGGCAGCACGTAGTGGGAGATCACGAACATGCTCGCCAGCAGCACGATCTCGCAGGCCAGGAAACGCCAGTCGTGCAAACCGAAGGTTCGCCCCAGGGCCGCGGTGGCCACGGCCAGGGCGCCGAGCCACACCAGCGTGCGCATGCGCAATCGCCGGACGGTCGCACGCGCGTACTGTCCGGGGGTGCGCCGTGTCGGATCCTTCGCTTCTCTCGGCATCGGGGCGGTCCTTGGTCTCGTGGTTACCGCATCGGCGCAAAGGCAGCCTTTCCTTGAGGGTGCTCGCAAAACCTTCCACGTCTTGACCGGCCAAAGGTGGAGCCGGGCGGGGAGCGTCTAAAGCACGCCTCCGGGACGGTCGAAGCCAAGAGTCCCCGACCGGTATCCCCCGCACCGGTCCGAGCCGATGAATCACCCCTCGAGCCTCTCCCACCCCTCCGACATGTGCCTGCTGCTGCGGGCCTACGCCGAGCAGCGCTGGATCGCCGGCGAGCTGTTGCCGGTGGTCCGCGAGCTCGAGTCCCCCGAACAGGTCCCCGAAGAGCAGCTCGGCGCAGCGCTCGCCTATCTGGAGGTGCTGTGGGTGGATGCCCGCCGGCGGGCATCCGAGACCGACGCGGCACTGGAGGCGCTCGGCGCCGGCGCCGGCTACTCGCCCGTGCTCTGCCGAACGGGCACGCCGCTACCACGCGGCCGTGCGGCGCCTGAGGGCTTCGGTGGAGGGGCGCGTGCGGCGCATCACCCCCTCGGCTCGCCTCCCTCCCCACGCGAGCGCGCCGGTCTCTGAGCCCATCGCTTAGGCTCCGGCGCCGATGGCGCCACGTTCGACCTGCAGTCCCACTCGACCCACTCCGACGGCGCGCTCCCGGCCGCCGAGGTCGTCGCGCGCGCGGCCGAGGCCGGCGTGGAGCTGCTGGCGCTGTCCGACCACGACACCGTCGCCGGCGTCTCCGAGGCGATCGCCGCCGGCGAGCGCGCTGGGCGTCACGGTCGGTCCCGCCGTCGAGATCTCCGCGATCGACGATCGGGGCCCAAGCGCCGCGCGAACTGCACATCCTCGGCTACATGATCGACCACACCGAGCCCGCGATTCGCGAGCGGCTCGACGAGTTCCTCGGCCGACCGCGAGCAGCGCACCCTGCGGATGGCCGCAGGCGCTGAAGGAGCTCGGCTTCGAGCTCGACGAGACCGAGATCCAGCAGCGGATCGCCGCCGGCAAGCCGATCGGGCGCCCCCACCTGGCGCAGGCGGTCCTGTCGGCACCCGCCAACGCCGAGCGCCTGCGGCGGAGGAGATCGACGACATCGGCGTCGCTGATCCGCGGCTACCTGATCGAGGGCAAGCCCGGCCTTCCGCCTGCGCCAGACGCCGACCGTGGCCGAGGCCGTCGAGGCGATCCACGACGCCGGCGGCGTGGCCGATCTGGGCGCACCCGTTCTGGGACGTCTCCGATCCGCGACGAAGTCGCTCGACAGCGATCGACCGCTTCAAGGCCCTCGGGATCGACGGGGTGGAGGCCTTCTACATCACCCACACGCGCGAGCAGACCGAGCTGCTCGCCGCCCGCTGCGCCGAGCTCGGGCTGCTGCAGCACGGGCTCGGCCGACTTCCACGGCCCGGAGAACGCGCTGTTCTCGCAGCTTCCTGGCCTTCGAGACCTACGGGCTCGAGCCGAACCTCGGCCCGATCGACGTCTCCGGCTGACCCCAGCAGTCCGCGGCGGGTCAACGCGGAGCGAGCGCTCCTCGAGCCGGTAGCGAGCGCCTCGAGGGCGAGCTCCTCGCCGACGTTGACGCGCAGGCTCGCGCGGGTCTCGGCGACGAGCTCGAGCGCCCCGCGCAGGCCCGGCCCATCGCAGCCCTCCGCATCCGCTTCGAGCTCCTCGCGGCGATCGACGCGCATGGATCAGCTCCGGCGGCTCCTTCGCAGACGCAGAGCAGGTCGCGCAGCCACAGCTCCACCAGGCGCAGCGCCGAGGTCGAGCATGCGCGGTCGCTGGCGCGGCGCTCGCCGCGGCGGCGGGCCTCCAGCTGCTTCGCGCTCGACGCGTTTGCGCTCCCTGGCGCGGGAGCGAGCTCGAGGTCCTGCTCGCCAGCCGCCGCTGCGGCCTCGGCGGCACCGGCTCCCGCTGCCGCCGCCGCGCTCGAGCAGCCCGAGCCATGCCCGCGAGGCGCTGTCGCCCGAGATCGCGCCACGGACGAACCCCTCGGCGGCCCGCCTCAGCGCCTCGCCCTCCTCGCCCGCCAGCCAGGCGGCCAGGCCCGCGTCTCCGAGCGCCAGGCGCGCGCAGGCCGGCGCGCGCTGCTCCTCGACGCCCGTCCAGCGCGCGCGGCTATGCGCGTCGGCCGCCGAGCGGGTCGAAGCGCACCGGCTGACAGCGCGAGGCGATCGTCGCCAGCACGTCGTCCAGGCGGTCGCTGAGCAGCACCAGGTGGACGAAGTCGAGCGGCTCCTCGAGCGTCTTGAGCATGCGGTTGGCGGCCTGGTCGTTCATCGTCTCGACGCGCCTCGATCACGAACACCCGGCGCGAGGACTCGAACGGCGTGCGGGTCGCCGCCGCCACGACCGGCTCGCTCGATGTCGGCGACGAGCATCTCCGAGGCGCCCGACGGGGTAACCCAGGTCAGGTCCGGGTGTGCGTCGCGGCGCGCCCGCTCGGCCACCGTCTGCGGGCTGCGCGGCCCCGCCGCGCAGCAGCGCGCCGCGAACGCGCGGGCGGCTGCCCGCTTGCCCGTGCCGGCGCGGCCCGTGCAGCAGGTAGGCGTGCGAGGCGGCCGCGGGGTTCTCCGCCAGCGCGCCCGAGCACGGCGCGCGCGTGGGGCTGGGCCTGGAGGCCTCCTCCAGCGCTGCTGGGGCCTGTGACATCCAGGGCCGAGTATCGCGCAACCCCGCGGCCGCCCGCGGGGCGGCGAGGGCCCGCCGCACAACCGCCGCACGGCGCGTGTACGGTGGCCGTTCGTGGCCGCTGCTCTGATCACGATCGAGGGGCTCGACGGGGCCGGCAAGTCGACCCTCGCCCACGGCCTGTGCCGCGAGCTGGGCGCCCGTGGGATCGAGGTCGAGCTGCTGCGCGAGCCCGGAGGCGTGGAGGCATCCGAGCGGATCCGGGAGCTGGTCCAGGACCCCGGGCTGGCGGTGCTCCCGCGGGCCGAGGCGCTGCTGTACGCGGCCGCCCGGGCGCAGCTCGTGCAGGAGCTGCTGAGGCCGCTGCTGGAGCGGGGGGTGGTCGTGCTGCTGGACCGCTTCGTCGATTCCTCGCTCGCCTACCAGGGGGGCGGACGCGGCCTGGGGGTCGAGCGGGTCGCCGACATCAACGCCTTCGCCACCGGGGGCCTGGCGCCGGACCTCACGCTGCTGCTTGAGATCGACCCCGGCCTCGGGCGCGAGCGCCAGCAGGGTCGCGCGGCGACCCGGACCGGCTCGAGCGCGAGGACGAGGACTTCTTCGCGGCGCGTGGCCCGGGCATACGAGAGATCGCCTCCGCGGCGACCCGAGCGGGTGCGGGTGATCGACGCCGGCGGCTCCCCCGAGGAGGTGCTCTCCGAGGCCCTGGAGGCGGTCACCGAACTGCTCGGGGACCCACCGCGGGCGACCTAGCTCCGGCCCGCCGCCGGGGGCCTAGCATTGGGCCCATGGGGAGCTTCCTCGCAGCCGCCACGACAGCGGGCCACGGCACCTCCTCGGGGGGGCTCCCGGTGGCCGCCATCGTGCTGATCGTGCTAGCCGGCCTGTTGCTGCTCGGTTGCGCAGTTTGGGGCTTCGCGCAGGCCCGGGCGTGGGAGCCGAAGTGGCTGCTGGCGCTACGCCACGCGATCGCCGAGGCGGGCTTCCGGGCCTCGGCAACCTGGCGCGAATTCGGCGACTGGGCGAGGCTCGGGCGTTAGCCGGAAATTGGCTCTTCGGGGCCCGGGGAGCCGGGCTCGAGGGCCTAAAATTGAGGGTGTCTTCCGTCCGGTCTGCGCGCGAGGATAACCGGCCCGACTAGAGCTCATTTCCATAGCGTCACGGCCCGGCGCAGCATAGGAGGAAGGCCCCGATGAACCCGCCCATGAACCCCACCGCCTCGCAGGACGCAACCCATGGCCGGGCGCTGAAGATCGCCCGCTTCTTCACCGATGGCGAGACCCATCCGTTCGACGCCGTCGAGTGGGAGGTGCGCGACGCCCGCATCGGCCACGGCGAGCGTGTGGCCTTCGAACAGCAGGGCGTCGAGTTCCCCGCGAGCTGGTCCCAGAACGCGACCAACATCGTGGCCCAGAAGTACTTCCGCGGCCAGCTCGGATCGCCCGAGCGCGAGCACTCCGTCAGGCAGATGATCGGGCGCGTCGCCGGCACCATCACCCGCTGGGGCCGGGAGGGCGGCTACTTCGACGCGGACCTCGACGCGGAGGCCTTCGAGCACGAGCTCACCCACATCCTGCTGCACCAGATGGCGGCCTTCAACTCGCCCGTGTGGTTCAACGTCGGCTTCGAGGAGCAGCCGCAGTGCTCGGCCTGCCTGCCGGGCCACGCGCTCGTCTCCACACCGGCCGGGATGGTCCCGATCGGTGAGCTCGTGGAGGGCGAAATGGTCGGCACCGAGGTCTACGACTCGGGCGGCTCCACGCGCGTAATGGCGGTCAAGCACAACGGCCGCCGGCCGGTGTGGCGGGTGGGCCTGCGCAACGGCAACTTCGTCGAGGCCACGGCCGACCACGTCGTCAAGGCGAGCGCCGAGCGCAGGGGTAGGCCGGCGTGGCTGCGGGTGGATCAGCTGCAGCCCGGCATGCGCATGCACCTGCACCCCCACAAGGCGAAGGTGGCCGACCCCGTCCGGGTGACGGTCGGTGGTCCCGGGGGCGAGCCGGCGCTCGAGCTGATCGACGAGACCGACCACACCGCGGTCGCCGAGGCGGCACTGGCCGGATGGCTGCAGGCGGATGGGTTCGTCGGCGAGCGCCAGAGCGCCCAGGGCGCCACGCTGGCACTCGAATTCGAGGTCGCCGGAGCCGAGGAGTTCGCGTGGGTCAGCGGCCACCTCGACGTCGCCTTCCCGCACGTCTCCCGCAAGGTCGCCGAGGCCAGCCTCGAAAGCACCCAGGTGCGGCGGATCAGCCTCCACGGGGACGCCCTGCGCGGCTACGCCGAGCGTTGGGGGCTACTTACCTGCGGCACCGAGGCACGGGTACCGGGGCGGCTCTACACGGCCTCTCACGAGGAGATCACCGCCTACCTGCGCAGCGTCTTCCAGGCCGGCGGCTACGTCTCCCTGCGCCACTCGGGCGGCTACGAAAGCGCGCGCGTGGGCGTTGCCACGATCAGCGGCCGCTGGAGCGAGGACGTGCAGCTGCTCCTGGGCACGCTCGGGGTCTACTCGCGGCGTACGCGCCGGCGCGAGAAGCGGGACGGCCGCAACGAGCTGTTCGAGGTGTGGCTCGCGATCGGATCCGAGCGGGCCCGCTTCGCGGAGCTCGTCGGCTTCGTCTCCCGCGAGAAGCAGCGCAAGCTGCTCGAGCTCGCTGTGCCTGCGCCACCCCAAGCACTGCAGCGACCTGCGCGAGGAGGAGATCGTCTCGATCGAGCCCGCGGGGACGATGGACGTGTACGACATCCAGACCGAGTCGGGCGAGTTCCTGACCAACAACGTCGCCGTCCACAACTGCTTCATCCTCAGCGTCGCAGGACACGATGGAGTCGATCCTCGACTGGAACACCAAGGAGGGGATGATCTTCCGCGGCGGCTCCGGGCTCGGGGATCAACCTGTCGAACATCCGCGGCTCGATGGAGCCGCTGGCGAAGGGCGGCACCGCCTCAGGGCCGGTGTCGTTCATGCGCGGGGCCGACTCGTGGGCGGGCACGATCAAGTCCGGGCGGCAAGACGCGGCGGGCGGCGAAGATGGTCGTGCTCGACGTCGACCACCCCGACATCCGCGAGTTCATCTGGTGCAAGGCCAAGGAGGAGGACAAGGCGGCGGCGCTGCGCGACGCCGGCTTCGACATGTCGATCGACGGCGACGGCTTCAAGTCGATCCAGTACCAGAACGCCAACAACTCGGTGCGCCTGACCGACGAGTTCATGCGCGCGGTCGAGGAGGACGAGGACTGGCGCCTCGATCGCCCGCGCCACCGGACGAGCCGGTCGGCGAGCCGATCCCGGCGCGCGAGCTGATGCGCGAGATCGCCGAGGCGGCCTGGCGCTGCGCCGACCCGGGCGTCCAGTACGACACGACGATCAACCGCTGGCACACCTCGCCCGAACAGCGGGCGGATCAACGCGTCGAACCCGTGCAGGGAGTACATGCACGTCGACGACTCGGCCTGCAACCTCGCCTCGCTGAACCTGATGAAGTTCCGCCGCGCGGACGGGACGCTCGACGTCGAGTCGTTCGAGCACGCCGTCGACGTCATGCTGCTCGCGCAGGAGATCGTCGTCGGCCCCTCCAGCTACCCGACCGAGGAGATCGGCGCAACGCCCGCGCGTTCCGCCAGCTCGGCCTCGGCTACGCCAACCTCGGCGCCTACCTGATGAGCCGACGGCATGCCCTACGACTCCGACGCGGGCCGCGAGACCGCCGCCGCGATCACCGCGCTGATGACCGGTCGCGCCTACCGGCGCTCGGCCGAGGTCGCCGGCGGCGCTCGGGACCCTACGAGCGCTACGAGGAGAACCGCGAGGCCCACAACCACGTGATGCGGATGCACCGCGATGCCTCCTACGCGATCGCCGACGACAGCTGCCGACGACGCCGAGCTGCTGGCGGCCGCGCGGCGCTCGTGGGACGAGGCGGTCGAGCTGGGCGAGCGCCACGGCTACCGCAACGCGCAGGCGACGGTGCTGGCGCCGACGGGGACGATCTCCTTCCTGATGGACTGCGACACGACCGGCGTCGAGCCGGACTTCTCGCTGGTCAAGTTCAAGGAGCTCGTCGGCGGCGGGCAGATGACGATCGTCAACCGCACCGTCCCGCTGGCGCTGCGAACGCTCGGCTACACCGAGCAGCAGATCGAGCAGATCGAGGCCCACCTGGCCGAGCACGGCACGATCGTGGGCGCGCCGGGCCTGGCCGAGGAGCACCTGCCGGTGTTCGACGTCGCGGTCGGCGAGCGGGCGATCTCGCACATGGGCCACATGAAGATGATGGGCGCCGTGCAGCCGTTCATCTCGGGCGCGATCTCGAAGACGGTGAACCTGCCGCAGGAGGCGACGGTCGAGGACATCGCCGACGCCTACACGCAGGCCTGGCGGCTCGGCATCAAGGCGCTGGCGATCTACCGCGACGGGTCGAAGACCGCCCAGGCGCTGCGTACCGACGCCCAGAAGCAGAAGCAGGAGCCGGCCGACGTCGACGCGATCGTCGAGCAGGCGGTCGCAGAGGCGCTCGCCGAAGTCGGACCGCAGCGCAAGCGGATGCCGCGCGAGCGGCAGTCGATCACGCACAAGTTCTCGATCGCGGGCCACGAGGGCTACATCACCGCGGGCATGTACGAGGACGGCTCGGTCGGGGAGATCTTCCTGACCGACATCGGCAAGGAGGGCTCGACGCTGCGGGGGATGATGAACGCGTTCGCCACCGCGATCTCGATCGCCCTGCAGTACGGCGTGCCGCTGGAAACGCTGGTGCAGAAGTTCAGCTACATGCGCTTCGAGCCGGAGGGGATCACCGGCAACCCCGAGATCCCGTTCGCGAAGTCGATGCCGGACTACATCATGCGCTGGCTGGCCTCGCGCTTCCTGGACGCGGACGCCCAGGAGGAGCTCGGCATCCTCACCCCCGCGGTGCGCGCCCGCAAAGCCGCCCAGGACGCGGCTCTCGCCGTCTGCGCCTCCGACACCGCCGGCCCCCGGCCAGACGGGTGCCGAGGGCGAGTCCGGCGCGGCGGGCGAGTCCCACGCCGAGGACAAGCCGCAGGCCAAAGGCGGGAACGGCGGCAACGGCGGGAACGGCGGCAGCGCCCCGGCGACAGCGTCGTTCACCGAACTCCCCGCCGGTCGTCCCGGCCAGGCTCCAGGGCCTCGACCTCGGTCCGGCCTGCAGCCAGTGCGGCGGGATGATGCAGCGCACGGGCTCCTGCTACACGTGCTCGAGCTGCGGCAACAACACCGGCTGCGGCTAGCAGCCGGGGGATGGCCGGGCGCGTGAGCGCGTCCGGCTCCGCGGGGCGCCGCTAGACGCCGACGGCGAGTGGCGCGGCGGACGGCTCGTCCTGTGCCTCGGCCGTGACTGCCTCGACCCTCACGGGCACGTCATTGAAGGCAGCGTTGCCTGTGAGGCGGTCCACGACCGAGGGGTCTGTGATGTCGTTGACGCTGGCCCCGGCGTGGGTGGCCGCGAGCTTCCAGCCGACGCCCGGGCGGCCGTGCCCGAAGCCGTGGGGGATCGACAGGACGCCTGGGCGCATCTGGTCGTTGACCTCGAGCGGCACCTCGATCTCCCCCACCGCCGAGGCCACCTTCACGCGCTGGCCATCGCTCAGGCCGCGTGCTCCGGCGTCGTCAGGATGGAGCATCGCGGTGCAGCGGTCGGCGCCCTTCATCAGGCGGGCGCTGTTGTGCATCCACGAGTTGTTCGACCGCAGCGAGCGGCGCCCGATCAGGGTCAGGTCGAAGCCTTGACGGAGAGCCGCCTCGCGGGTCGCGGCGAGCTCCTGTAGCCGACCGGCCTCGGCCACCAGCACCGGTGGGGCCAACTTCACCCGCTTGCCCTTCGTGCGCAGCCGGCGCGGGAGGCCCGGCCGCAGCGGCCCGAGGTCGATCCCGTGAGGAGAGCGCCGGACCTTGCCCATGTCCAGGCGCCAGGAGGAACGCAGCCGGCCGTAGGGGCCGATCCGCATCACCAGGTCGGCGACGTGCTCGGGCGTCAACAGCGGGCCGACCGCGCGCAGGGCCGCGTTCGTGACCGCTCCGGCACGACCGTGGCCGAGGCGGGCCGCCAGCTCCCGCAGGATCTCCCAATCGGTCTTGCCGCCCTTCGGCTTGGGTAGAGCCGCCGGGTTGTAACGGACCTGATTGCGGACCGAGAAGGAGGGGAACACGAGATCCACGTCCGAGCGCTCGAGCTGGGCCACGGGCGGGAGGATCACGTCGGCGTGCCTGGTCGTCTCGGTGACGTACATGTCCACGGCCACACACCACTCGAGCTGCTCCATCGCCTCGTCCAGCCGTCGCCCGGCGGGGGTGGAGAGGACCGGGTTGCCGGCGTAGATGAGCATCCCCCGCACCTGGCCGGCACCGGGAGTCAGGATCTCGTCCGCCAGCCCCGCCACCGGGAGCTCGCCGGCGAGCTCCGGCAGGCCGCTCACGCGCTGGTGGTAGGCGCCCCGGCCGGGCTTGCCGTCCAACCGTTCGGTGATCGTCACGAGATCGAAGGGCGAGGCCGGGAACATCGCGCCGCCGACGCTGTCCATGTTGCCGGTGACGATGTTGAGGGCGTTGATGAGCCAGTGGGTTAGCGAGCCGGTCTGCTGGTGGCAGACCCCGACACGCCCGTAGGCGACCGCGCTGGGAGCATCGGCGAACTCCCTGGCCAGGCGCTCGATCTCGCCGGCCTCGATGCCGGCGTGGGGAGCGACGCGCTCCGGGGACCACTGCCCGGCGAGGGCTCGCAGTTCCTCCAGGCCGTCGCAGCGCCCGGCCAGCCGGCCGAGGCGTGCCCGGCCCTCGGCGAAGATCACGTTCAGCATCCCCAGCAGCAGGTAGGCGTCACCGCCCGGCCTGACGGCGACGTGCTCGGAGGCATGCCTCGCGGTCTCCGTGCGGCGGGGGTCGATCACGACCACCTTCCCGCCCCTGGCGCGGATCGTCCTGATCTTCTCCCGCATCGCGGGGGCGGTCATGATCGAGCCGTTCGAGACGGCCGGGTTGGCACCGATCACGAGCAGGTGGCGAGTGCGTTCGACGTCGGGAATCGGCAGCACCGCGTAGTGGCCGAACATCTCCAGCGAGCTGAGGTACTGCGGGAGCTGGTCCACCGAGGTGGCCGAGTAGTTGTTGCGCGACCCGAGCACCTTGCGCAGCAGCACCGCCATCAGGATCCCCGAGGAGTGCGCTCCCGGGTTGCCGAGGTAGTTCGCCACCGCGTCGGCGCCGTGGCGCTCACGCACCCCTCGCAGGCCGTCCGCCGCGAGCGACAGCGCCTCCTGCCAGCCGATCTCCACGAACCGCCCCCCGACCTTCTTCACGGGCCGGCGCAGGCGGTCGGGATCGCTCTGCAGGTCGGCCAGGGCGGCCGCCTTGGGGCAGATGTAACCCCGCGAGAGCACGTCGTCGGGGTCGCCGCTGATGCGCACCACCCGCTCCCCGTCTACCTCCACTCGGATGCCGCAGTGCGCCTCGCAGAGCGTGCACTGGCGGTTGATGGTGTGGGTCATGCGGTGCCTCCCGGATCGACTCTCACGCCAACGATACGCGATCGCCGCCACCCCAAAACGGGCGGTAATCAGATCGCCCGCTCGCGACCCTCCCAGTAGGGCTCGCGCAGGCGTGCGCTTGAAGATCTTGCCCGAGTCCTCGCGCGGGCAGCGAGTCGCTGAACTCGACGACCCTGGGGGTCTTGTAGCCGGCGAGGTGCTGTGACGTGGTCGCGGACGTCGTCCTCGCTCAGGCTCGGCGCCCGGGTCGAGTTCGACGTGGGCCGCGAGGGCCTCGCCGAATCGTCGTCCGGGATCCCGAAGACGGCGCAGTCGCGCGACCCCCGGGCACGACTGCAGGCAGGCCTCGATCTCGGCCGGGTAGATGTTCACGCCGCCGCTGATGACCATGTCCGGCGCGGTCGTTGAGGTAGAGGAAGCCGTCCTCGTCGAGGTAGCCGATGTCGCCGCAGCTGATCAGCCCGTCCCGCTCGACGCGAGCGGCGCTTCTCATCGTCGCCGGCGTAGGTGAAGTCCGGCCAGGCGCCGTGCCACACGAAGACCTCGCCCGACTCTCCCGGGCGAGCTCCTCGCCCTCAGCGCCGAAGACCTTCACGCCGCCCCCGTCGATCGGCGCGCCCGACGCGTGCCGGGGTGGGCGAGCCACTCCTCGCTGGTGCAGTAGGTGACGGGGCCCGTCTCGGTGCCGCCGTAGTACTCGGCGACGATCGGCCCCAGCCACTCGATCATCGCCCGCTTGACGTCCGGCGGGCACGGGGCGGCGGCGTGGACGACCAGCCGCAGCGACGACAGGTCGTAGCGCTCACGGACCTCGGCTCGGGCAGCGCCAGGAGCCGCACGAACATCGTCGGCACCATCTGCACGACGCTCACCCGGTGGGCCTCGACCAGGCGCAGGAACTCCTCGGGGTCGAAGCCCGTCATGATCGTCATGTCGAGCCCCCGGACGGCGCTCGAGAGGGCGTAGACGTTCGGGGCCGTGTGGTACATCGGCGCCGGGATCAGCGTGCGCTCGCCCTCCTGCAGCTGGAAGATCTCAGCCGAGCAGCTCCGAGGCCTTGGCGCGCTGCTCCTCGGTCGACGGGCGTGCGCACGACGCCCTTCGGCCGGCCGGTCGTACCGGAGGTGTAGATGATGCTCACGGGGCCCGTCTCGGGCGCCTGTGACCAGGGCTCGTGCGCGGCGACCCAGTCGCGGCCAGCTCTCGAGCCTCGGACCGTTGATCGACGGCGCGGGCGCGGCGGCCGTCCTCGGCGCCGGCACGAGCACGACCGTCGACCTCGTCGGGAACCGCGTCGGCCACCTCGGGCCACAGGTCGTCGTGCACGATCAGCGCCTTCGCGCGGCTGTCGCCGAGCACGTGGGAGACCTCCTCGCCGCGCCAGTGCCAGTTGATCGGCACGGCGCTGGCGCCGAGCGGCACGGTCGCCACCGAGGCCTCGCAGGAACTCGATCGAGTTGCGCAGCAGGAGCGCGACGCGGTCGCCGGCCCCGACGTCCAGCGACAGACAGCGCCGTGGCTGGCACGCAGGGCGCCCGAGAACACCTCCTCGTAGCTGCTGAAGCGCTCCCCGCAGCGCACGCCGACCTGATCCCCGCCGCTCACGGCCGCAGATGCTAGTCGGCCGCGCCGGTCCGCCTAATGTTGAGCGCATGGAACAGCAGCTGATGCCGCCGTCCAGCGAGTGGCGCTCACTGGTTCCCGGCAGCGCAACCGTCACATGGCGGCGGGCGGGAGACGTCGCGGGTCCTGCTGGCCGCCGGCTACGCGCTGTTGCTGCAGGTCTCCCACCCCACCGTGGGAGCCGGAGTGAGCGAGCACTCCCGTTTTCGCAGCGACCCATGGGGGCGGCTGCTGAGAACGCTCGACTACTCCTGCACGATGGTCTACGCGGGACCCGAGCAGGCCGGGGAGATGGGCCGGCGGATCCGCGAGTTCCACAAGCAGATCCGGGGCGTGAGGCCCGACGGGGCGCCGTACAACGCGCTCGAGCCCACGGCTTATGCGTGGGTCCACGCGACCTTGGCGGCCGGCATCGTCCGGGCCCACGAGCGCTTTGGCCTGCGCCTGTCGGCGACCGACCGGGAACAGCTGTGGGGCGAGTGGCGCTCGCTCGGACGCCTGCTCGGGATCCGCGAGCGCGACCTGCCGCCGACGTGGCCGGAGTTCTGCTCCTACTTCGAGCAGACCGTGAAGCACACGCTCGTGCGCACGGCGGCCGTGGAGGAAGTGCTCGACGCCCTCGCCCATCCGGCGCCGCCGGAGCTGTCCCGTGCCTACCGCCCGCTGTGGTCGCTCACGTCCGGGCAGCTCAGCCACGTCATCGCCCTGACGACCGCCGGGCTGCTGCCCGTGGACCTGCGCACGCGTTTCGGGATCCGCTGGAGCCGGGGCCGGGAGCTCGAGCTGCGAGCCCTCGCCGGCGCGCTGCGGGCCGCCACGCCCGTGATGCCGGCCTACCTCTTGAACACGGGGCCCGGCTATCTGGAGTGGCGCAGCCGGGAGCTCGCCCGCGGCGAGGTGGCCTCCGCCCAGCTCGCCTGAGAAGGGGCGCCGGCTGCTCCGGATCGCCGGCGGCGTCGGCGCGCCCACTGCCGCCGCGCGGCAAAAAGAGAGGGAGGCCCGGAGGCCCCCCTCTCTGCTGCTTGGCTACTGATGATCTGCCAACTGCTTTCGCTGCTTAGGAGCTCCTATTTCGAGCAGACGACGTACGCCGTGACAGTGGCGGCCGCCGTGCTTTCGAACAGCCAACCGGTCGGTTCTTCGCCGGTTTTCGAGAGCACATTGCTTTTGTTGACGGGAGCGCTCTGTTTGACGGAGCTGGACGACGGTGGTTCCGCCACCGCCGTCCGCGACGAACCCTGCCGGGCACTGGATCGCCGCTTTCGCGGTCGTCGCGCCTGAGACCTCGACAACCGTTTTCGAGGCTCCTTCGGGCCCGGTTTCGCCGGTGGCGCCTTTGGCGCCGGTGGCGCCGGCGCTGCCGGTTTCGCCTTTGGCCCCGGTTTCGCCTTTTTCACCCGCGGGTCCGGTCGGGCCGGTAGCACCGTTGGTGCCGTTGGTCCCGTTTTCACCGGCAGGCCCGGTTGCACCCGTGGCACCCGATTCGCCTTTCACGCCCTGGGCTCCGGTTTCGCCTTTTTCGCCGGCTGGACCGGTTGCTCCGGTGGCGCCGGCAGAGCCGGTTTCGCCTTTTTCGCCGGTTTCGCCTTTTTCACCGGCCGGGCCGGTGGGTCCGGTTTCGCCTTTTTCGCCTTTTTCGCCGGTTTCGCCTTTTTCACCGGGCGCTCCGGTTTCGCCTTTGGCGCCGGTTTCGCCGGTCAGGCCTTTTTCACCGGTTTCGCCTTTTTCACCGGCGGCACCCGTTTCGCCTTTTACGCCCTGGGTGCCCTGTTCGCCTTTTTCGCCGGTTTCGCCTTTTTCGCCGGCAGCGCCGGTGGCACCGGTTTCGCCTTTGGCGCCGGTAGCACCCGTGGCGCCAGCAGCGCCGGTGGCGCCGGTGGCGCCGGTTTTACCGGTCGGGCCTTCTTTGCCTTCCCCGACTTCGGTTTTCGTGTATCCGCTCGGGCAGACGCCGCTTTTCGGCGATTTGACGGGCTTGCCTTCCTTGATACAGACCGGAGTCGCGGACGCGGTTGTGGCTCCGATCAGCATCAGGAACAGCGCGACGAGCAACGCGCCCGCGAGCGAGGTGCGGGCGGTGCCAACAAGCCTGGCGCTCGAGCGAGAGCTGCGCGACACCAACGTTGCTGGGTCGGTCATATGGACTCTCCTTGCCATTGAGATTCGAGCCAGGCGACGCTGCGAGGCAATCGGCAACGGCCGGCTGACCGGCCGCAGAAGTGGCTCGTCTCAAGCGCTCGCGCAAAGTTCACGCCAGCCCCCCTTGGCGGCCCCCAACTCATGTCGGGGCGACGCTACCAGAGCGCGAAAAGGCCGTCAAGATGCCGAATTTGGGTAGAAAGGCGCACCCGCTCGTGCTATCTCGTTCGTCCGGCGGGCCGCCGTAGGAGGCACCGGAGGGGAGGAGCTGCGCGACGGCTGGGAACGGAACGGCCCCGAGCCGGCCCTGAGTCCCGGGCGCGGCGGGGGCATAAGCTGGCCGGGGACATGTCCGGCTCCCCGTCGCCGATATCCCCCGAGCAGCCCTTGCAGGGCGGGTGCCTGTGTGGGGCCGTCCGCTACGAGCTCACCGCGCCGTTCCTGTCGGCGGGCTACTGCCACTGCACCCATTGCCAGCGCAGGACCGGCACGGGCTCCTCGGCCAACGGGCGCGTCCCGCAGGCCGGATTCCGGCTGTTGAGCGGCCAGGACCAACTGCGCCCCTTCAAGCCCCCGGCGGGCGTGCCGAAGCTGTTCTGCACGGTGTGCGGGTCGGCGCTGTTCAGCGGCGACCCGCTGAGCGACCCCGAGGTCGCCGTGCGCCTGGGCACACTCGACGGCGATCCCGGGATCCGACCCCAGTTCCGGCAGTTCGTGGCCTCGGCGGCACCCTGGGAGCCAATACCGGACGACGACGGCCTAGAGCGCCATCCAGGCGCCCGTTCCTAGTCGATCATCGTGATGTGAGTCCCGGCAGACAGCCGGGAGTGATCAGGGGTTCAGCCGCTTCTTCAGTGCCGAGGCAGCGGAGAATTTGGCGGCTTTCGATGCGGCGATTTTGATCGTCTCACCGGTGGCAGGGTTGCGACCCTCCCTCGCAGCACGCTGGCTGACGCTGAACTTCCCGAACCCGGCCAGCGAGACCTCTCCCCCACGGGCGAGCTCGTCGGAGACCGCGTCGATCGTTGCCTCGACGACCTGGCGGGCCTGGCTGCCGGAGAGTCCGGCGGCCTCGGCGACCACGTCGGCGAGATCGTTCTTGGTCATGCGACTCCCTTCTTGCGTGTCATTGCTGCGCTGCAGGCTAACCGCTCGCCAGGACATCCCGACCGCAACGCAGGCCCCGGGGCCCTGGGAAGTGCCCTAATTTCCGGGGAACCGTACCGGCTCGGCGGGCACCAGAGGCCGCTCCAGAGGCCGCTGGGCGGGCTCGGAGGCCCTCCGTGGAAGGAGCGCTCCGGCGGCTGCGGCGGACCAGATCGCGGCCACCCAGGCGCACGAGGCGAGCACCACGTGCACCCACACGAGCTCGGTCGGGAGGTGGGTCTCGTACTGGTCCAGCCCGACCGCTCCCTGGACCGCCAGCAGCACGCACAGGACCGTCAGCGGACGCTGGACGGCCGCACCGGCGGAGCGACGGCGGGCGAGCCACCACACACCTACGGCCGCCAGGCTGAAGAGCAGCGCGATCTCGGCGTGGCGGTGGATCACGAAGTCCATCGTCCCGTGGCCGTCGAAGCTCAGGCGGTTGATCTTCTGCCCTGGAGAGCCCCCCGCGTGTGGGCCGGTGGCGGTGGCCGCGGTGCCCGCGAAGATCGCCAGCGCGCCGAGGGCCACGAGGCCGCGGAGCGAGCGCACGAGCGAGCGGTCGCCCTGCGCGTCGGCTGTCGACTCACGCTCGTCGGGAGGCCCTGAAGACGAGCAGCACGGCCGCCACCAGGATCAGCATCGAGAGCCCGAAGTGACCCATCACCCAGCCGTAGTCGAGAGCGCCTTTGACGGTGAAGCCGCCGAGCACCGCCTGGCCGATCACGCCCAGCGGGAGTATCGCGCCGAGCCACACCAGGTCCCGCCGGTAGGGGCGGCGGCGCAGGGCTCCGACCCAGGCCAGACCGGCGGCGATCACGACCGGCACCGTGATCAGGCGGTTGGAGAACTCGATCACGGCGTGGGTGTTCAGCGGCGGGTAGACGCTGCCGTAGCACTTCGGCCAGGTCGGGCAGCCGAGGCCCGAACCCGAGTCAGCCGCACCGCGGCCCCGGTCCACACGATCAGGGTGAGCGCGCCGAGCGCCACGTAGGTGATCGTCAGGTACTGGGAGGGGGTGACGGTGAAGCCGTTGGTGCGCACCCGCGCCCGCTCGATGAGCTCGTGCATCGCGTCCCTAAGGATGCCAGCTGAAGGGCAGCTCTCCGGCCACCTCGCCAGGCGGGGAGCGGCCTCGGTCGCGCGCGGAGACGATCAGCTCCGCGGCCGGCAGGGGCCAGCGGATCGCGATCTCCGGGTCGTTCCAGGCGATCGCCCGCTCGAGCCCGGGGTCGTAGTAGCCGCTCTGCTTGTAGACCACGTCGGCGACCTCGCTGAGGACGCAGAAGCCGTGGGCGAACCCGACCGGCACGTACAGCTGGAGCAGGCTCTCGTCGTCGAGCTCCACGCCCGGCCCACTGCCCATAGGTGGGTGAGCCCTTCCGCAGGTCCACCCCGACGTCGAAGATCCGCCCGCGCGCACAGCGCACGAGCTTGCCGACGCCGTCCCCGACCTGGAGGTGCAGTCCGCGCAGCACCCCACGGGACGAGCGCGAGTGGTTGTCCTGGACGAACGACTCCGCGGCGGGGATCCCGAGCTGCTCGTGCCAGCCCCGGCGGTATGTCTCCACGAAGAAGCCCCGCTCGTCTGCGTGGACGTCGGGCTCGATCGCGACGAGGCCGGGAACCGCTGTGGGTCGGATCTGCATTTCGATGCCGGAGCCTAGCTGCGGGCGGGCCGGGCGACTGCCGCGGCGGCTAGGTTGGGGGCGGGTGATCGCCGAGCGCCAGCACTGGAGACCCGGGCCGGCGAATCCGGCCCTCGAGGTGGGAGCCGTCCATGTCTGGTGGGCCCGGATGGACGACGCCGGCCTCTCCAGGGACGGCGTACTGAGCCCAGCAGAGCAGCTGCGAGCCGAGCGAATCCTCCCCGCGACCCGGCGCCTGCGCTGGGCCAACTCGCGAACGCTGCTGCGGCTGCTGCTCGGAAGCTACCTGGGCGTCGAGCCCGGCCGCATCGAGTTCGAGACCGGACCGCAGGGCAAGCCCCGTCTCCGTCCCGGCGCCGTCGCCCGCGTTGAGCCGAGCAGGGCCCGGGGCACGGGTCCGCTGCCGTGCGAGATCGACTTCAGCCTCTCGCACTGCCGCGGCAGCGCACTGCTGGCGATCGCCCGCGGCCGCCGTGTCGGCGTGGACCTCGAGCTCCCGCGGGCGCTTCCACGGGTGTCCACGCTCGCGGGCAGGGCTTTCGGCGCCGAGGGTGCCCGCGCGCTCGAGGAGCTCCCGAGCGCGCAGAGAGAGGCCGCCTTCCTGCGCCTGTGGACCCGGCACGAGGCCGAATTGAAGTGCGCGGGCACGGGCCTGCTCGCCGGCGAGCGCCCGGGCGAGGCGTTCTGGGCCCGGGAGCTGCCCACCGGAAACCGGGCGGCGGCCACGATCGCGCTCGACGCCGCCCCCGTGGCTGTGAGCCTCTGGAGCTGGTGTCCGGAGCCTGGGAAGCCCGGCTCAGAAGATGCCGACGGTGAGCGCCTGGGTGAACGTCGCGCCTTCGTTGACGGCCGTCAGGACGACGTGGGCGCTGTGGTGCTTGCGTAAATACTTCACGAACTTGGATGTGAGCCTGATCGGCACGTGGGAGGTCGTGCCCGCCGTCAGCGCGAAGCCGCTCTTGCCGACCGCGTTGCCCTTGTAGGTCAGCGTTGCGGTGCCCTTGCACTGCGGCTTCTGCCTGCAGAAGATCGCCACCTTGGTGATGCGCGAGTGGTTGACGCCGTCCTTCTGGGTGCTGATCCGCATCGCCGGGAGCGGCGGCGGGATCCCCTTGGTGCCGCCACCGCAGATGTGGGTCTCGTCGGGCCCGGTCGCGAACTCGACCTGAAGCATCAGTTCGGTGTTCTGCTCGGCGGCGAAGCCTTCCATGCTGGAGCGTTCGCCGCTCGACATCGTGTCGCCGTTGTTGGTGCCCCCGCCCTTGATGAAGGAGTCGGTCGAGGACCCCGGGGCCGGAGCGAGGACGCGATAGGGAACGCCGCTGCGGTAGTACTTTTCGACGAACCCGCCCTCGTCGTTGAAGTCGATGTAGTCCCCCTGCGCCATGCACAGGTTGATGGGGTTGTAGGTGGTAACGGTCGACCCGCTGGCGCCGTTCTGCCCGCACACCGGCACTTCGAAGGGCTGGGAGGTGAGGTCCACCTTCGCGCTCCCGTCCGGAAGCGGGGTGATGTCCTGCAGGTGGATCTGCGTCAACGGCGCCGGCCCGCCCGAAGCCGGTTCGGCGCACCCCTCGAGCTTGACCTGCAGCGCCTGGCCGGCGCTCGGCGCAGCCGGCATTCCGCTCTGCAGCGCCGTGTTCCAGATCGCCGTGTCGGCACCGGAGTGATAGGTGTGGATCGAGCCGCCGAGGGGGAGTTCGGGCCCCGGCGGCAGCGAGGTGTCGGTGCCGCGGTAGTTGAGGTTTTCGGTCGTGTTGTACGTCGCCGGGCCCGAGAGCGGACTGCCGATCGCGGTGATCGCGGCGCTGGCGCCGGTAGCCGAGAGCGCCGTGGCAAAGGCCACGGTCACGGCAGCAATGAAGGCATGGATCATCGGGCGGCGCATAAACCCCTCACTGGTCTTAGCGGCATGGCGGCGGCGCAGCTAAACAGGGGCGCCCGATGGCGGACGTACCTCCGATCCAGCCCTCCGCACTAGCGATGGGCCGGGCCACGGCGAGCATTGCCGATGCATAGTGGGGCGGACTGTCATCCTTATCGCAAAAGCCGTATAACGCTCCCGACTCGGGCCACCGTGCGCCAGTTCCTTCGCTACGCGGCCGTCGGCGCAACCCAGAACGGCACAGTACTTGGCGCTGTTGCGGGCGCCCTGGCGGTCGGGATACCACTCGTCCCTGCGACTCTGATCGGCGCCGCGGCGGCGCTCACGCTCAGCTTCACGCTGAACCGCCGCTGGACGTTCCGCGACACCGCCGATCGGACCGCGGAGCGGGCTTTGCGCTACGCGATCGTGTGGCTAGCCTTCGTTGCGACCACGGTCCCCGCTCTCGTGGTGCTCGTGAAGGTTCTAGATGTACCGCGCGTCGGCGCCCAGGCCCTCATCATCTGCGTGGGGGCACCGATTAGCTACCTCCTTCAGCGCCGGTGGGCGTTCCGCCCGAGCGACCTCGAGGACGCGGGCCGTGCGGGCACCACGCCCGTCATCGCTGCCGGCGCGGACGCCTGCCAGGGCTCGACGAGCCCTGATCAGCTAGAAGCCGGCCGTCGTCCTCGGCCACGCGATGGCAAGGCTGCGGCGTGACGGCCTAGACATAAGTCTTCGCAGAGAACCAATGCTCAAGGAAGTGCACGCCGGCCCACACGTGCGCGGCAAACGCGACGGCGATGATCAGATGACGTAGTCCCCAAGGTCTGCCCCGAAACCACGGAACGAGCGCGGCGATGATCGCCAAGAACAGGAGGTACTGAGTGATGATCGCCTGCCAGGTGAGATTCCCTTCGGAGAGGCGTGCCCCCTGTTCAGCCAGCAGCGCGTACTCAGCGAGCCCGACCAACGCTAGGGCAAGCGCGTATTGAACGGCGCGGTTCTTCCGAACGGTTCCCCCACCAAGCGCGATCGCCACAACTGGAAACAAGTAGCTTGCGACAATCGCTCGCGGGATTTCCGACGTATAGGTTTCCCAGACTGTCAGCGGCGAGACAATTACGCCAGACGAGCTTGTGAGTGTGCTTCCCGCCGGATCTATCAGATACACATAGACGTACTGGACTCCCAGCATGCAGGCGATGCCGAGGACGAGCAAGATGGCACGCCAAAACTCGCGTGTCCGGCCGAACCGCAGGAACGCGGCGCAGGGGAACACCGGCAGGAAGCAGAGGACGAAGCTCGGCTTGGCGGCGATGTTGAACGCTCCGAGCGCGAGACAGGTCCAGAGCCAAGTGCCACGGCCGTCGCGCAGGTAGAGCAACGACGACCAAAACAACCCGACCGCGAACGGCATCACGAGAATCGTTGACGGGTTGTGCCAAACGTTGGGCGGGATGTCTCCGAGATAGACATGCTGCGCCGGTAGACAGAAGGCGACGGCGCAGAGAGCCGTTACGAACAGGATTGCGCCGAGTGCAATTCCGGTTGCGGGCCCACCGCGGGCACGCGCATCCTCGCTGATCACGAAACACTCGCTAATCCAGACCTTTGCGCCCGTGGCAAGGCCAAGCACAAGGAACAGGCTGATGTTCAATGTTGACGTGTCGGTTCGAAACAGACCGAACAGCGCCGTCAGCATCTCGAGTAGAAAATTCCCAGGGAAGACGCCGCGGGTGATACCGCGCGCAGTGAATTCGACATCGGGTGGGAAGTCGCTTGCCAGACCCCGATGGAGCGCCGCGCGGTAGATCGCCGCAGCTGCGACTGCGGCGACAATGCCAGCGAGGAGCGCATACAGATCAGCGCGTCGCAGCGCGCGCCAGTGTCGCAAGGACTGCCTCGCGGCGGAGTCGGTGGCTTTCAATTCCATCCGGTTGCGGTCATCGGTCGGGCGTCACCCCAGTGTCTGAACCCACGGCTCCCCGGCGGTCACTTGGTCGTCAGCCCAACGAGCGCATAGTGAAGTTCACCGTCAGCCCAGGTACCCGCTCTCAAGACGTCGCCGTGAAATCCGTCGACCCCGAGCGCTGCGACCGCCGGACTCACTTCGCTCGGCCGCGGCGCAAGGATCATCACCGATGCGACAGTAGGCTGCCCTAGGCGCGCAGCGCCAAGCGGCGTAAGCCGGTCCAGTGGTTCGGCAGTCCCCAGTAGATTGAGACTGTCCCCCGACTGCGGCAGATCAGCCCAGGTGATGTTGACGGGCCCTTCAGTGCCGGGCCACCACAGGAAGACGCGATGACTTGGCCCGTCATACGCCTGCACGAGCTTCATGAAGCGCTCTCCTGCGTCGTAGGTGCGCCATTCACGAGTACCACTGGTCGCGAAGATTCCGGTGGTGCCCCTGCCGTCGAGGACCGACGGCGCGTACGACATAAACGCAAGGATCACCGCGAACAGCCCGTAGCACAGTACCCGTGAGAGGTGGTTTCGAACACGGAGCAGCGCAGCCGCCAGCACCCCTAGGCCGAGCAGGGCCAAGAGCAGGCCGCGATGAGTGGAGAACGCCCGATAAATGTCGTCTACCGGCGATGGCGCACTACGAATCAAGATCGCCGAGAAGAGAGAGATCGCGACCGCGGCCCAGATCCACCGGCCAGGAGAGCGCGAGCCCTTCGTCAGGTCATACAACAGTACGCCCAGCGCCGGAGCTGTCGCCACGACGACGATGTCGTAGGACCACCACACCTCGACCACGGACGACGTCACCGCGAAGCGATATATCCAGATAAAGCCCGTCAGGGCGATACAGAGTTGAGCGATCCGCGCGGCAAGATCTAGTCCGAGTACACGCCTGCGCAGTGTGGCAATCAGCCCGACCGAGGTGACTACAGGCATCCATAGGCGCGGTTCGTGCAAGAGCCACAGCTGCGGCGGCCGGACGTACGGGGCGGAATTCTTGCTGTTTTCGCGTAGAAAGTCGATCGTCGGTCGCAGCATGTCGTACGGATCGAAGAACCCGAGAATCACGCTGTAACTGAGATAGCCGACAATGAAGACGCCCACGAGCGCAACGACGAGCATGCCGAAACGCGCCGCGAGGTGTATGAGCGCACGCCTTCCGAGTCGCATCGCAGAAACGCTCTCGACCACGATCAGCACAAGGATCGCGACCGCGATGTTGGCGTTGGCGAACGCGGAGCAGGCCAATGCGGCGCCGGGAAGCAATGTCCATGCCAAACGCCGGTCCTCGCTCCAGTACCAGAGCGAAACCCCGATCACGCCGCCGGCAAGCTCGACAAAGGTGTAATCCCAGAGCAGACTGCGAGAGAAGAACGGCTGCATATAGAGCAGAACTGCTGCTGCAGCAGCAGCCTGCCGCGACGCCGACTTCTTGACGCACAGATAGACGGATGATGCGCAAGCCACAGCGAGGAGGTAACGCAGCACCACATATCCTGCGCGTGGGCCAAAGGCCCGGCTGAAAACCGCTATCGGCAGGATCGAGGGAAACCGGGCCGCGAAGTAGTTCCAGCCGAAGAGCGCAAAGTCGTGTTTCGGCACCCACGCATAGGAGCTGTAAAACCACGCGTCCGCGTAGTTGAGCTGATTGATCAGCGGCAGGCGCAGGATCAGGACGATCGCGACCGGGCTGAGCCCGATCAAGATAGCCACGGCCGGCACCCTCTTCATCACGGAGGGAACACGCAAGCGGGATGCCCGCGACGGCTGACATCCAGCTTGTGTAGAGGCCGCTGCCCGCGCCGAGCCTTCAGCGAGCTCGGGCCGGCTCATCTCAAGCTCATCACCCGTGGCGACGTAAGCACACGTCGCGTACTCTCGATTACGAACTCGACTTCCTCATCCTCCATGCCCGCCCAGATCGGCAGCCTCAGAAGTCGGCCGGCGATGTCTTCGGTGATCGGCGCCGGCTCGCGGAGTGCGCCATACCGCCGACCGGCAGGGGAGAGATGAAGCGGGAGATAGTGAAATACGGCGTGGACTCCGCGTGACCCGAGCGCTCGCAGTGCTGCGTCGCGGACATCCTCTGTGGACAGCAGGAGGTAGTAGAGATGGCCACTGTGGACACAGCCGTCAGGAATGACCGGACGACGAAGCAGTCCGTCCCCTTCGAGCGGAGCGAGCGCGTCGTGATACCTCTCCCAGATCATCCGCCGGGCATCCGTGATTTCCCGTGCGTGCTCGAGCTGGGCCCAAAGAAAGGCTGCCCCGATCTCGCTGAGCAAATACGACGAACCCACGTCCTGCCAGGTGTACTTATCGACCTCACCGCGGAAAAACCGCCTGCGGTCGGTGCCCTTCTCTTGAATCACCTCCGCACGCGCAACGAGGCGCTCGGAGTTAACTACGAGCGCGCCACCCTCTCCGCACTGGACGTTCTTGGTCTCATGAAAACTGAATGCCGCAAGGTCGCCGATCGAACCGAGTGGCTCGCCGCGATAGCTCGCTTCGATGGCATGTGCAGCATCCTCCACGAGGATCAGTTCATGGGCAGCAACGATCGCCCGTATCCGCTCGATGTCACACGCGACGCCACCGTAATGAATCAGGACCACAGCCCTCGTGCGCTCGTTGATCGCGCGTTCGATGGCGTCGGGGGCGATGTTCAACGTGTCGGGATCGATATCAACGAACACGGGTGTCGCTCCGAGCAGGACGAACGCATTCGCAGTGGAGACGAACGCAAAGTCCGGGACGATGACCTCGTCGCCCGGCTTGAGCTCGGAGAGCAGGCCTGCCATCTCGAGTGCGGCGGTGCAGGAGGGTGTGATCAGTGCTCGCAGTGCGCCGAGGTTGCTCTCCAGCCAACCTGCGCAACGACGTGCGAACCGTCCGTTGCCGGAGAGCTTCCCGCTCGCCAGGGCCTCGTCGATGTTTGCGTGCTCGTTGCCGACGAGCTGAGGCCTATTGAATGGAACGTCCACGATCAGGCGGTATGTTAGCCTCGGGCGATGTCCGATGGTCCCGGGACCGATCGTCCTCTCGGAGGGCAGTTCGCAGTCCCCCGAGCGAACTCTCGGGACCAAAACGCGCATGTGGGTTTGAGCATCGTCATCCCGTTGTATAGGGATCAAGATGCGGTCGAAGCGATCTTCGAACGCTGCCGGCCTATCCTCGACGAACAGCCGGACGGGGGCGAGTTGGTTCTCGTTGACGACGGCGGGCGGGACCTAACGACGCCTAGAGCCATCGAGCTGGCGCGGCGATTCCCCCATCCCACGACCGTCGTCCGCTTGAGTCGCAACTTTGGTCAGCACCCCGCGGTCTTCGCGGGCCTCGCGCACGCGAGGGGTGAGCGGGTGGTGACGCTAGACAGCGACCTTCAGTACCCGCCCGAGGAGATTCCCAAGCTGCTCGCTGAGCTCGGCCCCGACTATCCGGTCGTATCGGGCTACCGTGCCGACAGGCGCGATCCGCTGGTAAGGCGGTGGATCACCCGCGCTCTGACTCGCTGGCTCAATGCGCAGACTGGCACCAGCCTTCGGGATTTCGGCTCGATGTTCAGAGCCTACGACCGTCACACCGTGGACCTTATGCTCGGCTTCACCGAGCGTCACCGATACGTCCCCGCGGTGGTGGCTTGGCTGGGTGTACCGATCAAGGAGATTCCGATCACTCACGCGCCCCGCGGCGAGGCCGGGTCGCGCTATCGATTCTCGATCCTCCTGGACATGGTGTTGGATCTGATCACCGGCTACTCAGTTTTCCCGCTGCGACTGCTAACGATGCTTGGGCTGGTCGCCTCGGCATGCGGGTTCGTCGGTACGATCGCGTTCATCATCTACCGCATTGCGGTCGGTCGTGGCGTCTCCGGAACCGTGTCGGCTTTCGCGCTCGTGTTTGCGCTACTCGGCGTGCTGCTGCTGCTCGTCGCCCTGATCGGCGAGTATGTGGGGCGGATCTACACCGAGGAGAAGGCGAGACCTTATTTCGTCGTTGGCGCGATCTACCAGATCGACGGCGTGGCGAGCAGCCACGCGCCCGTCGGCTCCGCCAGCTAGCGCCGGTGCGGTTAGTCGAGCAGGCTCGACTGGACAGCTCATTCTTCGGCCTTGGGGTGGGGCGGGCCGTTGACGATATTGCGCCCGTAGACATTGCAGCCGCGGTCGCGGAGGCGCGGCACGAGGGCTTGCAGTGCGTATACCTGCTGGCATCGGCGGACAACGACGAGCTTGTCGTAGCCGCCGAGGAGCAAGGCTTTCGCGTGCGCGGGATCGGAACCGAGCTCCAGCGTCCAGTTCTGGGGCATCCGG
The DNA here is from genome assembly GCA_963758055.1 of uncultured Solirubrobacteraceae bacterium. Taxonomy (GTDB): domain Bacteria; phylum Actinomycetota; class Thermoleophilia; order Solirubrobacterales; family Solirubrobacteraceae; genus Palsa-744. The sequence goes on from CAVWTU010000011.1 coordinate 28,947, forward strand.
TCGGGATAGACGGATTGCGGCTCGGAGGTGAAGAGGATCTTGAGAAGCTCGCGCCGATCGCGCGTGAGCGATTTCGCACGACACGCTTCTTCAACGACCCGCATTTCCCGCCCGAACGCAGCGCCGAGCTCTATGTGGAATGGCTTCGCAGGGGCTTGTCCGGCGATCCAGACCGCAGCACGCTGATCGCAGCCGGCGATCAGGGCTTCGTCACCTGCCATTGCGACGAGGCAGGGAGCCTTGGGACGATCGAGCTGATCGCCGTGAGCGAACTCGCCTCGGGCCGCGGCCTCGGTAGGAAGTTGGTGGCCGGCGCGGGCAGCCTATTCGCGGAACACGGCCTGAGCCATGCGCGGGTCGTCACACAGGGCAGCAACCTCGAGGCACAGCGCTTGTATCAAGCATGCGGCTATCGGACGGCGAAGGTGTTCTTGTGGCTGCACATATGGCTACCCCGCGAAGCTGTTCAGGGTTAGCGCGGTGCGTCGCTGTGCGTATCGAGTGACCCACCCGAGGCCGGCGGCGGTGCGATCCGTCGTGCCGGCTCCGTGATCTCCTGGAATCCGAACGACTCGGCAGCGAACGCGTCCCGCACCGCGAGCTGGGGGCTCGGCCATTCGCAGCGGATCAGCTCAGGCGCACAGTAGTAGGCGTGTCCCCAGCTCACCTGCCCGGCGCCGACCTCGAAATCGACAGGGCGGCTGTCGAAGAATTGGCGGTCGAAGCGCGTCACACCTAGGCCCTGCTGTGGCTGGCTCGCGTAGTGCACGAGGTGAGTAAGCCGCCACAACACGAGACCCTGCTCACGGAGGAACGAGTCGACCTCGCCGAAAAGCGGCTGGCCTCTATAGATCGGGTTGAACGCGACCTCGAGCTCGATCAGCCGTACGCCGGAGAGCGGCCCCCGCGCCCCCCGCAGAACCTCGAGCTCGGCTCCCTGGACGTCGAGCTTCATGATGTCGATCGCCTCGACCCCGGCCGCCGAGGCCCAGCGGTCGAGGCTTATCAGTGTGATCTCCGTGGTGCCTACCGGCGAGGCTACGTTGAGCTCCGGAAAGATGCTCAATGTGGAGGGATCGGGAGCGAACAACGAGCTGCAGGCCGGGTCGGCAGTGAGGTGCAACCGAGCGGTCCGCTCGCTTGCCGCCAACGCCGCCGCCACATACGTGACGTTGTCCGGGGCGTCCCGGGCCAGCCGTTCGCACTCCCTCTCGTCTGCGTCGAACGCGTAGATCTCCAGCGCATCGCCGTGCCCCTGCCAGCGGTCGGGAATGCCCCATCTGCACCCGATATCGGCCAGCACGAGAGGCCTTCCGAGAGGCACGCCGGAGGCGAGGGCCGACCGCACGGCCAACACTGTAGCTTGGGGCCCGATGGCCGAGAGCCGAGCCTGGATGCCCCAACCGGAGCGCGGACTCGACGGCTGCGTGGTGTGCGAAGCCACCCCTGACGAGGCTGCCGGCGAGACGCTTGCGCAGCGCGCCAACGGCGCGGCACAGCGGAATCCTGGCAGCGACATTGCTGTGGCCGTCACCACTGAGGCTCCTCCCGACGGGTGGGTGCGGGCGCTTCGCTGGGCGGCCGCGACCGAGACAACCGCGGCCAGCGCGAGCGCCCTGCCGACCCCGGCGGCCACGGCGGACCGCGAGTCTGCAGGAGGGACTTCCGGAGCGGTACCCGCAACGCCTCGCTTGGCCATTGCGGCGGAGGCGCGTCCCGAGCTGCCCGTGCCGCGGGTGGCGCTCGTGACCGGACCCGTCGTCTACTTCGTGCGCGGCGCCTTCGACCTCCTCGGTGGCCTCGACGAGTCGCTGCCGACCGGCGCCGGTGCGCTGGCCGACTACTCCCTGCGGGCTCGCGAGCAGGGCTTCGCGAACCTGGCCTCATGCGAGCTGGTCATCAGCCGAGACCCGCTTGCGATGCTGTCCACCGCAGATCGCGAGGAGCTCGCGCGCCGATACCCCGTCAGCTGGCCGGCGGCCGCGGACCCGCCCGCCGCGGCGATCGAGCGCGCGATACCGCAGGCACGGCTCGCCCACGGCGTAAAGCTGGCGGTGACGCTCGACGCCCGCTCGCTGTCCTCCGGCGCAGCCGGAACGCAGGTCTACGTGGCCGAGCTGATGCGGGCGCTCGACGCGACCGGCGAGGTCCACATCAGAGCGCTGGTTGGCGACGACGGCCCACCCCCGCCTGAGCTCGCGGAGCTCGAGCGGGTGCAATGGCTCTCCTATCGGGAGGCCCTCGGCGAGGTGGCCCCGAGCGACCTGGTCCACAGGCCTCAACAGGTGTTCACGATCGACGACCTGGACCTCCTTCGCCCGCTCGGCAGCCGACTGGTGCTCACCCAGCTCGACCTGATCGCTTACCACAACCCCTCCTACTTCGACGAGATCGAGCACTGGCGCCGCCACGTGCGGGCAACGCGCACGGCGCTCGACCTGGCCGACCAGGTGCTGTTCCTGTCGGCCGACGCCCGTGACGATGCCCGTCGCGAGGACCTGATCGACGACAATCGCAGCTGCGTTGTGCCGATGGGTGTCGAGGCCCAGGTCCCCGTCGCGTCTGCGCCAGAGTGCCCGCCGGCGCTCGCGGGGCGCGGTCAGCCCTTCCTGTTGTGCCTGGGCTCGGACTACCGCCACAAGAACCGGCCCTTCGCGCTCGAGCTGACGCACGCGCTGAGGCGCGAGCACGGCTGGGAGGGCCTGCTGGTGCTCGCCGGAGCACACGTCCAGCACGGCTCCACCGCCGCGCAGGAGCGGTTGCTCCTGGAACACGAGCCCGGCCTCGCTGACGCGGTCGTCGACCTGGGTGCAGTGAACGCTGGCCAGCGCGAATGGCTGCTGTCGAACGCCGCCGCAGTGGCCTACCCGAGCATCGTCGAGGGCTTCGGGCTGCTCCCCTTCGAGGCGGCGTCGGCCGGCACCGCCTGCCTGTTCGCACCCCAGAGCGCCCTGGGGGAACTGCTCCCTCCCGAGACCGCCACGGTCCGCGCCTGGGATGTCGCCGCCTCGGCGAGCGCCGCCGCACCCCTGCTCGTCGAAGGAGAGCAGCGCGCACGCCACGTCGCGGCCATCCGCGAGGCCGCCCTGTGCTACACCTGGGCCACCTGTGGGGCGCTGACGCTGCAGGCCTACGAGCGTGCCCTGACGGTGCGGGAGCGATCATCCGCGCGCGCCGCGTGGGAGGCCCAGGAGCGGGAGCGCGAAGTCGTGCGCCTGGACCGGGCGATCAAGGACAAAGACGTCGAGATGCGCGACTTTCGGGCCAGTCTCGGGTCTGATGGCCTGGCGCTGGTGGGCGAGCACGGGGTGCTGTCGCGAGAGGATCAGCGGGCGCTGCTGGCACTCGCCGCACGGGCCCCTCTGCGGCGGGGACTGTTCGCCGGCCTGCGGAGCGGCTACCGGATCCTGCACCGCGACCACGGGTAGCCTTAGCCGGTGCCCCCAGGACCGATCAAGCGCTTTGCGCGGGCCCTCGCCAAACCGATCGACGGGCGCGTCGGCGACATCAACCGCCGCATCGGGGAGGTCAACCAGAACGTCCAGGACACGAGCGGACGCCTGGACGAGCTCGAACACGTGGTCGGCGCCAACGTCTCGACCGTCGTCGAGACCAGCTCCTACCTCGGCGTCGAGCTCCGGCGCCTGAACGACGAGCTCGTGGCGCTGCGCGATCACGTCGACGAGCATGTGGCGCAGCTGTCGGAGCGCGCCTACGCGGACCGCCTCCAAGCCACGGCCCACGGGCCGCTGGGCGAGCTCGATCCGACCCTCGCCTCGGCGATCAACTACGCCAACGGGCACAACGGCTTCGCCGCCCAGGCGGCGATGTGGTTCAACCCGCCGATCACCGTGGAGCTGAGCGAAGGGAGCGCCCGCATCGGTCAGGTGAACGAGCGCATCGTCGAGTTCCCGTTCGCCTTCGGGGTGCTCGCCCGGCTGGCCCCAGGGGCGCGCGTGCTCGACGTCGGCGGAGCCGAGAGCAGCTTCTCGTTGTCGGCCGCGTCGCTGGGCTATGACGTCACCGTCGTTGACCCGCGGCCGCTCCCCTTCGAGCATCCGGCGATCACCGGCGTCGTCGCCCGGCTCGATCAATGGCAACCCCCAGCCGAGCCCTTCGACGGCGCCTTCCTGATCTCCACGGTCGAGCACATCGGACTCGGCGCATACGGCGAGGGCCCACCCGACAGGACCCCCGACAGCGGTCCTTCATCCAGCCGCGTGGGCGAGGCCGCGGGCGGCGACCGCGAAGCGGTGGTGAAGATCGGCGAGCTGCTGGCCCCCGGGGGGATGCTGGTGCTCACCGTCCCCTACGGGCCTGCCAGCGTGGACGAGTTCGAGCGCGTCTACGACCGCGAGGGGCTACAGAGGCTGCTGGAGGGGTGGACGGTGCTCGAGGAACGCCTGGTCTTCCGTCGCGGAGAGAAGACCTGGACCCCGGGCGCACCGGGAAGCGATGGCGCGGGCGTCGCGATGGTGCTCGCTCGGCCGGGCGGCGGCGAGGGCGGACGCGCCGCCCGGGCATGAGCCTGCCGCACGGCTCGGTCTGCCTGGACGCCCAGGGCGCACAGAGCCACGAACATCACGACCGGGGCATCGCCCGCTACATCGTCGAGCACACGCGCGCGCTCTACGAGACGGCTCCCGAGGCTCTGCACTCGGTGCTGCTCAACCCCGGCCTGCCGCTGGCGGGGTCGCTCGACTGGCTGCTCGGGAAAGGACATCTGGCGTGGACCTCGGGCGACAGGCGTATCGCCCCGCGACCGGACACCGTTCCGCCGATCTACCACGTGATGAGCCCCTTCGAGCTACAGCAGCCCCTCGACGCGCTCTGGCCGTCGTGGGCTCGCGGCGCCGGTGTGCGCACCGTCGTGACCCTGTACGACACGATCCCACTCGTATTCCCCGACCACTACCTCGGGAACGCGGTGATCCGGGCCCGCTACGAGACCCGGGCGAGGCTCGTACAGGAGGCCGACGCGGTGCTCGCGATCTCTCACACCACCGCCGCGGACGCCGTCGAGCACCTCGGCGTGCCCGAGGAGCGGATCAGCGTCATCAACGCGGGCGCGACCACCAAGTTCGCGGCGATGTACGCCAGCATCGAGGACGCCCGGCGCGTGCTCGATGCCCGCTGGCCCGAGCTGGGTCACGACTTCATGCTGTATGTGGCGGGCTTTGAGTTCCGCAAGAACCTCGAGCGGGTGGTGGCCGCCTACGGACTGCTTCCGGCGCCCGTCCGCAAGGCGCATCAGCTGGTGATCGCGTGCCGGCTGCTGCCCTCCGAGGCCGAGCTGCTGGAGCGTTGGGCGCGCGACGCGGGCCTCCGGCCCGGCGAGCTCGCGTTGACCGGTTACGTCAGCGACCAGGAGCTGGGGGCGCTGTACCGGGCGTGCGGGCTGTTCGTGTTCGCCTCGATCTACGAGGGCTCGGGCCTGCCGATCCTCGAGGCGATGTCCTGTGGCGCCCCGGTCGCAGCCGCCAACACCTCGACCGGACCGGAGATCCTCGGCGACCTGCAGGCCACTTTTGACCCCTACTCGCCCGAGGACATCGCTCGCTGCCTGTCCGAGACGCTCGCCGACGAGCGGCTCCTGGAGCGGCTGCGAGACCGCTCACGCCAGCGCGTCCGGGGCTACACGTGGGCTGCAGTGGCCGAGGGCTCGCTACAGGCCTACGAGCGGTTGATCGCGCATCGGGAGGGCAGGAGCCGGCCTCGCAGGACACGTCCTAGGATCGCCCTCGTCTCACCGTGGCCGCCGGAACGCTCGGGCGTGGCGGACTACAGCTATCGCCTCGCACGCGCCCTTGGCGAGCACGCCGACGTGGAAGTCGTCGTGGGTCAGGACCTCGACCGGTACGCCCCCCCGCAGGAGCCCGGTGTGCGCCTCGTCCCAGCGAGCTCCTACCCGGCCGGCCAGACCCTGCGACAGCCCGACCGTTTCCTCTACTGCATGGGCAACTCGAGCTTTCACGGGCACGTGTACCGAGCTGCTGCGCCACAGGCCCGGGGCCGTGCTCGCCCACGACGTGCGCCTGACCGGGTTCTACGGGTGGTTCTCCGGGCGCGAGCGCCCCGAGGATCCCGCGGGCCGGCTGGCCGAACGAATCAAAGCGCTGTACGGAACGCGCCTTCCGAAGAGCGTGCTGGCCGAGTCTCCGCCGAGCTGGCAGCGGCAGGCGTCGCTGGGGATCTACATGACCGGGGAGATCCAAGAGTACGCCGAGCAGATCTTCGTCCACTCCCGACACGCGCGCGAGGTGCTCGAACTCGACCGCGCGGCGCTACAGCGGACCGTGCCCGTGGCCGTGATGCCGTTTGGCCTGCCCGTGGCGGTGGCGCAGCGCGAAACGCGCATCGTGACCGGAGCTCCTCTGCTCGTGAGCGCGGGCGTGGTGAGCGAGGTGAAGGGCCTCGAGCTGCTGATCGGGGCGGCGGGGACCCTCGCTCGGCGCAGGAGCGGGCTACGGCTGGTGATCGCCGGACCGGGCGAGCCCGCCGAGCTCGAGCGCTGGCGGGTGCTCGCGGGCGGGCTCGCGCCGGCCGCCACCGTCGAGCTCACCGGACATCTCCCACGGGAGCGCTATGCCGAGCTGCTGGCGCAGGCCGACCTCGCCGTGCAGCTGCGCGCGCTGTCCAACGGCGAGGCCTCGGCGGCCGTGGCCGACTGCCTCGCGGCCGGTGCCCCCACGGTCGTGAGCGACCTCGGTTGGGCGGCGGGAGCCTGCCGGCCGAGGTGGTCGCGCGTACTCCCCTGGACAGCAGTGCCGGTGGTCTGGCGGAGCTGCTCGACTCGCTGCTTGAAGACCCGCCCGCGCGGCGGGCGCTCAGCGACGAGGCGCTCGAGTACGCGCGCGACCACAGTTTCGAGAGCGTGGCACTGGATTACCTGCACGCCCTCGAGCTCGTGTGAGGACCCATATGCCGGCGGGAGGGCCGGACGCGCACTGTACCCTCTGAGCGTGGACCGCCCATCCGCCAGCGACGCAGCCCTCACGGGGCCGGCGAGCGTTCCCGCGCTCGTCGTGGAGGGTGTCTCGAAGACCTTCGCGTGCCCGAGGAGCGGAGCCACACGCTCAAGGAGCGCGCGCTGCACCCTTGCGGCGCACCAAGCAGCACGACGCTTTCAGGCGCTGCACGACATCTCCTTCGCCGTCGCGCCGGGGGAGTTCTTCGGGATCGCCGGGCGCAACGGCAGCGGCAAGAGCACGCTGCTGAAGTGCATCGCCGGCATCTACGGCGTGGACAGCGGGCGAGATCTGGGTCAACGGCCGCATGTCGACCTTCATCGAGCTGGGCGTGGGCTTCAACCCGGATCTGGCGGCGCGCGACAACGTCGTGCTCAACGGGATCATGATGGGGCTCTCGCCGCGCGAGGCGCGCGCGCGCTACGACGCGCGTGATCGACTTCGCCGAACTCGAGGAGTTCGAGGAGCTGAAGCTCAAGAACTACTCCTCGGGGATGCACGTGCGGCTCGCCTTCTCGGTCGCGATCCAGGTCGACGCCGACATCCTGCTCGTCGACGAGGTGCTCGCCGTCGGCGACGCGGCCTTCGCAGCAGAAGTGCTTCGACGTCTTCAACCGCATGCGCGACGAACGGCGCACGATCGTGTTCGTCACCCACGACATGGGCTCGCTGAACCGCTTCTGCCACCGCGCGCTGCTGCTCGAGCGCGGCGTCGATGGTGCAGTCGGCGAGCCCCACGAGGTCGCCGACCGCTACCTGGAGCTCAACTTCGGCCGGGACCCGGCGCGAGACCGAGAGCAGCGCCGATCGCGGCGGGCGACGGCGAGGCCGGATCGTCGAGGCCTGGGTCGAGGACGACCGCCGGCGAGCGCCAGTCCAGCCTTCCCCAGGGCCAGCCGATAGCGCTGCGAGCGCGCGTCCGCTTCATGGTCGACGTCGAGGACCCGGCGGCCAGCCTGTACGTGCTCAACGAAGAGCACGACGCCGTGCTCGTCGCCACGCACCGCGCGCGAACACGAGCGCAGCGGGCGTTCCGGCGCCGGCGAGGAGGGCGCTGTTCTCCTTCGCCTTCGACAACGTGCTCGCGCCCGGCCGCTACAGCCCGCTGCTCACGCTCGCCCACCGCGGCACGGGCCTGGACCTGATGGACCGCTTCGAGGGCGGCTTCTCGTTCGTCGTCACCGGAGCCGAAGCGATCGGCGGCGTCGTCGACCTGCCCGTCGAGGTGGCGCGTCGGCAGCGCGCGACTCCGGAGCTGCCCACGCGCAGCGGCATCGGAGCATGAGCTCACGCGAGCACGCTGCCCCGACGCCGGCGCTCGGCACGCCCGATCAGAGGGCCCGCGCGCGCTGACCGACGACTGGGCGCGCTTCTGGCACCTGACCTACAACATCGCGCGCAACGAATTCAAGCTGCGCTTCTTCGGCTCGGCGCTCGGCTACGTCTGGCAGTTGATGCGCCCGCTGCTGCTGTTCGGCGTGCTGTACGTCTTCTTCACCAAGATCGCGCACGTCGAACAACTCGCACCTCGCCGGGCGAGGAGCTACTACGGCGCCCAGCTGCTCGGGCTCGATCGTGCTGTTCACGTTCTTCACCGAAGCCACCACCGGCGCCGTGCGCAGCGTCGTGGACCGCGAGAACCTCGTGCGCAAGATCCAGTTCCCGCGCATGGTGATCCCGCTCTCGGTCGTGCTGCTGGCGTCGTTCAACCTCGCGCTCAACCTGGTCGTGGTGCTGGTCTTCGCGCTGACTCGAAGGCGTCACGCCGATGCTCAGCTGGCTCGAGCTGCCGCTGATCCTGGCGATGCTGGCCGTCTTCGCAACCGGGATGGCGATGCTGCTGTCGGCGCTGTTCGTGAGCTTCCGCGACATCCAGCCGATCTGGGAAGTCGTCTGCCAGATCCTCTTCTACGCCTCACCGGTGATCATCTCCGTCGAGACGGTCCGCGAAAAGCCGTCAACAGCGAATTCCTGGCATCTCCGAGCACGCTGTTTCACATCTACATGCTCAACCCGCTGGCGGTCGATCTTCCAACAGTTCCGCCACGCGATGATCACCCACGACACGCTCAGCGCCGGCGCGGCGCTCGGCAGCTGGGCCGACCTGCTGGGGCCACTCGGCGATCGTGCTGGCGATCTTTCGCGCTCGGCTTCTGGGTGTTCAACCGCTCAGCGCCGCTGGTCGCCGAGAACCTGTAGCCGGCTCACGGCCGGTGCCGCGGAACCTGTAGCCGACGGGATCGTCGCGGCCTACGGGCCGTCGCTACGGCGCGTTCTCGGTCAAGACCTGCTCGGTCAATGCCCGCGCCGCCTGCTCCGGCGTCCGCGGCAGCCGCGGCGGCGCCACCCCGCGGCGGCGGTCGATCGGCTCGCGCAGACCCGCGGCGAGCGAGCGCAGCAGCCGCTCGGGAGTGGCCATGTTCTCGTGGCGGCCCGACGTAGCGGCGGGGCTTGGTGGCGATCATGTTCATCGACACGCCGCCCCTGCACGTTGTTCAGCCACCACAGGTACAGGCGCCGGGCCAGACCCAGGCGCCGCAGCGGGAAGGCCGCGCGGCCGAGCGCATTCGCCAGCCGAGAAGCGTCCGGGCGGGTGGTGTATTCGGCGTCGCCGAAGAAGGGGCGGTAGTGGGGCTCGGTGACGTCGGTCAGGAAGCCGGCCCGCATCGCCTCCCAGCGGTAGGCAAGGGCCCAGTGGGCGTGCTCGTAGCCCTCGAACTGCTCCACCCCCTCGACGTTGACCCCGCTCGGGTCACGGACCGTCTTGAGCGTCTCGTTGACCATCAGCAGCCGCCCGCCGGGGCGCAGCACGCGAAAGATCTCGCGGAAGGTCCGGCGCAGCCCCTCCGGGTCGTTGTGGTGCAGGACCTCGCAGCAGTAGACGTAGTCGACGCTGCTCGAGGCCAGCGGGATCGAGTCCATCGAGCCCAGCACCCGCTCGAAGAACACCTCTCCCCGCCCAGGAAGTAGTCGGCCGTGTAGAGCCCCTGCAGCTCGGCCGTGGAGATGTCCAGCGCGATCGCGCCGCAGCCCCCGCTCGGCGAAGTGGTTGGCGGCCCAGCACGTGTTCGACCCCACGTCGAGCACCGACTCCGCCCGCCCGGAAGGGGACCGTGGTCAGCAGCTGGTGCATCGAGCGCGCCTGCACGTACCAGTAGCCGTGCTCGACGTCCGGAAGCGCCAGCACGGTCTCGCGGCTCCAGCCGCTCGCCGCCATCACCTGCGCGAAGCGCTCGAGCCCCGCCGCCTCCGCGAGGATGTGCGCCGGGCGGGTCGTGCAAGAGCTCGGCGACGCCCCGGTGGACGGCGAACTCGTTCGCGCACACACGACAGCGCAGCACGCCCTCGCGCCACTCGCGCTCGTCACCGTCTTCCACGCAGAGCGTCAGGGAGTGATCGCTGGCGCAGGCGGGGCAGCGCAGCGCGGCGACGAACTCGCCTCTCACGGGGCCGCAGGAGTGGGTCGGCGCACCTCAGCGTGCCCTTCGCTGCAGCGCCGGCACCGCGTGGTGATCCTCGAGCTTGAGCCGGCGGGGCCGCGCGACGGCTTCCAGGAACTGCTCGAGCGCGTCGATCCGGCGCTCCCACGCGTAGTCCTGGCGCGGTCTCGAGCCCGGCATGCGCCGAGGCGCCCGCGCAGCTCGGGGTCCGCGAGCAGCCTCCGCAGGGCCTCCGAGACGTGCCGCCACCTCGGGCTCGGGCATCAGGCAGTTGCCCTCGTCGACGCAGAAGTCGCGGTTGCCGTGGGCGTCGGTGCAGACGACCGCCCCGCCGGTCGCCATCGACTCCAGCGGCGGCAGCGCGAAGCCCTCGTGGCTGGAGGTCTGGACGAATACCGTGGCTTCGTTGAAGAGCTCGTTGACCTGCTCGTCGGAGGGCGACTCGACGTAGCGGATCCCCGGCTCGGCCGCGAGCTCCGGCTCGATCCCGAACAGGCACAGCTCGGGCCGGGGCGCCGGCAGCGCCCGCCAGGCGTCGATCGTCAGCGGCAGGTTCTTCAGCGGGTTCGAGCGCCCGAGCGCGAGCACCATGTCCTCGCGTCGCTCGACGTCCGCCCGCGGGCGGAAGGTCTCGAGATCGATCCCGGGCGGGATCAGCTCCGACGTCGAGGCCCAGCTCCCGCAGCCGCTCCGCGGTTCCAGCGAGGAGATCGTCATGTAGTGGAACTCGGGCCGGTAGGAGTCGAGCACGGCGTGGCGGGCACGGCCTCGTCGTCGGGGTAGTAGGAGGTCTCGATGTCCTGCACGAAGTACACGGGTATCCCGCGCAGGACGCTCGCCCGCCACACCGGGCCCGCCGTGTTCCACCAGGTCGCGACCTTGATCGCGTCCAGCGTCCGCCAGCGCCTGCGACGAGCTCCTCGTAGTACTCGAAGCTGTGCACGGGCGCCCGCAGCGGGAACCAGTCCGGGCTCGTCGCCCGAGCGTGTACAGCGACACCTCGTGCCCCGCGCGAGCAGGCGGTTGAGGTGCTCGAAGATGTCGCGGTGACCGCCCCCGACGCCGGTGTCCTCGGTCACGTAGGCGACCCGCAGGCCGCCCGTCCGGGGTGCGCACCTCGCGGGCGTCGAAGAAGTCCTCCCAGCGCTCCCAGAAGGCCCGCTGGGAGGCGCGCTCGCGCTCGCCGACCTCGCGTGCCGCGCGTGACCGACTCGTGGTGGAACGAGGCGCGCGGCCGGGAAGTAGAGCACGCGTAAATCCGGCCTGCCAGGCGCGCAGGCACCAGTCGACGTCCTCGTAGGCCATCGGGTAGCCCTCGTCAAGCAGGCCCACCCGCTCGATCAGCTCGCGCGCGTGACGTACATGCACGCGCCCGTCACGGCCAGCACCGGGCCCGGCGATGCCCGCCGGGCCCCAGTCGGCCGGCTTGAAGCGGTAGCGGTGGTCGAACCACTCGGGCGCGCCGAGGTTGCGAACCGTGCCCCCGAACTGGATGCGCCCGTCCGGATACAGCAGCTGGGCACCCACGATGCCGATGTCTCGGCTTGCCCGAGGCCGCGTACTGCAGGCACGCCAGCCAGCCGGTCGCGCGCCTCGATGTCGGAGTTCAGCACCACCACGTCACGGTCGGCCGCGCGTCGCCCGCAGGCCGCGGTTGACGTTGGCCGCGAAGCCCGCGTTGTGCTCGCCGCTCGACCACCTCGATGCCCTCGATCGCGCGCAGCGCGGCCAGGTGCTCGGGGCCGCTGGCGTCGTCGGCGACGATCACCCGCGACCATGTCCGCGGGCGCCGTCTTGCGGATGAGGCGCACGAGCGTCTCGACCTGGTCGGCGTCCCGGTAGCTCGGGATCACCACGTCGACCGGGCCGGCCGTGCTCCTTGTACCAGGCGACCGCCCGCCGGTAGCGTCGTGGCCGGTGGCCGAGCGCAGCCGCAGCCGGCGTCTCAGCGGCGTGAAGCGCAGCGGGAAGGTGACGAAGCGGAACAGCAGCGTGCGCCAGCCGAGGTAGTCGTAGGTCAGGTAGATACGCCGGCGCAGACCCGCGAGCGGCCCGCTGAAGGAGCCGTCGAGGGCGCGGTCGGCGATCGACCCGGGAGCCGCGATCGGCGGGTTCTGCTCGCGGCCTCGGGCGCCGCTCACGAGCCGCCGCCACGAGCCTGGGTCGCGGCCGCCGACGCCGCTACCGCGTCTCGCTCGGCGTCGAGGTGAAGCTCGGCGAACCCGCCCGTCCCTCCAGCGAAGCCGGCCGGCGCGCCGCCGCGGGCAGCCGCTCCGCCCGCGACCCGAGCAGCGCTCCGGCCTGGCGGGCGAGGTGATGGGCGGCGATCCCCGCCAGCGTGGCCACGCGCCGGTGGCCGGGGCCCGCCGGCAGCTCACGGCGGGCGGCGCTCAGCTCCCCGCGCAGCTCGCGTAACAGCTCCCCGGCGAGGCCGGCTCGCGCCAGCCGTAGACCTCAAGCAGGCCGCGCGCCTCGTCGAAGCTGCGCCGCAGCTGCTCGGAGCGCTGTAGTCGTGGGAGTGCAGACACCGCGGCGTCGGGCACGTAGGCCTTCGCGTAGCCGGCTCGCAGCATGTCGATCGCGAGCACCCGGTCCTCCGCGTAGGGGACCTCGCGAAAGGGAACTCCGCGCCCAGGCCGCGCCTGCGACACGCATGCGTTGGCGTCGGTGAAGAAGCCGCGCCGGCCGACCAGGGCGCTCAGCACCGGCGAGGACGCGCTCGTGCCCGTCCAGGCGCTCGACCTGCGGGCCGCCGTCCGGGGAGAGCGAGGCGAACCAGCGTCGAGTTCGATCCGCACCGCCGCCGGGGCGCCCGGGCGCGGGCCCGGTAGGGGCCGTAGACGATGCCGACGTCGGGCGCCAGCTCGAAAGCCTCCGCAGCAGGGGCTCAGCCACAGCTCGTCGGCAAGGCTCAGCGTCCTGCGTCAGGAACGCCACATGCCCCCCGCCGGCGCGCCGCATCAGGCAGGTTGCGCGTGCCGCCGTGGCTGAACTGCGACGGCGGGATCTCCAGCACCCGCGCGCCATGGCAGCGCGCGAGCTCGGCCGAGCCGTCGCGTGGAGCCGGAGTCGCACACGATCAGCTCGTGCGCGACCGTCTGCCGCGCCAGCGCCGCCAGCACCCCCGCCAGCTCCGGGCCGCCGTTGAGCACGGGGATCGCCACCGAGACCTCGCTCACGAGTAGTAGCGGGCGACGGTGATCGCCTGGGCGTAGAGGTCATGGCCGATCGCCAGGATCACGAGGGCGGCCGCCAGCGCCGGCCCCCAGCGGCGCCCACCGGCACGGACCGCCAGCGCCCCGATCGCGCCGTACAGGGCGAGCAGCGGCAGCAGGTAGCGGGCCTGGGCGAATTCGAGGCCGGTCGAGAGGAAGTAGCGGTAGGCCTCGATCCCGATCACCGCGCACAACCCGGCCACGGCGGCGGCGTACACGGCCAGCTCTCCCCACCGCCGCAGCAGCGACCTACGCCGGCGCCAGCACTCGAACACCGCCAGTGCGAGCACCACGATCACCACCACGCGGGCGACCTGGTAGAGCCAGTAGGGGAAGGTGTAGTCCTGCCAGCCGAAGCGGCCGATGAAGCCCACGAACCAGACCGGCCACAACGGGTACACGGAGAACTGGGGGTGCAGCCACAGGTGCGGCAGGAACAGCTGCCAGGCGTGGCTGAGCTCTTCGGTGGTGCTGAAGCGGTGGCCCACGTAGGGCGAGGCCGTCGTGGTGCCGATCCCGCCGGGGAAGAAGCCGCGGTTCCAGGCGAAGCGGTTCAGCAGGATGTAGAGCGCGAACGGCGCCCCGGCCAGCACGATCGCGACCGCGGCCCCACGCAGCGCCTGTCGCCGGGAGGTCCCCGCGCGCGCCACCAGCAGTACCAGCGCGAGCAGGGCCGCGGGCACGAAGGCGAGCAGCGTCAGCTTGGAGATCAGCCCGAGCCCGAGGAAGCCGCCCAGCAGCGCGCCGGTGGCCGGGGTCAGCCCGCGCCTGAAGGCACGGGCGACGCCCCACAGCGTGCCGGCGGCGGCGAGGTTCAGCAGGGCGTCGTTGTTGAGACCTCCGGACATGAACCCGAACAGCGGCTGGAACGCCACCAGCAGCGCGCCCGTTGGCCACGCCCACGGCACCCCCGGCAACAGATCCCGCAGGAACATGAACACGAGCAGCACGGTGATCGCTCCGAGCAGCGCCGACAGCACGCGCATGGCCGCCAGTTTGTCCAGCACCCGGCCGCTCGGCATGAGCTTGTACGGGATCGCCGCCAGCGCGTAGTAGAGCGGCGGGTTGTTGGTCGCGCTGATCGCCTGACCGGTGCCCTTGGCGCTGAGGTGTTCGGCTTCGACGTGTTCGATCGCCTGCTCCTGCAGGCCGCTGAGAGGGGCGGGGTTTTCGCCGTGCCCGACCATCCCGTAGGTCAGCAGGGCGTTGACGAGCTCTTCCTCCCGCGGCGGGATCGGTGCGGTCGCGGTCGGCACCGGCAGGGTGCCGTTTTCGGCGATCTGGGCGACGTATGCGTAGTGGGCGTTCTCGTCGGGAACCTGGAAGGGGGGCACGATCAGCGACCACGCCAGGCCGTTGGCAAGGGCCACCAGCGCACACATCCAGGCCGCCAGCGGCACCGCCCGCAGGCGTGCGCCGAGCACCGCCCGCCAGCGCCCGAGATCGACCGCCGCGACCGGGGCCCGCCGCGACGGCGCGTCGCCGACGGCGTTCACGCGCTGCGCTCCGCGAGCAGGATCGTCCTCAGGGCCAGCCCGACGGCCACGAGCATCAGCAGGATCGCCGCCGGGGCCGCCCAGTGGCGCAGCAGTCGGGACTTGCCGATCGTCAGGCGGTGGGCGAGCGCGCCCATGAAGGCGAACCACGACTCCCTGGGGCGGGTGTATTCGAGTCGCACGCGGCCGCCGAGGCCCCGGCCGTCGATCTGGACCACGTAGCTGCCGGCCGGGATGGTCCCGCCGAGGCCCACGCGCCCCGGCCCGAGGTTCTTCAGGCACACGCTGGCCGCGACGTCGCTACGGAGTGCCGGCCCCAGCGGCACGCTGATGAGACCCGGGCTCCAGCCCGCGGGGAGCCTCCCCGAAGCCACACCGCGCCCGGCCGGGTCGACGACGCTCGCGCCCAACGCCGGCCCGTGGCCGCCAACCGGTCCGGGGGTTCCGGCGTCCAGGCGGATCGCCGAGGTCCCGGCGGGGACCGGTTCGCCGGGCTCGCACAGCGTCTGCCCCGGGGCGAGCTGGATCGCCAGCCCCGACACCGCGGCGGCGTTCGTGCCGGTGCGCCGGGCCGAGGATTTCGCCAGCACCGCGATCGTCACAACCAGCAGCCCGATGACGCCGACGATCATCACCACACCTGCCGGCGAGGAGCGTGGTCGTCCTCCCCTGCGACGCTCGCTGCGCCCGCTCATGGGCTCACGACCTCCACCCAGTCACGTTCGGTGCCGCACAGGCTGTGCCAGCCCGACAGCGGCAGGGTCTGCATGCGCTCGGGTTCCTGACGCTGCAGGGCCATGGCTCCGATCACCCCGTTCTGCCATTCGCCGGGCCCGAAGTGGCGATGGCCCGCCTCGCGGACGACCTTCAGCACGTGGTCGCCCGCTGCCAGCGGCCGCGTTGCCACCCGCTGCCACTGCAGCGGCGTGTTCGATCCGCTCGCCGTGCCGACGAGCCGGCCGTCGAGGTAGACCTTGATGGGAGCGGGGAAGTCGCCCTGCACCCAGACCGCGTAGGGCGCGCCGCCGCGGACCGCCATCACCCCGCTGGCGTGCCCCGGCCCGTTCGTGGCCACCGCGCCGGCCTGGGTCGGGATCGATCCCCACGCGATCGAACGGTCCTGGGAGTACAGCGGTTCGAACCACTTCAGTTCCGGCGTCACGGGCGCCGCCAGACTGCTACCGGCGGGCGCGTGGGCCACCATCCGCGCCAGCGCCTTGCAGTCGACCGGCCCGGCGGGCGAGTACAGACTCTGCGAGGGCAGGTGCGCCAGCACCCGCGGCCGCGCCAGCCTGCGCCAGGCCAGGTAGTAGCGGTTCGCGTACACCAGGCGGTAGTTGGCGGGAGGCCGGCTGGCGGCGGGGGAGCGGCGGTACACGATGATCGGATAGCCCTCGACGAAACCGAGCCGCTCTTCGTCGAGGTCGAAGTAGTCGCCGTAGAAGGGTCGCGGCACTCGCAGCTGGACCTGCTCGGGGGTCAGCGCCTCGAACGGGACGCTGATGTGCGCTTCGCGACCGAAGTACTTCGCGTACTCCTCGAACTCGTTGAACAGGACCAGCCCTTCGCCGCGGAAATGATGGCCCACCTGAGCGATCGCTTCCATGCGCGAGCTCGGTGCGACCCGAGCCCGGCTGTAGGCGAGTACGTCGGATGCCAGCACGGCGACGCCGATCAGCGCCACCAGGACGGTCCCCGGCACGCGCAGGCGGCCGGAGGCGCCCGCCGGCAAGATCAGCGCCGCGAGCAGTACCGCGGGGGCGCCGATCGCGAGCAGCTTGCCCTGCGCATACGGGCTCACGCGGGGGAACACGATCAGCAGCACCAGCCCGACGCTGCCGAGCAGCAGCAGCGGACCCGCCGCTCCCCGCCGCAGATGCCCACAGCGCGCCCGGGATGCACAGCGCGAGCACCACAACCGTGCCGATCACGGTCAGCGCGGCCGCCGGTTCGGGCACCACCGGAACCCGGTATTCGCCCGCCAGCCACACGCCGCTGATCTGGCTGAGGGGCAGCGAGCGCAGCAGCTGGCCGAACTGGATCGCGCCCACACCCGGTCGAGCCCTGGCCCGATCTGGGCGACGTTGAAGAAGGTCGTGAAGCTCGTCAGCGAGGCAAAGGCGAGCACGCACGACGAGCGCGCAACCGGCGGCGATCGGACCGAGCCAGGACGCGGCGTCGGGCGCACCCTGCGCAGGAACAGGAAGCGCCGAGCGCACCGAACAGCGCGATGCCGCCGAGGAACGGCAGCGCGACGGCGCTGTAGAGCGTCAGCGACGCCGCCGACACCGACCGCCACCAGCGCCGCACCCGCGTAGGGACGGTCGGTCGAGATCGCCGCGATCGATCAGCGCCACGGTGCAGGCGAGCCCCGCGACCAGCCCGATCTCCTTGATCGAGCCCTGCAGGGCGTACTGGTAGGTGAGGTTGGCGGCGGCCGCGACGAACGCGACCGCGGCCGCGCGCGCGGGCTTCAGCACACGCGCGGCGATCAGCGCCATCGCCATCGCCGTGATCGCCGCCAGCCCGGAGATGAAGGCCTGGTAGATCACCGCCGAGGACACGTCCAGAATCGCCGCGTCGGTGCCCAGCAGCGCCTGCGCCCCGAGCGGGTAGCCGTTGTGCAGGTAGGAGACGAGAAACTGCCGTTCGCTGCTTTCGGGGAGGTGGCCGAGCGTCGTCCCGAAGCCACGGATGTGATCCGCGAGCAGCATCTCGAAGGCGGAGTCGTTGACGAAGTCATACCCGGACCAGGTCCAGCCGCCGTGGGCGAGGACGGGCAGCATGAACAGCACGTATGCGGCCAGGCCCGCGACGCCGGGCCAACCGGGGTTCACCCGCCTGGGCAGTCCCTCACGCGCGAATAGGAGGCCGGCGATCGAGACCACGGCGAGCAGCGCGATCGCCAGCGGATCCGAGATGCCGGCGACGTAGCCGGGGAAGATCAGGACGATCGAGACGCACAGCCCGAGCGGGAGTAGCAGGGCGTTCGCCACGCGGATGCGCAGCAGGCGCTCGAGCGCGAGCCCGCAGCCCAGGCTGACCAGCCACATCAGCGCGAACGCGCCGACGATGCCCGTCAGGTCGAAGCGCACCTCGGCCGTCGCCGCCGGCTACCGGCGGCGCAGCCCGAGAATCGACAGCAGGAAGGAGGAGAAGAAGATCTGGATGCCGACGATGATCAGCGACGCGGAGACGACCGCCATGTATTCGTGGGCCAGCGACCCGAAGCCGTGGTCGATCCAGGTGATGAGGATGTACGGCGCCCAGCCCGACGCCCGCGAGCGCGAAGACGCCCCCGAGCAGCAGACCGTGCTCGAGCCGGAAGCGTGCCCGCATGCGGTCGAACCAGGGGTCCTTCTCGCCCATGAAGTAGGTGCCGTAGGCGTGCGCGCATAGGCCCAGCGCCAGCACCTGCGTGCCGACGATCATCAGCAGCGCGCCGCCGATCAGGGCGTGCATGCCCCAGGCGCGGCCGAAGAGGTCGAGCCCGGAGACCACGAGCGCCACGATGAGGGTGCCGACACCGGCCAGCACGGCGCCGGGCAGGATGAAGAGGTGGTTGGGGCTGTGGACGAGCAGGAAGCGCAGGTGGCGCCAGCCGTCGCGGAAGCTCGAGAGTTTGCTCTCGCCGCCGCGCGGGTGGTATTCGATCGGGAACTCGGCGATCCGCAGCTTCTCCTTGGAGGCGCGGATCACCATCTCCGAGGCGAACTCCATGCCGGTCGTGCGCAGGTCAAGGCGCGGCAGCACGTCGCGGCGCAGCGCGCGCATGCCGCAGTGGGCGTCGTTGATGCCGGTGCGGAAGAAGAGGTTGAGCAGGCCCGTCAGGATCGGGTTGCCGACGTAGTGGTGCAGCCACGGCATCGCGCCCGGCTGGATGTTGTCCATGCGATCGCCGATCACCATCTCGGCGCCGTCCTCAAGCGCCGCGACGAAGTGCGGGATCTCGTTGAAGTCGTAGGTCAGGTCGGCGTCGGCCATCACGATGTAGCGGCCCCGTGAGGCGGCGAAGCCGGCCAGGTAGGCGCTGCCGTAGCCGCGCCGGCGCTCGACCACCACGCGCGCGCCCGCCGCTTCGGCCAGGCGGGCGGAGTCGTCCTCGGAGTTGTTGTCGGCGACGACGACCTCGCCCGACACGCCCATCGCCCGATCGCCTCGCGCGGCGGCGTGCACGCAGGCCTCGATGTTCTCGGCCTCGTTCAGGCACGGGATCACGACCGAGACCAGCGGCGTCTGGCGCTGCAGTTCGGGCGGCGCTGACCGGCGTGCTGGTGGTGCGCAACTGTGCTGGAGCGAGTGTGCTCCATGGCTGAGCGGGTTAGCGGCATTTCGTGCGCGCTGGCGACACGACCCGTTATAACGCGCGGGCAGACGGCGAAAGTGGCGCTGCTCGAGTGTGCGCGCACCGAGCGAGATGGGATGCTAGCGGGCATGCGCATACTGCGTCGTCTACGACTGCCTCTTCCCGTACACCGTCGGCGGCGCCGAGCGCTGGTACCGCAACCTCGCCGAGCGGCTGGCCGCGGAGGGCCACGAGGTCACCTACCTGACGCTGCGCCAGTGGGAGCGCGGCGAGCGCGCCGAGGCTCGACCGGGCGTGCGAGTCGTCGCCGTCGGGCCGCGGATGGCGCTCTACACCGAGGGCGGCCGGCGGCGGATCCTGCCGCCGCTGGTCTTCGGGCTCGGCGTGCTCCTGGCACCTGCTGCGCCACGGCCGCCGCTATGAGGTCGTGCACACCGCCTCCTTCCCCTACTTCTCGCTGCTGGCGGCCGGCGCTGCTGCGGCCGCTCGGGCGCTACCGGCTCGTCGTCGACTGGCACGAGGTGTGGAGCCGCGCCTACTGGCGCGAGTACCTCGGCCGGGTCGGGGGACGCGATCGGGCACGCGGTGCAGCGCGCCTGCGCGCGCGTGCCCCAGCAGCGCCTTCTGCTTCTCGCGCCTGCACGCCGGGCGCCTGCGCGCAGGAGGGGCTGCGCGGCGAGGTGACCGTGCTCGAGGGCGAGTACGCCGGCTCGCTGCAGACCCCGCGTCGCGCGCGCGGCCGACCCGGTGGTCGTGTTCGCGGGCCGCATGATCCCCGAGAAGCGCGCCCCGGCGGTGGTCGCCGGCGTGGCCGCCGCGGCGCGCCGGATCCCGGGGCTGCGAGGGCATCTTCTTCGGCGACGGCCCCGAGCGCGAGCGGGTGCTCGCGGAGATCGAGCGCCGAGCACGCCGGCGAGTACATCCGGGCGCCCGGCTTCGTCGCCTCCGAGGAGGTCGACGAGGCGCTGCGGAGCGCCACTCTGCATGCTGCTGCCCTCGCGCCGCGAGGGCTACGGGATGGTCGTCGTCGAGGCCTCCGCCCGGGGCACCCCGAGCGTCGTCGTGGCGGGCGAGGACAACGCCGCGACCGAGCTGATCGCGGAGGGGGTCAACGGCTTCGTGGCCGCCAGTGCGACGCCGGAGACGATCGGCCGACGCGATCGTGCGGGTGCACGAGGCGGGACTGGAGATGCGCCGGAGCACCGCCGCGTGGTTCGCCGAGAACGCCACGCGGCTGTCGCTGGAGAGCTCGCTGCAGACGGTGCTCGAGACCTACGCGGGTAGGAGCGCCCGCGCGTAGCTGTCGAACGTCAGGCGCGCGGTCCGCTGCCAGGTGAAGGCGGCCGCCCGCCGGCGACCCTTCTCCCGCAGCCGCTGCACCTCCGGCCCACCCGCGAGCAGCGCGCTGCACGGCCGCCGCGATCGCGCCGCTGTCGCGCGGATCGAACAGCAGCGCGGCGTCGCCTGCCACCTCGGGCAGCGAGGCGGCGTTGGAGCATGCGACCGGCACCCCGCGGGCCATCGCCTCCAGAACCGGCAGGCCGAAACCCTCGTACAGCGACGGGAACACGAACGCGTCCGCCAGCGCCCACAGGCCCTCGAGCTCGGCCCCGGAGACCCAGCCCGGCAGTCGTACGTCGTCCTCGACTCCCCGCGCCCGGGCCCGCGCGCGCAACTCGTCCTCGTGCCAGGTGCGGTACCCCGGCAGCACGAGCAGCGGCCTGCGCTCGGCCTCGATCAGGGCGAGCGCGTCGATCAGCGCGGGCAGGTTCTTGTGCGGGCGCTTGGCGGACAGGCTGAGCAGGACCCGCCGGCCGCCCAGCTCGAAACGCTCGCGCGTCTGCGCCTGCGCCAGCGGGGGCTCCCTCTGCACCGAGCCGAGGCCGAGTGGCACGACGTCGATGCGCTCCGCGTCGAGGCCGACGAGCGAGACGAGGTCATCGCGCGTGCTGGCGGAGTCGGCGATCACGCGATGCGAACGCCGCGCCGCGGACGGCACCAGCAGCCGCATGCCCTTGTCCCGGATGCCGCTGTGGGCCTCCGGGAAACGCGCGTAGATGAGGTCGTGGATCGTGACCACCCGGCGGAAGCGGCCCCACAGCGGCGCCGTGCTGGCGAGGCTGTGCACGAGGCCGACTCCGGCGCGCATCGCCAGAGGGGGAAGCAGCGCCTGCTCGCCGATGACCCATTGCTCGCGGCGGCGGGCGTGCACGTGGACGGGCACGGTCGCCAGCGCGCCGCGCAGCGGCCACGCCCGTGAGCCGGCCGTCTCGCTGTTGACGAACGCGGTCAGGCGCAGTCCGGGGGGCGCCTGCTCGAGCATCGCCGCGATCAGCTCGTTCGCGGCGATCTCCATGCCGCCGGTCTCGCCGGGGACCAGGAAGATCAGATTGAGGCCCACGTGCACGGCGAGGCGGGAGGCTAGTGGACCGGCCCTGTGTGCCCCGGGTGCATAGGTTCCGTGACTGCAGCGCGCGCGGTTAGAGTGCACGCCGTTGACGCAAGCGACGTGGCCGCGCCTCCGAATCGACCGTCGATGTCCTCAATGAGCCCCGCGCCCGCAGCGCCCGCTACGGCGCGCTCGCGCATCGACCGCGTCAGGGAGCGGATCGCATCGAGGATGCCGGAGTCGTGGGTACCGCGAACCCTCGACGGGCGCATCGCCATCGGGGGCCTGCTGCTGATACTGCTCGCGGGCGGGATCGTACGTCTGCTGTTCCTGCTGGCGTGGCGTCCGGCGTTCTTCGGTTTTCCCGACACGGTCAGCTACGTCGGGCTGGCACTGGAAAAACTGTGGGTGGACCCCACCCGAGAGGTGGGCTATCCGCTCTTCGTGCGCGAGATGCACGCACTGTTCCCCGCCCACCTCACGTGGGTGATCGCGCTTCAACACCTGTTCGGCCTGGTGAGCGCCGTGGCGCTGTTCCTCGCGGTGCGGCGAGCCGGAGGACCGCTCTCGCTCGGGCTCCTGCCCGCGGCCGTCGTGGCCCTCAACGGCGCTGAGATGTTCCTCGAGCATTCGCCTTTGACCGAGTCGCTGTTCATCCTGCTGCAGTCGCTCGGTATCTACTTCGCCGCTCACGCAGCGGACGCACGGCTGCCCGTGTGGGCTGCACTCGCGGGCCTGGCGTTCGGACTCGCGAACACGGTTCGCGTGGTCGCCCTGCCCGCCGTCGTGGTGCTGCTCGTATGGCTGCTGTTGCTCTCGGGCGGGACGTGGCGACGGAGGTTGCTGGCGAGCGTGTGCTCGCTTGCGTGCGTGCTCGCCGTCCTGATCCCCTATGCCGTCGTTCAACACGAGCACACCGGGTACTGGGGTGTGACGACACCGGCCGGCGCGTGGAACCTCTACGCACGGGTCGCCCCCTTCGCCGACTGCCACAAGTTCACCCCTCCGTCGGGCACGAGCGTTTTGTGTGAGAGCACGCCCCCATCGAAGAGGACGACGAGCGTCGAACAGTACGATTTCGACCCCGCCGCCTCGCCCGCCTACAAGGCCTTTGGAAACCCCGCGGGTCCGTTCTCGGCAACCCAGGCCAGCAACAAGAAAATTACGGCGTGGACGCACGAGGTCATCCTGCACCAACCGTTTACCTACTTGGGGACGATCTTCGAAGGCCTGCTCGCGTACGTAGCGCCGACGAGGGTGTTATTCGGCAATCGCGTCACGGTCGGTGCGAATTTCGATGAATTTTATCACCACATCCTTTTCGAACCTCAGGAGATGGAGGTGGCGCGCCAGGAGCGTCTGAACCTCTACGGACGCAACGGTTACAAGATCAATCCGTCACTGATGAACTTCTTGTTCGAATATGAGAGGGCGCTGCGCCCCGACGGCGTGGTGATGGCGATTCTCATGCTGCTCACCCTGTTCGCCCCTTTCCTCCCGCGCGGACGGCCCCGCAACATCGGGCTGCTGTTCTTCCTGATGGCGTGGGTCGCGCTGATCACGCCCGTGGCCAGCCATCAATGGGACGCACGCGTCGCGATCCCGCCGCTCGGTCCCGTCTCCGGGGCAGCCGCGCTCGGGATCTGGCAGGTCGCTCGGCTGGTGGCCAAATACCGTCGACGGCCGGCCGGACGGGGAGACCGCGGGCCCGCGAACAGCGCCCAGCCTGCTTGAACGCTCCGCCGCCACCCACGATCGGGATCGACGCACGCGCCGCGGCGGAGGAGGGGGCCGGGCGGGGACGGGTGGTCCGCGAACTGCTGCGCGAGCTTGCCGCCGGCGACGAGCCGGGGCGCTTCCTGCTCTACGCGCGCGAGCCCTGGGAGGACATCGGGCTCGACGGTCGCTTCCGCTGGCGGCTGCATGGCGGCAGCGACGTCGTCTGGCATCTGAGGACGGCCAGGGCGGTTAACCGCGAGTGCGACGTGTTCCTGGCGACCAACTCCTACCTGACACCGCTGTTCCTGCGGATACCGACCGTAACGGCCGTCATGGATCTGGTCACCTTCGAGCCGTCGATGCGGCCCAAGCGCCGCTCGATGCTGATCGAGCGCGCCACGCTGGGGCGGACGGTGAAGCGCTCTGCCAGGATGCTCGCCATCTCGCAGGCCACCGCCGACGCGCTCATCGCGCGCTTCCCGCGCGCCGCGGCCAAGACGGTGGTCGCCCCGCTCGGGGTAGCCGCGACGCTCGAGGAGGCAGCACCCGCACCGCCCTCACCCGCTCCCGCAGCGGGGCCGGGGGCCGGTGCAGCGACCGAGCCCCCCGTGGAGCTGCCGGCACCAGGGTTCGTGCTGGCCGTGGGGACGCTCGAGCCGCGCAAGAACCTGCCCCGGCTGGTGGCCGCCTATGCCTCGCTCGACGAGTCGCTGCAGGAGGCCCACCGGCTGGTGGTGGTCGGCCGCAGCGGCTGGGAGACGGGCGAGACACTCGCAGCGCTGCGCTCGCTGGGCCCCCGCTGTATCGCCCTGGGCTACGTCTCCGACGAGGCCCTGGCCGAGCTCTACCGTCGCTGCGCGGTGTTCTGTTACCCCTCGCTCGGGGAGGGCTTCGGCCTGCCGGTACTCGAGGCGATGGCGGCGGGCGCGGCGGTCGTGACCTCGAACGTGAGCTCGCTGCCGGAGGTCGGGGGCGACGCGGTCGAGTACGTGGACCCGGCCAGCGTGCCGAGCATCGCAGAGGGGCTGCGGCGGGTTCTCGGGGACCAGCTCCTGCGCCAAGAGCTCTCGCAGCGGGGACGGGTGCGGGCTCGGAGCTTCTCCTGGCAGCGCTTCAGCGAAGCGGTGATGGACACGCTCTACGCGGCGGCTGCCGAAGGCCGCCCACGGCGGCTGACAAACTGACGCCGATGTCGAGTGCCGTGCCGCGGGTGCTGTTCCTGACGGCAGCCCACGAGGACTACCTCGCCGACGGCCTGCTGCACGGCCTGCGGGAGCTGCTCGGGGCGGAGGTCGTGGACTACCCGAAGGCCGAGCCCATGTACACGAGCTTCCCCGCCGAGCGCCGCGGCGAGCTCTACGGGCGCGGCTTCTCCCTGTACCGCACGCTCCCGGACATCGCCGTCGACCGCCACCGCCCGCTGGAGCGCGCCCGGGACGGCGGCTTCGACCTGATCGTGTTCGCGGACATCTGGAGCAGCTTCGGCGCCTTCGTGCAGGTCGCACCCCGGATCACCGGAACCCCGATGGCGGTGCTCGACGGCGCGGATCGCGAGGAGCCATACCCGTACGCCGGAGTGTGGTGGCGCAAGCGTGCCTGGTGGATGCTGCCCCGGGCCCACAACAGGGCGATCTACTTCAAGCGCGAGCTGACCCCCCGCACGGGATGGTTCCGCTCCTTCCTGTTGCTTCCGGCGCCACTGTCCCAGCACCTGCCCTCGATCCGCGGCATGCGCCCGACCGCCTTCTCGTTCCCGGCCGAGAAGATCCTCGGCGAGCCTCCGACCGACAAGCAGACCCTGCTCGCCACCCACGTCGTCGACCCCGAAGTCGCCGAGCGCGTCGGTGCACCCACGACGTACGCCTTCCAGGACGAGCCGGCCTACTACGAAGACCTGCGCCGGGCCCGCTACGGCATCACCGTAAAGCGCGCCGGCTGGGACTGCCTGCGCCACTACGAGCTCGCGGCCAACGGCTGCGTCCCCTGCTTCCGCGACCTGCGCCGCAAGCCGCCGCGCTGCGCCCCCCACGGGCTGAACGAGGGCAACTGCGTGGAATACGACAGCTACGACGAGCTGATGCGCCGCCTCGAGCAGATCGACGAGCCGCGCTATGAGGCCCTGCAGCAGGGAGCCCTGAGCTGGGCCCGGGCGAACTCCACCGTCGCCCGCGCCCAGGAGTTCCTGCGGGCCTGCGGCCAGTCCGTGCCGGCGGATCGCCGGCGGCCCAGCGAGACGGCCGCGAGCCCGGGATGAGCTCGCACGAGGGCGAGGGGCCCCCGGGTTCCGGCCGGGGCGGTGACGCGGCCGGGGCCGAGCTTCAGCCGGCCCCCGCGGTCGCGGGCCTCAGCGGCATGACGGAGGAGCTCATCGACGTCGTCCCCGACGGGGACATCCTGGCCTCGCGCGAGGCGGGCGGGCGCTTCCTGCGCGGCGGCGGGATGCGCATGGGCGCCTACGCTGCCGGGCTGGCCGTGGGGCTGATCGCGACACCGCTCGTGACGCGCCATCTGGGGACCGTCGGCTGGGGCCATTACGTCACCGTGACGTCGCTGATCTTCATCGCCGCGGCGCTCACCGAGGGAGGCGTGGCGAACCTGGGCGTGCGGCAGTTCTCGACCACCGGTGATCGCGAGCGGCGCGCCTTCATGAGCGACCTGCTCGGCCTGCGGCTCGTGCTGTCGCTCCTCGGAGCACTCGGCGCGGTCGTGTTCGCGCTCGTGGCGGGCTACCAGAGCGTGCTCGTAGAGGGCGCCGCGATCGCCTCGCTGGGGCTGCTGCTGGAAGGGGCAAGGGTCACGCTTGCGGTACCGCTGACGGCCAAGCTGCGTCTCGGCTGGCTGGCGGTGACCGACTTCAGCGCCCAGGCTGTCACGTCCGTGCTGATGATCGCGCTGGTCGTCAGCGGGGCCGCGCTGCTGCCGTTCTACGCCGTGGCGGTGATCACTGCCGCCACGACGCTGGCGCTGACGGTGGCGCTGGTGCGCTCGGAGGTCAGCCTGCGTCCGTCGTTCTCGCCCTCGCCGCTGGCGCGCTCTGATCTCCGAATCGTTCGTCTACACGGCAGCCACGACGCTCGGGGTCATCTACTTCCAGATCGTGATCATCGCCATGTCGCTGATCTCGACGAAGCATCAGACCGGATATTTCAGCCTCGCCTTCCGGGCGCTCAGCCTCATCAACGGGGTCCCCTGGCTGCTGGTCGCCTCGGCCTTTCCGATCCTCGCCCGGGCTGCGCGCGATGACCAGGATCGCCTGCGCTACGCGCTGCAGCGGCTGTTCGACGGCGCTCTCGTGGCCGGGGGCTTCTTCTCGCTGTGCGCGATCATCGCGGCGCCGTTCGCGGTCGAATTCATCGGCGGCCCGAAATTCAAGCCGTCGGTCGAAGTGCTGCAGATCCTCGGCGTCGGGATCATCGGCACGTTCCTGGTCGCGACCTGGTCGTTCGCGCTGCTGACCCTGAGGCTGTTTCGCGAGCTGATCTGGATCAACGGCGGGGCGGTGGCGCTGGCGGTGGCGCTGAGCGCGGTCCTGATCCCCGACCACGGAGCGCGGGGGGCCGCGGTGACCACGGCCGTACTGGAGGTCGGCCTGGCGCTCGCGTACGGACTCGTGCTCGCGCGCCGGCGGCCGGACCTGCGTCCGTCGCTGAGGGGCGTCCCGCGGATCGCGCTCGCGCTCGCGGTCGCCTTCGCGGTCGGCGCCCTGCTGCCGGTGTACTCGTTGATCGCCGCCGCCGTGGCAGCCATGGTCCTGTTCGGGATGCTGCTGCTGATGGGGGCGATCCCGGAGGAGTTCCTGCACGCCATCCGGCGCAGGCCCTCGGGCTAATCTGACGGCCGTGCCCGCGACGATCCCACTGGACTCCCCGAAGTCCGACAGCTACTACGAGCTCGGGCGCTCAGAGACGCTCGCGTACCTTCCCGGCCCCTATGGTCGCGTGCTGGACGTCGGCTGCGCAGGCGGTGGCGCGGCGCCCCAGCTTCGCGCCGGGGGCGCGAATTGGATCACGGGTATCGAGATGATGCCCGAGCCGGCCGCGATCGCCGAACGCGTCTACGACCAGGTGCTCGTGGGCGACGCGATCAGCGAGCTGCCAAATGCCAAGGGTCCGTTCGACACGATCCTCTGTTACGACGTGCTCGAGCATCTCTACGACCCGCTCGCACTCGTGAGGGCGCTACGCACGGCGGCCGCCCCCGGAGCGCGGCTGCACGTCTCGGTGCCGAACGCGAGCCACATCTCGCTGCTGCGCGACCTGATCCTGCGGGGCACCTTCGGCTACGAGCCGGCGGGGCACCGCGACGCCACCCACATCCGCTGGTTCACGCGCCGTGACATCGTGGCGCTGATCGGCGAGGCGGGCTGGCAGGTGCAGAGCGTGGCGCACTCCCAGCTGCACCTCTCCCGCCCGCTTCACCGCCTCACCCGCGGGCGCTCGACCGAGTTCCTGGCCGGCCAGTGGTACGTGCTGGCGCTGGCCCCGCGATGAGCCTCCGAGCCGCGATGAGCCTCCCCCGCCCCGCGATGACCCTCGCCCGCGCATGAGCGATACGCCCGCGATCTCCGTGTGCGTGCCCGTCTACAAGGCCCATCCGGAGCCCAACCTCGAGACGGTCGCAGCGAGGATGCCCGCCGCACTCGACGGCCTGGAGGGGGAGCTGGTGGTCGCACTCAACGGGATCTCCGCTCCCAGCGCGGGCGTACCGGCGGCCGCGGGCACCATCGACCTCGGCGAAAACCGCGGCGTGTCCCCCGGCTGGAACGCGGCCGCGGCGGCCGCCCGCGGCACCGTGCTCGTGTTCTGCAACGACGACGTCGTGCTCGGCCCAGGCTCTCTGAGGCTCCTCTACGACGCGCTGATGGAGCACGAGGAGGCCGGCGTGGTCGGCCCCGACGGCACCCTCTGGGACCTCAGCGTGCCGAAGCACCTCGAGCGGCTGAACCTGGTCGGGCGGCCCGCCGGATCGCTGGAGGCCTGCGAGGTCGTCTCCGGCTACCTGTTCGCGATGCGGGCCTCCGTCTGGGAGGAGCTCGGCGGCTTCGACGAGGCCTACGCCCCCTGTACGTGGGAGGAGGTCGACCTCTGCACGGACGCGCGCCTGCGGCTGGGCCTGCAGTGCTACGCGGTCGCAGGCGTGGAGGTCGAGCACGAGTACGGGATCTCGGTCACGAGACCGTGGAAGCGGATCCGCCACAACGGGCGCTCGGAGTTCCTGCGCTCGATCCACGTGCGCAACGAGCGTCACTTCAAGCGCAAGTGGAGCGAGCAGCTGGCGGCCGCAGGCCCCCGGGCCGCGGCTCGCTAGAGCGCAGGGACCGAGGCCGGGAGCGCTCGCGGCCGTCTAGACCGAAGCTCCCGAGACCGCGCGCGGCCGCAGCAGCGCCCACGTCATCGGCAGGGGGCGCTCGTCGAGGGCGAACGAGCGCTGGGCCGGGGTCATGAACTCGAGCTCGGCGGCGTCCGCCCCGTCGGCGACGCCCGAGCTGACCGTCTCGATCTCGTGGCTGTCGGCGAAGCGCTCGCGGATGGTCGCGCTGATGGAGGGGTCGACGTTGTCGTGCTGCTCCACGATGATCGACCAGCCGCGCAGGTTGGGCGCGAGGTGCGGGTCGAGCAGCGTGCGCTCGTAGCCCTCGCAGTCGGACAGCAGCGCCACGCGCGCGGCGGGCAGCCCGGCGAGCGTCTCCGGCGTGCACTCCCCGCCGATCAGGACGCGGTCGGCGACGCCGTTGATCCGGGCCAGCTCGCGGCACTCCTCGCGCGCCGGACCGTAGGTGTCGTAGGCGCGCACGGTCACATCCGGCATCGCTCGTGCGAGTCCGACGGCGTAGTAGCCCTCGGCACAGCCGACGTCGACGAACAGGTCGAACTGACCGCCGATCCAGTCGCGTTCCATCCATGGGTAGAGCTGGGACTCGTACCTCCCCAGGAGCTTTGCGATCAGGTGCCCGGAGATCTGCTCCTGGCCCGGGAGATAGCTCATCCCCGTGAAGGGCCCGTGCCGGACCTCGAGGCCGTAGCGGCCCACGAACTCCTCGTTGAGGGGACGCATGCGCTGCTGGTAGCGGCGCTCGCGGACGCGGTCGATGGCGCGCTTGCCGGAGTCGGGGACGATCCTGGAGGCGGCGCGGCGCAGGACGCTGCCCGCAGCAGGGGGCGACTGGGTGCTCATCGTGCGACCGTAGCGTGCCAGGCCCGCTCGTAGCAGTCGAGCGTGGCTTCGGCCGTGGCCGCCCAGGAGAAGGTGCTCGCGCGGGCGCGACCGGCCGCGGCCAGCCGCTCGGCCAGGGCGCGATCCTCCAGCAGCCCACGGACCGCGGTGGCGATCTCGGCGACGTTCAGCGGGTCGAAGTAGAGGGCGGCCTCGCCGGCCACCTCGGGCAGGGCGGAGACGTTCGAGCACGCCACCGGCGACGCCGCGGCGCATCGCCTCGAGCACCGGCAACCCGAAGCCCTCGCTGAGCGAGGGACACACGAAGCAGGCGGCGCACGCATACAGGCCCTCGAGGTCGGCGTCGTCGACGTACGGAGGGAACACGACGCTCCCGTCGATCCCGAGCCGTCTCGCCAGCGCCCGCAGCTCGCGCTCGTGCTCGGTCGGGCGGCCGGGAAGGACCAGGACTGCCCTGGGGTGCCTCTCGAGGACCTCCGCCATCGCCTCCACGAGCCGGGCCAGGTTCTTGTGGGCCTTCTTTGCGGACACCGCCAGCACCACCGGACCCGGGCCGAGGCCGAGGCGCTCACGCAGCTGGCCCTCCGGGGTGGGCGCGACGCGCTCGGCGATCCCCGGCCCCAGCGGCACCACGTCGATCCGCTCGCGGGGGACGTTCAGGTAGCGGACGATCTCCTGCGCGCCGGAGTGGGAGATCGCGATCACGCGGTCCGCGCGGCGGGCGATCGGCGGCACGACCGTCCGCCACAGACGCATGGTGTACGGATGGTCCTCGTCCGGATGCAGGATCCAGATCACGTCGGGGACCATCACCACGTTGACTGCGCGGGTGAGCAGCGGGGCGGTGAAGGCGACGTTGTGCAGCAGCTGCACGTGGCGTCCGGCGATCGCGCCCAGCACCGTCATCTCCGAGAGCGCCTTCATGCCCGGCACCCCGAACAGCGGGTGCGTCAGCAGCTCCGCCCCGCCCGCCCACTGCTCGCCACGCAGCGGCTCCAGCCCCGCGCGGCTGCAGTACACGCTGAAGCGGACCTGCGGCGCCAGCCTCAGGAGTTCGGGGAGGAGTGCCCGGACATAGGTCTCCAGTCCGCCCATGGGCGGATCGAGGAATACGGCGTTGATGCCGATCCGGCGCGGCAGCACGGCTCAGTCGCGGCGGCGGTAGAGCAGGTCGTAGGGAGACAGTTCACAAACGAAGTCGTAGTGGGACTCCAGCTCGCGGTCGAAGGTGGGCTTCTGCTCCCGCGGCTCGAGCGCCTCGAGCAGCAGGTGCTCCGGCGCCAGACGGTCGAGGTCGAGTCCGCGCAGTGCCTCCAACTCGTTGCCCTCGAGGTCGAGCACCATCAGGTCGATCGGCGGGGCGGAAACCTCGTCGAGAATCTCGGTGAGGGTCCTCGCCGGGACGCTCACCTCGTACGCGGGCCGCCCGACGACCGAGAGGCCCTCGGCGGCGTGACCGGCGTCGCCCACGGTCGACATCAGGTCCCCGAAATTCAGGGTCGCCTCGCGTGCGCCGAAATCCGGGCCGACGAGCGCGGCGCCGATCACGCGGGAGTCGGGACGGCGCTTCGCGCACAACCTCTGCAGCTCGGGGATCGGCTCCACGAGGATCCCCGACCAGCCCCTGAAGCGTTCCAGGTAGTAGGTGTTCGACTGGGTGTAGCCGTTGTGGGCACCGGCTTCGAAGAACGTGCCTCCCTCGCGGGCGAGGATCCGCTCCAGCTGGGCGTCCATGCCGTAGAGCGCGGGACGCGAGTAGCGGCGGGATCCCAGCGCCTCGAGCAGTCGCGCCCGGTACCACGGCCCGCCCGCGTTGTAGAAGCGCCGGCGAGCCGATTCCAGCAGGCGCGCGGGACCTGCCGAGGTGGGCCCGGGGTCGCGGTCGGGAGTGTCCTGTGGGGGCTCATGAGACGGCCTCATGCGGGGATATCATCACGCCGGATGAACGACGCCGTCCGGCTCGGGGTGGTGGGCCTGGGCTACTGGGGCCCGAACCTGGCCCGCAACTTCCGCTCTCTCCCCGGCGCCGAGCTCGCGTGGTGCTGCGATGCCTCGCAGGAGGCGCGCGAGCGCCTGGCCCCGCTCGTGCCGGGGACGCGCATGACCGCCCGCCTGGAGGACCTGCTCGAGGACGAGCAGCTCGACGCGGTCGTGCTGGCCACGCCGGTGCCGACCCATGCCGAGCTCGCCGTGCGGGTGCTGGAGGCGGGTAAGCACTGCTTCGTGGAGAAGCCGCTGGCGCAGTCGGTGGCCGACGCCGAACGGGCCGTCGCCGCGGCCGAGCGGACCGGACGCACGCTGATGGTCGGCCATCTCCTGGAGTACCACCCCGGGGTGCGGATGCTGAAGTCGCTGGTGGACGAGGGCGAGCTCGGAGACATCTACTGCGTGTACGGCAACCGCGTCAATCTCGGCCAGATCCGCAGCGACGAGAACGCCCTCTGGAGCCTCGGAGCGCACGACGTCTCGGTGCTCCTGCACATCGTCGAGGAGGAGCCCTACGAGGTCTCCGCCCACGGCGAGTCATACGTGCGCGAAGGGGTCGAGGACGTCGTGTTCTGCTATCTGCGCTTCCCCTCGGGGGTGGCCGCCCACCTGCATCTGTCGTGGCTCGACCCGCACAAGGAACGGCGCTTCACGATCGTCGGCTCCAAGCGGATGGCGACCTTCGACGACATGGCCCTGGAGGGCAAGCTGACGGTCTACGACAAGGGCTTCGACGAGGACACCCGCTCATACGGCGAGTACATCGCCCGCAGCGGGGACATGTTCTGCCCGCGGGTCCCGAGCATCGAGCCGCTGCGCCTGGAGTGCGAACACTTCCTCGAGGCGATCAGGACGGGGACCACACCGCGCTCGGACGGCCACAGCGGCCTGCGGGTGGTGCGAGTGCTCGAGCAGCTGCAGACCGAGGTCGAGCGGACCAGGCGCAAAGCGCCGGCCCTCAGCGCCTAGCCACCAACGCGCCCGGCGTTCAGCGCTCGAACACGGCCACGACGTTCGAGGCGCCCTGGCCGTAGGGATAGTCGGACTCCGGTTCGGAGACGGCCCGGAACTGGTAGTGGGCCGGCCCCGGGAACTTGAAGCGGTAGCCGGCGTGGAAGCGTCCGTGGCGATCGCTGCGGACGTCCTGAAACTGGATCCAGGGGCCACCCGGGGAGCGGGCCTCGAGCACCAGCTGCTTGCCCTCGGCGGGGACCGGCCCCCCGCGCAGGCGTCCGTGGAACTGGATGCTCCGTCCGACGCTCGTGACCGACGGCGACACGTGCAGGCCCACGCCCGCCCGCACGACCAGCGCGAGGCTCGCGGCGGCGACGGGGCTTTCTTCGCCGAGACGGGTCCGGTAGGCGAAGCGCAGCGTTCGCGAGGAGACCCCACCCGGCACCGTGACCGCGAAGCGCCCGGTGGCGTCCGTCCTGGCGGCAGGCATCGCCGCCGTCCTGGCCCCCGTCACGCTCGGCAGCGCGGAGACGTCGATGCTGGCACCGGCGATCGGCACGCCCCCCGCCGTCGTCAGCCGTCCCTGGATCGCGACGGCATGACCGAAGCCGGCCACCAGCCGCCGCTTGCTAGTGGCTGCCCACCTGACCGAGAGGGTGGCCTGGGCGGTGGCGTTGGCCCCGTTAGGGGGCCCGGGGAGCACGTTGTGGACCATGATCTGGCGTTCGAGCACGGGGGCCGCGTTGCCGGCCGCGTCGAGCACGCTGACGGCGAGCTGGTGGGCGCCGTTGGCGACCTTGGTGGTGTCGAGAGCGACCTGGACGTTCTCGGCCTGGGGACAGGGCTGGGGGTCGAGGAACGCGGCCAGGCCGTCGCTCGTCTGCCCCAGGTTCCGGCACCGTCCGGCCTCTTCGTCGGGAACGGTGCTCTGCACCACCTGCCCGTCGACCGAGAAGACGACCTCGTAGATGCCCGACAGCGGATCGCTGGCGGTGAAGCTGATCGGAGCCGCCCCGCCGACGGTGGCCGCGCTCGCCAGTTCGCCCCCCACTCCGCCCACGGACGGCCCCGCCTGCTGTTCGAGGACGAGGTCGGCGGCGTAGAGGTAGATGGCCGCCGCGTAGCCGTTGGCGTCGCTGCCGGTTTCGGCGCAGGGCTGGGATTCGCGAGCCCTTGGCAAGCGGCGGTCGCGTAGAGGTTGCCGCCGAGGTTGGCTGGGCTGACGTGGACGTCGTTGATTTCGGACATCGGAGGCCACGCCTCGGATCCGAGACCGGCCGCGCAACCTTCGGCGTAATCGCACCAGTCGAAACGTGAAGCGGGGCACGGGTCCGGCGAGCCAGACGAGATCAGAGACTTCCGGGGTTGCCCCTCCGTCCGACGTCCCCCGCCCGCCAGAGCGTCGCGCCGACCAGTTGATCCCCCGCGGGAGGCGAGAATTCCCAGCGTCGCGCTGGCCCTGTTCGCGACCCGCCCCGGGCTTCGCTGCAGCGCCGCGAGCGAGCGCGCCGCCCTGCGGGCAGCTGTTCGACGCGACGGCGCTCCGTCCCCGTCTCCGTCCCCTTCCACCCTTCCGCCGGGATCGGCGTCCCGTCCGGCATCCGGCACGAATACACGTGGTAGCGGCCGGCCCAGGCCGGTGCCGTGGGCAGCGCGCCGAGAACCACGGCCGGCGAGAGCACCAGCATCAACAGCAGTACGAGCCTTCCCGGCCGCGTCAGCATGTTCGATCTCCGTTCGAACGGCAGCATCTCCTACCCCTGTGTCGCTTCGTGACGGGTGAAGACCCTCCCCGGATTCTTTCAGGCCGACGCACACGCCGCGGGGCGGCCGGCGCGGGCCCGGCCTTCGGAGCGGCGCGAGCGCGGCTGTCGGCCGGTGCCGGCCCGGCTTGCGGGCGGTGCGGGCCCGGCTCCCGGGCTACCCGCCGGAGGCGAGGGTGAAGCGCAGGGGCAGCGAGGCCAGGCCGTAGATGCCGTTGGGTCCTTCGAAGACGGGCTCTCCGTCGAGCTCGAGGTGGTCGAGGCGGCGGGCGAAGAACTCCAGTGCCTCGTTGAGCTCGGCACGGGCCAGGTTGGCTCCCAGGCAGTAGTGGATCCCGGCCCCGAAGGTGAGCGGGCGGGCGGCGCGTCCCTCGGAGGTCCGCTCGCCGGCTGTGATGTCGAAGCGCTCGGCGCCGGATTCGTCGTCGAGGTCGCGGTTGCCGGTGAAGGCGCACACGATCACCACCGATCCCACCGGGAAGGTCACGTCGCGGTGGACGACCTCCTCGGTGAGGATGCGTGCGGTGAAAGGGGTGATGGGCTCGAAACGGAGCGACTCCTCCACCGTCGCCGAGGCGAGGCCTGGATCGGCTCGCAGGGCGGACCACTGCTCGGGGTCTTCGGCCAGCAGCCTCATGGTGTGGGCCAGCTGGCTCTGGCTGGTGTCCACGCCGCCGACGAGGACGTTGAAGACGAGGTTGATGCACTCGCTCTCCGACAGCCTGTCCCCCTCCTGCTCGGCGGCGATCAGCTTGGAGATCAGGTCCTCCCCGGGGGTGTCACGGCGGGCCGCCAGCAGCGCCCGGGCGTACTCGTAGAACTCCTCCACCGCCTGCTCGATCAGCTCGACCTCGGTGGCCATGCTGACGGCGTCGAACTGGCGCTGGATCCAGTTCGACCAGTGGTGGAGCCGGGGAGCGTCCTCGAGGGGAGCACCCATCACGTCGGCGATCACCTGGGACGGGTACGGCTTCGCGAACGCCTCCACGAACTCGCAGGACACGCTCGGCCCGTCCCCGTTGCCGGCGAGGGCCTGCTCGAGCAGGTCCTCCAGGAAGCCCTTCATCGCCGGCCGGTAGCGCTCCACCGCCCGCGGGGAGAGCGCGGGATTGACCAGTCCCCGCAGCCGTGCGTGGTCGGCCCCGTTGACCTGGAGGATGTTGTGCTCCATCTGTTCGTAGAGGGGGCCCTCGGAGACACCGAAGATCTCGGCGATCTTCATTCCCGGGAAGATCGCCGCCTTCGTGCGGAGGAAGAACTCGGCCGACTCACGGTCGAGCACGATGTAGCCGAGCGGGGCTTGCGCGAGCCAGCCATGCTCGCGCAGCTCGCCCATAGCCTCGTGAAAGCGCTCGCCCCTCATCGACGGCTCCGTGCCGTCGAAGGTGGGCAGATCCAGCTCGCTGACGAGCGCCATCCCCGCAGCGAGCCGTCAGTTCAGCGGGAGGGTCAAGCTATTTCTTCGGGCTGACGGCCTGCTTCAGAGAAGCACCGGCCGAGAACTTGGGGGCCTTCGAGGCTTTGATTTTGACCCGCTCACCGGTCCGCGGGTTGACGCCCTGGCGGGCGGCTCTTTTGACGACGGAGAACTTCCCGAAGCCCGTGATGCTCACCTCGTCACCTTTTTTGAGCGTCTTGGTGACCGTTCCGAGCAGCGACTCGAGGGCCCGCGAGGAATCAGCCTTGCTGAGACCGCTGTCGGCCGCGACCGCGTCGATCAACTGCGACTTGTTCATCTGCCTTCCTTTCTCGCTTTGTGTAGCGGCGAGCGCGCAGGGTACCTTGCCAGCTTCTTCCCCGGGTTCAAGAGCCCCTTCGGGTCGAAGGCCCCCTTGATCTGTTCATGAAGCTCCACCGCCCGCCGCGGCCACTGGGACTCTAGGCGACCCCGCTTGGACCAGCCCACCCCGTGCTCCCCCGCGATCGATCCGCCGAGCTCCACCACGAGCTCGAAGAGCTCCTCCCCGGCGGCGTCCGCTGCGTCGAGCTCCCCTCCCCGGGCGGGGTCCACGAGCACCGTGGCGTGGACGTTTCCGTCCCCCGCGTGACCGAACGAGCAGCTGCGGAGACCGTGGCCGGCGGCGATCCGCTCGAAGCGCTCGAGACCCTCGGCCAGGCGCTCGCGGGGGAACACCACGTCCTCGCTCACCTTCGCCCCACGGACACCGGTGAGCACCCCGTTGACCCCGTCTCGCCAGCGCCACAGGGCGTCGGCGTCGGGGGGCTCGTCGACCTTGACCGGGAGGCCGTCCAGCGCCGCGAGCAGCTCTC
Organism: uncultured Solirubrobacteraceae bacterium; assembly: GCA_963758055.1. Taxonomy (GTDB): domain Bacteria; phylum Actinomycetota; class Thermoleophilia; order Solirubrobacterales; family Solirubrobacteraceae; genus Palsa-744. Next base: position 65,628 of record CAVWTU010000011.1, read on the forward strand.
CCCGCTGGGCCTGCACCTCCTCGCGGCTCCCGTCCACCTCCACGATCAGGGCGAAGCGGGCACCCGCCGGCACGGCTCCACCGCCGACGCCGGAGCTCCCGGGATAGGAGGGGGCCAGCAGCGTCACCGCCTCCCCCTCGAGGAAGTCGAGCACCGACGGCCGCAGGCCCGAGCCGAGGATCTGCGCGATCGCGGCACAGCCCTCCTCGCGGCCGTCGAGGAACAGGACCAGCGGCAGGGCGTCGGCGGGAGCCGGGAGCAGGCGCAGGCGCACCGCGGTCACGATCCCGAGCGTGCCCTCCGAGCCGATCAACAGGCCGCGCAGGTCATAGCCGGAGACATCCTTGGCGGCCCACCCGCCGACGTCGACCAGCTCCCCGGGGGCCAGCACCACCTCCATCCCGGCCACCCAGGACCCGGTTACGCCGTACTTGACAGCGTGCGGCCCGCCCGCGTTGGTGGCCACGTTCCCCCCGATCTGCGACTGCTCGGCCGCACCCGGATCGGGGGCGAAGAAGAGTCCGTGCTCGCGGGCCAGGCGCTGTACGTCGCGGGTGCGCACGCCGGCCTCGGGCAACATCCGCCACAGCAACGGGTCGAGCTCGCGGACCGCCCGCAGGCGCTCGAGCGAGCACACAACCCCGCCATGGACCGGGGCCGCGCCGCCGGTGAGGCCGGTGCCCCCGCCGCGCGGGGTGATCGGGACGTCGTGCTGGTAGCACCACGCCAGCAGCGCCCGCACCTCCTCGGGGCTGCCGGGCAGGGCCACCGCGTCGGCGTGCCCCTCGACCCCGCGCCGGCGTGAGAGGTCGTGGTTGTACTCCGAGCCGGCCGGCACCTCGAGCACGTGCTCGGCGCCGATCAGGCCGGACAGCTCACGCACGAGTCCCCTCGGCGCGACCCGGTGGGTTTCAGCAGGCATCTCTCTGGAGGGCGAGGCTAGTGGAGGGCGGGACCGTCGGGGCGTGATAAAAGAATCAGCAGCGATGGCGCGCTGCAGGAAGCTTGCGAGCCGGAGCGCGTGCGTGCTTGGGGCCACGGCGCTGCTCGTGCTCATAACCGGAGCCGGAGGAGGGGTGGCCGCAGCCGCGCCCGCGAGGACGTCGGCGACGCCGCAGACCGCCTCCCTCGGCTTTCAGGGCTGTGCCCCGGCACAGGAGCCCGTCCGTACGCCCGGCCTGCAGTGCGCGACCCTGCAGGTACCTCTGAATCGCGCCGAACCCGCGGGCCGCCAAATCCCTCTCGCCGTCCAGCGGATTCCCGCCAGCGGGCCCCACACCGGCACGCTCGTACTGCTCGCCGGGGGGCCCGGCCAACCCGCGATCCCGTCCTTCGAGCAGCTGATCGCGCCACTGGCCTCCTCGCCCCAGCTGCGTGGCTACGAACTCGTCGCCTTCGACCAGCGCGGCACGGGGCAGTCGGGCTTCCTGCGGTGCAGCACGAAGCGGATCCCCGAAAGCGTGAGTACGGCGACCGCTTACTTCGGCGCCTGCGGCGAACAGCTCGGCCAGTCCCGCGGCGACTACACGAGCCAGGAATCGGTCGAAGACCTCGAGTCCCTGCGGATCGCGCTCGGCGGCACGCCGCTGTCGCTGCTGGCGGTCTCCTACGGCGGCCGCGTCGCGGGCATGTACGCACACGAGCATCCCCAGGGCCTCGCTCGCATGGTGCTCGACTCGCCGACGGCGCTGGCCGGCGACAGCGCGCTCGGAATCCCCTCCCGGCGCGCCCTCCCTCGGGTGCTCGACAGCGCACTCTGCGGACGGGGCGCGTGCAGGTCGTTCACGACCGACGACTACGAAGCCCTCACCCGCCTGATGGCGAGACTCGCCCGGGGCCCGATACACGCGCGCATCTTCAACGGCCGCGGCCGCCTGCACGAGACGACCATCACCGAAGCCCGCGTCTTCGGCCTGCTCAGCAGCATCGACCTGTCCTCCTCGCTGCGCGACCTGGTGCCCGCCGCGATCGCGGCGGCGGCCGACGGGCAGCCGGCCCCCCTCGCCAGGCTGACCGCGAACCTCGCGGCTTCCCCGCCCCCGCAGCTGCTCGGCGAACAGACCCCCCTCCCGCTCGCCGCCCAGCCGAGGGCCGAATACTCCGCCATCTCGCTGATGCTGTTCGCGGCGACGGTGTGCAGCGAGACCGAGCTGCCGTGGGCCGCGGGCTCACAGCCGCCCACCCGGGGGGCCACCCTCGACGGCTGGCTCGCGGCCCTGACGCCCGGTCTCACGGCGCCCTTCTCGCCAGGACTGATCGCCCGCGAGGCGCCGATCTCGGTCTGTCTCGACTGGCCCCCGACGACCCCGGCGCCACCCCCGCCGGGAGGCGTCTCGGCGGTGCCGACGTTGATCCTGGGGGGCGAGGACGACCTGCGCACGCCCTATGAACAGGACGAACAGATCGCGCTCGGCTACAGCGACGTCCGGCTCCTGGAGATCCCCGCGACCGGCCACTCGACGTTCACCACCGACCTCAGCGGCTGCGCCCACCGGGCCGCGCTCGCCTTCCTCGTTACCGGCGCCTTCCCCGGCCCGTGCCCCACATCGAGCGTCCCGCAGGCGGTCCCGCTACCGCCTGCGTCGCTGCGCGAGGTGCGCCCCGCGGGCGCGGGCCCGGGGCTCGCGGGACGCGTGGCAGCAGCGACCGCGGTGACGCTCGAAGACGTCTTCGGCCAGCCGCCCCCCAGCGGTGGCGGCCTGCGCGGCGGCTGCTGGGAAAGGCGTGGGCCGATGAAGCTGGCGCTCCGGGGCCTCGTGGATGTGGACGGGGTGAGCGTGAGCGGCACGGTCGGAGTGAGGGGCGCCGATGACCTCGTCGGGACGCTCCAGATCCGCGGGCGACTCGCCGGGACCCTGCGCCTGCGAGGCCACGCCCTCCGCGGCGGGCTCGGCGGCGCCCGTGTGCAGGCGTGGCTCCAGCACATCTGAGGGCTCCGTGCTGGGGGTAGCATTGACCGCGGCCATGGCAGTGACCGCCAAACCCGCCTCCGGGCAGGACGACGACGCCCAGAACGGGAGCGATCGCTTTCGCACGCTCTCCGGCGAGCCCATCAGGGAGCTTTACACGGCGGCTGACCTGCCACCCGGGGCCGGGGGTCCCGAGGACCCGATCGGCCTCCCCGGGGAGTACCCGTTCACCCGTGGGATCCACGCCAGCATGTACCGCGGGCGGCTGTGGACGATGCGCCAGTTCGCCGGCTTCGGCACCAGCGAGGACACCAACGCCCGCTTCCACTACCTGCTCGACCACGGCCAGACGGGGCTCTCGACGGCCTTCGACATGCCGTCGTTGATGGGCCACGACTCAGATCACCCGCGCTCCTTGGGCGAGGTCGGCCGCGAGGGCGTGGCCGTGGACACGCTCCAGGACATGCGCACGCTGTTCTCCGGGATCGACCTCGGCGAGGTGTCGGTGTCGATGACGATCAACGCCCCGGCCGCGATCATGCTCGCCTTCTACGTAGTGGCTGCCGAGTCCGACCCCGCCCATCCGACTCCTCCCGAGCAGCTGTCGGGGACGATCCAGGCGGACATCCTGAAGGAGTACATCGCCCAGAAGGAGTGGTGCTTCCCGGTGGATCCGGGGATGCGCCTGTGCGGGGACATGATCGAGTGGTGCACCCGGCGGATGCCCCGCTGGCACCCGATCTCGATCTCCGGCTACCACATCCGCGAGGCCGGCTCGACCGCCCAGCAGGAGCTGGCCTTCACGCTCAAGGACGGCCTCACCTATGTCGAGCAGGCGATCGAACGGGGCCTGGACGTCGACGACTTCGCCCCGCGGCTGTCGTTCTTCTTCAACGCCCAGATCGACTTCTTCGAGGAGATCGCCAAGTACCGGGCGGCCCGGAGGATCTGGGCGCGTGAGATGCGCGAGACCTTCGGCGCCCGCAACCCGCGCTCCTGGCAGATGCGCTTCCACGCCCAGACGGCGGGGGTCAGCCTGACCGCCCAGCAGCCGCTGAACAACATCGTCCGCACCGCCGTCGAGGCGCTCGCGGCGGTCCTCGGCGGTACCCAGTCGCTGCACACCAACTCCTACGACGAGGCACTCGCGCTGCCCACCGAGGAGGCCGTGACCGTGGCCCTGCGCACCCAGCAGGTGCTGGCCGGCGAGACCGGCGTGACCAACACCGTCGACCCGCTCGGAGGCTCCTATTTCGTCGAGGCCCTCACCGACGAGATGGAGCGCGCCGCATACGCGTACTTCGCCAAGATCGACGAGCTCGGCGGGATGGTGGAGGCGGTCAAGCGCAACTACCCCCAGCGCGAGATCGCCAATGCCTCCTTCGAGCTGCAGCAGGAGATCGACTGCGGCGAACGGACGGTGGTCGGGGTCAACCGCTTCCAGGCCTCCACCGAGGACGAGATCCCGACCCTGCGGGTGGACCCGGACGTCGAGCGCAGGCAGCTCGGCCGCCTGCAGGCCGCCCGCGCGGCCCGCGACACGGAGGCGGTCGAAACCTCGCTTGCGCGCCTGCGCGAGGACGCTGCCGAGGAGGGGCGCAACCTCATGGACGCGCTCGTCGAGTGCGCCCGCGCCGACGCCACCGAGGGCGAGATCGTGGGCTCCCTGCAGCAGGTCTTCGGCGACTACACCGAGTCGCCGGTCTTCTAGCGCGCTCCCGGCACGCTCCCAGCACACCCTCAGCGAGGGTTCCGTGCGCGCAACTTCTAGGATGCTGCTGCGTCAACACCTTACGGTGCCGCTCGAAGGGATCAGATGACCCGCTCCAAATCGGCCCCCGGCCGCCGCCTCCGGCCACGGGTGTCGCTGTCGCTCCTACATAAGTCCCTGCTCTTCGGGGGCCTGTTCGTCGTGCTCGTGAGCGTCACCACGCTGTCGATCGCCTCGCACCGGATCGAAGCCGAGCAGGCCGCCTTCGGGGCCTCACCGACGGTTCCGCGCTGCGAGCCCGACACCTTCAACGTCTCCGACGTGCTGCCGGGCAGCCGCATCGCGGTCTCGCCGCTGCCCGACTCCTACGACGCCTCCCCGTACACCCAGATCAGCATCGTCGGCGTGCCCCGCCACGCGATCTCCTCGATCAGCGTCAACGGGTCCTCCAGCGGCTCCCACGGCGGATCGCTGCGGGCCTACTCCCAGGGCGACGGGGCCAGCTTCGTCCCCGGCCGGGCCTTCGAGGCGGGAGAGACGGTGTGGGTCAAGGCCAAGCTCCGCGTCGCACCCCACAGCTTCGCCTTCCACTTCGTCGTCTCCCACCCGGACGAGGGGCTGTACCGGGCCCCTCCGACCAAGCCGAAAGAAGACCTCAAGGAGATGCAGCACTTCCACTCGGCCACCAACCTCACCCCGCCGGTCCTGGAAGTGACCGTCCACAACGAAGGCACCTCCCCGGGCTACCTGTTCAGCGCCCCCTACGCGGGGCCGGGCGCCTCGGGGCCGATGATCTTCGACGAAAGCGGCAACCTGGTGTGGTTCCACCCGCTGCCGTGGCAGCTCGACGCCACCAACCTGCAGGTCCAGCAGTACGGGCCCGGCCAGGTGCTGACCTGGTGGCAGGGGATGGTCACCCCCCAGGGCTTCGGCCAGGGCGAAGAGGTGATCGTCAACGACGGCTACCAGCAGATCGGGCGCGTACACGCCGGCAACGGCTACCTCGCCGACCTCCACGACTTCAAAATCACAAGCCACGGAACGGCCCTGTTCACGGTCTTCGAGCCGATCGAATGCGACCTCTCCTCGCTCGGCGGTCCGCACCGGGGGGCGGTCACCAACACCGCCTTCCAGGAAGTGGACATCGCCACCGGCCTGGTGCGTCGCGAATGGTCGAGCATCGACCACGTCGGCCTCAGCGAATCGTATTCGTCGGCCACCCACGCGGACCCCGAATGGCCGTACGACTACTTCCATCTGAACTCGATCGACGAACAGTCCAACGGGCGGACGCTGATCTCGGCCCGCAACACCTGGGCGATGTACGAACTCAACACGCTCACCGGGCAGGTGATCAATCGCCTCGGGGGCAAGCACTCGACGGTCAAACTGACGAGCGGGGCCGCCACCGCCTTCCAGCACGACGCCAGCTCGGCCGGCAACGGGCTGATCAGCGTGTTCGACAACGGCGCCGTGCCGGTCGTGCACAAGCAGTCGCGCGCGCTGCTGCTGTCGATCAACCCCAAGACCAACACCGAGTCGGTGCTGACCCAGTTCGTGCATCCACAGCCGCTGTCATCCGGCAGCCAGGGCGACGCCCAGCCGCTGGCGGACGGCAACATCTTCATCGGCTGGGGCTCCCAGCCCTACTTCTCCGAATTCAACTCCAACAACCAGCTCGTCTACGACGCCCACTGGCACGGCTCCTACCAGTCCTACCGCAGCTACCGCTTCCAGTGGACGGGGGCCCCGCCCCACGGCCCTGCGCTGGCCCTCAGCGCCCCCTCGCCGACCACGCTGACCGCCTACGCGAGTTGGAACGGCGACACACGGACAGCCAGCTGGCGGCTGCTCGGCGGGGCCTCCCCGACCACGCTCACACCGTTGACGATGGTCCCGAAGGCGGGCTTCGAGACGAGCATCAACCTGCCCAGCCAGCCGCCCTACGTGGCCGTACAGGCGATCGACGGCAGCGGCAACGTGCTCGGCACCTCCGGCACGCTGAAGGGCTAGCGCACCTCGAGCACCACCTTGCCGGTGGCGCGGCGCTCGTCGATCATCTTCAGGGCCTCCGCCGCCTGCTCGAGCGGGAACCTCCCGCCCACCGGCGGGCGCACGTAGCCGTCGGCGACCATCGCCCCGATCGCGGCCCCCACGCGGCGGTTGAGCTCGGGCTTGCCCATCACGTAGGCACCCCAGCCCGCCCCCACGACCTCGGTGTTGCCGAGCAGCAGCCGGTTGACCTTCACCTCCGGGATCGAGCCACCGGTGAAGCCGACCACGATCAGCCGGCCGTCCTCGCGCAGCGAGCGCAGGCTGTCGGTGAAGCGGTCCCCGCCGACGGGGTCGAGCACGACGTCCACGCCGCCGCCGGAGAGCTCCTTGACCTGGTCCTTCCAGTCGTCGCTGATCACCAGGGTGCGCTCGGCGCCCGCCTTTTCGGCGACACGCGCCTTCTCCTCGGAGGACACGAGCGCGATCGTGTGCGCCCCGGAGGCCTTCGCAACCTGCAGGCAGGCGGTCCCGACCCCGCCGGCCGCCCCGTGCACGAGCACCGTCTCCCCGCGTTTGAGCCGGCCGCGCATGACGAGCGAGAAGTAGGCGGTGTGGTAGTTGAGGATCAGCGCCGCGCCCTGGGCGAAGTCGAGCTCGGGCGAGAGCTCGAAGGTGAAGAACTCGGGCGCAACGGCCGTCTCGGCGAAGCCCCCCAGCGCACAGAAGGCCGCCACGCGGTCGCCCTCCTTGACCGACGCGCCCGCCGGTGCGCTGCGCACCACGCCCGCCACCTCACTGCCGGGGACGAACGGCATCGGCGGTTTCATCTGGTACTGGCCCCGGGTCTGCAGGACCTCGGGGAACGACACGCCGGCCGCGTGGACCTCGACCACCACCCCTTCGCCGGGCGTCAGCATGTGCGACGGCTCGGGCTCGGGCAGGTCCACCAGCTCGAGTGCGCCGTCGGGCCCCGTTTCGTTGACGATCTGTATGGCTCGCATCGGCGGCATTATCACGGTGCGCGCCCGGCGGCGCTCGAGCGGTGCGTTCTGCGATGCCCCCGGAACGGCCCCAGCCGGCGTCTGCCCGGATGTCGGGCGCGCTGCTAGGCGGCGGCTGGCGCCGGGCGGCGGTCCGACAGCACGGCGGCCGCCAGGCCTGTCGCCGCGGCCACCGCCAGCACCGAGGGCCAGGCGCCGATCTGCGGCGCCAGCACGTGCGAGAGCACGAACGCGCCGGTGCCCACCGAGCCCAGCACCAGCGCGGTGCGCCGGCCGTTGCGCCGGTCCCACGCCCGCAGGCACCAGAGCCCGCCGGCGGCCAGCACGAGCCCCCCGAGCGGCCGCGACCCGCTCGAGGCGGCGACCGCATAGCCGGCGATCAGGGCGCCCGCCGCGACCGGTGCTGTGGGGATCGCGCGCATCGGTGCCCAGCCTAGCGCCGGAACCCCCACGCTCGGCCCCACCCGCACCCGCAATGTGAGCGATCCTCAATCCTCACACGGACAATTACGGATGCGGGAGGTCCGCGGCGAGCCGTAGCCTCGGCCCACGGTGTCTCCGTTCGCGACCACAGCCATTCTGGGGGCCGTCTTCAACCTCAACCACCCCGCCCACACCGTGGACTGGAACTTCATCCACCTGTCAGTGGCGAACGTGGTGGTCATCGGCCTGATGCTGGTCGTATTCGTGCTCGCGATCCTGCTCCCGTTCCCCGGCGCTGCGAAGCGGCGAGGCGGACCATCTTGAGCGCGCCGGCGGCGTCGCCGCCGGGGGAGGACGCCCCCGGAGCCGACTCCCGATCCTGGACGGTCAAACTGCGCCGCCGGGCGGTCGCGGCTCTCCCCCCGGAGAAACTCCTCCCCGACGGCCAGCCGACGTACGTGGCCTCCTGGATCTACGTCTTCGGGGTGGCCAGCATCGCATCCCTGATCGTGCTGATCGGCTCGGGCTGTGTCCTCGCGCTGAAGGGCCCCGCGTGGTGGCACGACACCGGGGTCGGACATTTCTTCAACAGCATCCACCTGTGGTCGGTGGAGCTGTTCTTCTTCGTGATGGTCGTGCACCTGTGGGGCAAGTACTGGATGGCCGCCTGGCGAGGAGGGCGCGGCCGCGTGTGGGTGACGGGCGCGGTGACATTCCTGGTGGCCGTGCCGGCTGCTCTCACCGGCTACGTCTCCCAGCAGAACTTCGACGCACAGTGGATCTCCACCCAGGCCAAGGACGGGCTCAACGCGGCCGGGGTCGGGGCGTTCTTCAACGTCACCAACTTCGGCCAGATGTACAGCTGGCACATCCTCTTGCTGCCGATCGCGGTCGTGGTTCTCGTGAGCGCCCACGTCCTGCTCGTGCGCCGCCACGGCGTGGTGCCACCGTTCGAGCTGGAGCGCAAACTGCCGGCTCCCGCCGCTGAACCCGTCGATGCGTCCCCAGCGGCACCGACGGGCGCGACGACATGAGCTGGTGGCGCACGGAGGACCGGAAGACCCCGGCCTGGAGCGGCGGCTATGCGCCCTATGACCTGATCAAGGAGCTGTGCATCGCCGTGGGCGTCATCTCACTGCTGGCGGTGCTGCTGACGGTCCTGTTCTCCTCGCCCGACGACAAGCCCAGCACGATCAGCCAGTGGTCACACCAGCTGCCGGCGGACTTCATGACGGCGGCCAGCCAGCAGCTCGCCGGCACGAGCCCGACGGCCACCTATGGGCCGCCCTACAACCACAACGGCGAAGGCACCCATGCGTGGTTCCTGCGCCCCCAGAAATGGCTCGGCGTAAGCCACCCGATCAACACCGCCGAGGACTTCGTGGTCAAACCGCTGGAAACGGTCCCCGACGACCCGGCGCTGCAGCAGGCCCTGGCCGAATACAAGGCCGCGCCCGAGAAGCAGAAAGCCGAATGGGCGGAAGCGTATGCCAAGCCGCTGGAAGAATTCAAGACGGCCGAAGAAGAAGGAAAGCCGCCGCCGAAGGCGGTGATAGTCGACGCCGGCAAGGGCACGGTGACGGTCGCGGCCGGCGGCACCGGCCCGGTGCCGACGATGATGGCCAGCCTTCTGGCCCTCGCCAAGAGCGGGGGCCTCGAAGGAGGGCTGGTGACCAGCAGGCAGTTCTTCCAGACCGACTACACGAAGCCGCTGCTGTTCATGGCCGACGGCGGACTGCTGGAAAAACGCGCCGAAGCGCAGCACCTGCTCGGAGAGCAGTGGGGCCTGATGAACGAGACCGGCAGCTACCCCGGACAGCCGTGGCTGTGGCTGTACGCACTCTGGTACCAGGTGGAACCGTTCAAGGCATCTGAAAACGCCGACCTGCTGGTGATGCTGGTGATGGGGGTCCTGAGCCTCGCTTTCATCTGCATCCCGTTCATCCCGGTCGTCAACCGGATCCCCCGCTGGGTCCCGATCTACCGCCTGATCTGGCGCGAGCACTACAGCGCCGGCAACTCCGGCTCCGCCTAACGCGCGATCGGCCTGCGCTGGAGCGCCCGGGCGGCCGGCTGCGCCCGACCGCAGAGGGCGAGCCGGACGGCCCCCGCTCAGGCGGCGTCCGGGACCGCCGAGCGCGGCAGCACCAGCAGCGAGCAGCGCGCATGGCGCTCGAGGTAGTCGGAGGTGCTCCCCAGCACGAGTCGCTTGAGGGGGCCGTAGCCGCGCGAGCCCACCACGAGCAGGTCGAGTTCGTCGCTGAAGGCCGCCAGCTCCTCTCCGGTGAGCCCGTAGACGGCACGCCCCTCGGCACCCTCGAGGGCCCTCATGCGCTCCTCGGCCTGCTGCAGGATCGTGTCGATCTCCTCCCCTACCGACGGGACCATCGTGCCCCCCATGCCGTAGGTGGGGATCGAGATCACTTCCAGCGCCCGCGGCTCGGTCCCGGCGTGGGCGGCGATCGAGCGGGCCGCCTGCAGCGCGGCGCGGCTCTCGGGGCCGGCATTGAAGCCGACGCCGATGCGGGCCAGCGGCTTCGGGGCGGCCGCGTATGCCGCAGCCGCCACCGCCACCGCGCACGGTGCCCCGTTCAGCGCCCGGCGCGTGTCGTCGCCGAGCATCACACGCCCGAGCGCGCTGCGACGGGAGGAGCCCACGACCAGCAGGTCGGCCCCCCGCTCTTCGGCCAGCTCGTGCAGGGTTCCCGCCGGCGATCCTCCGGCGGCGCTCAGCAGCCCGGCCTCGACGCCCGCCTGCTCCCGCGCGGCCCGCAGCAGCTTCTCGGATGCCGCGCGCTCGTCCTCCTCGCCCCCGGAGGCGATCACCTGCAACGGGCGCAGGCCCCCGTGGTGGACGTGCACGAGCGTCAGGCGCCCGCCGTCGGCGAGCAGGCTCGCCGCAAGCATCACGGCGTCCTGGCCGGAGGAACTGCCGTCGACCCCTACCAGCGCGTTCTCGAACATGCTCGCTCTCCTAGCTCGCCGCGGGACATCCTTATAGCGGCTGCCACTCGCTCCCGGCTTCCCGCGCGACACCCGGACCGGGCCCGGGTGCGTCTGGGCGCCACGCCGGGGCTCCTCCCGCAGCGCGCCCCCACGCCACACCGGGCCACCCGCGAGCCCTAGCATGGTGGCGATGACCGACAACGGCCAGTCTCCCCAGCCGCAGCCGGAGCCGCAGCCACCCACCCAATCGGCGTCGCAGTCGCAACCCGACAAGGCCGACCGCACCGACCCCCATCCGCCACTGCCCCGGGACAAGCGCGGGTGGCAGGTGGCGCCCTCCCCCGACGGGCGCGGCATGCCCGAACACGCCGACACGCCACCGCCGGCCCATCGCACGCGCGGCTTCCTGTGGTTCGTGATCGGGCTGCTCGCCTTCAACTGGCTGCTGGTGCTCGTCTTCGGGATGCAGCAGAACAGTGAAAAGCGGGTCACGGTGCCGTTCAGCCCCTACTTCCTGGAACAGGTGAAGGAGGGGCACGTCAAAAACGTCAACACCAAGGGCAACAGCGTCGAGGGCAGTTACAACGTCAAGCTCCGCTACCCGCCCAGCGACGAAAAGGCGACCTCGACCAAATTGTTCGCGACCGAGGTGCCGAGTTTCTGGAACGGCAGCCAGCTGTCGGCGCTGCTGCAGGAAAAGCACGTCCAGATCAACGCCGAATCCACCTCTACGAAAACCTCGGTTCTGGCCGAGCTGCTGCTCGGCTTCGGCCCCACGCTGCTGATCATCGGGCTGTTCGTGCTGCTCGCCAAACGGGCGGCGAAAGCGGGCGGGGGAATGGGGGCGCTCGGCTCCTTCGGCCGCAGCCGCGCGCGCAAGGTCGACCCCGAGACGATCCGCGTGACCTTCGCCGACGTGGCCGGGATCGACGAGGCCAAGGCCGAGCTCACCGAGATCGTCGACTTCCTGAAAAACCCCGAGCGCTATGGGCGTCTTGGCGGGCGCATGCCCCACGGGGTGCTGCTGTCCGGGGAGCCGGGCACCGGCAAGACGCTGCTGGCGAGGGCGGTGGCGGGCGAGGCCCACGCCGCCTTCTTCTCGATCTCCGCCTCGGAGTTCATCGAGGCGATCGTCGGCGTCGGTGCGGCGCGCGTGCGCGACCTGTTCGCCAAGGCCAAGGAGGAGGCGCCCGCGATCATCTTCATCGACGAGCTCGACGCGATCGGCCGCTCCCGCCAGGGGTCGGTGTCGGTGACCGGCGCCAACGACGAGCGCGAGCAGACGCTCGACCAGATCCTGACCGAAATCGACGGCTTCGAATCCTCACAGGCAGTGGTCGTGCTGGCGGCCACCAACCGCCCCGACGTGCTCGACCCGGCGCTGCTGCGCGCCGGGCGCTTCGACCGCCGCGTGAGCGTCCAGGCCCCCGACCAGAAGGGCCGCACCGAAATCCTGCGCGTGCACACGCGGGCACTGCCGCTCGACCCAGACGTCGACCTCGAGGCGATCGCATCCAGCACGCCCGGGATGGTCGGCGCCGATCTCGCCAACCTCGCCAACGAGGCCGCGCTGCTGGCGGCGCGCCGCGAACACGACACGGTCAACATGAGCGACTTCACCGACTCGCTGGAAAAGATCCTGCTGGGGGCGCCCCGCGGGATCGTGCTCCGCCCCGCCGACCGCGAGCGAACCGCCTACCACGAGTCCGGACACGCGCTGGTGGGGATGCTCACCGAGGGCGCCGACCCGGTGCGCAAGATCTCGATCATCCCCCGCGGAATGGCGCTCGGGGTCACGCTCTCGAGCCCCCAGAACGACCGCGTCTCGATCACGCTGCAGGAACTGCAGGCCAAGATCAAGGTCGCGCTCGGGGGCCGGGTGGCCGAGGAAGTCGTGTACGGGACGTTCACCACCGGCGCCGAGTCCGACATCCAGCAGCTCACCCTGATCGCGCGCCAGATGGTCGGGCGCTGGGGCATGAGCGACGCGGTCGGCCCGGTCGCGGTGCTGCCCCAGGATGGCGCCGGGCCGCTGCTCCCCGGCGCCAGCGAAACCTCCGAGCACACCCACCGGCTGGTGGACGAAGAGGTCCGCAAGCTGGTCGAAGCCGCCCACCAGGAGGTCACCGAGCTGCTCACCGAGCACCGCGAGCAGCTCGAGCACCTGGCCCGGGCGCTGCTCGAGACCGAGACGCTCGACGCGCCCGACGCCTACCGCGCGGCCGAAGTGCCGCTGCCGGAGGAGACCCCGGCGCCGGCGGCCGTCTGAAGCTGCCCGGACCCTCCGGCGTCACCCACGTCACCGCTCCCGCTCCCAGCGGTCCCCGCGGCTTCGCGGCCGACGAGCAGCTCGACGCCGATCGTGCAGACCCCCAGGCTGATGAGCGCCGAGGCCACGATCGCCGTGGCGATCACCGGCGAGATCAGGCGCTCGGAAAGGCCCAGCGCGGCGACCGCCGCGGGCACGCCCAGCTGGGCGCAGGCGGCCAGCCCCGCCGGGAGCGACTTGCGTGTGGCCACGGCTGCGAGCACATGGATCAGGACATTCAGCCCGATCAGGGCGGCCGCCAGGCCGATCATCGAGGGTTCGTCGAACAGGCCGGCGAGGTCGAGCTGGGCGCCCAGCACGACGAAGAACAGGGGCACGAAGAACCCGTCCGCAATGCCCCGCACCTGGGTGGACAGGCGTTTCGGTCCGCCGATCAGGGCCACCGTCACGCCCGCCCCGAAGCCGGCGATCAGGACGCTGGTGCCGCCCTTCTGCGCCAGCCACGCGAGCGCGAACAGGACCAGCAGCGAGAGCCTCAGGTCGAGCGCCCAGTGGCGCTTCTTGGAGAGGCCGCGCACGTGCTCGACCCACGCCCGTCCGCGCAGCGGCAGGGCGGCGAGCCGCAGGGCGACCACGGCCCCGGCGACCAGCGCCGTCCCGAGCACCGCGTGCAAGGTACGCGAGGGCTGCAGCACGATCGGGACCGAGACGATCGTGAGCACGTCGGCGATCGTCACCTGGGCCATCACCGTCAGCACCTCCTTGCCCCCGAGGCCGCTCTCCTGGATCGCCGGCAGCAGCACCGCCGCCGAGCCGGAGGCGAGCACCACCACATAGATGGCCGCGTGTCCATCGCCTGAGATCTGACCCGCGAGCAGCCCGGCGGGAACCGCCAGCAGGCCAACCAGAGCCGCCAGCACGGCGCCCCCGCGGAGCGCGCTCGCCGAGCCGCTCGTCGCGCAGCGGCAGGTGCATCCCGACGGTCAGCATCAACATCGCGAAGCCCACTTCGGAGAGGAACGAGATCGTGGGCTGGTGCGGGTTCACGACCCCCAGCACGGTCGGGCCGACGAGGATCCCGGCCAGGATCTCCCCGACCACCACCGGCACGAAGTGGCGTTCGAGCATCCCCAGCAGCGGCCCTCCCAGGCCCGCCAGGACGACCACGGCCAGGATTCCGAAGCTCACGGCGCGAGCATACGGTCGCAGGGCCCGCCTGGGCGTCCGGTTCAATTGAGGCGATGAACAACGGCGACCGGACCGCGCTGGTCCTCTCCGGGGGCGGCGCGAGGGGGGCCTACGAGGTGGGGGTGCTGTCGGTGCTGCTGCCGGAGCTCGAGGCCCGCGGCGAGCGGCCCTCGATCCTCGTCGGCACGAGCGTGGGAGCGATCAACGCCGCCGCCCTGGCGTCGACCGCGCACCTGCCCGCCGAGCGGGCGATCGAACGCGAGCTCGACCGCTGGGGGCAGATCAACCGCGCGGCGGTGATCCGCCCGGTGATCCAGCGCCTGCCGCTGACCGCCCTGCGCTTCGCCGGCGGCATGCTCGGCATTCCCGGCGTGCGGCTGGAGAGCCTGCTCGACCCCTCGCCGCTGGAGCGCAACCTCAAGAGCTGGATCAACTGGCCCAAGCTGCACCGCAACGTCGCCGACGGGGCGGTGCGCTCGCTGGGGGTGGTGGCGACGGCTGCCGGGAGCGGACGGCCGGTCGCATTCGTCGAGGGCGACCTGGGCAGAGCGGCCCGCAGCTCCAACGTGATCGACTACGTCGCCGCCAAGATCGGGCAGACGCACGTGCGCGCCTCGGCCGCGATCCCGATCCTGTTCCCGCCGGTGCGGGTGACGAGTCCGGCGCCCGCCGCCGGCTGGTACGTGGACGGCGGCACCCGCCTGAACACGCCGATCAAGCCCGCGATCGATCTCGGGGCCGAGCGGGTGGTCGTGATCGGCACCGGCTCGGTGTCGCCGGTCCCTAAGCACGAGGGTCGCCACGACACTCCGCCGCCGGACTTCGGCGTCAGCGCCCTGCACCTGCTCGAGGGCGCCCTCGGCGACCCGCTGGTGGAGGACCTGCGCAAGCTCGGCGACATCAACACCTTCTCCGCCAACGGCTCCAGCACGCCCACGGCGGGGCGCCATCGGCAGTCCCGCGGGCGCCCGGGCTACAGGCCGATCCCCTACATCTTCGTGGGCCCGTCGCACCCGCGGGCGATCGCCGAGCTGGCGATGGACTGCTTCAACTCCCGCTACGGCGGGCTGAAGGCGCTGCGCTCGCTCGACCTGACGGCGCTCAGCCGGCTGCTCGGCCGCAACAGCCCGACCCACGGCGAGCTGCTCAGCTACCTGTTCTTCGACCCCGAGTTCATCAACGGGCTGGTGGAGATGGGACGCAGGGACGCGCGGGCCTGGCTGGACGCACCGCCGGGACCCGGCGAGCCGTGGCAGCTGGAGCCGCTGGAAGCGCTCGCCCGCGCCACGCGCTGACTGCCAGACTGCAGGCCATGAACGAGCGTACGGCGATCGTCGCCGTGCTCGCGGGCGGTCGCGGCTCGCGGCTCGGCGGGGACAAGGCCCTGGCCGTGCTGGAGGGGCAGGCGCTGCTCACCTACCCGCTCGCCGCCGCCCGCGAGGCGGGGCTGGAGGCCGTCGTGGTGGCCAAGCGCAGCTCGCGGCTACCGTCGCTCGCGGGCCGCGTGCGCTACGAGCCCGAGCTCCCGGAGCACCCCCTGTGCGGGGTCGTGCGGGGCCTCGAATATGCCCGCGAGCGGGGCGCCGGGGCGGCCGTGCTGATCGCCTGCGACATGCCCTTGGTCACGCCCGGGCTGCTGCGCTGGCTGGCCGAGCTGCCGGGGCCCGCGATGGTGCAGCTGCAGGGGCGCCCGCAGCCGGCGCTGGCTCGGGTGCGCTGCTCGCACCTGCCCGAGCTGCGCGAGGCGCTGGTCTCGCAGCTGTCGCTGACGGCCGCGATCGTGGCGCTCGAGCCGCGGATCGTGGACGAGCGGGATCTCGCGGCCTTCGGCCCCCCGGAGGAGCTGTGCCTGAACGTCAACCGCCCCGAGGAGCTCGAGCGCGCCGCGCTACTGCTCGGCCGCCGCGTCCGCGAGACGGGCGGCGAGGGCCCGCGCGTCGGCCGCGGCCAGACCCGCCCGGGCGGCGATCCAGCATGAGATCGGAGCCGCCGTGCGTTCGGAGGCGTGGGCCGCGATGCCCGCCAACGCCAGTAGCTGCTGGACCTCCTCGTCGGTGGGCGCGCTGATCCCCGCCTCGGCGGCGAACTCCGCGATCCATTCCGTGCCGTCCATCGGCGCCCGAGCTTAGCGACGCGCCGGGCGCCCCGGGAGCCGTTCAGGGCGAGACCGGGGGCGCCAGCGGGCGGCCCATCCACACGTGCTCGATCCCGGCCTCCTCGAAGGGCTCGGATTCGACGCTGAAGCCGGCACCCTCGTAAACGGCGGTGGCACGGGTCTGTGCCGCCAGCCGCGCCCGGGTGCAGCCGTCGGCCGCCGCCCGCGCGATCGCCAGCTGCAGCATCCTCGACGCCAGGCCGCGCCGGCGGAAGCGCAGGCGCACGGCCACGCGGCCGATTTTCGCGGTCTCACCGTCGCGCAGCAGCCGCAGCGTTCCGAGCACCTCGCCGGAATCGTCGTCGATGGCCACGAGGTGGCTGGGCGGTCGCGTCGTGGCCGTCGAGCTCGAGCTCGCGTGGCACTCCCTGCTCCTCGCAGAAGACCTCTTCGCGCAGCGCGAAGGCGGCCTGCAGCAGCGGCTGCTCGTCGGTCCAGCGGATGCTGGGAGCGGGCTCGTGCACCGGGCTAGTAGCCACCGGCGGCGAGCTCGCGGTTGAGCTTCGCGGGGCGCCCGCGGCGCAGTGCCAGGAGGCCCAGCGCAGCCACCAGCAGGCAGGTGACGGCGCCGAGGCCGAGGCCCGCGCGGGCGCCGGCCTGGGCCATCACCCAGCCGACGATCGGGCCGCCGATCGGCGTGGAGCCCTGGAAGGCGACGAACCACAGCGACATCACGCGCCCGCGCATGTTCGGGGCGCAGTTGAGCTGCAGGGTGGAGTTGCCGGTCGACATGAACGAGATGCTGGCACCGCCGACGAGGGCCAGCGCGAGGAGCTCGACCCCCAGCGTCGGAGCCAGCGCGGCGCCGAGCAGGAGCACCCCGAAGGCGCCCGCGGCCATGATCAGCGGGGGCAGCCCGGTGCGCCCACGGGCGGCCACGAACAGCCCGCCGACCACGGCTCCGAGGCCCATCGCGGCCGTCATGAAGCCAAAGCCGCCGGGACCCACGTGCAGCGCCCGGCTGGCCATCACCGGGAGCGTCACCTGGAACTCGTAGGCGAGCGCGCCCGCCAGCGCCATCATCGCCAGCGGGACCGCGAGATCGGGGATCCCGGCGACGTAGCGCAGGCCCTCCCGTAGCTGCCCCGGGCTTCTCGGGCTGGGCTCGGTCGGGTTGATCGCGGCTCGGTCGAGCGTCAGCAGCGAGGCGATCACAGCCGCGAAGCTGGCGGCGTTCAGCAGGAAGCAGACCCCCTCGCCGCTGAGCGCGATCAGGATCCCGGCCAGGGCGGGGCCGACCACGCGGGCCACGTTCACGAGCACGGAGTTGAGGCTGACCGCGTTTCGCAGCGTCTCGGGCCCGACCATCTCGAGCATGAAGGCCTGGCGGGCGGGGGACTCGAAGGCGTTGTTCAGCCCGAGCAGAGCCGCCAGCAGGCCGACCTCCCACAGGGTCACGGCGCCGGTGATCGTGAGCAGGCCGAGGACCAGCGCCTGCAGCCCCATGGCAGCCTGCAGGGCGACCATCAGGCGCCGCTTGTCGACGCGGTCGGCGACGACGCCGCCGTAGGGGCCGAGCAGCAGCACCGGCAGGGTCTGCAGGGCCACGATCACCCCGAGCGTGGTGGCGGAGCCGCTGAGCGTCAGCACCAGCCACGACTGGGCCGCCATCTGCATCCAGGTGCCGCTCAGGGAGACCGCCTGGCCGCAGATGTAGCGGCGGTAGTTCGGCACCGACAGCGCCGCGAAGGTCAGCCGCCCGGCCGCGCGGGCGCGCTTCACGAGCCCACCTCCCCGAGCTGCTCGGCGAGCTCCTCGAGCACCGGCAGCGCCCGCCACAGCAGTTCCCGCTGCTCGCGATCCAGCTCCTGCAGGTGTGTGGCCAGCGCCGCGGTGCGCTCGCGGTGGATGCGCTCGCGCATCCGCCTGCCGGCGGCCGTGGCGGCCACCGTGGCGGCCCGCCGGTCGGAGGGATCGACGGTGCGCAGCAGCAGGCCCTCCTCGGCCAGGTGGGCGGTGATGCGGGAGAGCATCGTCGGGTTGACGCTCTCGAGCTCGGCCAGCTCGGACAGGCCGATCGGCCCTTTGCGCACGACGGTGAACAGGATCGATGTCTGCGAGGGGGTCAGGCCCGCGCCCGCCGAGGTACCCCTCAGGCGCCGCGAGAGCCGGCCGATCACCGCCCGCAGCCGGTCACTGCGCTCCTGCCGACGGGTGTCGGCGGATCCGCGCGCGGGCGCTGACTGCGTGGCGCTGGAGGTCATCGGGGCGTCTGCGGCTCGCTTTCTCGCTTTCGAAAACTATTTGCTTGCTAGCAAGCATTATAGTGCGGCGACGAGAGGACCCGGCCGCGGCCTCGAGGATCCGGCCGCGCCCCGGCGGGCCTAACGAAACGACGAGCGGAACTCGCGGCGCCCGGTCCCCCGGGGCGACGGGTTGGACTGCTCCCGCCCGGTCGACCTCGGCGCCGAACGAGAGTCCGGGGCGGGCCCAAGGTCCGCGTATGCGCGATCGCGGTCCCAGTAGAGGACGAACCGCATCAAGGTGTTGCCACGTACGTGCAAGAGAACCGCGCCGCGCCGCACGAGGTCCACATTGGCCGACACGGGCTACTCCTGCAGTCCTGCGGCTTTGAAGGCCTCGTCCGGACTGAGGAAGAACTCCAGGCACGCGATCCGGCCGTCGCGGATCGTCCAGATCCCCGCGGTCTCGCCTTTGACCTCACGTGTGCCCTCCCGGCGGCGTCCGTAATCGTGGAAGAGCACGAGCACCCGCTCGCCAAGGTCGATCGCCTTCCACAGTTCCTGTCGATATTCGGCCCACGGAGCGAGCCAGTCCTCCCAGAAGCTCCGCTGCCCGGGGAAGCCGAGATATGTCCTCTCCCCGGCGGGCCACCCCCGGACGACCGTCTCGAAGTCCGCGTGGAAGAGTGGTAACCCCCCCGCGAACAGCCTCTCGACCCGCTCCTCGTCGCGAAATAGGGCCACAGCGTCACCCTCGCCGGCGAAGGCCGCATTGACCGCTTGCACGAGGTCCACATTCTCCCGTGACACGGCCCCCGAGTATCCCACGGGCGATCGGCCACCGCCCATCCCGCTCCATCTCCGGACTGTCTGTCAACAATCACTCGCCCCCAAGCGAAGCCCTCAAAACCGCGGGGCCACAGGACGGCGAGTTGCGCTAGCCGTTTGGCTCGGCCGCGCTAGTTGCCCTGGAACTCGGCCATCGCGCGCTCCCAGCGCTCGAGCGCCTGCTCGGCCGGGCCGAGCGCCGTCGAGGGGATCCAGCGCACGGCGCGGCCGATCCCGGCGCGCTCGAACTGCTCGAGCTCCTCGGCCTTCGCCGGGGCTCCCATCACGATCACCTCGAGTGGGCGATCGGCGCGCGCCCACAGCTCCTGTGCGCGCCGGATCAGGTCTTCGCCGGTGTTGTTGGGCATCCAGCCGTCGCCGAAGCTCAGCACCCGGTCGAGCACCGTGGGGCCGTTGCCGCCGACGAGCACGGGCGGGTGCGGACGCTGTACCGGCTTGGGCCAGCTCCAGATCCGCTCGAAGTTCACATACTCGCCCTGGTAGCTGGCCTCCTCTTCGGTCCAGATCGCCTTCATCGCCTCCACCCGCTCGGCCATCAGCGCCATGCGGGTGCGGGGGTCGGTGCCGTGGTTGAGCATCTCCTCGCGGTTCCAGCCGGCACCCACGCCGAAGTCCAGGCGACCGCCGGAGAGGTGGTCCACGCTCGCGACCTCCTTGGCCGTGACGATCGGGTCGCGCTCGATCACCAGGCAGATGCCGCTCGCGATCCGCAGCGTGCTGGTGGCCGTGGCGGCCGCGGCCAGCGAGACGAACAGGTCGTAGGTGTGGGAGTAGACGCGCGGCAGCTCCCCGCCCGCCGGGTAGGGGGTCTCGCGGCTGGCGGGGATGTGGGTGTGCTCCGGGAAGAACAGCGAGCGGTGCCCGCGCTCCTCCACGAGTCGCGCGAAGGTGGCGGGATCGACGCCGTCGTGGGTCGGGAAGTAGCCGATGCCGAAGTCCATCGGATGGCGACTCTATCTCGACGGCCGCGGGCTCGGGCGCCCGAGCCGCGAGGAGCTCGCCGGGGCGGGCGCGGGGAAGGGCCGGCCGGCCCGCCGCGGGTATGTTTGGCGGCGTGGACGAAGCGTTCATCGTCAACGCGTCCGAGGCCCTGGCCATCGGCCATCCGCGCCGCGGCACCAGGATCGACTTCGAGGGCGAACGGGGCACGTGGGCGGACACCGGCGTCAACATCCAGGTGATGGAGCCGGGGGTGCCGGCCTGCCGCTATCACTCCGAGCCCGTCCAGGAGGACTTCCTCGTCCTGTTCGGCGAGTGCAGGGTGATCCTCGACGGCGAGGAGCGCCTGCTGGGGCAGTGGGATTTCGTGCACTGCCCGGCCGGAACCGAGCACGTGTTCGTGGGCGCCGGCGAGGGACCCTCCGCGGTGCTGATGATCGGCTCGCGCCGTGAGGACCACCCGCACTACCCCGTCAACGAGCTGGCCGCGAAGTACGACGCGTCCGTGCAGACGCCCACCGACGACCCCGCGGAGGCGTACGCGGACTGGGCGGTGGAGCCGCGGGGGCCCGTGCCGAACCCGTGGGCGCGGCTGATGGAAGGTTCGAGCGACGGGGACCGGGCGGGCGGCTCCGGCGGCGGCCACAGCGGGCGCGGCGGCGGATCCTAGGGCGGCGGGCGCAGGCCGATGTCGGGCTACGTCGGGGCGATCGACCAGGGCACGACGAGCACCCGCTTCATCCTCTTCGACCGGGACGGCCGGGTCGTCGCCATCGACCAGCGCGAGCACGAGCAGATCAATCCGCGGGCGGGATGGGTGGAGCACGACGCCGCTGGAGATCTGGCGGCGGACCCGCGAGGTGATCGGCGGGGCTCTCGCCGCGCCGGCGGTCGAGGCGGCGGACATCGAGGCGATCGGGCATCACCAACCAGCGCGAGACGACCGTGGTGTGGGACCGCGAGAGCGGGCGAGCCGATCCACAACGCGATCGTCTGGCAGGACACGCGCACGGAGGCGACTCGTGCGGCGAGCTGGCGGGCGACGGAGGGTCCGGACCGGCTGCGCGACGCGCGTCGGCCTGCCGCTGTCGACCTACTTCTCAGGGCCCAAGATGGCGCTGGCTGCTCGATCAGGTCGCCGGGCGCGCGCGAGCGCGCCGAGAGCGGCGAGCTCGCGTTCGGGACGATCGACAGCTGGCTGCTGTGGAACCTCACCGGCGGGGCCGCGCGGCGGCGTCCACCTGACCGACGTGACGAACGCCAGCCGCACGATGCTGATGGACCTCGAGAGCCTCGACTGGCACGAGCCGAGCCTCGAGCTGATGGGCATCCCGCGGGCGATGCTGCCGGAGATCCGCTCCTCGAGCGAGGCCTACGGCGAGATCGCGCGCACGGCGGCCGGCGGGCGCGCCGATCGCCGGGATCCTCGGCGACCAGCAGGCGGCGCTGTTCGGGCAGACGTGCTTCGCGCGCGGGCGAGGCGAAGAACACCTACGGGACCGGGTCCTTCCTGCTGCTGAACACCGGCGAGGCGATCGTCGCATTCGGAGAACCTGCTGACGACGCGTCGCCTACCGGCTCGGGACGGGCCCGCGCGACCTACGCCCTGGAGGGCTCGATCGCCGTCACCGGGGCGCTCGTCCAGTGGCTGCGCGACCGGCTCGGGCTGATCTCGAGCGCGGCCGAGGTCGAGGAGCTCGCGCGCACGCGTGGAGGACAACGGCGGGCGTCTACTTCGTGCCCGCGTTCTCGGGACTGTTCTCTCCGTACTGGCGCGATGACGCGCGCGGGGTGATCGTCGGCCTGACGGCCTACGCCAACCGGGGCCACATCGCCCGCGCGGCGCTCGAGGCGACCGCCTGGCAGAGCCGGGAGGTGCTCGACGAGGCCAACGCGGCCGCCGACGCTCCCCTCGCCGAGCTGCGGGTCGACGGCGGCATGACCGCCAACGAGCTGCTGATGCAGTTTCAGGCCGACGTCCTCGGGGTGCCGGTGATCCGGCCGGTGGTCAGCGAGACGACCGCGCTCGGCGCCGCCTTCGCGGCCGGGCTGGCCGTCGGCTACTGGTAGGACCGCGAGGAGCTGCGCGAGCGCTGGCGGGAGGACAGGCGCTGGGAGCCGCAGATGGACGCGGCGGCTGCGCGAGCGCGCGCTACGCGCGCTGGAAGAAGGCCGTCACGCGGTCCTTCGACTGGGTGCAGCAACCAGACCCGCAGTGAGCGAGCTGGCCGTACGCGCCACCGAGGGGGGGCGGCGACGCGCACGGCGCAGCCGGTGGATTCCCTGCAGGTCCTCGCGCACGGTGGCGAGGATCTGAACGCGGGAGTCGGTGTCCTCGACCCACCGCACGGGGACCTCGTGGATCGCGAGGCGGCTGCGGCGGGCGTGGTAGAGGAGCTCGGTGTCGAAGAACCAGCCGTCGTCCTGCACGACGGTCCAGCAGTGGCGCCAGCGACATCGCGGCGGATCGCCTTGAAGCCGCACTGGGCGTCGGAGATGCCGAGGCCCAGCGAGGCCGCGCAGGAGGATGTTGTAGGAGCGCGAGATGACCTCCCGCGTAGCGCCCGCGGGTGACCTGCGGCGCCCGGGCGCCAGGCGCGAGCCGATCACCACGTCCGCGCGGCCCTCGAGCAGCGGGGCGAGCAGGTCGGCAGAGGCGCCGAGGTCGGTCGACAGGTCGACGTCCATGTAGGCGACCACGTCCGCCTCGCTGGCGCTCCAGGCCGCGCGCAGCGCGTGTCCGCGGCCCTTGCGCTCGAGGCGCAGGCTGTGGACGTGCTCCAGCCGGCTCGCCAGCGAACGGGCGATCGCGAGGGGTGGCGTCGACGCTCGCGTTGTCGGCGATCGTGATCCGAAAGGGGAAGTTGCACTCCCGCGCCATGTGCTCGTGGAGCGTGAGCACCGATTCGGCGAGCACGTGCTCCTCGTTGTAGACGGGGATCACCACCTCCACGGCGGCGCCCGCGGGCGCCGGCACCAGGCTCAGGTTCGCGCCGCTCTGCGCACCGCGCCGTCGCCGGGCCGGAACGGGGGCGCCGGCGACGGCGACGGCGGGTGCACTACCAGGGAGGGAATCGGTCATGGGGACTGACACGCTGCACATGGTGAAGGGTGTGTCTAAGCGCTTCCTACAGGAAGCCTGAAAGTTCCCTTAGGGCCCTCTCCGCCGTTGCCGGCGCTGGTGTGGTCGGCGCCCGCACGAGTTCGCGCACAACTCACAGGCTCCCCGGACGCTCGTGTGAGGCCGCGGCCCGAGCCTCACTGACGAGACGGCGGGGCCCGAGGGCTCCGCTCCAGCAATCCACCCGGAGGTAGAAGATGCCCAGAAGGTTGATCCTCATCGCCGCCGTGACCGGGGCGGTTGCCCTGGCCGCGGTGGCCACCGCACTCGCGGCCGGAGGCTCGAAGTCCAAGAGCGCCGCCACCCACACCACCCGACACGCCACCGCCGGCGGGATCGGCGGGGGCCCGGGCGGGCCCCCCGGGCCCGGCGGCGGGCCCGGCGGCGGGCCCGGCGGCGTTCACTCCGAAAGCGTCGTGCTCAACAAGAAAGGTGACGGCTTCATCACCGTCACCAGCGACAGCGGCAAGATCAAGTCGGTCGACGCCGGCGCCGGCACGATCGAAGTCACCGAGGAAGCCAACTCCGTCACCTACAAGACGGTCACGCTGACGATCCCCTCCGGGGCCACGGTGACGCTCGACGGCAAGAGCAGCTCGCTCGAAGCCCTCGCCGCGGGAGACCACGTGAACGTGTCCTCATCCTCGGAAGGGACGACCGTGTTCGCCGCCGACTCCTCCTTCCATCCGGAAGGACCGGGCCACGGCGGACCTCCTCCGGGGGGCTGGGCGCCGGGCGCCTGAGCTCCCTCCCGGAGCGGTGAGAGGATTCCTTCACCGGTAACAGTCCGCGCCCCGAGGGCGGATTTGAGCACCCGGGCCGCCGCAAACCGGCGGCGGCCCGGTCTTCCGGCGTCTGTCCGGGCCCAGCGGTCGTATCCTTCCTGCGGATGGCGGTCGCATCCCCTGAGCGCCACACAGCGCCCACCCGCAGCCCGCGGCGCACGTTCATCGCCGCGCTGCTGACGCTCCTCGCGCTCCTGATCGCGCTGGTGGTGGTCGTGTTCCTGCTCTCCGGAGTGACGCTGGCGCGCGACGACTCCGCCCTCGCAAGCGTCGACGTGAAGCCGCTCGGCGGCACGATCGAGCACCTCGAAGCGCTGGGCCCGCACGGCGGGCGCATCCCGATCGCGGTCCAGGACGGGCGTTTGACGCCGCTGCGCAAGCTTGCCCCCGGGACGCAGCTGACCGTGCTGGTGACGGTCCAGCGGCCGGGTTGGATCGGCTGGGCGCTGGGCAAGCGTCACACCGTCCATCTCACGCTCACCACGCCGGTGGCGACCGTGAACCAGCAGTGGATGACCGTCCACAGCGGCTCGGACGTAAGGGTCGCCTTCCGGGAACCCGTCAGCGAAATCATCTACCGCGGGCCCCGCGGGGTCAGCGCGCCGCACCCTCCCGCACGCAGAGCGCTCGGTCTCCCTGGGAAACCAGCCGCCCACCGGAACCGTCCAGGTTGCGGCGGCGACGCGCCCGTGGGAGTCGGTGGGCAAGCCCACCGCAGTCAGCTGGTTCCCGCCCTCTCACTACCCGGTGATGGCCACCTATCCGTCTCCGTCGAGCACGATCACACCGGCGGGGGCGATCTACCTGACGTTCTCCAAGCCGGTTTCAGAAGTCCTCGGCGGCCACCATCCGAGGCTGGTCCCCTACACCCCCGGGAGCTGGAGCGAACCGGACTCGCACACGCTGGTGTTCAGGCCGGCGGGCTTCGGGGCTCCGATGGGCGCCCAGCTGACGATGACGATCCCCCACCGGGTGAGCGTCACCTCCGGCTCCGGCTCGGGGCTGGAAGACACCAGCCAGGTGCGGTGGACGGTCCCGTCCGGGTCGACACTGCGCCTGCAGCAGCTCTTGGCCGAGCAGGGATATCTGCCGGTCGTGTGGCACCCCTCCGGGCACCCGGTGGGCCGGACCGCGCGGGCGCAGGTGCAGGCGGCCGTGGAACCGCCGCCGGGAAGCTTCGACTGGCGCTACCCGAACACCCCCCATCAGCTGAAGGCGCAGTGGGCGCCCGGTCAGGCGAACACGATCGTCCGGGGCGCCGTGATGAAGTTCGAGAACGTCAACGGCATGACGGCCGACGGGGTCGCCGGAGCGGCCGTGTGGCGTCGCGCTGATCGCCGACTCCCTCGCCCACAAGCGCCTTGCCGAAGGCTACAGCTACGTTTACGTGCACCGGGAAATACCCGAGACCGCCACCCTCTGGTCCGCCGGTCACACGATCCTCGTGTCGGCCGCCAACACCGGCATCTCCGGAGCCGAAACCGCGCTCGGCACCTATCCGGTGTTCGAGCACATCCCCGAAGGGACGATGAGCGGGACCAACCCGGACGGATCCCACTACCAAGACCCCGGGATCAAATGGATCAGCTACTTCAACGGCGGGGACGCGCTGCACAACTTCGACCGCGCCTCCTTCGGCACTCCCCAGAGCCTCGGCTGCGTGGAGCTTCCGCTCGACGCCTCGGCGAAGATCTATCCCTACACGCCGATCGGGACGCTGGTCACGATCGAAACCTAGGCGCTCCCCCGCCCGCGAGACGCTCGGTCCCGCGGGCGGCGAGTGGCGCTGACAACTCCTACAGGGCACCCTCGACGAGGGTGGTGAACTCGGCCTGACCGGAGACGTTCGGGTGGTAGCTTTCGCCCAGCGGATTCGACTGGCCGTTGAGCCATTCCGAGGACGAGCAGACCTCGTGGGATTCGAAGGCGCTGGTCGGGTTCACGAAGGTGAATTTGGCCGCTTCCGCACGCGCCTTGATGACGCTGTCGAGCAGCACGGCCGATTCGTTCATTTTCTTCTCGTTGCCCGAGGTGAGGAAGTTGACGTTGCAGGTCTTGCCTTCGGCCGTGAACAGCTTCGGGTAGCCCAGCACGATGACCTGCGCGGTCGTGGCCTTCGCGCGGATGTCTTTGTAGGTCGTTTCCAGCAGCGCGGGAAGTTTGTTCTTGATGAATTCGTTGGCTTCGCTGATCGCGCTCCCGCACGTGAAGTAGTAGAGGGCACAGTTGATGATCACGTTGCTGAAGCCGGCGTCGTTGCCGCCGATCGTGATCGTCACGAGGCTGGTGGTGGCGCTCAGATGGCTCAGCTGTTTGGAGTTGACTTCGGGAGACTTGGCGCCGCTGCAGGCTTCGAAGTTCAGCGAGTAGCCCTTGGCGGCGGCGATCTTCGGCCCGTACGCGTCGGGGCTGCGGTCGCATTCCCCGGATTCTTCGTAGAAGACGCGGGTGCCCACGCCCGAGGAGTAGGAGTCTCCGAGTGCGACGTACTGGGGTGCGGCCACGGCCGCGGCGGCCGGCAGCAGTAGCCCCAGGCCGAACGCCAGCGTCGCGATGATGCGCTTGGTGCTTGCCATCTTGCAGTTCTCCCCTCGAGTGCGAATTTCGCCCGTGGGGCCAGCACCGCGCGTCACGCCCGCCCCCCGGACGCCAGGCGGCCAATCTATGGCGGCGGCGATCCGCCCGTCAACCGCTCAGGTCTGTCACCCCCCGGCCGGAACCGCAAACTCCGGCCTTTCGAGGACGCCGGATCGGTTGGCGCGAGGATCCCGGATCACGGCCGGGAAGTTTTGCGCCCCCGCGGAGTCTTCTGGGTCCTAGGAGGGCCTTGTGCCCGCCGCCCGGGGCGTAGTCCGGGCTCAAACCGAAGACACCGGAGGCGAGAGATGAAGCGAATCCAGACGCTGGTGGCGTGCACGGTCCTCACGGCAGCGGGCCTCGCGGCCCTCGCCACCGCGCCGATGGCCGCCCAGGCCGCAACGGTGGAAGTGCGGGAAACCGTGCGCGGGAAGATCCTCACCGACGAAGGTGGTTTCACGCTGTACACGTTCAGCGCCGACAAGAAACACCAGGACCACTGCATAACGATCGAAATGATGGGCGAGAAGTGCCCCAGCTTCTGGCCCCCGCTGGTGGTGTCCGGCACACCCACGGCCGGCGTGGGCATCAAGGCCAAGACCTTGTCGACGACCACCCTGCCCGGCGGCGAAAAACAGGTCACGTTCAAGAAGAAACCGCTCTACACCTACATCGGTGACGCGATGCCGGGCGACGTCGGCTACATCGGCGCGTTCGCGTTCGGTGGCTACTGGTACGGCTTGAGCGCCAAGGGAATGAACGTCAAGTAGGGGCTCCGAGACTGCGCCGTCCGACGGCGACGGCGCGCGGGCGGGGGAGGGCGGGCATGGCCGCTCTCCCCCGCCGAACCGCGAAGCGTCAGGGAGCCGCCGGTATGACGACGACCGGCGCATCCTGGGCCGGTAGCTGAGCGACCTCGAAGAGCGGGCGCTCGAGGTGATGAGCGTGGGTGGCGCGGTCGCGGAACTCGTCAACCGGCTCGAGGAACTCGATGCGATCGGTGCGGTAGTGCATCGGCAGCACCCACCGAGGTCCCAGGCGGTCGGCGATCTCGTGTGCCTGCTGGGCGCCGATCGTGGGACCCCCGCCGACGGGCAGGATCAGTAGGTCCACGCTCCCGATGGCGGCCGTCTGCTCATCGCGCAGGGTGCTCTGGCCGAAATCGCCGAAGTGACACACACGCAGGCCGTCGAGCTCGAACGCGAACACGGTGTTGGGCCCGCGTTCCGTGCCGGCGGCCTCGTCGTGCTCGGAGGCGATCGCGATCACCTCACCCACGGGCGAGTCGAGCTTGCCGGCCGTGGAGCGCAGGATCACGGGCTCGCCCCCGACCGCCTCGACGCCGTTGTGGTCGAAATGCTCGTGCGTGACGAGCAGCAGGTCGGCGTTCACGCCCTCGATCGCCGGGTAATCCCACCGCATCCCCCGCTCACGCATCGGCGAGAGATCTCCGAACGGGTCGATCATGACGGTCGTCTCGGGTGTGCTCAGACGGAAGGCCGACTGGCCGTACCACTCAATATCCATGGCTCTGACCTCCAGAGGGCCGGCGACGTTCGCGAACTCCGGGCACTCCCCGACCGTCTCAGACCGACTTGAACGCCCGGGCCGGCAACACCCACCGACGTACCTGGCCCGCCGATGAGGTGCTGACGGTTGTTCGCGACCCATGAAGGCCGCCGTTGGCCGTGGGCGGCGCAACCGAATCAGCGACACCGTCGTGGTCGAAGATCCATGTCAGGATCGCTGCCGAGTCGGCACCCTCGGCGAGGATCACGGACCGCTCGATCACCATGCCCCCGGATACATGCGGACGGGCAAGACGTTTCACGAGCGCGCCTATCTCGTCTGTTGCCACCGCTTGCACTCTATCCCTCGCTCGATCGCGGCTCGACGTGGCCCGGGCCGCCCGGCGCGGGGCGGCATGGGCGGCACTCAGGGCGCATCGGAGCAGACGTCAAGCGCCGAAGACTTGGAAAGCGGGAGCGACGGGACTCGAACCCGCGACCTCTGCCGTGACAGGGCAGCGCTCTAACCTGCTGAGCTACGCCCCCGCGGGCGTCGCGTTGCCAGGCAATCGTAGCGACGCCGGGATGAGCGACGCGGGCGAGGCGGCAAGGTCCTCGACCCGGCCGACGCGCCACCGGCTGGCCAGGCAGCCAGTCGCTGCTCTAGGCTAGAACCGATGCAGCTCCAGGGTCCCCCGCCGATGGTGGACGTCAACCCCTTCGGGGTGCTGATCGAAGACCTCCGGGACGAGTGGCGAGCCGGGGTGCCGTACCCACCAGGCGCCACGAGGCTGTCGTTCTCCAGGACCAAGCGGTTCGCCGACGAACCGCTCGAGATCCTGCTCGAGTGCTACGAGCGCTACGGCCCGATCTTCACCGTGCGTCTGTTTCACAGCAACGTCGTGTTCATGCTCGGACCGGCCGCGAACCACTACATGCTGGTCTCCCACGCCTCGAACTTCCTCTGGCGAGAGGGCCACTTCCGCGACCTGATCGGGCTGATGGGCGACGGCCTGCTGACGATCGACGGGGACTTTCACCGCAGCTCCAGGCGGATCATGCTGCCGGCATTTCACCGCGAGCACCTCGAGGCCTCGGTCGAGACGGTGCTGGAGGAGACCGAGCGCGCGGTGGGCGATGCTGCGACCCGGCACGACCGTGGACCTGTACAGCTGGACCCGGCACCTGGCGATGAGGGTCGCCATGCGGGCGTTGTTCGGGGTGGACCCCGATGGTGAGACGGCCCGCTCGATCGATGCCGCGGCGACCTTCGAGGAGGCGCTGGCCTTCTACGCCAGCGAGTACCTGCTGCGGGTGCGCCGCGACCGCCGCAGCCCGTGGGCGCGGATGCAGCGGGCCGCCCGCAAGCTGGACGCGATGATCTACGGGGAGATCTCCTCGCGGCGACGGGACGGCCGCCGCGGCCACGACATCCTCAGCCTGCTGCTGGACGCCCAGGACGAGGACGGCGCCACGCTCAGCGACGTGCAGATCCGCGACGAGGTCATGACGCTCCTGTTCGCGGGCCACGACACCACCACCTCGACGGTGTCGTTCATGTTCTACGAGCTGGCGCTCCAGCCCGAGATCCGCGCCCGCCTGGTGGCCGAGCAGGAGCATCTGCTCGAGGGAGGACGCCCGAGCTCCTCCCAGCTGCTCGGGGGAGAGCTTCCCGAGCTGGAGATGGTCATCGACGAGACGCTACGGAAGTACCCGCCCGCCTGGGTGGGACCCCGCCGGGCGGTGGAGCAGTTCGAGTTCGAAGGCCACACGGTCCCCGCCCGGGCGTTCGTCAACTACAGCTCGTGGGCCTCCCACCACCTTCCCGATGTGTTCGACCAGCCCGACGCCTTCCGCCCCGAGCGCTTCGCGCCCGGAGGCCAAGGCGGCACTCCCGAAGGGCGCCTACGTGCCCTTCGGCGGCGGCTCCAGGACCTGTATCGGGATGCGCTTCGGCCAGCTCGAGGTGAGGGCCATCGCAACGATGCTGCTGGCCCGGGTCACGCTCTCGCTGCCGGCGGACTTCAAGCTGGCGATCCGCCAGATGCCGACGATCAGCCCCCGCGAGGGCGTGCCGATGCGCGTTACGGCGGCCACGACCGCGGCCTCCACGCCGGACGTCCCCGCGGCGGCCTGAGCGGGCCGGCCGGCGCCGCGGGCGCGGGCCCCTCGCGGTGCGGCACACGGGCGCCCGGCGGGGGCGGGGCGCTCACCGCAGCAGCGCGGCGAGACCCACTCGGTAGCCGGGCGGTCTGCTCGACACGGACCTCGCGGAGACCCCGAGCACGTAGATACGGGGGTCCGAGTAGAGGGTCAGGCGCAGCGTGCCGAACATGGGGGCGGCCGGGCGCACGACGAGGCGACCGGAGTTCGGTTCCGCAACTGCATCGAGCGAGGCCCCGAACCCGAACAGGGCGCCGGCCGCACGCACCATCACCCTGCCGCCCTCGCTGCCCTGCAGCTGCAGCGTCACCCCGGGAGGCAACGCCGCGCGGACGTCCGTGCCGCTCACGAGCCCGGCGGCCGTCAGCCTGTCGTCGTGCTTCTGGAGCTCCGCGTCGGTGAGCCGAAGCTTGCCCAGTCGCACGCCGGAGGCCGAGAACGAGACCTGGGAGATGCCCTTTGCTTCGTGCAGCAGCGTGGCGGCGCGGGTGGTGCTGAGCGCGAGCGTTCCGGCCTCGACCTTCGCCGAGTCGGCGTCCCCCCACAGCAGCTCGATCGCCGGCCAGGCACTCACGTGGACGCTGTGGACCACGCCATACCGATCCAGCCGGGAGCGGATGCGGCTCTCGGCGATGCGGGGCAGGATCAGCTGGGCGAGACCGAGCAGCACGACCGCGGCCAGGGCCAGATAGAGGGCCACACGGGGCAGGCTGAGGTGGCGGCGGCGGGTCATCGCTGCTCGGAAGCTACGGGGGAGCGCGGCCGTCCCCCGGCGCGGTCGACGGCCTCGGGTGCGAGAGCTTCTAGCCTTAGGCCCGCCAGGGCGCGTAGCTCAGCTGGCTAGAGCACCTCGCTTACACCGAGGGGGTCGCCCGTTCGAGTCGGGCCGCGCCCATCTCCGTGAGCCGTCACATGAGCAACGACACACCCATCCGCGTCGCCGTCATCGGATCCGGTCCCGCCGGGTTCTACGCCGCCGGGCACCTGCTGAAGGCCTCCGGCGACCGTCTCGAGGTGGACATGATCGAGCGGCTCCCCACCCCCTGGGGGCTGGTCCGCTCGGGGGTGGCCCCCGACCACCCGAAGATCAAGTCGGTGACCCGGGTGTACGAGAAGACCGCCGCCCACCCCCGCTTCCGCTACTTCGGCAACCTCACCTTCGGGGAGCACGTATCCCGGGGGGAGATGCTCGAGCGCTACCACGCGGTCGTGTACGCCACCGGCTCGCCGTCCGACCGGGCGCTGGGGATCCCCGGCGAAGACCTCCCCGGCTCGCACGCGGCCACGGAGTTCGTCGGCTGGTACAACGGCCACCCCGACTTCACCGACCTGGAGGTCGACCTGCTCTCGGCCGAGCGGGCGGTGATCATCGGCAACGGCAACGTGGCGCTGGACGTGGCGCGGATGCTGGTGCTGGCCCCCGAGGAGCTGGCGCCGACCGACACGGCCGACCACGCGCTGGAGGTCCTCGCGCGCAGCCGGGTACGCGAGGTCCAGGTCCTCGGCCGCCGGGGCCCGGCGCAGGCGGCCTTCACGAACCCCGAGCTGATCGAGCTCGCCGATCTCGAGGAAGCCGACGTGATCGTTGATCAGGCCGAACTCGAGCGGGCGCTCGCGGTGGAGGACCCCAACGTCGAGACGACCGCCAGGCGCAACGTCGAGATCCTGCGCGACTACGCCTCCAAACAGCCGCAGGGCCGGCCCAAGCGGATCGTGCTGCGCTTCCTGCTCTCCCCCACGGAGCTGATCGCCGACGAGTCCGGGCGCCTGGGAGCGGTGGAGCTGGTGCGAAACGAGCTTGTCGCCGACGACGACGGGCGCCTGCGGGCGCGCGCGACCGACGAGCACGAGACCGTGGAGACGGGCCTGGTGTTCCGCGCGATCGGCTACCGGGGCATCGCCCTGCCGGGGGTGCCCTTCGACGAGCGGGCGGCTGTGATCCCCAACCAGGGCGGGCGGGTGGTGGATCCGGACAGCGGCCGGCCGATCCCGGGCGAGTTCGTCGTGGGCTGGATCAAGCGCGGGCCGTCGGGTGTGATCGGGACCAACAAGAAGGATGCCCAGGAGACCGTCGACGCGATCCTGGCGGACCTCGCGCCCCTGATGGACCCGGCTGCCGCGGCCGGCGAGGGCGCCGGGGCCGACGTCCACGTTCCAGGACGCGCGGCGGCGGAGGAGGTCGAGGAGCTGCTGCGGTCGCGCCAGCCGGAGCTGGTCACCTACAGCGGGTGGGAGGCGATCGACCGCCGCGAGCGCGCCCTGGGCGAGGCGGCGGGCCGCCCACGGGTCAAGCTGACCCGCATCGAGCAGTTGCTCGAGGTGGCGGCGGCCGAACAGCCCTAGACTGTTCGCCGGTTGGGCCCCGTTAGCTCATCTGGCAGAGCGCCGGACTTTAATCCGGTGGGGCGAGTTCGAGTCTCGCACGGGGCATATTCCTTATTTGCAGGGCCTTTGTCAGTGTCACAAGCTGAGCTGAGGCCGATGTGTGCTCGACCCCGAGCGCGATGTAGCGTCTGACGATCATGGGCCAGCCCCCTGATTACCTGTCGCGGAATCGCGCCCAGTGGGACCAGTGGGCCGAAGAGTACGAAGAGCCAGGACGGCGCAAATGGGCCCGCGACGAACCGTCCTGGGGGATGTGGAGCGTGCCTGAATCCCAGGTTCAGATGCTTCCCGCCGACGTGACCGGCCTCGATGTGATCGAGCTGGGGTGCGGCACCGCCTACGTGTCGGCCTGGCTGGCGCGGCGCGGCGCGCGGCCGGTTGGCATAGACAACTCTGGGGACCAGCTGGCAACGGCGAAACGCTTCCAACGCGAGTTCGGACTCGAGTTCCCGCTTCTCCATGGCAACGCCGAGGACGTGCCGGCTCCAGATCAGAGCTTCGACCTAGCCATCTCCGAGTACGGCGCGAGCATCTGGTGTGACCCACATCGGTGGGTCCCTGAGGCAGCCAGGCTGCTGCGCCCCGTAGGCAGGCTGATCTTCCTCGTCAACGCGGCGCTGATGATGCTCTGCGCCCCTGAGGAGGAGGACCTACCCGCCACCGACCGGCTGCTGCGCCCGTATTTCGGGATGCACCGGTTCGAATGGCCAGACGATGACTCTGTCGAGTTCCACCTCCCCCATGGAGAGATGATCGCGCTGCTGCGACGATGCGGGTTCGAGGTCGAAGAGCTGCTCGAGATCCGCCCGCCCGATGGCTCTACCACCCGCTATTCGTACGTCACCCTCGAGTGGGCACAACGGTGGCCGTGCGAGGAGGCGTGGAAGGCCCGTAGGACCGGCTGACCTCGTCAGGGCGGCGGTTGCCGGCGGTTGAGACGGTTCAGGCCTACGTTCCCCAGCCCTCGGGGGGCTCGGCCCCTTCCTCGATCTCGAACCAGTACTCGCGGAACATCGTGCAGCGGCCGGTGGCGTCCAGGAGGGCGATGAACCCGCCCGCGATCGCGCCGTCCTCGCCGGCGGCCCAAAACTCCCCGGCCACCCGGTTGCCGTCCACCACCGGCGACCCGATGCGAACCGTCACGTCTCCCTGTTCGCGCTCCTCCTCGCGGACGTAGGCGTCGAGCGCGGCGCGCCCGACGACCGCTTCGCCGGTCGGATGCTCGAGGTACACGACGTCCTCGCTGAAGAGGTCGAGGAAGCCGGCGATGTCCCACGCTGCCCACGTACTTCCGTACGCGCGTGCCCAGTCAGCGGCGGCGGCTCGGTCGATGCTCATGGATGCCCCTTTCGATGTGAACGCGTGCGCCCTACGCGCCAGCCGGGCAGCGGCCGGGGCGGGGCGCCCGCACTATACGGAGGCACGGGTAGGCTCCGGCGGAGATGTCGAGCAACCTCGTCGAGCTGGTCCGCCGCCATCACGCGCCGGTCGCCCGACGGCACTGCAGGTGCTCAAGGAGGCGATGGACGCCCGCGGCGAGATCACCGACGAGGACCGCCGGCGTGCCGCCGAGGTCTCCGGGCTGCCGGAGGCGGCCGTCTACGGCGTCTCGACCTTCTACGACGATCTGCTGCAGCCGCGCGGCGACCGTCACATCCGGGTCTGCACCGGCACCGCGTGCTTCGCCGCGACCGGCGATGCGCACGTCCGCGAGCTCACGCGGCGCGCTCGGGCTCGAGCTCGGCGAGCGCAGCGAGGACGGCTCGGTCTCGCTGGCGGAGACGGTCTGCCTCGGCTTCTGCCACTCCTCGCCGGCCGTCCGCGACGGCGATCGTGATCGACGCCGGCGCCGGGGTCGTCGCGCGGGTGCTCGCCGGCGCAGACACGCGCGCGGCGCCCGAGCCCGAGTGGGTCAGCACGCTCGACGAGCCGGTCCTGACCCGGCCCGGGGACTGGTCGGGCCTGGCTCGCGCGATTGCCGAGCGCGACGCCAGAGGAGCTCCTCGCGGAGGTGCAAGGCGGCGGACGTGCGCGGGTCGCGGCGGGCGCCGGCTTCCCGGCCGGCGAGCAAGTGGGAGTTCGCGCGCGGCGCGCCGGGCGAGCCAGAAGTTCATCGTCGCCAACGGCGACGAGGGCGACCCGGGCTCCTACATCGACAAGTACCTGATGGAGCGCAACCCGGCGCTGGTGCTGGAGGGGATGGCGCTCGCCGGCTACGCGGTCGGCGCCGTCGCACGGCTTCATCCTCTGCCGCTGCGGAGTACCCGCTGCTCGAAGCCCGCGCTCGAGGCGGCCGCCGCTGGAGCCGCCCGCGAGGCGGGGTGGCTCGGCGAGGACATCGCGCGGCAGCGGCTTCGACTTCGACATCACCGTGATCGAGGGGGCGGGCTCCTACGTCGTCGGCGAGGAGACGGCGCTGCTGGCCTGCGTGCGAGGGACTGCGCGGGACCGTCTCGGCGCGGCCGCCGTTCCCGGCCGAGCGCGGCCTGTACGGGCGCGCCGACGGTCGTCAACAACATCGAGACGCTGGCGAACATCCCGTTCATCGCGCTGCGCGGGCGCCGACGCCTACCGCGCGCTCAGCCCGGGCGCGACGCCGGGCTCGAAGCTCGTCTGCTTCAACGAGCGCTTCGCCCGGCCCGGCGTCTACGAGGTGCGCTTCGGCACCTCGATGCGCGAGCTCTGCGAGGAGCCTCGCCGGCGGCATGGTCGACGGACGCGCGATCAAGGCGCTCCAGATCGGCGGCCCGCTCGCCGGGATCCTGCCC
The DNA here is from genome assembly GCA_963758055.1 of uncultured Solirubrobacteraceae bacterium. Lineage (GTDB taxonomy): Bacteria > Actinomycetota > Thermoleophilia > Solirubrobacterales > Solirubrobacteraceae > Palsa-744. Next base: position 101,503 of record CAVWTU010000011.1, read on the forward strand.
GCCGGACGGCTCGACATCCCGTTCGACTTCGACGCCGCTCGCGGCCGAGGGCTGCATGGTCGGCCACGGCGGCATCGTCGCGTTCGACGAGCGCACCGACATGCGGGCGCTGGCGCACGCATCTGCTGCGCTTCGGCGCGCACGAGAGCTGCGGCAAGTGCTTCCCGTGCCGCATCGGCCTGCGAGCGGGCGCTACGAGATGTTCCAGCGGCGACGCGCCGGTCGACCGCGCGCGGCTTCGAGGCGCTGCTGGAGACGCTGGAGGTCGGCGAGCCTGTGCGCCCACGGCGGCGGCATGCCGGCGCCGATGCGAAGCCTCGTCGAGCACTTCCCCGAGGAGCTGGGGCTCGGCTGATGCGCGTCACGATCGACGGTCATCGAGCTCGAGGTCGAGGCCGGCAGCGACGCGTGCTCGAGGCGATCCACGCGGCCGGCAGGGACGGTGCCGACGCTCTGCTACGACGAGCGCCAGGCGCCGTTCGGCGCCTGCCGCGTCGTGCCTGGTCGGCGCCGGCGGGCGCGCCCGGCTCCGATCCCGGCCTGCACGACCCCGTGCCGCGACGGGATGGAGATCGACACGCACGACGCGACGGCGCGCCGGGTCGTACGGACGGTCGTCGAGCTGGTGCTCTCGGAGCTGCCGACCGAGCCGCCGGCGCCGAGCACCGAGCTGGCGCCGAGGTGGCTGCCTCGCTCGGGCTGGCGAGCCCGCGAGCCGCGCTGGCGCGGGTGCCGACCCACGCGGTCGACCACGACGAACGCCACCCCTACCTCGCCTTCCAGCACGAGCTGTGCATCTCCTGCGGGCGCTGCGTGCGGGCCTGCGACGAGGTCCAGGGAGCGTTCGCCCTGACGGCGACCGGCCGGGGCTTCACAGCTAACGTGACCGCCGGCCTGGACTGCGGCTTTCAGCGACTCCAGCCTGCGTGTCGTGCGGCGCCTGCGCCGACACCTGCCCGACGGACGCGATCACCGAGATCGACTGCTGCACTTACAGCTTGACCGCGGGAGCGAGAACGATGAGCGAGCGCTTCGAATCCACCGGTCAGCACGACGTGCGGGTACTGCGGCGTCGGCTGCCGGCTGGAGGCGCACGTCGCACGACGGCGAGCTCGCTCTCGATCAGCCCGGCGCTGGACGGGCCCGCCAACAGGGGCCACACCTGCCTGAAGGGGCGCTTCGCCCACCAGTTCTCGCGCTCGCGCGAGCGCCTGACCGACGCCGCTGATCCGCGACGGCGACGGCGTTGCGCGTGGCGAGCTGGGAGGAGGCGATCGAGCATGATCGCCACGCGAGCTCACGGCGGATCAACGACCGAGCACGGTCCGGACGCGATCGCGGGCCTGGCCTCCTCGCGCGCGACCAACGAGGACTGCTACGCGATGGCGCGGCTGATGCGCGCCGCGATCGGCACCAACAACATCGACAACTGCTCCCGCGTGTGCCACTCGCCGACCTCGTTCGCGCTGCGCACGGTCGTTCGGCCTGTCGGGCGCGACCGGCTCGTTCGACGGACATCGACGCGCGCCGACGCCGCGATCATCATCGGCGCCAACCCGACCGAGGGCCACCCGGTCGTCGGCGCGCGGATCAAGCAGGCGGCGCTGCGCGGCCTGCAAGCTCGTCACGATCGACCCCCGGCGGATCGAGCTGGCCGACTACGGCGTGCTGCACCTCGCGCCGCGGCCGGGCACGAACGCCGCCGTGCATGCTCGGGCTCGCGCATGTCGTCGCGCCGCGACGGCCTGCTCGACGAGCGCTTCATCGCGGCGCGCACCGAGGGCTGCGAGGCACGCTCGAGGGCTGCTCGCGCAGTACACGCCGCGAGCGGTCCAGGAGATCACGCGGCATCCCGCGCGGCCGACCTCGAGCACGCGGCGCACATCTACGCGCGAGGCCGGCGAACGCGTCGCATCATCTGGGGCCTCGGCGTCACCGAGCACAAGTACGGCTCGGAGGTCGTGCAGCTGATCTGCAACCTCGCGATGATGACCGGCAAGGTCGGCCGGCGCGGCTCGGCGCTGCTGCCGCTGCGCGGCCAGAACAACGTCCAGGGCTCCTCGGACATGGGCGCGCTGCCGGACACCTACACCGCCTACCGCTCGGTCGGCGACGAGGAGGCCGCGCAGTCGTTCGAGGCGGCCTGGGGCGTCGCCGCTCTCGCGTGCGCAAGGGGTACACGATCCCGCAGATGTTCGACGCCGCGGTCGCCGGCGGCTGAAGGCGATGTACATCTTCGGTGAGGACGTCGCCCAGACCGACCCCGAACAGCGACCCACGTCGTCGCAGCGCGCTGGAGTCGCTCGACTTCCTCGTCTGCCAGGACATCTTCATGACCGAGACGACGAAGTACGCGGACGTGATCCTGCCGGCGTCGGCGTTCCTGGAGAAGGCCGGGACGTTCACCAACGCCGAGCGGCGCTTCCAGCTCGTCGCGGCCGGCGATCGACCCGCCCGGCGAGGCGAAGACCGACCTGGAGATCATCACGCTCCGTCTCGCGCGCGCTCGGCCACGAGATGGGCTGCGGCGGCCCCGGCCGACGTGATGGACGAGATCGCCGCGCTGACCCCGAGTACGCCGGCGTCAGCCATCGAGCGGATCGGCCGCACGCGGCCTGCAGTGGCCGGTCGCCGCCGACGGCACCGACTCGCCGATCCTCTACGAGCGAGCGTTCTCGCCTGCCCGGGCGGCACGCGGCCGGTTCGCCGCGCTGCCCTACAAGCCGCCCGGCGACGCCGCCGACGAGGAGTTCCCGCTGATCCTCGTCACCGGGCGGCGCCTGCAGCACTACAACGCCGGCACGATGACGCGCCGGACCGGCAACCTCGAGCTGCTCGACCGCGACTGGCTGGAGATCCACCCCGACGACGCCGCGCGGCTGTGGATCGACCGACGGCGAACTGGTATCGGTCCGCAGCCGTGTCGGGCGGATCGAGCTCGACGGCGCGGGTCACCGACCGCATCGAGCCCGGCCACGTGTTCACCGCGCTTCCACTTCCCGGAGGTCCGGACGAACCTGCTGATCGGGTGCCTCCGCCGACGTCAACACGAGCTGCCCCGAGTACAAGGTCGTCGCCGTCGACGTGCGGCCGATGCCCGAGCAGCCGGCGTCACACCACGCCCGCGCTGGCCGCAGCGCGTGAGCGAGCCGGCGGACGCGCTCACCGCGCGGACGCGTCGCGTCACGCGTCACGCGACGACGGCCGCCGCGACGAGGTCGCGGTCGAGGAGCCGCTGGAGATCCGCGTCGACGGCGCGCCGCTGGCGGTGACGATGCGCACGCCCGGCCACGACGAGGAGCTCGCGCTCGGGTTCCTCTACGGCGAGGGGCTGATCGACGGCGCCGCGGGCGGCGGGGCTGACCGAGGACTTCGCCGCCAACATCGTCGAGGTCGGCGGGCCGCTGCTGCGCGATCCCGGCGCCCGACGCTTCTACACGACCTCCTCGTGCGGCGTGTGCGGGAAGGGGGCGCTGGAGGAGGTCGCGGTGATCGCGCCGGACGTCGGTCCGCGGACCGCGGATCACCCGCGCGGCTGCTGGCGGACGCTGCCCGACCGCCTGCGCCAGCCGAGCTTCGAGCGCACCGGCGGACTGCACGCCACCGGGACTCTTCAGCGCCGAGGGCGAGCTGCTGCTCGTGCGCGAGGACGTGGGCCGCCACAACGCGATGGACAAGGTGGTCGGGCGCGCGCTGCTCGACGGCCTCGTGCCGCTCAGCAATGGCGTCCTCTGCGTCAGCGGGCGGCTCGCGCTTCGAGCTGGTGCAGAAGGCGGCCATGGCGGGCGCGCCGATCCTCGTCGGCGTCGGGGCCCCGACCTCGCTGGCGATCGAGCTCGCCGCCGACCGCGGGATGACGCTCGCCGGCTTCGCCCGGCGGGGCAGCGTGAACGTGTACACGGGGGAGCAGCGCCTGCGGGACGCGTGAGCCGCGCGCCCTCCCAGGTGCGGCGATCGGGGCCATCGGGCCGTTCGGGCTACGCTCGCGCGAGGATGCCTGAGCGATCGAGCGACACAGAGCCGGCGAGTCCCGTCTACCAGCACGATCCCGAGGCCCTCGGAGACGAGGGGTTCGAGCCCGGCACACTCGCGCACCTCATCGCCGGGAGCAGTGCCCGCATGCTGGACCCGCGGCGCACGCCGGTGAAGGTGCTGGGCGTGGACCCCGCGCGGGGGGAGTTCGAGGTCGAGGTCGGTGCCTTCGAGGACGCCGGAGCCCGCTGGCGGCTGCCGATCGAGGACGTTGCCCGCTTCCAGTTCCCGCTGGGGAGCGAGATGCTCGCGGAGGACGAGGTGCAGGAGCTCGAGCGGAGCGTCGCGGAGTTGGCGCGCCGCATCCAGATCCCCGTCGTGGTGGAGGCCCGCGAGCGCACCCTGCTGGACCTCGCCTCCGAGCGACGGCGCGTTCATCCCGCGATCGCCGCCGAGCCGGCCCTGCGGGAGCTCGTGCTCGCCCGCTGCGTGCAGGAACGCTCCGGCTCGACCGCCGCGACGGCGCTGCTGCAGGGACTGCTCGAAGACACCGGGCTGGCGGGCCTCGAGCGGGACCTGTCGTCGACCTACGTCTCCAACCCCGGTTCGGGCGAGATCGTGAAGGGCCACGCGATCGTGATCGCCGAGATGGGGCTGTGCCCCTACACCGGCAAGGCGGTCCGCGACGAGGCGATCTTCGACGGCGACGGTTCCAGGGACCACCGCCGCCGGCATGTCCTGCTGCGGCTGGCCTTCCTACAGGAGCTGGCGTCGATACTCGGCCTCGACACGGTCGACCTGTATCGGGGGACGGCGATCCGCCGCCTGCTGGAATACCGGCGCCCGGCGTCTCTGCTCGCCGCGACCTTCTCGCGCGAGGTCGCCATGTCCCACTTCGACAGCGACACCGACGCGGCGGTGCTCGCCCGCCAGCGCGTGCCCGTGTCGCGACTGTTCATGACGTTCCTGGAGACCCCGGCCATGAACGATCGCTACCGGGAGGCCGAGGCGGTTCTGATCGGAGACCCGGCGAACCCGATCTTCTAGGGGTGGGGGGCGGGTGAGATAGCCTTCCGGCAGGGCATGTCCGATGCGGTCGTGCATCTTTCCTCCGTAGCTGGGAGTCCGCTGGTGGACTCGTCGGGGGCCAAGCTGGGGCGAGTCCAGGACGTTGTCGTGCGTCTGGACGGACGTGATGCGCTCCCGCTGGTGTCCGGCCTGAAGGCCCGCATCGGGGGGCGTGAACTGTTCGTCCCCGCCAGCCGCATCGACCGCTTGGAGCCGGCCGCGGCGAGGACCTCCACGACCAAGCTCAACCTGGCCCAGTTCGAGCGCCGTCCCGGCGAGGTGCTGCTGCGGGCCGACGTCCTCGGGCACAGCCTGATCAACGTGGACACCGCCCGTCTGGTGGTCGCCCGGGAGGTCGAGCTGAGCTGCAACGACGGTGTCTGGCGGGTGGCCGGAATCGACCCCAGCTTCGCGGCCAGGCTGCGGCGGCTGCTGCCGCGGCGCTTTCGCGGCCGTAGCGGCGAGCGTGGGGAGCTGGTCGAGTGGACCCATCTGGAGCCGTTCGTGGGGCACGTCCCGAGCTCGCGCCTGCGCCTGACCCACCGTCGCCTGGCACGGCTGCATGCCGCGCAGATAGCGGACCTCGTCGAGGCCGCATCCCACGAGGAGGGCGAGGAGATCATGAACGCGGTGGCGGCCGACAAGGAGCTCGAGGCCGACATCTTCGAGGAGCTCGACGAGGAGCACCAGCTCGAGTTCCTGCGTGAGCGTTCCGACGAGCAGGTCGCCGCCGTGCTCGGCCGGATGGAGTCCGACGACGCCGCGGACCTGTTGATGGAGCTCGACCAGGACCGCCGCCTGCCGGTGCTCGAACGGCTCCCGGCGGCCCGCCAGCTGAAGGTCAAGCGGCTGCTGGGCTACAACCCCCAGACGGCCGGAGGGCTGATGAACCCAGACTTCGTGTCGGCGCGGGAGCACTCCACCGTCGAGCAGGCACTCGAGCTCGTTCGCCGCAGCGACACCCCGCCCGAGCGCACCCAGCACGTGGTGGTCGTGGACGAGGAGGGCCGGCTTGCCGGCCCGGTGTCGGTGGCGGCGCTCGTCAAAGCCCCCCTGCACGAACCCGTCGGCAATCTGCCCGAGCAGAACAGCCCATCGGTGGCCCCCGAGACCGACGTGCCCGAAGTGGCCCGCGTGATGACCGACTACAACCTCACCGCCCTACCGGTCGTGGACGGGGACGGAAAGCCGATCGGCGTGCTCACGGTGGACGACGTACTGGAGCTGATGCTGCCCGAGGACTGGCGCCGGCGCTACGGGCTGGCGCGGGATTGAGAGACGCTCGCGGCCGGGCCGGCGGGCCCCCGCTGATACCCTGAAGATGCTGCTCAGAAGGGCGGCGTTACACGCTTTTAACGCGATGGGCGATCAAACGAGACATCAAGATCCAGAGCTGCCGCGAAGTAGCACGCCCGCGGCTGCCGTTCTGGGCGCGCCCTCGCTCGCTGGCTGCTTGACCTAGCCGGCTGAGGGCCTCCATCGGCGGCCGCGGCACGGCTGCGCGCTGAAAGGAGGTCGAGCAGATGGCGAGCAACCCCACGAAGGAGTCGGCGGCGGCGCGTGAGCGCTTCGTGCTCGACTCGGCGCACGTCGGGGACATCCGCGGCGCCTTCGGCACGATCGGCCAGCACGAGGAGGGCCGGCACGGGCTGCGCTCGAGGATGCTGGCCCTGCTGGCGATCATCGGCCCCGGCCTGATCGTGATGGTGGGCGACAACGACGCCGGCGGCGTCGCCACCTACTCGCAGGCGGGGCAGAACTACGGCACCAGCCTGCTGTGGGTGCTGCTGCTGCTGGTGCCGGTGCTGATCGTCAACCAGGAGATGGTGGTCCGCCTCGGAGCGGTCACCGGGGTCGGCCATGCCCGTCTGATCAACGAGCGCTTCGGGCGCTTCTGGGGCTGGTTCTCGGTGGGCGACCTGTTCGTCCTCAACTTCCTCACGATCGTCACGGAGTTCATCGGCGTCAGCCTCTCGCTCGGCTATCTCGGCGTGTCCGACTACGTCGCCGTGCCGATCGCCGCGGTGGCGCTGGTCGGGATCACCGTCAGCGGCAGCTTCCGTGCCTGGGAGCGCGCGATGTTCGCGTTCGTCTTCGCCAACCTGCTGATCATCCCGCTGTTCTTCATGGCGCATCCCCACGGCAGCACCGTCGCCCACGACTTCTTCGTGCCCGGTATCCAGGGTGGCGCCAGCTCGACGGCGGTGCTGCTGATCATCGCGATGGTGGGAACCACCGTCGCGCCGTGGCAGCTGTTCTTCCAGCAGTCCAACGTGATCGACAAGCGCATCACGCCTCGCTGGATCAACTACGAGCGCATCGACACGCTGATCGGAGCCGCCGTGGTCGTGATCGGCGCCGGCGCCCTGCTGTGCGTTTCGGCCTTCGCCTTCGCCGGGACTCCCTACTTCGGACACTTCACCGATGCGGGAGGCACCGCCGAAGCGCTGGATCACACGCTCGGCTCGACCGCGGGGGCGTTCTTCGCGGTCATTCTCCTGAACGCGTCACTGATCGGGGCCGGGGCCCTGACGCTGTCCACGAGCTACGCCTTCGGGGACGTGTTCGGGACGAAGTCCTCGCTGCACCGCAAGTTCAGCGACGCGAAGATGTTCTACGGGATCTTCGCCGGCATGATCGCCGCGGCGGCCGCGATCGTACTGATTCCCGGCGCCCCTCTGGGCGTGATCACGGAGGCGGTGCAGGCGCTGGCGGGCATGCTGCTGCCGTCCGCGAGCGTGTTCCTGTTGCTGCTGTGCAACGACCCGGAAGTTCTCGGGCCCTGGCGCAACCGCCCGTGGCTGAACGTGGTGGCGAGCGTCGTCGTCTCGGTGCTGGTGCTGCTCTCGCTGATCCTGATGATCACGACCGTCTTCCCCGACGTGGACGTCACCAAGGTGGCGGTGATCGGCGGTGCCGTGGTGGCCGCGGGCCTATCGGCCTTCGGGCTGGCCATCCTGCGCCGCCGTGGCCGCCGGGCGCCAGAGGTCGCGGCGCCCGAGACGGGCGAGCTGCCGCGCGAGCAGTGGACGATGCCGCCGCTGGCCCTGCTTCGCAGACCCGAGTGGTCGATGGGCCGCAAGGTCGCGATGCTCGGGCTGCAGGCCTATCTGATCGTGTCGGTGATCATCCTGATCGTCAAGGCCGCCCAGCTCGCCGGCGCCTGAGCGGGCCGGCGGGTCCGATGAGCGGCCGGCGGCCCGCCCCCCGCGGCGCGCGGGAGACGGGCCGGGTCCGGCAGGCTCGCAACTACTTCGTGATCTTGATGATCCGCTCCATGCCCAGGGTGGCGTGGTCGCGGCCGTCCTGGGTCTGCATGAAGCACACCTGGACGTAGATCCCGGGCTTGGCCGTGATCGTCTCCTGCATGGCGGCACCGTGGGAGAGCGGACCGTAGAAGCCCACGGGTGCGCCGGCGATCAGCTTCCCGACCGCCCTTTCGTTGCCCGCGCGAAGCAGCTTCACGGCCTTCTTCGCGGCCGTCATGTTCTTGACCGGGAAGGCGATGTCCATGTGCACCACGAAGCCTTCGTTTTCGAAGCGCACCAGCTCGCCGTCGTGCAGGGTCGTCGGCCCCCTGAAGCCGAAGTCGATCGTCCGCTCGGTCGCCTGCGGGGCGGGCAGCGCGAGCGCCGCGGCGCCACCTGGTGCGACCGTGAAGCTGTCACGCAGGGCCGGTTCGCCCTTGGGGCCGCCGATCAGCACCAGGTAGGTGCCGGGCTGAAGGTTCGACTGGGCTTCGTTGGTCACGCCGGATTCCGCTTCGGCGTCGAACACGATCGCGCCCAGTTCGACGGTGTTGTTGGGGTCCTTTTCGGCCCGTTTTTCTTTCAGGAACTGTTCGGCTTCGGCCACCGTCTTGCCGGGGGCGAGACGGAACAGGATCGCGGTGCCTTCCTTGAGGCCTTTGTCGGACACGACCACGTTGACGGCGCCCGCTGTGGAAGGTGCGCCCGTCACGGTCGCGGAGGTCGCGGTGACGGCGATTGACATGGTGGGCAGGGTGGCGGCCTGCGCCCCCAGTGCGCAGACGGCCGACGCCAGCAGTGCCACGGCGGTGGAGCCGAGGAGCAGGCGACCGTTGATACGAGTTGCCACGGTTCTTTGCCTTTCGTTCGTTTGGTTGCGGGGACCGAGCGTCGTGCTCGGGCCTCGACGGCTGCAGTGAGCGACAGGGCGTGCGCGGGTGACCCCCCGGCGCATTTCACGGTCTCGTCAACCGGCCCGAACGGCAGGGTATTGCTCGCAGCCGGGGCACGTCGAAGTTGGCTCTGCCCGGGCGCCGCCGGCGGCCGCCCGCCTCAGCCCTGCTCGGCGTCCTCCCCGGAGTCCTCCTGGCCAGGGTCTTCGAGACCCTTCAGCGCCTCCTGGGCGCGCTCCACGTCCTCCTCGCGGACGTAGATGTCGCGGGCGCCCCCGCCCCCGAAGCGACCGCCCATGCCCGTGTTGGCGAGCTCCATGGTGGACTCGATGCCGGCTTCGGTGAGCACGCCGGACAGCAGCTCGGCCTCGAATTCGTTGGCGGCGGTGGCGACGATCTTCAACTCGGTGCTCATGGGCGGGCCAGCGTATCGCGCCGCCGGGCGCCCCGCTTGCCGGGTTCCGCCCGGCTCACGGTTCGCCGCGCACCGGGGCGAGGGCCAGCCCGGCGACCTCGCTACGGGCGCGCAGCAGGGTTCCCCCCAGCTGCGGGTCGACCTCGTTGTCGGCGGTGGTGATCAGCACGTCGCGCATGTCCGGGCCGCCGAAGGAGAGGCTCGAGACGAGCGTCGAGGGCAGCTCGACGATCCCGTCCAAATTGCCGTCGGAGTGAAACCGCGCCACCCCTCCTCCCTCGGCGAGCGCGACCCACACGCCTCCCTCGACGTCCACCGCGAGGCCGTCGGCCGAGCCGCGGGGAGAGCTGCAGAACTCCACCGCCTCGCCGCCGCCGAGGGGCAGCGCGAGCACCACGCGGCGGGCGTAGTCGCTGAGGTAGACGGTGGCGCCGTCGGGCGAGCAGCCGATCCCGTTGGGCCAGGTCACCTGCTCGCTCAGCACCCGCGGCCCACCGGGCTCGAGCACCAACAGCTGGCCGGGCCGGGGGTCCTCGCCCGCCAGCGCCCGGTAGCGCAGCGCACCGGCCAGCAGGCGCCCGTCGGGCGTGGTGCCGAGGTCGTTGTAACCGCACACCCCCTCGGCTCCCAGCAGCTCCCGCTGCTCACCGCCGGGCCGCAGGTGCAGCACGGTACGCCCGCTGATCACCCAGCCGCCGTCGGCGTGTGGCACGGCCCCGCCGATGCCCCGGCGCTTGGGGAGCAGCTCGCGGGTCTCTCCGCTCGGGCGAGTACTCCCACAGGCCGCCGGCGATCACGTCGCTGAACACCAGCTCGCCCCGGGGGCCGATGCGCGGCGCCTCCAACAACCCGTGGGGCGTCCGCAACACGGACTCCACCACCTGCACGTCCCCCAGCAGCATCCCGGCGAACGCTAGCGGCTGCTCACTGCGGGCGGCGGGGGCGCTGGGGCAGCCGGGAGCGGCGGCGCAGCTCGAGCGTGCGCCGGTCCTTGGCCTCGCGGCTGCGGCGTTCGCGTTCGAGGTCGCGTTCCTCGTCCAGCCCCACTTCCAGGAACAGCAGCAGCAGGGCCGCGCACAGGCCGCCGGAGATCAGCACGATCGTCAGCACTTCTCCGGCGATCCCCGACACCAAGGCCGCGCAGCAGGCTCCGGCCACGACCACCAGGCCGGCGGTCCCGAACGCCCACTTGCGAGACCGGGAGCTCACACCTTGAAGGTACCCCGCCGGGCGCCCGCGACGCAATCCCGCCGCCGCCGGCACGCCGACCGGGCTAGTCGGTCTTGCTGAACTGGAAGATCGCCACGCCAGCATCGCCGCACCCAGCAGGCCCACGACGGCGGCCTCCAGAGCACCGGGCACGTGCCAGCCGAACCACGTCACGCCGCGGGACCAGCGCGTGGCGAGCGGCCGCGCTGATGTCCAGGTGCGCGAAGATCGTCCGGCGCATCGGATCGACCGCATAGGTCAGCGGGTCGATCCGGTTGAGGATCGCAGCCACAGCGGCAGGCCGAGCGACCGGGAACAGCGCGCCGGAGAGGAAGAACATCGGCATGATCGCCATCTGCATCAGCGCCATGAAGGACTGCATCTGGGTGATGCGCGCGGCGATCATCACGCCGAAGGCGGTGATCGTGAACGCGAGCAGCAGCTCAGGGCGAACGATCTCGATGATCAGCAGACGGGGCGTAGGGGACGCCGACGAGACCCGCCGAGCACGAGCACGATCACGCCCTGGAAAGGCGGCCACGGTGGCGCCGCCGAGGCACTTGCCGAGCACCAGCGAGCTGCGCCGCACCGGCGCGACCATCATCTCGCGCAGGAAGCCGAACTCGCGGTCCCACACCAGCGAGGCGGCCGAGAACATGGCCGTGAACATGACCGCCATGCACAGCACGCCCGGGTAGACGAACGTGCGCAGGTTGACGCCGTGGGTGCCCGCGGAGGCGAGGCGCGAGAGGCCGGTGCCGAGCACGAACAGGAACAGGAACGGCTGCATCAGGGAGGTGAGGATCCGCAGCCGGTCGCGGCTGAAGCGGATCAGCTCGCGCTTCCAGACGACCTTGATCGCGCGCAGCTCACCGCCGGCGCTGCGCGCGGGCACGCGCACGCCGGCGATCTCGGATCAGCAGGCCGCGGCGGGTGCAGCGAGCTGGACGGGGCTCCGGCGTGGTGGCCATCAGCGGCTCATCATCCTGGCGAAGTTGCGCACGCGTGTCCGTCTGGGAGGCCTCGGCGTCGCGGATCGTCGTGCCCGTGTAGGACATGAAGACGTCGTCGAGCGAGGGCCGCGCGACGCTGACCGAGCGGATCGGCTGGCCGAGCTCCGCGAACAGGCGCGGAACGAACTGCTCGCCGTCGGTCACGCCGAAGGTGACCGTTCCCTCCGCGACCGTGGCCTCGATCCCGAAGCGCTCGTGCAGCGCGGCGATCGCGGCGTCGTCGTCGTCGGTCTCGATCTGCACGCGGTCCTTGCCCACGCTGGCCTTCAGCGCCTCCGGAGTGTCGAGCACGATGATCTGGCCCTGGTCCATGATCGCGATGCGGTCGCAGTACTCGGCCTCGTCCATGTAGTGGGTCGTGAGGAAGATCGTGATGTCCTCCCGGGCCTTCAGCTCGCGGATGTAGCCCCAGATCGAGCTGCGGGTCTGCGGGTCGAGGCCGACCGTGGGCTCGTCCAGGAACAGCACGCGCGGGGAGTGCAGCAGTCCGCGGGCGATCTCAAGGCGGCGCTTCATCCCGCCGGAGAAGTGGTTCACGAGGCTGTCGCGGCGCTCCCACAGGCCGACCATCTCCATCACCTGGCGCATGCGCTCGACGACCAGCTGCTCGGGGCACTCCGTAGAGCTCGGCGTGCAGGCGCAGGTTCTGCTCGGCGGTCAGGTAGCCGTCGAGCGTCGTGTCCTGGAAGACCAGGCCGATGTTGCGGCGTACCTCGTCGCGTTCGCCGACGACGTCGTGGCCGGCCACGCGCGCCGAGCCGCCGCTCGGGCGCACCAGCGTGCAGAGCATGCTGATGGTGGTGGACTTGCCCGCCCCGTTGGGCCCGAGAAAGCCGAACGATCTCCCCCGCCCGGACCTCGAAGTCGATACCCCGTACGGCTTCCACTTCGCCGTACTGCTTGACCAGGCCGGAAACCGACACGGCGGCGGAGGCGCCCGCCGGAGCGGGCGCCGCCTGTGCGTCACCGGTTGTCGTGGCCTGCTGGCTCAAGCGTCCTCACTCACCGTATCGGCATCGCCGTCACCGTCGGCGAGGATGCGGTAGAGGTCTTTGCGGGTGCGCACGAGCACCTCGCGGGCGGCGGCCACCTGGGCCTCGTTGCCGGTGCTGCATCACCTGCACGAAGGCGTAGGCGACCTCCCGCATCAGCCGTCCGAGCTCGTGGGCGCGGTCGCTGACCGAGCCGCTCATCTCCTCCCACGGCGCCGGCCGGTCGGCCGGGCGCTCCGCCGAGCACAGCGGTGCCGGCGTCGGTGATCGCGAACAGCTTGCGCCCGTCGATCTCCTCGGAGCGGATCAGCCCCTCGTCCTCGAGCTGGGCGAGCGCCGGGTAGACCGATCCCGGGCTGGGGCGCCAGACGCCCTCGCTGCGCTCCTCCACCTCCTGCATGATCTGGTAGCCGTTGCGCGGCTCCTCGGCCAGCAACAGCAGGGCGGCCGTGCGGATGTCCCCGCGGCGGGCCTTGCGTCCGCGGCCCCGTGGTCCACGCGGCCCGGGGCCGAAGCCCGCCCCAGTCACCGCGCCCTCCGTAGCCGAAGGCGCGACCCCGCTCGCCGCCGTGGCGAGGACCTCTGTCGTGGTGGCCGCGGCAACCTGGCCCGGCCTCCCTTGAATAACTTCCAAACATTCTGAACTCCTATCGTGAGCTATCTGAGTAACAACGCGATATATCGTAACAGCTCGCGTAAGAAGTCCTCCGGCCGCAACCGGACGGGCCTTGGAAGAGGTGCCTCTCAGTGGCGGAAGTGACGCGTGCCGGTGGCGACCATCGAGGCCCCGGCAGCGTTGACGGCGGCCACGACCTCCTCGTCGCGGACCGAGCCGCCCGGCTGGATGATCCCCGTGACCCCCGCCTCCAGGGCGAGCTCGGGACCATCGGCGAACGGGAAGTAGGCGTCCGAGGCGAGGCTCGAGCCGGCCAGCAGCTCGGGCTGGAAGGTCTGGGCCTTCTCGATCGCGATGCGGACGGCATCCACCCTGCTCATCTGGCCGGCGCCGATTCCGATCGTGGCGCGGCCGCGGGCGATCACGATCGCGTTGGAGCGAACGTGGCGGCATACCCGCCACGCGAACAGGAGGTCCTGCCACTGCTGCTCGTCGGGCTCGGCGGCGGTCATGGCGCGCATCTGCTCGCGCGTCTCGGCGACCTCGTCGTGGGTCTGCACGAGCTGCCCCCCGAGCACGGCCCGGCCCTCCACCCGCTCGCTGCGCGCGGGCCAGTCGGGCAGCTCGAGCAGGCGGACGTTCTTCTTGGTCTGCAGGATCTCCAGCGCAGCGGGCTCGAAGGAGGGTGCCAGCAGCACCTCGATGAACTGGCCGGACAGCTTCTCGGCGGCCGCCTGGTCCACGGGCCGGTTGAGCGCGATCACCCCGCCGTAGGCGCTCTGGGGGTCGCAGGCGAAGGCGCGGGCATAGGCCTGCTCGGCGCTGTCGGCCACCGCGCAGCCGCAGGGGTTGTTGTGCTTGACGATCGCGCAGGCCGGCTCGTCGAAGTCTTCCACCAGTTCCCGGGCGGAGCTGAGGTCGAGCAGGTTGTTGTACGACAGCTCCTTGCCGTGGAGCTGGTCGACGCCCTCCAGCAGGTGGGGCCCGGCTCCGGCGCGCGCGTAGAAGGCGCCCTGCTGGTGGGGGTTCTCGCCGTAGCGCAGGTCGAGGACCTTCTCGTAGGCCTCCGACCAGCTGGGCGGGAAGCCCTCGGAGGAGCGCGAGAACCAGCCGGAGATGGCGGCGTCATAGCGGGCGGTGGTGGCGAACGCCTTACGGGCCAGGTCCGAACGGGTCGTGGCCGACAGACGCCCGGCGCCCTCCCGCAGCTCCGCCAGCACGGCGGGGTAGTCGCTCGGGTCGACGACCACGGCCGCGAAGGCGACGTTCTTGGCCGCCGCGCGGATCATCGTCGGACCGCCGATGTCGATGTTCTCGATGATCTCCTGCTCGGAGGCATCGCCGCGGGCGAGGGTCTGCTCGAACGGGTACAGGTTCACGATCACGAGGTCGACCGGCTCGATCCCCTGTTCCTCGGCGGCCTGCAGGTGGGTGTCCTCGTCGCGTCGGGCCAGCAGCCCCGCGTACAGCCGCGGGTGCAGCGTCTTGACGCGGCCGTCCATGATCTCCGGGAAGCCGGTGAAGTCCTCGATCGGGCGAGCCGCGATGTCCGCGCGGGCGAGCTCGCGAGCGGTGCCGCCGGTGGACACGAGCTCGACCTCGAGCTCCCGCAGGCCGCGGGCGAAGTCGAGCAGGCCGGTCTTGTCGGAGACCGACATCAGCGCCCGGCGCACGCGCACCTCGTTGGGGGCGGTGCGCTCGATCACACCCGTGTTCTCGCCGATGAGCTCACCCGAGGAGGCCACCAGCAGAGCCTATCCCGCCGGCGCGATCGACCAGCACGCGGCGGGCGTTCTGCTCGTCTGCCCGGACGGCCCCGTGAGCCAGCAGGGCGACGGCCGCCGGCAGCAGGGAGTGCTCCAGCGGACGCAGCGCGGCCAGGACCTCGTCGGGGTCCGTTGCATCCGGCAGCTCCACGGCCCGCTGCAGGATCACCGGCCCGGTGTCGACGCCGGCGTCGACGAAGTGGACGGTCACGCCGAATACCTTGACGCCATAGGTGAGCGCCTGCTCGACGGCGTGCAGGCCCGGGAAGGCCGGCAACAGGGACGGGTGGACGTTGATGACCGCGCGGGGGAAGCGATCCAGGAAGGCGGCCCCCAGGAGCTCCATGTACCCGGCCAGTACGACCAGGCGGGCGCCCCTGTCCACCAGCCAGTCCGCCAGCGCGTCGTCGCGGGCACCGCGGTCGGTATATGCATCGCGGGGGAAGACCTCGGTGGCCACGCCTCGCTCACGCGCGCGCTCCAGGGCCGGAGCGTCAGGGGTGCTGGAGGCCACCGCCACGATCCGGGCCTCGCGCTCGTGGACGGTGTCGAGCAGGGCCTGCAGGTTGGTCCCCGTGCCCGAGACGAGGACAGCGATGGGAAGTTGCTCGGGCACGCGGGCGGAAGATAGCTGGCGGTCTACGTGAGCAGATATGAGAGCAGCACCCTCGAGGTGACTTCGCAGCGGACCGCGACCACCGCCTTCTTGGCGGTGTGCTTGTGCTTCTTCTTTCGCTTCTTGTGGACAGACGGCGCGGTGGCAGGTGCGCTCTCGAGCGGAGCAACCGCGTAGCCGAAGTTTTCCGTCCAGACGAAGTTCGGCTGCGCGCCTTCGTATGGCTCACCTTCCCGGAGCGGCCCCCCTTCCGCCGGCAGGAAGCAATCGACGGATCCTCCGCGCGGGGTGATCTGCTGGAGCGAGCCCACATGCGCCCCCACCTGGTTGGCCACGAATTCTGCCTGTTCGTGTCCGTTGCTGACCGACGCGGCGAACGCCTGGCTATAGGCCGCCTGCGCTTCCGCGGAGGTGGCGGTTTTGGAGATTGCGGCCGTCGCAGTCCCGTCGACCAGCACAGTCGGAGGCGGCGGTTCGGCCCATGCCTCCGTCGCACCCCCAAGGCAGCCGATTACGACTAAAAACGCTGCAAGACGCTTCATTGCTTCCCCCTCTCGGTCGGTTGCGACCGACGATAGCTCCGCCACGCCGGGACGCCTGGGCTGCGTCACCTCTGGTCAATGGCTGTAAACGCCGCAGGACCTGCCCGGCTTGCCCGACCACCGAGGGTTGGAAGCTCATGACATGTCAGGAAGGCTTGGCGACGAGCTGTGACCCACGTGCACATCTAGTCAATCTCTGCATAAGCGCCATGCCGCTGGGCGGCGAGGGGTGGAGCGAACTCGCCGCTACGCCTCAATGCCGAGGTCGGTCAACGCGTGCGCTCGCTCGAAGTAGATGACGAGCTTGGTGACTTTACGGATCGTCGGCGTTGAACGCGCCATCCGCACGTGTGAGGTCAGGTCACTCGCCTTCACGGGCCCTAAAGGCACCGAGCAGCAGGACGCGCTCGTCATCGAGTTCGCGGAATCGTCCATCGACGTGATCACCGCGCCACGCGTATCAGGAAATCGCGCCACGTCCCTCCGTCAGCGGCCGATCCCCTCCGGCGCCTGCATCGGGCCTGGAACGACTCGAGCTGGGGATCTGCCCCTCGGTCGAAGTGCCACCGCGATCCCGGTCCACGATCGACCGCAAAGGTCCAGGTCGTCCCCATCGCGCGCCGTTATTTCGGCGCGGGAGGCGTAACGCGGCGACCCGCGGTACGCTCGCGCTCGGGCGAGGGCCCAGGAAGGCGTGCAGGAGCTCAGATGCCGCTATACAAAGTTGACTGGCTGTGACCCACGTCACACAGACAGGGCCCCGCGTGTCCTTCAATCGAGGTGAGGGGTGGAGGGGAGCTACAGATCCCCCAACAGCAAAAGGACGAAGAAATGCTGCTAGCCATCCTCGTGACGTTGATCATCATCGTCGCTCTCGGCTACGGATTCCGCCGCGAGCGCAACAGCGAGCTGATCGTCCGTCACCCCTACAACAACCTCTACAGCGACGCCACCGGCGCCCGCGAGGGAAACCTCGAGCGCTGAGCCTCAGGCCTAGGAGGCGCTGAGGACCGACACGACCGGCTCCTCGTCGACGACCGGGGAGGGTGTGTCGACTGCGGGCGTATCGGCGGCGGGCGTACGGCGGCGGTGCCGGGGGTCTCGGCGGGCTGCTCGAGGGAGTACTTGCCGGCGGCGGAGTCGGTTGCCCGCGAGCGGGTACTCGCCGGTGAAGCAGGCGTCGCAGTGGCTCGCGCGGGTGCCCTGACGGCCTCGTAGACGCCCTCGAGCGAGAGGTAGTGCAGCGAGTCGCAGCCGAGCTCGGCGGCGACCTCCTCGGTGGTGCGCCCGTGGGCGATCATCTCCTCGCGGGTGGACATGTCGATGCCGTAGTGGCAGGGGTGCTTGATCGGCGGCGCGGAGATCCGCATGTGGATCTCGGCGGCGCCCGCGTCGCGCGAGCATCTGGACGATCTGGCGGGTGGTGTTGCCGCGCACGATCGAGTCGTCGACGACGATCAGGCGCTTGCCCGCGACGACCTCCGGGCAGCGGGTTGAACTTCAGCCGCAGGCCGTGCTTGCGCAGCTCCTGGCCGGGCTGGATGAAGGTGCGGGCGACGTAGCGGTTCTTGACGAAGCCGTCGTCCTGGGGGAGCCCCGCCGCGCGGGCGAGGCCGCGCGCGGCGGGGTTGCCGGAGTCGGGCACGGCGATCACCACGTCGGCCTCGACGGGCGCCTCGCTGCCACAGGATCTCGCCCATCCGCCCGCGGGCCACCTGCAGCACCTGGCCGTTCATGCGCGAGTCCGGGCGGGCGAAGTAGATGTACTCGAACACGCAGAAGGCGCGGCGCGGGCGCGGCCGCCGTGGCGCGGCTCTGCAGCCCTCCTCCGAAGCGTCACGATCTCGCCGGGCTCGACGTCGCGCACGTAGTTGGCGCCGATGATGTCGAAGGCGCACGACTCGCTGGCGACGCAGTGGCGCTCCTCGCCCGTCGCCCGGGGAGCGTGCCGAGGGCGAGCGGGCGCAGACCGTGGGGGTCGCGGAAGGCGACCACCCGGTCCTTGGTCATCACGACGATCGAGAACGCCCCCCGCAGGCGCGGCAGGACATCGGCGATCGCGTCCTCGACCCGCTCGGCGGGGTGGGTGGCGATCATCGCCGCGATGATCTCCGAGTCCGAGCTGGAGCTGAAGCTGACGCCCTGCTCCAGCAGCTCGTCGTGGAGCTCGATCGGCGTTGATGAGGTTGCCGTTGTGGGCCAGGGCGAGCTCGCGCCGTGAGCCGTTGGTGCCCTCCGAGCGCTGCACCGGCTGGGAGTTCTCCCAGGCGTTGGAGCCGGTGGTCGAGTAGCGCACGTGACCGATCGCAAGGTCGCCGGCGAGGGTGCGCAGGTCGTTCTCGCTGAACACCTGGCTTACGAGGCCGAGCTCACGCCGGGTGATGATGTTCCCGCCGCGGTCGGCGGCGGCTATGCCCGCCGACTCCTGCCCTCGATGTTGCAATGCGTATAGGGCGAAGTAGGACAGCCTCGACACCTCGTGACCGGGCGCGTACAGGCCGAACACTCCGCACTCGTCGCGCGGTCCCTCACGCATATGGTCTAAAGCTAGCATCACGCAAACAGCTCGCTGAGACTCTCGCCCGCGTTGCGCAGCTCCTCGAGCGTCACCCGCAGCGCCTCCTGCGCCTCGCCCGGAGCCGGGCCCGCGAGCCCGACCCGCAGTTCCGACCCGCCGACGGCGCCGATCACGCGGGCACCCGTGCACTCGACGACACGCCCCACCAGCTCCGGCGGGATGCTCACCAGGAAGCCGCCCGGGCCCTCGCCGAACAGCCCCGTCATGAGCTCCTGTTCGGCTGGGATCGTCACGCTGGCTCCGATGCCTCCCGCCAGGCAGCACTCCGCGAGCGCGACCGCGAGTCCGCCCTCGGCGATGTCGTGGGCGCTCGACACGAATCCCTCCCGGACCGTGTGGCGGACCGCCCTCTGGGCGACCCGGACGGCGTCGAGCTCGAAGGCGGGCAGCTGCTCGGGAAGCGGGCGGCCACGGAGCTTGTCGAGCTCGGAGGCCTCCAGCGAGGGGGCGAATGGGCCCAGCAGGGCGACCGCGTCGCCCTCATGCTGGAAGCCCAGGCGCCCGGCGCGGGTGGCGTCGGGCAGCACGCCCACCATGCCGACCACCGGCGTGGGGTAGATGGGGCCGCTCGGGCCCTCGTTGTAGAGCGAGACGTTGCCGCCCACGATCGGCGCCCGCAGGGCGCGGCAGGCGTCACCGAGACCTCTGACGGCCTCGGTCAACTGCCAGGCGATGTGCTCCTTCTCGGGGTTCCCGAAGTTGAGGTTGTTGGTCGTCCCGAGAGGCTCGGCGCCGGCGCAGGCGAGGTTGGATGCGCACTCGAGGACCGCCTCCACGGTGCCGCGATAGGGGTCGGCCGCGACACGGCGTCCGTTGCAGTCGATGCTGACCGCCAGCGCCGAGCCGTCGGGCAGGGCGAGGACGGCGGCGTCGGACTCCCCGGGACGGCGCACGGTGCGCGACTGGACGATCGAGTCGTACTGCTCGAACAGCGGCCGGCGGGAGGCGAGGTTGGGGCTCCCGAGCAGCGCCAGCAGCGTCTCGGCGGGATCGGCCTCGGGCGCGAGCGTTCCGACCGGAGCGGGATAGATGCCCGTGGTCGGGCGCATGGGCGCCAGCTCATACAGCGGGCAGTCGTCGACGAGCCCCTCGACCGGCATGTCGCCGAGGAGCTCCTCGCCATGCAGGACCCGCAGACGGCGCGAGTCGGTGACCCGGCCGATACGCCGAACAGGCAAGCTCCCAGCGCGCGCACACGGCCGCGACCCGCTCGAAGGCGGCGGGCTCGACCACGCACAGCATCCGCTCCTGGGACTCGGAGACCATGATCTCGAACGGCTCCAGACCCGGCTCTCGCAGGGGCACCGCGGCCACGTCGATGTCGATCCCCACACCTCCCTTGGAGGCCATCTCCGAGGCCGAGGAGGTGAGACCCGCGGCACCGAGGTCCTGAAGGGAGACGAGCAGCCCCTCCTCGAGCAGCGCCAGGGAGCACTCGAGCAGCTTCTTCTCCTCGAAGGGGTCGCCGACCTGCACGGTGGGGCGCATGTCCTGTGCAGCCCCGTCCTCGCCCGCGAGCTCGGCGGAGGCGAGCACCGAGGCGCCACCGATCCCGTCGCGACCGGTGGAGGCGCCGAACAGCACGACGAGGTTGCCCGGCCCGCTGGCGGCGCTGCGGATGAGCTGCTCGCTGCGGGCGAGCCCGAGCGCCATCGCGTTGACCAGGCAGTTGTGCTCGTAGGGGGCCTCGAAGTAGACCTCCCCGCCGATCGTGGGGACGCCGATCGAGTTGCCGTAATGACCGATCCCGCCGACGGCCCCGTCGAGCAGGTAGCGACCCCGGTCCGCGACCGCCGTCGATGGCTCTCCGAAGCGCAGCGAGTCGAGCACCGCGATCGGGCGGGCACCGAGGGCGAAGATGTCACGCAGGATCCCGCCCACTCCCGTGGCTGCTCCCTGGAAGGGCTCGACCGCGCTGGGGTGGTTGTGGGACTCGACCTTGAATGCGCACACGAGCCCGCCGGGGAGGTTCACGGCGCCGGCGTTCTCGCCTGGCCCGAGGGCCACGTGCTCGCCCTCGGTGGGGAGCGTGCGGAGCAGCAGCTTGGAGTGCTTGTAGGCGCAGTGCTCACTCCACATCAGCGAGTACACGGCCAGCTCGACCTGGTTGGGAGGGCGGCCCTGCTTCTGGCACACCAGCTCGTACTCGCCTTCGGTGAGACCGAGTGCGAGGGCGTCCTGCAGGCGTGGGGACCCCGGCGGGAGGGCGCACTGCGGTGCTCTCAGGCAACCGCTCCCTCCTTGGCCAGAGCCATCGACTGGAAGATCCTCAGCCCGTCGGTCGAGCCGCCCATCAGCTCGTTCACCGCGTGCTCGGGGTGGGGCATCAGCCCGAACACGTTGCCGGCCTCGTTGCAGATCCCGGCGATGTCGGCGACCGAGCCGTTGAAGTTGTGTCCGGGGGCGTAGCGCAGCAGCACCTGGCCGTTCTGCTCGAGCCGCTGGAGCGTCTCGGCGTCCGCGTGGTAGCGCCCCCACGAGTGCTTGGCGGGGATCCTCAACACCTCGCCGGGGTGCATCCCGTGGGTGAAGGCGGTGTCCCCGCGAACCACGTCGAGGGACACCTGGCGGGAGGTGAAGCGGCGGTTGGCGTTCACGAGCAGGGCACCGGGGAGCAGGTGGGCCTCGCACAGCACCTGAAAGCCGTTGCAGATGCCGAGCACCAGGCCCCCGCCGGCGGCGAAATCGATCACGGCGTCCATCGCGGCGGAGAAGCGTGCGATGGCGCCGGCGCGGAGGTAGTCGCCGTAGGAGAAGCCGCCCGGGACGATGACCGCGTCGGCCCCGTGCAGGTCGCGCTCGGCGTGCCACACGAGCTCCGCCTCGCCCACCAGGCCCGCCGCGTGAGCGGCGTCCCGGTCGTCGCAGGAGCCCGGGAACTGGATGACGGCGAACTTCACCAGGTGCGCGTCATGCGGGCGCGTCCAGCAGTTGGACCTCGTAGTCCTCGACCAGCGGGTTGGCGAGGAGCTTCTCGCACATCGGGCCGAGCTGCTCGGGGTCGGCCACATCGAGCTCGATCAGGCGCCCGACATGGACGTTGGCCGCCCCGGCGAAACCGAGCGCCGGCAGGGCCCGCTCGACGGCCGCACCCTGCGGGTCGAGGATGCCGGCCTTGGGTCGAACCAGGACGCGTGCCCTCAAGCGGCGGAGCTCCTCTGCAGCCATGCCTCGAAGGGCTCACCCGTGATGCGCTCGTAGGCCTCGACGTAGCGCGCCCGCGTGCCGGCGACGACGTCGTCGGGGATCGCAGGGGCGGGGGGCTTCTTGTCCCAGCCCTGGGCCGAGGCCCAGTCCCGGACGTACTGCTTGTCGAAGCTGGGCTGGCCACGGCCGACCTCGTAGTCCTCGGCCGGCCAGTAGCGGGAGGAGTCCGGCGTCAGCACCTCGTCGCCGATCACCAGCTCGCCGTCCTCGCGGAGCCCGAACTCGAACTTGGTGTCGGCGAGGATCACCCCCGCCGCACGGGCGTGGTCGGCGGCGAACGAGTACAGCTCCACGGCCACGTCGGCCACCCGGCGCATCAGCTGCGGGTCGCCCACCAGCTCGGCAGCGCGATCGAAGTCGATCGTCTCGTCGTGGCCCTCGGTGGCCTTGGTGCTGGGAGTGAAGATCGGCTCGGGTAGCTGCTCGGACTCGCGCAGGCCCTCGGGCAGTTTGATCCCCGAGACGCTGCCGCTGGACTGGTAGTCCTTCCAGCCGGAGCCAGTGATGTAGCCACGAACCACGCACTCGACGGGGAGCATCTGGAGCTCGCGCACGACAAGCGCCCGGCCGCGCTCGGACTCGGGGACGTCGTCGGTGGCGGACAGCAGGTGGTTGGCGACGATGTGGCTCGTCTTGTCGAACCAGAACACCGACAGCCCGGCGAGCACCTTGCCCTTGTCGGGGATCGGCGTGGGGTGGACGGCGTCGTAGGTGGAGATGCGGTCGCTGGCGACCATCAACAGCCGCGGGGAGCCGTCCTCCCCGGGGCCCAGCGCGTACATCTCGCGGACCTTCCCGCTGGCGATGAGGGGCAGGTCGGCGAGGGGGCTCACGTGGGGCGATGCTACCAGCGCCCCCGGGGGGGCGAAGGGGTCGAGATCAGGCGATCCGGTCCAGCCGGGCGAGGACCTCGGGCACGTGCCGAAGGTAGTGGTCGGGGTCGAAGATCTGGTCCAGGTCCAGCCCGGCGGCGCGGTCGTCGGCCGCCAGCAGCTCCCGCAGCGGGATCCCCTCGTCCCAGGCCCGCTGGGCCAGCTCCTGGACCACTCGATAGGCCTCGTCGCGGGTGCTGCCCGCCTCGACCAGAGCCAGCAGCACTCGCTGGGAGAACAGGGCCCCGTGGGTCAGCTCGAGGTTCTCGAGCATGCGGGCGGAGTCGATGCGCATGTCTGTCACCAGTGCGATGGCGCGCTGCTGGAGGTAGTCGAGGAGGATCGTGGAGTCCGGCAGGATCACCCGCTCTGCGGAGGAGTGGGAGATGTCGCGCTCATGCCACAGAGAGACGTTCTCGAGGGCGGCCATGGCGTTGCCGCGCAGCACCCGGGCCAGCCCGGTGATCTGCTCGCTCTTGATCGGGTTGCGCTTGTGGGGCATGGCGGAGGAGCCCTTCTGGCCCTCCCGGAAGGGCTCCTGAACCTCCCGCACCTCCGTGCGCTGGAGATTGCGAATCTCGGTCGCCAGGCGCTCCAGGCCTGTGCCGGCAAGGGCGATCGCGGTCAGCAGCTCGGCGTGGCGATCGCGTGGGACGACCTGTGTGGAGACGTCCTCGGGGGCGAGGCCGAGGCGGTCCAGGACGCGAGCCTCGTACTCGGGGCTGGTGGCCGCGTAGGTGCCCACGGCGCCCGACACCGCGCCCACACTCGCCTGCTCGAAGGCACGCTGCAGGCGGACGAGGTTGCGGTGGGCCTCGAAGGCGAAACCGGCGAGCCGCAGGCCGAAGCTCGTGGGCTCGGCATGGACGCCGTGGGTTCTGCCCACGGTCAAGGTGCCGGTCTGCTCGCGCGCCCTCGCCGCCAGGGCGTCCACCAGGCCTCTGGCCCCGGCCAGGATCGGCTCCCCGGCGTCCCGCAGCTGGAGCCCCAGGGCGGTGTCGAGCACGTCCGAGGAGGTGAGGCCGAAGTGGATCCAGCGGCCAGCCGGGCCGGCGGAAGCACCGAGGACATCGACAAAGGCGGCCACGTCGTGGTCGGTGACCCGCTCTCGCTCCTGGACCGCCTCGACGGTGAAGGTCGCGCCCCGAATCGCCTCGAGCTCGGCCTCGGTGGGACCGTCGGCGCCGAGCAGGAACGGGAGCTCCTCGGCGGCTGCGACCTCCACCCGCCGCCAGGCCTGCATCCGCGCCTCGTCGCTCCACAGGCGGCCGAGCTCCGGCCGCGTGTAGCGGGCGATCATCCCGAGAGGATCTGGGCGGCGAGGATGGCGGCGTTGCGGGGGTTGTCGAGACCCACGCACGCGACCGGCACACCGGGGGGCATCTGCACGATCGACAGGATCGCATCCAGACCGCCGGCCGCGGACAGGCGCCCGGACAACGGGACCCCGATCACCGGCAGGTCCGTGTGGGCGGCGACCGCACCGGGGAGGGCTGCCGAGATGCCGGCGCCGGCGATGATCACGCGCAGTCCCCGCATTTTTGCGTTCTTGGCGTATTCGGCCACCAGATCAGGTTCACGATGGGCCGACATCACCCGCATCTCGTGCAGGATGCCGCGCTCCTTCAGCTCGTCGGCGGCCTTCTGCATCGTCTCGAGGTCGCTCTTGGAGCCCATCACGATCCCCACCCGGGGGGCGTCCACGTCGAGACCCTCGAGCTCGGCCTCCACCTCGGACTCCTCCAGGGGCTCGGGCACGAGAGATATCCCGGGCGGACCCGAGGTGCGGTCACTCGGGGAGCCCTCGCCCTCGCCGCGGGTGCCCTGGCTCCCGCCGGCGGCTCCGTCGGCCTCGGTCGCGGTCATGGGGTCTGGTGTTCGGGCAGAACGGGAACGGAAAGGACGTTACAACGAGGAGATGAAGGCATCTATGGGGATAGCCGCGAGGGTCTCGTAGCGGGCGGTGCCACGGGAGCCGAGCTCGAGGGAGATCCGCGCCATCGCGCCCTCGTCGGGGGCCTCGACGATCGAGATGAAGTCGATGTGGCCGAGGGTTGCCCACTGAGCCTTGACGCTCGCTCCCAGCTGTTCGACCTCCTTGTTGACCTCCTTGATCCGCTCGGGGTTGTTCTTGACCGTCTGAACTCCCTCGGGCGTGAGCGTCGTGAGCATGATGTAGGTCGGCAACGGCTTTACTCCTCTCCGGGCGTACAGGGCACGTGCGTCGCGCGCGTGGCGCACCGCGGTTCTACAGGATCGGCGCGGACGGCGCGAACTTCGACCCCGGGATCGGCGCGGACAGCGCGCACTTCGACCCCGCAGGAGGGTCGGAGGGCGTCCATATATTGCCCGCATGCCCAACTTCAGATCCAAGTTCACGTACGCCAACGTCGCCGCCACGCTTGCGCTCGTCTTCTCGATGACCGGAGGAGCACTTGCGGCGAACCACTACCTGGTCAACTCCAGCAAGCAGATCAACCCGAAGGTGCTCAGAGCGCTGAAGGGAGCAAAGGGCCCCAAGGGCGCCGCCGGGGAAGCCGGACCCGCGGGTCCCACAGGCCCCGCGGGATCGCCGGGGACCGCGGGCGCGACCGGAGCGACGGGCAGGCAGGGCACCGCCGGGCAGACCGTAGACGGAGAACCGGGGTCCACGGGCGCGACGGGGCCAACCGGGCCAACCGGCGCTCAGGGCGCGACCGGGCTCAAAGGAGAACAGGGCGAACGGGGGGGTGAAGGCCCACAGGGAGCCACCGGTGGCCAGGGAGCAACGGGCGCGACCGGTGCCACGGGTGCAGCGGGCGCGACCGGCAGCACCGGCTCAACCGGAGAAAATGGCAGCGCAATCGCGTACGCGCAGGTGAGCATGACTGGCGAACTGGTCGAGAGCAAGAACGTGGTGAAGGTCGAACTGATCGGAAAAGAAGAAGGGATCTTTTGCCTGTCCGGAATAGCCGGAACGTTGCACGCGGTGGCCGCGACCATCGACTACAACGAATCGGTCCAGCTCTCCGTGATCCGGGCAACGCTGGGCAGGGGAGCTGACCAAGTCTGTCCCGTGGGGACGGACGTCACCGTTCAGACCTCGGCAGCGGTGCTCGAAGAAGGGGCACTCGAAGAAAAAGAAGAACCACAGGGCTTCTTCGTGACCGTCAACTGACCGGCGCCGCGACGTCGGGTGCGACGCTCGGCCGCATAGGCATGAGCGGGCTCGTTAAATGCAGCGGCCGGCCCCGTGAAGGACCGGCCGCTGGTGTGTCTCGGCGTTAGCTGTTTTTAGTTGTTTCCACGGCGACCAGCGAACCGTTCTCGGCGACGATCTTCACGCCTGCTCCGGCAATCGTCGTCTTGCACTGAAGCGACAGCGAGCTCGGTGTCGCGCTGGTGATCGCGAGGTTGAGCGGAATCTCGCCTGTCGCAGCCTCGGTGCTCGGCCCGGTTTCGCTCGTCGTCGCGAACCAAGCAGCCGGCGCCTTGGTGGGTGCGCCGGTTTCGGGTTTATCTTCGAGTACACATTCCACACCTGCCGCCGCGGGCACTCCTTCCGCGCTTGACGCATCGATCTCGACCATCGCAGTCACGACGAACGAGCCGGGCGTGAGGACCTCTTTTCATTCCCGGTAGTTCGGTGAAGCTCAAGTCGGACGTGATGACGAGCGACGTCGGTTCCTCGGTCGCACTGAGCCCAGCCACGGCGCCGTTCGCGCCCGCTTTTCCTTCTTTACCTTCTGGGCCTTCTTTACCTTCTTTGCCTTCTTTGCCTTCTTTGCCTTCTTTGCCTTCTTTGCCTTCGGCCCCCGTGGTGCCTTCTACGCCAGCAGTGCCTTCTTTACCTTCTGGACCTTCTTTGCCTTCTGGACCTTCAATGCTTTCGCCTTCTGCGCCTTCTGCGCCTTCTTTGCCTTCTTTGCCTTCGGTCCCGGTCGCGCCCGTGGCCCCTGTCGGGCCGGTCGCGCCGGTCACGCCGGCCGGGCCGGTCGGCCCGGCGGCGCCCGTCGGACCCGTGGCCCCTGCAGGGCCGGTCGGGCCCCCACTCGGGCCGGTCGGCCCGGTGGCACCTGCGGCGCCTTCTTTACCGGTGGCGCCTTCTTTGCCTTCTTTGCCGTCGTTGCCGTTTTTGCCGTTGGTCCCGTTGGTGCCGTTGGTTCCAGCGGGACCCGTGGCTCCGCCGATGCCCGGGTGACCTTCAGCGCCGTTCGAGCCGTTTTTGCCGTTTTTGCCCTTGAGCTTCGCCAGGACGCTTGGCTTGATCTGGCTGGTGCTCGTGATCAGGAAGGTCTTGGCCGCAACCGCGCTTCCTCCCAGCGCGAAGAAAAGCGCGAGGATGATGATTGCCCACTGTGCTCGCCGTTCGGATGCTCTGCGCATGCAGCTCCTCCAATGTGACCCGCCGCTGGGAACGGGCCGTTGTTGGTCGATCTGTGAGGCCGTCCGTGGCCGGTGCGTCCGCCAGACCGGCAGGAGCGCCGGGCCCGGGAATCGGGCGCTACGGGACTTTCAGTTCGGGCCCCGGACGACTTTTCCTCGTCCGTAGTTGCCCGCAATTCCAGTCCCGGGCGAACACCCTGGACGGATTGGGAGGCCGACGAGCGGCGCGCGGGAGTGCTCGAGGGCGCTCAGGCGACCGCGGCGGCCGGGACGGAGCCCGTCTCCAGCACCAGTTCGCCGTCGCGGGCGTCGACCCTGACGTCGTCTCCGGTATGGATCTCGCCCTCCAGCAGGGCCAGGGCGAGCCTGTCGGTGAGCTGCTTCTGGATCACACGTCGCAGGGGCCGTGCTCCGTAGCTGGGGTCATAGCCGAGGTTCCCCAGCAGCACCCGGGCGGCGTCGGTGAGCGTCACCTGGACCCCCCGCTCGGCCACCCGGTCGATCACGAGGGCGACCTGGAGGTCGACGATCTCGCCCAGCTGCTCGCGGTCGAGGGCCTGGAAGCGGACCACGTCGTCGAGACGGTTGATGAACTCGGGCTTGAAGTACTCGAGCAGGGCACTGCGCAGCTCGGTGTCCCCCAGCCCTTCGGGAACGGGGATGTTGGAGGTCATGATCAGGACCGTGTTCTTGAAGTCAACGGTCCGTCCCTGGCCGTCGGTGAGCCGCCCGTCGTCCATCACCTGCAGGAGCGTGTTGAAGACATCTCCGTGGGCCTTCTCGATCTCATCGAGCAGGACCACCGAGTAGGGCCGGCGGCGGACCGCCTCGGTCAGCTGACCGCCCTCTTCGTAGCCGACATAGCCGGGGGGTGCGCCCACCAGCCGGGACACGGAGTGTTTCTCCATGTACTCGGACATGTCGATCCGGATCATGGCCTCCTGGGTGTCGAACATGAACTCCGCCAGGGCCCTCGCGAGCTCGGTCTTGCCGACACCGGTGGGGCCGAGGAACAGGAAGGTGCCGATCGGGCGGTCGGGATCCGATAGGCCCGCCCGGGAGCGGCGCAGAGCGGTCGCTACGGCGTCGATCGCCTCGTCCTGGCCGACGACACGTTCGTGGAGGCGGTCCTCCATGTGCAGAAGCTTCTCGGTTTCGCCCTCGAGCAGCCGGCTCACCGGGATCCCGGTCCAGCGGGCCACGACCTCTCCGACGTCGTCCGCGTCGACCTCCTCTTTGAGGAACACCGGGCCCTCGCCCTCGGTCTCCCGGGCCGCGGCTTCGCGCTCGGCGAGCTCCTTCTCCAGCTCGGGGATGTCGCGGTACTGCAGTTCCGCGGCGCGCTCCAGGTTGGCTTCGCGCTGGGCCCGTTCGACTTCCAGGCGGGCCTGCTCGAGGCGTTCCTTCAGTTCGGAGACACCCTGGATGGCCGCCTTCTCGGACTGCCACTGCTCCTTCATCGAGGCCGACCGGGTCTTCAGCTCCTCGAGCTCGCCCTCGAGCGCCTCGCGGCGCTCCTTGGCGGCGTCGCTCTTGTCCTTGCGCAGAGAGGTGAGCTCGATCTCGAGCTGCATGATGCGGCGGTCCACCTCGTCGATCTCGGTCGGCAGGGAGTCGATCTCGATGCGGATCTTGGAGGCGGCCTCGTCGATCAGGTCGATCGCCTTGTCGGGCAGGAAGCGGTCGGCGATGTAGCGGTGGGAGAGCGTGGCCGCGGCGATCAGGGCGCTGTCCTGGATCGTGACTTTGTGGTGCACCTCGTAGCGTTCCTTGAGCCCCCTCAGGATCGCGATCGTGTCCTGAACGGTGGGCTCGCCCACGTACACGGGCTGGAAGCGCCGCTCCAGGGCGGCGTCCTTCTCGATGTGCTGGCGGTACTCGTCGAGGGTGGTGGCGCCGACGGCCCGCAGTTCCCCGCGGGCCAGCATCGGCTTGAGCAGGTTGGCCGCGTCCACGGCCCCCTGGGCGGCGCCCGCGCCGACGATCGTGTGGAGCTCGTCGAGGAACAGGATGATCGTGCCCTGGGCGTCGGCGACTTCCTTCAGCACCGCCTTCAGGCGTTCCTCGAACTCGCCCCGGTAGGCGGCCCCCGCGATCAGGCCGCCCATGTCGAGGGCGATCACGCGACGATCGCGCAGTGACTCCGGCACGTCGCCGGCGACGATCCGCTGGGCCAGGCCCTCGACGATCGCCGTCTTGCCGACGCCGGGCTCACCGATCAGGACCGGGTTGTTCTTGGTGCGCCGGCTGAGGACCTGGATGACGCGGCGGATCTCGTCGTCGCGGCCGATGACCGGGTCGAGCTTGCCCTGCTCGGCGATCTCGGTGAGGTCGCGCCCGAAGCGCTCCAGGGGAGCCTGCTGCTCCTCGGGCTGGCCGGGCTGGGCGCCGGGGGGTGGGGTTCCGTTGGGTGACATCGTTGCTTCCTCTTCTATCTCTTGAAGTTCGTTGGTCGTTTGAAGGACTTCATGAGGTCGGCCACCCGCACCAGCTCCCCGCTGCCGCGGTAGGGGACCAGCTCGGCACGGAACGAGCGGCGGACCTCCTCGAGCTCCTCGGAGAGGCGGACCTGTGCCTGCAGGGCCTCGAGCTCGATCTCCTCGATGCGGGCCTGCATGTCCTCGATTTCCTGCTCCAGCTGGAGCACCCGCTCGACCCCTGCGAGGTTGAGCCCCAGCTCCGCGGTCATCTCCTGGATGCGCCTGAGCTTTTCCACGTCCTCGTGGGAGTACAGGCGGGTGCCCTTCGAGGAGCGCTGGGGCTCGATCAGCCCCCTCGCCTCGTACACCCGCAGCGTCTGGGGATGCAGGTTGGCCAGCTCGGCAGCCACGGAGATCATGAACACGCCGCGGTCGGTCGCCAGCTTCACCCGCGTGACCGTCCTGGGGTTTTCACCGCCGGAGCCGGCCATCAGCTGTCTGACGCCTTCCCGCTGGTCGCCCCGGCGTGGGGACGGGGACCGGCTCCGTTGGCGAACAGGCTCTGCCTGAGGTCGTCGGAGCCGAGCGTCTTGGAGAGCTGCTCGACGGCCTTCTCCTGCTCGTCGTTGAGCTCCTTCGGGACGTCGATCACGAAGCGGTAGTGGATGTCCCCGTGTTTGGGCGGTGAGGTGCCGAGCTTCGGGGGCCCCTCGCCGCGCAGGCGCTGAACCGTCCCGTGGGCGGTGCCGGGACGCACCCGCAGCGTCTTGGTGCCGTTGAGGGTGGGCACCTGGACCTCGGCGCCGAGCAGCGCCTCGGGGATGCTCAGGGGGACCTCCACCTCGAGGTGCTCACCCTTGCGCTTGAACACGGGCGAGGAGCTGACCTTGGTGATCAGGTACAGGTCTCCGGGTGGCCCGCCCCGCAGTCCCGGCTCGCCCTTTCCGGCCAGCCGGATGCGACTGCCGTCGCGGACCCCGGCGGGGATGTTGACGCGCAGGCGCTTGACGGTCCGTACGGTGCCCGAGCCGCCACACGTCGCGCAGGGGCTCTGGATGATCGTCCCCGACCCTCCGCACTGAGAGCACGGCTGGGAGATGGAGAACATCCCCTGGCCCTCGGTCTCGATGCCCCGGCCTTCGCAGCGGGGGCAGATGGTGGGAGAGGTACCCGGGGCGGCGCCGGTCCCGTGGCAGGTGTCGCAGGTGCTGCGCATCGGCACCTGCAGCGGCACCTGCGCGCCCGTGACCGCCTGGTCGAAGGTGATCGACACCTGTGCCTCGAGGTCGGCGCCGCGTTCGGCTCCGGGAGCGCCCCGGCCCCGCCGGGCGCCGCCGCCCTGGCCCCCGAACAGGTTGGACAGGATGTCCCCCATCGAAGAGGCGTCGAAGTCGAAGTTGCCGAAGCCGCCGAAGCCGCCACCGGGCCCGCCCGCCTGGGCGAACGGACCGCTGCCGCTGTCGTACTGCTTGCGCTTCTCCGGGTCGCCGAGCACGTCGTAGGCCTGGGAGATCTCCTTGAAGCGTTCCTCGGCCTTCTCGTCCCCCGGGTTGCGATCCGGGTGGAACTCGCGGGCGAGCTTGCGGTAGGACTTCTTGATCTCCGCAGCGCTGGCCTTCTTGTCGACGCCCAGGGCCTTGTAGTAGTCGGAACGTGTCGCCATCCGTGCTCCTCTAGGCCGCCACGACCACGCGAGCCGGGCGGATGATGTTCTTGCCCAGCCGGTAGCCGGGCTGGTAGACCTCGACCACCGTCCCGCTGGGCTTGCCCTCGGGCGGCTGGGGGAGTGTGGCCATGGCCTCGTGCAGGGACGGGTCGAAGACCTCGCCCAGCGGCGAGAAGGACTCGATCCCCGCCCGCGCGAGCGCGGCGTTCAGCTCGGCCCTGACGAGCCTGACCCCTTCCAGCAGGGGATCGTCGGCGGCTGCCGCTCCGAGTGCCCGGTCGAGGTTGTCCAGTGCCGGCAACAGCTCCTTGGCCAGCGTCGCGGCGCCCCGTTCCTGTGCCGCGGCGGCCTCGCGGGCCACGCGCTTGCGGTAGTTCTCGAAGTCGGCCTGTGTGCGCTGGGCGAGCGCGAGGTACTCGTCCCGCTGAGCCGCCGTTGCAACCAGCTCGTCGAGGTCCCCGGCGAGCTCGGAGGCCTCGTCGGCAGCGGTCGCGGCACCGGCCTCGGCCGGCACCGCGGGCCCCTCCCCGGCCACCTTCTGGTCGGGGAAGGGGTGACGCTCGCCGTGCTCGGCGGCGCCCTCGTGGTCGGCGGCGCGGGGGTCGCCCGCGCCGGTGACTGTGCCCTCGGGGTTGGTCATCGCTTAGACCTTCGGCTCGTCGACGACCTCGGCGTCGACGACATCCTCGTCCTCAGAGGAGCCGCCGGCGTCGCCGTCCGGAGACGCCGCACCATTGGAGGCCCCGGAGGCCTGCTCCTGGGCGCGCTGGTACATCGCCTCGGAGACCGCGTGGAAGGCGTTCTGGAGCTCCTCGGAGCGGGCGTTGATCTGGTCCGCGTCCTCGGACTCGAGCGTCTCCCGGACGGCCTTGACGGCGTCTTCGATGCGCGACTTGGAATCCGCGTCCACCTGGTCTCCCAGGTCGGCGAGCTGTTTCTCGGCCTGGTAGGCCGCGTTCTCGCCGTTGTTGCGCGCTTCCGCGAGGGCCCGCGCACGGCGGTCCTCGTCGGCGTGCGTCTCGGCGTCGGCCACCATGTTCTTGATCTCGTCCTCGGCGAGGCCGGAGCCCGCCTTGATCTCGATCTTCTGCTCCTTGCCGGTCCCCAGGTCCTTCGCGGAGACGTTGAGGATGCCGTTGGCGTCGATGTCGAAGGCGACCTCGATCTGCGGGATCCCGCGCGGCGCCGGCGGTATGCCGGTCAGCTGGAACTTGCCCAGCGACTTGTTGTACTGCGCCATCTCGCGCTCGCCCTGCAGGACGTGGATCTCGACCGACGGCTGGTTGTCCTCGGCCGTCGAGAAGACCTCGCCCTTGCGGGTGGGGATCGTGGTGTTGCGCTCGATCAGCTTCGTCATCACGCCACCCTTGGTCTCGATCCCGAGCGTCAGGGGCGTCACGTCGAGCAGCAGCACGTCCTTCACGTCGCCGGCCAGGACACCGGCCTGGATGGCGGCGCCGACGGCCACGACCTCATCGGGGTTGACACCGCGATGGGGCTCTTTGCCGGTCAGCTCCTTGACCTTCTCCTGGACCGCGGGCGAGCGGGTCATGCCGCCCACCAGCACGATGTGGTCGATCTCCTTGACGCCCTTGTTCTTGGCGTCGTCGATTGACTGGTTGACAGGCCCCACCACGCGGTCGAGCAGGGCGGAGGTGAGCTCCGCCAGCTTCGCCCGTGTGAGGCGCGTGTCGAGGTGCTTGGGTCCGGAGGAGTCAGCGGTGATGAACGGCAGGTTGATCTGGGTCTCCTGTGTGGTGGAGAGCTCGATCTTGGCCTTCTCGGCGGCCTCGTAGAGGCGCTGGAGGGCCATCGGGTCGGCAGACAGATCGATGCCCTGGCTCTTCTTGAATTCCGCGACGAGCCAGTCCACGATCGCCTTGTCGAAGTTGTCGCCGCCGAGGTGGTTGTCCCCGGCCGTCGACTTGACCTCGAAGACCCCGTCGCCGATCTCGAGCACGGACACGTCGAAGGTGCCGCCGCCGAGGTCGAACACGAGGATCGTCTGGTCGGACTCCTTGTCGAGCCCGTAGGCCAGGGAGGCCGCGGTGGGCTCGTTGATGATGCGCTTGACGTCGAGGCCGGCGATCTTGCCGGCGTCCTTGGTCGCCTGGCGCTGGTCGTCGTTGAAGTACGCCGGGACGGTGATGACGGCCGAATCGACCGCCTCGCCCAGGTACGCTTCCGCGTCCGCCTTGAGCTTCTGCAGGATCATCGCGGAGATCTCCGGCGGGGAGTACTGCTTGCCGTCGGCTTCAACGCGAGCGTCGCCGTTCGGTCCGGCGACGACCTTGTAGGGGACGATCGACTCCTCCTCGCGGACCTCTCCCTCCTTGCGGCCCATGAAGCGCTTGATCGAGAAGATCGTGTTCTGCGGGTTGGTGACGGCCTGCCGCTTGGCCACCGTGCCCACGAGACGCTCACCGGAGGCCGTGAAGGCGACCACCGACGGCGTCGTTCGACCGCCCTCGGCGTTCTCGATCACGGTCGGCTCGCCACCCTCGAGCACGGCCATGCACGAGTTCGTCGTGCCGAGGTCGATGCCTATGGTCTTGGCCATTGCTGTGAACCTTTCTGTGTGTACGCTGTGTAAATCTAAGTCGTATTGTGGCAGATTTCCTGCCGCCCTTCAAGGTTAGTTTCCCCGCACTTTGCGTAGGTTTGGGTAGGTCTGGAGAGTCCGCGGCCACCCGGGGAAGGTGCCAAAGTGGCCCTGCGGGGCCGCGAGAGCAGCGGCGAGCGCCCGACCGGCGTCCCGAGCGGGGCGCCACGACCGGTCCCGCGGGCGAGAAGCTGCCCGGCGTCGGCACGGCCCCCTGCCGTGGAGGGAGTCCTCAGACGGCGGAGGGCGCGGGGGCGCCCGGCGGGCCGAGGTCACGCTCGAAGAAATCGAACGCCGGCGGGGTAGCGCACGCGGGCATCGTCGCACGGCGCTACCTTTTGTAGTGAGTTCTGATGAACGAGCTGGGGGTGCTCACCAAACCCAACCTGCCGCCGCTGAAGCCCAAGCTCCGCGGGGTCCTGCACGAGTACGCCTTCTTCATCTCCCTCGGGTGCGGCGTCGCGCTGATCCTGGCGGCCTCCGACGGGAGGGCGCGGGTGGCGGCGGTCATCTACGCGGTCGCGGTCTCGGGACTGCTCGGGACCAGCGCCCTGTACCACCGCGTCACATGGCGGCCGAAGGCGCGGCGCTGGATGAGACGCCTGGACCACTCGATGATCTTCGTGCTGATCGCCGGGACCTACACCCCCGTGGCCCTGCTGGCGCTGAAGGGGTCGCTCGGGAAAGCGATCCTGATCGTGCTGTGGGCGGGGGCGCTCGGAGGCGTGCTGTTCAAGCTGCTCTGGATCGACGCCCCGAAGTGGCTGTTCGCGGCCGTGTACGTGGCCCTCGGGCTGGTCACCGCCGCGGTCTTCGGGGAACTGCCGGCGGCGATCGGCTGGCTGGGCGTGGCGGGCCTCGCCACCGGAGGCCTGCTGTACGTGCTCGGGGCCGTCGTGTACGCGAGCGAGCGCCCGAATCCTTGGCCGAAGGTGTTCGGCTACCACGAGGTCTTCCACGCCCTCGTCGTCGCCGCCGCCGCGCTGCAGTACGCGGTGATCGCCTTTGCGGTCCTGCCCCACGGGTAGCGCCGCGGGCCGCTCCGCCGAGGCGGCAGGCGGTGGCAGGGCGGGCCGCTCCGCCGAGGCGGCAGGCGGTGGCAGGGCGGGCCGCTCCGCCGTGGCGGCAGGCGGGCGCTAACGCCCTGCGGCGCCCCGCCGGCGCAGCAGGCTGCTGGGGCAGACCGGCTCCAGGCCGCAGCGCTCGCACAGGGGACGGCGGGCGTGGCAGGTGCGGCGCCCGTGGCGGAGCAGGTTGACGTGAAGCTCGAGCTCGGCCCCGCGTGGTGTGAGGGCGAGCATGCGGTCGTGGAGCACCTCGAAG
The DNA here is from genome assembly GCA_963758055.1 of uncultured Solirubrobacteraceae bacterium. Classification (GTDB taxonomy): domain Bacteria; phylum Actinomycetota; class Thermoleophilia; order Solirubrobacterales; family Solirubrobacteraceae; genus Palsa-744. The sequence continues at coordinate 136,886 of CAVWTU010000011.1, forward strand.
GGAGCTCCAGCGGGCAACAGGCCCAGACGGGTGCCCACGCGGGACACGTGGGTGTCCACCGGCACCTCTCGCTTGCCGAGCGCGAACAGCAGCACGCAGGCGGCCGTCTTGCGGCCCACGCCGGGGAGCCCGACGAGGTAGTCGCGGCTCTCGCCGACGGCGGCCGCCCCCATCCAGTCCAGGGACAGCTCGTGGCCGTGGGTCGCGGGCATCGGCGGTGATGGCCCCCAGGATGGCCTGCAGGCGGCCCGACTTGACGTTCGAGATACCCCCCGGCCTGATCGCCTCCTCGACCTCCTCCCTGGGCGCGTCGCGGACCTGCTCCCAGCTCGGGAGGCGCTCGCGCAGGCGCAGGTAGGCGACGTCGCGGTTGCGGTCGTTGGTGGACTGCGAGAGCACGGTCAGGATCAGCTCGGCGATCGGGTGCCCGTGGGGAGTGCTCGCCGGGATCCCGTAGATGCGGCGCAGGCGACGGCGGATGCCGGCCACACGCGGGCGGCTCGGCGGCTCCGGGAGCTGGCGGGGAGCACGCACGCCGAGCACGGTAGCCGCCGCCCGGCGACCTTGCCCGAGCGGGGGACCGTCACCGCCCGCGCGGAGCCCGCGGCCGGGGCCGCTCGGTAACCTCGCCCGGCGTGCCCGAGCCGAGCGAGCACACCGAGTACCTCGACGGCCTGCCGATCTTCTGGCGAGAAGCCCCGGCTCCGGACGGGGAGACCGAGCTCCCGCCGGTGCTCTACCTGCACGGGGTGCCGACCAACTCCGACGACTGGGCCCCGTGGCTGGCGCTGACCGGCGGTGTGGCGGTGGACCTGCCCGGCTTCGGCCGCTCCGGCAAGCCCGGCTCGCTGAACTACACGATCGAGGAGTACGACGCCTTCATCGAGCGCTTCCTGGACTGGCGGGGGATCGAGCGGGTGCGGCTGGTGATGCACGACTGGGGCGGCGTCGGCCTGGCCTTCGCCCAGCGGCGCCCCGAGCGGGTGGAGCGGATGGTGCTGATCAACGTCGTCCCGTTCCTGCCCGGCTACCGCTGGCATCGCACGGCCCGCATCTGGCGGACCCCCGGGCTGGGGGAGCTGGCGATGGGCGTCACCGTGGGGTTCACCCTGAAGTGGCTCTCGCGCGAGGCCAACGTCACCCCGGGGCCGCTCCCCGAGGACATGCGCCGCTCGGTCATCGACCACTTCGACCAGGGCACCGAGCGGGCGATCCTGCGCCTGTACCGGAGCTCCCCGCCCGAGCGCCTGGCCGCCGCCGGCGCGCACCTCGGCGACGTGCGGGCCCCGGCTCTGGTGGCGTGGGGCACGCGCGACCCCTACATCCCCGAGCGCTTCGGGCGCGACTACGTCCAGGCGCTGGCGCACGCGGAGCTGCTGGAGCTTCCCGACGCCGGCCACTGGCCGTGGCTGGATCGCCCCGACCTGCCCGAGCGCGTGCACGACTTCCTCGCCCGCAGATGAGCGGCACAGCGGTCGGCGAGCCGTTCGCGGGACCCCGCGGATCCGGCGGGTGGGAGGGCGAGTCACACGAGTCCGCCGGCCGCCGGGCAGCCGGCCTGCTGGGGCGCGCACCGGCGTGGCCGCTGGCGGCGCTGATGGCGGGCACCTACCTGGTGCTGGCGCCGTCCAGCCCGGACCTGGCGGCCGCCAGCTACCGCAGCGATCTGTTCTCGCGCGTCGGCTTGACGCTGTGGGACAACTCCTGGTACGGCGGCCACCACCTGCCGGCGTACTCGCTGCTCGCTCCGGCCCTCGGCGCACTCATCGGGCCGCGCTTGCTGGTGGCGCTCGCGGTGGTGGCCCAGGCGGTGCTCTTCGAACGGCTGCTGGCCCGCGAGACGCCCGGCACTCCCGCCCGCTTGGCGTCGCTGTGGTTCGCATTCGGCGCCGGCTTCGCGTTGCTGTCGAGTCGCGTCCCCTACGACCTCGGCCTGGCGCTCGGCCTGGCGGCGCTGCTACTGGCCCGCCCGCCACCCGCGAGTGGCGCTCGTGCTGTGCCCGCTGTCCTCGCTCGCCAGCCCGGTGGCGGGGGCGTTCCTGGCGCTGGCGCTCCTCGCGTGGGCGATCGAGGGCTCGCGGCGGCGGCTGGCGCTCTGGATGGCGCTGGCGGCACTGGTCCCGATCGGCGTGCTCGAGGTGCTGTTCCAGGAAGGCGGCACCCAGCCGTTCGTGCTGTCGGCCTTCTGGGCTCCCCTGGCGGCGGTGGTGCTGCTGGCGCTGATGGCCGGCCGCGAGCAGCCCCTGCTGCGGACCGGCGCGGCCCTGTACGCACTGCTGCTGATCGTCGCCTATGTGGCGACGAGCGCCGTGGGAGGGAACGCCGCGCGCCTTGGAGCGCTGCTCGGGGGGCCGGTGGCGGCGCTGGTCCTGCTGCGCCGCGAGCACGGGCGCTACGCCCGCGGCCGGCTGTGGCTGCTGGTGGCGCTCGCGCCGTTCCTGGTCTTCTGGCAGGTCAACGCCCCGCTGGCGGACTTCCGCGCGGTCCAGGACCACCCTTCGGTGAAAGCCTCCTTCTACGCCCCCCTGCTCGGCGAGCTGCGGCGCCTGGACGTCGGCTACGGTGCCCGCCCGGCGCGGATCGAGATCGTGCCCACGGCGGCCCACTGGGAAGCCCGCTGGGTCGCCCCCCACGTGATGCTCGCCCGCGGCTGGGAGCGCCAGCTGGACAGCGAGCGCAACGGGCTCTTCTACGAAGCGACCGGCCCGAACGCCGCCGAACTGCACGCCTGGCTGCTCGAACAGGGCGTCTCGCTGGTGGCGCTGCCGGACGCCACGCTCGACTACTCCGGCAGAGCCGAGGCGCGGCTGCTGCGCCAGGGTCCGCCGGGGTACCTGCGCGAAGTCTGGCGCTCGCCCCACTGGCGCCTGTTCGCGCTCGCCGATCCGCGGCCGCTGCTCTCGCCACCCGGCAGGCTGGTGAGCGTCTCCACCGACGGTGCGAGCCTGCTGCTACCCCGCCCGGGGAGCTACCTGCTGCGGCTTCGCTTCACCCCCTACTGGGAGCTCAGCTCCGGGCGCGGCTGCGTGGAACGTGCGCCCGGGGGCTGGACGCGGGTGCTCGCCCGCGCCCGCGGCCGTTTCGTGCTGGGCATCGGCTTCTCGCTCGGGCGCGTGCTCGGGCAGGGGCCTCGTTGCACCTGACCATCTACTAGGCTTCGCCCAGATGCTCGCCCGCGCTCGTGTCCTGCAGGCGCGCCTGTTGCCCCGGGGATGGCTCGACGCGCTGCGGCAGCTGCTTCTGTTCTTCGGCGCGTACCTGGCGTACCGCTTCGTGCGCGGGCTCGTCGAGGGCGACGCCAACGAGGCCTTCGCCCACGCCCGCGACCTGATCTCGCTGGAGCGCGGGCTGCACGTGTTCGTCGAGCCCTCGATCCAGGCGTGGGCCTCGGGCAGCCACGCGCTGATCTTGGGCGCCAGCTGGCTGTATCTGAACGCGCAGACGACGGTCACGGTCGGCGGCGCTGGTGTACCTCTACCTGCGCCACAACCGCAGCTTCTACTTCGTGCGCAACATGTTCATGATCGCGATGGCGATCGCGCTGGTCGGCTACCTCGTGTTCCCCACCGCGCCGCCCCGCTTCTTCCCCGAGTGGGGCTTCATCGACACCGTCTCGGACTTCACCGGCATGCACGTGTCCGCCAAGAGCTCCTCGATGACGGCGATGGTCAACATCTACGCGGCGGTGCCGTCGATGCACGTGGCGTTCGCGCTGATGATCGGCTGGTCGCTCGCACGGCTGGTAAAACCGAGCGTCGTGAGGGTGCTGTGGGTCCTGTACCCGTTCCTGATGGCCTTCGTGATCATGGTCACCGCGAACCACTTCATCTTCGACGCGCTGCTCGGGGCGCTGACCGCCGGAGTCTCCGCCTACGGGGCCCTGCTGGCTGGCCCGGGCCCGACCCGACGCCTGGCGCTTCTCGGGCGTGCCCAGCACCCGCCTCGGGGCGAGCGCGTAGGGCGCCCGGACCGGATGGCTCCCCGCCAGCGTGCGCCGGCCCGCCGCGGCCGCGGCTCGACACCGCGCCGGGCGAGCCCGGACGCGACCGCCGATCGGCTCGGGCGAACGGCGTGAGCTGGTCCGCAACCGCCTGATCGAGTCGCGCCTGACGCCGAACGCGATCTCGCTGACCGGCTTCGCGCTGAACTTGGTGGCGGCGGTGCTGGTGTGGGAACAGCTGTTCTTCCTCGGCGGCATGGCGTTCATCGTCGGCTCGATGATGGACACCCTCGACGGGCGCTACTCGCGCATGTCGGGCAAGGGCACCCCGTTCGGCGCTTTCCTGGACTCGACGCTGGACCGGATCGAGGAGGGGATCGTGCTGGCCGCCGTCGCCGGGTACTTCGCGCTGCAGGGAGATCGCGTGGCCACGGCCGCCGTCGTGGTCGCCGTGCTGGCCTCGCTGATGGTCAGCTACACGCGCGCCCGGGCCGAGGCGCTGGGCGTGGAATGCAAGGTCGGGATCGCCACCCGGCCGGTGCGCGTGGTGATCCTCGCGATCGGCCTGGTGTTCGCCAAGGGCGCCTCGCTGGGCAACTTCGAGCTGCTCAAGCCGGCCGTGTACGTGCTCGCCGTCCTCAGCGTGGTCACCGTGCTGCAGCGCATCTGGCACGTCCGCAGGGTCCTCACGTCCCAGCCGACTGTGTGACCTTCCGGGTCCTCCGGAGTAGTCTCTTCCGTCGCCGGGGCCGCTGAGCCCCGACGCCCGGGCCCCGAGCGGCCCCCGCCCTGACCTCTCGCCACACGAAGGATCGGATCTGTGATCAAGCAGCCCACCAACGGCAATTCCCATGCCAACGGCTCGGCCGCCAGAACGGCGCGGCCCGCTACCAGTCCGACAAGGTACGCGTGGCGATCATCGGCGTCGGCAACTGCGCGTCGGCCTTCGTCCAGGGGATCCACTACTACCGCGACGCCGACCCCGCCGAGCGGGTGCCCGGCCTGATGCACGTCGACCTCGGCGGCTACCACGTCCGCGACATCGAGTTCACGGCCGCCTTCGACATCGACGCCTCCAAGGTCGGCAAGGACCTCGGCACAGGCGATCTGGGCCGGGCAGAACAACACGATGCAAGTTCGCCAAGGTGCCGAAGAAACTCGGCGTGCCCGTGCACCGCGGGATGACCCACGACGGGCTCGGCAAGTACCTCAAGGAGAAGATCAAGAAGGCGCCCGGCGAGACGGCCGACATCGTCAAGATCCTGCAAGGACACCCACACCGACGTGGTCGTCTCCTACCTGCCCGGTCGGCTCCGAGCAGGCCACCAAGTGGTACGTCGAGCAGGTGCTCGAGGCCGGCTGCGGATTCGTCAACTGCATCCCCGTGTTCATCGCCCGCGAGGACTACTGGGACAAGCGCTTCAAAGCGGCCCGGCTGCCGATCGTCGGCGACGACATCAAGTCCCAGGTCGGCGCGACGATCGTCCACCGCACGCTCGCCCGCCTGTTCGCCGAGCGCGGCGTGGAGATCGAGCGCACCTCACAGCTGAACGTCGGCGGCAACATGGACTTCTACAACATGCTCGAGCGCGAGCGCCTGGAGTCCAAGAAGATCTCCAAGACCAACGCGGTGACCTCGATCATGGACCACGAGCTGCCCGCCGACGACGTCCACGTCGGGCCCTCCGACTACGTGCCGTGGCTGACCGACCGCAAGTGGGCGCACATCCGCATCGAGGGCCAGGCCTTCGGCGACGTGCCCCTGAACATGGAGCTGAAGCTCGAGGTGTGGGACTCGCCGAACTCGGCGGGCATCGTGATCGACGCCGTGCGCTGCTGCAAGCTCGCGCTCAACCACGGCCTCGGCGGACAGCTCGACGGGCCCTCCTCCTACCTGATGAAGTCGCCCCACAGGCAGCGCCCCGACGAGCAGGCCCGGCTGGACACGGAGAAGTTCATCGCGAAGTACGCCAAGCGCCCGGGGACGCAGCCGAAGGCGGCCGCCAAACGTGGCGCCAAAGGCGCCACCAAAACCCGCGCGTCGGGCACCCGCAGCCGCACCGCCGCGAGCCGCAGCGGCCGCTGACCCGCGCCGCGCCCACGCGCGGACGCGATAATCAGAGGCCGATGGCCCCCGCGTTCGCGATCGCCCACGTCACGCCGTACCCGTGGGAGGTCGAGAACGAGGTCAACCGCCACGTCGCCGGCGCGGCGGCGGAGCTCTCGCGACGGGGCCACCGCGTGCTCGTGCTCGCCCCCTCGCGCTCGCAGGAGCGCGTGCGCGAGTCGCGCAAGCAGCTGCGGGCCGTGCGCACGAATCCCGAGCGCCTGCTCGAGGGGGCCGACGGTGGCACTCCGCGCGTGATCGCGGTGGGAGAGGTGCTCGAGGTCGCCCCCGGTGCCCGCCGCCGTGCCCCGGCGCTGCCGATCGACGTCGCACGGACACTCGAGGAAGTGCTCACGCGCGTGCCGCTGGACTTCGTGCACGTGCACGAGCCGTTCGCCCCCTCCACCTCCAACGCGGCGCTGCGCCACTCGCGGTCCCTGAACGTCGGCTCGTTTCACTCCTCCAGCGAGCGGCTGCTCTCGACGCTGCTGGCACGGCGCTTCGTGGAGAGCTTCTTCGGGCGCCTGGACGCGCGCACCGCGACCCTCCCGGCGACCGTCGAGCTGATGGGGCGCGCCTTCCCGGCCGAGTATGAGCTGGTGGCCGACGACGAGGAGGCCGCCGGGCGCTTCGAGCAGATCTACACGCGCGTGGCCGCGCGCCGGCACGGCACCGGGGATCCCGAGCGCTGCGCGGGAGCTCGCCGATCGTCCGCGGATCGAGGTCGACCTGCACATGCACACCGACCACTCCTACGACTGCGCGACCCCGGTGGAGGTGCTCCTGGCGAGCGCCCGCGACGCGGGCCTCGGGGCGATCGCGGTGACCGACCACAACGAGGTCTCCGGCGCACTGGAGGCAGCGGCGAAGGCCGGACCGGTTCGGCGTGCGGGTGATCGTCGGAGAGGAGGTCAAGACCGACGGCCAGGGTGAGGTGATCGGGCTGTTCCTGAAGGAGAAGATCCCGCGCGGGCTGAGCCTGGCGGAGACGATCGAACGAATCCGCCGCCAGGACGGGATCGTGTATGTGCCCCACCCCTTCGACCGCATGCACGCCGTGCCCGACTACGAGCACCTGATGACGGTGCTCGACGAGGTCGATGCGATCGAGATCTTCAACCCGCGGGTGGCGATCAGCGCCTTCAACGAAGAGGCCGACCGCTTCGCCGCCAAGTACCGCATCCCCGCCGGGCGCGGGCTCGGACGCCCACGTCCCCCAGGGCCTCGGCTCGGCCCGCGTGCGGATGGCCGACTTCGACGGCCCGCGCGAGTTCCTGGCGTCCCTGCGCGACGCCGAGATCCTCACCCGACCCTCCTCGCTGCTGTACGTGCAGGCGCTGAAGTTCCTGCAGACGCGTGCCACGCCACCCGCGGCGCGGCGGGCCAGCCGGGCCCGGCGGCTGCGTCGTCTGAGCCGCGCGGGTGAGCGTCGTGGCCGCTGATCGCGCGCAACGGGCGATGCACGGTCAAGGACAAGCCGCGGCACCGTCAAATCCCCCAGCGGCGATGCCGGTGACCGACGACCAGATCCGCGAGAAGTATCTCGAGCGTGCGATCCGCGAGCTGAACCAGCTCACACACGAGCTGCAGGCCTGCGAGCACTGCCCCCGCGGCAACCTGATGCCGGTGCTGGGCTCCGGCCATCCGCAGGCCGACATCATGCTGATCAAGTACTCGGCGATGCCCTCGGAGATCGAGGAGGGGGTGGCCTTCTACGGTCGCGCCGGCAGCGCGATGATGAAGTCGCTCAAGCGCCTGGCGATCGACCCCCTGGCCGTGTACGGGACGCTGTGCGTGAAGTGCCCGCTGAGCGACGCCTCGCTGGCGGACTTCGCCTGCGTCTCGCGGCTGGCGGAGGAGATCGCGATCGTGCAGCCCAAGATCGTCGTCGCGATGGGCGCCGACGCCCTCACCACGCTCAACGAGATGGAGATCCCGCTGGCGCGCGAGCTCGAGCCCCACCTCGGGGAGATCCAGCAGCTGACGCCGATCGATCGACGCGCTGTACGTCCCCAACCTCGACGACTCGCTCGACGAGCAGGACGCCAAGCGCGAGTTCTGGTCGGCCTTCCGCGTGCTCGGCAGCTGGTACCAGGCACTCCCTCCCTATTGAGCGCGACCCCGCAGCCCGACTGGAGCGCCGGACGCTACGAGACCTTCGCGGCCGAGCTGGAGCCGGCGGCGAAGCGGCTGGTCGAGCTGGCCGCACCTGCGCCGGCCGAGCACGTGCTGGACCTCGCGACCGGAACCGGCAACGTCGCGCTGGCGGCCGCGCGGCGTGGTGCCTCGGTGACCGGCGTCGACTCCGCGCCACGCCTGCTCGAAGTAGCCCGCTCGCGGGCCACGGCTGAGGGGCTGGAGGTCGATTTCGTGTTCGGGGAGATGCTCGAGCCGCCCGTGCCGGCGGCCTCCTTCGACCTCGCCCTGTCGTCCTTCGGGGTGATCTTCACAACGGATCCCGAGCGAGCTCTGGAGGCGATCGCGCGTGCACTGCGGCCGGGTGGCCGGGCACTGCTGACAGCATGGCTGCCGGAAGGCCCGATCTACGCGGACCTCCACGTGTTCGCCCAGGCGCTGGCCGAGGCGACCGGGCGCCAGGGTCCGGAGCGCTTTCCCTGGCACGAGCCGGACGCGGTCGCGGGCCTCGCGGCGGCGCGGGGTGCCGAGGTGCAAGCACACGAGGAGCGGTTGCGGATCACCGCCTCCTCGCCGGAGGAGTACCTCGAGCTCGGGGAGCGCGATCACCCGCTGAGCCCGGCGCGCCGGGAGACGCTCGAACGCGCGGGCACCTACGAGGCCACCTGCGAGCGCGCGGCTGCGGTGCTGCGCGAGGCGAACGAGGACCCCGGGGGCTTCTGCGTCCACAGCCCCTACCGCGTGATCGAGCTGACCGGCTTGCACTGCTAGGCGCCGCGGACGGCGCGGCCCCGAGGCCGGCGCGTGCGCGCTCCGGCGCTCAGATCTCGATTACGACCTTGCCGAGCTTGCGCTCCGGCGGCGAAGCGCTCGTAGGCCTCGGCGGCGCGGTCCAGCGGGAAGGTGTCGGCCACCGGCACGCGCAGCAGGCCGCGATCGAACAGCGGCAGGACCTCGTGTTCCAGGCGCCGGGCGGCGATCGCTTTCTCCTCCAGCGCACGCGCGCGCAGCGTCGAGCCGTGGATCCGCGCCCGCTTGCCCATCAGCGCCAGCAGGTTCAGCTCGGCCTTGGCCCCGGCCCCCACCCCGATCACGGCGATCCGCCCGCCGGTGGCCAGCGCCTGAAGGTTCTCCGGCAGGTTGGGTGCGCCGACCAGCTCGAGGATCACGTCGAAGGGCCCGTGCGCGGCGAAGCCCTCGCAGTCGATCGCCTCGGCGCCCAGCGCCGCCACCTGCTCGCGCAGCTCCGGACGGCGGACCGTCGCCGTCACCTCGGCCCCGGCCGCATGCCCGAGCTGGATCGCGGCCGTACCCACCCCGCCGGCGCCCCCGTGCACGAGCAGCCGCTCTCCGGCGAGCAGTTCCGCCTGCGTGAAGAGCGCGTCGTGGGCGGTGGTGAAGACCTCCGGCAGCCCGCCCGCGGCGACCCAGTCCAGTGACTCGGGGACGGGCATCAGGACGCGCTCGGGCACCACGATCAGCTCGGCCTGGGCGCCCCCGCCGACGATCGCCATCACCCGCTCACCGGCCGCGAAGCGCTCGGCGCCCGCTCCCGCCGAAAGGACCTCCCCCGCCAGCTCCATGCCGGGGATGTCCTGTGGCGAGCCGGGCGGTGCCGGGTACAGGCCGCGCTTCTGCATCATGTCGGCGCCGTTCAGCCCGGCAGCGTGGACGCGCACGAGCACCTCGCCCGTGCCCGCGACGGGGTCGGGATGGTCCTCGAGGAGGATCTCCTGCTCACGGATCGTCGCGGCCCGCATCGCCTCGAGACCCTACTTGCGCTCCAGCAGCGCGACGCTCTCGATGTGGTGGGTCTGGGGGAACATGTCGACCGGGCGAACCCTCTCGAGCGAGAACCCGGCGGCCACCATTTCGGCCGCGTTGGGCGCCAGCGTGGTGGGGTTGCAGGACACGTACACGATCCGCTTGGGAGACGCCTCGATGATGCGCTGGACGACCTTCTTGGAGAGCCCGGCACGGGGCGGATCGACGACCACCAGGTCGGGACGGCCGGCGCGCTGCACCAGCTCGGGGAGCGCCGAGCGGGTGTCCCCGGCGAAGAAGTGGGCGTTGGTGATCCCGTTGCGGCGGGCCCCGTCGATCGCGTCGGCGACGGCGGGTTCGAGCAGCTCGATCCCCCACAGCTCGCCGGCGTGGGGCGCGAGCGTGAGGCCGATCGAGCCGATGCCGCAGTAGAGGTCGTACACCCGCTCCCAGCTCTTCAGGGCCGCGAACTCCGCGACCACGCCGTAGAGCACCTCGGCCATCTCGGTGTTGGTCTGGAAGAAGGCCTCCGCGGAGATGCGCAGGTCCAGACCACATAGCTGCTCCGCCAGCTCGGCCTCGCCCCACAGAAGCTCCGTGTCGCCCCCGGCGGTCGTCTCGGCCGGCCTGCCCGAGCGCGTCCACAGCACCCCCGCCAGCTCCGCCCCGAGGCCCTCTGAGCAGCACTCCCGCGAGGGGAGAGGGTTCGAGCTCCCCGTCGGTGGTCACCAGGCGCACCTGCAGCGTCCCGCTGCGGCGTCCTTCGCGGACCACCACGTTGCGCAGCCGCACGCGCCCGTCGGCGGACGGGCCGACCGGCTCGCCACGGCGTTCGGAGCGCCCTCGCTCCCACGGCTCCAGGACCTGTTCGCGACACCACCCGAGCACCAGCTCGCGGGCACGGTTGCCCCGCTCGGACGCGAGCAGGCAGTCGTCTATCGAGCTCACGCTGCGCGCCCCGGCGGAGTCGTGGAAGCCACAGATCAGCTCGCCCCCGGGGCCGCTCCCGAACGAGTACTCGAGCTTGTTGCGGTAGCGCCATTGCTCGACCGCGGGAGCGATCGGCTCGAGCTCGAAGTCCTCCAGGCGCCCGATCCTCCGCAGCGCTTCGCCGACCTGCTCGCGCTTGACCTCGAGCTGGCGCTCGTAGGGGAGCACCTGCCATGGAACCCCCGGGTGCTGCGCCTTCGGGGCGATCCGTTCGGGGCTGGGGCGGAGCACCTCGAGCGTGCGGGCGTGGGCATAGGAGCGCTTGCGCTTGTGCACCACGGCCCGGACACGGTCGCCTGGAATGGCGCCCGCGACGAACACCACGTAGCCGCCGTCGCCGAGTCGCGCTACGCCCTCGCCGCCGAAGGCGAGCGACTGCACCTCGAGCTCGAGCTCGTCGCCGGGCCGGGGCCGCGGGGGCGCCGCCAGCGCGCCGCCCTCAGGCGTGTCGCTCACGAGGAGCCACCGGTGTCCGAGCCGGCTCGCTGGGCGCGCCCGAGCAGCAGCTCGAGCAGCGCCTTCTGTGCATGGCGGCGGTTCTCGGCCTGCTCCCAGATCCGCTGGCGCTGCGCCGTAGAGAACCTCGGCCGAGATCTCCTCGCCGGGGTGGGCGGGCAGGTCGTGCATCGCGAAGGCGCCCTCGGCGGCCGCGTCCAGCAGCTCGTCGTCGAGCTTGTAGGCGGCCAGGGCACGGCGGCGCTCGTCGGCCTCGAGCTCGTCACCCATGCTCACCCACACGTCGGTGTACACCGCGTCGGCCTCCCGGACGGCGTCGCGGGGATCCACGTGCAGGGTCACGGTCCCGGTCGCCTCGGGCGACAGCGGGAGATCCTGCGCCAGCGAGTAGCCGGGCGGCGAGGCGATCGCCACGTTGACGCCCGCGAGCGTCCCCAGCACCGCCAGCGAGCGGGCCACGTTGTTGCCGTCGCCGACGTAGGCGAGCCGCAGGCCGGCGAGCGTGCCGTAGGCCTCGCGCAGCGTCAGCAGGTCAGCGAGTGCCTGGCACGGGTGGTGCTCGGGGCTCAGCATGTTGACGACGGGTACGGGACTCCAGCGGGCCAGCTCCTGCAGCGTCTCCTCCGAGCCCGTCCTCAGGCCGACCACGGCGACGTGGCGCCCGAGCACGGTCGCCGTATCCCGCAGGGCCTCCCCGCGCGAGAGCTGCATCTCGTCGCTGCGCAGTATCAACGGCTGGCCTCCGAGCTCGTGTACGCCCACCTCGAACGACAGACGCGTGCGCGTGGAGGGCTTCTGGAAGATCAGCGCCACGCTGCGTCCCTCCAGCGCGGTGGACCGCAGCGGCTCGCGCTTGAGCTCCTCGGCTCGGGCCAGAAGCTCGTCGAGCTCCGCGGCGGTCAGCTCGGCGCCGGTCAGGAAGTGAGGTGTCATGGCTGAGATCGGTGAGTGTAGGTGCTCCCAGCCCGCCCGCCGGAGCGCGCCGCTAGCATCGCTCCGGATGAGAGCTGTGCCGGCGGTGGGAGCGCTCGCGTGTGTGATTCTCGCCCTCTGCGGCTGCGGCTCCTCGAACAGCGCAGGCACCTCGAGCGCCACCGCCTCGGCCAACGGCTCCGGCTCCGCGACCGCCGCCGGCTCCACGACCGGCTCCGGCAGCGGCTCCACCTCCGCGGGCTCGGGCTCGACGGGGTCGAGCTCGCCGGCGTCGATTCACATCGACACCGCCCCGAAGTTCGCCTCGCCCCCTCCGGGCGCGCCGGTGCGCACGGGGACGGTGCAGATCGCGATGCGCAACGTCTCGATCGCCCCCGACGCGATCCGGGTCAAGGCGGGCACGACGGTGCGGTGGACCAACTACGACCCGCTCCAGTACAACGTGACGAGCGTCAGCGGCCCGCAGCAGGTGCGCTCGGGAAACTTCGGCCGGGGCGGCAGCTTCCAGGTGGTGCTGAGCAAGCCGGGAACGCTGCACTACGTGTGCACCAACTACCCGACGACGATGAACGCCACCATCGAAATCGTCAGCTGAGAGGGAGCCCCGCCCCGGCCGCCCTCGGCATCCCGGCCCCGGAGGCGTCCCGAAGGTCTAGGGGCGGTAGCGGAACTGGGCCTTCGAGTTGGTGGCGCTCGTCTGGATCGTCTTGACCGTGACGCCCACCGTCCCGATCTGGGCGGCGGCCGGGACCGTCGCCGACACGGAGGTCGAGGAGTTGACGTGGACTCCGCCGGCCGGGACTCCGCCGACGGACACGCTCACCGGGCCGTAGAACGCGCGTCCTGAGATCGTGATCGGGGTGCCGCCCGCTTTGGATCCTGATTTCGGTGAGACCTTGGTCACCGTCGGTTGCTGGGGCGCGCGCTGCGCGCAACCGTCGATTTCGTTGCTCCACTCCTGCTGGTACCAGTAGCGATCGCCGTCGATGAGCTGGTTGTAGCGCGCCCCGTCCGGGGCGGTGCCGAGGGGCGATCCGTATTCCGTCGTTTCATCGAACGTCCGGCACAGGTCGCCGACCTCTGCGCCCGTGCGGGTGTTCAGCCACGCGTTGATCTCTGGATCGGTGACCGACTCGGCGTGCTCGTGCGAGAGACCGCCGGCGATCTCGGCGTCGGACACGTCTTCGTTCGGGTATTCGTGCGTGTCGCACACGGTCCCGCCGACGTACGGGTCGTCGGCGTAGACGATCAAGTGTTCACCGCTGCCGATGAAGTCGTGGTAGGCGCAGTAGCCTTCAGGGCCGGGGACGCCGCCCGAGCAGCTTCCCCCGGCGGGTTCGAAGCAACTTTCGACAGTCGGTGGGGTCAGCACGAAATACTTCGTGTTCGAGATCTTCGGGAAGGTGGTTGGCCTGCACGTAGTTGGCGATCTCGGCCCGGATCTGTTCGTCGGTCAGGCAGATCGTCGCCTGCGTGCACCCGTTCGGCGGGTAGGGGTCGGTATCGAGCAGTGCACCGCCGAAATGGGAGTCGTAGCTCGGCACCTGCCCGCCGCCTTCGTACTGGAGCAACACCGACTCGACGTTTCCGAGCCCGCCGCTGTCGTGGGAGAGGTCTTCGAAGTAGCGGTCGACGCCGGTCTGGTAGCCACCGGGGTACGCCGGCGATTCCGGCGGGGCCCAGTAGAGGACATAGTTGGTATTGGACGCCATCAACGGGCCGCCCTGGTACTGGAGGCCGTTGCGCGGCGGCCGCTTGCCGGCGGCGATGAACGGCGTCGCCGCGAGAGCGGCCGCGCTCGCCCCGGGCTTGGGCAGGATCGACACTCTGTGGCCGTTCACGTGCACGACCAGCGCATCCGCGCTGGAGGCCCCGGCCAGCGCGAGGGCGATCGCGGACGTCGCCAACATGACCAGGCGTCGCAAGTCAGTCGGCATCCGGTCCGGAAGTGTCACCGACGGGACCGAAGTCCGCAACCCCTGTGGATGTCGTCGAAGGGGTCGCGTATGTCCGCCGGGGGATCCGCCCGGCGCGGTGCGCCAGGCGCCCCGCGCTGACGGCGTCGCGCATCGCCCGCGCCATGCGAACGGGATCGCCCGCGCGCGAGATCGCGGAGGCGGCCATCACGGCGTCGCACCCCAGCTCCATCGCGAGGGCCGCGTCGGAGGCGGTGCCGATGCCTGCGTCGAGCACCACCGGCACCGTCACGGACTCGCGGATCAGGGAGATGTTGTACGGGTTGCGGATTCCCATGCCGCTGCCGATCGGCGACCCCAGCGGCATCACCGCCGCGCACCCGAGGTCCGCCAGGCGGCGCGCCAGCACCGGGTCGTCGGTTGTATAGGCGAGCACGACGAAGCCGTCCGCGAGCAGCTCCTCGGCCGCGCGCAGCAGCTCGGGGGCGTCGGGCATGAGCGTGTCCTCATCGCCGATCACCTCGAGCTTGACCCAGTCGGTTTCGAACGCCTCACGCGCCATCCGCGCGGTCAACACCGCGTCGCGGGCCGTGTGGCAGCCGGCGGTGTTGGGCAGTAGCGTCACGCCGGCCTCGGCCAGGACCTCCACCAGCGACCCGCTCTGGCGGGCGCCGCCGGTCCCCAGTCGCCGCAGGGCCACGGTGACGAGCTCGCAGCCGCTCTCCGCGATCGACCGGGCCAGCAGCTGCAGGGAGGGGAAGCCCCCGGTCCCCAGCAGCAACCGCGAGCGCAGCTCGCGCCCGGCGATGGTCAAGCGGTCATCGCCCGCGCCGTGCGCCTGGTCGCGCTCGTCCAGCGCGCCTTCGAGCCGGGGCTCCACGACGCCTAGCCCCCCTGCATCGCGGTCAGCACCTCGACGCGTGCCTCCGCCCCCAGCGTGAAGGATGGCCACCGCTCCCGCGGGATCACCTCGCCGTCCACCGCAACCGCGACCCCACGTTCGTCCGGGCGCAACCCGAGCTCGGCCAGCACGCTCGCCACCGTGGCCCCGCCGGGCACCTCCGCGCGCTCGCCGTTGACAGTGATCACGCCCGCGCTCCCGCTGGTGCAGTGGAGCCAGCCGCGCCGGCTCCCTCGGCCGCGGCCGCGAAGCGCCCCGGGTCGCAGGTATCGAGCAGCTCGCCGTGGTCTGTGGCGCGCGCCGAATCGTCCAGCAGTCCGAGCGTCAGCTCCGCGGTCAGTGGCGCCAGCAGGATGCCGTTGCGGTGGTGGCCGGTGGCGAGGATCAGCCCCTTCAGCGCGCCGCGGCCCACCAGCGGAGCGTTGTCCGGGCTCCCCGGCCGCAGGCCCACCGAGACCTCCTCCAGCTCGAGCTCCGTCACACCGGGCACCAGCTCACGGGCCTCGCGCAGCAGCTCATACATCCCTCCGGCCGTGGGGGTCAACTCGAAGCCGCGCTCCTCGACGGTGCCGCCGAGCACATAGCGGCCGTCGTCGCGGGGGAGCAGGTAGCCGCCCTCGTAGCGCACCGTGCGCGTCAACAGGCCCGGCCCCGCGGGGTCGCGCAGCCGCATGATCTGACCCTTGACGGGCCGCACCGGGATGTGCTCGCCCGTGAGTGACGCCAACAGCTCTCCGCTCCAGGCCCCGGCCGCGAGCACCACCTCGCCGGCCGACAGACGCTCGCCGCCGGCACACCCGACCCCCGTCACGCGCGCTCCCGCCGGGTCGCGCTCGAGCGCCTGAACGGGCGTGTGCTCGCGCATCACGACGCCGCCCCGCCGGCAAGCGCTCCTCAGTGCCAGCAACACCTGCCGGGGATCGACCGAGTGGTCCTCGGGGCATTCGAGCGCCGCCCGCAGCGTCGGCGCCAGCGCCGGCTCGCGTTCGCGAGCCTCGCTCGGCAGCAGACGGTTGACGCGCAGCTGCAGCGAGCGGCGCAGCTCGTGCTGGCGCTCCAGCTCCCGCGCCTCGTCGTCGTCCCTGGCCAGCAGCAGCGTGCCGCCGGTGCCCAACGGGACCTCGACGCCGCTCGCTGCCGCCAGCCGGGCAGCGAAGTCCGGCCACGCGGAGACGGCCCGCAGTCCGAGTGCTAGCGAACGCCGGGCGACGGGGCCGAACTCGACCTCGGAAACCGGCGCCAGCATCCCGGCGGCCACGTGCGAGGCGGCGCGGCCGACCTTGTCGCCCTCCAGCAGCGCCACCGACAAACCCCGCTCGCGGGCTCGCCAGGCGATGCTGAGACCGACGATCCCGCCACCCACGATCACGACGTCGAAGCGCTCTCGGGCGGCCATGCGCTGATGCTAGCCCCACACAGGGCTCTGCGAGACTCCTGCGGAGAGGCCTTTGGTTGTGTCCGACCCGCAGACAGAGCGTCGTGACCGGCTCGATCCCGCGCGCCTGTACCTGGTGTGCGCGTCGAGCCCGGACGGCGTGCGCTCCCAGGAGCTCGAGCTCCCCGACCTGATCCGCTCGGCGGTGGCGGGCGGGGTCGACGTCGTGCAGCTGCGCGAGAAGCGGCTAGCCGACGACGAGCTGACAGCCGTGGCCTCGGCCTCGGCGGCGCTGTGCCGGCGGCTGGGAGCACTGCTGATCGTCAACGACCGGCCGTGGGTGGCGGCCGAGTCCGGTGCCGACGGGATCCACGTCGGCCAGGACGACATCCCGGCGGAGGAGGTACGCGAGATCGTGGGGCCCGCCATGCTGGTGGGCCTCTCGACCCACAGCCCGGCGGAAATCGACGCTGTCGACCCGGAGCTCGTCGACTACATCGGCGTCGGGCCGGTGCACGAGACGCCCACCAAGCCGGGCCGTCCCGCGGTGGGCCTCGAGCTGGTTCGCTATGCGGCGGCGAACGCGACCGTCCCGTTCTTCGCGATCGGAGGGCTCGACGCCGGCAACCTCGCCGAGGTTGTGGCGGCGGGCGCGACGCGGGCGTGCGTGCTGCGCGCGATCACCGGCTCCGCCGACCCCGAGACGGCTGCGCGCGAGCTGTGCGCGATCCTCGACCACCCATCTCCAGCGGAGGCGGAGGCCGGGGCGGCGAAGGCGCGGGATGAGTAGCCGCGACGAGCAGACGCGGGCCGCCCTCAGCCCGCTGCGCCCGGACGAGCGCCCGCCCGCGCTGCTGGTCGCGATCGTGGTCTGCGGGCTGCTCGCCGTGGGCGTGATCGTGAGCGCACTGACGGTTCACGACCTCTCTCGTCACGGCGGGTCGCTGCCCGGAGCCGCGCTGCTGGCGGTCGTGCTGGTGATGCTCGCCCTCGGCATGGCGCGCAGGCGCTACTGGGCGGTGCTCGGCTTCGAGGCCCTGCTCGCCTTCCAGATCCTCGTCACCGCGCTCGCTCTGACCGTGGCCTCGACGCTTGTGGCGGCGGGCGAGTGCGTGGTCGCACTGGGGTTGGGGGGCTGGCTCTTCTGGAAGCTCGTACGTGTGATGGGGCGCATCCAGGCGGGCGAACGCTCGAGAGCGCTTCGATAACCTGCGGCCCGCATGGCCGAGAGCTCCTACGACTGCATAGTCATCGGCTCCGGGCCAGGCGGCTACGTTGCCGCGCTCCGCGCCGCGCAGCTGGGAAAGCGCACGGCCGTCGTCGAGCGCGACAAGATCGGCGGGCGCTGCCTGAACTACGCCTGCATCCCGGCCAAGGCGGTGCTGCGCTCGGCGGACCTGCTCACCGAGATGCGCGAGGCGGCGGACTTCGGCATCAAGCCGGGCTCGATCGAGATCGACTACCCGGCGATCCAGGCGCGACGGGACAAGGTCGTGAACACCCTCACCTCGGGCGTCGGAGGACTGTTCCGCAAACACGGGATCGACGTCCTCGAGGGCGCCGGCACGCTGCAGCCCGACGGCTCGGTTGCCGTCGGCGGGGACTCATACGGCGCGCAGGGCGTGGTGTTGGCCACCGGGTCGGTGCCGAGGCCGATCCCCGGGATCGAGTTCGGCGGCCGGGTGATCGGCACCGAGGAGGCGTGGGCGCTGGCCGAGGTGCCCGCCCGCCTCGCGGTCGTCGGCTGCGGCGCCTCGGGCACCGAGATCGCTTCGGGGTTCGCTCGCCTGGGCAGCGAGGTGCTGCTGCTGGAGGCCGTCGACCGGGTGCTGCCGACCGAGGACGCGGACATCTCGAGGCTCGTCGAGCGCGGCCTCAAACGTCAGGGGATCCAGGTCCACACCTCCACCCCGGTGTCGGAGGTGAGCAGTGACGAGCAGAAGGTCAGCTTCTCCTACGGCGAGGAGCGGGCCGACGTCGACTACCTCGTGATCGCGGCCGGACGCGGAGCCGACGTGGAGGGACTCGGGCTCGGCGAGGCCGGTGTCGAGCTCGACGAGCGGGGACTGGTGAAGGTGGACGGCGCGCTGCGCACCAGCCGAGCGGGAGTGTGGGCGATCGGAGACCTCGTCAGCGGTCCCGCGCTCGCCCACAAGGCCTCCGACGAGGGGATCATCGCCGTCGAAGACATGTCCGGGCTGCCGACCCACCCGATCGCCCACATCGACATTCCGCGGGCCACCTTCTGCACGCCGAACGTGGGCTCCTTCGGGCTGACCGAGGCCCAGGCTCGCGAGCAGGGCTACGACGTGGTGGTCGGCAAGGTCCCCTACGGGGCGGTCGGAGGGGGCACGGTCTACGGCGATCGCACGGGCCTCGTGAAGGTCGTCGGCGAGAGTGCGTACGGCGAGCTGCTCGGCGGGCACATCGTCGGCTCGCGGGCCACCGAGATGATCCAGGAGCTCGTCAACATCCGCGCGCTGGAGGGCGGCTACCCGGAGCTCGCACGGATCATCCACGGACACCCGACCCTCTCCGAGGCGGTCATGGAAGCGGGTCGGGCCGCCGACGGCTGGCTGATCCACGGTTAGGGCGGGACGCCCCACGCGGGAGGTTGCCCCGGTGCCGGCCGCCTTCTACTTCGACCTCGCAAGCCCGGACGCGTACCTCGCGGCGGAGCGAGTCCTCGGCGAGCTCCCCGGTCCGGCGGCGTGGACGCCGGTGCTCGCGAGCGGGCTCAGCGGCGACACCACTCTCCCCTCCCGGGAGCTGATCGAGCGGCGGGCCCGCGAGCTCGGCCTGCAGGAGGTGCGCTGGCCGGACCCGTTCCCGTTCGACAGCACGCTGGCGATGAGAGTGGCGACCTACGCCCGCCAGATCGGACGGGTCGTGGCGTTCGCCCAGGCCGCCTTCCGGCAGGGGTTCGCAGGTGGACGGTCGCTGGCCGACGAGGACTCGGTGCTGATCGCCGCGGCGGCCTGCGAGATGCACCCTTCGGCGGTGCTGCGGGGAGCGGAACTGCGCTCGGTGATCGACGAGCTCGACGAGGCCACCGCGCGGGCGCGGGCCGAGGGCGTGACGGCGGTCCCCGCGGTGCTCGTCCCCGGCGCCGGCGAGCAGGGCGGGCCGGCGGTCTTCCACGGCGAGGGCTCACTGACGCGGGCGGCGGCATGCATGCGCAGCCTCGGCGTGGGTGCGGAGCTCCAGTCGTGAAGGCGCGCGACGCCTACCGGCTGATCGTCAGGCGGGGCGGCATCGCCCCGGCGATGTTCGCCGACCCCCACCGCGTGGACCACGTCGAGATCGTGGAGATCGACAGCGGCGAGGTCGTCCTGTTCTGGGATCTGGCCCCACAGGAGGCCAGCCGGCGCGCGCGTGCCGTGCGCGAGGAGCTCGGCCTGCTGAGCCCCGAGGACTTCCTGTCGCGCTGGGCTACCGTGGATCAGTGATGGACGCCCTCCCCGACGCAGACATCAGGCGCGAGTGGCTGGCGACGATGACCCTGATCCGCCGCTTCGAGGAGCGCGCGGGCGAGATGTACGCGCGGGCCAAGATCGGCGGCTTCCTGCACCTGTCGATCGGGGAGGAGGCGACCATCGTCGGCAGCGCGAGGGCGCTGCGCGACTCCGACTACCTGATCTCCACCTACCGCTCCCACGGGCACGCGCTGGTGCGGGGCACCCCGCCCGAGAACGTGATGGCGGAGCTGTTCGGCCGCGTCGACGGCTGCTCGCACGGGCGCGGAGGATCGATGCACATGTTCGACCTCGAGCATCGCTTCATGGGCGGCTACGGGATCGTCGGCGGGAACCTCCCGATCGCCGCCGGGATCGCACTGGGGAGCGACCTGCAGGGGCTCGACGAGGTGACCCTCTGCACGTTCGGCGACGGCGCCTCCAACCAGGGGACCTTCGGAGAGACGCTCAACCTGGCAGCCCTCTGGCGGCTGCCGGTGCTGTTCATGGTCACCAACAACCAGTTCGGCATGGGCACGGCGCTGCGCCGGCATTCGGCCGTCACCGATCTGCAGCGCAAGGGCGAGAGCCTTGGGGTGCCGGGGGTGCGCTGCGACGGGATGGACGTGATCGACACCTACTCGGTCGTGAGCGACGCGCTCGCGAGGGTGCGTGAGGAGCGCAGGCCGTTGCTGGTCGAGGCGGTCACCTACCGCTTCCGTGGCCACTCGATGGCCGACCCGGAGCAGTACCGCAGCCGCGAGGAGGTGGAGCGCTGGCGCGAGCGCGACCCGCTCGGCGTGTTCGGCCGCCAGCTGATCCGCGAGGGCGTCATCGACGAGCAGCAGCGGGAGCAGATCGACCTCGACGCGATCGCGCGCGTGGACGCGGCCGTGGAGTTCGCCGACAACTCGCCGTTCCCGGCGCCCGAGTCGCTGTATGACGACGTGTATGTGCTCGACGGCGAGGTGCGCGGCACCTACGCATCCGATCCGGTCGAGGACCGCGCGCGCACGGCGGGTGGCGGTGGCGACGGCGCCTCGCAGGAGAGCTCCGCCGGCAGGCCGGGGCCGTCGGCCAACGACGAGATCCCGCAGCAGCTGACGGACGCCCTCGCGGCCGCCGAGGACGGCCACGAGCAGGCCGAGTCCCCGCTCTGATGGCCGAGCTGCGCTACCGCGAGGCGCTGCGGGATGCCCTGCGCGAGGAGATGCGACGAGACGAGCGGGTCGTCCTGATGGGTGAGGACATCGGCGTGTTCGGAGGTGCGTTCAAGGTCACCGAAGGGCTGCTGGACGAGTTCGGGGAGGCTCGCGTGCGCGACACGCCGATCTCCGAGAACACGATCGTGGGGGTCGGGGTGGGCGCGGCGATGACGGGCCTGCGCCCGGTCGTCGAGTTGATGACGATCAACTTCGCGCTGCTGGCCTTCGACCAGATCGTCAACCACGCGGCCCACATCCACTACATGTTCGGCGGCCAGGTGGGGGTGCCGCTGGTGGTGAGGATGCCCCAGGGCGCGGGTCACCAGCTGGGCCCCACCCACTCCCACTGCCTGGAGGCCCTGTTCATGCACGTTCCCGGCCTGCTGGTGGCCGTGCCGGCCACGGCCGCCGACGCCAAGGGCCTGCTGACGAGCGCGATCCGCGACGAGAATCCGGTGATCTTCATCGAGCACGAGTCGCTGTACGGGGTCCGCGGCGAGGTCCCGGACGGGGAGCATCTGGTGCACTTCGGGCAGGCGCGCGTGGCCCGCCGGGGAGAGGACGTGACGATCGTCGGCATCTCCCGCATGGCGCTGACGGCGGAGCGCGCCGCGGAGACGCTGGCGGCCGAGCACGGCGTGACCGCCGAGGTGATCGACCCGCGCACGCTGCGCCCCCTGGACCTGCAGACGATCCTCTCCTCGATCGCCCGTACCAACCGCTGCGTGGTGGTGGAGGAGGGCTGGCCCCACGGCGGCGTCGGCGCGAACCTGGCCGCGCTGATCACCGAGCAGGCCTTCGACGACCTCGACGCGCCCGTCGCCCGGGTCACCGGCGCGGACGTCCCGATGCCCTACTCCAAGCCCCTCGAGGACCTCGCCTATCCACACGAGCCACAGGTCGTGGCGGCGGCCCTGGGCACGCTCGGAGTCCGGCCCGCGGGAGCGCCGGCGGGGCGCCGCTGATGGGCGAGATCGTGATGCCGCGGCTGTCGGACACGATGGAGGAGGGCACCATCCTGCGCTGGCTCAAGGGCGATGGAGAGCTCCTGACGCGCGGCGTGGAGCTGGTCGAGATCGAAACGGACAAGGCCGCCATGACCTACGAGTCAGACCAGGAGGGCGTCCTCGAGATCGTCGCCCCCGAGGGCGCCACGCTTGCCATCGGCGAGGTCATCGCGCGCGTGGGTCCAGGCACGGGCACCTCCCCGGTGCCGTCCGCGAACGGGCAGCGGGCGGTAGAGCCGGCACAGCCGACACCCGCGGCACAGCCCACACCCGCGGCACAGCCCACACCCGCGGCACAGCCCACACCCATGGCACAGCCCACACCCGCGCTCTCAAGCCAGGCCGCGGATGCGCCCGAGCTCGGGCGGATCAGGGCCTCGCCGCTTGCGCGCAGACTGGCCCAGGAGCGCGGGGTAGACCTACAGACGCTGTCGGGCTCGGGTCCCGGCGGGCGGATCGTGAAGGCGGATGTGGAGGGCGCGGCGAGCGCGTCCGGCCCCGGGTCGGGAGCCGAGGGCGCCCGGCCGAAGGCGAGCGCCACTGCGGAGCCGGCGCCGGCGCCGGCGAGCGCGGGCGACGGGGAGGGCGGGCAGGCGGCGGCGCTCGAGGGGGTGTCCACGGCCAAGGGCGAGACGACCGTCGTCGAGCTCAACCGCACGCAGGCCACGATCGCGCGGCGGATGGCGGAGTCGAAGGCGACGATCCCCGACTTCTCGCTACAGATCGACGTGGACATGGAGGGATGCGTGGCGCTGCGCACGGAGCTCAAGCGGCTCGCACCCGCGAGCGCGGATGGCGGCGAGGCGAGCGTCCCGACCTACAACGACATGATCGTGAAGGCGGCGGCGCTGGCGCTGCGGGAGCATCCGCGCGCCAACGGGAGCTATCGCGACGGCCAGGTCCAGCTGCACTCACGTGTCAACGTGGGCATCGCCGTCGCCGCCCACGAGGCGCTGGTCGTGCCGACCGTCTTCGACGCCGACGAGAAGTCGCTGGGCGAGGTCGCCAGGGAGGCGCGAGCGCTGGCGGGACGGGTGCGCGAGGGCACGATCACGCCACCCGAGCTCGGCGGTGGCACCTTCACCGTCTCGAACCTCGGGATGTTCGGGATCCGCAGCTTCACCGCGATCATCAACCCGCCGCAGGCGGCGATCCTGTCGGTCGGCGAGCTGCGGCCGCGCGCGGTCGCCGAGGGTGAGGAGCTGCGTGCGCGCAACATGCTCACGCTGACGCTGGCCTGCGACCACCGCATCCTCTACGGGGCGGACGCCGCGGTGTTCCTGGCCCGCATCCGCGAGCTGCTGCAGGCGCCGACCTCGCTGACGCTGTAGCTAGGCTGCTCTCGAACGGGCGAATGAGCATTCCGGACCGATCTCCCGAGGAGCTGTGGGTCTACGACCTGGGGACCGTCGGCTACCGCCAGGCGCTCGCGCTGCAGGAGGACGTTCGGGGCCGGCGCCAGGCGGGCGAGGCGCCCGACAGCCTGCTGCTGCTGGAGCACTCGCCCGTCTACACCCTCGGGCGCAGGGCGAGTCCCTCCGAGCTGCCGCTCTCGCCCGAGCATCTGAAAAGGCAGGGCATCGAGGTGTACGAGAGCGACCGCGGCGGGCGGGTCACCTACCACGGGCCCGGCCAGCTCATCGCCTATCCGATCTTCGCCGTCTCGGACGTGGTCGCCTATGTGCGCGCCCTGGAGGAGGCCATCGTGCTCGCACTCTCGCGCGCCGGCCTCGCCGCCCACGGACGTGCGGATGACGGGCCCGACTACACCGGCGTGTGGGTCCAGGAGCGCAAGATCGCCTCGATCGGGGTGCACGTCCAGCGCGGCGTCACGACCCACGGACTCGCCGTCAACGTCGACAACGACCTCGAGCCCTTCAGCTGGATCACCCCCTGCGGCCTGGAGGGCGTGCAGATGACCTCCCTGCAGCGGGAGCTCGGGCCCGGCTCCCCCTCCGCCGAAGTCTTCCGTGGGCTGCTGTTGGACGGCCTCTGCGACGTGTTCGGACGCACGCCGGCAAGGGTCGCCCTCCTCGACGGCCCGCCCGCCGCGGCGGTGGCCGCATGAGCGCCACGCGCTCGCGTTCGAAGCCCGGCGGGGCGGACGTCGTCAGCGTGCTGGGCACGGCCGTGCGCCCGCTGCGCGAGCGCAAGCCACCGTGGTTCAAAGTCCCCGCGCCCGGCGGGGAGGGCTACCGGCGGCTCGGCGAGCTGATCCGCGCGGAGGGGCTACACACGGTCTGCCAGGAGGCCGCCTGCCCGAACGTCGGCGAGTGTTGGGAACGGGGCACCGCCACCTTCATGATCCTCGGCGACACCTGCACCCGCCGGTGCGGGTTCTGCAACGTCAAGACCGGCAGGCCGACCTGGAACGACCCGCTCGAGCCGGCCCGTGTGGCGCGTGCGATCGCGCGTATGGGCCTGCGTCACGCGGTCATCACCTCGGTCGACCGGGACGACCTGCCCGACAAGGGCGCCAGTGCCTTCGTCGGCGTGATCCGCCAGGTCCGCAGGCAGGCGCCGGGGTGCCTGGTGGAGGTCCTGACCCCCGACTTCCAGGGACAGGAGATGCCGCTGGCGAAGGTCATCGCCGAGCGCCCCGACGTCTTCAACCACAACGTCGAGGTCGTGCCCCGTCTATACCCGCTGGCCCGCAGGGGCTCGGAGTTCGCCCGCTCGTGTCGCGTGCTGCGGCTGGCCGGTGAGCTGAGCGAAGGCGAGGTCATCACCAAGTCGGGGCTGATGGTGGGACTCGGGGAGACCCACGAGGAGCTGCTCGACGCCTTCGGGACGTTGCGCGAGAGTGGCGTCGAAGTGCTCACCGTGGGCCAGTATCTGCGCCCCTCCGAGCAGCACCTCCCGGTCGTCCGCTACTGGCACCCGGAGGAGTTCGAGAGGCTGCAGCGGGACGCGCTGGGGCTCGGCTTCCGCCACGTAGCCGCCGGCCCACTTGTGCGCTCCTCCTACCACGCCGACGAGCACGTCGCGCTGACGGCGCCGGCGGACGCCCGCGCGCGTTAGCCCCGGGCTCAGGCCCGGGCACGGCGACGCGGAGGGCGAGCAGCCTGTTCCCGCTCAAGGACAACATCCCGCTCGCTCGGTTTCCGCTGGTGACCGTCTGCCTGGTCGCGCTGAACGTGGTCGCCTACCTGCTGGAGATCCGCCACGGCGGCCATTTCTTCAGCGGGCCCTCCGACAGCGTGGCCGTCCGCTACGGAGCCATCCCGTACGAGTTCACCCACCCGGGCGACCACTGCGCCCTCGTCTCGATCCCCTCCGCCGAAGGCGCAGGAGCGGTCGTCTGCCAGGGTCAGGCGGGGGTGGTGGGGAACCCGGGCTCCCAGCCGGCGACATGGCTGACGGCGTTCACCTCGATGTTCGTGCACGGCAGCTTCCTGCACATCTTCGGGAACATGATCTTCCTGGGGGTCTTCGGGCCGAGCGTGGAGGACAGGATCGGCCGCGTGCGCTTCCTCGCCTTCTACCTACTGGGCGGTTTGGTCGCGCTCGCCGCCCAGGTGCTCGTGTCACCCGACTCGATGAGTCCGACGATCGGCGCTTCGGGCGCGATCGCGGCCGTCCTCGGGGGTTACATACTCATGTATCCCCGTGCCCGCATCATCACCCTCGTCTTCATCGTGTTCTTCGTCACGCTCGTGGAGGTTCCGGCCCTCTACCTGCTCGGCTTCTGGTTCCTGCTGCAGCTGCTGTTCGGCCTCGCCGGCAGCGCCACGCCGGTGGGCGGCAGCGAAGGGGTCGCCTACTTCGCCCACGTCGGCGGCTTCGTGTTCGGATTGCTCGTGATCCGCCTGCTCGTGATGCGCGGCCATCGAGGACGGTTCGGGCTCTAGCGGCACCGAGCCGCGCCGGGCGCCCCACTTCCGCATGACCCGCTTGGTGGTGTTGACTGTCGTGGTGCTGTTCGTGGTCGGCTTCGCCGCCCTGACGATCGCGGCGGTGGCCGAACAGGGCGCTACGCTCGCCACCCTGGTGTCGCTCGCCGTGCTCGTGCTGATCGGAGTTGGGGTCATCGGCGCCCTGCGCAATCCTCCCGGGGAATGAGCAGCCCTCTGTTCACCGAGCTGGGCCGGTCGCGCGAGCGAAGGCTGCTCGCGCAGCGCCGTCGCCGCCGCCGGCGGGCGTTCATGGCCGCCGCCGCCGTCACGGTCGTGGTGGTGGCGGTGCTGCTGGGCGTGGTCTTCGTGGGCGGGAACAGCGAACCGCGCGGGGCCCAGCGCGCGTCGAGGCATCACGCCGCGACCTCCCCGCCGGCCAAGCTGTCCGCCGACGGGCTCCCCCTGGCCACACCCGCGGTGGCCCTGAGCGGCCTGAGCTCGCCGCTGCTGGACCCCGTCCACCTCGCCTTCGCGAGGCCACCACGCTCCGGGCTGCTCGTCAACCTCAAGACCGGCCAGGTGCTGTGGCAGCGCGACCCGCTCGAGAAGGTGCGGATCGCAAGCCTCACCAAGATGATGACGGCGCT
Source organism: uncultured Solirubrobacteraceae bacterium (assembly GCA_963758055.1). Lineage (GTDB taxonomy): Bacteria > Actinomycetota > Thermoleophilia > Solirubrobacterales > Solirubrobacteraceae > Palsa-744. The sequence goes on from CAVWTU010000011.1 coordinate 163,554, forward strand.
GCTGATCGTGAAGCACTCCAGGCCCGATGAACCGGTCCTGATCACCAGGCGGGCGGTGGACATGCCGGGGTCGAAGGTGGGCGTGCTCCCGGTCGGGCGCCACGTGCGCCTGGAGACCCTGCTGTACGGGCTGCTGCTGCCTTCGGGCAACGACGCTGCCGTCGCCCTCTCCGAACACGTCTCTCACCGCGTGAGCACGTTCGTGCATCTCATGAACACCGAGGCGGCAGGCCTCGGCATGGGCTGCACGCGCTACTCCTCGCCGTCGGGCTACTACGACCAAGGCAACTACTCGTGCGCCGCGGACCTGGCGATGCTCGCCCGCGAGGACCTGATGCAGCCCCGCATCGCGCGGGTCACGCGCACGCTCTCGGCGGCGCTTCCGTTCCCGATCAAGGGCGGGAAGCTGGACCTCGACAACAACAACCCGCTGCTGATCTACCACTACCCCGGCACGACCGGCCTGAAGACGGGCTTCACCGAAGCCGCCGGCCGCTGCCTGGTCGGCACCGCCGAACGCGACGGCGTGCGCCTGGGCGTGGTGGTCCTGAACTCCACCGAACCCGGCCGCCAGGCCCGGGCGCTGCTGAACCGGGGCTTCGAGGACGTCTACCACCTGCCGCCGGTATCCGAAACGGAATTTCCCCCCGGCGCCTGAGCGCCCGATTCCCCCGCGCACCCCAGCGCCCCCTCCGGACCGGCCTTGCGACGAACGCCAGGCTGGTGGAGTACCGTTGTCCACGACCAGATTGACTGGTCAATCAGCCAAAGGAGAAGCCGTGGACCTGGACGACACACCGGAGCAGGCCGCGTACCGCGCCCAGGTGCGCAGCTGGCTCGAAGAGCACGCCTCCGAAGCCCCGCCGTACAGACGCGGGCGGCCGAGGGCGAGCGCGAGGAGGCCGGCTACATCGCCGCCCGCAGAGCCTGGCAGGGCAAGCTCGCCGAGGGTGGGCTGGCCGGTGTGACGTGGCCCAAGGAGTACGGCGGCCAGGGCCTCGGCCCGATCGAGCAGGTCACCTGCAACCAGGAGATCGGCCGCGCGAAAGTCCCCGGAATCCTCGACGCGATCGGGATCGGGATGCTCGGTCCGACGATCATCGCCCACGGCAGCGAGGAGCAGAAGTCCCGCTACCTCGGCCCGATGCTCCACGGCGACGAGGTGTGGTGCCAGCTGTTCTCCGAGCCCGCGGCCGGCTCCGACCTGGCGGCCGTGCAGGCACGTGCGCGCCAGCAGGAGGACGGCAGCTGGCGTTTGTCCGGACAGAAGGTATGGACGACCAACGCCCAGTTCGCCTCCTACGGGCTGCTGCTCGCCCGCACCGACCCCGACGTGCCCAAGCACAAGGGGCTGACGATGTTCATCGTGCCGATCGACGCGGAGGGCGTCACGGTTCGGGGCCTGCGTCAGATCTCCGGTGAGGCCGAGTTCAACGAGGTCTTCTTCGACGACGTGGCGCTCGACGAGGGCGCGGTCGTGGGCGGAGTCGGCAACGGCTGGGGCACCGCCCTGACCACGCTGATGTTCGAGCGCGTGACGATCGGCCTCGGCAGCGAGGGCATGGGCTACAGCTCGACGCGCTTCGCCGCGGCGCTCGCCGCCGACCCCGACGCACGGCGCGACCCCGAGATCCGCCACCGCTTCGGCGAGATCGCCAGCGAGCTGATGGCGGTCCGCTTCACCGGCTACCGCACGCTGACCGCGCTGCAGAAAGGCCAGATCCCCGGCCCCGAGGCGGGGCTGGCGAAGGTCACGATCGTCAAAGGCGCGATCGAGGCGGGTGACCTGATCGGCGACGTGCTCGGCCCGGACGCCCTCGGCGGCGATAGCGAGTGGGCCTACATGATCTCGTTCCTGCCCGGCCTGAAGTCGGCCGGCGGCACCGAAGAGATCCTGCGCAACACCGTCGGCGAGCGCGTCCTCGGTCTGCCGCCCGAGCCGCGGCTGGACAAGGGGATCCCGTTCTCCGAGCTGCGCTCCAAGGAAGGGGCGCCGGCATGAACCTGGCACTCTCCGACGAGCAGGAATTCCTGCGCGAGGCCGCCCGCGGGGCGCTCTCGCGCTTCAAGACCCTCGAAGCGGCCCGCGAGGCGCTCGACGGCGAGGAGTCGGCGCTGCCGGACCTGTGGCCGACGGCGGTCCAGGCCGGCTGGCCGGGGCTGCTGATCGACGAGTCCCACGGCGGCGCCGGGCTCGACGCCTTCGACGCGATGCTGGTGATGGGCGAGTGCGGGCGGGTGCTGGCGGCGATCAACCTGCTGGGACACCTGTCCGCGAGCGCGATCCTCAACGACGCCGGCGAGGGCGCGCCGATGCTCGCAGAGCTCGCCGAGCGGCGAGCGCCGGGCCGCCTACCTGCCGGTGAGCCCGCCCGACGACCTTCACGGGGAGTGGACGGCGGACCCGCGCCGCGGCCTGAAGCGGGCGGCTGCGCCACAGGCCAGCGAGCAGGACGGCCAGCTGGTGGTGAGCGGCGAGCTCGCCTTCGTGCCGGACGCGCCGGGGGCCGACCTGCTGGTGGGCGTCGCGCTGCGCGAGGGCAAGCCGGTGGGCGTGGCCATCGAGGCGACTGCCAAGGGGGTCACGATCGACCCGGTGGAGCGCTACGACTCGACCCGGTCGCTGGCTCACGTGAGCCTCTCCTCCGCACCGGCGACGGCGCTCGAGCTCTCCGAGGAGTCGCTCGCGGGGGCCTGGTACCTGTCCCAGGCGCTGCTCGCGGCCGAGTCGCTCGGCAGCGTCGAAACCGCGCTGGACGTGAGCGTGGCCTACGCCAAGGAGCGGTTCACCTTCGGCCGCGCGATCGGCTCCTACCAGGCCGTCAAGCACGGGCTCACCGAGGTTCTGCGCCAGCTCGACAACGGACGCTCGCTGCTCTACTACGCCGGCTGGGCGCGGCGCGGGGCTCCGGGCGAGTTCCCGCTCGCCGCCAGTGCGGCACGGTCGGTGGGCGGACGGGCGCTGGATGGGGCCTCGCGCACGATGATCTCCGTGCACGGCGGGATCGGGGCCACCTGGGAGCACGACGCGCCGCTGTACTTCCGACGCGCCCAGCTCTCACGGCGGCTGCTCGGCGGCACCGGGGGCGCAACCGACCGCGTCGCCGGCGAGCTGCTCAGCTCACCCCAGGCCGCGTAGGTTCAGCGCAGGGCCGGGCCGCTCGCCGCGGCGCGGCTCTTCGCGCGGGCGCCCGGGCGGTCCGTCTGGCGGTGCGTGCGGGCCTGGGCCCTACGCCTCGCCCGGGCGGCGGCCCGCTTGGAGGCGGCCGTTCGCCGGCGGGCCTGTTCTTCGTGTTCAAGGGCCGCCAGCACGGGAGCTCCGTAGGCGCCGTCGACGGCCTGGACGAGTCCTTCGTCGAGGCCGCAGTTGATGCAGAAGCCGTGCTGGGACCAGCCGATCGCGCGGGCCAGGACCTGGTCGGCGTAGAGGACCCCGGTGGCATCGTGACCGTAGTAGTCATAGGCCGCGTCCCAGGCGGCGCCTTCGAGCCGGTAGCCGGCGCCGTCGGTGGACAAAAGGTGGGCGGCGGCCATGATCGAGTCGAAGTCGTCGTATACCGAGGGGTGCTTGGCCGTTCGGTGGTCGTAGCCGGCCGGCCGGTGTCCCCCGCGATAGGAGTCACGCATCAGGTCCCACGTGCTCACCGGTCCATTGGTGACGTTGAACTGCATCGGCCCCGCGCAGCAGTGCGCGAAGTTGAGGCCGTGGTAGATCCCGGGCGCCGTCGAGAAGGCGCTCTCCTGCATGTGGATCGAGGCCAGCAGCAGCCAGTTGACCGCGAAGGTCGACTGGGCGGTCGCGTAGATCGGGTAGAAGCCTTCCATCCAGTGGCGGGAGATGTGCACGCGCGTGAGCGCAGCGAAGCGGCGCGTGTCCTGGGCCTGCTCGCCGGCCGTGGGCTGCTGCACGATCGCCTCGTGTCCGCCGGCCCTCGCCTGACCGCCGCCGGGGTCCGTGCCGGAGGCGCTCGCCCCGGCGCTGGGAGCCGGCACCGGCGTGGCCACCTTCACCACGATCGGAGGGGGCGCCGCGTGAGAGCCTTCGAGCACGCCGCCGAGGGCCAGCAGCAGGGCCACCAGGCCCATCAAGACGAGTCCGCCCGCGATCAGCCAGGCGCGGCGTTCGGAGGGTGGAGCGGGCGGGCGGGCGTACTGCATCTGGCTCTCCGTATCCGTTTGCGTCTCCGTGGCGATCACCGGCGCTGAGGGTAGCGCGACGATCTGCCCCCTTAGGGGTTGGAACCGCTGATGGCCGGGCAAACCAGAACCCCCCGGGGTGCGTGGAGGGCGACGTGGCTGACGTGCGCGCTGCTGGCGCTGTCGGCAGCCATCGGCGCCGGCCGGGCGTCCGCCGCCGGCGCTGTCACCCCCGCAGCAACAACCCCACCGGCCGCGGCCCTGAGCGCCGCCCAGACGCGGTATCTGGCTCTGGCCGAGACCGGGGTGGCGCGGGCCAAGCAGCGCTTCCGGGACGCTCACCGCCACTGGTACGACGCCCGTCTGGGAGACCGCGAACGCTACCCCCTGGCCACGATCTGGGACATCGTGCCGCTGTTCGAGTCGGTCGACGCGATCGCGATCGCGCAGCCGACCGCGCACAACCGGGCGGCGGTGCGCAGCTTCGCCGCGGGGGCCGAGCGCTACCTCAACCACGGGCTGCGTCCAGTGGCCGGCTACTCGCCGTATCCCGGCGACCGCGAAGCCGACACCGAGACCTGGTTCGACGACAACGGCTGGTGGGGGCTGGCGTTCGTTAACGCCTACCGCGCCACCGGCGCCCGGCGCTACCTGCACGATGCCGAACGGGCGCTGCGCTACATCGCCGCGGTCGGGTGGGATCCCGACGGCGGGGGGATCTGGTGGAACACCCACCACCCCTACAGGGCCGGCGAGGCGCTCGCCTCGGGCACCCTGCTTGCGACCCTGCTGTACGCCGACACGCACTCCGGCTTCGCCCTCGCCCAGGCCGAGAAGTTCCTCGCCTGGGCCAACACCGCGGGCTTCAGCCCGGCCGACGGGCTGTATGCGGCCAGCAACCTCGACACCACCCCGATCGACTACATCGAGGGCCCGCTGATCTACGCGCAGGAGCTGCTGTGCCGGCTGCAGGGCTCGGCAGCGCTGTGTGAACGCGCCGGGCAGCTGACGCACACCTCGCTCACCCGCTTCGGCTACCTGCTTGACTTCTCGCCCCAGTTCGACGCGATCTACCTGCAGTGGATGCTGGCGGTGTACGGGCTGAACGGGGACCGCACGCTGTACGAGCTCGCGGCCGACAACGCCCGCGACGCCCAGACCCGGGCGCTCAACGGCGAAGGCCTGTACCTGCTGTCCTGGAACGGCGAAGTGCTGCCCACGAAGTACGCCCTGCCGGGGATGCTGCAGACGCAGGCGGCCACCACGAGCCTGTTCGCCTGGCTGGCGGTCTACCCGCCGCCGCCCCAGTCCTGAGCTGGCGACTGCGCCGGACCGGCCTCGGCGGACGCGCGGCCGGGCACACCCTGACGGGCGGGGCGCGCCCGACTACAGACCGGTGCCGCGGCGGATCATGCGGTCGAACCACAGGTCCGGTAGCAGCCGGCGGAAGGTGAGGATCATGCGGGCGTCTCGGCCCACCAGGTAGCGGGCCTTCATCCTCCGCGAGACGAGCGCGCGCTCGATCACGGCCGCCACGACTTCCGGGGACACGCCGCGCTTGGCGGTCTCCTCCAGCACGCGGCCCATCTTCTCGACCACTTCGCCGTATACGGGCTCGAGCTCGGGCGGGATCTGCAGCCGCTCGGCCTCCTCGCGTCCCTTGTCCCAGATCGGCGTGGACACCGAGCCGGGCTCGACCAGCGCCACCTGGACGTGAGAGCTCGCCAGCTCGATCCGCAGCGAGTCGGCGATCGCCTCGATCGCGTGCTTGGAGGCCCCGTAGGGGGCCGTGAACGGCATCACCACTTTGCCGCCGATCGAGGACACGAACACGATCCTCCCGCGCGCCCGGCGCAGCGCCGGCAGCAGCGCGCGCGTGAGCGCGACGGGGCCGAAGAAGTTGACGTCGAACTGGCCGCGCAGCTCCTCGCTGGAGAGGACCTCCAGCGGGCCCCCGGCGGCGACGCCCGCGTTGTTGACGAGCGCATCCAGGCGCCCGCCGCCGTCCGCGTCCACGAGCGCACGTGCAGCCCCGATCTGCTGCTCGTCGGTGACGTCCAGCAGCAGCGGCTCGATCCGCCCGCCCGGAGCCTCGCCCGCCAGCTGCTCGCCGACCTCTTGCCCGCGTACCCCCGCCAGCACCTTCCACCCGGCGCGCGACAGGCGCAGCGCGCTGGCGCGCCCGATCCCGCTGGAGGCACCGGTGATCAGGACCGTGGGCACGCGGCGACGTTATCCGAAGCGGCGCCCTCCCGCCCTCCCGCGGGCTACAGTCTGCGGCGTCGTGGCGAGCGCGCGTACGGTGACACTCGTGGCCATCGCGGGGATGCTCGCCGCGCTGACGGCGTGTGGGTCGGGCGGCTCTCCGGACGCCACCGCCGGCTCCCCGGCGCCGGCCGCCGTTCCGGCCGCGCTGCTGAAGCCGATTCCCGCGCCGCCCGGGGGCGACTGCCCGGCGGTCGTGCTCGCGACCCTCGGGCGGGTGCTGCAGCGCATCTACGACGAGGGCGTCGTCAGCGAAGAAGTGCTGGCCGCAAGGGACCTGATCAAACGCAACGCGCCGCTGCACGAAGCCGTCGAACACGGCGACTCCTCCGCGGCCCACGCGGCCGCCGCCCGGCTGCTGGCGACCAAACACATGACCGACCTGCTCGTGGAGCGACACGGACGCGTGCTGGCGAGCGTCGGAGAAGCGGCGATCGCACCGCTGCAGGGCAACCTCACCGACGCCAACGGAAAACAGATCGGCAGCTACCTGACGACCCTCTTCAGCGACCACACCTTCGTCAGCGAGGCGAAGGGCATCACCCAGGGCCAGGTGGCTGTCCGCGCCGGCGGCGAGGTCCGGGCCGGCAACGCGACCCTGGGCGGGCGTGAACTGCACGGCGTCGGAGAGCTCTCCAGCGGCGGGGTGCAATACGAGTACGTGGCCTTCCCCGTCCAGGCGTTCCCGGCGGGCACGGCCACGGTGGAGGTGTTCCGCACCAGGCGCTCGCTACCGCCGCTGTGCGGCGCGAGCAGGGAAGCAACCGTGGCAAAGACCCTGCAGGGCGTCGCGATGCTGATCTACAAGGGCGAGTCGGGCCCACGGGCGCGCCTGCAGGTGAAACGCGTACAGGCCTACAAGCCGCTGCAGGAAGCGGTCGCCGCGCGCGACCCCGAAGCCGCGCGCAAGGCGATCGACGTGCTCCTGCACAAGCACGTGGTGAGGCTGCGGGTGAGTACCCAGGGTGCGCTGCTGGCCGACGTCGGCGGACCGTACGTGCTGGCCCCGCTGCGGGCGCCGCTGACGCAGAACGGCCGTCAGATCGGCGAACTGGAGCTATCGATCCAGGACGACGAGGGCTACAAGCGCCTGGCCGAGCGGCTCGCCGGGCGTGCACGTCGTGATGAGCATGGGCGGGCGCGTGGTCAAGAACAGCCTCGGCGCGGTCAACGCCCCGATCCCGCCGAGCGGCCCGTACACCTACCAGGGGCACAGCTACACCGTGTTCACGATCCCGGCCGAAGCCTTCCCCTCGGGCCCCCTGACGATCAGGGTCCTGGTCCCGAACCCGTACCTGTAGGCGCAGGTCCGCCGCCTCAAGCTGCTTGCATGTGCCGGGCAGGCACATGCAGAGCACCGCCGCCATCGAAGCCCGCACGCTGAGCAAGAGCTACGGATCGATCGAAGCCGTCCGCGGCATCGATCTCGACGTGGCGAGCGGCGAAACGGTTGCGCTGCTGGGCCCCAACGGAGCCGGCAAGTCGACCACCATCGACATGGTCCTCGGCCTCTCCAAACCGGACGGGGGCGCGGTCAGCGTGTTCGGAGGCTCCCCGGCGGCGGCGATCGACGGCGGGCTCGTCGGCGCGATGCTCCAGACCGGGGGCCTGATCCGCGACCTGTCCGTGCGCGAGCTGGTCGCGATGATGGCCTCGCTGTACCCCGACCCGCTCCAGGTCGCCGACGCGCTGAGGCTGGCCGGCCTGGAGGACGCCGCCTCGCAACGCACGCAGAAGCTGTCCGGAGGGCAGACCCAGCGCGTGCGCTTCGCCGTGGCGCTCGTCAGCAACCCGCGGCTGCTGGTGCTCGACGAGCCCACGGTGGCGATGGACGTGGAGGGCCGGCGCTCCTTCTGGGGGACCATGCGCGAGCTGGCCTCGCGGGGCAAGACGATCCTGTTCGCGACCCACTACCTGGAGGAGGCGGACACGTACGCCGACCGGGCCGTGCTGATGGCCGGCGGACGAATCGTCGCCGACGGCCCGCCGACGCAGATCAAGGCGATGGTCGGGGCCGCGTACGATCCGCGCCACCCTGCCCGAGGGCGAGCTCGACGACCTCGCCGCCCTGCCCGGCGTCAGCGCGGCGGAGCGCCACGGCGCAGACGATCGTGCTCAGCTGCAAGGACTCCGACCTCGCCATCCGGGCGCTGCTGGCAGCGCTACCCCGAGGCCCGCGACATCGAGATCGCCGCGGCCGGGCTGGAGGAGGCGTTCCTCGAGCTGACCGCGGGGGAGCCGCGTGAGCGGTCCGGCGCCCGCGGGGAGTCCTCGTGAGCGCCCTCCCCTACACCCGCTTCGAGTTCAAGCGGACGCTGCGCAACCGCCGCTTCTTCGTTCTCTCGCTGGGCTTCCCGGTGGTCCTGTACTTCCTGATCGCGGGGCCCCAGCGCTCGAACCACGACCTGCTCGGCAGCGGCATCTCCGCGCCCCTCTACTACATGGTCGGCATGGTCGCGTTCGGGACGATGAGCGCGATGCTCTCGAGCGGTGCGCGGATCGCCGACCGAGCGGGCGGCCGGCTGGAACGCGGCAGCTGCGGATCAGTCCGCTGTCGCCGCGCGCGTACTTCCGCGCGAAGGTGCTGACGGCCTACATGATGGCGCTCCTGAGCATGGTCGTGCTGTTCATCTGCGGAGCCTCGCTGGGGGTCCATCTGCCGGCCGAAGAGTGGCTGAGGATGACGGCCCTGATCCTGGTCGGCCTGGTCCCCTTCGCCGCGGCGGGGATCACGCTCGGCCACCTCTTGACGCCGGACTCGATCGGTCCCGCGCTCGGTGGGGGGTCGCGCTGCTGGCGTTCGTGGGCGGCACCTGGTTCCCGCTCACCTCCGGCAGCGTGCTGTATTCGATCGCCCGGTACATCCCCTCCTACTGGCTGGTGCAGGCCAGCCACGTGGCCCTCGGCGGGCAAAGCCTGGGACGCGCAGGGGTGGCTGGTGGTGCTCGGCTGGACGGTCGCGCTGACGCTCCTCGCCCGCCGCGTCTACATCCGCGACACGGCCCGTCTGTAGGCCTCAGGCGACGGCCAGCGCCTTGCGCTTGGCCTGCAGCGAGCCCATCAGCTCGTCGAAGGAGTCCGCGAATTTCTGCACGCCCTCGCGCTCGAGCGTGTCGGTGACGTCCTCGTAGTCGACGCCCACCTGCTCGAGCTGTGCGAACACGCGGTGGGCCTCGGGCAGCCCGCTCTGCAGCCGCGGCTGCGGCCGGCCGTGGTCCTGGAAGGCGAGGATCGTCTCCTCGGGCATCGTGTTGACCGTGTCGGGGCCGATCAGCTCCTCGACGTAGAGCGTGTCCGGGTAGGCGGGGTTCTTGGTGGAGGTCGATGCCCACAGCACGCGCTGGGGCGTGGCGCCCTTGGAGGCCAGGTACTCCCAGCGGGGCCCGTGAAGGTCTCCAGGTAGTGGGCGTAGGCGAGCTGGGCGTTGGCGATCGCGAGCTTGCCCTGGAGGCGCTCGTCAGCGCCGAGCTCGTCCAGCCGCCGGTCGGCCTCGGTGTCGATGCGCGAGACGAAGAAGCTCGCGACCGAGGCCACCTTCGTCGGGTCACCTCCCTCGGCACCAGCCGCTCGAGACCGCGCAGGTAGCACTCGGCGACCTCCGCGTAGCGGCGCAGGGAGAAGATCAGCGTGACGTTGACCGAGCGTCCCTTGGCGATCACGTCCTCGATCGCCCCCAGGCCGGGCTTGGTTGCAGGGATCTTGACGAGCAGGTTGGGCCGGTCGATCGCCTCGTGCAGGCGCATCGCCTCCTGGAAGGTCTCCAGCGAGTCGTAGGCCAGCCGCGGGTCGACCTCGATCGACACATAGCCGTCGCGGCCGACGCCGCGGTCCCACACGCCGCGGAACACGTCGCAGGCCTCGCGGATGTCCTCTTCGGCCAGCGCCCAGAAGGTCTGGGTGGCGTCGCTGCCGCCGTCGGCGAGCTCGTGGATCTGCTCGTCGTAGGCGTCGCCGGCGGTCATCGCCTTCTCGAAGATCGAGGGGTTGGAGGTCGCGCCCACGACGGCGTAGTCGTCGATCAGCTCCTGCAGGTGCCCGCCGCGGATGATCTCCCGGGAGAGGAAGTCGAGCCACACGCTCTGCCCGAGGGCGCTCAATCGCTGCAGTGGGCCGTCGCTGGGGCCGGGCATCTCGGTGCCTCCTTCAGTTGGTGTCCCGCGCGAGCAGCGCCCGCGCGCGTTCGGCGATGTGAGGAGCTCCGAAGCCGAGCTTCTCCAGAACGGTCGTACCCGGCGCCGAGGCACCGAAGCGGTCGAGCCCGACCACGTCCCCGTGGGTGCCGACCCACTTCCACCAGCTCATGCTCGCCCCCGGCTCGATCGCCAGGCGGGCGGTGCTCGCCGCCGGCAGCACCTGCTCGCGGTACTCCGCCGACTGGGCTTCGAACAGCTCCATGCAGGGCATCGAGACGACGCGCACGCGCCGGCCCTCCGCGGCGATCTCTTCGCCGGCCGTGAGCGCCTGGGCGACCTCGGCCCCGGTCGAGATCAGGATCAGCTCGGGGTGCCGGCCGCGCCGTCGCTGGCGGGCGAATCCCACAGCACGTAGGCGCCCCGCTGCAACCCCTCGGCCGATCCCGTGCGGGAACGGTCGAGCACCGGGATCGCCTGGCGGGAGAGCAGCAGCGCAACCGGTCCGTCCTGACGTTCCAGCGCCACCTGCCAGGCGACGGCGGTCTCGTTGGCGTCGGCCGGGCGGATCACCCACAGGAAGGGGATCGCGCGCAGCGCCGTGTAGTGCTCGACCGGCTGGTGGGTGGGACCGTCCTCGCCGAGGCCGATCGAGTCGTGCGTCCAAACCCACGCCACCGGGATCTCCATCAGCGCCGACAGGCGCACGGCCGCGCGCATGTAGTCGGAGAAGATCAGGAACGTCGAGCCGTACGGTTTGACGATCCCGCCGTGGGCCGCGGCGCCGTTGACGATCGAGCCCATCGCGTGCTCGCGGATCCCGAAGGGAACATTGCGCCCGGCGTGCACGGCGCCGAACTGGCCGGCGCCCTCGAACACCGTCTTGGTGGACTCCACCAGGTCGGCCGCGCCGCCCATCATCGTGGGCGCGAACGCGCGAGAACGCGGCCATCGTCTTCTGGCCGGCGGCCCGGGTGGCCAGTTCTTCGCCGGCCGGGAAGCTCGGCAGCGCGTCCTGCCAGCCGTCGCGCAGCCGCCCCGACCAAGCCCTGTCCCAGTCCTCGGCCATCTCCGGGTGCTCTCCCCGCCAGCGCTGGAAGCGCTCGCTCCACTCCTGCTGGGCAGCCGCGCCCTGCTCGCGCAGCGACATGTGCTCGTACACGCGCTCGTCGACGTGGAAGTGCGCGTCGGGGTCGAAGCCCATCGCCCGCTTGGTGGCCGCGACCTCTTCCTCGCCGAGGGGCGCTCCGTGGGACTTGGCGGTGTCGACGGCGTGCGGAGCGGGGTAGGCGATGTGTGAGCGGATCGCGATGAACGAAGGACGCTCGTCTTCCTCGCGGGCCGTCAGCAACGCGTCATGGAGGGCATCGAGGTCCTCGGAGTCCCCCACCCGCTGCACGTGCCAGCCGTCGTCGGCCAGGCGGGCGGCGTGGTTCTCCCCGTCGAATGACAGCGAGGTGGTGCCGTCGATCGTGATGTGGTTTTCGTCGTAGCAGACGATCAGCTTCCCGAGCGCGAAGTTCCCGGCCAGCGACGCGGCTTCCTGGCTGACGCCCTCCATCATGTCCCCGTCGGAGCAGATCACCCAGGTGCGGTGGTCCACGACCTCGTCTTTGGGGCGGTTGAAGCGCTCGGCCAGGAAGCGCTCGGCCATCGTCATCCCGACCGCGTTGGCGAAGCCCTGTCCCAGCGGCCCGGTCGTGACCTCGACCCCCGGCACGACCCCGCGCTCGGGATGGCCGGGCGTGCGCGAGCCCCACTGGCGGAACTGCTGCAGGTCCTCCAAGGCGAGATCCCAGCCGCACAGGTGGTTGAGCGAGTACTGCAGGATGCAGGCGTGTCCGGCGCTTAGCACGAAGCGGTCCCGGTCGGGCCAGGAAGGATCCTGCGGGTTGACGTTCAGGAACTTCTGGAACAGCAAGTAGCCGAGCGGCGCGAGCGCCATTGCCGTCCCCGGATGGCCCGCGTTGGCCTTCTGGACGGCGTCCATCGACAGTGCCCGGACCGTGTCGATCGAGAGCCGCACGATCTCCTGCTCGTGGGCGGCTGGCGCCGCGACCGGACCGCCACTCGATTGGCGTGTCGCTGCCATTGCTTCGATCCTAGCGTCGCGGCCGGTAGAGTCGCATGGAGGTGAACGAGCAGTTCTGCGATGTGGGGCGGGGGATGACCCTCTCCTATGAGACCTTCGGCGACCCGTCGCAGCCGGCGGCGCTGCTCGTGATGGGCCTCGCGGTGCAGATGCTCGGCTGGTCCGAGGACTTCTGTAACCAACTCGCCGACGCCGGTTTTCACGTGGTGCGGTTCGACAACCGCGACGTGGGGCACTCGACGCACGTGCCCGGCGCTCCGCCGACGGCCCGTCAGCTGCTGACGCGCTCCCGCCGCGCCGCCCACTACACGCTGGCGGACATGGCCGAGGACGCGGCCGGCCTGCTACGCGGGCTCGAGCTCGAGCCCGCGCACGTGATCGGCGCCTCGATGGGCGGGATGATCGCCCAGACGCTGACGGCGCGACACCCGGAGCTGGTCCGCTCGCTGGTGTCGATCATGTCGACCACCGGCCGGCTCACCAGCGGCCAGCCCTCGCCGCGCTTGTACCCGTTGTTCCTGCGCCGCCCGGCCGAGGGCGAGGCGGCCTTCGTGGCGCGGATGGAAAAGGTCTTCACGACGATCGGCTCGCCGGGCTTCCCGCGCGACCTGGAGGAGATCCGCACGCTCGCCCGGGAGAGCTACGAACGCGACCGCGACCCGGCTGGGCCGGGACGCCAGCTGGCGGCGATCATCGCCTCGGGCGACCGCACGCACGAACTGAACGGCATCCGCAGGCCCACGCTGGTTATCCACGGCAGCGCCGACCGGCTCGTCGGGCCATCCGGCGGGCGGGCCACCGCACGCGCCATCCCCGGCGCTTCGCTGATGATGATCAAGGGCATGGGCCACGACCTGCCGCGTGCGATCTGGCCGCGCCTGATCGACGCAATCGCCCAGCACGCCCGCCGCGCGGACGCCAGCGCGGAGAGCGTCCCACCCCTACAGACCCCCCCGTAGCTCCGGGTCCGTAGGAGTGGGGTCCCCCCGCGCTCTCTCCCCTGTACTCCCCTAGCGCCGCCTGCTGCAGGAGCGCAGGCCGGCCTGGGAGTGTCGGCGCCCACCCGGGCAGACGATGTGGCGCGATTGCACCTGCACCAGCCAGTGCAGGTCGTGACGGCAGTGAGAGCGGCGGTAGGGCCAACGTCCGTGCAGGACCCTCAGCATCCGCTGTGTCTCGCATGCGGACGCTCTCATCGCCTTGCGGCCTTCGTCCCTGTGCCCGTCCGGCGCTCCTCGCCGCCAAGACGGTGAACATTTACTCGGTCTCGCCTCCTGCTTGACCTCGCGCGCATCCTGTCGGTCCTTCCATCCCTCGCTGCATCAACGCCGCCCCTTCTCCGGAAGGGCGGCCGGGCCCTCTCGTCCCGATCGGGATATGAAAGCCACTCCGCGCCCGAATGTCAATGGGATCGGGGCATCGTTCTCAGCTTTGTCGCATCTCGCCCCCGCCGAGGCCGTCCACGAGCATCCATCAGTCGCAACCCGGGACCGGCGAGCAGGCAAAGGGTCAAGGTGTCCACGGCGGTCCTGGGTGTCCGCGGGCGTCCTTAGAGTTGATTCGGTCCGAGAGCCGGCCCTGCTGCGTGGGCGGATGGCGCGTAGCCAGGGACGGATCGATCGTGCGTGGGCGCTCCCGGCGTCGCGCCAACCCAAACAGGAGGCTTTCAATGCGCAAACGCTTGAGCTACGCCAACGTCGCGGCGACGCTCGCGCTGGTGTTCTCGATGACCGGCGGGGCCATGGCCGCGAACCACTACCTGATCAGCTCGACCAAGCAGATCAAGCCCTCGATCCTCAAGAAGCTGAAGGGCAACACGGGGGCGAAGGGCGCGACGGGGCCGCAGGGTCCGCAGGGCGCTCAGGGCGGAGCAGGTCCGCAGGGAGCGGCCGGTAGCGCGGTGGCCTTCGCGCGCATCCTCGGCGCGACCGAACCGAAAGCCGTGCTCGATACGGCGAACTCGAAGAACGTGACGGCGGCCAACGAGCCGCAGGAAGGCATCTACTGCCTGACCGTCAGCGTGCCCTTCAGCAACATCAGCGGTATGTCCGACCTGTTCCCATCAGGTGGCACCGTAGTGAGCGCCAACACCAGCATCGTGCCCCTCGAGATCGAATCGAAAGTGTGTCCGGCAGGATCCAATGTGATCGTCGAGACCACCAACAGCGGGAAAGCCACGCAGTCGAACTTCTGGATCACGTTCAACTGAGCAAGCTGACGTAGCGCATGAGCCTTGTCGCCGGCCGTGTGGTCCACGGCCGGCGGCGGGTTCAACGCCCGCCCGAGAGGGCTGTCCAGGAGACGCGATGAGCGAGGGCCCTGCAGACGGCCGCAGCGGAGGCTTGCGGCTCGCGCCTTTGACTCGGCCCCTCGAAAAAATGCGCCCGGAGGGAATCGAACCCTCGGCCTGCGGCTTGAAAGACCGCTGCTCTTTGGAACCCCGAAGAGTCCCGTTGACCACTGAGCTACGGGCGCTCGGTGCTGCTCTGTGCCCGGGCGAAGCCGCCGGGAGACCGTATTCTACGCACCCCAGGGCGCGGGCGCGAGCAGCTGAAACGCGGCTTGCGCGCCGGCCGGCCCGTATGGAGCCCGAGCGATCAGCGCGTCGCGGGGCAGCTTTGAGCGGGGCACGCCCAGCCCGTCGCACAGCTTCAGGCAGTGGACGTACACCGGGCGATAGCCGAGCAGTTCGGGGATCGTCACGATCCGCAGACCCCGTCGCCGCAGGGCCGCGATGATCCGCGGGTAGGCGGCCAGTGTGTTCCCGCGCGGCCCGCCGCCGTCGTGGGAGATGATGATCGACCCCGGCTGCACCTCTGCGAGCACGCGCGCGACGATCGTCTGGGTGGGAGGCTGTGCCCAATCGCTGGGATCGACGTTCCACAGCACCGTCGACAGGCCGAGCGCGCGGGCCGTCTCCAGGACGCCCGCGTCGTAGTCTCCGTAGGGCGGGCGGAACACGCACGGCGTGTAGCCGGTGAGCGAGCGGATCGCGCCGATCGTGCGCTGCAGCTGTTCACGCACGTTGGCGCCAGCGGTCAGGTCGGGGTGGGTGAAGGTATGGTCGCCGAGCACGTCTCCGTCGCGCAGCTCTCGCAGCATCACGCTGCGGTAGGCGGCGGTGATCTGGCGGCCAATCATGAAGAAGGTCGCCCGTACGCGGGCGGCCTCGAGCATCCTCACGAAAGCGGGGGTATCCGGTGCCGGGCCGTCGTCGAAGCCGATCGCGACCTCGCGCCGCGGCGGACCGCTGCGGTGGGCGGCTTCGCCGCTGCTGCGACAGCCGCTGATGCGGTACAGGGCCGGTTGCGAAGAGGGCGAGGGCGCCGGGGCGCTCTCCGCTTGCGAGCGCCGGCCCCGGGGGGTCTGACTGGAGGGCGATCCGGGAGCGCCGACCGCCGCCACCGGGGCGAGCAGGGCGGTGGCGAGCAGCAGGGGGATCGGGCCGGCGCGGCGCACGAACGGAAGCTCAGGGTGCCAGAACGATCTTCAGCGCCTCACGGCGGTCGTAGACGGCGTAGGCCTCCGGCGCGTCGTCCAGGCTCATGTGGTGGGTGACCAGCGGCGAGGGGTCGAGCACCCCGGCGGACAGCATCGCGAGCACCCGGTCGACGTGACCGAGCACGTTCGCCTGGCCGCCGCGGATGGTGAGCGCCTTCAGCCACAGCAGGCCCAGGTGCACCTCCGCGCGCTCGGCGTAAACGCCGACGCACTGGATCGCCCCGCAGGCCCGCGTGATGCGGATCGCGCTCTCGAGCACGCGGGGGTCGCCGACCGCGTCCACGCTGACGTCCACGCCGCGGCCTTCGGTCGCCTCGTTGACGGCCGCTTTCACGTCCTGCTCGGTGGCGTGCACCGGCTGGGCGCCGAAGGACTCGGCGACCGCCAGTCGCTCGGGGACGGTGTCGATCGCGAACACGTGGGCCGCGCCGGTGGCGCGCGCGACCTGCACGGCACACAGTCCCACCGGTCCGAGCCCGAGCACCGCCACCACGTCGCCGGGTCGCATTCCGCTTTCCTGGATCGCGTGGAAGCCGGTACCCATCACGTCGCCCGCGAACAGCGCCACCTCGGGGTTCATGCCCTCCGGCACCTTGCGCAGCACGAGGTCGGCGTTGGGGATCAGGGCCATCTCGGCCTGGGTCCCCTGCAGTGACCCGAGCGCGGCCCCGTGCCCGAACGTGCGCGAGTTCTGACAGCGGTGATAGAGACCGCGACGGCAGAAGAAGCAGTCGCCGTCGGCGCTCTGAAAGCAGCCCAGCACGCGGTCGCCGACGGCCACGCCCTTGACCTGCTCGCCGGCCGCCACGACCGTGCCGACGTACTCGTGCCCGATCGTGAAGCCGGGCTCGATCTGGACGCGGCCGTGGTAGATGTGCAGGTCCGAGCCGCACACGCCGCTGAGCTCGATCCGCACGACCGCGTCGGTTGGGGACTGCGGCTCGGGCTGGGGACGCTCCTCGAGCGTGACGACGCCCGGGGCTTGGAAGGTGACCGCACGCATCGCTCGCGGCCAGCCTAGCTGCCGGACCCCGCCGGGTGATCGGCCACCTCTCGCAGGGCCCCGCTCTCGGGGTCGAAGACGAAGCCGCGGATGCGATCCCGGTGGGTCAGCTCGGGGCTCGTGCGCAGGCGGGCGAGGCTGTCGCGCAGCGTCGCGTCGAGGTCCTCGAAGGCGCCCAGGCGCCAGCTGGGCAGAACCCCATCGGCCGCCAGGGCGGCGGCGAAGTCGTCCTCGGAGGCTCCCTTCAGGCCGCAGCCCTCGTGCATCAGCACGACGATCTCCTCGGTCCCGAGCAGCCGCTGGGAGGCGCTCAGCGAGCGGATTGCGTCATCGGTGGCCAGCCCCCCCGCATTGCGGATGATGTGCGCGTCCCCGGGCACCAGTCCCAGCATCGCGAACAGGTCCAGGCGGGTGTCCATGCAGGCGAGCACGGCGACCTGGCGGCCCGGCCGCGGGCTCAGGCCCGGGGCGGCCAGCTGCGCCTCGCGCGAGCGCGCGTTGCGCAGCATCTCATCGGCGTTACTCAAACGGCGGCTGGCTGCCCGCTCGCCGCGGCCACGGCGGACTCGCCATTCGCGGCGCCGCTGCGGATCAGGTCGGCAGCCCGCTCGGCGACCGCGATCGTCGGGGCGTTGGTGTTCCCGCGGGGCACGACCGGCATCACCGACGCGTCCACGATCCGGAGCGACTCCACACCGTTGACCCGCAGCTCCTCGTCGACCACCGCCGCCGCGTCGCTGCCCATGCGGCAGGTGCCGACCGGGTGGTAGATCGCGAACGTGGTGCGTGCGACGTGTGCCCGCAGGTCCTCGTCGCTGTCGCCGTCGGGCACGTTGAAGGGCTCGGCGGCGTAGGGCTTCATCGCCGGCTGCCCCGCGATCTCCAACAACCGCCGGTGGCCCTCGACCATGCGCTGCATGTCGTCGCCCTCGGTGTAGAAGTTGTTGTGGATCAGCGGCTTGGCGGTCGGGTCCGCCGAGGCCAGGCGCACCGTGCCGCGGCTCCGCTCGGTCAGCAGGCAGGCCGACATCCACACGCCGTGGGATTCGGGGTCGCGCATGCCTTCGTCGACGATGTGGACCGGAGCGAAGTGGAACTGGATGTCGGGCGCGGGCGCGCCTGCCCCCACGCGCGTGAAGCCGCCCGCCTCGGCGAGGTTGGAGGCGAACACACCCGTCTGTGTGGCTTCGTACTCCTGCAGCGCCTCGGGCTCCAGCGCGAGCAGCAGGCTGTAGGGCTCCTCGGTGGTCCACACGGCCTGCGTGGCCGGGTGATCCGACAGGTTCTCGCCCACCGCCGGCTGGTCCAGCATGACCTCGATTTCGCGCATCTGCAGGTGTTCGGCCGGGCCGATCCCGGACAGCATCAGCAGCTTCGGCGAGTTGTAGGCGCCGGCGCACAGGATCACCTCGCGCTCGGCCCGCAGCTCTTTGACCTCGCCCAGCTTGCTGGCCAGGACGCCGACCGCGCGGTTGCCCTCGAACAGCAGCCGGTGGACGTCCATGTAGGGCATCACCTCGAGGTTCGGCCGCTCCATCGCGGGGTGCAGATACGCGACCGCCGTGCTCGCCCGCTGGCCGCCGCGCTGGGTGACCTGGTAGATGCCGACCCCGTCCTGCTCGGCGCCGTTGAAGTCCGGGTTGCGCGGCAGGCCGGCCTCGACCCCGGCCTCCACGAACGCCTGCGACATGACGTTGCCGGTGCGGCTCTCGCTGACCGGCAGCGGGCCGCCGGCGCCGTGCCACTCGGAGGCACCGCGCTCGTTGTCCTCCGCCTTCAGGAAGTACGGCTTCAGGTCGGCCCAGCTCCAGCCGGGCACTCCCCACTCGTCGTAGTCGAGGTGGTTGCCGCGGATGTACACCATCGCGTTGATCGAGGACGAGCCGCCGAGCGTGCGCCCGCGGGGAAGCGGGATCCGGCGGTGCAAGCACTCGTGCTCGGGAGCGGAGTGGTAGTCCCAGTCGACCTCGGTGCCCGCGAGCTGCAGGTAGCCGAGGGGGACGTAGATGTTTTCGTTGACGTCAGGCGGCCCGGCCTCGAGCAGCAGCACCTTCACGTCGGGATCCTCGCTGAGGCGGTTGGCGATCACGCACCCCGCCGAGCCGGCGCCGACAACCACGTAGTCGTACATCCCCGCTCCCTTCCCTGTTAATACCCGTACAGCCACGATACAGGAGCCCTGCGGCCGTCGAGCGGCGCCGCACCTGCATCCGACGAATGTCCGGGAACCCAGCTCCAGGGGCGCACGGGCGCCCGGCCAGGCCGGCCTGCGCTAGCCGGCCTGCGCGCGGCGGGCCTGGGCTTGCGTTACGCCCTCGAGCACGTCGCCGCCGAGCACCGCATCGACCTCGAGCTGGGCCGTCGCCATGATCCGCCCGACCATCATGTACTGACCGATCACCAGCAGCAGCTGCACCATTTCGTCGTTGCCGAAGCGCTCGCTCATGGCGGCGTAGGTGGCCTCGTCGGGAGTGCACTCGCTGACCACCTGCGAGGTGAAGCGCACCACCAGGCGCCCGTCCTCGCCCAGCGCCGGCGCGTCGAGCTCGTCGTTCTCGAGCGCCGCGACCTGCTCCTCGGTGCCGCCGACCGCGAGCAGGATCGGCACGTGCTGGGCCCACTCGTAGGCGGCGCCCGGCGTCATGCGGGAGACCCGCAGGATCGCCAGCTCGCGGAGCACCGGGTCGAACAGATCCGGGTTCAGGCAGTCGCCGCCGAAGCGCAGCCAGTTCACGAACGAGCCCTGGGCGTTGGCGACGGTTGCGAACACCGCGAGCTGCGGCAGGCGCTCCAGCGCGGTGCGTACCTGGGGCTGGGCGTCCTCGAACGGAAGGGGCGGGATGCGGGCCATCGCGAGCTGCAGACTAGCCGCCGCAGGTGGATAGGGTGGTGAGGATGACCGCGCCCGCCGCCCGCCGCTGATGGACCGCCGCCTGCTCGGACGCACGGGCGTGTCCGTCAGCCCGCTGTGCCTGGGGGCGATGATGTTCGGCTCCTGGGGCAACACCGATCACGCGGACTCGGTGCGGATCATCCACGCCGCCCTCGACGCGGGGATCAACTTCATCGACACCGCCGATATCTACTCCGCCGGCGAGTCGGAGGAGATCGTCGGCCAGGCGCTCAAGGGCCGCCGCGATGACGTCGTGCTGGCGACCAAGTTCCACGCCACGATGGGTGCAGACCCCAACGAACGCGGCAACTCCCGCCGCTGGATCATGCGCGAGGTCGAGAACTCCCTGCGCCGCCTCGGCACCGACTGGATCGACCTCTACCAGGTCCACCGCCCCGAACCGGAGACGGACATCGAAGAGACCCTCGGGGCGCTGACCGATCTCGTCCACCAGGGCAAGGTGCGCTATATCGGCTCCTCCACCTTCCCCGCCTCGGCCGTGGTGGAGGCCCAGTGGGTATCCCGCGAGCGGGGGTTACAGCGGTTCGTGTGCGAGCAGCCGCCGTACTCGCTGCTGGTGCGGGGCGTCGAGGAGGATCTGCTGCCGACCGCCCAGCGCCACGGCATGGGCGTGATCCCCTGGAGCCCGCTTGCGGGAGGCTGGCTGTCGGGCGGCTGGCGCAAGGGCCAGGACCCCCCGAGCTCGACCCGCGCCCAGCGCCTGCCGGCGCGCTACGACCTCTCGCTCCAGGACAACCAGCGCAAGCTCGACGCCGCCGACGCGCTCGCCGTGGTGGCCGAGGAGAGCGGCATCTCGCTAGTCCACCTGGCGCTCGCCTTCGTGATCCGCCACCCCGCGGTGACCGCCGCGATCATCGGCCCGCGGACGATGGAGCAACTCGAGTCCCAGCTCGGCGCCGAGCTGCTCGAGCTCTCGGATGAGGTGCTGGACCGGATCGACGAGATCGTGCCTCCCGGGCGCAACGTCAACCCGGCGGACGGCGGCTGGCAGAACCCGGCCCTGGAGCCCGCAGCCCGCAGGCGATGAGCACACCGCCGTCCGGCAGGCAGTTCGAGCTGAGCCGGGGCGAGCAGCGTGCGGTGATCGTGGAGGTCGGCGGGGGGATCCGCGAGTACGCCGTCGCCGGGCGCCCCGTGCTCGAGCCCTATCCGGTCGAGCGCATCTGCGATGGCGCCCACGGGATGCCGCTGATCCCGTGGCCGAACCGGATCGCCGAGGGCCGCTACGAGTTCGCCGGCAGCGAGCACCTGCTCCCGCTCGACGAGCCCGAGCAGGGAAACGCGATCCATGGGCTGCTGCGCTGGCGCGCCTGGAGCGAGCTCGATCGCGGCTCCGATCACGTGACCGTAGGGGCGCGGCTGCTTCCGATGCCGGGCTACCCCTTCGCGGTCGAGGTGTCGATCGCCTACGAGCTCGGGGAGGGCGGCCTGACGGTGACGACGAGCGCCCGCAACATCGGCGAGACGGAGTGCCCCTTCGGCGTCGGACAGCACCCCTACCTGTCACCCGGGGACGGGCCGATCGACGCCTGCACGCTGCAGCTCGAGGCCGCCACCCGGCTGCTGAACGACGAGCGTCACCAGGTCCCCGTCGGGCGTGAGCCGGTGACCGGCACGGGCTACGACTTCCGCACCCCGAGGGTGATCGGCGACCAGCAGATCGACGACGCCTTCACCGACCTGGCCCGCGACGACGCGGGCGTCTGCCGCGCACGCCTGCAGTGTCCCGACGGTGCGAGCGTCGAGCTGTGGGTCGACGAGCACTACCCGTTCCTCGAGCTCTACAGCGGCGACACACTCGCCCCCGGCCGGCGGCGCACCGCCCTCGCCGTGGAGCCGATGAGCTGCGCCCCGAACGCCTTTCGCAGCGGCGACGGGCTGCTGCGCCTGGCCCCGGAACAGTCGCTCAGCTTGCGCTGGGGCGTACGCCTGGGAGACTGAGCCCATGAGCGCAGGACGGGTGACCGGGGGGCCGTCGTCGTTCCTGGCCCGCTGCCTCGGTGCGGCTCTCCTGATGGCGGCGCTGGTGCCCGCGCTCCTGCCGGGCCGCGCCGTGGCCGCGGCCCCGGCGCAGGACATGCTCACCTACATGCCGACCGAAATGGTGCACTCGCTGTGGAGCGGCGAACAGGTCGAAGGCTTTCTCGGCGAGCTGTCGGAATACGACATCGGCCAGGCGTTGCTGCAGATGCCGGGCTTCAAGCGAGACGGCACGCTGGTGCTGCCCGCGAGCAACGAACAGATGCTGTCGGAGTGGGCGGCGAGCGCGGCCCGTTACGGCGAACTGCACGGGCAGCCGATCGCGGTCACGGCCGTCTTCAACGGTCGGCTGAAGCCCAAGGGCCCGAGCCTCGAAGTCGCCTCCACCCGCGCCAACATCGTGGCGGCCGTGCGGTCGGCGGTCGGCCTCGGCGTGACGGGAGTACAGCTGGACCTCGAGCCCTACCCGACGGGCCCCGGCTACATCGAGCTGCTGGAAGAACTCGACGCGGCACTTTCCCAGACCGGCTTCTCGGGACGTCTGTCGGTGGTGGCGCCGGCGACCGTCTCACGCTGGAGTCCCTCCTACCTGCAGCGCGTGGCAGCGCTCGTGAACCAGGTCGACCCGCTGTTCTACGACAGCGAACTGACCACCGCCGCAACCTACGAGCAGTGGGTTCGAGAGGGCCTCGCCTACTACTCCGAAAACGTCCCCCAGGGGGTCGCGATCATCCCCGTGATCCCGTGCTACGCGAAGGATCCGTGGCACAGCCCCGCGGTCGAGAACATCCCCAACTCCACCGAAGCAGTCGCTGGCGCCCTGGAAGCGGGCAGCCGTGTGGAGGGCGTCGGGCTGTGGTGGTGGTACGGCTTCTACGAGGGCCACCTCAACAAACACTTCAGCGCCGCCTCCCGAACGGGCCGCCTGGCAGCAGCTGACCGTGAACCTCCCCTACTCGCCCTGACGGTCGCCTGATCGCCGTCACGGCGTGCCTGCCGCGGGGGGCGTGGCCGAGGGTCAGTCCCGCGGGGGCAGGTCGGCCGGGAGCGGGACCTCCTGCGGGGAGCGCCCCTCGCCCTGCTCCTCCCAGGAGCTCCAGGCGCGACCGTCCCGGCCCTGGTGCTCTCCGGAGCCGCCCAGTGCGAGCAGCACCAGCGGTTGGCTGCCGGCGTTGACGAGCTGGCGGCGGGCGAAGGGCGCCACACGTGCCAGCTCGTAGCGGCCGAGCACGTGCTCGGCGCCGTCGAGCACCAGCGTGAGCTTCCCCTCCAGCACCAGGTAGACCTCCTCCTGGTGCTCGTGCCGGTGGACGCGCCCCCTCTGGCCCGGCGCCAGGATCAGCGCGTTGAGGCCGAAGCCGCTGACCCCGAGATCCCGCCGCAGCGTCTGAAAGCGGTCCTCGCCGACCGGGTCGATCTTCGCGAACGCAACGGCCTCTCCGCGGGTGTCGGTCCCGCCCCCGTGGCCGGTGATCCCGTCGCCGCTCACGGCCCGTCGATGCTCACGGCTCGCCTGCCCGGTCCAGCCGCTAGGCCGCGAAGCGCTGGGCGGCCCGTGCGCGGCGGCGCTCGGCCTCCAGCTCACGGTTCTTCGGCGAGGCGGTCGTGACCAGCCCGTCGAGCAGGTGCCTGGTGGCCTCGGCGACCTCCTGGACGGCGCGATCGAAGGCCTCCTGGTTGGCCCGTGAGGGCTTCGTGGAGCCGCTGATCTTGCGCACGTACTGGAGCGCCGCGTCGTGGACCTCCTCTTCGTTGGCCGGAGGGTCGAAGTTGTGGAGCTGCTTGATGTTTCTGCACATGAGGCCCAGCCTAGTCGGGCGGAGTGGGCGAGCGCTCCCAGCAGCGACGCCAGGCGTTTGGGCAGCCGCAGCCGGCCGCTGGCGGCCGAGCGCAGGGCGTCGCGCAGGTCGCGGCCGATACCCGAACTCCCGAGGGTGGTGCGGTACTCCACCACGCCCGCACCGGCGGCGGTCGGGACGATCTCTCCGCCGGCCCTCCTGAGCACCTCGAGCACACCCGTGTTCTCGCTCGAGATCAGCGCGCTGAAGTGGGTGATCCCCTGCGAGCGGGCCTGATCGGTGAGGTGCTCGAGCAGCAACGTCCCCAGGCCCCGCCGCTGCCAGGCGTCGATCACGGTGACGGCCACCTCGGCGACCTCGGGCTCGTCGGCCAGGCGGATGAAGCGCGCCACCCCGACGCCCCGGCCGCTGGCGTGGTCGCTGGCCCCGAGCGCCTCGTGGTTGTGGCCGTCGACGTCGGTCAGGTAGGCCAGCTCGCGGGGACTCAGCGAGGGCTTGGCGCCGATGAAGCGCAGGCGCCTTGACTCGAAGCTGAGCTGCTCGAAGGCGTCGGCGAGCACCGACGCGTCGCTCGGCGCCAGGCGCCGGATGTCGACCTTGGAGCCGTCCCTGAGCTTCTCCGTGACGTGCACCTCGCGCACCGCCGAGCGCGAGGGATCGTGCGACATCGGCCGATTATGTCAACCGGCTGAGCCCGGCCACTCAGGCCGGACCGGGCGCCTGCCGGAACTCGCGCAGCTGCTCGGGCGGGACCAGCAGCACCGAGCAGGGCGCCTGGTGCACCACCCGGCGGCTGACGCTGCCGACCGCATGAAGCCCGTTCAGGGCTCGGCTACCCAGCACCACGAGCGAGGAGTCCTCCACGCGGGCCGCGTCGATCACCGCGTGGCGCGCGTGGCCGGGCTCCACCCTCAGGCGCGCGCTCACCCAGCAGCCCCTGCAGGTAATCGGCCTGGTGCTGGATGCGATGGGGATGCATGCGCAGACTCGGCGCCCAGGACGTGCAGCAGCGTCACCGATCCACCGCGCCCGACCGCCAGGCGCCCGGCGATCTCGACGAGGGCATCGGATCCCTCGAGCCCGTCGCTCGCGACGAGGATGCGTTCCTGGGGGGCCAGCGCGCCAGCGGGCGCGCGCGAGACCAGCAGCGGGAGGGTCAGGTAGGCCTCTGCCGTTGCGGCGACCCCGCCCATGAACATCGATCCGAACCAGGCCGTCGCCGGTGTGCCGAGCGCGAGCAGGTCGTGACCGGCACAGTGCTCGAGCACCACGCGCCCGGGCGGGCCCGCCGGGTCCACTTCCACGCTCGCCGCAACGCCCGCCTCGCGGGCCACAGCCTCGGCGTGCTCCACGATCTCGGTCGCCTGGACCGAGGAGATCGCGGGCGAGCGGACCTGGGGTCGTTCCTGAAGGAGGTCACCAGCAGCAGCGTCAGACGGCCCTCGGGACCGAGGAGGGAGGCGGCGTGTCGGACCGCACCGATGCTCTCGGGCGAGGCATCGAGCGCGCAGACGGCGCTTGGCGAGGGGGAGCCGGATCGAATCCGAGACCTGTTCGCGGCGCCGCTGCGCCGGAGCGTCCGGGCTCATCGGCTCGCGCCCGCCGGCGCCGCGCTGCACGCCTCCAGCAGCTCCTGCATCGCGTCCTCGATGCCCCGGCAGAGCACCCCGATGTCCGCTGCCGTGTCGTAGTCGCCGGTGACGCCGAAGCCGACGTGACCGTCGTAGGAGAAGATGGCCACGCCGACGCGCACGTGACCCGCCAGTGGCACGTAGCCGTAGGCCTCGAGCATCCGCCTTCCCGCGGCATATAGCGGTTTCTGGGGGCCGGGGACGTTCGTGGTGACGGTGTTGACCGAGTGCTGCGGCAGGCGCGTGGCCAGACGCTCGCCCAGCGCCAGCAGCATCGGCGGGGCGAACCCGCCCAGCTCTGTCAACACCTCGCCGGCGACGGCCTCCTTGGACTCCTTGAGGTCGGCCATCTGCGCCGTGATCGCACGTAGCCGCTGCACCGGATCGGAGATCCCGACAGGCAGCTCGGCGAAGATCGCCGACACGCGGTTGTCGTACGACACCGTGCTGGGAGGGTGCGCGCACCGACACCGGCACGAGCGTCCTCACGAGCCGCTGCACCGACTCGTCCCGCCCGATCAGCAGCTGCCGAAAGCCACCGGTGATGCAGGCCAGGACGACGTCGTTGACGGTGCCGCCGAGCACCCGTTTGACGGCCTTCACGTCGGCCAGCCGCGGTCTGCGCCCAGCGCCAGCGCCGGTGTGGCCCGAGGGGGCCGTTGAGCGTGGACGCCGGAGGAGGGCGAAGGACGCCCCGCATGCGCAGCAGCCCCGTCGCCACGTCCGCTCCCGGCTCGCGAGCGACCACGGCCGCATCAGGTTCCCGACGGCCCGCACCGCGTCCCCGGCCCCGGCGCCGACAGCCCCCGCGAACAGCTCGACGTCACCCGGCTGCCGGCGCGGGCGACGCCGGTCGAGCGCCGGGTGCGGTCCGTCGGGGTCGCTGTCGAGCATCACGCTCAGAAGGTCGGTCGCCGAGACGCCGTCGACCATGCAGTGATGGGTCTTGGAGATCAGCGCCCACGCGACCTCGAGGTCCGGGAGCTGGACGTGCTCGACGACCCACATCTCCCACAGCGGCTTGGTGCGGTCGAGCTGTTGGGACATCACACGACCGACGAGGCGTTGTAGCTGCTCTGCGCCGCCGGGAGCCGGCAGCGCGCTGCGGCGCAGGTGGTATTCGATGTTGAAGTGGGGGTCCTCGACCCATACCGGGCGCCCCACGCCGAGCGGCACGAAGCGGACCACCTGGCGGTAGCGGGGGACGAGTGGGAGCTTGGCGAGCACCATCCCGTGCAGTTCCTCGGCGCTCGGCGGCGGTCCCTCGAAGAGGCCGATCGATCCGATGTGCATGTGGCTGACGCCGTCCTCGAAGCCGAGGAAGCTGGCGTCGAGTGCGCTCAGGCGATCGCCACTCATGGCGACCGTGATTGGTGTGGGGTGCTCGCGCATGGCCTGCAACGGGTCTCGTCGGGAAGTTATTGACGCGCCCGCCCGGGTGCATCCGGCGTTGGCCGCCTGCCCACTGCGGCAATTCACGGACCCGCTCGTCGTATCCGGTAGGCGAGTATTGGGGTCCACAGTGGTGTTCGCGGACCGAACCCATGCCGGGCGTGAGCTCGCCGCCGAGCTGGTTGGGCTGCGAGACGTGCGCCCGCTCGTCTTCGGAATCCCCCGCGGCGGGGTTCCGGTCGCGGCCGAGGTGGCGCGCGGGCTGGACGCCGAGCTGGAGGTACTGGTGGTGCGCAAGCTCGGAACACCACGCAACCGCGAGCTCGCCGTCGGGGCACTGGCCGAAGGAGGCACGGCGCTCATCGACCGCGCCCTGGCCGGCCGCCTCGGCCTGACGGCGTACACGCTGGAACGGATCCTCGAGCGCGAGGAGCGTGAGCTGCGCCGGCAGGTGCGGCGCTTCCGCGATGACTTCGGACCCGTGGAGGTGGAGGGCCGCACGGTCCTGGTCGTGGACGACGGCCTCGCGACCGGACTCAGCGACCTGGCCGCGGTGCGGGCGTTGCGCTCCCGCCGCGCGGGCCGGGTGGTGGTCGCCGCGCCGGTGGGATCACCGGAGGCCGTGCGGATGCTGGGAGAGGAGGCCGACGAGGTCGTCTGCCACACCGTGCCCGCGAGGATGCTCGGGGTGGGCCACTGGTATGAGGACTTCTCGCCCGTGAGCGACGAGGAGGTGCTGACGGCGCTGGCCGGCGCCGGGACCCGCATCCCGGGGCCGCAGCCGGGAGACGCCGCCTGAGCTCGGCGAGCCGGGAGACGCCGCCTGAGCTCGGCGAGCCGGGAGACGCCGCCTGAGCTCGGCGAGCCGGGAGACGCCGTGCGGGCGTGGCCCCTATCGTGGCCGCCGTGGCTGAGCGTCGGGTGGCCGTCAACGGCATCGAGCTGGCGATCGTGGAAGAGGGCGAGGGTCCGCTGGTGGTCCTCTGCCACGGCTTCCCCGAGCTGGCCTTCTCCTGGCGCCGCCAGCTCCCGGCGCTCGCCGCGGCGGGCTACCGGGTGATCGCGCCGGACATGCGTGGCTACGGGCACAGCTCGGCTCCGGCAGAGATCGAGGCCTACGACATCGTCAGCCTGTGCGGCGACCTGACGGGCCTGCTCGACGCTCTGGAGGAGGAGCGGGGAATCTTCGTCGGGCACGACTGGGGAGCGATCGTGGTGTGGAACCTGTCGCTGCTGGCCCCCGAGCGGGTCAGGGCCGTGGCGGGCCTGAGCGTCCCGTTCGTGCCGCGTGCCCCGGCACCGCCGACCGAGATCATGCGCAGGAACATCGGCGAGGACTTCTACATCGTCTGGTTCCAGCAGCCGGGCGTTGCCGACCGGGCGCTCGCCGCGGACGTACGCCGCACGCTGACCACCCCGCAGCAGTGGACCGCCCAGTGGGCGGGAGACCCGGACGAGGAGCCGCGGCTGCCCGCCTGGTTGTCGGAGCAGGAGCTGGCCGTCTACGTCGACACCTTCCAGCGGACGGGCTTCACCGGGGGGCTCAACTACTACCGCAACCTCGATCGCAACTGGGAGCTCACGGCCGACATCGCGCAGCGCCACGTACGGGCTCCGGCGATGTTCCTGACCGGCGAGCGGGACCTCGTGCGGCTGTTCGCCCCCGGCGACACGATGGCCGACTGGGTCGATGACCTGCGGGCCAAGGTGGTCGTGCCGAAGGCCGGCCACTGGGTTCAGCAGCAGGCTCCGGAGCAGGTCAACGCGGCGCTGCTGGAGTTCCTCGCCGAGGTGTAGGGCGCGGGCGGAGTGAGCGCTCGGGCGCCACCCGTGCCCGCGGGCGCCTTCACTCGGGTCGGGGGCGGGTGCGGGTCCTTTTGGGTCTGCCTATGCAATGCTTAGGCAGATGGCAAAGGACATGTCGCTGGGCGAAGCGGCCAAGGCAATCGGTGTGAGCGCCGACACGCTGCGGCGCTGGGACGAGTCGGGGAAGCTCCGCACACGCCGCGACGAGCGCAACCGGCGGCGGGTGCCGGAGTCGGAGGTACGCCGGCTGACGGGAAGCCCGGCGCGCCACCGCACCGGCGCCCGAGCGTCGGCCCGCAACCGCTTCGAGGGCACGATCACCTCCGTGGAGGTCGGAGGGGTGATGGCGCTCGTCGAGATCAGCGCCGGCCCGTTCCAGATCACCGCCGCGATCACGCGCGACTCGGTCGTGGAGCTGGGTCTGGCGAAGGGCGTGGCCGCGACGGCGACCGTGAAGGCGACCTCGGTCATGATCGAGCGGGGCGACGGCCTCGGACGCGCGGCATGAGCGGCGGGCGCCGGGCAACCCTGGTCGTGCTCGTAGTGGTCGCGGGCACGCTGGCCGGTGGACTGTGGGGGCTGGCCGCGGCGGGCGGATCACCACGGGCACATCGGGCCGGCAAGGGCACCGTGCAGGTCCTCTATGCCGGATCGCTGGTGAACTACATGGAACACTCCCTCGGGCCCGCCTTTCAGCACTCCACCGGGTACGAATTCTCCGGCTTCGGGGGCGGCTCGACCGAACTTGCGAACGAGATCCGCGGGGGCGTCCGTCAGGGCGACGTGTTCATCAGCGCGGCCGCCGCAGCGGACAGCTCGCTCGAGGGCACGGCCGGCGGCAAGTGGGTGTCCTGGTACTCGACCTTCGCCGCGACCCCGCTGATGCTCGGCTACGACCCCAACAGCAGCTTCGGCAGGCAGCTCGCGCACGGCACCCCGTGGTACAAGGTCATCACCGAGCCCGGGATCCTGGTGGGCAGAACCGATCCCGAGCTGGACCCGAAGGGCGTGCTGACCGTCGAAGCGGTCGCCAACGCGGCGCACAAGCTGCACGAGCCGCAGCTCACGACGGTCCTGAACTCCTTCCCGGTCTACCCCGAGACGGCACTCGTCGGGCGCCTGCAGTCCGGCCAGCTCGACGCCGGCTTCTTCTACGCCGTGGAGGCCTCGTCCGGGCACTTTCCGGCGGTTCCACTGACACCGGCCTACAAGTACGCGCTGTACACCGTGACCGTCCTCTCGCACGCTCCTGATCCGGCCGGTGCGGCGGCGTTCGTGCGATACCTGCTCAGCTCCTCCCACGCCAACACGCTCAAGCGCAACGGGCTGGCGCCGGTCAAGCCCCAGTTCTCCGGCTCCCGCGCCGCCGTGCCGCCAGGGCTGCGGCGACTGCTCGGCGCACGCTGAGACGGATGCGCTGGGCAGGCGGTCCGCTGCCCTGGCTGGGAGGGCTGCTGGCGCTGTACCTGCTGGCGCCGCTGGTCGCGTTCGTGCTGCGCCTGCGCCACGGTGTCACCGCTGCGCCCGGGGTGGGCCCGGCACTGGTGACGTCGCTGCTGACGGCCAGCATCGCGACGGCGGTGATCGCGCTGCTGGGGGTCCCGCTCGCCTACCTGCTGGCGCGAGCCAGGCGCCCCGGAGCCCGCGCGCTCGAAGCCCTGCTGGCACTCCCGCTCGCGCTTCCGCCGCTGATGAGCGGCCTGCTGCTGCTGTATGTGCTCGGACCCCACACCGCCGCGGGACGGCTGTTCGACGGGCAGTTGACCGAAACGAGAGCGGGGATCGTGCTGGCGCAGACATTCGTCGCTGCCCCTTTCCTGCTGATCAGCGCTCGAGCCGCCTTCGCGGAGCTCGATCCGGCGCTCGAGGACGTCGCTGCGACGCTGGGCCTCGGGAGGTCGCCCGCTTCGCGCGGGTCGCGGTGCCGGGCGCGCTGGTGGGTATCTCGGCGGGCCTGCTGCTGTCCTGGCTGCGCGCCTTCGGGGAGTTCGGAGCCACCGTGATCGTCGCCTACCACCCCTACTCGCTCCCCGTCTTCACATTCGTGCAGTTCGACGCCACCGGAGTGCCGGCGACCGTGCTACCGATCCTGCTCGCGCTCGGCGCCGCGCTCGTAGTGCTGCTCGTCGTGGCGCTTCGTCCCCCGCGCCGCGGGTCCCGCCCACGTGTCCCCACTGCCCGGGCGCCGGCGGGCGGGCCCGCGGCCGAACCCCTCCGTTTCACGCTGCGGGCGAGTGCCGGGGGCTTTCGGCTCGACGTCGCCCACGCGGCCTGCACCCCCAACCTGGCGCTGCTCGGCCCGTCGGGCGCCGGCAAGACCTTCACGCTGCGGCTGCTGGCCGGGCTGGCGCAGGCCGAAGCCGAGGAGGTGCTGCTCGGCTGCCGGCGTCTGGACACGCTGGCAGCCGAGCGACGGGACGTCGGTTACGTCCCGCAGTCGCCCGCCCTGATGCCAAGGCGCTCCGTGTGGCAGCAGATCACGCTGGGGCCCCACGCCCGCCCTGAGCTGGCCGCCTGGTGGGTGGAGCGGCTCGGCCTGCGGGGACTCGAGCAGCGCCGGCCGGAGCAGCTATCGGAGGGGCAGCGGCGGCGCGTCGCGCTCGCCCGCGCGCTCGCGAGAGCGCCGCGGCTGCTGCTGCTCGACGAGCCGCTCACGGGCCTCGAGGCCCCCGTGCGAAAGCGCCTGCGACGCGAACTGCGCGCCGTCCAGCGCGAGGCCGGGATCAGCACGGTGATCGTGACCCACGACCCCGAGGAGGCGGCCGTACTGGCAGAGGAGATCGTGCTCCTCGACGGTGGCACGGTGCTGCAGGCTGGATCGCGGGAGGCACTCTTCAACAGTCCGCGCTCCCCCGCGGCCGCCGCGCTGCTGGGGGTCGAGAACACACGCCCCGGCCGCATACTGGCGCCCGGGCGGATCACCTCCGAGGGCGTTGAGCTTGCAGCCTCGACCGGGGAGCTGCCGGTCGGCTCAGCGATCCTCTGGCGCGTACGTCCAGAGCGACTGCTTCCGTGCCCCGATGGGCCGCTCGGCGCCCTGGTCACCGATGCGACCGACGTCGGGATCGCCCGCGAGCTGAACGTGACGCTGGGTGGAGAGCTCGACCTGCTCCTGCGCACCAGCGACTGCTTCGAGGCCCGGGTCGGCGAGACGTTACGCCTCGCGGCGGCCCCTGAGGATGTCACCGTGTGGGCGCCGGGCAGCCAAGCAGGCGACGCGGCGTGAGCTGGCTGGTCAACCGGCGCCACGGCGCCGAGGCGTGGGTCAGCGGATCAGCGGGAAGGTCTCGGACTCGTCGCCGGCCACGTCGGGATAGCGGTCGGTGACGTCCTCGATCAGCGCGAGGATCACCGTCTCGCCGGCGATCGAGACCATGTGGGAGGTCGACTTCCCGATCCGGATCGAGCCGTCGGGGCGCACCATCCGGGTGAGCATGTCCCGCACCACGCCGTCGCGTCGCAGCTCGGCGACGAAGTCGCGGCGCTCGACGCTCACATACCAGTCGTCGCGTTCGGACACGTGCGTCCCCAGCATCTCCTCACGGGTGCGACCGGCGAAGCGGCAGAAGGCCGGGTTGGCCTCATACAACACGCCAGTGTCCACGTTGGAGACGGCGACGGCCGTCTCCGTGGTCCCGAGGATCAGCTCGATCAGCCGCTCGGCGTCAGCGAGCCTCGTCTCGGGGAGTTGGGCCGAGCGGGCGCCGAAGTCGCCGCTTCCCAGCAGCGACCGCAGGCCGGCGATTCCGGACGGGGTTCCCGAGCGCATCTCCGACAGCACGCCGACGAGCACATCGCGGTCGTCGAGCATGCGCCTCGCCCCGGCCAGGACGGCCGCACCCTGGTCGGTGAGCGTGACCCCGGCGGGCTCGCGGTGCAGCAGCGGGCGTCCGGCGAGTGCCTCGAGGTTGTCGACGCGTTTGGTGACGGCCGGGCGGCTGACCCCCAGGCGTCTGGCGGCCGCGGCGAAGCTCCCCTCCGTGGCACACACCACGAGGGTCTCCAGCTCGGCCAGCTCAGGGGCGCGGATCGGGGCGGCAGA
This sequence comes from uncultured Solirubrobacteraceae bacterium, assembly GCA_963758055.1. Taxonomy (GTDB): domain Bacteria; phylum Actinomycetota; class Thermoleophilia; order Solirubrobacterales; family Solirubrobacteraceae; genus Palsa-744. Next base: position 196,246 of record CAVWTU010000011.1, read on the forward strand.
GGCTCTCATCAGCGATTCCCCTGCGAAAACCGGTAGGGATGCAACCACAGGTTGCCGCAACGGCAATCAACAGGCATCTTTTACGCTGCTCCCCTTGCGTCGATAGGTGTTGTGGACCGGACGTTCACCGTCGTGGTGGGCATCGGTCGAGAGAGGAACGTAGCGCTTCGGTCGGGCATCAGCCCGAACTGATCTCCGCCGTGCGTCGCGGCCGGGACGGTCCTTGGTCAGACAGTCCCGGCCGCGAGCCGGTATCCGCCTCAGCCGAGCCTGACTGTCTCGGCGTGGCGAGTCTTACCCGAGCCGATCGTGAGCTTGTAGCGGCCGGGCCGGAGCTTGTGCAGTGCCGCCAGGCGGAGCCTCACCTTTCCGTGGCGGCGCGCCGCGGAGCCGATCGCGTAGACGACGCCGTGGCGTGAGAGTGCGGCGTGTGCGAAGGCCGCGGTGGCCGTGAACTTGACGGTCCCGGAGAGAACCTTCGTCTTGCATGCCCGCACGTTCTTGCCCTTCTTCTTGACGACCGTGCAGGTCACCAGCTCGATCTTGCCGGATTCCCCGGCGCGGCCCGCGGGACCGCTCGCGCCGGCGGGGCCGGCGGGGCCCTGTGCCCCGGCCGGGCCGGTCTGGCCCGCAGGCCCTCCCGGCCCTTCGGCGCCCGGTGTTCCCGGGGCCCCTCGGGTGCCTTCTTTCCCTTCGGGGCCGGGGATGCCCGCCGCGCCCGGGAGGCCTTCTTCGCCTTCTTCGCCTTCTGGACCCTGTTTGCCTTCGAGGCCTTTTGCGCCTTCTTTGCCTTCTTTGCCTTCTTTGCCTTCCGCCCCCGCTTTGCCTTCCGGGCCTTCTTTGGCGACTTTCATGAACACCGCCGTGACTTCCGTGGCTGCACCGAGATTGAGTTCACATTTCGGTTCGCTGCCGGAGCAACCGATCCAACCCACGAATTCGTAGCCGGTTTCGGGCGTGGCGACGAGTTCCACGGGACCTTCTTCAAATTCGTCCATGCACACGTTCCCGCAGTTGATCCCGGCGGGCGGCGAGGTCACGGTGCCTTTTCCCCACCTGTTCACCTTGAGGAGATATTTCGGCTTGGGCTCGAACACGACCGTGACCGAACTGTCTTCTTCGATCGTGAAGGAGCACAGGTGCTGGGAGGTACACGCCGCCGCCGACCCCGCGCTGGCGCCGAATTCCTTGAACTTCGAGTGTTCTTCAGGGTCACCTTCGACGGTCAGTTCCGTACCCGCCGGATATTCGGCGCTGCAGGGACCGATGGTTTCCGTTGCGACTTCTTCGCACTCGGCTTTGCCTTCGCCGACCACGGTGATTTCCAACGTCACCATTTCTCCAGCGGCCTGGGCAGGCGCGCCCGCGATCATCAGCGCGAGCAGCGCACCGAGGATGATCGGCGCGGCGAGGAGCGGCTTGCGGAACGTCATCGAAACCTCCTTGTCACGGCTGGGCCAGGGGGAGCGGGCGCTGAGGAGCACCCGCCGGCCCAGGCCGCGGGCACGCAGCCAACATGGGGAACAGCTTCAGCGCGGGATTCCCCCTTCGGGCGCGGAATCCTGCCCCCGCTGGCCCTCTATCGGGGCGCCGCCGGCACGCCCCGCGACGGCCGCTCCGAGACGCGGTCAGCCGCCGATGTAGGACATCTCGACCCTGGGCCGGCGCTTGGAGCGCGGCCGGGCCGGACGGGGGGTGGGCCCTCCCGGTACGCCCTCGCCATCGGCGCCTACGTCCGCGGCGCCGCCGGTAACCGCACCGTCGGCCTGCGCGCGGAGCTCCGAGTAGCGGTCGCCGCGCCCGGTCCAGATTGCACCGAGGCGGGCCTCGATCTGCTCATCGCCGCCGCCGTCGCGAAGCAGGGCGCGCATGTCGCTTCCGGTGCTCGCGAACAGGCAGGTGTAGAGCTTTCCGTCGGCCGACAGCCGCGCCCGCGTACAGCCGCTGCAGAAGGGCTCGGTGACCGAGCTGATCACGCCGATCTCGCCTTCCCCGTCCTCGTAGGCCCAGCGCGAGGCCACGCCCTGGGGGCCGCCGGCGATCGCCCGCAGCGGCCAGCGCTTGGAGATCGTGGCGAGGACGTCCTTCGCCGGCACCACCTCCTGCAGGAGCCACCCGTTGCTCTCCCCCACGTCCATGAACTCGATGAACCTGAGGATCTCGGGCCGGCCGCGGAAGTGCTCGGCCATCTGGAGCAGGCAGCCGTCGTTGACCCCGCGGCGGACGACCATGTTGACCTTCACCGGCTCGAGGCCGGCCGCGCGCGCCGCCTCGATGCCGAGCATCACACGTGCCAGCGGCGCCCGTGTGTCGGCGATCGACCGGAACAGGCGCTCGTCGAGGGTGTCGAGGCTGACGGTCACGCGGTCGAGTCCCGCGCGCTTCAGTGCGACCGCGTGACGGGCGAGCAGCAGGCCGTTGGTCGTGAGCGCGATGTCGGTGATCCCCTCGATCGCGGAGAGCATCTCGACGAGCACGGGGACGTCCCGGCGCAGCAGCGGCTCGCCGCCCGTGAGCCGCACCTTGTCGACTCCCAGCCGGGAGGCCACACCCACAAAGCGTGCGATCTCCTCGAACGAGAGCAGCTCCGAGCGGGGCAGGAAGCGAAACCCCTCGCCGAACACCTCCCGCGGCATGCAGTAGCCACAGCGCATGTTGCAGCGGTCCGTGAGCGAGACGCGCAGATCCCGAAGCGGCCGCCCGAGTGTGTCGCGGGCCGGGCCCATTCACCGCCAGCTTAGCCCTGCACCCGCGGATATACGCTCTCTCGGAGGATGGCCGCCGCGCTACTGGAGATCGACCGTGCCCGTGAGCTGGTGCTCGAATGCGCGTCCCCGCTCGAGGAGGAAGCGGTTGCGCTCGACGACGCCCTCGGCCGTGTGCTGTCGCGCGAGGTGAGCAGCACGGTTGCGATTCCGTCGTTCGACAGCTCCGCGATGGACGGCTTTGCGGTCCGCAGCGAGGACCTCCGGGCGGCCCGCGAGGACACGCCCGTGAGCCTCGAGCTGGTTGGCGAGTCGCGCGCCGGACATCCGATGGGCCGGCCACTCGGGCCGTGCCAGGCAGCGGTCATCTCGACGGGCGCGGTGATCCCCGAGGGAGCCGACGCGGTTGTGCCGCTGGAGTGCGCGAGCACCGGCGACGGCCGGGTCCACCTGCGCGATTCCGTTCCGGCGGGCAACGACATCCGCAGGAGTGGCGAGGACATCGCAGCCGGCACTGTGGCGCTCGACGCCGGTAGGACGCTGGGCCCCGCTGCCGTCGGCGTGGCGGCCTCGCTCGGTCAGCCGCGCCTGCGTTGCCGGCGCCGCCCGCTGGTGTCGGTGATCGCGACGGGCGATGAGCTGCTCGAGCCGGGCACCGAGCTGCGGCCGGGGGCGATCTACAACTCCAACGGTCACGCGGTCCCGGCGCTGGCGAGAAGGGCCGGGGCGCTGACGGCCGACGCCCGGGCGGTGGGGGACGACCCCGAGGCCACCCGCGAGGCGATCCACGCGGCGCTCGGGGCAAGCGACGTGCTCGTCCTCTGCGGCGGAGTCTCCGTGGGGGCCCACGACCACGTGCGCGGGACGCTCGCCGAACTCGGGGCCGAGCAGGTCTTCTGGGGGATAGCTCTGAAGCCCGGCAAGCCAACTTGGTTCGGGACCCGCGAAAGCCAGCTCGTGTTCGGCCTGCCCGGGAACCCGGTGTCGGCGATGGTCACCTTCGCGCTGCTGGTGGCGCCGGCCCTGCGGGCGATGATGGGAGCCGGCACCGTCCGCCGCGAGGCCCGCGGGACCCTCACGCGCGACTACGAGAAGCCCGCGGGGCGGGCCCACGCCGTGCGCTGCCGCCTGGAGGCGGATGAGGCGGGACTGCGCGCCACCCCGGCCGGCCACCAGGGCTCGCACGTGCTCAGCACGATGCTGGAGGCCGACGCGCTGGCGATCGTTCCCGCGGCGACCGAGCGCGTGACGGCGGGCGAGCGGGTGGAGCTCGAGCTGCTGAGCGAGTGGGGCGCGGGTCCATGAGCGCGGGGAACCGACACGGCCGCGACCGGGCCCCAGGCCCTGCCGTGAGGGTGGTCGTGAAGCTGTTCGCCGTGTTACGGGAACGGGCCGGCCGCGACAGCGTCGAGCTCGAGCTCGAGCGCGGAGCCACGGTCGCGGACGCGCTCGCGGCGCTGTCGCAGATCCCCGAGCTGGCCCAGCCGCTGAGCCGGCTCGCGGTGCAGTTGGCCGTGAACCGCGACTACGCGTCCGAGCAGACCGAGTTGCAGGCCGGTGACGAGCTGGCCCTGATCCCCCCGCTCAGCGGCGGCTCGGAGCCGCACGTGAAGGTCGGCGGGCAGCCCCTGAGCCTCGAAGCCGTGACAGCGGCGGTCCGCGACCCCCGGGCGGGCGCGGTGGTGTCGTTTCAGGGCGTCACCCGCGAGGTGGCCGCGCTCGAGTACGAGGCCTACGTCGAGATGGCCAGGGAGCGGATCGCGGCGATCCTGCAGGAAGCGGTGAGCGCCCACGGTCTGTGCGCGGCGGCGGCCGAGCACCGCGTCGGCACGGTGGCGCTGGGCGAGCCGAGCGTGATCGTCGCCGCCTCCGCGCCCCATCGCGAGGAAGCCTTCGCCGGTGCACGCGAGATCATCGATCGCATCAAGGGCGAGGCACCGATCTGGAAGCGGGAGCGCGACGAGCACGGCGTCAGCCGTCCCGTACCCGGCACCCCCGCGCCCGGGGCCCGCGTGCGCCCGCCGGGAGACTCGGAGCGGGGCCGGTGAGCGAGCCGCGCCTGACCCACCTCGACGAGCAGGGACGGGCACGGATGGTGGACATCGCCGGCAAGGACACCACGCTGCGGGTCGCGCGGGCGCGGGCACGGCTGCGTATGTCGAGCGACGCCGCCCGGGCCGTCGAGAGCGGACAGGGGCCGAAGGGGGAGGTGCTGGGCGTCGCGCGCCTGGCGGGCATCCAGGCGGCCAAGCGGACCGACGAGCTGATACCGCTGGCCCACCAGGTGGCGATGACGTTCGTCGACGTCGCAGCCACCGTCGACGTCGCCAACGGGCGCGTGGAGCTCGTGGCCGAAGCCCACGCGCTCGACCGGACGGGAGTCGAGATGGAGGCGATGACGGCGGCGTCGGTGGCGGCCCTGACCGTGTACGACATGGTCAAGGGGCTCGAGCGCGGCGTCGTGATCGAGGAGGTGGCGTTGCTGGAGAAGACCGGCGGACGCCAGGACTGGCGCCGCGAGGACACCTGATGGCGCCCCCCCGGGCGGCGCTCATCTCGATCAGCACCTCGCGCTCGGCCGGGGCCGCGGCCGACCGCAGCCGGGAGGCCCTCGAACGCTTCGCCGCCGGGCTCGGGGTCGAGGTGCACGCCTTCGAGATGGTTCCCGACGACCGCGCGGCGATCGAAGCGCTCCTGCGCCGCTATAGCGGCGAGGAGGCCTGCGAGCTGGTCATCACCAGCGGCGGTACGGGCGTGTCAGCGAGCGACGTCACACCAGAGGCCACGCTGGCGGTGATCGAGCGTCACGTCCCCGGTATCGGAGAGGCGCTCCGCGATGCCTCCCGGGCGCACACTCCCAACTGGATGCTCTCGCGGGCACAGGCCGGCATCCGCGGCGCGAGCCTGATCGTCAACTTCCCGGGTAACCCCGCGAGCATCGAGCAGGCTGGGGCGGCGATCGCACCGGCGCTCGGCCACGCTCTGGCCCTGATCGCCGGCCGGCCATCCGGCCACGCCTCCGCCGACACCGGCGCCTGACGAGCTGCCTCGCGGCGGGCGCCGCGGGGGCGCTCAACGGCTCAGGCGCTTGCCGCGCGGTACTCAGGTGGCCGGCGCGACGCCGCCGGAATCGGCCTTGATCAGACCGCGCAGCCGCCATCCGGCCCACATGTAGATCAGGCCACGGACGATGAACACGATCCCGGCGATCACCGCCAGCGTCTTCAGGCTCGGGTGGGGCCAGCTCAGGATCACGATGCCGGCGATCGTGTCGATGGCGGCGATCACCAGGTACGCCCCACGGCCCTCGCTGGCCGTGAAGGCGTAGACGAAGCGCGCCACACCGGCAACCACCAGCCAGATCCCGAGGATCACGATCAGGACCGTCAGCGATTGGAACGGTTTCTTGATCAGGATCAGCCCGGCGATCGCGCTGACGACCCCGACCACCGACAGCAGGGCGCGGCTCTCGACTCGCCCCAACACCGCTGCCGCGATCGCGAGGATGCCGTCGATCAGCAGGAAGATCCCGAAGATGACCGTGAAGACTTTCAGTGTTTCTTCTGGGTCGGCGACCAGGAACACGCCCACGCCGAGGGTGAGCACGCCGAACACCATCAGGGCCGTGGCGACCGTTTTCAGATCTCTGACCTCGTCAGCCATCGCTTTACCTATTCGTCCCCACGGACGTGATTCCTGCCGCCGCCTCGCCTCAGCCGCGGCCGGAGGAGGACCTGCCGCCGCTCCGCGTCAGCCGCGGCCGGAGGAGGAGGCGTGCCGGCGGGAGCCGCGAGCGCCGCTCGTGTCACCCGCGGGCAGCGTGAACCACACGGTCTTGCCGTTCGGCTGGTCGACAACCCCCCATTGCTCGGCAGTCGCGTCCACGATCAGCAGCCCCCGGCCCGAGGGCTGGGCGGGCGCCGGTGACAGCCTCCGGGGTGCTCCGGAGCCGCTGTCGCGGACCTCGACACGGATCTCGCGACCGATCGAGACGCTGATCTCGAACGGGGTGCGGGCGTGTTGCACGCAGTTGGTGGCCAGCTCGGAGCTCATCAGCTCGGCCAGCTCGGAGGTTTCGCGGGGCTGCTCGCTGAGAAGGTCGCGCACGAATCGCCGCGCAGCCGTAACCGACCCCGGCTTGCAGGGAAACTCGCGCTCGACGGTCATGCGTCGCCGAGTTGCAGCACCGTCGTCAGTCCCGTCACCTCGATCACCCGGCGCACGGCGGGCGTGGGATCGCGCAAGCGCACGCTCGGGACCCTCCGCGCTCCGCCGAGGAGCACGGCGATACCGGCGCTGTCCATGAAGCTCAGCTCGCGCAGGTCGAACACGAGCTCCTCGGGCTGCCCGTCGCAGACCTGGGCCACGACCGACTCCAGGGTCTCGGCGTTCGATACGTCGAGCTCGCCGCCGACGCTCACGACGGCCACCCCGGGAGGCCCGTTGCTGGTCTTTACGCGCAGCTCTGCCGGCTGGCTCAGGTCCGCCATTGGATTCCCACGATCGCAGTATCGTCGCTGTGCTCGTCGGCGGGGAGCGCGCGAGCGAGATTGGCTACGAGGCCATCGAGCAGCGGGGCTTCGGAGGCCGCGGTCCGGCGCAGCCGCTCGAGGCCCTCGTCGATGAGCTCGCCACGGCGCTCCACCAGCCCGTCGGTGTACGCGAGCAGGATCGCGTGGGGCGGCACCGAGACCTCGTGCTCGGAGTAATCCCAGTTGCGCGCCACCCCGATGGCGATGTCCGGCTCGAATTCCAGCAGCCGCGCCTCACCGTCGGCGATCAGCAGCGGCGGCAGGTGCCCCGCGCTGGCGATCGTGGCCCGGTGCTCGGCGATGTGCACGCGCACGCACAACATGGTGGCGAAATAGTCGGGCGTGCTCGCGTTGACGAAGTTCGAGAGCTTCGACAGCACCGCCGCGGGAGCGGTGTCCTCGGCGGCGTAGGCGAGCGCCGCGTGGCGCAGCGAGGCCATCGTGGTGGCCGCCCGCAGGCCGTGTCCGGAGACGTCGCCGATCAGCAGCAGCGCGCCCCCGTCCTCGGTCGGGACGACGTCATACCAATCCCCGCCCACGTCGATCCCGGAGGACGCCGGCACATAGCTGGCGCTGACCGCCAGCCCGTCGAGCTTCGGGAAGGCCTCGGGTAGCAGCGCGTGCTGGAGGGTCTGGGCGATCCCACGCTGCTGGGTGTACATCTGCCGGTTCTCGCTCGCCACGCGATCGAGGACGAAAGCCAGGCGCTCGGCGTCGGCGCGCCGGCGGACGATCCGCTCGGTCAGCAGGGCGGCGGCCATCGACACGAGCGCTCCCACGAGCGCGATCAGCCAGGGCAGGTCCTCGAAGAAGGCGCCACCGAGCGACCGCGCCGGTGTCACCACCAGCGTGAAGGCGCCTTTCCCGAAGGGGACCACGGTGCTCGCTTGGCGCCCGGTGATCGGGAAGTGGGTCATGTTCGTCACCAGCCGGTCCTTGGGGCTGCGCGAACGGCCGAGATAGAGCGCGTAGTTGAGGTCCCCGAAGCCGGTGCTTTCGGCGAGTTTCGAGCGTCCGCTGGCAGGCAGCGGGTTCTCGGCGTAGGCGATGTAGCCGCCGTGGGCGCGCGGCACGGCGAAGGCATAGCCGAGCCGCGGAACGCCACCGGGGAGCAGGTTGGTCAGCACCAGCTGCCCGCTCTGCGTGGCCTCGGCGAACAGCCGCCGGGCTTCGGCGGGCTGCGAGGCCAGCACGGGACGGGTGCCCACCACGACCAAGGGCGCCGGCGAGGACGCTTCGGCCGGCCACAGCGAGGCCGAAGTGAATGCCCGACCCGTCCCCACCAGCGGCGTCACGAAGGCACGGAACTTCTTCGCGCTGCCGCCGGTCGCGTTCGCGAGCTCGGCCGCCGAGGCCAGCGGCGTCTGCAGCGTCGGCACGGCGGTGCTCAGGACGAGGCTCAGCTCGCGGGCCCGAAGACGCAGCAGGCGGGTCTCGTTGTGGTCGTAGAGAACGCGGGCCGCGATCGCGAATCCCGCGGTGATCAGCAGGCCGGCCAGGAGGGTGAGCACAGCGGCGCGGGACAGCCGCCGGCGCGAGCCCGAGCTCGCGGGCGCGAGCGTCTCCCGCGCACTCGTTTCGGGCCGCCGGTCGTCCGCCTCGGCCGCCGGCCGCCCGGGAGCGACCCTGGAGCCCTCCGCAGCGTCGGCGATCGCAGCGTCCCCTGACTCCATCGGGGATCTACATTACCCCGCGTACGCCTTGGCGATTCACGCAATGTGCCGCGAACGGCGGATGCCGTCCCGGTCGCGAGCCCGTCGAGGACGGCCGCGCCAGACATTAGTATCCGGCGCCCGTGATCGACCCGCTGCTCGCGGCCGGCGCTGAGGGCGCCTGATCGTGGCCCGCACACGCCGTCGAGGTACTTCCTGGCTGCGCGCGAGCGCCGGCCGGCGGCTGCTCGTCCTGACCCTCACGGCCGGCGTCACGCTGGTCGCCTGCGGCTCGAGTGCATCCACGCTCGATACCGCCCGGGTGGAGCGCGCGGTGTCGGCCTCGATCCTCGCCCAGCGCGGACTGCGGACCACGACGGTCACGTGCCCTTCGAACGTGCCCCTGAAGGCGGGCTACAAGTTCACATGCAACGCCCAGTTGGAAGTCGGCAGCTACCCGGTGACGGTGGTCGTGACGAATTCCAAGGGCCACGTCCGATATGAAAACCGCGCCCCCCTGATCGCGCTGAACATCGAAAAAGTCGAGCACGCGATCGCCGCATCGATCGCCGCCCAGCGGCACCTCTCGGCGTCCGTGTCGTGTCCCGCGGAGGTCCTGCAGAAGGCGGGGGTCACGTTCACCTGCCACGCGGTGGTGAGCGGCAAACCCAAGCAGTATCCGTTCCTCGTCACCCAGATCGACAACCACGGACGCGTCCGTTACGTCGGCCAGTGAACACCGGACTCGCCGCTCACGGGCGGGTGTAGGCTAGCCCGGCGCCCCGCACGGGCGCGGGCGCCCCCGGTGCCGAGGCCGGCGTCGCCACGTGGGACCTGGCCGGGTTGGCGCCAAGCGGGTCTTCAGCCCCAGTGTGTGGGTTCGACTCCCACCAGGTCCCCTTGCTCCGCCACGCACAGCGCACGCTTCGCCTCGCCCTCCTGCTGATCGCGGTCTTGGCGGCGGCGGCGTGCGCGTCCGCCTCGCCCCAGACGAGCGAGCGCCCACCGAAACAAACGTCGCGGACGGCTGCGAGCGCCGGCACCGCCGTGCCGTCGACGCCCACATCGCCCGCGCCCGCGCCCGCGCCCGGCGCGACCCCGGCGACTCCGCGTGCGGCCACGCCGGCGGCACCCACCCGCCCGCCGATCGCGTGGGACCCGATCCCGTTCGGGCAGCAGCGCAAGGAGCAGATGGTGGCCTACGTGCGCCGCCACTACGGCAGCTTCATGAAGCCGACGTGGCAGGCTGCGGAACCCCAAAGTGATCGTGATCCACTACACCGAGACACCCACATTCCAGGCCACCTACAACACCTTCGCTCCCGACATCCCCGACCCCGAGCTGCACGAGCTGCCGAACACGTGCGCGCACTTCGTCATCGACCGCGCCGGGGTGATCCACCAGCTGGTGCCGCTGGAAATCATGTGCAGACACACCGTCGGGCTGAACTGGACGGCGATCGGCATCGAGCACGTGGGCTACGGGGACTGGGAAGTGCTCGACGACAAGCGCCAGATCAGCGCCAGCCTGCACTTGGTCCGCTGGCTGCGCTGCCGCTTCCACATCCCGATCCGCGACGTGATCGGCCACAACGAGAGCCTCTCGAGCCCGTATCACCGCGAGGACGTGCCCTCGCTGCGCACCCAGACGCACTCCGACTTCGACCACGCCGACATGAACGTGTACCGCCGGCGCCTGGCCCGGGCCGGCGGCTGCGGGGTCAGTCCGACTGCGGGAGCTTGACCTTGCGCCCGCGGGCCGGGGCCGACGGTGGCGGCACGACCGGGCCGATGTCGCCGTCGGGGGCCTCGTCCAGGTCGACGATCACGGGGGCGTGGTCGCTCGGACGCGAGCCCTTGCGGGCCTTGCGGTCCACCCACGCCGCCTTCACGCGCGCGTTGACCGCGTCGCCCGCCAGGATCAGGTCGATGCGCATGCCGAGGTCCTGGTGGAACATGCCGGCGCGGTAGTCCCAGTAGGTGAACACGCGCTCGGAGGCCCAGCGCTCGCGGACCACGTCGTGCAGCCCCAGCGCCAGCAGGCGCGCGAGCGCCTGCACGCTCCGGGGGGGTGACGTGGGTGTGGCCCTCGTAGGCGGCGGGGTCGAACACGTCCGCGTCGGTGGGCGCGATGTTGACGTCTCCGCACACGAGCGCCTCGCGGGGGCCGCTCCCCAGCGCCTCCCCGAGCGCCGCCAGCCACGCCAGCTTGTAACGGTAGTGGTCGGAGTCGGGGACCCGTCCGTTGGGCACGTAGACGCTCTGGACCCGCACGCCGGCGCAGGTCGCGCTCAGCGCCCGGGCCTCCTGGTGGGGGAAGCCGGGGGCGCCGGGGAAGCCCCGCTCCACGTCCTGCAGGCCGACCCGCGAGAGGATCGCGACCCCGTTCCACTGGGCCTCCCCGTAGGTCGCGAACTCGTAGCCGCGGCGGTCCAGCTCCTCGCCGAGCAGCTGCGCGAAGGCCTCGTCGGTGAGCTTGGTCTCCTGCAGGCAGACGACGTCGGGGCTTCGTTCCTCCAGCCACGGCAGCAGCCGCCCGACACGCTGCTTGACCGAGTTGACGTTCCAGGTCGCCACCCGCACCTGGCAACCGTAGCGCCGGGGCCCTCCCTCCGAACTGCTCCCAGGGCGGGGCAGAGCCCGCGATCTCGGCGCATTTTGCGGAAAATAAAGTCCAGATAAAGAGGCTCTCCGCGCGAAGCTCCCCGCCGCGTGCCCCACCGCGGCAGCCGCTCGGTCAGCGCTTGACGCACCAGCGGCCTTGTGCCAACCTAGCCCCAGCAACGCCTTCGCCCGAGGGGAACTCCGTGGCGAGTGGTGGCTTTAGAAATCGGGGCCTTCCCATCGCCGAATGGGGGCGATGGATCGCCTCATGTCTACGGAAACTCATGGAGGGCGAAGGAGCTATGGAGAGACGGATCAGGATCGTGGGGCTGTGCCTCCTGGCGGTGTTCGCGCTCAGCGCGGCCGTCGCCGCGAGCGCGCAGGCCACTGTCGAAATCGGAAAGTGCAAGAAGGTCATGAAAGGCGCGAAAGGCTTCCACGGCCGCTACGTCGGCAAGAAATGCGCCCCCGGCCTGGCGCCCCCGAACGGCACAGGCGAAGAAGCCACACCGGAAGAAATCGGTGGGGGCGGCAAAGCCAACAAGTACGAATGGGAACCGGGAGCGGGCGGGAGCGGCACGTACCTGGCCAAGGGCAAGCAGGTGAAAATCGTCAAGGGCGGGCTTGAAATCGAATGCAAGAACAGCGTCGTGACCGCGGGTGCCATCAAAGGGGCCCAGACGCTGGAAGCGAAGTTCAACTTCAAAACCTGCACCCAGCTCAAAACGACCACGAAGCTGAAATGCGGCACGCACAACAAGGAACCCGGCGAAATCGAATCCAAGAACCTGCTGGGCACGCTCAGCGAAAACGTCGCCAAAGAACCGCTGATCGCTTACGCGCACCTGAAATCCGGCGTCGCGGTTCCGGAAGAACCGTGGATGGAATTCGAATGCAAACAAACGGCCTACGTGATCAGCGGGACGCTGACCGGTAAGGACACCTCCGAACCGAACGTCCCGAGCAAGAAAAGCGGGATCAAGTTCGCCGAAGGCCTCGGTGAACAGGGTCTGATCGCGACCTTCCCGAACCCGCTGAACGAAGAAGAAACAGAAAAAGAATCGATCACGGTGTCATTCGAACAGGGCGACAAGCTCGAATCCACCTACGAGCTCCGGCAGTACTAAGGGTCCAACGACTCCTGGCTAGCAGCTCGTAAGAACAAGACTCATCGCGGGGGGCCTTCGGGCCCCCCGTTTTTTTACCCCGCTCCGCCACCGCCGGCGGTGGCACCGGCGACCGCCGCCCGCGCCGGCCCGCGGCCCTGTCCGCGCACCACGCCGGTGTCCCGCGTCAGGCGCTGGGCGAGGGTGACGGGGATCACGCTGACGATGATCACGAACAGCACCACCACGTTCACCTGGGGCAGCTGCTGGCCGTTGCGAATGTGGGCGTAGATCCAGATCGGCAGCGTGTTCTGGGCCCCGGCGGTGAAGGTCGTCACCACGATCTCATCGAACGACAGTGCGAACGCGAGCAGGGCACCCGCCACCAGCGCGGTCGCGACCGTGGGCAGTGTGACGAAGCGCAGCGTCTGCAGGCCATCGGCACCCAGGTCCATCGAGGCCTCCGTCAGCGATGTGGGCGTGCGGCGCAGACGGGCGAGGGCGTTGTTGTAGACCGTCACGATGCAGAAGGTGGCGTGACCGATCACGATCGTCAGCAGCCCGAAGGACAGCGCTGTGAAGCTGATGAACGAGTTCAGCGCCATGCCCGTGATGATCCCCGGCAGCGCGATCGGCAGCACCAACACCAGCGACACCGCTTCACGGCCGAAGAAGCGGTAGCGGGAGACCGCGAAGGCCGCCAGCGAGCCCAGCACGACGGCGATCGTGGTGGCGATCACCCCGGCCCGCAGCGACAGCCACAGCGCCTGCCTGACTTCCTGGTTTTCCCAGGTCGAAGAGAACCACTTGGTGGAGAGCCCTTCCAGCGGCCAGCTCTGCACGTTCGAGGGGTTGAACGCGTACAGCATGATGATCACGATCGGGAAGAACAGGAACAGCATGATCGCCGCGGCCCAGAGGCCGAGGGCCAAGCGGGACAGGCGACCGGCGCCGATCACAGCGCCTCGAAGGCGCCCAGACGGCGGGCGATCAGCAGGTAGATCCCCATCACCACCAACGGGACGGTCGCGAAGGCAGCCGCGAAGGGGACGTTGTTCGAGATGCCGACTTCCTGGTAGACGACGTTGCCGATGAAGGTCGAGTTGGACCCGCCGACGAGCGTGGGGGTGATGAAGTCGCCGAGCGTCAGCGAGAAGGTGAAGATCGAGCCGGCCACGATCCCCGGGAGGATCAGCGGGAACAACACCGCCCGGATCGTCTGCCAGGCGCGTCCCCCGAGGTCGGCGGAGGCCTCCAGGTAGGAGTCGGGGACGCGCTCGATGGCGGCCCACACCGGCAGGATCATGAACGGCAGCCAGATGTAGCTGAACACGATCCACATCGCCCAGTTGGAGTAGCCGACGTTGACCTGAAGGCCGATCTGCCCGAGGAAGTAGTTGAGGATCCCGTCTTTGGCGAGGATCAGCCGCCAGGCGAACACCCGCGCCAGGTAGCTCGACCACAGCGGAATCAGGATCGCCACGAACAGCACCGCCCGCAGGCGCCGGGGAGCGATGCGGGCGGCGAAGAAGGCGAACGGGACCGCCAACACGATGTCGGTGACGGTGACCGCCGCGGCGATCCCGATCGTGCGCAGGGCGATCGTCCGGTAGGCCGGGACTTTGACCAGCGTTTCGAAGTTTTCAAGCGTCCAGCTGTGGACGATCTTGCCGCTGAACTCGTCCACGCTCCACAGCGCGGACAGGAACAGCAGGAACAGCGCCGCGAGGTAGATCAGCACGAACCACGCGCCGGGTCCCGACAGCAGCAGGCCCGCCCGCAGCCAGGGCCGGCGGTACAGAGCCGCCGATACCCGGCTGCGGAAAGCCGGCGGAGGAGCGCTCGCGGTGGCGCTCACCAGAGCGCGGCTAGGCCGTTATTTCCGTCCACTTGCGCTGCCAGGCGGTGTAGTCCATGCAGTCGTTCTGGCCGTTGCCGCAGGCTTTCACAGGCGTCTTCCAGAATTTGATGCTGTTGAAGTAGCTCGCCGGAGCGTTGGCGTGGTACTTCTCACACGAGCCCTTCTGGATCGCTTCCATGTAAGGACAGGCCTTGGTGTTGGCCGGGGTCTCCCCGAACGACAGCGCCTGTTCGGCCTGCACTTTCGGGTTCGAGACCCAGTTCACCCATTTGTAGGCGCAGTTGGGGTCTTTGGCGTGGGCCGCCAGCATCCACGTGTCGGCCCAGCCCGTGACGCCCTCGGAGGGAATGATTTCCTTGACCGGGACGTGGTCCGCTTCGAGCGTGTTCGTCTGCAGCGGCCAGGCGGCGCCGACCGTGGCGTCGCCGCTCTTGAACAGTTCCACCTCGTCGGCAGCCCCGGTCCAGTACTTCTTGATCAGCGGGCGCTGTTCTTTGAGCAGCTTCGCGGCCGCGTCCAGCTGCGCTTCGGTGAGCTCGTAGGGGTCGGTGATGCCGAGACTCGGCTGGGTCTTCGACAGGTACAGGGCCGCGTCGGCGATCTGGATCGGGTTGGCCGGGACGGTCACGAGCCCTTTGTACTTGGGGCTGTAGATCGCCGCCCAGCTCGTGGGCGCCGGCGTGACCGACTTGGTGTTGTAGAGCAGGGAGTTGGGACCCCACTGCAGCGAGATCCCGTAGTGGACGCCGTTGACGGTGTTGTGCGGCGGCGACTGCAGCTGCGGGATGAAGTTCTTCCATTCCGGCACGAGGTTGACGTTCATCGCCGCCACGTCGCCACCGCTGATCAGGCGCAGGCTGGCGTCACCGGAGGCGGAGACCATGTCGTACTGGCTGCCGCCGCCCTGGCGCATCAGGGTCACCATTTCATCTGAGGAGCCGGCGTACTTGGGGTGCACGACGCAACCGGTCGCGGCTTCGAAGGGCTTGACCCATTTCGATTCGGCGTAGCCTTCCCAGGCCACCAGGTTCAGCTGCCCCTCGCCCTTGCCGACCGAGGTCGGCAGGTTGCTCGCGGAGGTGGTGCTGCTGTTGGAGCTCCCGCAAGCGGCGGCCCCGAGAACCAACGCGCTGCACAGTGCCGCCAGCGCCCAGTCGATCTTTGCGAGCTTCATCGCGTCTAACTCCCCTTCTGGTCGGGTGTGCCGGGGTCGGCCGTGGCGGGCGCCCCGGGGGCCCCGCCTGGGTCGACTCCCTTGTTTCCATCAAGTGCGTAGGCATCCTCCTCGCGCCAGCTGAGCGCAACCCGGCGCCCGCGCTCGGCACGGGCCTGCTCGGCGGAGGTGTCGGCGTTCTGGCGCAGGACGGTGAGCGTGCGCCCGTCGTCGGTGTCGACCGTGTAGCGGGTCACCGAGCCCAGGTAGGCGACCTCTCGCACGACCCCGGCGAGCGCCCCCCGGGCGCCGGCGGCGACGTCCGCCATGCGGATCTTCTCGGGGCGCACGAGCAGCCGTGAGCCATCGGCGTCGATCACGTTGGAGGTGCCAACGAAGCCGGCCACGAACTCGTTGGCGGGGCGCTCGTACACGTCCCCGGGCGCACCCACCTGCTCGATGCGGCCCTCGGAGAAGACCGCGATGCGGTCGCTCATGGTCAGCGCCTCGTCCTGGTCGTGGGTGACGTAGATGAACGTGATCGCGTCGCTCAGCTCGCGCTGGATCGCCTTCAGCTCGAGCTGCATCTGCTGGCGCAGCTTCAGGTCCAGGGCTCCGAGGGGCTCGTCCAGGAGCAGCACGCGCGGGCGGTTGACCAGCGCCCGCGCGAGCGCCACCCGCTGGCGCTGTCCGCCCGAGAGGGCCAGCGGCTTGCGCTCACCGACACCGGGTAGCCGGACCATCTCCAGCGCCCGTTCGGCCTGCTCGCGGCGCTCGCGCTTGGGCACGCGCCGCACGCGCAGGCCGTAGGCGACGTTGTCGAGGACGCTCATGTGGGGAAACAGGGCGTAGTCCTGGAAGACCGTGTTGACGGCGCGTTCATAGGGCGGGGTGGCGGTCACGTCGGAACCGTCGAGCCACACCGTCCCGGAGTCCGCCAGCTCGAAGCCGGCGATCACCCGCAGGGTCGTGGTCTTGCCCGACCCCGACGGCCCGAGCAGCGTGAAGAACTCGCCCGCGCGCACCTGCAGCGACAGCTTCTCGATCGCCACGACCTCGCCGTAGGTCTTGCGGATGCCGTCCAGGGCGACGGCTGTCGGGGCGCCCGCTGCGGGTGCCGGCGCACCGCCCCCGGGAGCCTCGACCGTGCTTCCACCCGCGGAGAACATCCGGATTTGAGTCTATTCGCAGGGGTGGTCCCCAGCCCGTACAGGGCACCGCCCGCCCGTCGGCCAAATCGCACAACTGAGGTAGGCGCAATGCGGGGGGAACCGGCGTGGCGCGGGACGAACCGTTGCCACGATCGAAATCAATGCGATCTGGAGGTTGCACTCGCGCCGCGCTGGTCCTCTCGACCCTGCTGCTGATGCTCACCCTCGCCTGCCCCGCGGCGCAGGCGAGCAGCGAAGGCTGTCCCGCTCCTCGCGGCGGCAGCGGGGCGGTGGAGTGGGGGATCAACGGCTCCGAACAGCTGGCGGCCGGCTTTCGCAGCGTCCACGAGGGATCCCCCAACCAGGTCCTCGGCCTCGCCGACGTGCGCTCCGTCCAGGCCGGCTTCAAGTTCGCGGTCGCGCTCACGGGCAACTGCACGCTCGTCTCCTGGGGGTCCAACAACAAGGAGCAGCTCGGCAACGGCAACCATCTGCAGGCCCAGAACCGTCCCGGGCCGGTGGTGAACCTCGAAAACGTCAAGGAAGCGTCGGTGGCCAACGCCCACAGCGCCGCGCTGCGCTACGACGGGACGGTCTGGACCTGGGGGGCCTCGGAATTCGGCGAGCGCGGCAACGGCGAAAGGGGCTTCGAACGGACCGCCCTATCGAGCGAACCCCAGATCGCCCGCCCGCGGGACGAACCGGTGCAGGTGCCCGGCCTCGAACACGTCGCGCAGCTCGCGAGCGGGGGCGTGCGCGACTTCGCACTGCTCGCCTCCGGCGAAGTGGTGGCCTGGGGGGAAAACCAGAACGGGGACCTCGGTACCGAACAGACGGGCGCCGAAGAAGAACAGTGCTACGGGGAAACCCACGCCAGGACGCCGGTGCCGTGCAGCACGGTGCCGCGGCGGGTGAAGCTCGAAGGCCGGCCCCTGACCGGCGTGGAACGGATCGCCGCCGGAGGCGAATCGGCCTACGCGGTCCGCAACGGAGGGCGCGAAGTGCTCGCCTGGGGGGAGAACTCCAAAGGCCAGCTGGGGACCGGGGACACCGAACGCCATCCGGCTCCGACAGCGGTGATGTTCACCCCGCCCTCCCCGGTGGTGGAACTCGAGGGCGGCGCCCGCCACGTGCTCGCGCGGCTGGCGAACGGCCAGGTGTACGCCTGGGGCTCCGACGAATCGGGCCAGCTCGGGTTCGCCTCGGCGCCGGAAGGAAGCGAAGGCTGCGGTCAGCACGCCTGCGCGGTGATGCCGACGCTCGTGCTGTCGCTGGGTCACGTCGTGCAGGTCGCCGCGGGCGAAGCCAACAGCCTCGCCGTCAAGGAAGAAGAAGGCGGACAGCGGGTGATCTACAGCTTCGGGCGCAACGGCCTGCAGGAAATGCTCGGCCTCGGCGAATCCGCGCCGGAAGCCACCTCCACGCCCACCCCTATCAAGGGCCTGCCCTCGGTCGGCGGGATCTCGGCGAGCTCCAACATCGCCATCGCGATGCTGCAGGAAGGCACCCCGCCGTCGCCGCTGCTGTCGCTCGGGAGCGCCACCGAAGCGCTCGAAGTCCGCTGGAGCGCGCCCGCCGAAGCCTACCGTCTGCGCTACCGGCCGCTGGGGAGCAAACCGTGGAGCAAACTGCTCGAACGCGAAGGCGGCTGCGCGGCTGAAAGCGGCTGCTCCTACCAGCAGACGTTCTCCGGCCTCGGCCCCCAGCCATACGAAGTGGATCTCGTCGACGCGAAGCTGAGCGAAGGCAAGACCACCCACGAAAAGTCTCGCTACATCACGGGCACCCCGGTGCCCGCGCCCGGAGCCCCGCTGAACACGGTGGCGCCCGCGATCGGCGGGCCCCCGCAGCAGGGTCAGAGCGTGACCGTCTCGCCCGGGACGTGGACCAACAGCCCGACCGCGTTCACCTATCAGTGGCTGCGCTGCGAAGGCTATGGCGAAGCCGGGGGCGAAGAAGAACTCGGCCAGGAATGCGAAGCCATCGAAGGCGCCACCTCCGCCGCCTACACTCCCCAGGCCGCAGACGCACGCCACGCCCTGCGCGTGACGGTGCGCGCCTCCAACGCCGCCGGCTGGAGCCTGGCGGTGGCGCGGCCCGAAGTGGTGCTGGCGCCCGGCGAAGAAGCGCTCACGCAGGCGCCCGAAAGCGTCTCGGCTCCCACCATCACCGGTCTCGCCGTGCAGGGCAAGACCCTGACCGAGCACCACGGCGGCTGGGAAGGGGAAGTCGGCGCCTACTCCTACAAGTGGCTGCGCTGCAAAGGGCGCACCAGCCAGGGCACCGGCGCCACATGTGCGGCCATCCCCGGCGCGGCAGGGCAGACCTACACGCTCGGCAGCGAAGACGTGGGCACGTGGATCGAGGTGCAGGAGACGGCCGCCAACAGCGGCGGCTTCAACGTCTCGAGCACCGAAGCGGTGGAAGCGATCCCGCCCGAAACGCCCGCGAACACGCTCCCGCCCGCCATCACCGGGACGATCCAGCAGGGACAGACACTGACCGTGCGCGAAGGCACCTGGACCAACAACGCCAAAGCGCCGGCCTGGCAGTGGCTGCGCTGCGGCGCCGGCGGCAGCGGCTGCACGGCGATCGCGGGCGCCACCAAGAAGACCTACAAGCTCGAACCCGAAGACGTGGGCCACGCCCTGGTGGCGAGCGAAACGGTCGAAAACGCCGTCGGGCGAAGCGCACCCGCGACCTCGCTCCCGACGCTCGCCGTCCCGGTCCCGCCACCCGCGCCCGAAAGCACCTCGCTGCCGGCGATCACCGGCTCCGCCCAGCAGGGGCAGACGCTGACCGAGCGCGCCGGGGGCTGGACCGGCGAACCGACGGGCTACTCCTACGCCTGGAAGCGCTGCTCGCCCACGGGCGCCGAATGCAAAGCCATCTCCGCCGCGACCAAGCAGACCTACCAGCTGAGCGGCGCCGACGTGGGCCACACGATCGTGGTCAAGGAAACGGCCGTCAACGCGGGCGGCTCCACGATCGCCAACTCCGCCGCAACCGTGACCGTCGCCGGTGCCGTCCCGGTCGTCTCCTCGCCGCCCGAACTCCACGGCTCCGCACAGCAGGAACAGCACTTGAGCGCCACCACCGGCGTGTGGAGCAACGAACCCAGCGGATATTCCTACCAGTGGCTGCAGTGCAACTCGGCCGGGACCGCCTGCACGGCGATCAGCGGCGCGAGCGGCGCCGGCTACACGCCCCCCGCCGCCGCCGTGGGGGGCACGATCCGGGTGCGGGTGAGCGCGAGCAACGCCACCGGCGAAGGAGTCCCGGCCACCTCCGCGGCGAGCAGCGTGGTGCTGCCGGCGGCGCCAGCTGCGACCGCCGGCCCCACGATCAGCGGCTTCGCCGTCGAAGGCCAGTCGCTGCTCGAGCACGCGGCCGCCTGGACGAACAACCCGACGAGCCGCAAGCTCGCCTGGCTGCGCTGCGAAGGCAGCACCTGCAGGGCCATCGAAGGCGCCGCCTCGCAGACCTATACCCCCACCGCGGCGGACCTCGGATACACGATCGCGGTGCGTGAAACGGCCACCAACGCGGGCGGCTGGAGCGCCGCCGGCTCCGAACAGACCGCCGTCGTGGTGCACGTGCCGCGGCCGGCGCTCAGCGCGATGACCCCGAACCGCACCGCCGCAGGCGGCGAAGCGTCCGTGACGATCTCCGGCAGCTACTTCACGGGCGCCACGACGGTCATGTTCGGCTCACAGCCCGCGGTCAGCTTCAGCGTCGGCTCCAGCGGCTCGATCACGGCCGTCGCGCCCGCGTCCGCCGGGCAGGCGGTGGACGTAACCGTCACGACTCCCGGGGGCACGACCGCGACCGTCCCGGCCGACCGCTTCTTCTACACCGAAGCCCCGGAACTCGGGCGCTGCGCGGCGCTGAAGGGCGGCGCCTTCCCCACCGGCGCCTGTGCCGCCGCGGGCAGCAAGGCCAGCTTCGAATGGGAACCCGGGCTCCTGCAGGGCGGCTTCAGCCTCAGCGGCAAAGCGGCCAGCGTCGAAACGGTCGGCCACCGCACCATCTCGTGCACGTCCGCGGGCGGCCAGGGCAGCTACACCGGGCCCCGCGAATCGTCCTGGCAGATGACGTTCGCGGGCTGCGAACTGTCGGCCCAGAAATGCACTTCGGCCGGCGCCCCGAGCGGGGAAGTCCGCAGCGCGGCCCTGTCCGGGACGCTGGTCTGGGAACAGCGCGCGAACAAGACCGTGGCCCTGCTGCTGAGCCCCGAAAAGAGCGGACCGCTGCTCGCGATGCAGTGTGGAGCGAGCACGGTGGAAGTGAAGGGCGGCGTGGTCGTGCCGGTCAAATCGGGCTCGATGCTCAGCTCCCAGACGATCAAGTTCGCTGCCACCAAGGGCGTCCAGGAAATCTCCGAATACGAAACCGCGGCGGGCCAGGCCGCCGCCGCCTACCTGGAAGCGAGCTCCGCCACGACGGGCTTCGAACGCGCGGCCCTGAAGCTGACGCTGACGCAGACCGACGAAGAAGCGGTCGAGATCAACCCGGTGCTCTAGGCGGCCGGCCTCACCGCGGGGCGGCCGGCGCTCAGAGCGCAGTCGGGCACAGGCGTAAAGGGATTCTTAGGGCGTATTTCGGTACGCGTTAGGAGCGTGACGGAAGATGACCGCGTTCCTCCAGTCCATACGCCCTCCGGCTCGGGAGCCCCCACCCGAGTCCGAGGGCAACCGCGCGAAACCCCCCACCCGCGCACGCACCACGCTCAGCGAAAGGAGCAAGCAATGGCCCGCATCGTGGTACAGACCGATGACCGCCAAACCGTCCTCGACGAGGCTGACGTCCAAGTGTCCGACATCAGCAACGCCGGCGCCAGACTACGGCTGATGGGACGCCTTCAGACCGCCGTCGGCGACGCCGAGCGCACGCGCCCGCGTCGCCGGCAGGTGAAGCGCCTGCTGACGATCCTCCCGGCTTCCGACTACCGCGAGGTCAGCGGCTGAGCCGCCGTCAAGCTCGCTTTCTGCGAGCAGTTCCCGCTCGAAATGGTGCCCTTTCCAGGGTATGCTCGCGGTCTCCTTCAATCGGACCGAGCAGGGAGTCGCGCCCCGAATGCAGCCAACGGAATGTGCACGCCTGGCGGGGCGGCTCGGGGCGCTCGCCGCCACCGCGGCCGCGGCCCTGACGCTGGTGATGGCCCTCACGCAGCTGTGCACGCCGGCCCAGGCAGCGCATGGCCGCCACCACCCCCGGGCTCACACCCTCTCGCACTCGGCGGGCATGCTCGCCGGGATCGTCCGTGACAGCGCTCGTACGGCGGGGCGTGCCAGGCCGGCCGGTGTGGTGACCATCCGTTGCTGCGGTAGCAGGACGCTCGCCGTCTACTACCGCTCCCGCCCGCGGGCCGGGCTGCCCTGGCACGGTACATACACACTCACGCTGCGGCGCAGGGGCTCCTTCCTGGAGTCGGTGGGGATCGCGTTCTTCCCGACCGGGCCGAGGTGGAGCTACGGAGCCGCGGGCAGCAGGGAAGGCCCCCGCTACGAATTCACGATCTCCTCGCCTCGGCACTCCCGGGGCTGGCGCCTGCAGGTGTCCGACAGCTTCCTCGCCTGCCCGCCCTCGCCCACGCCCGCCAGGCAGTGCGAGGGCTTCAGCGACGCGCTCGCGCTCGGCGAAGACCAGCTCGGCGCAAGGCGCGTGAACGCGCTCGTGAGGCAGGCGCTGCGCATCGTGCGCAAGGCCCGCCGGCGGGCGCCCATCTCCGGCACCGAGGCGGCGAACGCCGGGGTCGCCGTCCGCGCACGCAACTAGCCTCGCCGGCGAGCAGTGCTCGCCACACTTCCGTTCACCACTTCACACGCGGAATGGATCGGCCTGGTCATCGGTCTGATCAGCCTGGCCGGGATCGGTGGCATCGTCTCGACGCTGATCTGCCACCGCAAGGGCTGCTTCAGGCGCGGTCGCTTCCGGTGCGGCCACTACCGCCTCTGCCACGTCCACCACCCGGGGGTGCCCTCCGACGGAAACATCACCGACGAGCACATCGCGGCGTGCCACAACGCGCTGACGGGCGAAAGCGGGCACCGGTCCGCCGGGACCGAGCGCGTAGCTGCCGCAGGCAAACCCGCGGCGGGCAAACCCCCCGCAGCCCGCAAACACGGGGGGCCGGACTAGCTGCGGCGCTCGAGCACCACCACGGGGATCTCCCGGGAGGTGCGCTGCTGGTATTCGTCGTAGGCGGGCCAGACCTCGGCCATCTTCTGCCACAGGCGCGAGCGCTCCTCGCCCTCGGCGGTGCGGGCCCGGACCGGAATGCGATCGGCCTTGACCTGGATCTCGGCGTCGGGTTCGGCCTGCAGGTTCTCGTACCAGGAGGGGTTCTCGGGGGTGCCGCCCTTGGACGCCACGATCACCCAGCCCTCGCCGTCCGGGCGCTCGATCAACGGCGTCGTGCGGGTCTCACCGGAGCTCCTCCCGCGGGTGCTCAGCAGCAGGATTTCGGTGCCGCGCCAGAGGCTGCCGCGCTCCCCGCCGGTCTCGCGGTACACCCTCACGTGCTCCGCCCCGAACAGCTGGTCGTCTGGGCCCTCGCTCACCTCAGCGATGGTACAACCGGACCGTCGGGTCCGCCTTCCGCCTCCCACCCGGTCCCGCGAGCAGCCCGGCGAGAGCGTCGCAGAGCCCCCGAAAAGGGGTCCGACGGGGCGCCGGCGGCCGCTTTCGCAGCCTGCGGATTGCTGGACAATGGCCCGTCCGGGTGATAAACAGGTTCTTAATCGGGCCCGACTGCCGTGGGGGGTGGTCTGTCTCCGGGGGAATTCGGGGGCGTGGGCGTAAACATCATTGCTGGAGGAAAGTCATGGAAAGACGTAATCTCGCGGCGGGTCTGGCGGCCCTCGTGCTGGGACTGCTGATGATCAGCGGCACGGCATTCGCCCACGCCGCCCACCACAAGAAGGCCAAGCCGAAGGCGACCGCCGCACCTGAAACGTGCGTCGTGTACACCGAACCCGGCCAGTTCATGGACCAGGGCGAGTTCGGGACCGCGTCGAGCGTCGCCGACATCGTGTCGGTGGAGTGCGAACCGGTGTATGCCGAGCACTATGTGACGATCAGCGCAAACGAGCTCTACAGCCGCTGCGACAAGAAGCTGTACTGGTCTGAAGCGGCACCGTTCGCCCTGACCGGCTCGCAGCCGAGCTACAAGGTCCGGCTGGACAACGACGGCAACGGCGGAGCGGTCCTCTGGGGCGGCCCCTCCTGTGCAGCGGGCGAAAGCCTCGTCGCGGCCCACCTGGATGAAGCTCCGTTCACGACCGTGACCACGAGCTTCACGGTGCTGCCACCGCGGCCGACCACACCCGGCGTCATCGCCGAACCTTCCGCGGGCGCCGTGGAGGGCGAGGAAAACAGCAGCGCGGCGGCGATCATCGAGGTCGAGGCTCCGCCCGTGTTCGCTGAGGAACCGGTCAACATCAACGCCGCTCAGCTGGCCTCGCGTTGTCACGAGGGCGAGCTGACGTGGGTCGGCCCCGAGGGCGAAATCCTCGGCTACGGCCCCGAACTCAACGAGCTCGGGCTCGACAACGACGGCAACGCCTTCGTTGTGGCGCTCGGCGGCGAATCGTGTGCGGCCGGCTCGAGCCTCGTGGAAGCGAGCCTCGAAAACGCTCCGTACACGACCTGGACGACCGACTTCAACATTCTGCCCCGGTTCCGACGTTCCCGGAACCGCCGGAAGACTGATGAGCCGGAGGTCCGGTCGCTAAGGACCTGACATAGCAGTGGCGACAGGGCCCCGGGGACACCTCCCCGGGGCCCTCGCCGTTTCAGGGCCCAAGACGTCGTTCCGCGCCTGCGCCCGGCCGGCCGTCTAGGCCAGTCGGCCCACCTGCGTCCGCCGGTCCCGGCGCAACCGGCGCGGGGACGCCTGGGACGCGCGTATGTTGCAAGCGCGCTGTGAGGAGGATTCGCCCTCGTTTCCGGGGTCGTTCGCGCCATCCGTCTCTCGCAGATGGAGGCCCCTACCCCTTTTTGCCCGCCAACGGAGCCACCGTGCCCCGGCGGGGACTGTTGTCCTGCGCGCTGCTGAGCGGGCTAATGGGGCTGCTGACGCTGCTCGCGGGCCAGGCGCCGGCCTCCGCGGCTGCAGCGCCGGCGCAGTGCCAGCCCGTGCAGGGCGCGCCGGCGGCCGCCGACTGGGGGGTCAACGGAGCCGAACAGATGGCGGCGGGCTTCCGCAGCGCCTACGAGAACACGCCCATGACCGCCGAGGGCGTGCGGGGCGCCCGAGAGGTCAAGAGCGGCTTCAAGTTCCACCTCGCGGTGATGGGCGACTGCACCGTGCAGGCGTGGGGAACCAACAACAAGGCCGAGCTCGGGGACGGCACCCAGCAGGCGCGCAACCACCCCGTGCCGGTGGAGGGGCTGTCCGACGTCAAGGAAGTCGCGATCGGCAACGCCCACGCGATGGCGCTGCTCTACGACGGCAGCGTGTGGACCTGGGGGGCCTCGGAATTCGGCGAGCGTGGCAACCGTGAACACGGCTTTGAACGCGTGGCCCGCCACAACGAACCGCAGTTCTTCGTGCCCCGCGACCGGCCCACGCAGGTGCCGGGACTGAGCGGCGTGAGGCAGATCGCCTCGGGCGGCACGCGCGATTTCGCGCTCCTGAACGACGGTGAAGTGATGGCCTGGGGCGATGACCGCGGCGGTGACCTGGGCGTGCAGGAGAGCGGCGAAACCGAAAAATGCCTCGGTGAAACGCACGCCATCACGCCGATCGCCTGCAGCACCATCCCGCGCACGGTGATGGCCTCGCCGGGCGTGCCCCTGAGTGGCGTCGAACGCATCGGCGTGGGCGACGAATCGGCCTACGCGGTGCGGGGCGGAGGCGAGGAAGTGCTGGCCTGGGGAGAAGACCTCCGCGGCCAGCTCGGGAACGGGAGCACCACGCCGAGCCCCTCCCCGGTGCGCGCGAGCTTCGAACCGGGTTCGCCGGTGGTCGAAATCGCGGGCGGCTCGATGCACGCGCTGGCGCGGCTGGCGGACGGGCAGGTGTACGCGTGGGGCGCGGACAACGCCGGCCAGCTCGGGTTCACGACCGGCCAGGAACCGTGGGAACGCTGCGGCGAAGGAGCCGCCTGCAGCACGATCCCCCAGCAGGTGTTCGCGCTTTCCCACGTGGTGCAGATCGCACCGGCGGAAAACACCAGCCTGGTGCTCTCCGAACAGCAGGACGCCACCAGGGTGGTCTACTCGTTCGGCTCCACCGGCCACTACGAACTGTTCGGGCTCGGCAACGTGCCCTACGAAGAAACGGCGACCCCGACGCCGATCACGAGCCTCGGCCCGGTGCGCTCGCTGAGCCTCAGCTCCACCACCGCCGCGGTGTTGCTGGAAGGCGTTCCGGGACCGCCCTCGGTGCTGACCGCCACGCCGCTGCAGCAGGGCCTCGAGGTGGCCTGGGACGTTTCCGCCGCCGCCTACAAGCTCCGCTACCGCCCGACCGGGACGCGCGAATTCAGCTCGCCCGAAGAAGCCGACTGCCACGCGCCCTGCCAGGTGCAGCTGACGGGGCTGCGCCCCGAACCCTACGAAGTCACGCTCAAGACCCCGGAAGGCCGGGAAGGCAGGGAAAAGATCCGCCGCGTGCAGAGCACGCCGCTGCCCGCCGCCGGCGCCCCGGTCAACACCTCCCCGCCGACGCTCAGCGGCTCGCCGGCGAACGAAACCGGCAAACTCGCGCAGGGCCAGACGCTGACGGCCGAACCCGGCAGCTGGACCAACCACCCCACCGGCTTCACCTACTCCTGGCTGCGCTGCGCCGGCCTCGGCGAAAACGGGGTCAGCGAAGAAGAGGGCACCGAATGTGAACCGATCACGAGCGGATCCCAGGAAACCCCGGTCACGACCAGCACCTACAAACCAGGTCCCGCGGACGTCGCCAGAACGGTCGCCGTGCTGGTGCGGGCCACCAACGCCAAAGGTTTCAGCGTGGCGAGCTCCGAACCGGAACTGGTGCTCGCGGCGGGCGAAGAAACCGAACCGCCGCCGCCGCAGTTCATCACCCCGCCGACGCTGTCCGGCGTCGCCGTCGAAGGCCGCCAGCTGACCGCCCACCGCGGCAGCTGGGAAAACGAACCGCTCACCTACGAAGAGAAGTGGTTCCGCTGCAAAGGCCGCAACCCCGAAGGCACCGGCGCGGCCTGCAAGGTGATCACGCGCAAGAACCCGGTTACCGGCAAAGGCGAACCGGTGACCGGCAACACCTACGTGAGCGGGCCCGAAGACGTGGGACTGTGGATCGTGGACCAGGAGACCGCCGAAAACACCGGCGGCTGGAACGTCGCCGTCTCGCAGGCGGTGCAGATCGCCTCCCCCTCGCCGCCGACCAACGCGACGCCGCCGCAGATCAGCGGGATCGCGCAGAAGGGCCAGACCCTGACGGTGCAGCCGGGCACCTGGAACAACTCGCCCCAGTCTCCGAGGTGGCAGTGGCTGCGCTGCAACAAGTCGGGCGGCAGCTGCAGCGAAATCAAACCCGCCACCGCCGCCAACTACACGGTCGGCGCCGAAGACGTGGGCCACGCGATCAAGGTCAGCGAAACGGTCGAAAACGGTGCCGGGCGCAGCAAGGCGGTCAACTCCGCGGCGACCCAGGCGGTGCCCAAACCCCCCAGCTCCCCGCCCTCCGCGTCCACAGCCCCCAAGATCGCCGGGACCCTGACCCAGGGACAGGTCGTGAGCGCGGTGCAGGGCATCTGGACCAACCAGCCCTTCGCCTTCGCCCACCAGTGGCTGCGGTGCGAAAAAGCCGGCCAGGGCTGCCAGCCGATCGGGGGCGCGGGCGGGGTCGCCTACAAGCTCACCGGCCAGGACGTCGGCCACACGATCGTGCTCGTGGAGACCGCCACCAACGCAGCCGGCTCGACCGCCGCCGACTCCAAGACCAGCGCCGCCGTGGCCGGGGCGGTGCCGGTCTCCTCGCTGCCGCCGACGATCACCGGGACCGTCCAGCAGGGCCAGACGCTGACCGCCGAGCACGGCAGCTGGAGCAACGAACCCGGCGGCTACGGCTACCAGTGGCGAAGGTGCAATGCGTCGGGCAAGAAATGCAAACCGATCGCCGGTGCCCTCGCGCGCACCTACTCGCCCGCGACGGCCGACGTCGGCTCGACCCTGGAGGTCAGCGAAGCGGCCTTCAACGCGACGGGCTCCGGCAAAGCGGCCACCTCCGCCACGACCGCCGTGGTGGTGGAAGGGGCACCGCAGAACCTCGCCGCCCCGAAGATCTCCGGCACCGCGAGCGTGGGGCAGACGCTGACCGCCCAGGCGGGCCGGTGGAGCAACGCCCCCAGGGAACTGCTGTTGAACTGGCTGCGCTGCGAAGCCGGCGAATGCCACCCCATCGCCGGGGCGACGGGTCACACCTACAAGCTCACCGCGGCCGACGCCGGCGCCTCGGTCGCCGTCAGGGAAGCGGCGGTCAACGCCGGCGGCTGGAATGCCGCCGTCTCCGAAGCGGTGGCGGTCGAACCCTCGGTGGGCGAGGAACTCGGCCTCGTGGGCGAAGCTCTGGAGTAGGACGCGCTGGGGCGGCACGCGCTGGGGTAGGGTCCGGCGAATGCTGGTCCGCAGCGAAGACGGCGGCGCGCTGGCGATCGGCCAGCTGTCGCACTCGTGGCTGGCGGGGCAGCTCGCACGGGCGTGGGGCAACGAGCGCTTCCAGGCCCCGGAACCGTTCGAGGAGGTGGTGCTGGGAGCCGCCCAGCACGACATCGGCTGGGCGCTGGTGGACCTCGAACCGGGCCTGAACGAGGACACGGGGTTGCCGCGGGGCTTCCTGGAAACGACCGTCGAGGAGCACCTCGCGATCTGGCGGGGCGCCCCGGAGCGACTCGCCACGCAGAGCCTCGACGCGGCGCTCGTGGTTTCCATGCACGGCTGCTCGCTGTCACAGCTGCGGGCCTCCGCGTCGACGGGGGAGGACGCCCGGGTGCTCGCAGAGCACGTCGCCGAGGAGCAGGCCCGGCAGGCGCTGCTGCGCGAACGGCTCGGGATGTCCGAGGCGCAGGCTGAGCGGACCCGCCGCCAGATGTGGACCTGGGACAGCCTCTCGCTGGCCCTGTGTCTGGGCTGGCATCCGTTCACCGCCAAAGACGTGCCGGCACGGGACGGCCTCCTCGACCTGGAGCTGCGTGAGGAGGGCGAAGGACGCTGGGTACTGGACCCCTGGCCGTTCGCCGGGGACAAGGTGCGGGTGCACTGCGAGGGCCGCCGGCTCAGCGGGAGCTTCGGCGACCGCGAGGAGCTCTTGGAGGCCTTTGCAGAGGCGCGTCCGGTGAGGCTCGAGCAGCTCTTGGAGGCCCCCTGAGCCGCTCGCGGGCGAGGCTCCCGGCCAGCGCCCACTACGCCCAGCCGTGGCGCGTGCACGAGATCACGGGCGACTTCCGTCTCGAGGACGTGTGGGCGCTGCCGGCCGAGGGCAGCGATGAGGAGTTCCCCCGGCTGGTGGCGGCGCTGTCGGCGCGGGATCCCGCCGGCGGCTCTGCGGCGGCACAGGCGCTGATGAGGATCCGCGTACAGCTCGGCGCGCTGCTGGGGCTGGACGACCCGCAGACCGGCGTCGGTGCCAGGGTGCAGACGCTGAAGCAGCGGCTGCCCGCGGACGTGCCGGGCGCGACGGACCCGCCCGCAGGCCGGATCGCTCGCCTTCGAGACCGTCTACCGGTTGAAGGACGAGTGGGCCGCCGAGATCGCCAACCGCACCATGCACGGCGTGCTGCACCTCGGCTGGGTGCCGATCGGGGAGGGGCGTTACCGGGGGCAGATGGCGGTGCTCGTCAAGCCCAACGGACTGCAGGGGCGCGCCTACATGGCCGCGATCCGCCCCTTCCGCCACCTGATCGTCTACCCCTCCATGCTGAGGCGCATCGAACGGGTCTGGAACGGGCGGTAGCTCTAGTATCCGGCGCCTCGACAGCGGCCGGAGAAGGGAGCAGCGTGCAGCGGCGTTCACTGGGATCAGACGGAGCCGACCGGCTGGGCGAGCTGGAGCTGTTCGCCGGCACGACCGTCGGCGAGCGCCGGATGCTCGCCAGGCTGATCGACGAGATCGTCTGCGAGCCGGGCGAGACGATCGTGCAGGAGGGCTCCTCCGAATACGAGTTCATCGTGGTCGAGCAGGGCAGCGCCGAGGTGACGCGTCAGGGCAGGCCGATCAACCAGCTGGCGGCGGGGGCCTTCTTCGGGGAGCTCGCCGTGCTCGGGGACGGCACCCCCAGGACCGCGAGCGTGACGGCCACCTCGCCCCTGCGGGGGCTGGTGCTCACCGCGCACTTCATGCGCGAAGCGCACGAGCGCTTTCCTGCGATCGGCGAGCGCATCGACGACGCGGCGAAGGAGCACCGGCAGGCTGACGCCGCCCGCGGCGAAGCGCCGGGCTAACCTCAACCGATGCGCTTCGCGGTCAAGTTCCTCGGCTGCAAGGTCTCCCAGGCGGACGCGATGCTCGCCCGTCGCCAGCTGCTCGAGGCGGGCCACGAGGAGGTGGCCGAGAAGGACGCCGAGCTGCACGTGATCAACACCTGCTGCATCACGCGCGAGGCCGAGGCGAAGTCGCGCCAGTCCGTCAGGCGGTCCCTGCAGAGCGCGAGCGAGGTGTACGTGGCGGGCTGTGCGGTGAACCTCAACCAGACCCAGTTCGCGGAGATCGACCCCGGGGTCAGGACCTTCACGGGCACCGCCGAGGACGTCGCCGTGAGGATGGCGTCCCGGGAGCGACCCGCGGACGAGGATGCGGGCGCCTGCGTCGACCTCGAGCACGAGGTCCTGCTCGGCCGTGGCGCCCGCGCGGCGGCCGCCGACTCGTGGGCGGGGACCCGCACCCGCGGGTTCGTGAAGGTGCAGGACGGCTGCGACTGCCACTGCGCCTACTGCATCATCCCCACCGTGCGCGGCAGCGCACGCTCGCGCGGCGCCGCGGCGATCCTCGACGAGGTCCGCCGCCGGGTGGCCCAGGACCAGCGCGAGATCGTGATGACCGGGATCAGCGTCGGCGACTACCGCGATGCCGAGCAGGGGCTCGACCTCGGCGAACTGCTGATCGAGGCGGCCCGCGTGCCGGGCGTCGAGCGGGTGCGGATCTCCTCGATCGAGGTGATCCACGTGCGCAACTCGATCGTCCAGGCGCTGCAGCGCGAGCCCAAGGTGTGCCCCCACCTGCACGTCCCGCTCCAGTCCGGGGACGACGGCGTGCTCGAGGCGATGGGCCGCCACTACGGCGCCGAGGAATACCTGCAGA
The DNA here is from genome assembly GCA_963758055.1 of uncultured Solirubrobacteraceae bacterium. Taxonomy (GTDB): domain Bacteria; phylum Actinomycetota; class Thermoleophilia; order Solirubrobacterales; family Solirubrobacteraceae; genus Palsa-744. The sequence continues at coordinate 227,282 of CAVWTU010000011.1, forward strand.
CGATCGGGGAGCTGCGGGAGGCGGTCCCGGAGATCAACCTCACGACCGACGTCATCGTGGGCTTCCCGAACGAGGACGAGGAGGCCTTCGAGCGGACCCTCGACGTGGTCGCCCGGGCGGGCATCAGCCGCGTTCACACCTTCCCCTACTCGGCGCGTCCGGGTACCGCCGCCGAGGCGCTCGGCGACCTCGTCCCAGCGGCGGAGAAGAAGCGCCGCTCGCAGGCGATGCGGGGGCTCTCGGAGGTGCGCTCGCGCCACCACCGCACGTACAAGCTCCAGGGCACCGAGCGCGTGCTCGTGGACAAGGTCGCCGACACGCAGTGCTCGGGCTACACCGAGGACTACACCCGCTGCTACCTCCCGGCGGGTGCCGCCGGGGCGGGCGAGGTGCTCGAGGTCAACGTGCACGAGCTGCACGCCGACGGCCTGCTGGCGACGCCGGCCTAGACCACAGGTCCCGGCGCGGTGGCCGGGCTCTTGGGGTCGACGAGGATCTTGGCGTGCCTCTCGGGATCGGCGAGGGCGCCGAAGGCGTTCTCCACGCCGGCCAAACCGACCGCGCCCGTGAGGAGCCGCGAGGCGTCGACCTTGCCCTCGGCCAGCATGTGGAGCGTGTCGCGGAACTCCAGCGGCGTGTAGCCGACCACGAAGCGCAGGTCGATCTCCTTGTTGATCGCCATCGCCGGGCGGATGCGGTCGGCGCCCATGCAGACTCCGACCACGACCACGCGCGAGAACAGGGGCGCGCTGGCGATGATCTGGTCGATCACGCCCGGGACCCCGACGCATTCGAAGATCACCGGGCTCTTCGGGGTGGTGGCGCCGACGGCTTCGGCGGCGCGCCACACGCGATGCCAGGGAAGCGGAAGGCGCTGCAGTTTCTCCATCGCGCCGACCGCCGTGTCGAGCACGCCCGGAAGCGTCGTGATGTGGCCGTGCTGCTCGCCAGAGCTGAAGGGCGACTCGACCGATGGATCGACGACCACGTCGGCGCCGCAGGCCCGGGCGAGCTCGCGCCGGCCGGGCGAGAAGTCGCTCGCGATCACGGTCCGCACCCCGCTCGCCTTCAGCATGCAGATCACCGACAGGCCGATCGGGCCGCAGCCGATGACCACCGCCACGGTGCGCTTCTTGACCTCGCCGCGGCGGACGGCGTGCCAGGCCACGGCCATCGGCTCGGTGAGGGTGGCGAGGTGCGCCGGCAGTCCGTTGGGGACGGCGATGGCGAGCGACTCCTGCACCAGGATCTGCTCGGCGTAGGCGCCGGGGGCGGCGGCCGAGAGCCCGATCCCGTGCACCCCGGCGGCGGCTCGCAGCAGCGGCATCGCCACCACGGTGGTGCCCTCGGGCAGCGAACCGCGGGTACGGGGTCCGCGTTCGACGACCTCGCCGCAGAACTCGTGGCCCATCACCACGTCCTGGTCGGAGCGCATGAAGTCGTCGTAGCCCGCCTCGCGGGCGAGCTCGGCCAGCTCGTCACAGTGATGGCGGGCGTGCAGGTCCGAGCCGCAGATGCCACAGCGCAGCACGTCGATCAGCAGCTGGCCGGAGCCGGGAGCCGGAGCGGGTCGCTCGAGTACCTCGAGCCGCCCCTCGCGGCAGCTCACGACCTTCATCTCGGCACGGGTTCGCGGCGCTCGCCGCTCATGCGGCGAAGGCGTAGTCGTCGAGGTCGAAGCGGGCGCTCCGCCACGCCGCCTCGAGGCTCAGGCTGGGCCTGAACGGAGCGTCGCCGTGCTGGTCGAAGTAGTAGCTGTTGGAGTTCGAGCAGGAGCCCTGGAAGAAGATCTGGTTGTGGCGGCGCCCGAGCATCGACTCCCAGTAGCGCTTGTTTGCACCGGGTGTGATCTCGACCCGCCTGGCCCCCTGCTCGCGGGCGCGCCCCAGGCAGCGCACGATGTGGCGCATCTGGGTCTCGATCAGCCCGAAGTAGGACTGCCCGTTGAAGCCGTACGGCCCGAGGATCGAGAACCAGTTCGGGAAGCCCGGGACGCTGACCCCCTCGTAGGCCTGCAGGCGGTTCGTGGTCCACCACTCCTCCAGCGCCACCCCGCCGACGCCACGGGTCACGAACGGCGGCATGTTGCCCGTGTCGAAGACCTTGAACCCCGTCGCCAGCACCAGCACGTCGATCGCGTGCTCGGCCCCGTCGACGGTCCGCACCCCGCTCGGCGTGACCTCCTCGATGGCGGCGGTCTCGAGCAGCACGTTGTCGCGGTTGAAGGTGCGGACGTACTCGTTGTGGAAGCTGGGGCGCTTGCAGCCGAGGTTGTAGCGCGGGGTCAGCTTCTCGCGCACGGCCGGGTCCTCGACCTCGCGCAGCAGCTTGTGCGCGGCGCCTTCGCCGCGGGCTCTGAGGCTCGGGAAGAGGCCGGCGAAGTGCGCAGCGATCACGAACGTGAGCTCCACGAACGCCTGGCTCAGCCAGCGGGTGGCGAGCATCGCCCCGGGGACCCAGCGCAAGATCCGCCGGGCACGGGCGCTCATCGGCGCGTCGAGCTTCGGCAGGCACCAGATCGGCGTGCGCTGGAAGACCGTCAGGCGCTCGACTTCCGGCGCGACCGCGGGGATCACCTGGATCGCCGACGCGCCCGTGCCGATGACACCGACGCGCTTGCCGCGCAGGTCCACCGAGTGATCCCAGCGGGAGGTGTGCATCGTGTCCCCGGCGAAGGTGTCGACGCCGGGGATGTCGGGCAGCTTCGGCTGGCTGAACACGCCGGTCGCACCGATCACGAAGCGCGCCGTGATGCGCTCCCCGGCGGCGGTCTCCAGGCGCCAGGCGCTGGCGTCCTCGTCGAAGGTCGCACCCACGACCTTCGTGTTCAGGCGGATGCGGTCGCGCACGCCGTACTTGTCGACGCAGTCCTCGGCGTAGGCCTTCAGCTCGCGTCCGGGCGCGTACACGCGTGACCAGTCGCTGCGCTTCTCGAAGGAGAACTGGTAGCTGAAGGAAGGGATGTCGACGGCGATCCCCGGGTAGGTGTTCCAGTGCCACGCGCCGCCCACTCCGTCGCCCTCCTCGAGCACGACGAAGTCCTTGAAGCCGGCCTGGTCGAGCTTGATCGCGGCGCCGATCCCCGAGAACCCGGCACCGATCACGACGACCTCGTGATCGACCGCCTCGGCGGCGTCGCGATCGAGGCTGTCGGCGGCGGGATCGGTGACCGCATCGGTGGCGGGATTCATACGCCCAGGATAAGCCCGGCGCGGTTTCCGCGTCGGAGCGACGCGAACGCGCCCCGGCGCCCGCGCCGGTATCGTCCGGCGGCGATGCGCGTCTATCACCGCGAATACACGGGGCGTCCGCTGCGGGTCCTGTGGACGCTCGAGGAGCTCGGCCAGGACTACGAGCTGGAGGTCATGACCCACGAGCAGGGTCAGAGCGAGCAGCACCTCGCCCGTCATCCGCTGGGACGGGTGCCGGTGCTCGAGGACGACGAGGGCTACGTGTTCGAGTCGGCCGCGATCTGCATGCACGTGGCCGACCTGTATCCGGAGGGCGCGATGATGCCGCCGCTGGGGACGCACGACCGCGCGCTCGCCTACCAGTGGTCGGTGTTCGCGCCGAGCGAGATCGAGCCGCCGCTGATCGAGGCCGCGATCCATGCCCAGACCGACCCCGAGCGGGCGGCCAAGGCCAAGGAGCGCGTCAGCCGCACCGTGGCCGCGGTGGAGGGCGCCCTCGACGGCGGCGAGTTCCTGGTCGGCGACCGCCTGACGGTCGCGGACGTGATGGTCAGCACGGCCATCAACTTCAGCTCGCGTGCCGGCTTTCCGGAGTTGCTGCCGGAGGCTCTGAAAGAGTACGTGGCCGGTCTGCGGGAGCGCCCCGCCTTTCTACGGGCACAAGAGCGCGTCTCCCAGCTGCCGGCGCAGGCCGAATAGCCAACCCAGCGCCGGCCTCGCGCGAGCGATGCCGCTTCAGAACCGATCCGATCCACAAGCGCGGTGGCGAGGAGCGCGTCACACATGGCGGCTGCTCGCCTGCGTCGTCCTGGTGGTGTCCTTCGCGGGTGGCCTGGCGTGGGCCGCGGCGGAGAGCGCCCCGGCGCAGGGCACGCTTGAACTGGAAGGGCTCACCCCCGCTGCCAAGCTCGCGTTGCTGAGGGCGGTGAGCGGCCCGGGCGGAGCCTGGGAGCCGCTGCATGCGGGTATGCCCGCTTCCGCGGAAGGCGCCGCGTCGGTCGGCGTGTGGAGCCAGGAAGCGGGGGACCGCGTGCCCGCCGACTTCCTCGGGCTCTCGTTCGAGGCCACCACGCTGACCGGCTTCTCGGACCGCACCCGGGGGGGCGTGATGGCCCACCTGCTGGCGTCACTGGGTCACGGCACCCTGCGCTTCGGAGGAGGGTCGGTGAACAGGTACGTCGCCTTTCAGCAACCGGGAACGCCACCGCCGCGGTGGGCGACCCACCCCGTCACGCCCGGGGACCTGGGGGCACTCGGCGCGCTCGCCCGTCACGTCGGCTGGAAGGTGCTGCTGACGATGAACCTGGCCCGCTACGAACCCGCCGCCGCGGCACAGGAGGCGGCCTCGGCCCGCCGTGAGATCAACAGCGCCCTGGCGGGGATCGCGGTCGGCAACGAGCCCGACCGCTTCGGCGAGTACGGCCTCCGGGCCCCGAGCTGGAACTTCTCCCAGTACGTGCATCAGCTCGCCGCCTACCGCGGCGCGATCACGGGAGCCGCCCCCGGAACGCGTGTCGCGGCCCCCGACGTCTCGACCGGAGAACCGCCGCTGCCGTGGGTCTGGGAATCGATCGGGCAGCACCCCGCGATCCTCACCGACCACTACTACCCGCTGACCGCCTGTGGTCACAAACCGACGGCCACCCAGCTGCTGAGCCCCGAAGTGAGGCTCCAGGAGACCGTCATGCTGAGCACCCTCGCGGACATCCAGCGCACCTCGCGCACGCCGCTGGAGCTCGACGAGACGAACGACATCTCGTGCAAGGGGCAGCCGGGGGTGAGCAACACCTTCGCCTCGGCACTGTGGGCGGCGGACTACATCGCGCGGACCATGCGGGCAGGCCTGCGGGGGGTCGACTTCCACACGCTCCTGAACCTCCCGCAGTCCTACAGCGCGCTCGTTGGCGAAGGCGCCTCGCTGCACCCCAACCCCGAGTGGTACGCGCTGCTGCTCGACCACTCACTGCAGGGCGCGCGGGTCCTGCCGACGTCCGTCAGCGCAGGCTCGAACACGACCGCCCAGGCCTTCCGGGCCCCCAACGGAGACCTCGAGCTGCTGCTCGTCAACTTCGACCCCGCCGGAACCAGGCCGACGCGGGTCACCCTTCAGCTGCACGGCGCGGGCGCCAGGGTAGGCACGATCCTGCGGCTGACGGCCCCTGCCGTGCTCGCCACCTCGGGCGTGAAGCTCGGGGGCGAAGAAGTCGCGTCCACGGGGCGATGGCACCCGCGGCTGCCCCTCCCGAACCTCGAACACCGAGGCGCAGGGCTCGGACTGTCGATGCCGGCCGCGAGCGCGGCGCTGGTCACGATTCCGGCCCCCTGACGGGCCGCCGCGGGCGGTCGCTTGCAGGGCGCAAGTCGCTGCGTGGAGCGGTCGATCGGGCCCTCATGCGTGCCAGGACGGCCCGGCGAGCTGTCGCGCGACTGACGCTGACACAGCAGGTCGCCCTCTTGAGCCTGATCCCAATGGTCGTGTTGGGGTTCGTGCTCGCCCGCGTGCTGCAGGCGCAGGTGGAGGGACGCACGCTGGCGGAGGAGACGCGGGCTGCGCGCCTGATCGCACGCATCGGCATCCAACCGCGGCTGTCCCCGCGTGAGGTGCGGACCGGACTCACCCCGGGGGAGGTCCGCGACCTCGACCGCCAGCTGCGGACCGGGGCGGTCAAACAGGACCTCGCCCGGATCAAGCTCTGGAACGCACACGACACCGTGATCTACTCGGACGACCACAGCCTCATCGGACGCCGGCTGGAGCCCAGTGACGACCTCGAGGATGCGCTCGACGGGCATCCCAGACAGGCGACGATCGTGAACCCGACCCCGCACTCCGAGACGGCGGGCGAGGTCGGGCTGGGCACGCTGATCGAGGTCTACGTGCCACTCCGGTTCGCCGCAGCCGGGAAGCCGGCGGGCGCCTTCGAGATGTACCTCAGCTACAAGCCGGTCGCGGGCGCGATCGCGCGCGACCGCAAAGAGGTCGCCCTGCTGATCGCCGGGGGTCTGCTGCTGCTGTGGCTCGTGCTGTACCGGATCGTCGCCGGCGCATCCCGCCGGCTGCGAGCGCAGGCGCGCGAGAACGATCGCCTGGCGCGCTACGACCGCCTCACCGGGCTGGCAAACAGGACCCTCTACTGCGAGCGCCTCGACGCCGAGCTGCGCGCGGGCCGAGATCAGGGCGCCGTGCTGATCGCCGACATCGAAGGCTTCAAGCAGATCAACAACACCTTCGGCAACGACGCCGGCGACGAGCTGCTGCGCACCGTCGCCCAGCGGCTCGAGCACGACCTCGACGGCGTCGCGCTCGTCGCCAGGGTCGGCAACGACGAGTTCGCGATGCTCTCCTGCCCGCTGCCGAGCGGGGGCGCGGCGAGCGTCGCGAGCGCGGTTCAGAGGATGCTCGAGGCCCCGGTGGTGCTCGACGGTGTCGACGTCAACGTCGAGGTCAGCATCGGCATCGCCCCCATGGACGGCGCGTCGGGCACCGCCACCGAGCTGATCCAGCACGCCGAGGCCGCGCTCGGACGCGCCCGCATCACGGGCAGCAGCGTGGAGGAGTACTCGCCGCAGCGCGACCATTTCGACCCCGTGCGTCTCAGCCTGCTGGGGCAGGTCCGGACGGCCCTGGAGCGGTGCGAGTTCGTCGTGCACTACCAGCCGAAGCTCGACCTGCGGTCGCAAAGGGTGACGGGCGTCGAGGCACTGGTCCGCTGGCAGCACCCCGACAAGGGCCTGCTGGCGCCCGGCGAGTTCGTGCCGATGGTCGAGCAGACGGCGCTGATCGGCCCCCTCACGGCCAACATCGTCGAGCAGGCGGTGGGCGACCTTGCCAGCTGGCGCCGGCAGGGTCTGGAACTGGAGGTCGCGATCAACCTGTCGGCCCGCAGCCTCCTGGACGCGGAGCTCCCGGCGCAGCTGCTCGAGATTGCCCGCCGCCACGAGGTGGCGCCCGAGCTCCTCACCATCGAGGTCACCGAGAGCGCGACGCTGGTCGACCCCGACGCCGCCATCGCCGTGCTCCAGCGGTTGCGCGCGGAAGGCTTCAAGGTCTCGATCGACGACTACGGCACCGGCAACGCGTCGATCGACTACCTCGCGAGGCTGCCCGCCACCGAGATCAAGATCGACCGCAGCTTCGTCGCCGCGATCTGCGAGGACCCGCGTGCGGACGCGGTGGTGCGCTCGACGATCAACCTCGCACAGCACCTCGCTCTGACGGTCGTGGCCGAGGGCATCGAGACCCAAGAGGTCCTCGACCACGTGACCGAGTTGGGATGCGACCTCGCGCAGGGCTACCTGATGGCGCGGCCGCTGCCCTACTCCGAGCTCGCCGGACGCGTCGCCGAGCTACATCGCACATTCGCGCAGAGCGCGCCGCCGGTCGAGATCAGCGCCCGGCGCGCGACTCCGGCGACCCGGACCACCTGAGCGCCCGGCACACCGCCCGCCTCGCCACCGGTGATACGGTCGCGAGATGAGCGATCTCGGACCCTCCTCCACAGCCAGCGAACTCGCTGCCGCCCTGCGCCGGCGCGAGCTCTCCTCGGTCGAGCTGCTCGACGCCTGCCTGGCGGCCGTCGAGGAGCTCAACCCGGCACTCAACGCGATGGCACTGCGCAACGACGAGCAGGCAAGGGCCGCGGCGGCCGACGCCGACAGGAGGCTGGCGGCGGGCGAGGACGCTCCCTTCCTCGGCGTTCCGATCCCGATCAAGGACCTGACCCCGGTCGCGGGCTGGCCGGTGACGTTCGGATCCAACGGCGCGCCCGAGGGCCCCAGCGATGAGAGCGAGATGGTCGTGGACGCGCTCGTGCGCGCGGGCTTCGTGCTCTGCGGGCGTACGACCACGCCCGAGTTCGGCGTCATCACCGCGACCGAGACCTCGCGCTACGGCATCACGCGCAATCCCTGGGACACGCTGCGCACCCCCGGTGGCTCCAGCGGCGGAGCGGCTTCGGTGGTGTCCTCCGGCATGTTCCCGATCGCGCACGCAAACGACGGCGGGGGCTCGATCCGGATCCCCGCCTCCTACTGCGGCCTGGTGGGCCTGAAGCCGAGCCGGGGCCGCGTCCCGCGGCTGTCCCAGAGCTGGCTCGGAGCCGTTGTCGAGGGGGTCGTCGCACGCAGCGTGCAGGACGCCGCCGCGGTGCTCGACGCCACCAGCGGACCGGATGCCTGCTCCTGGTACAACGCGCCCGCCCCCGAGCGTCCCTTCTCCGCCGAGCTACAGGCCGAGACGCCGCCGCTGCGGATCGGGCTGATGGCCAACGCTCCGCTCGAAATCCCCACCGATCCCGCCTGTGTGGAGGCCGCCCAGGCGGCCGCCGAGCTGCTGGAAGGGCTCGGTCACCGGGTCGAGCCGGTCGAGGTCGAGACCATCTCCCTGGAGATGGTGCCGCCGTTCATTGCGCTCACGCAGGCGGGCCTCGCCGACTACGACGGCGTCGACTGGTCCAAGGTCGAGCCGCACGTCGCACACGCCCGCGCGGCCGCCGGTGAGACGAGCGCCTACGACTACGGCCTGGCGGCCAAGACCCTTGAGCTGCTCAGCCGCCGCGAGGTCGCCCGCTGGGGCAGGGACTTCGACGTCCTGCTGACGCCGACCTCGGCGGTCCTGCCGCCGCTCGCAGGGACCGTGCTCGAGGCCCAGCACGCCGCGCCCGACCAGCCCGTGGCGGAGGTGGTGGCGAGCGTCTCGTTCACCGCCTTCGGCAACGTGACCGGCCAGCCGGCGGTGAGCCTTCCGCTGCACTTCACCGACGAGAACCTCCCCGTGGGTGTCCAGCTGACCGGGGGACCGTGGCAGGAGGCGACGCTGATCTCACTGGCCGCGGCGCTGGAACGCGCGGCGCCGTGGGCCGGTCGCCGGCCCGCACTCGCCACCGTCTGAGTTCCAGCCGGCGGGCGCCCTTGACGCGGCGGGGTCCGGGCGGATAGTTTCGCCCCGAGGGCGGGGGCTCGCCCGGTGGGCGGTGGCTGCCCTGGCGACAAGGATCGCGACCCGCGCAGAGCGGGCACGAGCGACATAGGGAGGTTGGGGGTCATGGGACTAAGGCACCCGCGGAGCCGGAGCTGCACGGCTGCCGAGGAATCCTCGCGGCGGCGGCCACTTGCGCCCCGCATCCGGTTCGCGCCGTCCGCGAGCATCGCCGGGCTGGTCGCGTTCGCGTTCGCGGGACTGCTGGTGCTCGCCGGCGGTGCGGCGGCCGAAAAAACGATCGAAAAGCCCGTCAACACCTCACCCCCGACGATCGCCGGAAAAGCCCAGGAAGGGGTCGTGCTGAAAGCCAAAGAAGGCAAATGGAGCGGCGGCAGCATCGCCTACACGTTCCAGTGGCAGCGCTGCGAACCGGAACTGGAATGCACCAACATCCCGCTCGCCACGACCGCCGAATACACGGCCCGCTACGTCGACATCGGCTCGACCCTGCGCGTGCTGGTCACGGCCTCAAACAGCGCCGGCGCGACCGAAGCGTTCACCGAACGCACGGCTGCCGTCGTCGGCGTGGCCCCGAAGAACGTCGAACTTCCCGTGATCACCGGGCCGGCCCAGGAAGGACAGCTGCTGTCCGTCAGCTCCGGCGCCTGGAGCGGCACCGTGGCCTCCGGCTATCTCTATGCCTGGGAACGGTGCGCCGGCAAACGGTGCTCTGAAATCGCCGGCGCCACAACCCCCAGCTACCGTGTGGCCGCGGCGGACGTCGGCGACACGCTGCGGGCCTCGGTGACCGACCAGAACCTGGCGGGCAGCAAGAGCGCCACCTCGCTCGCCACCCCGACGGTGACCTACGGGCCACCGGTGCCGGTCGGCTTTCCCGCGATCTCCGGCCGGCTGCGCGAAGGCGGAACGCTCGAAGCGAGCACCGGCAGATGGGTCGGGGCCGGACCGATCGAATACGCCTACACCTGGGAAGCGTGCAACACCGAAGGAGCTTGCACCCACGCGGCCGGCTCCAGTTACGTGCTGGGGGCCGGCACCGCCGGGGACACGGTGAAGCTGGTGGTCAGCGCGCGCAACAAACTGGGGACCGCGAGCGCGAGCTCGGTGGCCTCCCCCACCGTGATCGGCGAAACCGACCGCTTCGCCGTCGGCTGGGGCGAAAACGCACGTGGCCAGCTCGGGACGCTGTTCCGTAGCGGCTGGGAGGAAAGCCCGGTCCCCGCCGAAGGCGAGGGCGACATCGCCGCCATCTCCACGGGCGGGAGCTTCACGCTCGAGCTGCACAACGACGGCACGGTCACCGCGGCCGGTGCCGGCTACTACGGCTCGATCGGATACGGGGGGCGCAAAGCCAGCTGGGAACAGGGCAAGAGTCACGTCACCGTCAGCGGACTGCACGAAGTCAAGGCGATCTCCTCGGGCGCCGAGTACAGCCTCGCCCTGCTCGACAACGGAAACGTCGAGGCGTGGGGCAACAACGGCTACGGCACGCTCGGCAACGGCACGGGCGGGTTCGAAAAAGAAACCGGCGAAAACCAGCTGGTGCCGAAAGAAGTCCGCGCGCTGAACGGCGCCGGTGTGACCGCGATCGCCTCCGGCGGGGGCGCCAACTTCGCGGTGCTGCCCGGCGGCAAGGTGATGGCCTGGGGGCACAACAACCGCGGACAGCTCGGTATCGCCTGGCCCGAATCGTGCGAGAAACGCAAGACCTGTGAACCGACCGCCAAAAAGCCGAGCGAAGAACCCGGCAAAAAAGAGGCCGAACACCTTTGCTGGACCGAAGTGGGCCCGGAACAGTGCAGCAAGCTGCCCAAGCCGGTGACCGAAGGCGAAGGCGCGAGCGAACGTGAACTCGAACACGTGGTCCAGGTCAGCGCCTCCAGCGAATCGACCTACGCCCTGCTCGAAGACGGCGAAGTGCTCTCGTGGGGCAACGACGGCAAGGGACAGCTCGGACAGACGCTGGAACCGGGAGCCCACACCGCCTTCACCCGCCCCGGCCACGTGATGGTCAGCGAAACCGAACCGCTCCGACACGTCGTGGCGATCTCCTCGAACGCCAACCATGCGCTCGCGCTGCTGGAAGGTGGTCGTGTGGTGGGCTGGGGCGAGGCGGCCAACGGCTCGCTCGGAGAAGCCGCCGGCACGTGCGGGCACGAACACAAGAGCGGCGGAGGGACGTGGCCGTGTGACAGGTACGCCACGCCGATCACGGCGCTGAACGGCATCCACGTGATCCAGGTCGCCGCCGGCAACGGGTTCGCCGCCGTGCTCGGCAGCGAAGGCCGCGTCTACACGGTCGGCACGAACACCTACGGAGAGCTCGGGATCGGGCCGAGATGCGAAAACGAAGGCGGCGAAATGGGCTACCAGAGCGTCTGCTACAGCCGCGTGTGGACGCCGGTGCCGGGGCTTGAAGACGTGCAGGCCATCTCCGCCGGGCTCAAAGACGTGACCGCCATCGTCGGTGCCGGCGGCTCACCGCCTCTGCCGATCGTGGCGACCGAAGCGGGTTCGCGTTCGGTGAAGCTGCAGTGGGCCCTGCCGGGTGCGGAAATCCCGAACCGCGTCTCACAGCGCGTGTGGGAACACTCCGGCGCCAACGAAGTGGCCGAAGGCGAATTCGAAGGCGAAGGTTCCGAAGCCGAAGAAGTCGAAGAAGTCGGCGAACCGCCGGTCAACACGACGCTGCCGGGTCTGCGGGTGATCGAATACGTGGAAGGCGAAAAGAAGGTCATCCGTGGCGCCACCGCCGTCGGAGAGATCCTCGAAACCTCGCCGGGCAACTGGACCGGGACGCAGCCGCTGAGCTACGAATACCGCTGGCTGCGGTGCAAGAGCGGCAAATGCGCCGCGATCACCCCCTGGCTGCAGGGCGAAGAAGCCAAAGGCGAACAGCTCCTGCTGACCGAAGAAGACGCCGGGTATCAGTTCGAGGCCCAGGTGGCCGCGCGCCACGAAGGCGAAGCACGCGGCATCGCAACCACGGCGGCGAGCGAAATCGTCAAAGCCGAAAGCGAAGGCCGCAAGGTCACGGCGGAATACACGAACGCCGAAGGCCTCGACGGGTATGTGTTCGGCCAGCTGTACGGCAAGCCGCTCGAACCCGTGCTCTACGAATTGAAATTGTCATCCGAAGGAGGACCGAAGGCGCAGAAGCTGCGCACCTTCCTGGTGGCGCCGGGGCCGTAGAGCAGCGGCCCTCGCCCGGGTGCCCCGGTGAACCGGGAGCCGCTACGCCGAGGTGTTCTCGGCGGGCGTGCGCATGATCAGCGTCAGGGTCGCGGTTTCGCGAATGCGGAACCCGAGCTCCTCGTACAGCCGGATGGCGCCGGTGTTGGTGGCGAGGACGTGCAGGAACACGCGCTCGGACCTGGCCTGGATCGCCATGATGAGGGCGCCCATGAGCCGCGTCGCCAGCCCCTGGCCGCGGTGGGCGGGGTCGGTGCACACGGCGCTGATCTCCGTCCAGCCCTGCAGGCGGAGGCGCTCGCCGGCCATCGCGACGAGCTCTCCGTCGCGGCGGATCCCGAGGTAGTCGCCGAGCTCGATCGTCCTCGGCAGGAACGGCCCGGGCTCCGTGCGGACCACCAGGTCGATCATCTCGGGCACGTCGGCGTTGGCGAGCGCGATCGCCTCCGGATAGGGGGATCCGGTGACCCGATCCCCGACCATCTGGGCGAGCTCGAGCGCCATGACCGTCTGCCACCCGTCCGGGAGATCGGTCCCGGCGTGGCCGACGGCGACGAGCGATCCGGGGGCGACGAGCGCGGCGGCATCCTCCCAATCCTGGGCGGATGGCCGCGACGGCAGGGCCATGAACGGTGCGACGTCGTCCGGGTAGCGCCGCACCCGCCCACGCTCCAGCGCAAAGCGCGCGTGAGGCCCGCTCAGCGCGGCGCCCATGGGGTCATCGAGCAGCGCTTCGTCGGCCGACTGCAAGGCCTAGAGCGCGAGCGCCCGCGCCACGATCTGCTCGCCGTCGACGTCCCTCGGGAGGTCGCCGAAGGCCAGGCCGCGGTGCTCGAGGCGCCCGGCGCAGAAGGCCGACGACACGAACCCGGGCGAGTGGCGCAGCAGCAGCGAGGCCTGCAGGGCGAGCGCCATGTCCTCGACGAGCCGCCGCGCGCGCCATTCAGCCTCGGGGAGGTCGGTGGGCGCCTCCAGCAGGCGTTCGCGCAGCGAGCGCAGGTGAGCGTCATAGCGCGGGTCGGCGCCCGCGGCCAGCTCGCACTCGGCCAGGAACGCCGCCACCGACTGCGGTTCGCGGGCGAGGGCACGCAGGACGTCGAGCGCGATCACGTTGCCCGAGCCCTCCCACACGGTGCCGAGCTGTATGTCGCGGTACAGCTGCGCCATCGGTGCCTCCTCGACGTACCCGTTGCCGCCCAGGCACTCCAGCGCCTCCGCGGCGAGCGGTGCGCCCCGCTTGCAGACCCAGTACTTGAGCACCGCCAGTGCGAGCCGGCGGAAGGGCGCTTCCTCGCCCGAGGCATCATCGAACGCACGTGCGAGCCTGATCGTGGCCACGGTCGCCGCCTCGGACTCGAGCGCGAGGTCGGCGAGCACGTTCGTCATCGCCGGCTTCTCGGCCAGGGGCGCCCCGAAGGCGCTGCGGTGACGCGTGTGCCACACGGCCTCGGCGACACAGCGGCGCATCAGACCTGTGACTGCGATCAGCGTGTCCAGGCGGGTGTAAACGAGCTGCTCGACGATGAACGCGGTGCCCCGCCCCTCCTCGCCGAGCATGCGCGCCGGGAGGTGGTCGTACTCGACCTCCGAGGATGCCAGGCAGCGGCCCCCGAGCTTGTCCTTCAGGCGTTGGATGCGAAAGCCCGGGTGCGGCCTGTTGGCCACGAAGCACGTGATGCCGGACTCGGTCTGGGCGGTCGTGAAGAAGACGTCGAAGACCGGGTGGGTGCAGAACCACTTGTGGCCGGTGAGCTCATACCAGCCGTCGCCCACCGGCTCGGCGACCGTCGAGTTGGCGCGCAGGTCCGAGCCGCCCTGCTTCTCGGTGAACGCCATCCCGGCCTGGGCGAAGCGGTCGTAGTCGGGCAGCGTCATGCGCTCCACCCACTCGGCCGCCAGGACCGGGTCCTGGCGCATGGTCGGGACCGCGGCGTAGTTGATCGCGAACGGACAGCACGGTCCCGTGTCGAGCTGGTTGAAGAGGTGGAACATGCACGCCCGCACAACGTGCGCCCCCTTGCGCGTCTGGAGCCACGGCAGGGTGTTGACCTGACGCTCGACGCCGAGACGCAGCATCCAGTGCATCGAGGGGTCGTAGTCGATCTCGTCGACGCGGTTGCCGTAGCGGTCGTGGGTGCGCAGCACGGGGATGTTGCGCTGGGCGCGCTTGGCGTGCTCCAGCGCCTCCGCCGAGCCCAGGATCAGGGCCAGCTCGCGGGTACGGTCGCGCCCCCAGCCGCCGCCCTCGCGCTCGAGTGCCTCCTGCAGGGCGAGGTCGGCCGAGAAGGGGTCGTAGTCCGCCAGCGCAGGAGGCTGGTTGAGAACCTCGTGCGTGACCCAGCCCGATCGAGTTGCCTCGGTGGCGCTCATCCTCGGTTTCGACTCTACGGGATGGCCATGTCCGCCGCAAGGCGCGCGCGGGGGCGCGCGGAGCCTGCCGCCGCCGGCCCGCCGCGACTGTCGGCGCCGGCCCGCGCCGACGCCCGCCCACGCGCGGGTCGCGTCTCCTGGCACGGGCCTATGGTTGGCCCATGATCAAGCTCGTTTTCACCATCCGCCGCAGACCGGACCTGACGCGCGAGGAGTTCCAGCGCTACTGGCGCGAGGAGCACGCCGCGCTCGTCGAGCGACACGCGGGCGTCCTCGGTATCCGCCGCTACGTCCAGACCCACGCTCGCGACACCGACCTCGATGAGACCGTCTCGGGCTCACGGGGCAGTGAGCCGCGCTACTACGACGGCGTCGCGGAGCTGTGGTGGGACAGCGCGGAGGACCTGATCGCCGCCGCCACCAGCGAGGCGGGGATGGTCGCCGGCCAAGCCCTGCTCGAAGACGAGCAGCGGTTCATCGACCTCGCCCGCTCTCCGCTGTGGCTCGGCGAGGAGAACGTCGTCATCGGCGGTTCCCAGCCGGCTGGATGACGGTCGCCCGAAGAACGGGCTCGGCACGACGCCCCGCTGGCCGGATGCGGCGCGCGTCCCAGCCACCGGCGGGGTCTTTGGACAGCTGTCCATACCGACGCGAGCGCGTCTGCGACGACCATTTCCGTGATGGCGCTGCAGGTCCTATCGCCGCGCGAGCTAGCCGGAACCCGGACCCTGTTCAGGGGCTTCATGGGCCGTCCGGGCGAGAGCCACAGGACGGTGGCCGAACTGCTGGCGATCTACCGCGAGCGCCGCGGAACACTGCGGGCGGCCGAGGACGCCGACGACGACCTGCGCGTCAGCCGTTTCATCCGCGACATGGCGAGCGGCCGCTGGAGCGAGAGCCTCGTGATGCGGATCGGGGAATTCGACGGCGAGGTCCATCTGATCGACGGGACCCACCGCGGGATCGCCTACCTCGCCTGCCTGGAGAGCGGCATCAGCCACGAGCGGCTTCCCGCCCTGACGGTCGACTGCTGAACGTCGCGGCCCGGAGTGGCCGGGCCGAGGGGGGCGAGCGCACCTCCCACCCGAGGTGGGAGGGCGCGCCCGAGCGCCGCTCGATGACCTGAATCAACCTGTGTCGGGGCCGCCCTGACCGGTCGGGTGAACGTGCCACGATGTTGCCCGGTGAGGTGCGCCACACGACTTCTCGTCGGAGCCCTGGCCGTCGCGCTGGTGGCCTGCGGGTCTAGCGGGGCGGCGAGCTCGGCCGGCTCCGCGAGCCCCCCGGCGGGCTCGAGCGGCGCCTCTACCCGGGCCGTGACCGCGACCACGGCGCCCGCCGGCGCCGCCAAGGTGCGCCTGGTTCAGGTCGGGCGCTTCCGCCAGCCCGTGGCCGTCACCGGCGCTCCCGGCGATCCGAGCCGGGTGTTCGTGCTGCAGCGTGCCGGCCAGGTGATGCTCGTGCTCAACGGTCACACCCGGGCGCAGCCGTTCCTCGACATCTCCGGCCAGGTGTATTCCGAAGGCAGCGACGAGCAGGGCCTGCTCGGGGTGGCGTTCCCCTCCGACTACGCCAGCAGCGGGCTGTTCTACCTCGACTACACGATCCCCGGCAACGACATCAGGGTCGTGCAGTACCGGCGCTCGGCAGCCAACCCCAATCTGGCCAACCCGGCCAGCGCCCGCGTCCTGCTGACGATCGATCACCACAGGTACACCAACCACAACGGGGGGCAGCTGGCGTTCGGCCCCGAAGGCGACCTGTACGTCGGAGTCGGCGACGGCGGCAGCGAGGACGACCCCGAAGACAACGGCCAGAACACCGACACCCTGCTCGCCAAGATCCTGCGCATCGATCCCTCGCCCAGCGGCGGGTACTCGATTCCAGCCGGGAACCCCTTCGCCGGTCAGCCCGGCAAGCGGGCGGAGATCTGGGCCTACGGGCTGCGCAACCCGTGGCGCTTCTCCTTCGACCGTTCGACCGGCGCTCTGATCATCGGCGACGTCGGGCAGGATCTCCAGGAGGAGATCGACTATGTCAAGCCCGGCAGCGGGGCCGGCGCCAACTTCGGCTGGAGCATCTGGGAGGGAGATCGCCGCAACAAGCCGGGCACCGCGCCACACGCGGTCTTCCCCACCCTGGTCGCCCTCCACAGCAGCGGCTACTGCGCGATCATCGGCGGCGACGTCGTGCGCGACCGGTCGCTGAAGGCCCTCTACGGCCGCTACCTGTTCGGCGACTACTGCCACCATCAGATCGAGTCCGTCCGGATCACCCGCGGCAGGGCCACCGATCTGCGTGCCACGGGGTTGAACGTGAGCGAAACCTCCTCCTTCGGCGAAGACGCCCGCGGGCACATCTACATCGCCTCGCTGGGCGGGACCGTCTACCGGCTCGCCGCCCACTGAGGCCACCGCGCGGTCAGCTCAGGGGCGGGAGGGCCTCTGCCCCGGGACCGACGGAGCCCTGGGCACCGCAGCGAGCGGTCCCGTCAGTTCGCGTTCAGGACCGCGATCGCGCCCGTGAGCAGCAGCCCGCAGACCACTGCGGCCACGACCAGGCTCCCCGCCACCAGCCACAGCAGGAAGAAGAGCGCCCAGGCGAAGAAGATGAAGCCCACCGACAGTTCGCGCTTGGACCTGCCGGCCACGCGCTTGGAGTCTTCGGCCGCCTGCTGCTTGCGGGGGTCGCCGTAGCGCTTTTTCTCACTCACCGCTCCATTATCCCTGATGAACGTCCGGCGCGATCTCCCCGCCCCCCTGGAGACGGGCGCGCCGCGCTTGCGCGGCAGCCGGCACCGCCCGCTACTCCGCAGCGCCTAGTATTTGACGGTGGCCGTCGCTTCGGTGTAGGTCGTGCCCGTTTGGGTCGTCAGATGCAGCACGGTCTGGCTCGTCCCTTTGGCGGGCGAGGTGTATTCGAACGGGGTCGCGGCTGCCGATTCCGCCAAGCCGGTCGTCGGGATGGCGATTTTGGTGCTGTTTTCAAGCGTGCCGGCGCCGCCGGTTTTGGTGACCCTCGCCGTGACGGTCGTGCCGAGGTTGCTGACCACGTTGCCATATTCGTCGGTGATGCTCGCCTGGGCTTCGAACTGCTGGCTGTTGCCGATGCTCGTGGTTTCACAGGTGAACAGGCACGTCGCCGAGCTGATGCTGCCCGCTGTCACTTTCGGGTGGGACCACGCCCAGCGTTTGGCGGCGGCCGCTTTGATGGTGATCGAGTCCGTTCCTTCGTGTGCGGTCGTTTCTTCGAGCACCTTCAGCGTGTTGGCGGCCGCGTCGTAGAAGCGGAACCCCGTGACGGTCGCCACGCCGGCCACGAAGGTCGGTTCGGTCGTCGCGGTGTAGGTGGGCGCTTTGCCGCTGGGCGAGTTGAGCGCGCCTTCGTATTTCAATTTGTGCGTGCGCGCGTAGGTGGTGATCACGTTGTGCCATTCGTCCCAGGCCGTGAGTTTGACTTCGAAGGCGGCGCCGGCTTCCGGTTCGGCGGTGACCGGGGTCACCCCGAAGCTCTTGAACGGCCCCACGGTCACTTTGATCGTGACGAGGGCGCCTTCGTTGGAGAGCGTTCCGGCTTTGACTTTGAGTTTGGCTTCTTCGGGCTTGTAGAGCTTGAGTTGCCCGTTGTTGACGCCTTCCACGGTGGCGACCCCCGCGGTGAACTTGGTGGCGGTCGCTTCGCCGAAGGCCACAGCCACGCCCGTTTCGCTGCTGACACTCGGTTTCGTTCCGCTCGGTGCCGCCGTGGCACCTTCGAAGACGAGGCTGTGGGAGCCGGTGTAGGACGTGACGGTCCGGTTGGCGGCGTCCTTTGCGGTGACGGTCAGGTTCGTGGCTTCGCCGGCGACGGCTTCCGTTTTGGAAGCGGCGAGGACGAGATGGGTCGCGGGGCCCGAGGTGACCGTGACGCTCTGTTTTTCGCTGGCCGAGGTCCACGAGCGCCACACCGCGGTGACTTCGTAGGTGTGGGCTCCGATCGAGACTCCCGTCTCGGTGCAGCTCGTGACGGTCGTCGGAGCGCCGGAGGTGGGGCAGCCGGTCCCCGGCGTGCCTCCTTCACCGGTGATGTAGTAGGTGACCGCGCCGGAGCCGGGAGGGGTCACCGCACTCCATTCGAGCAGCACCGTTTCGGCGCCCGCGGTGGCGGTGAGGACGGGTGTCTGCAGGACGCTCACGCCGGCCAGGGACGTGCCGGTCCCCGAGGCGGCCCAATAGGCGGCGGCGGTGACGGTCAGAGCCACCGCGAGCGCCAGAGCCGTCCCACCCGCGAGCAACAGGGACCTCGGGCGCAGCGGCTTCACGAGTGGGCGCTCCCCGTGTATCTCAGGAGAAAGACGCTGCCCTTGCATCCGTCCTGATTGATTGCTTTGAGATCGATCAGCTGGACCGTGGGCGCGGTGACGCCCTGCGCCGGTAACGTCACCGAGCCGCCCGCCGGGACCAGGACCGGAACGAGGGACGACGCGTCCGACTGCGTGATCAGGAGGTTTTCTTCGACCGGGCAGTCCGGGTTTTCGCTGGCGGCGCTGACCGTCAGGCTCGTGACGTAGATCGGGGCCGTGTTGGGGTTGCTGAGCGCGAGCGGAATCCTCCGTGCCGGCGCGCCGGGGAACATCAGCCCTTCAGGGCTTCCCGAGATGGTGAAGGTCGCGGGCTGGCCGGCCGGCGCGTTGCCGCTACCGGAAGGGGGCGAAGGCGCGGGCGGACTCGTGGGGTTCGGAGCGGGGGTGCTCGCCGGGGCGCCAGGGGGCGTCGACTGCGACGCGGACTGCGAGCCGAGGATCGTCCAACTGTAAGTCGTTGCGGGCCCCACCACTGCGCCGAGAACGGCTCGCACCGCGAACTTGTGCCCGCTGGTCGAGAGTGGCGGACGCTGGCTGGTGACGGTGCCCTGGCACCACTTCACCTGGCGGCCGCGGACGGTCTTCGGTTGGCCCTTGCACCTCACGCGCCCGATGTAGACCGCCGGCCCATAGCGTATGGGCGAGGCGCAGTCGCGGAAGGGGGCGCCGTCCAGTGAGCATTGGAAGTAGACCCGGCGCTTGCGGTCGCTGAAGGTGAAGGCCGCCCACACCTGCTTGGTCGTGGACGGTGGCTTGCCCGTCAGGGTCGGAGCCGGCGGCGGAGTCGGACCGGTGGCCTTCGTGGCCATCACCACGCCCCACGCGCCACCGGCGCTCAGGGCGAGGAAGCCCAGAACCAACGCGGCACCGATGCCGCCGCGTGTCTTGATTGGCGTTGGGGTTGGCATGGTTTCGTTCCTGTCACGTTGTGGGTTTGCTTACTCGCGGTGGCGGCCACCGGCGATCGGGTCCAGGCGAGTTGCCTGCTCGTGACGGGCGCCACTACGAGCACCGAGGGGAACGGGGTGGCGGCGATTAGGCCGCCACCCGTATCCCTTTGGACCGTTCAGGCTCCGTCCCGAACCAAGGACAGCTGCCTAGGAGGCAACGGCCTTGAGCGAGATCACGGCACCCTTGCACGTGTCCTGGTTCACGGCTTCGTCCTTCATCTTCAGACTGACCGCGTATTCCTTTGTTTCGCCCGGTGCGAGCTCGATTTTCGGTTCCTGTTCGCCACCGACGGTGACTTCGAACCAGGTTTTTTCGCATCCGGCAGCCGAGGTTTCTTTCACGCTCGTAACGAGCTTGGTCAGATACTCGGGCTGTTTGACATCCTTGTTCTTGACTTTGATTTTGCCTTCCACCGTGCCGCCCGGGTTCAGGCCTTCGGCGGCGCCGGTGATTTCGAAACCGGCACCTCCCGTGCTCGCCGTAACGGTGCTCGTGCCTTCGCCGGAGCTCGTCCAGTATGCGAAGGCAGCGGCCCCGCCGAGCGCGAGGACTGCCACGATGGCGCCTACGAGCAGGCGCTTGCTCTTATTGATGCGGAACATTGTTGTTCACTCCTTATGGTTGGTTCGGTACGGTGCCCGTTCCCCCGCAACGCGACGGTCCGGGCGGTCCCAGCGGTTGTGGCGCAGCCCCTTAGAGGCACGCACGCGTTCGAGCGTGTGAGCCCACAACCCGTGAGACCCGGTAGCCGACATCACCTTCGGCGAAGGCGAAGACCGCTCGGCCAGCGGATGAGGGGCCGGGGTGACGGCTCACGCCGCCACCCCGGTCACTCAGGTTGTGAGAGGGACTAGCGCCGAACCACAGGGCCTTGCTTAGGAGGCGACACCCTTCAGAGAGACAGTCGCACCCTTACAAGCGTTTTGGTTGACGGCTTCGTCCTTCATCTTCAGGCTGACCGTGTATTCCTTGGTTTCGTTCGCGGCCAGCTCAATTTTGGGTTCCTGTTCGCCACCAGCCGTGATTTCGAACCAGGTTTTTTCGCAGCCGCCGGCCGAGGTTTCCTTGACCGTCGTAACCAGTTTGGTGAGGTACTCGGACTGTTTCACGTCTTTGTTCTTCACCTTGATTTTGGCTTCCACGGTTCCGCCCGGGTAGAGGCCTTCGGCCGCGCCGGTGATTTCGAACCCGGCGCCGCCGGTGCTCGCCGTGACGTTGGCCGTGCCTTCGCCCGAGCTCGTCCAGTAAGCGATCGCGGCGGCCCCGCTGAGCGCGAGGATCATGACGATGACGCCCGCGAGCAGGCGCTTGCTTCTCTTAACAACAGACATTTCTGTCCACTCCTTATGGTTGGTTCGGTACGCTGCCCATACCTCCGCAACACGGACGGCCCGGGCGCCGGTCATATCGGTCACCGCCCCCGCCGCCTTGAGCGCGACACATCGCTGACAGACCCTGTCCAGCCGTCCGCGAACCTCCGCAAACCGCCCATTGCGGCTCTGTGATGCGGAAAACGGCCCGGCGACGGGGTCCGGCAACGCGGCTTGCAGCCGGCCGGAGGCCGGGCGCAGACGGCGGCAGCAGCCGCCGCGCGAGTACTTCTCGTGGCCCGGTTTGAGGGCTAGACCGAGTCGGCCTGGGCAAGCCCGAACGGGCTGCCCTCGGAGTCCCGACAGACGGCCCATCGCTCCCCGGGATGGACGACGGTCCCGCCGAGCGCTCGTACGCGCTCGAGTGCGCTCGGCGATGTCACCGACGTTGAAGTACGGCAGCGAGAACGTGTCACCCGGGCCGCGTCCGCGCTTGTGGAGACCGAGCCGCAGGCTCTCCGAGCTCGTCTCCCAGCCCTCTCCCTGCGAGCCCTCCCTAGCCCGAAGCTCGGCTCCGAGCAGCTCCGTCCAGAACCGCCGCGCGCGATCAGGGTCGTCGGCGGGGAACTCGATCAGGGGTGGCAGCTCGGGCGTCATACCGGTCCTCCCAGCGGGCTCCGATCACGTCGATGTCGCCATCCCGGCGCCCGCGAGGTTCCAGACATGCTGGCAGCGCATCACCGGCGGCGTCGGCTCGTGCCCGCGGAGCTCCGCAAAACTACCGGCAGATCCAGCGCCGCCCCCACGGCGAGGCACCCGCGGGCGTTTGGTGGGAGGATCGAGCGATGGCGGCGAAGGTGTACGTGATCCGCGGCTCGCACGCTTGCAGGACGGCGACGCTGATGCTCGGGTACAAGCGGATCCCCTACCGGGTCGTCGTGCTGCCGACGGGTCCGCATCCGATGCTCGTGCGGGCAGCCGGCTTCCCCGGACACGTCACGCCGATCCGCACGGTCGACGGCGGCACGCACCGCCAGCTCGCGATGCTCGACCGCCTCGGCACCGTGCCAGCTCTGCTGATGGACGGGGAGCGCGTCCAGACCAACCACGAGATCGCGCGCCACCTCGAGCGTGTGTGCCCGGACCCGCCGCTGTTCCCGGTCGATCCGGAGCGTCGTGAGGCGGTCGAAGAGGTCGAGCGGTGGGGAGACGAGGTGCTCCAGATGGCGGCCCGGCGTCTGTTGCTCGCGACGCCGGTCTCCGAGCTCCGCGAAGGCGGCGCACGCGGGCGGCTCGGCCCCCTGTTGGCGAAGTCCGACTGGCTGCGAGGGATCCTCGCGCGGCGTGCCGGGTTGGTGTTCCGCGCCGGCGACCACAACATCGATGACCTGCTGGCCGCGATCCCACCGCTGCTGGACATGGTCGACGGGTGGGTGCGGGAGGAAGTGCTCTGCGGTCAGAGCCTCACGGTCGCGGACTTCGCGGTCGCCCCCAGCCTGGCGCTGCTCTCCTACCGACCCGACATCAACCGCGAGCTGGCTGACCGTCCGGCCGGGAGCCTGCTGGACCGGCTCCTGCCGGACCCGACGGCACCCCAGCCGGCGGCGGCGCGGCCTGCAGTCGCCTCACGGGCCTGAGCGGACCTCGCGCCGGCGCCGGCGGCTCCGAGCAGGGGGAGCGCCGGGATCGCCCCGGGGGAGCAGGGCGAGGAAAGGCGCTCAGTAGGACTTCGGCAGCCCGAGCGAGTGCTCGGCCACGTAGTTGAGGACCATCTCCCGCGACACCGGGGCCGTACGTGCGACGCGGACCCCCCACCAGAGATCGCTGAGGCCGTACTCGAGCGCGAAGCCGTTGCCGCCGTGGGCCTGGATGGCGCGATCGACGCACTTGATCCCCGCCTCCGCGGCCGCGAACTTGGCCATGTTGGCCGCCTCGCCGGCCCCCGGGACGCCGGCGTCGTAGAGAGCCGCGGCCTTCTGTGTCATCAGGCGGGCGAGCTCGAGCTCGATCTTGGCCTCGGCCAGTGGGTGGGCGACACCCTGGTGGGCCCCGATCGGCTGTCCCCACACCTCGCGCTCGCGGGCGTAGGCGGCGCCCCGCTCCAGCGCCAGGCGACCTACCCCCATGGAGATCGAGGCACCCATGATGCGCTCCGGGTTGAGGCCGTCGAACACCACCCCGAGACCCCCGTTCTCGCCTCCGATCAGGCGCTCCTCCTCCAGCTCGACGTCGTCGAAGAACAGGGTCCACTGCTTGTCGGCTCCGCGTACCGCCATCGGGATCGCCTGACGGGTGAAGCCGGGAGCGTCCACGTCGACGATCGCCAGCGATGGCAGCCCGAGCTCCCCACTCTCAAGCCGGGTGCGGGCGACCACGAGCACGGCGTCGGCATCCTCCACGGCCGAGATGAACGTCTTCTGGCCGTTCAGTAGGAAGCGCCCGCCGTCGCGGCGCAGCGAGGTGGCGAGATTGTGGGAGTTGGTGCCCGCACCGGCCTCGGTGATGGCGAAGGCGATTTTCGTCGTCCCCCTCCCGATCCCGCGCAGCCAGCGCTCCTTCTGGACCTCGGTCCCGTGACGGGCGAGGATGCTCCCGACGATGGCGGGCGAGACCACGATCAGCAGCAGGGCACAGCCGGCGGCCGAGATCTCCTCACCGACCCACGACAGCGCCGTCATCCCCAAGCCGCCCCCGCCGTACTCCTCGGGGATGTTGACCCCCATATATCCGCTCGACGCGAGCGCCTCCCAGAGCTCGCTCGGCGGCTCGTCGGCGTCGCGCTTGCGCTGCATGTAGTCGCGGCCGAAGCCGGCGCAGATGCCCGCCACGGCCTCCCGCAGCAGGGTCTCCTCGTGTGAGGGGACGAGCGGCAGGACGGCGGCGGAAGCGGTACTCGACACAGCCGGGCGATCCTACGGCATCTCGTGATCCGGACCGGCCCGTATCGTGGCCGGGCCATGTCCCGGACAAGGCTTTACCGCGACGGGAAGGTCGTGTCCGAAGACTTCCCGGTCGCCGAAATCTCCGATCTCCTCGACGAGCCCGGCACCTGCGTGTGGCTGGACTACTGCAACCCCACGCGGGAGGACCTTGCCTCCATCGCCGAGGAGTTCGAACTGCACCCCCTGGCCGTGGAGGACGCGATCCACGAACACGAGCGGCCGAAGCTCGACCGCTACGACACGCATCTGTTCCTGAGCGCCTACGACGTCCAACTGGACACGGACACCGGGATCCTCAGTGCCAGCGAGATCGACGCCTTCGTGATGAAGAACGCACTGGTCACCGTCCGCGACGACGACCAACTCGACATCGACGCCGTCGCCCACCGCTGGGACGAGTGCGGGGACCTCGCCCACAACGGCGTCTCGTTTCTGCTGTGGGGCCTGCTCGACCACATCGTGGACGGGCACTTCGAAGCGGTGCAGTCGCTCGACACCCAGATCGAGTCACTCGAGGACATGCTGTTCGACAACGCCCCCCGCCAGCCTGAGGTGCAGCGGCGTTCGTTTCAGCTGCGCAAGAGCCTGGTCCTGCTGCGGCGTCTGGTGCTGCCGATGCGGGAGGTCGTCAACTCGATCATGCGCCGCGACCTGCACGTCCTCGACGAGAGCATGGTCCCGTACTACCAGGACGTCTACGACCACGTCCTGCGAGCCACCGAATGGACCGAGTCGCTGCGGGACCTGGTGACGACGATCCTCGAGACGAACCTGACGATCCAGGGCAACCGCATGAACCTGATCATGAAGAAGGTGACCAGCTGGGCGGCGATCATCGCGGTGCCCACGGCGATCACCGGCTTCTACGGGCAGAACCTCCCCTACCCCGGCTTCGCAACGCATTGGGGCTTCTGGTTCTCGAGCGCCCTGATCGTCGTCGGGTCGCTGACCTTGTACTGGTCCTTCCGCCGTGCCGACTGGCTGTAGCGAACCCCGTGGGAGTCCCGGTGGGAGCCTGCGAAGGAGGCGGAGCGGGGATCTGGGGGCCATGCCCGACGAGGGCGTAGCCGTGATCGTACCTGCGTGATCGTCCAGCGGGCAGCGGCGCCCGCCCTGGGATCACGGGACGTGAGGATCTCGCCTTCGTTGTCGGCGGCCACGCACAGAGACACTTCCGGACACGAGACGGCCGTGAGCACATGGTTGGAGCTGAAGGGCTGCCGGCGGTCGATCAGGCGCGCGGCGACCACACGAACGATCCTGTCGCGAGCCCGCCTGCAGGCACCGCTCGAGCGCCCTCAGCGTTCGCGGCCGCGGCACGGGGCATGGCCGCCATGCCGCGGGCGGCCGCTACGCCGGGCGCGGCCGCCAGGCCGAGCGCGAGTGAAGCGCACGTGAGCGCGGCATGCGCACGACGAGCGGGCAGGCGTCGATCACCCCGGAACGGGCCCATAAGGCCGAATCGGCACCGGGGAATGAGCGCTAAAGCCCCGCCACGGGCGCGGCGAGCGCTGAAGCCTTGCGCCGGGCGCGGCGAGCGCCGCAAGGGGGCGACAAGCCCGAGGGCTCAGCAGCGCGAGGTCTCAGCCGACCAGTAGGACGGCAGCGAGGCGTACGGGTTCGGGCCGTTCGGGCAGGCTGGTGACGTAGACCGAACCCGCGTTCTCTGCTTCGGCCTTGGCACAGTCGGTTTCCATCTCTGCTTCTGAGGCCCCGAAGACGATGTTGGCGATCTGGCGTGGTTCCGCGGCGAGCACCCACGGAGCGGGCGCGTAGGTGGCGTAGGACGCGGCCGGCCCCTCGAAGGTGACGACTTGGTCGACGGCGCCGAGCTGCCAGGGGGTGGTGGCGGTGTCGCCGGGATTGCCCACCACGTAGCCGCCTTTTTCGTGCACGTAGGCGGTGAGCTGGCGGTAATACGCTTCCACCTTCACACTCGGCGTTTCTGCCATCTCATCGAGGAAGATGCCCTCGATCCCCGGGTACCAGGTGTAGTAGTGGGCGATCGCCTTCTGCACCGTGGCCAGGCGCCGCTTGCCGTACTTCGTGAACACGTAGCCGATCACCCGCTGGCCATCTTCCTCGCAGGTTCGCATCGGCCCGGCATACACCTGCGCCTGGCGCTTCACCGGCCCGTTGTTCGGGTTGAGGATCACGGTCGAACCCGCGGGCGCGGCTTCGCACATCGTCAGCCAGGGATCGGGTGAGCCTTCCGGTGCGAAGTAGGCCGGGACCAGCTCGAGAGGAGCCGCGAGCGCTGCCGCCGCACCGAGCGGCGCGATGATGCCCGGGGGCCACAGGAGGACGAGCGTGGCCGCGAGTACCGCCAGTGATGAAAGGGCGGCCCAATCGCCCGCGGCCCGGGATCGCTTGGACACAGGCTCGGCTGCCGGCACTGCTGACACGCAGGGAGGGTACCTGGGCGCCGGCACGGGCGACACGCTGTTGCCCGTGCCGGATCGGTGTGGGCCTGAGCGTGGGCAGGTGAGCCGGCCGACGGGCGCGCCGGCAGATCCGCAGCGCCAGATACCGGGCTACGATCTTGCCGATGATGCTCCGGCTGGCTGTCACGTGGGCGTTCAACACCGTCGCCCTATTCGTGGCGACCTGGATGCTGTCTGGCCTGAGCTACGGGAGCGACTGGTGGGCGCTGCTGATCGCCGGGTTCGTGTTCACGCTGGTGAACGTGTTCTTGAAGCCCGTCCTTGCGATTCTCTCGATCCCGTTCATCATCGTCACATTCGGCATCTTCTACTGGCTCATCAACATCTTCATGCTCTACCTGACGCACTGGGTCGTTCCCCAGTTCACGATCGACAGCTTCTGGTGGGCGGCGTTGGCCTCGATCATCGTCAGCGCCGTCAACGCGATCCTGAGTCGGTTCTTCGGGCGCCCGCGGAGCATTGCCGGCTCCGCTCGTGGGCGCTACGCATAGCGTCCGATCTGATGATCCGCTCGGCCGCGCGCGATTGGCTCAAGCCGACCGCCCGCTCACACCGCGCCGGGCCCGAGGGTGACCGATTCGACGGTCGTCCCGTCGGGGTCCAGGACGCATGCTCGGTAGCGACCCGGGTCGCGCCTGGTCGCCGTCACCCCGAGCGTCTCGAGCGCCGCACGGTAGAGCCACTCCGAAAGACGCCTGTTCGAAGCGCGGATCGCAACCTGGTCGAGCACGCGGCTACGGTATCGCTGTGACCACGGGCTCGGAGAGTCGGCCTGGCGGGTCGATCCAGCCCGCCGGTGAGCGTGTCGGGAGCCTGCTGTCGGTCAACGTCGGCATGCCGAAGGACGTCTCCTGGCAGGGGAGAACCGTGTTCACCGGCGTGTACAAGGACGCGGTTGACGGTCGCCGCCGGGTGGGCAAGCTCAACGTCGAGGGCGATGGCCAGGGCGACCTCGCGGGGCACGGCGGAGAGCAGCGGGCGGTGTTCGTCTACCAGATGGACTCCTACCGCTACTGGGAACGCGAGCTGAAACGGGACGACTTCGTATACGGGCAGTTCGGCGAGAACTTCACCGTCGAAGGACTCGCCGACGACGAGGTGTGTGTCGGCGATCGCTACCGGATCGGGACGGCGACATTCGAGGTGACCCAGCCGCGGGTGACCTGCTATCGCGTCGGGATCCGCATGAACGACCCGCGGATTCCCGCGCTACTGGTCTCCCACCGCCGGCCGGGCTTCTACTTCCGGGTGCTCGAGGAGGGCGAGGTGCAGGCGGGAGACGAGATCATCAGGCTCTCCACCGGACCCGAGCAGATGCCGGTCGCCGAAGTCGACGCGCTGCTGTACCTGCCCGGGCACGGGCGCCAGGAGCTGCTCCGAGCGCTCCGCATCCCCGCCCTCAGCCCGGGATGGCAGGCCTCGTTCAAAGCCCTGCTGGATCAGGGACCGGCCGGCGGCAACGCCGGCCTCGGTGCAACCAGCCCCCCGCCCGCCTGGCCCGGCTTTCGGACCCTGACCGTCACGGCCATCACACACGAGAGCGACTCCGTGATCTCGATTCGGCTCGAGGACCCCAAGGGCGCTCCGCTGCCGCCCGCCCTGCCGGGTCAGTACCTGACCCTGCGGGTCCGCCCCGACGAGCAGAAGCGGTCGCTGTTGCGCAACTACTCCCTCTCCGGACCCCCGGTGGCGGACCACTACCGGGTGAGCGTGAAGCGTGAGGACGGTGGTGCCGCCAGCGGCTACCTGCACAGTCGTCTGTCCGTCGGCGACCAGCTCGACATCGCGGCGCCGCGGGGAACCTTCATCCTCGACGGCACGAACGCGCCGCTGCTCCTGGTGAGTGCCGGGGTCGGTGCCACCCCTGTTCTCGCCATGCTCCAGGCGCTTGCACAGGAGCAGTCCGAGAGGGAGGTCTGGTGGCTGCACGGCGCGCGCAACGGCCACGAGCACCCCTTCGCCGCCGAGGCCCGGGAACTGCTTGCATCGCTCCCGAACACACACAGCTACGTCTGCTACAGCCGCCCCGGCCCAGACGACGTGCAGGGCCGGGACTTCGACGCGGCGGGCCGTCTCACCGCGTCGGTCCTCGAACAGCTCGAACCGCCGCCCGACGCGCAGGCATACCTGTGTGGGCCGGGGCCCTTCATGGACGAGATCAGTGCCGCTCTGGCGAGCCTGGGAACCGAGGCCTCACGCATTCACACCGAGCCGTTCGGGCCGGCGCCGAGTGAGACGCCAGGCATCGCCGCGACCCCGGCGCGGACGCCCCACCCTCCCGCCGGCCGGGCCGGGAACGGCCCGACGATCGAGTTCGCCCGCAGCGACCTGGCGATCCCCTGGAGCGAGGACTGGGCGAGCCTGCTCGAACTCGCCGAGGCCTGCGACGTGCCGGTGCGGTGGTCGTGCCGCACCGGCGTCTGTCAGACGTGTGAGACGACTCTGATCGCCGGCCGCGTCGGCTACAGCCCCGACCCGGTGGAGTCACCACCCGACGGCAGCGTGCTGATCTGCTGCTCGCGCCCGCAGGAAGACATCGTGCTGGACCTGTGACCCGATCCGGCGTGACGCTGCGTGTGACGCCAGCCGTCTCAGCGCGTCAGACGAACGAGACCGGCGCGCAGACGCTGACCTGCAAGGCGCCCGGCGACGTCGGTGCGCGCTGACCGGCGACGCTAGGACTGCGTAGCCGGGCTGACGGCCGCGGCCGTTGCCGTCCCGCTCGCGCGTGAGCGCCTCCCGCACGTCCTGTGCAAGAACACGAGCATGCCCGCGAAGATGAGGCAATCGCCAACGCTCAGCACGTTGGGGAGTGGGCCGGGGACGGGAATCACGTCGCCGAGCCACAGCAGGGTCGGGTGGACGACGGGGGTCGAGTTCTGAAAGCCGCCATGCCTGCTCAGATGCGCGATCCGCACCGCTGTTGCCGCAGCGGGCATGACGCCGCCGTTGAGGGCGATCGCCAGCATGTTGGCGCCGGCGCCGAGGCCGATCAGCTTCATTCCAGGTAGACGGAGATTGGCGCACAGGACGACGGCAATCAGCAGATAACTCGCGACGTGAATCGCGACGTGTAGCGATCTTTGCCCGTCGGGCGCGATCGTGAGGACCAGAACCTGAAGGTAAAGCGCGACCGGAGCCATCCACGCCAGGCGGAAATGAAGCTCACCCAGACGACGCAGGCTGCCACCCGTGAGCGGCACGCTCGCCAGACACAGGCCTGCGATGAGGACGAGGATCATGCCGCGACCCTGATCAGTCGATCGACCGAGCCGAACTGCTGGGAGCCGACCAGCCAGCGGGTGGCGTCGGGCGCAGGCAGCGGGCGGCTGATCGCGTATCCCTGCACCGCATCGCATCCGAGGGACTGAAGCTGCGGACGAAGTCCCGGGTCCTCGACACCCTCGGCGACTGCGCGCATGCCGAGGTGGTGTGCCAGATCGATGGTGGAGGCCACGATGATCGTCTCTCGGGAGCCGGCCGCCATGCGGCGCACGAACGACTGGTCGATCTTGACCTCGTCGACCGGCAGATCGGCGAGGTATGCGAGCGACGAGTACCCGGTGCCGAAATCGTCGATGGAGATTGTCACCCCGAGCTCGGCGAGCTCCTGCAGGACCGATCGCGCGAGCGTGGGGTCGGCCATCAGGGTGCTCTCGGTGACCTCGAGCTTGAGGCGGGCGGGGGGCACGTTTGCGTCGTCCAGCGCCCTCGTGACGCCTTGCACGAACCACGGGTCGTTGAGCACCCGTGTCGAGATGTTCACGGCCACCGCGACTTCGAGCCCGTTCTGCGCCCACCGCGCTGCCTGCAGCAGTGAGGTCTCGAGGACCCGGTGGGTGAGCGGTTTGATGAGGCTCGTCTGCTCGGCTATGTCCAGGAACGCACCCGGGGGGAGGAGCCCGAGGTCCGGGTGCTCCCAGCGCACGAGCGCCTCGACTGACATCGCCTGGGAGGTATCGAGGTCGAGCACGGGCTGGTAGTGGACGACGATCGCGTCGCTGTCCACGGCCTTGCGGAGATCGGCCGTGAGAGCGAGCTTCGCCGGGCTGTGGTGGTCGTAGCGTTCCTCGTAGAGCGTCGAGTCGACATGCGTCTCCTTGGCGCGGTACATGGCGACGTCGGCCTTTTGCAGGAGCGTCGAAACGTCGCTGCCGTCCTCGGGCAGGAGCGCTATTCCGACGCTGGCCGGCGCGTCCAGCACGATGTCCCCGAGCTCGATCGGGGTCCGCAGCGACTCCGCTATCCGTCGCGCCAGTGACAGCCCCGCCTGACCATCGCTGCCGGGGCTGAAGATCGCAAACTCGTCTCCCCCGAGACGGGCGATCTCGTCGCCCTCGTCCATGTCCTCGCGGACGCGCTCTGAGACCCGCTGGAGCAACAGGTCTCCGTAGTGATGCCCGAGTGTGTCGTTGACCTCCTTGAAGCGGTCCAGATCCATGAGCAGCATGGCGCCGCACTCGCAATCCTCGATCGCGGCCGTGACCGAGTCGTGAAACGCAAGCCTGTTCGGCAGCCCGGTGAGGGAGTCGTGCCGGGCGGCGTGGTCGCTGCGCGCTCCCTTCCAGACGGTGTTGTAGATCGCGAGCATCGGCGCGAGGAACAGCGGGAGCAGCAGCGGCGAGTACGCCATCGCGGCGATCACGATCGGGGCCAGGAACAGCAGCACGCCGGCCGTGCCGAGAATGAAGAAGAGGTCGTTTCGCAGGAACCGCAGGATCGGCTCTTTCTGGTGCAGGGCCACGGCGACGGTCACGGTGAACGTGTTGACAAGCAGAAACGCGGCGGCGGCGACCAGGACGCCGGGAAGCTGGGAGCTCGTAAACGGATGTGAGGAGCCCGGATGCGTGGTCACGGAGAGGAGTCGCATCACCAGGAACGCTGCCACCATCGAGAGCGTGTACTGGCCGAGGTTGAAACGGACCCGCCACCACGGCTTATGTGCGGTCGCGTCCTGAACGATCGACGACGCGCCCTGGGCAATGAGGGCCGGGCCCAGGCCTCCTGCGAGAAGCAGCGCCATCGAGAAGGCGGTCGAGAGGACGATCTCTCCGTCGTGGTCCCGACGCGGAATCTTGACCGGCAGCATCTCGCCCATCAGCACGCCTGCTGCCAGTACCGCAAACGTGTAGGGATGAGCCCCGATGTAGCCGAGGTTCATCTGGCCCGACAGCGATACAACGGCCGCGCACGCGAGGACGAAGATCGCCTCGCAGTAGTGTCGGGTGTTCAGGCGGGGGAGCATCGTCACCCTCCACAAGCGAGCACGCACCGGATCGGTTGCGGTGCGTGCCCGCGGGGAGGAACTAGCCGAACTTGTAGCCCGCGCCGGAACCGATCACGAGCGCCGCGATCGCCGACCCGGCGACGATCACACGGTAGATATGAAACTTCTTCATGGGGAACCTCCTTGTTCGATGCGCTCCGTGGACCGGAGCCCGTTTGGGACTACATCGGTTGCCCTAATCGGCATACATGAGGATCTCGACATACGTTGGAGCCGGCTGGCGCACCGCCTCATCGCAGCTCGGCGCGCACCAGCTCGGGCGCAGGCACCCGAGCGAGGGCCCAGGATGGCGCGCAAATGCGCCCCCAGTTGAACCGCGGCCGCCCGAGGCCGCGGGTCAGTCTCAGGCGGCGGCCGGCTGCATGATCGTGAACCAGCCGCCCTGCGGATCGATGATCGCGGCGAAGCGGCCGATCGGCATGTCCATCGGCTCGGCGACGACGGTGCCGCCGTGCTCACGTGCCTTGGCGGCTGTGACGTCGGCGTCGGCAACGGCGAAACACACGCTCCAGTGCGGCGGGGTGCCCGGCGGGAACATGCCCTCGACCATCTCCATCATGCCCCCGACGTTCTTGCCGTCGAGCTGCCACACGGTGTAGGTGTCGGGCGCCCCCTCGAAGGACGGTTTGCCGGCGGTCCAGCCGAAGACGGACTCGTAGAAGGCCTTGTCGACGTCGGCTTCGCGGGTGTGAAGCTCGTTCCAGACGAGCGACACGGGCTCGTTCACGAGGTCGGCTCCGGCGAAAGTCTTGGGCTCCCATACGCCGAAGACGGCGCCGGTGGGATCGGCGAAGACGGCCATGCGGCCCAGGTCCATCACGTCCATTGGGCTCACGATCGCGTTCCCTCCGGCGGCCTGGACCTTCCGGGCCGTCTCCTCGGCGTCGGCGACGGAGACATAGGTTGCCCATGCCGTGGGCTGACCCTCCTGCATGAGGCCCATCAGGCCGGCCACGTTCTTGTCGCCGCATAGGAACATGCGGTAGCCGCCGCTCTCGGCGGGGCCCGGCTCCGTGACGCTCCAGCCGAGCACGTCGCGGTAGAAGGCCGCGGAGGCGTCGGGGTCCGGCGAGGACAGTTCGACCCACGACGGTGTTCCGGGTGCGTAGTCGGGCATAGCTCCTCCAATTCGGGGACAGGAGGCGACGATGCTCCCACAGATTGGTGTTCTCAGGGTGTTCCCAAGGTTTCCTACGACAGCTCGCGCAAGACCGTCGCACCGTAGTAGTCGAACCGGGCAACAACCCCCATGACCCGAAAGGACACACTGATGCCCCAATCGATCAAGAAGGTGCTTGCCGGCGTCGCGGCGCTTGCCGCGCTCGCCCTCGGCGCCTCCGCAATCGCCGGCGCGGCCTCCTCGTCAACCACGAGCACCGCGGCGCAGAGCTCCTCAAGCGCCCCGGCTTCGCCGGGACACGCTCCACCGGCGTTCAACGGCCCCGCTCCTGGGACCGCCGCACATGAGGACGCCGAGAAGCCCGTGACAGGTGAAGCGGCCGCCAAAGCTCAGGCTGCCGCGGTCAAGGCGGTCGGCAGCGGGACCGCCGGCGCGGTCACGACCGACTACACGAAAACGGGCTACGAGACGACCGTCACAAAGTCTGACGGGACGAAGGTCGAGGTACACCTCGACAGCTCGTTCAACGTTCTCCAAGGCCCGGGCGGCCCCGGCGGTCCCAACGGACACGGCGGACCCCCCGGCGGACAGGTCGGACCCCCCGGCGGACAGGCTGGCGGTGGCTACGAAGGCGGAGCCTGAATCGCGAGGGGCCGGCGTCCCGCCGGCCCCTTTCGAACCCGCTCCGGCGCAGCCGGCCTACGCGCTGCTGAGGCTACGGCTGATCGCCCGTCCGGTTTCATATGCGCCGGGCTCGAGGCGCTGTGTCCGGCGGCGATAGGTGCTCCACATCCATGGCCACTGGCTGGGATCGTTGCCGTTCTCATCCACGTACCAGCTCGTGCAGCCCGTGTGCCACACGGTGCCCGCGAGGGCGTTGCGAAGCTCCCGATCAAAGGCCTCCAGGCGCTCGCGCCGGACCTCAATCCGGTCCGATTTCGTCCGCCGGAGCGCGTCGAGCGCCGCGATCACGTGCGCCATTCCCGCCTCGATGACGTAGATGACCGAGCCCGTACCACCGTTCGTGTTCGGCCCGTAGAGAAGGAACATGTTCGGGAAGCCCGACACGCTCAGACCCAGGTACGCACGGGCGACGGGATCCCACTCCTCGGCGAGCGTGCGCCCGTCGGTACCGACGACCTCCATGGGGGCTACGAATGCGTGGCTCTCGAAGCCGGTGGCGAGAATGATCGCGTCGACGGGCCGCTCGCTGCCGTCTTCGGACTTGATGCCCGTCGGAGTGATCTGGTCGATCCGTTCGGTGATCAGCTCCACGTTGGGCTTTTCGAGGGTCGGATACCACTGGTCCGTGAGCATGATCCGCTTGCAGCCGATCTCGTCGGCGGGGGTGACTCTGGCTGCCAGGTCGCTGTCCTTGATCCCCTTCTTGATCTGCTGGCGGCCGGCGGCGCGAAACGGGGCCAGGAGCCACCGCTGACTCGTCATCCCCGCGGCCCCGATGTCCATGAACGCGAACGTCGCCATGCGGTCCAGACGCTGGAGCACGGGGAAGCGCTCGAACAGGCGCCTCGCGCGCGCGGAGTATTCGAAGTCCATCTTCGGCATCGTCCAACCGGGCGAGCGCTGGTAGACGTCTATCCGCTCGACCAGCGGCTGGATCGCAGGGACCGTCTGAATCGCGCTGCATCCGGTGCCGATGACAGCAACGCGCTTGCCGGTGAGGTCGACATCGTGTCTCCACTCAGCCGTGTGAAAGACGGGCCCCGTGAAGCTGTCTAGGCCCTTGAGCGCGGGGCTCTTCGGGATCGACAGCTGGCCGCAAGCCGTGATCAGGATGTCGGCCTCGAACGGTCCGGTGGTGGTCTCCAGCTGCCACTTCGCACGCGACTCGTCCCACGTCGCGCGTGTGACCTCGGTGCCGGTCCTGGCGCTCTCGAGCACGCCGTGACGGCGGGCGACTGCCTCGATGTACTCCTGGATCTCGGCCTGGGGCGCGTACCGCCGCGACCACCGCGGGTTCGGTTCAAAGGAGAACTCGTACAGATGCGAGGGTACGTCGCAGGCCGCGCCCGGGTAGGTGTTGTGGGCCCACACGCCGCCCACCCGCTCACCGCGCTCGAAGATGGTCACGTCGGGGTAGCCGGCCCGAACCAGCAGCACCGCGGCCCCCACACCTCCGAAGCCACCCCCGACGATCGCGACCGAGGGCCGCTCGCCCGGGCCGCCCGCCGGCCGCCGGTCCCAGCCATTCCCGCCCGCACCGCCGTCAACGCTCACGCGAGGAAGACTACGCCAGAACGAGCCGGACCCGATCCGGCTGACGCCCACAGATCGCGGCTCCGGGCGCGGGGAACGCCCACGGGGCCCGTCTGAGTGCTCAGACCGTGCCAGCGCGCCCCATCGGAGCACAACTCGCAACGTTCGTCGGGTCTCCCCTGTCCGCCTAACGCTGTCGTGTCGAAGCGTCGTTGAGATGAACAGGCCGAAAAGGGCCGGGGATCGTTCCCCTCCAAACGTGGTGCGCCTGCGCCGCAGTCAGGAGACGCCGATGATGCTTGGCGTCCCATCGAAGCACGAGTTGCGATCACGCGGCTCCCTCGCAGTATCTCGGCAGTCGCCCCTCCGGGCAGGCCGCAACCCGTTCCGCGCGGGAGTCCTCCTGCTCGGAATCCTGTCCGCACTGGTCCTCACGAGCTCCGCCATGGCCGCGCCGGCCACCGTTGGCCTCGGATCGGCCGCCAGCTTCTCGGTGCTGGGCGGATCGACCGTCACCAACACCGGACCGACGACGATGTTCGGCGATCTGGGCCTGGCCCCCGGCTCTTCGGTGACCGGTGCGCCTCATGTCCTTGGGGCGACACATGTCGATGACGCGGTCGCGATCGGAGCCAAGAGCGATCTGACCACCGCCTACAACCAGGCGGCGGGGCGTCCGACGAACGGCTCCGCCGGGACCGACCTCGCCGGTCAGACGTTCGTGGCGGGCGTCTACACGGCGAGCACCTCGCTGCTGCTGTCGTCGGGGAGCGTCACGCTCGATGCTCAGGGCGACCCCAATGCGGTGTTCATATTCCAGGTCGGCTCCACGCTGATCAGCGGGTCCAACACCTCCGTGTCGCTCGTCAACGGGGCGCAGGCGTGCAACGTCTTCTGGCAGGTCGGCTCCTCGGCGACGCTGGGAACGGGTACGCGGTTCGTCGGCACGGTCATGGCCTCGGCCACGATCACCGCCAACACGGCCGCGACCATCCACGGACGTCTGCTGGCGATGACGGGAGCCGTGAACCTGGACACCAACACCATCACCACGTCCAACTGTGCCTCCAGCGTCAGCGGCGAAGGTGGCGGCACCGAAACGACCACGCCGGCCGAAACGGCGGCGTTGACGGAAGCCACCGCCGTGGCCGAAGCGGTCGGCTCGACCGGCACCCCCGTGACGACCCCGACGCCACCGATCGCGTCGAAAACGACGCTGCAGGCCAGGCGGGCAGCGGCCCGCCGTGCGGCCGCGCGGCGCCGAGCGCGACGGGCATCCGAACGGCGCTCCAAGGCGCGGCGGGCGCTACCGCACCGCCGCGGAGCCTTCACCGGCTGATCAACACTCGGCAGGGCTGGGCGAGCACTCACTCGTCCAGCCTCCGGGGCCATCGAGCCACCAATGACGATCACGATCACACGCCCGAGGCGCTGCCTGATTGCTCTGCTGACCGCCCTGTCGCTGGCCGGTACCGCCTGCGCGGCCGCGGCCGGCTCGACCCGCGTGCCTGCGAGAACCCGGCTTGCCGTGCTGCTCAGCCCACACGGCGTGCACAAGGAGCCCGAAGCCGGGTCTCCGCAGACGGCGGTCTTGCCGTCCCGCACGCCGATCACCGGCGAGCCCACCACCCTGCCCGTGACGGGAAGCCTGACCGCCGGCGACGGCGGTCGGTGGCTACAGGTGATGCTCCCCGGGCGCCCCAACTCATCGACCGGCTGGATCGCCCAGCAGGGGACCCACACGCTCCTGACCGAATGGGACATGGTCGTCGACCTCGGGGCTCGCAGGGTGTCGGCCTACCGCGCGGGGAGCCTCGTGAGAGCGTTCCGGGCGGTCGTCGGCAAGCCCTCGACACCGACGCCGACAGGCCAGTTCTTCGTGCAGGAGACGGTGCGCCTGGGCGCCGGCGAGCCCGGCGGTCCGTACGCCTTGGCGCTCAGCGCCCGCTCGGACGCGCTGCAGGAATTCGAAGGGGGTCCCGGCCAGATCGCGGTGCACGGCAGAGACGACCTCGGAGGAACGCTCGGCGCAGCCGAATCGCACGGCTGCGTGCGCCTGGCGACGGCGAGCATCGACTGGCTGTCCACCCGGATCGGCCCTGGAACACCGGTGACGATCAGTGCCGGATGACCGCGGCGCCCAGGGCGCAGGCACGGCTGCCCCCGATTCCCAGCCCGCGGACGCGGGAGCTCGGGAGCGCGGGGGTCGCTTTCGGACGGTCCTGATCGGTGGGGCGATCATCGCGTTGGGTCTTGGGGTGTCGGCCTTCGTCGCCGCTGAATGGCGTTCCAGCGCGCAGGTCGCGAACAGGAAGGCGCTCAACTCCAAGGTCGACGACCTGAGTAGCGCGCTGGCCCAGAAGCTGAACGCGAATGTCGTGCTGACGCGCACGATTCGGGCGAGGGCGGCGATGGGGACCCAAGACAATGAGACCGATTTTCTGCGCTGGTACGCGGAGCTGCAGCGCGGCGCTCCATCCCAGCCGGACGTCGTGGCGACGTTGATCCAGATGGTTCCCGCGTCGGACCTTGCGGCATTCCGTCGCCAGGCCGAACATGACACTGCATTGCGTGGGCTACCCGCCGCCGCGTTCCGGGTGGTTCCGGCCGGCGTCCGCCCGTTCTACTGTCTGACTCGCGCGATCGTCGGCACCGGCGCCGCGAGCCTGTACCCGGGGCTGGTGGACTATTGCGCGCCGTCCGCTGCGGGGAGCGCCCCGTCTCCCTATCGGGCTCTCGTGCGCACGGCGACGGACACGGGGTCGTTCATCGTCACCACGCTGCCTCCGGCACACGGGAAAACGCTGGTTGCGATCGGCGCAGCGGTCTATCGCGACGCCGCACCGATCGCGACGGTCAAGGCCCGTCGGGCGGCGGTGACGGGTTTCGTCGGCACCACCTTCGACGCCGCCGGACTGATCCGGTCCATGCTCGCCAGGCATCCCACCCTGACGCTCGCGCTCTACCACCGCAACCCCGGTGGCCCTGCCGATCTGATCGGCCGTGCGGGCTCGGCGGGCGGCTCTGCGGGCCACCTCGAACGGCGGGACCTCGGTGAAGGGTGGGTCCTGCAGGCGAGGGGGACGACCGCGGACCCGATCTCAGCCGACGCCCGGGGCTTCGCTGCCTTCGGTCTCGGACTCCTGATCACCACCCTCGTGTTCCTGCTCCATCGCTCTCTCGCGGGGTCGCGCCAGCGCGCCTGGAGCCTGGTCGAGGAGAAGTCCGACGAGCTGGAATACCGAGCGCTCCACGATGCGCTCACGGGTCTGCCGAACAGGAGCCTGGTCCTCGACCGAGCTGAGCAGATGCTCGCCCGCTCGCGTCGCCTGCATGTTCCGATCACCGCGCTGCTGATGGATATCGACGGCTTCAAGCAGCTCAACGACCGCTTTGGCCGAGCCGTCGCGGACGAGGTCCTGCAGCGCGTGGGGATGCGGCTGAACACCGTCCTTCGCGAAAGCGACACCGTCGGGCGGCTCGGCGGTGACGAGTTCGTGATGCTGGTCGACACCGTCGGCCTCGATGTCGCTCCCGAGCTTGTCGCCGAGCGCATCCTCGAGGTGCTGCGCCAGCCGATCGAGTTGGCCGACGGGACGCAGCCCGCGGTGTCGATGACCGCGAGCATCGGCATCGCCACGGGGCTACCCGCATCGGCCGAGAACCTGCTCCACGATGCGGAGCTGGCGCTCGCCCAGGCGAAGGCACAGGGGAAGGACGGCTATCTGCTGTTCGAGTCCGCGATGCACACCGCGTCGCGAGATCGCATCCACCTGGAGATGGACCTGGCCGAAGCGCTCCGGGCCGACCAGCTCTTCATGGTCTACCAGCCGATCGTGGAGCTCGAGAATGAGCGGGTCGTGGGGGTGGAGGCTCTGATTCGCTGGCGCCATCCCACACGCGGTGTCATCTCCCCCGAGGTGTTCGTGCCGATCGCTGAGGAGACCGGCGAGATCTTGGCGATCGGCGGGTGGGCGCTCGAGCAGGCCTGCTCCCAGGCCGTGGCCTGGCAGGAGAAGGGACTTCACCTGAACCTCTCGGTCAACGTCTCCGCTCGGCAGCTCGAGCGGGGGGAGTTCGCCGAGCAGGTGCGCAAGACCCTACGTGACTCCCGCCTCGATCCGGGGACGCTGACGCTCGAGATAACCGAGACGGTCCTCATGCGCGAGCCGGCGGCCACCGCGTCCCTGCTGAAGGAGCTGAAGGCACTCGGCGTGCGGATTGCGGTCGATGACTTCGGGACCGGGTACAGCTCGCTCGCCTACCTGCGCCAGTTCCCCGTCGACTCGCTGAAGATCGACCGGACCTTCATCACAGGGCTAGAGCTCTCGCGCGATGGGCGTGCGCTGACACACACCCTGATCCAGCTCGGCAGGGCGCTGG
The DNA here is from genome assembly GCA_963758055.1 of uncultured Solirubrobacteraceae bacterium. Classification (GTDB taxonomy): domain Bacteria; phylum Actinomycetota; class Thermoleophilia; order Solirubrobacterales; family Solirubrobacteraceae; genus Palsa-744. The sequence continues at coordinate 266,972 of CAVWTU010000011.1, forward strand.
GCTTGCAGACACTCGCCGAGGGGGTCGAGCACCGCAGCCAGGTAGAAGAGCTTCAGCGTGAGGAATGCGAGCTGGCCCAAGGGTTTCTGTTCGCTCGCCCGCTCACCCCCAAGGCACTGGAACGCTTCCTCGTGGCCCGTGCCGACGCCGAATACATCCCCGCGCATGACGTTGGAGCGCCGGTGGTTGGCTGATGGAGGCCATCAAGGCACACCGCTCGAGGCTGCTCGTCCCGCTCGTCGTGCTGGCGCTGACCGTGAGCGCCATCACAGCGGTCTGGGTGCTGGTGGAGCGAGCCGACACGAGCCGCGAGGCGCAAGTTCAGGTCGCTGCCATGAAGCTCTCGCTGGCCGAGCTGCAGTCGGTCCCCTTCGCCGCCGATCGAAGTGCGGGCGGCTCCCCGGAAGCCGTCCGCGCGAGCATCAACGCGTATGAGCGCTCGCTCTCGAGGGGTCTGACGGTCCGCTCCCAGGCCAGGGTGCCACCCGGCCTGCTCGACGCGGGACGGGCCAGCTTGGCCCGGATCGAGCCCGTCGTCACGACGATCTTTCGTACGGCTCTCGAGAGAGGAGGCCTCTCTGCCTCGGGCCCTCGCGCTGCTGAACTTGCAGGGCTCCTGGCAGTCCGCTCCGCCACCCTCACGGCCCTCCTCAACCAGATCAGCGCCAAGGACGCAGCCATGGCCGCCCATGCCCGCACCCAGGGCAAGCTTGGAGCCGCCGCCTCGATGGCGTTACTGCTGCTCGCGTTCGCGTACTTCTATTTCCGCTCGCTCGCCGCCCGCGAGGTCGTCGAGCGCCTGGCGCGCGAGAAGGAGACCCTGCTCGAACTCAGCCGCGAAGAGGCGAGAACCGACCCCCTGACCCAGCTCGGCAACCGACGAGCGCTGGCACGCGACCTCGAGGCGGCGCTCGCACACCCATCCGAGCCGCACGAGCTGCTGCTCGGGATGTTCGACCTCAACGGGTTCAAGCACTACAACGACTCCTTCGGGCACGCGGCGGGGGACGCGCTGCTGCTGCGCGTGGGCCGGCGCTTGGCCGCCGCGGTCGAGGGCTCCGGCTCCGCCTACCGCATGGGCGGAGACGAGTTCTGCATGTTCGCCCGCTGTGACACGGGCGTGGTCGAGCAACTGCTCGACGACTCGATCGCGGCGCTGACGGACAGCGGCGAGGGGTGGCGGGTCGGCTGCTCCCAGGGTGTCGTGTGGATGCCATCAGAAGCAGCCACGGAAGGTCAGGCACTCAGGTTGGCGGACGAGCGAATGTATGCCAACAAGGCGACCGGCCGGCAGGTCCCGGACCCACTGCTGGAACCCTACGAGCGCTCGACGCGATCTCGAGACCGGCGATCGGTCCGGGGCGCAGATGTCGCCGGCAACGAGCGTGCCACGACGGCCGACCCCCGTCGCTGAGGCGCTCACGGTCTCCCAGGTTGCCCATGTCGCCCAAGCCTCCTCCGATAACCGTCGTCCTTGCACACTTCGAGGACCTGTTCGCCCTCGGGCTACGCGGGCTCATCGACAGCGACACAAGCCTCGAAGTGGTCGCCTCGGACATCGAGCAGCGCAGAGTCTCCGTCGTGCTGAGCGCCCACCATGCGGACGTCGCCGTCCTCGACGTCGGAGCGTTGAGCAACTTTGCCGAGGTGCGCGAACTCAGCGCACGACATCCAGCGACCAGGCTCGTATTGCTCGCGAAGGATCCGTCAACCTCGGTGTGCGCCGCGCTGCTCGCGTTCGGAGCGAGCGCGTGCCTCGGCAGAGACACGCAGGCCCGAGACGTGCTCAGCGCGATCCATCTTGCCGCGCGCGGGTTGCAGTTGATTCCACGGACCACTTCGCCGAGCGAGGGACGGCAGGTCCCGGGAGCACAGCGGCTGACGCCACGGGAGGCGGATGTGCTGCTGATGCTCCAACAGGGCTGCTCAAATGCCGAGATCGCCCTCGCATTGTCCGTGGGGGTCGAGACCGTCCGCACGCATGCACACAACCTCTACGGCAAGCTCGGTGTGTCCTCACGCCGCGAGCTCCTGCCACTCGCGGTCGAGCCGGGGGACGACCGAGTCCGACCGGCGGGATCGACGCGGCGCGTCCGCGCGCTCGAGCCCCCCGGGCGGCGGGTGTTCGGCTCGCGCCGCTGACTGCGCGGAGCGTGTGTGCTCCCGGCGCCGAAGGGTGACCGTGACACTCTTGACGGATGCATCTGAGCGCGGCCACCGAACAGGTCTGGCCCCCGTTTGTACTCGTCACCGGGTTGCTGCTGATCGGACTGACCGCGAATCGCGATGGTCTCTTCGAGCAGACCGGGCGCTTCCTGAACGGCCTCGCAGGGCCACCTGCGGTGCTGCTCGCCGCCTGCCTGCTGCTGGTAGCGGTCGTCACGGCCGTGCTCAACCTGGACACCGCGGTGGTGTTCCTGACCCCTGTGCTCGTCCATGCGGCTCGAAGACGCGGCATCAAGGAGGAGGCGTTCCTCTATGGCACGGTCTTCATGGCCAACGCCTCATCCCTCTACCTCCCCGGGTCCAACCTCACAAACCTGCTCGTCCTCGCACATCAGCCGTTCTCCGGAGGCACGTTCGCCGCACGCATGCTGATCATCGCGCTCGCTGCGACGCTCGCAACGATGCTCGGGCTGTTCGTGCTCTTTTGGCGAAGGCTGGGAGTAGCCCCGAGCCGGCATCGGCAGCGTGCCAGCTGGGACGTCCGCGGCCTGGGGCTACCCGGCGCGCTCGCCGCAGCGGTCTTGACGATCACTCTTCGCAACCCGGCGATTCCCGTGCTCGCCATCGGACTGGTGTTGGCTTGGATCGAGATCGCACGCGGGCGCCTGAGATGGCGGGAGGTCGTGCGTGCCGTCGGGCCCGTGGTGCTCATCAGCCTGTTCCTGGTCTGCGTCGCGTTGGGAGTCCTTGCGCGCTCATGGGATGGACCGGCGCACCTGCTCAGTGGTGCTGGACGTTGGGGGACCACCGGGATCGGCGCGCTGGCGTCGGTCGCGATCAACAACCTTCCCGCAGCCGTTCTGCTCTCCGCACAGTCCGTAGCGCATCCCCGCGCGCTGTTGTTGGGGCTGAACGTGGGCCCCAACATCGCGGCTACGGGCTCACTCTCCGCGCTTCTGTGGTGGCGTGTGGCGCGACAGGTGGATGCTCAACCGTCATTTGTCGCGTTCTCACGGCGGGGGGCTCCCCTCGCGCTGTTTGCGATGCTGATCGCCCTCGGAGCCATGTCCGTTTCGTGACAGTTCAGCGCGCCGCCCAGCGAGAGGAGCAACGGGGATCGAACCGATGACCTCCGGCTTGCAAAGCGCGAACCCGGAGCCGCCAGCTCGAGGGGCCGACCGCCACGAGGTGGGTATTATCAGCGTCCGAGTGCTCACTCGTCTCGGTGTGAGCGCGCATCTACCACAGGGGGAAGCATGGGACGATTCAAGGCTGGGGCCGTTGCGTTTGTTGTCGCGCTGGCACTTGGAGCGATGGCTGCGGCGAGCAGCGCTTTGGGGCAGCCGACTTACTCGGCGTGCTCGAACCACGGCTGCGGCAGCTGGAATGCGGGCAAGGAATCGAACCCCGCTTTCAAGACAAAAGGTGGGACGGCGTCGCTCACGAGCTACGTCAAAGGCACCGGTGTCCTCGGGATCGTTAGGTGCGCAAAGTCAAAGGGGGAAGGGAAGATCACGGGGCCAAGCAGCGGGAACCTCACAATCACCTTCCAGAAATGCGAAGCATCGGGCAAACGCTGTACGTCTGCAGGTGACAAGGCCGGTGACGTCACGACTTTTAGTCTCAGTACCGAACTGGCCGAAACAAAAGGGAAAGTTGTGATTAGGGATGGCAAAGCCGGCGCGAAATACGCAGAAATGAACTGTGAAGGCACGAATGTCAACGTGACGGGCGCCGCGGACGGCGTTGTCACCCAGGAAAATCAAAAGACTTCGGATGATGCCTTCCTCGTCAATGGTGGCGGCGAACAGGAAGACGCAATCGGGGGCGACGTTCTGCTGACCGACTACGTGGGCATCGGCACGTTTGACGGCGCTGAGAGCACTACGATCGAAGTCAAGACGAAAGAGGACTTGGTAATCGTCTGATCCCATCTCGCCGACCGGCGGCCGCATGGCTGCTATTGCCGCGAAACGTGCGCGGAGGACTCGGTGCGGCGGGACGTACGTCGGAGACACCCGGGTGAGGGCCTCGACTCGGGCGCGGGCCATGTCGTTCGGTCTAGGCTATGCCGGGATGAACACCCTCGACGAGATCGCGCTCGCGGGCGCGCCGCCCGCACAACGGCGTCGTACGCGGATCGTCGTCGTCGCGACGCTCGTGGCGCTCGCCGTGTGTCTGGTCACAAGTGCGAGCGCCTCCGCCTTCGCCGCGCAGGGAAGCGCGGAGCAGGTGTATGTCACCGGTCTGGCTCCGAACGCCCAGGCGTCGCTGCTGAGCTCGGGCGGAGTGACCGTTTACACGCAGAACGCGGACTCGCTCGGGGGGCTCCTGTTCCGGAACGTGACGCCGGGAGCCGGCTACCACGTTCGGCTGACGAGCTCGGGTGAAGAATCCGAATCGATCACCGTCCAGTCGGATGCCGCGCCACCGTGGGATCCCGCCATCTACGACCAGTCGATCCCCGAAAGCGGATACACGTATCTGAGGACCCGCGACGGCACCCAGCTGGCGATCGACGTCCACCCTCCGAACAAACCGGCCTTCCCGTCGTTCGCCGAAGCGGGCATTGCGACGCCGAGCTACAAGCCTCCGTATCCCACCGTGATCGAGTACTCGGGCTACGGGTACGCGAACCCGGCGGGCCCGGAAAACGGGATCGCCGTGCTCGCCAACCTGATGGGCTTCGCCGTGGTGGACGTGAACATGCGCGGGACCGGGTGCTCGGGCGGTGCCTACGACTTCTTCGAACCGCTGCAGAACCTCGACGGTTACGACGTGATCGAGACCATCGCCCACCAACCGTGGGTGCTCGGTCACAAGGTGGGCATGTTCGGCATCTCCTACGGCGGGATCAGCCAGCTGTTCACGGCACAGTTGCGGCCACCGGACCTCGAGGCGATCGCTCCGCTGTCTGTGCTCGACGCGACAGGTACGACCCTCTACGCCGGTGGCATCCTCAACACGGGTTTCGCCGTCCCCTGGGCCGAAGAACGCCAGCAGAACGCTGAACCAGCCGGTCCCGGCAGCGGCCAGCCATGGGCCTACCGGCGCATCCAGGAAGGCGACCAGACCTGTGCGGCCAACCAGTCGCTGCACGGCGAGGCGGCCAACCTACCGACACAGATCAGGGAAAACTCGACCTATGACCCGTCGGTGGCCGATCCGCTGGACCCGATCAGCTTCGTTCACAACATCGACGTGCCCACTTTCATGGCCTGCCAGTGGGAGGACGAGCAGACCGGAGGCCATTGTGCCGATCTGGCCGAGCACTTCACCGGTACGAGGCGAAAGTGGTTCACGTTCACCAACGGCGCCCATGTCGACTCGCTTGATCCCTACACGTATGACCGCCTGTACGACTTCCTGGAGCTGTTCGTCGCGCACCGTGCACCGATCGTCAACCAGACGTTGTCGCGTGTCCTGGCTCCGATCATCTACCTGGAAGCGATGGGGGTTCCGCTGAGGGACCTGGTCACCCTTCCGCCGGACCCGATCCAGTCGCTGGCGACCTACCGCTCGGCGCTGTCCGCCTTCGAGGCGCTCCCGGAGATCCGGGTGCTGTTCGACAACGGCGCAGGCCCACCGCCTCCCGGCAGCGGCACCGCCGGCGACCCCTACCCGGGCTTCGAACAGTCGTTCTCCGCCTTCCCGATCCCCGGGACGACAGCTCAGTCCTGGTATCTCGGCCCTGGTGGCACCCTCGACAAACAGCCGCCGGCCGTCTGGGGGAGCGACTCGTACACCTCGAACGCGAACTCAACGCCGCTGACCGATTACTCCACCAGAACGGGCACCGGGGGCCTCTGGGGCAATGCATCCCAGTGGGAATGGAACTGGGCGCAGCCTCCGGCGGGCTCAGCCGTGGCCTACGTGTCGGCACCCCTCACGGCAGACACCACCGCGATCGGCGGCGGCGCGGTCCACCTATGGGTGAAGTCGGCCACTCCGGACGTCGACCTCCAGGCGACCGTCAGCGAGGTCCGTCCCGACGGCAACGAGACCTTCGTCCAGGACGGCTGGCTGCGGGCAAGCGAGCGCAAGCTTGCAGCGAATTCGGACAACATCTTCAAACAGCCCCCGACGCTGCTCCAGCCGATCCCCACCTTCCTCGCATCCGACGTTCAACCGATGCCCGCGAACCGTTTCGTCCCGGTCGTGATCCCGCTGTACTTCGAGGGCCACGTGTACCGTGCCGGGTCGCGCATCAGGCTCGTGATCTCGGCGCCCAACGGAGCGCAGCCGGTGTGGTCGTTCAGCCAGACCCAGCCGGCGGGCGACGGGGAGTCGATCGCCCTCTCGCCCGCCATGCCGTCGAGCCTGATCCTCCCGATCGTGCCGGGCGTGCGCGTGCCGACGGGCTTGCCCCCGTGCCCCAGCCTGCGCAACGAGCCCTGCCGCCCCTACGAACGCTTTGTGAACAACGGCTCCTGAGGACCACCGTTCCAACATTGCCGTCCTGAGGAGCCAACGACTACGCCGGAACAAGGCGTCGAGGGCGCCCCTCAGACTGTCGGGCTCGGCGGACGCGCGCCGGGCGCCGAACAGTGCGTGGAGCGCAATACTGGCGCGATGGCCTTTGCTCCCCCCGCCCGCCACCTGTTGCGCGCAAGGGATCTCGCGGACGCTCGCTACGCCGAGCCGCTGGGGGTCGAGGACATGGCCGCCGCAGCGGGGCTCTCCAAGGCTCACTTCAGCCGCGAGTTCCGGCGGGCGTTCGGGGAATCGCCCTACGCCTATCTGCTGACCCGGCGCCTGGAGCGCGCCGCCGCGCTGCTGCGGAGCACAGACCGCTCGATCTCCGACATCTGCCTGTCCGTCGGCCTGACGAGTCTCGGCTCGTTCACGACGAGCTTCACGCGCACGTTCGGCCTGTCTCCGGCGGCCTATCGCGAGCGCTTCCCTGCGGCCGCCGATATGGCACTGGTTCCAGGCTGCATCGTACGGGCCTACGGCCGCCCGCAGAAGCGCACTTTTCGAGAAGACAGGAGCGAGCAGCCGGTCTAGCTTGACGGCATCGTCCCCGGTTGAAAGGAGAGCCCGATGTTCAAAATCACAAACGCCCAGCTGTGGGTCCAGGACCAAGAGGAGGCGCTGGCCTTCTACACGGAGAAGGTCGGCATGGAGGTCGCCGCCGACGTCACGCTGCCCGAGTTGGGGGGCTTTCGCTGGCTGGCCGTCTCGCCCCCCGGCCAGCCGGATGTGTCGATCGTGCTGATGGCGGTCCCCGGGCCGCCGATCATGGACCAGGAGACCACCGAGCAGGTCGAGAGCCTGATGGCCAAGGGCTTCGCGGGAACGGTGTTCCTCACGACCGACGACTGCCAGAAGACCTACGAAGAACTGAGGGCCCGCGGCGTCGAGTTCCACGAACCTCCGGAGGAGCGTCCGTACGGGATCGACTCCGGCTTCCGCGACCCCTCCGGCAACAGCATCCGGCTGGGCCAGATCCGCGACCTCGCCGAGCTGGAAGCGGTCGCCTCTCGCGCCTGAGATGGGAGACCGCCACGAGGCGGAGGTTTAGATCGGGGGCTGGCGGGCCGCTGGGGCGCCAGCCCCTCTCCACACCACTACGGCACACTTGACCGGCCACTCGGCGGCCCTCGATGTCCGCCGACCCCTATGCCCGCTGTAGGCGCAGGTCGAATTCCATGGTCGCTTTGCCGGTCACGTTGACAAAGCCGCCGACGCTCGGAGCGGTCATCCCGAATTCACTCCAAGGGAATGTGAATGCGCCGGCGGTCTCGAGGGTCGAGCCCGCGAGGCTGAATTCGACCGGGAGGGTCTCGCGCTTGGAGGTACCGTGAATGTTGAAGATGCCGGTCACTGACGCCCGTATGACGTGGCCGGTCAGCGCATTCCTGGTGAGCGTGACGGGAGTCGCGAGCACGAACGTGGCGGTCGGATAGCGATCGCTTTCAAGGCCGATTTCATGGATTTTTTCATCCCGCATCGAACGGTCGCTCTTGAGCGTGTTGACTGCGACATCGAAGGACGCGGTGGTAATCGTGATCGTGCTCTTCGACTCGTTGAGCACCGCTGCGCCGGTGATCGATGAGGTGCGCCCAACCGCGTCGCTCTGCGCGGGCAGGAACCCGAGCTTCTCACGGACACGGTAGCCGGCCTCCGAGCCGGTGGCGACGCGCCAGCGCCCGCCCGTGCTCACGGTCGCAGTGGACGTGGCGCTCGCGCTGCCGGTCGAGGTCACGGTGGAGGTGGCAAGTTTGAACGGCTCGGGCGAGGAGGTGGGGAACACGACGAAGTAGACGAGGAGGAAGACGACGACGATGACGGTGGCGCCTCCAGCGACGACAAGCAGCGCCTTTCGCTTCTTGCTCGGGTTTCCGGGTAGCTTGACCATCGTTCGCGAATCCTCTCAATACGGAGTGCGGCGCATCTGGGCCGCCGGGCAACCCCTACCCCATGGCATTGGCCTGTGGACGGGACCGGAGCTTGCTGGGAGTTTGGTGAGAAGGCAGGCGGCAGAGCCCTGCCACCTCGAGGCACCGCCCACCGAGCTCCGAGCCACCGGGCAAGCCGGTGGAGGCCGCGGCACGCCAGCTCGGACCTCCTGTCTCGCCACTGCCGCCGGATCTCACGCAACTCCGGCCGGTTGCCGATGTCCTAGGCGTGATGCGTCGTCCTCCGAACCGTCCAACAGGAGACCGCTTCGGCCTGGTGTCGGTGTGTCCGCGCGCGCGGCGTGACCGGCGCGGGCTGGTCGTCATCGCCGTCGGCGCCGGCCTTGCCGCGTCGCTGATGGGGGGCGGTTGCCGTGGCGATTGCACCGCCTCGGCGGAAGTGCCGGCGGCGGCGCTCGTCGAGAGGAGCGGATACTCCAAGGTCTACCGGTACGACACTCGCCTCCTCGCTGACAAGCCGCCGTACTTCTCCGGTGGAGCATCGGCGTCCATCCCCGATTCGCGCTTGACCAACTATGCCTTCTTCACTAACTTCGAAACTGCGGACCCGGGGCTCATCGGGGAGCCGTCCGGCTGCGCGGGCAAGTACCACAGCGAATGGGCCGGTACGTACGCCTGCCTGTCGGTTGGCTTCGTGAGCGGTAGCCGGCTTGAAGGCCCATTTCACACCAACGACTCAACGCGGGTCGAAGGCAGCGCGGAATTCGGGCGGGCGGGTGCGGACCCGCCTGACGTCGTTGAAATCGACGGCGGCACCTATCCGCAAGACGAGGGCGGCCAGTGTACGGGTAGCCCAGTCTTCAACACCGCCACGCACTGCTATGTCGAGGGTGAACGTATCGCCCTGCCCGAAGGCAGCTCCGGCCTTGCCCCGTTCGCCGAAGGTGAAGATGCCTTCTCGGGCGAGACTCGGCTGGAACTCGATGGGACCGCGAACACGATCCGGGTGGTCAACCTCGACGCCGGAGGCGAAGGCGTGGGCAAGACGATCGAATGGCCGAGAAACGGCCTCATCTACGTGCGCTCTGAGTCCTGTGGCTGGCCGACCGCAGGCTCGGGCGTGGGGTTCAATGCCGACGGACCCGAAGAGGCTCGTAGCGAGAATGGCTGCGGCAACGTCTACGTGCGCGGCACCTACAGCCAGCCCCTGACGATTGTCGCCCAAGAAGATCTGATCATCGATGGAAGCATCTACCCCACCTCGGTGGCAGACAGGCTCGGCAGCGAACCCTCGGGGACGGCCACCCTCGGCCTGATCGCCGGCGACTACGTCCGCATCTACCACCCCGTCGCGAAGACCCACCCCTGCCGCGGAGTCTCGGACGTGGTCAACAAGGCGACGGGAGCATGCGAATACACCGACACCGAATCAACCTGCGATGCCCCCAACCTGCCGGCCTCCGAAGACCCCAACGGTTGGGGCGCGCAACCCGACATCTGGATCTATGCGGCGATCCTGGCCGCCGATCACTCCTTCGCCGTCGACAACTGGGCCTGCGGCTCCTCACTCGGCAACCTCAACGTCTACGGTTCGATCGCAGGGAATTACCACGGCATCGTCGGCACCTCCAGCGGCGGCGGCGGTGCCACGACGAGCGCGCCACCGAGCACCCCGTCGAAATCCGCCTGCACGAGCCGGCGCGACTTCGTCGTCCACGTCATCCAGATCCCCGGCCTCGTCTACCGGCGAGTCAAGGTCACGTTGAACGGCCACCGCATCGCCACGAAAACGACGAAACGAGGGGTCGCCGCGGCGGTCGACCTGCGGGGTCGTCGAAAGGGCACCTACGTCCTACACATCACGGTCGAAACGATCCACGGGCAGAAGCTCACCCGAACCCGTACCTACCGTACCTGCGCCGTCACACCGACCCGCCCAAAGCGCCGCCTGACGCTCTGACCCAAGACTCGCGACGGGCCCGACGCCGGTCCGCTGCACGACAGCTTTGCCGTAGCAAGGAGCAGGCCTCGGGGCCGCCGGACGGGACAATCGCGATTCGTCCCAAGCGGGCACGGGATCGTCGGCAGGGATGGCTACCGCCTGTCGAGGCTATCCGGGTGCATACTTCACCTGATGCCCGACACAGATCTCACGGTCCGGCTAAAGCCCCGTGCGAAACGCAACATGCTTGTGGCCGAGCGTGACGGCGTCCTGCATGTGAGTGTCGCGGCGGCACCCGTTGAGGGCCAGGCGAATGCGGCGCTGTGCAAGCTGATCGCCAAGCGCGCCGGCATAGCCCGCGGACGGGTGAGGGTGATCCGTGGTGAGCGCTCTCGCGAAAAGGTAGTTCGCGTCGAAGGACTCGCGACGGGCGAGCTGCGCCGGGCGTTAGGGCTGACCCCGGGCTGATGTCGCGGTCGATGCTCACTTTCCCTTGCGGAACGGGGCCGGCGGCTTGAACGGCTCCGTGCCGCACTGGAAGAAGAACGGGAGCTGTTCGAGCGCTGCCGGGACGCTCGCGGCCGTCGGGCCGACCACTTCTTCGCCGGTTGCCGGATCGCGCCAGCATCCCTGCGGGAAGTAGACGACTCTGCTGGTCGCTCCCTGCTCGTAGATGGGGGCCACCAGCACATGTGGGCCGAGCATCCACTCCTGTTCCTGTCGGGAGGCCTGCGGGTCCTGTGGATATTCGAGGTAGAGGGGCCGGGTTACCGGGATCCCGGTGCGGTCGGCTTCCTGCCACAGTTCCTCGATGAGTCCCTCCGCGCGCACGTGCAGCCGCGAGAGCTTCCGGTAGGCGACGGCTGTCGCCTTGGAGAAGCTCCACGGTGTGTGCTCGCCGACGATCGCGCCGTGCAGGCGGAACACCGGCGAGAGCGCGGCGAACTCCGCCCAGCGCAGGAAGAGTTCCTGGGTGGTCTGTTTGACGACGGGGGTTTCTTTACCTTCGATGTCGTTGTAGAAATCCAGATAACCACCGATGTCGGTGCCGAAGCCGTAGGCGCCGCCGATCGCTCGGTTGAGCATGTCCGGTGCCTGCGCGGCTAGACCGCCGGCGTGCGTCCAGTCGGTCGTCTCATCGCCGGGGAAGTTGAAGTTCGTGAAAGGGGCGCTGCCCGGTTCTCCGCTGTATCCGCTACGGGTGAAGAACAGGATCTTGCGGCCGGGGTGGCCGGCTTCGAACTGTTCGACGATTTCGCGGGTCAGGCGCTGGAACAGGACGGCATAGCGGTTGTGCATTTGCGCCCCGGTGGATCCGTCGCTGAAGTGCATTTCCGTGAGCACCTGCTCGCCGAAGTCGAGCATGAACCCTTCTGCACCGAGTTCGAGTGCGGCGTCGACGCGGGTCTTCCACCATGCGACGGCGGCAGGGTTGGTGAAGTCGATCAGTGCGGCATCGGCCCCGAAGTTGTCGGTGAAGATGTAGGGCTCGCCTTCCGCGTTCGTCGCGACGTAGCCGTCGCGAACCGCAGCTTCGTATTCGCCCGGCAATTCTGTGCCGATCAGCTCCTGCCCGACGAAGGGGCGAAAGTAGAGCAGCGGCCGGATGCCGAGTCCGCGCAGCTTGGCGATCTCGGACTCCAAGGACGAGGTGCTGAGCAGGCCCCAGCCCTCAATCCGGTACGCCTCGACCGGCAGTTTGTAGTGGACGATGTTCTGGATGTCGCTTTCAACCTGCTGTTCGTACTTGGCGGCCGTCTCGACCGGTTCTTCCACCTCACGGTCGAAGAGCGGGCCGAGCATCCACTGCTGTGGCGCAGGCTGGCGACCCGTGATCGAGGTGAGCTCCGAAATCGCCTGGCTCACGGGCCCCGTGGCGACGACGTATTCGATCGAAGGCTGCGCGGTCTGGACCTGCCAGGCTTCGGGCCTGCCGGCGTCGAGATTCCAGAGCGATAGTGAGTTCGAGTTCAAGAAGAAGCCGTAGCCGTTGCTGGAGACGAACGATGACTGTACGTAGTAGGCAGCCTGAGGGCCGTCGGGATAGAGCTGGGTGTCGCCCGCTTGTTCGGGCGTGGTCGTGACGTTCTCCTGGTCGACCCAGTTGTAGAACTCCTGGCCGTGCTGGTCGAGCGCGTCGTGACGACCGCCGAAGCCGTGGAACGCCTCGGCCGGCGTCGAGTCGAAGGAGTCCGACATCGCAGCGACGCCAAGCGGGTCTGTCGGCACAGCCGAGAGCCGCATCGCCGTGCCCCCAGACGTGCTCTGTGGCGTGAGCGTGACGAGCAGCTCGCGCCCACTCGGATCGTTGGTGGACAGGGTCATCTTCACGCCTTCCCCGGACTGTTCGGCGGCGATGACGTCGCGTGCTGAGTATTCGGTCCCGGTTTCCGTGGCCGAAGCTAGGTCTCCCGAATACTCGCCCGTGATGTGGCCGGCGTAGCGGCCGGTCGTATAGGTTTCGGGCTGGTCGGAGCCGACGAGGAACGAGAGCGGCGAGTAGCTCGTGGGGCCGGTGGGTTCGCTCGCCGGCTGGATCGCCGAGCGCGTGAGCGGCAACGTGGATCCGCTCACGTTTTCTGTCTGCGAGAGGACCGCTTCGCCGCCTGCACCGGTGTACACGACCTTGAACGGGTTGCGGTCCACGATCGCTCCCGCGCCGGGGGTCGTGATCACGATCCGTTCCGCACCGATCGTCACCGACGCCGACGCCGACGCCGGTCCCGCCAGGAGTACGAGGGTGAGGATCCCCAGAGCGATACGGCCGCACACCTTGACGTGGGCCGGCCTTCCCCTGCAGATCCTCCCCAGAATCTGACACATCGGCATGTCAAGTTATGGTACCGAGGGAATATGCTGGCGTCAACTCATGGCTCTCGTTGACGGCGGTCGCAGCTACGGCGGCGTCTCAATGCAGGCGCGCCAGTCCGCGCGCCGCGCGAAGCTGATCGAGGCCGGCCTCGAGGAAATCGGCACGCTCGGCTACGAGCGCGCGACCGTGCAGCGCGTGTGCGAGCGCGCCGGTTTGACGCAGCGCTACTTCTACGAGCATTTCGCCGACCGCTCCGCCCTACTCGCAGCCGTCTTCGAGCACGTGATCGAGATCGTCATGGGTGCCGCCTTCGCAGCGGCCGATGCTGCGCCCGAGACGCTCGAGGATCGGGCGCGTGCGGGCCTCAACGGCTTCATGGGCGCGCTCGCCGAGGATCCGCGGCTCGCGCGCGTCCAGCTGGTCGAGGTCGTCGGCCGCAACGAGACCCTCGAACGCAGACGCTTCGAGGTGATGCACACGTTCACCACATACATCGAGGAGTCTGCGCTCGCGCTCAACTCGGCGATCGACTTCCAGCAGGAACCATGGCGTCATGCGATCGTCCTCGCCCTCGTCGGCGGCACGAATCATCTCGCGATCGAGTGGACGCTCGGTGGCCTAGACCTAAAGAAGGAGGCGATCGTGGAGGCGCTGGTTGCACTCTACGTGGCGGCCGCGGACGCGCAAACTCCACCTGGCATAGCGGGGTGAATCGCCGTCGCCTGGAAGAGGCACGACCAAACCACATCGTCGCCCGAGTCATTCGGCTACACGACGCTTGGGTGACCGCCCCGGCAAGTAGCCTGACTGCATGGGCCAGACAACAGGATTCAGGTGTCTCTGGATCCTCGCGTTCGGTATCGGCCTCGCCCTCTGTGCGCCCGCTGGGGCTTTGGGGCAGGTCGCCCAGGACGAGCCGAACGGGCGCGGCACGAACCTGTTCGTCACGGTTGCCGCGCGCGAGTGCCCGACCTACGAATCGATCCGCGCGAACCTGGCGCGCAACAACATCATGGAGAGCCTCCAGGACCTCGGCAAGGACACTCTCTACACCCCCGGCGAACCGATCAACCCGGCGAAGGAGGTGCTAGGCCAACCCTTGTGCAAGCCGATCACCGGCTGGCGCTTTACGGTCGGCTCGGGCATCAAGGAAAAGGCGTCTACCGGACCCTGGGGCGCCCTCTCGATCGTCACCGGCGCCGAACCGACGTCGATCACCACCGAAGCTTCGACGCCGCTGCGCGGCTGGAACGGGGAGGTGATCCCCGGAGCGTCGCTTCAGGGGGCGACCACCTTCGAGCTGAACGAAGCCCAGGCAAAACGGGCCGCCGGAGGGCAATCGCTCTGGGTCCAGGGCGGAACGCCGAGCGACCCGGTGCTGTTCGGCGAATCCCAATTCGCCGGCAAGTACGGGTTCGGCGCCCTGCGCTGCTCGGTCGACAACCTCAACGGGGACAACGTCGAGTGGATCGGCTTCCCGTCCGGGACCCGGCACGCCTTCTGTTACGCCTACTACGTCACCCCGCCCCCGGCGTCGGGCAAACTCGTGATCCGCAAGGAGGTCGAGGGGTCGGGCTCTGCACCGCAGACGTTCCAGTTCGGGGGCAACGTGTCCTACAACCCGGGTGGGTTGTTCAGCCTCACGGCAGCCACCGGCAGCCCCGCGGCGACGACGTTCTACCGCGGCGCAACGCAGCCCGGCGACGAGCCCTGGACCGTCAATGAGGAGGTCCCGCCAGGATGGCTGCTGACGGACATCCGCTGCGAAGCAAACGGCAGCCAGGTGTCGACGAGCCTCGCTGCCAAGAGCGTCTCGATCCGATTGGCCGCCGGCGACACGGTGACCTGCACGTTCGTGGACACGCTCAGTCCACCAAAGGGCGCCCTGCTGCTTAGCAAGATCACCGAAAACGGCACCGGCAGCTTTGATTTCAAGGTGATCAATTCACGTGGCGCCGTCGTTGCACAGCCGATGATCACGACCACGACCGAACGTGAGCCCGCTCCGTCCAAGCGGCTGCTGTTGGACCCAGGTACCTACAAAGTGCTCGAGGAGCTCCCGAGCGACCGTAGCGGGGTCTGGCACCTGGTCACCGTCAGCTGCAACGGCGGCGCAGAGCGTGACAACGGTGTCAGCGTCACCATCAGCGACAAGCAGGGCGCTCTGTGTACCTTCACCAACCGCCTCTCCTACGAGGGCGAGATCCTGATCCACAAGGAAACGATCGGCAACACCGGCACCGCCCTGTTCCAAGTCGGACTGCCGACGGAGCCCGAATTCGCGCTTAACCTGACTGCGAAGGTGAGCAGGGAACGAGTCCCGGTGCGGGCGTCGGGCGATTCGACCCGGAACCTTCCGTTCGGACGTTACGTGATCGAGGAGTCCGCGGAGAGTCCTGTCCAGAACGGGGACTGGTCGCTGATCCAAGTGATCTGCAACGGCAAGGGAATCCCATTTGAGCAGGGCCGGGCGACCGTCCGCCTTAGTGCGAACTCGCCGAAGGCGTCCTGCAAGTTCGTCAACCTCTTCAGTCCCGGGCCGATCCCGCCGACCCCCGGTCCGGAACCCGAGCCCGGTCAGGAGACCGAACTCGTCGTCAAGAAGACCCTGGTCCGATCCGGTGGCGGGCCAACGCCAACCGACGTGTTCGAGATCACGGTCTCCAACCGCTCGCAGGTGGCTGCCAGCGACGTCGTGATCACCGACCAGCCCGGCTCGGAACTCGTGATCGTTTCCGCCGAACCTAGCCAAGGTCGGTGCATCCACACGACCGAATACGTCTGCCTGCTCGGATCGATTCCACCATGGGGAGCGGCGACGATCAGGATTACAGCCAAGGATTACGCCGGTGGAGCGACGTCCAACGACGCCGTGGCTGGCTCTGGTAGCGACGAGGCGAAGGAGTACAACAACCTCGCAAGGGTCTCCATCGGAAGGGTCAATCGGCATTTCCCGGCGTGCCCCTCGCGAGTGGCGCCGGCTCACGCCGCCTGCTGACCTCGCCGGACAGCTGCGTCTAGCTGTGGACCTTGCGATCCCCACCTAGATGAGAATCGGTCTACTCGCCTCTTCGAACGGTTTGAGCTTGCACCCCAGGAACGTGAACGTGTCTTTGTTTTTCGTGGCACCTTCGTAGGTACCCGCGTCCGTGGCACGTTCGCACGCGATTTCGCCGGCCGCGCCCTTCAGGTGGGCCGCGCCGCCTTCAGAGGCGAACGGGATGCTCGCGGCGTTAGCTTTCCATGCGTACTTGTTCTTCTTGCCTTCGGTTTCTTCGCCGGCCGTGGCGTGCGTCTTGCAGTACTTGTCGGTGTATTGCCCGGTGTACAGTTTGCCGTTCTTGGCGGCCTTCGCGCACGTGCCGAGCTGGCCGGCCTGTGCCCCGGAGGCCACAAAGGCGCTGAGCGCGAACACAGCCACCAGGCAGAGCCCGACGATATTGAAACTTCTCATCTTCTCCAGTGCTCCCTTCGTACTTCGAGTCAGCTTGAAAGAGGCCCAGCCGTCGGACGCAACGCGAAAGAACAGGCAGCCGCTTGTGCTGTTTTCGGTGTCCTTGTATGTCGTATCTGGTGGCCGACCGGGATAGACCCGTATAAACCCGCGAGGTTCTGCGAAGAAGGATGCGGACTACGCCGCACAGCAGCCCAAACGCCAGCGAAGCACTTGAACGCGACCCAGAGCTGGGTGATGGGCGAGATTAGGTGCGCGAGAGGGCGCCATGGCCCCTCGAGGTCCAGCGCTGCGACACGGGAGAGGGCAATGGTGCCGACGGGACCGACGGGTGGCCTCTTGCTGGCAAAGTCCCAGTGAGGGCGGGCACCTGTCGAACCGATTCCGGCCTGAGGTCGCTGACCAGAGCGGACGACACGAAATAGCTCGCGAAAGGGGCGTGCCGACTGGTCGCCGGCCGCCCAAACGACACGCGCCCGCTCGCGCACGCACCTCCGGCGGGATGTGGCCGCCGATCCTGCGACCGTCTTAGTCCCAAAGGCCGCGAACCGCCGCCGCCTGCAGAGGGCCGCGATGGAGCCAACGGGATCGAACCGGTGATCCCGTGGGCCAAGCGCTCTGGGTGGGCTACGTCACCGTTGCGCCGGCCGTGGACCGCCATCTTCCGCGAACGCGGATACACGATCAGGGAGCGCAAGGGCTAGGTCACGACAGGGCCGGCCTCGCACGTATTCTGTCGCCGTGAGGGTTGCTCTGGCATTGATCGTGGCCGCCACTCTCGCCCTTGCCGGTTGCGGCGGTGGCGGCAGCGGTCCAGCAAGGGAACGGGTCGAACAAGCCGTCAAGCAGTGTCACGAAAAACACTGCACGGGCGAAGCTGAAGGGCAACGCATCCTAGGTTTGTTCATCGCTGCCTGCAAGGAAGCACCTAGCTTCGCAATGCACGTTCCGGGCTACAGGATGAGACTTGCAAGGGCCACGGCCACCCAAAAGGCAGTGCAGGTGTTTCCGGCCCACGGACACGGGCCAGGGCCGACTCCCGCAGAGGAAGCCAAAAACATCCGCGAAGGCGAAGCCGAAGATCTAGCGAGATCGGTCGTGGCTCCGATCTGCGGACTCAAACAGAGGTACGTCCTCGCGCACCCCAAACGCTACCGGTGTGCAGGTCCTGCTGAACACATCACGGCCAGCGAGAAACCTGACGCAACAATCCGAGCCATCGAAGTCGTCGAGAAGGTCTGCCACGGAGGCGGAGCCATTAGCCAGCACAGCACTGTGCGCTGCATGCCATGAGAGTGGGCGAAGGACCCTCGGGTTGATAGCGGCGGCGGT
Organism: uncultured Solirubrobacteraceae bacterium; assembly: GCA_963758055.1. Classification (GTDB taxonomy): domain Bacteria; phylum Actinomycetota; class Thermoleophilia; order Solirubrobacterales; family Solirubrobacteraceae; genus Palsa-744. Next base: position 285,040 of record CAVWTU010000011.1, read on the forward strand.
CCTGCTGGCAGGGTGCGGCGGCGGCAGACCCGCGAGGGACCGCGTCGAACAGGCTGTCAAGCGCTGCGCCGAAACACACTGCAGCGAAGCCGAAGGCCGGCGCCTGCCGGGAGACTTCCTCGCTGCGTGCAAGGAAGCACCTAGCTTTGTGCTGCATACTCCGCGCGAAGAGTTGTGGCGTGCACACGCCCCGAACGCTCACGTAGTGTCTCACCGGCCCACGGCCACGAAGTCGAGCGGCGCGTCCGCGAAGAACGCCCGCCCACCTTCACCGGACCCATGGAACACATTGCCGCCAGTCCAAGCCGCTGCCGCCGCTCGACGCCTTGAAGCCCGCTGCCGCAAGGAACATGCACCTTGCACCGCGCTTGGCGGCGTTGAGCTAAGAACGCAGCGCTACAAGGTCCAGATCAAGTGAGCTAGGGAATGGTGCCAACGGACAAGGGGGTCTTCCCCTGTGCTACAAGATCGTGCCACGGGGCAGATTAGCCTGCTGGTGGCACAACGAAACTGAAAACAATCTATAGCCGGACTTGAAGGAGAGTCTTCAGTGAACATTTCAGAGTTAGTAGATTTGACTTCAATGTGCCCTATTCGATAGTCCAAGCTTCGCCCTTTATGTCCTGTTCTTCAAGGCGAGTGGCCACCCCGTCTTCCTCGCCGTTCCGGAGGATGGTCGGCACGATGGGCTTGAGCGGATAATCGGGCCATGGCCCGAGCATATTGGAACAAGCTTCTTCGGCCTCCGAGTCGGAATGGCCTTCTTTGATTTCTTCAGTGACGCATTCGGTGAACGCAGAGTTCCACCGGAAGTACCCGACCGCATTCGCCTGGTTAGGATCTTCTTGCTGCACCATGTGGGGAGCCTGTTCTTCGTAGACGTATTCCGGTAGATGCTTTTCGCCTTCGTATGACGAAAGGTGGTGTACCTTTTCTGCGGCTTCGACGGGGCTGATCCGCAGTAACCGTTCCCCTATTTCTTCATACCGCGTCTTGCCACATTCATATTCCATAAGCGCGTTTCCAGGACCCGATCTCATGCGAAAGCCAACGTATTGATGTGTGCCTTCTTGGAGGTACACCAAGGTTCCCGTTTCCTGGGTGGTGATTTCTCCTTTCCCGTAGCCGACGCCGGTATGGCAGGAGATGCCTCCGACTGAACACCCGGTGTACACCGTCTTCCACCAGGCTCGTTTCGGGCCTGTGACTTCGCCGCTGATGATGTTGTCTCCGGTACACGACAGGAGCTGCCCGACCTCAGGAGGTTCTTGGGTGGCATCTACGAAGTAAACCTTTATGCCTTTGCCCTTGCCTTTCGACCGAAGCATCGTGCTCTCCGCATTGGTCCAAGGAATGCGTTCGTACTTGTTGAGCTTGCCTTCTTCCAATTGAGCTTCGGTCAAACCGCCCACGCACTTAGAACGATAATTCCCGGTCCACTTGCGCCCGACCTTCGCTGCCTTCACGCAGACCTTGAATTCGGGCGGTTCCGCCGAAGCCGTCGAGGCAGCAACGGCGCTGCCCACGAGCGCGAACATCACGCACAGCGCCAACAGACTCCTCACGCGCTCATCCCCTCCTGTAGGTCCCTTGACCGCGCCTACAAGCTACAGGATCGAGCATCAGCCTTGCAAGGGGGCCTGCTCGCCCTTCGGAGGCCCCTACAGCGCCTTCTAAGCGCCTTAGATCAACCGAAGCCTGGCAGCAGATCGGCAAATACGAGAACTGAAATCTCGCTATCGGGCATCAGAGCCTGTGCCACAAAAGGTGTCGATGCTGTGGGCGCTACACCATCGCTGTGGAGACGGCGATCTTCAGGACCGATCCGAGAGCCCCCTGGGAGATCCCGACACCGGATCAGGCTCAGAGGGAACACGGCTCCGGAACACAAGGCCCGCAAGCCGACACGCTCGACGTAGGAAAAAGGTCTTGTATGCAGGTCCTTTGAGGCATGGAGCCAACCGGGATCGAACCGGTGACCTCCTGCTTGCAAAGCAGGCGCTCTCCCAGCTGAGCTATGGCCCCGAGGTCTCCGAGTCTATCGGGGGCATTCGGGGCCACGTGTCGATCCGGGCGCCCCGTGACGATGCTCGGGGCGAGGGCGGGCCGGAACCCACCCTCGCACCCGTCGCGGCTACTTCTTCTTCGTCGGGGTCACCTTCACGCTCAGGACCTGCGAGCCCTGACCGGGTCGTCCACTGTCCCCGCTCCACTGGGCGACGAACAGCGAGCTCTGGCTGATGTGCCAGGTGGTCGCAAAGCTGCCGCCGTTGGCACCCACCACGACGCGCTGTTCCTGCCACGGCCCGCCGGCGAGGTTGCGCCGCGACACGACCACGGTCTCGCCGCCGACGGCGCCCTTCAGCACACCGCTGACCCTGACCGCGCCCCGCAGCTTCTTGAGTCGCTTTGCGGTGAACGCGTGGATGGTCGTGCTCAGCACCAGCGGCCCGGCGGTCCCGGCCACGTCACCACCGGTCTGGGTGTTGAACAGCAGGCGGTGGATCGCTTCGCCCTTCACCGTCGTGCCGTCCACCAGCACGGCGGCGTTGTTGGCGCTGGTCGCCACCAGGCCACCTCTCGGGATCGACCCGATCGTGATCTCCTGGGGATGCCAGGTGAGGCCGCCATCGGTGGTCCTCAGCACGTAGGCGTCTTTGCTGTCGCCTCCGTAGGGGGACACGCTCAGGAAGCCCGCGGTGGGACTCGCGAAAGCCAGCTGTGTGCCCGTTTCGGTGCCTACGGTGTTGAGCTGGGTCCAGCTGAGACCGCTGTTGGTGGTTCTCCACAGGCGCCCCTGGCTGTCGAGCAGCAACCCGCCGGTCGGGCTGGTGAAGGCCACGCTGCGGATCGAGACCCCGGAGCTGGCCTTGATCTTCTTGGCCTTGTTCTTCTTGTGGGCCAAGCGGCATCGGGATCGCGCTCCAGCGAGCCCCTTCGTCGGTGGACCGGATCAGCGTGTGGGTGTTGGCTCCGAAGGCGAAGACGGTGCTGCCCACGAGCTGGTAGTCGGACACTGGCGCCCGGCTCGCCACCGGTCCGGTGACGGGCTCGAAGGCACCTCCTCCGACGGCCCGGTTGATGCCCACCGGACCGAGCAGCAGAACGGTCTTCTCACCGATGGCGGCCACCGCCGAGGGCTTGCGGCTGGTTCCCGGGCTGAGCGTCTGCCAGCTCGCACCGCCGTTGTTCGTCCGCTGTAGCCCACCGCCGGCGTCGAGCGCGTAGCCCAGCGTGGTGGTGCCGAAGGCCACGTCCACCAGTTCCTGGGAGGTCTGTGTGGCGAGCACCTGCCAGCTCTGTCCGCTGTTGGTCGAGATCGCCACGTCACCGTTGGCTCCGGGCGCCAGCAGCATCTGGCCGGGGCCCGCACGCAGCCGGCCGTACTGGCCGCCGATGTCCGCGCTGGCCGAGGTGAAGGTGCTACCCCCGTCGGAGGAGAGGACGGTCGCCCCGCTCTCGCCCACAGCCACGATCCTGGTCGGGTTCGCGTACGCCGCGGCGTAGATCAGGGAGCTCGACGGGGTGTTGACGGTGTCCGTTTTACCTCCGTCAGTGGTCCTGATCAGCTGGTTGCCGCCGGTCACCGTGAGCAGGCAGGTTTCTTCACTGGAGCAGTCGATCGTCCTGAAGGAGTTGCCCGCTGCTATCGCCTGGCCTTCCCACTTTTCACCCCCGTTGGTGGTGCGCAGGAGGGTGTTGGGACCGATCGCGTAGCCCACCTGTTCGTTCACGAAGTGAACCGACGTGACGACCGAGTTCGGGGGCAGCGTGACCGGTGCCCACGACACACCTCCATCTGGGGTGGCGTATGCCGTGGCGGACCCGCCCGGCGCGCCGACGAAGGCGATGCCCTTGCTCGAGCTGAAGAAGTGGATGTCGATGCCGCCCAGCGAACCTCCGCCGCTCGAGGCCGGAGTACCCGGAATGCCCGTCCGGCGGGCGAAGCTTTCGCCACCGTCGGTGGTGAGCTCCACGGCGCCGTTCTTGAGCAGCAGGAAGCCTTCCTTGGGAGAGGTGAAGCTGAACGCGGCCACCGGTTCGGCACAACTCGATTCGGCCACGTTGAAGATGCGCCTGAACAACTGTCCTCCGTTTTCGGAGATCCGTGTCACGCACCCTTCACCGCCACCGACGACGACGGTCGTCGGACTCAACACCTGGACCCGTTCGAGGTCGGCTGCGGTGCCGGTGGTGAGACCGGTCCAGGACTGACCGCCGTCACTCGTCGACAGTGCCGTCCCGCCCAGGCCCACGGCATAACCGGCGCCTCCTGAGAAGGCTATGTTCAGGAGCGTTCTGCCCTGAGGAGTGGGGTTCGCCCACGCCCATCCGGACTTGCTCACGTTCACGTTCGCGGAGCTGAGTCCGGGAACGACCGCTGCTGCTGCCACGGCGAGGACGCTCGCAATCGCGATGAGTCCGCGCAGGCTTGATCGATGCATCAGATGACGCATGTACTCCCCCCTGTGTCTCGGGTGTCCCGCCACGGTCGACGGATGTGAACGCTAACCCCCCCACCGGCGTCGAGTTGCGCATCTGGACGGATGCGCTCCGTCCCTTCCGCCGCCCCACGACGGTGGTGAAAGCAGTCACCAGACCGTGAAGGCGGTCACCAGACCGTGAAAATGGCAGGGAGCCTGGTCGTCCGCGCCCGAAGGGCCCTCTCGGGCTGTGCACGGACACCAAGCCCCTCCGATTCCATCCCTTCCGTCCAGGCCTCCCTGCCAAGTGGAGATCGGCGTCGGCTCCTGATCACCCGTGGGGCGAAGCGGGAGCTTGCGCCGCCGGGCAGCATACCCGAGGAGGCGCTTGGGCGCGAGCGCCCCAAGGGTGGACGCTCGAGCGCGGCCGGCTCAACCGCGAACGTACTCGAGTGCGTCGGCCGGGTCGTTGAACCAGGCAAAGCGCAGTACCTTGCCGTCGCGCAGGTCGAACACGTAGCCGCGCTCGGCTTCGATCGGGACGTCGTTGCCGTGGCTTTGGGTCTTCACCCATGCCCGTACGAGCACTCGTTCGCCGAGGTCCTCCAGCTCAGGGTCGCTCACCTCGTAGTCGCCGTACACGCTCCTGACGGCCTCCGCTGCGGCCGCGAAGCCCTCATACCCCCGGCGGACACCGGGCTCGACCGCGTAGCTCGGGTTGACGTACTCGATCTCGGGATCCATCAGCTCTGGAACGACCCCGAAGCCGTCACGCCGCCAGGCCGCATACAGGCGGTGGACGACCTCGACGTTCTCCGCGGACATACCCCCCAGTATCCAGCCCGGACGGCCGGCGTGATGACCAGGAAGCCGCTCAGGCGCCGGGCGAACGCGTCACGCCCGGGATCTCCCACTCGAAGTCCTCCGGGCCCGTGACCGGGGCGGCGGGGTCCTGGACGATCCGCTGGGCGCGCACCGGTCCGAACTCCGGCACCCCGGCATGATCTTCGAGGCGGTCGACCTGCGGCTCGGCCGACTCTTCGGCGAAGCCGAGGACGGCGCTCATGTCCAGTTCGGCGGTCTCCTGGTCAAGTGAGGCGCCCTCAGCCATCTGCCGCACGGGCTCCGAGGCGATCGCCTCGGGCGCGAGCTGCGCGAGCGGCTGCCGGAGATCCTCCGGCGCGAGTTCGACGAACTGCTGACCGACCTCCTGCGCGGGCTCCACCAGCGGCCGTCCAGAGGGCATCGGCTCAGCCTGGACGGGCTGCTCGTTGTCGAACAGCGCGGGCCCCTGGGCCCAGTCCGGCGTGTGCCCCGGCACCAATGGCTCGAGCGCCTCGCGCTCGGCCAGCGCTATCTGGCGCAGGTCTCCACCACGGCGACGCTGCAGATCCAGGTGCTCGCGGATGGCCTCTTCCAGCAATCCCATGAAACTGGGCGAAACCTTAGCGACGCGTCGGACGGCCTCCCGGGGCGGGGCCCCGCGGTGCGGCGAGCGGCGGCTTGCGAATCCCCCGACGCGGGCCACTACACTCATGCCACCCGGAGCCCTCGGCGGGGCATCCGGAACCCCCCGGGGCTATAGCTCAGCTGGGAGAGCGCCTGGATCGCACCCAGGAGGTCGCCGGTTCGAGCCCGGCTAGCTCCATAGACCGTCATTTGCAGGTCTTTGATCGCTTCCGGCCCTGGCTGCCGACGGCGGTGGGTGCTTGGAAGCCCGCTCCCCGCGGGCGCCTCATGCATCGCACGCGACCGCTCGCGAGAGCAGCAGCCCACGCTCGCGCTGGTTGTCGCAGAGGTCGGCTGCCCGCTCGAACTCCTCGCGAGCCTCGGCGAGCCGCCCCAGGCGCACGAGGATGTCGCCGCGCACGCTGGTCAGCAGGTGGTAGCCGCGCAGGGCGGGCTCAGCCGCGAGCGCGTCGACGAGCTCGAGCCCGGCCTCGGGGCCGTAGGCCATGGTCACGGCCACGGCGCGGTTGAGCTCGACGACCGGGGAGCCGGTGAGCGCCGACAGGCCGTCGTAGAGCGCGACGATTCGCGGCCAGTCGGTCTCCTCGACGCTGCCGCGCACGCGCGTGGCAGGCGGCGATCGCGGCCTGCAGCGTGTACGGGCCGAGTGCGCCGCTGAGCTTCTCGGCCCGTCGCAGGGCGGCGAGGCCGCGCTGTACGAGCAGGTGATCCCAGCGTCGCCCGATCCTGGTCGGCGAGCAGCACCGGGTCCCCCTCCGGCCCGACGCGCGCCCGCAGCCGCGAGGCCTGCAGCTCCATCAGCGCGAGCAGTCCCTGGACCTCGGCCTCGCGGGGCATCAGCGCCGCGAGGATCCTTCCCGAGCCGCAGGGCGTCCTGGCACAGGGCCGGGCGGATCCAGTGCTCGCCGGCGGTGGCGGCGTAGCCCTCGTTGAACACCAGGTAGATCACCTCGAGCACCGCCGCCAGGCGCTCGCTCAGCTCGTCGACGACCGGGGAGCTCGAACGGCACCCGTGCCTCGGCCAGTGTCCGCTTGGCGCGAACGATGCGCTGCGCGACCGTGCCCTCGGAGACGAGAAAGGCGCGTGCGATCTCAGGCGTCGAGAGGCCGCCGAGCAGACGCAGCGTCAGCGCCACGCGCGCCTCCGGGGACAGGACCGGATGACAGGTCATGAAGATCAGGCGCAGGACGTCGTCCTGAACGTCCTCGACCTGCGCGGCCAGGTCGGGGCGATCCAGCTGCTGCAGCGTTTCCAGCTCGCGCGCGATCAGCTCCTGCTTGCGCTCGAGCGTCACGCGCCGGCGGAGGGCGTCGATGCCCCTGTTCTTGGCGGTGGCCATCAGCCACGCTCCCGGGTTGTCCGGGATCCCCGAACTCGGCCACTGCTCGAGCGCCGCGACGAGCGCATCCTGGGCCAGGTCCTCGGCCACCGCCACGTCGCCGACGATGCGAGTCAGCCCGGCGATCAACCGGGCCGACTCGATGCGCCACACGGCGTCGATCGCGCGATGGGTGGCCGACCCCGTCACGCGCTAATTCTGGGTTGTCTGCTCGCGCAGCCGCTCGTTGGCCTCGCGCAGCTCCGGCGTCAGCTGCTCGCCGAAGTCGTCGGCCTCGAAGATGGGGCGAAGCTCGATCTCGACGCCGCCGTCGAACGGCGCCCGCTTGAGCCACTCGATCGCCTCATCCCGGGACCCGCAGTCCCAGATCCAGTATCCGGCGACGAGCTCCTTGGCCTCGGTGAACGGGCCGTCGATCACGGTGCGCTCGCTGCCGCTGAAGCGGACCTTCGCGCCCTTCGAGCTCGGGTGCAGGCCCTCGCCGGCCAGCATCACGCCCGCCTTGACGAGCTCTTCGTTGTACTTCGTCATCGCCCCCAATAGGTCTCGTGCTGGGCATCACGCCCGCCTCGGACTCGGGACTCCCGGGGACCAGAACCATGAAACGCATTTGTGTCTCCTTCTCGTCGATGTGTGGTTTCTACCGACACGTCGAACGAGGCCGGCCAAAATCGACACCCGCGCCAGACATGTCGCCGGCCCGAGCTACCCGCCGTCGCGATCCTCGCGCCGAGCCCCGCTGGCCGGGCCCTCGGCCAGCCGGCCGTAGGCGTCGGGGCGCCGCGTGTCAAGGAACGGGAACAGCTCGAGCCAGTCACGCCGCTGGTCGAGGTCGAGCTCGGCGACGAGCACGGCGGGCTCGTCGCGAGGAGCCTGCACGAGCTTGCGTCCGTAGGGGTCGCAGATGAACGAAGAGCCGTAGAAGCGCAGCGGCGGCTCCTCGCCGATGCGGTTGACGGCGACCATGAACACGCCGTTGGCGATCGCGTTGCCGAGGATCACCTGCTCCCACAGGGGCTCGGTATCGAAGTCGGGGTGGTCGGGCTCGGAGCCGATCGCCGTCGGGTAGACGAGCACGTCGGCGCCCTCCAGGCTGTAGGCGCGGGCGACCTCTGGGAACCACTGATCCCAGCAGGTCGGCAGCCCCAGCCGCGCCTCCTGCAACTCGAGCACCGGGTACGGGTTGCCCTCCGCGGGCCCGGGACGGAAGTAGCGGTCCTCGTGGTAGCCGGCGGTCACCGGGATGTGCAGCTTGCGCGTGCGCGCCAGGAGCTCACCGCCGGGGGCGACGACGATCGCGGTGTTGTAGCCGAGCCCATCGGTGTCCCCGTCCTCGGCCCGCTCATACAGCGACGCGTGCACGTGGACGCCGGTCTCCGAGGCCAGCTTCGCCGCGAACTCGTACGTCGGCCCACCGGGGAGATCCTCGGGCTCGGCGCCGGCCGCCTGCGGCCCTCCCGGGTCCACGGCGAAGTAGCGGCTCAGGGTCAGCTCCTGCAGGCAGACGAGCTCGGCACCCTGCTCGGCCGCGCTGCGGATCCCGCCGGCGAGCGCCGCTTCGTGCTCCCCCGGGTCCGGGTGCCAGCGCTCCTGCACCACTCCGATCCGGAGGTGACCGCGCTCAGCGGGCCGCTTGCGGGCGAGCGATATGTGGGAGCCCGAGGAGGCGATCAGATGGTCACTCTCGCCCACGGACCTCACTCTAAGGGGCCGCCTTCACAGGACGCGATCATGCAGGCGTGGCCAACATCGTCTTCTCCGTCTGCGCGGGAATCGCGTCCCTCGCCATTTCGGTCCTGGCGGCCACCAAAGGAGTGGTGGCCGTGGCCGTGATCTGGGGGATGCTGGCCGGCGCGTTTGCGGTTCGCGCGGAGCTCGGACGGCGGCGGCGCCGGTAGCGTCGCGGACGCCCGCGAAAACGGCGACGCGGGTAGGGTCGCTTACACGCGCGCGCGCAAGCGCCTGTCCACGACGTCGAAGGAGAGCGGATGATCGTTGTAGTCGGAAGGGTCACCACCGACCCCTCGAAACGCGCCCAGCTGATCGAGGTGGCCCAGAAGGTCGCCGCGGCCTCCCGCGAGGAGGCCGGCTGCATCGACTATCGGGTGTTCGAGGACACCGAGCAGCCCAACCGGTTCGTGTTCGTCGAGGAGTGGCAGGACGAGGAGGCGCTCCAGCAGCACTTCCGCACGCCCCACATCGCGGAGTTCATGGGGGCGATCACGGCGACGATCACCGCGCCGCCCGACGTCAGGTTCCACGAGATCGCCAGCACCCGGGACCTCTCACAGGTCGGAGCGAGCTGAGGCGACCGTATAATCCGCCCGCTTCGCCGCCCATGCCCGATTTCCACTCCTAGGGGGTCCCCGACCATGCCCAAGCTCCTCTCCGCCGTCGGTGCCATGGCCCTGGCCGTGCTGGCCCTGGCGGGATGCGGCAGCAGCAACAGCAGCAGCAGCTCGACGACCGGCACGACCTCCTCGACGTCCCCCACGATCACCACCGACGCGAGCATCGCGTCGCAGGTGCCCTCCAAGATCAAAACGGAAGGCACCCTCACCGTCGCCTCCGACGCCACCTATGCGCCGAACGAGTTCATCGCCTCCGACGGCCACACCGTGATCGGCATGGACGCCGACCTGGCCACCGCGCTGGCGAGGGTCATGGGACTGAAAGTCCACATCGTCAACGCGACCTTCGACACGATCATCCCGGGGCTGGCGGCCGGCAAGTACAACATGGGAGCGTCGTCGTTCACCGACACCAAGGAACGCGAGAAGACCGTCGACTTCGTGACCTACTTCACCGCCGGCGAATCGTTCTACGCGAAGAGCTCATCCAACCCGACGATCAACTCGCTCGCGGACCTGTGCGGCAAATCGGTGGCCGTGGAGAAGGGCACCACCGAGGAAGAAGAAGTCAAGGCCCAGTCCGCCAAGTGCAGCAAGGAAGGCAAGAAGACCGCCACGCTGCTCGTGTTCCCGACCCAGAACGGCGCCAACCTGGCGGTCTCGAGCGGACGCGCGGAACTCGGGATGGCCGACTCCCCCGTCGTCGAGTACGCCGTCAAGCAGTCCAACGGGGCCCTCAAGGTCGTGGGGCCGACGCTGGCCTCGGCGCCCTACGGACTCGCGTTCCCGAAGGGCACCGGCATGACCGAACCGACGCTGGCCGCGCTCAAGGTGCTGATGTCGAACGGCGAATACATGCGCATCCTCACCAAGTGGGGAGTGCAGAGCGGCGCGATCAGCAACCCGGGGATAAACCAGGCGAAGAGCTGAGCGCGGCGCGGTGACCTCGTCGGAGGCCACCGACGCCGAAAGACGGCCCGACGACATAAGGGCCGTCCCGGTTCGCCACCCCGGCCGCTGGGTGGCGGCGGCGGTGATCCTCGTGATCGCCGTCGCGCTCGTGCGCTCGGTGGTCAGCAACTCCCACTTCGAATGGGGCATCGTCGGCGAATACCTGTTCGACGAACGGATCCTCGAAGGGCTGCGGGTGACGATCGAGCTGACGGTGATCGCGATGGCGGTCGGGATCGTGCTCGGGGTGGTGCTCGCCGTCATGCGGCTGTCGGCCAACCCGCTGGTGTCGGGCTCGAGCTGGTTCTACATCTGGTTCTTCCGCGGCACACCCGTGCTCGTGCAGCTGCTGTTCTGGTACAACGTCGCCGCCCTCTACCCGAAAATCGACCTCGGGATCCCGTTCGGCCCGTCGTTCATCCACGCGGACGCCAACACCCTGATCACGCCGTTCCGGGCGGCGATCCTGGGGCTGGGGCTGAACGAGGGCGCCTACATGGCGGAGATCGTTCGCGCCGGCATGATCTCGGTCGAGAAAGGCCAGTCCGACGCCGCCCTGTCGCTGGGCATGTCGCGGCTGCAGACGCTGCGCACGATCGTGCTCCCCCAGGCGATGCGCGTGATCATCCCGCCCACCGGCAACGAGACGATCTCGATGCTGAAGACGTCCTCGCTGGCGAGCGTGATCACGGTCACCGAGCTGCTCTACTCGGCGGAACTGATCTACGTCGGTCAACTACAAGGTGATCCCGCTGCTGCTGACGGTCAGCGTCTGGTACCTCGCCTGTACGAGCCTGCTCTACATCGGCCAGGGTTACCTCGAGCGCTACTTCGGCCGCGGCAGCGGCACCTATGGGCCCACGATCTGGCAGCGGGTGCGGGGCGGCGTGTTCTCCTTCCGCCACGGCGTACTGATGGCGGAGCCGATGGTGAAGGCCGAAGGCGTCCACAAGCGCTTCGGCCGCAACGAGGTGCTGAAGGGGATCACGCTCGAGGTGATGCCGGGCGAGGTGATGTGCCTGCTCGGACCGTCGGGGTCGGGCAAGTCGACGTTCCTGCGCTGCATCAACCACCTCGAGCCGATCAACTCCGGGCGGCTGCTCGGTGGACGGCGAGCTGGTCGGCTACCGCGAGAAGGACGACAACGCTCCACAACCTGCACGAATCAGAGATCGCACGCAAGCGTGCCGAGATCGGGATGGTCTTCCAGCACTTCAACCTGTTTCCGCACATGACCGCGCTCGAGAACATCACCTGCGCGCCGATCAAAGTGAAGAAGGTGCCCCGCGAGCGGGCGCTGCGACGAGGAACAGACCTGCTCGGGCGCGTCGGTCTGACCGACAAGACCGACAGCTACCCCCGGCAGCTCTCGGGGGGACAGCAGCAGCGCGTGGCGATCGCGCGTGCGCTGGCGATGGAGCCGAAGCTGATGCTGTTCGACGAGCCCACCTCGGCGCTCGACCCGGAGCTCGTGGGCGACGTGCTCGCGGTCATGCAGCAGCTTGCCCGCGACGGGATGACGATGGTCGTCGTGACCCACGAGCTCGGCTTCGCCCGAGAGGTCGCCGACAGCGTCGTGTTCATGGACGCCGGAGTGGTGGTCGAGGCCGGTCCTCCCGAAGAGCTGCTCGACCGGCCCCGTCACGAGCGCACGCGGGCATTCCTGTCGAAGGTGCTGTAGCCGGCGTCAGCCCAGGTAGGCGTCGAGGCGCTCGAGCGCCTCGGGGACGGCGGCCCGGCCGAAGCCGAAGCGCACGTGGTGGGGCTCCTCGTAGACCGACCCCGGCAGCACCAGCACCCCGCAGCGTTCGGCGGTGCGCTCGCACCAGCCCTCCACGTCGGGCTCGTGCGGCATGCGCGCGAAGCCGATCGGGCCGGCGACGGGGCGCTGCCATTCGAACATCTCGGCGCGCCCGGCGATGAACTCGTCGAGCAGCGGCAGATTGTCCAGGACGAGCGCCCGGTTGCGTTCGACCAGGCCGGCCTGGTGGCGCAGGGCCAGCGCCACCAGCAGTTCGCTCGGCGCGCTGGAGCAGATCGTCGTGTACAGCTTCAGCTCCCTGACCCGGCGCAACAGATCCGGATCGCGGCAGGTCAGCCAGCCGATCCTGAGCCCGGGCAGGCCGTGCGCCTTCGAGACCGTCCCCAGCGATACGCCCCGCTCGTAGGCGTCGCAGGCCGCCGGCAGCCTGTCGGAAGGGTCGTGCTCGAGCCCGCGGTAGACCTCGTCGCTGAACACGCACAGCCGAGTGCTCGGCGGCGAGCGCCAGCACGCGGTCGTACGTGTCGCGCGTCATCTGCATGCCCGTGGGGTTGTGCGGGCTGTTGATGTAGATCAGCCGCGTCTTCTCGCTGAGCAGCCGTTCGAGCTCCTCGAGGTCGTGCACCCAGCCATCCTCGTGGCGGCGGCGCCAGAGGCTCACACGTGCGCCCGTGCTGCGGGCCACCTCGATCGCCGAGCCGTAGCACGGCGCCTCCACGATCACGTGGTCGCCGGGGTCGATCAGGGCGTGATAGACGAGGAAGATGCCCTCCTCGGCCGCCGCCAGCGTGAGCACGTCCCCTGCGGTCCCACGCTCGTACCCCGCCGCGATCGCCTGCCGCAGCTCCTCCGAGCCCGGCACTTCGGTGTAGCCCAGGCGCATCGCCAGCAGCCGCTCGCGTGCGTCGGGCTCGAGCGCCAGCAGGTCCTCCACGGCCCGGGACTCGCAGTCGCTGCTCGACAGCATGAGCTCCGCGCGGAACTCCCAGCGCTCATAGAAGCGCTCGATGGCGAACGGCCCGATCTCCATGCCTGCATCATCTCGGCTGCTCCCCCGCGGCGCTCAGTCCAGGTAATCGCGCTTCAGCCACGCCAGCGTGGACTGCAGGCCGGAGGCATAGTCGACGCGCGGCTCCCAACCGAGCAGCTCCCTGGCTTTGGCGCTGCTGAAGCTCTGATCGCGGCCCAGTACCTGGACCGCCTGGCGGGAGAGGAGCGGCCTCACGGTCACACCGGTGGTCCGTCGCAGCAGGCGGTAGCCGTGCTCGAGCGAGGTGCCCACTCCGCTGGCGGCCCAGTAGGGAACGCTCCACCTGACCCGCGCGCAGCCGAGGCCCGCTGCGAGGCCGTCGGTGAAATCCCTCCAGGTGACGCCGAGGTCGTCGCTGACGTTGAACGCCCGCCCGGGCGCGTCCTCGTGCTCGAGTGCGATCAGGGCGGCGTCGAGGAGGTTCTCTACGAAGCACAGGCCGGCGTCTGCTCGACCTCCGTCGATCAACAACATGCTGCGGTCGCGGATCGCACGCGCTATCCCGCCGACGACCTCGCGTGAGCCGGGGCCGTAAACCGTGGCCGGGCGCAGGATCACCGCGTCCAGGCCCGCGGACGCCTCGACCCGGCGCACCTCTGCCTCGGCTTCGCGCTTGGTCTGCGCGTACCAGTTGCTGAACCGGGGCGACGAGTAGGTCTCCTCGACCGCGCTCGTGCCGGGGTGGCCGTACACGTCGGTGGTGCTGAAGTGGACGAAGCGCCGCACCGAGGCGCCGGCCGACGCCTCCAGCAGGTTGCGTGTGCCCGTCACGTTGGTGCTCGTGATCTCCCGCGTCGTGGCCCAGTCCGACACCAGCGCGCCGCAATGGAACACGAACTCGCACCCGTCCACGATGCCCGCCAGGGACGGGCCGCTCGTCAGGTCGCCGACCGCCAGCTCGACGCCGAGCTGCTCCAGCGAGGAGGTGTCGCTGTGCTCGCGCACCAGGCACCGGACCGGGCGTCCTTCCGCCGCCAGTCTCATGGCCAGGCGCCCCCCGATGAAGCCGGTGGCGCCCGTGAGGAGCACCCCGCCGCCGTTCGCGCTCCTCCCCACCTTCGCCGCGGGCGCCACCGCGTCCTCCGCCGGGCCGGTGCCCGTCGCCGGGCCTGCCTCCTCGGCCCGGAGTCCGCGATCGGCTCGGGGTCCGGATCCACCGGCGGCCCCGGCGGGCTCCCGCCCGCGGCGGGTCAGCGTTGCTTTCGCGATGTCGCGTACGACCGCCCAGTTCTTGGATGTCGACCCCTCGCAGTCCGCCAGCACGACGGCGAAGGCGTCGAGAAAGCGCTGGGCCTCGGCCTCGGACAGGGTCATCGGCGGCAGCAGCTTGATGACGTCGTTTTTGCCGGCCGCCATCGTGATCACGCCGTGATCGCGGTGCAACGGGATCACGATCAGCTGCGGATACAGGCCCTCGGCGGCCACCCGCACCAGGCGCCAGCTGACCCGCGCGACGCTGCCGCGGGGGGCGCCCAGCTCGATGCCGATCATCAGGCCCCGGCCGCGGACCTCCTTGATGATCTCGTGACGCCCCTGCAGCTCGGCCAACCCATCGCGCAGCAGGGCACCCACCTGCGCGGAGCGCTCGACGAGGCCGTCGCGTTCGATGATCCGGATCGTGGCCAGGCCCGCCGCCATCGAGAGGCGGTTGCGCCCGTAGGTCGACTGGTGCACGTATGAGCGCTCCAGCGTCCCCACGGCGCGCTGATAGATGTCCCTGGTGGTGGCCATCGCGGCGACCGGCATGCAGCCGCCGCTGAGCGCCTTGCCGACGAGCACGAAGTCGGGCTGCAGTCCCCACTCGTCCAGGGCGAACCACCTGCCGGTGCGTCCCAGGCCGGTCTGGATCTCGTCGAGCACGAACATCGCGCCGTAGCGCCGGCAGAGCTCCTGGGCCGCCTTCAGGTAGCCGGCGGGAGCGGGCGCAACGGTGCGGCCCTGGATCGGCTCGACCACGAAGGCGGCCACGTCGCCCCGGCGCAGCTGGGCCTCGAGCCGCTCCAGGTCACCGAAGGGGACCAGCTCGCAGCCCGGCAGCAGCGGACCGAAGCCCTCCTTGAAGAACTCGTCGCCGACGATCGACAGCGGCCCGAAGGTGACTCCGTGGAAGCTGCTGTGGCAGGACACGAAGCGCGTCCGGCCGCTGGCCGCGCGGGCGAACTTCATCGCCGCGTCCACCGCCTCCGCACCGGTGCTCGCGAAGAACATCGCCTCCAGGCCCCTCGGAAGGTGCGCCGCAAGCGCCTCCGCGAGCATTCCGGCGAGCGCCGAGTAGTGGATCTGGACGCCGTCGAGGAGGTCCTCGCCGAGCGTCGCCTGCAGCACCGCGCGCACGTCGGGGTGGTTGTGACCCAGGCTGGCGAAGCCCTCCCCCGTGTGCAGGTCCAGGAACGCCCGGCCGCCGCTGTCGTACAGATATGAGCCGCGGGCCGAGACGTAGTCCTCGTCGAAGCCGATGATCCGCAGCACGTCCACCAGCGACGGGTCGAGGTGCCGTGCTGCCAGCTCGAGCGCCTCGCCGCTGCGCCTGCCGGCGTCCTGGAGGATCCCCAGCGGGTCCACTTGCTACTCGTCGTCGCCGCGCCGGCGGCTCGACGCCCCGTCATCGCCGCGCCGGCGGCTGAGGGCTCGCACGAGCGCCACGTCGCCGGCCACCAGGCCGACGAGGACCACCGTCAGGATGATGCCGATCTCCACACCCAGAGCCTATTCCGCCCCCACCGGCGCCAGGGGGTCGAGGTGGCGTCTGAGGGCGAGGTAGGCGATCGCCCCGCCGGCGAGTGGGACCAACAGCCCGACCGCCTGGTAGACCACAACCGCCGCCACCGCCGCTTCGTGGTGGATGCCGTACAGGATCAGCATCCCGGCGATCCCACCAGCGGCCCCCACGCCCGCGGGTATGAACGGCAGCGATCCTCCGAAGGCGCCGATGATGTATGCCATCACGACGATGCCCAGGGCCGGGAACGGGTGGGCGTGGACGCCGAGGAACGCGGTCCACAGCACGAGCACGTCGAAGCCGAGGAAGGCCAGCGCCCCGAGCAGGCTCTTGACGCGGACGCCGTGGAACAGGAACCGGTCCACGTCGGCGACGGCTTCCGTGAGCACTTTCAGCGTCGCGCTGCGCTTGGCATGGACGCCGCGCTCGCGCTCAGCACGCGCCTGCAATCGCCTGGCCAACAGCAGCGCCCCGACCAGCCCCACGGCCGCGACGGCCGCGGGGACGAGGGTCAGCTCGGGAGCCCCCGGGCCGCTCAGTACGCCGGCCGCGAGGGCCAGCCCGACAACCAGCATCGCGAGGGCGTCGACGGCCGTGTTGAGCAGACTGAGGCTCAGCTCCCGCTCGGCGATCCGACCTTTCTGCATGCCCAGACGACTCAGCAGCCAGCCCCCGACCCCGAGTGTGCCGAACGACCCCGCGGGCAGCAGCGTGCCCCCGCCGAGCTGAGCCCAGGCGACCCGTGTGGCCATCCGGTTCGAGCCCGCGGCCCGCGCGAGCTTGTCCTCAGGATCGATCACGGCTCGCCAGGAGAGGACGTATCCGATCTCCGAGGCGGTCTCGAGTGCGAAGGCCGCGAGCAGCCACGCCATGCTCACGTGCGCGAGCCGTTGCACGGCCCCTTCGAGCCCGGGCAGGAGCTTCAGCACGAGCACCGCAAGCACCGCGTAGACCAGCAACCTGATGGCCGTCTTCTTGACATGGCGCCGGGCGATGTCATGGGTCAGCCGCAGGTGGTGGGGGCCGGTGGCTGTGCTCACCGCACCACAGTCTCGCTCGCGGACCCGCTTCTCGCCACGACCACCCTTGGCCCCTTGGCCTCGCCGTCCCGGGGGAGAGCATGCCGAGCGCGCACGAAACCAACTCATGGGAACAAGACTAATTCCTATTCTGTGGTAGCGTCGTCGCCGATGCCGGGCTCGAGCACACACTGCAGCAGCGTGCGTGCCCACCGGAGGGGCGTGCGCCGCGGGGCGGCGGGCGCGGCGCTGGCGCTGCTGCTCGTGGCGGTGACGGTCGGGTGCGGGCGCTCGGCGCTGACTTCGACGGGCGGCCCCGGGAGCCGCATCGCATTGGCCGCGGCGGAGAACTTCTGGGGCAGCATCGCCGCCCAGCTGGGGGGTGGCAAGGTGGCCGTCACGAGCATCATCGTCAACCCCGACACCGACCCGCACTCCTACGAGCCGACGGCCGCCGACGGGCGTCGCGATCGCCCGCGCCCAGATGGCGATCGTCAACGGCATCGGCTACGACACATGGGCCTCGAAGCTGCTCGCCGCGAACCCGTCGGGCGGGCGCGTCGTGCTCGACGTCGGGCGACCTGCTCGGCCTCGCGCCAGGGCGGGAACCCGCACCAGTGGTACTCGCCGGCGAGCGTCCAGCCGGGTGATCGACCAGATCACCGCCGACTACCGAGCGCCTCGACCCGGCCGACGCGGCCTACTTCGACCGCCGGCGCGCCGCGTTCGAAACGCAGGGCCTGGCCGGCTACGACCAGCTGCATCGCCGAGATCCGGGCGCGCTACGCGGGCGTCCCGGTGGGCGACTCGCGAGAGCATCTTCCGCCGCTCGGCGCAGGCGCTCGGGCTGAGGCTGATGACCCCCTACAGCTTCGCCAAGGCGATCGCCGAGGGCACCGACGTGAGCGCCGCAGGACAAGCAGACGGTCGACCGCCAGGCCCAGCGCACCGCGATCAAGGTGTGGGTCTACAACAGCCAGAACGCCACGCCCGACGTGCAGCGGGTCAACCAGCTGGCCCGCGCAGCCGGCATCCCGATCACGACCATCACCGAGACGCTCTCACCGGCCTCGGATACCTTCAGCAATGGCAGAGTCGCCCAGCTGCAGGAGCCTGATCGGCGCCCTGCACCGGGCGACGGGCAGATGAGCGTCCCCTCGGCCGCCGTGCGACGGCCGGGTGCCCGGGTCGCAGGCGCCGGAGCGTCCGCGGCGGTGTCGGTGGTGGACGGCCAGGCCCGCATCGCCGGACGCGTGATCTGGAGCGAGGTGAACATCGAGATCGGCCAGGGCGAGTTCGTCGCCATCCTCGGGCCCAACGGGTCGGGCAAGACGACGCTGCTGCAAGCGTACTGCTCGGGGCTGCTGGCGCTCACCGCGCGGCAGCGCAGCGGTGCTCGGCGGTCCCCCCGGGGCGGGCAAGCAGCGGATCGGCTACCTGCCCCAGCGCCGGCACTTCGACGCCGGGTACGCAGGATCCGCGGGCATCGACCTCGTCCGCCTCGGCCTCGACGGCGCCCGCTGGGGGCTGCCGCTGCCGGCATCGGCGCGGCGGGCCGCGAGCACGATCGAGCGAGGTGCTGCGAGCTCGTCGGCGCGCAGGCCTACGCGCGCCGCCCGATCGGGTCAGCTGTCCGGCGGCGAGCAGCAGCGGCTGCTGATCGCCCAGGCGCTCGTCGCGCGACCCGCGGCTGCTGATCCTGGACGAGCCACTCGACAGCCTCGATCTGCCCAACCAGGCCGCCGTCGCGGCGCTGCTCGAGCGGATCTCCCGCGAGCAGCAGGTCGCGGTGCTGCTGGTCGCGCACGACGTCAACCCGCTCCTCGGCTACCTCGACCGGGTCGTCTACTTCGGCGCCGGGCGGCGCGGTCGGCGGCACCGCCGCGGCGAGGTGATCACCGGCGAGACGCTCAGCCGGCTGTACGGCGTCGCCGGTCGAGGTGCTGCAGACCGCCGACGGGCGGCTCGTGGTGGTCGGCGCAGCCCGAGGCACGCCGCCGCGACCGCCACGCCCACGGCCATGCCCACTGAGGCAGGCGCCACCTGTGCAGCCGCCCGCTGCGTCGCGCCAGCTGCGGCCGACACCTGGCCGACCGTCGAACCCGGTGTCGGACCTGCACGAGCTCCTTGCCTACCCGTTCATGGTCAACGCGCTCGAGGCGGGGACGATCGTGGCGGTGATGGCGGCGCTGATCGGCTGGTTCATGGTGCTGCGCCGCCAGACGTTCGCCGGCCACACGCTGTCGGTGATGGCCTTCCCGGGCGCCGCGGCGCAGCCCTGCTCGGGGCTGTCCGCGTCGGCCGGCTACTTCGTCTTCTCTGCCGTGGCGGCGCCTCGCGATCGGCGCGGCTCGTCCCGCGCCGGCAGCGCGGCGGCGACCGCGGCCAGGAGTCGGCGGTGACGGGCACCGTCCAGGCGGTCGCGCTGGCCTGCGGCTTCCTGTTCCTCGGCCTCTATCAGGGCGTGCTCGAGAGCATCGAGACGCCTGCTGTTCGGCACCTTCCTGGGCATCACCACGCGGCAGGTGCTGGCGCTGCTGGGAGTCGCCGCGGTGGCGTCCTGCTGCTGGCGATCGCCGGCCGGCCGCTGCTGTTCGCCTCGGTCGACGAGCGGCGTCGCCCGAGCCCGGGGGTGCCCGTGCGGGCGCTGGCGGTCGGCTTCCTGCTGCTGCTGGGCCTGGCGGTGGCGGCGACCGCCCAGATCACCGGGGCGCTGCTCGTCTTCGCGCTGCTCGTCGCGCCGGCCGGCCACCGCGCAGCTGCTGACGGCCCGCACCGGGCTCGGCCTCGCGCTTGACGCGTGGCCTGGGCGTGCTCGTCACCTGGGTGGGCGCTCGCCGCTCGCCTACTTCTACGAATCACCCCGTCGGCTTCTACATCACCACGGTCGCGTCTCGTGCATGTACGTGCTCGCACGGCTGCTGCGGGCGGCCCGCGCTCGACGCTCCGCCGGTCCGCCTGATGTTCGCGCAGGAGTTCATGCGCAACGCGCTGCTGGCCGGGCACGCTTCGTCGCGGTGGCCTGCGGGCTGGTCGGCTACTTCGTCGTGCTGCGCGCGCAGGTGTTCGCCGGCGACGCGCTCAGCCACGTCGCCTTCACCGGCGCGCTCGCGGCCGCGGCGGCCGGCCTCGACCCGCGCGTCGGCCTGTTCGCGGCCACGATCTCGGTCGCCCTGGTGCTCGGCCGGCCTCGGCGCCGCGCGCCGGCGCCGACGACGTCGCCATCGGGGTCGTGTTCGCCTGGGTCCTGGGGCTCGGCGTGCTGTTCCTCGGCGCTGTTCAGCTGCGAGCACCTCCGGCGGCAACGGGGTGCTCGGCGCGCGCGCCCTGTTCGGCTCGATCTTCGGGCTCAGCGGCGGCGACGCACGGCTCGCCGCGGCGCGATCGGCGGCCGGCGATCGCGATCGCCGTGCTGGCGATCGCGCGGCCGCTGCTGTTCGCTAGCGTCGACCCGATCGTGGCGAGCGCCCGGGGCGTGCCCGTGCAAGGTCCTGGGGGTCGCGTTCCTGGTGCTGCTCGGAGCGACCGCGGCCGAGGCGACCCAGGCCGTCGGCGCGCTGCTGCTGCTCGGCCTGCTGGCGGCCCCCGCCGGGCGCCGCCCAGCGGCTCACCGCCAGCCCGTACCTCGGCCTCGGGCTGTCGGCGCTGCTGGCATTGCTGGCGATGTGGGCCGGGCTCGCCCTCAGCTACTGGATCCCGAGCCTTCCCCCCAGCAGCGCCATCATCGCCGTGGCGGCCGCGGGCTACCTGCTGGCGTTGCTGCTGAGCGGACCCCCCTACAGACCCGGCCGCAAGCGTCGAGCGGCGAGCGCCGGGAGCGCGGTGCACGCCCGCATCGGCGTTGACACACGCGGGCTAGACTGAGGCGTCGATGGCCGAGGCACGGAAGGCAGGCTGGGCCGCCGACGCGCAGCAGGTGCTGGCGCAAAACGGACGCCACTCGGGGCAGGCGCGGCGCTCGATGCTCGAGTTGCTGGACTCGCAGCCCTGCGCGCTGTCCGCGATGGAGATCGAAGAACAGCTTCGCGAAAGCCGCCGCCCGGTGGCCCGCGCGAGCATCTACCGCATCCTCGATGAGCTCGAGCGCCTGCACCTCGTGCAACGCGTGCAGGTGGGCGGGGACATGGCCCGGTATGAGCCGATTCGCAGTGGCGAGGGCCACCACCACCATCTCGTGTGTGACAACTGCGGGACCGTCACACCGTTCACCGACAAGGGGCTCGAGGATGCGATCGCACAGCTCAGCAGGCGCCTGCCGATGCACGTCGACGATCACGAGATCGTCCTGCACGGCGCCTGTGAGGTGTGCGTCGAGGACTGAGGGCCAGGGTCTCGCGGCGCCGTGGAGATCGGAGTACAGTCCTCTCCAATCAGCGCAAGGGAGGGATGATGACCCGCAGGTCCACCGTCGTCGCCGCTTGTGTCACGGGAGCGGCGCTGCTAGCCGCGGCGCCCCAGTTCGCGCAGGCCAGCCATGGGGCACATCACGGCAAGATCAAGGTCAAGCCGCAGGACGTGATGGTGACGAGGTCCGTTCAGGTGCAGGGCTCGGGCTTCGCTCCCAAGACGTCGCTCACGCTGCGGGAGTGCGGGCGCACGTTCTGGATCGTGCCCGAAGACCCGTGCGGCAACGGCACCACAGTGCAGACGAACGCGCACGGCAGCTTTGTCACCTCGATCAAGGCCGAAGTGTGTCCCGAAGGGATGCCGGGCAAGGAGATCACCGAACGGACGTGCTACATCGGCGTGCTGGAGTTCGGCGAGGACACCGGTGAACTGTCCCCCTCGGCCAAGTTGATCGTCACCTACCCCTGACTCGCCGGGCGGCGCCTCGCCGTCACGGTGCCGCGGAGCCGCGGCGGGCCGGATCGGGCGGTGGCGCCCGCACGGGCGGTGAGCGCCGCACGGTGGTAGGCTCGCTCGCCCATTTGGGGAGTTCAAGGGGAGAAGGTGGCGCAGACTGTCGAGCTTCAACGTGACCGGCGTGCCGGCCTAGGCGGCGCTGCTCGCGTGCAGGATCTTCTCGCGTGAGCGCCACCGACTCGCGGATCCCGACGTACCTGCTGCGCAACGTGCCGGTCCTCGCCGGGCTGCGCGACGAGCTGCTCGAGAGCCTCGTCGAGCAGCTGTCGCGGGTGCAGGTGAAGGCAGGGCGCTGGATCATGCGCGAGGGTGAAGTCGCCGAGAGCGTCTACATCGTCGCCGGCGGGCGCGTGGAAGTGGTCGACGAGCGCCCCCCCGAGACGCTGATCCGCGTGCTGCGGCGGGGGGCCGTGCTGGGCGAGCTCGCGCTGCTGCGGGAAGGAACGCGCTCGGCCTCGGCTCGCGCCCGCCGCGACACGGAACTGCTGGAGCTGCCCCGCGCGGCCTTCGAGGAGCTGATCCGCCAGGCGCCGAGCTTTGCGCTGGGCCTCACCCGCGCGATGGGTGCGCAGCTGGCGGCGAGCCACACGCCCGTCGCCTACGCTCCCGCGCCGCACACGATCGCGGTGGTGGGGCTCGACCGCGGCGCCCCCGTCGAGGAGGTCGCCGACGCGCTCGCCGACGCGCTCGCCGCGTACGGGTCGGTGGCCAGGCTGCACGAGGGTGAGCTGGAGGCGATCGACCAGGCCGAGCGGGACGCCGACCGGGTCGTGCTGCGGGCGGGAGCCGACCCCGAGGAGACCTGGTCGCGCACGTGCCTGCACGAGAGCGACCTCGTGATCGCGCTCAGCGGCGGCCGGCCCGATCGCAGCTGGCTCGCTCACGCATCCGCGCTGCGTGGCTGCGAACTGATCGTGCTGGGCCCCGGCGTGGATGACGAGACCCTGACCCTGCTGCAGCCGCGCGAGGTTCAGGTGATCGCCGAGGGGTCGATGCGCGGGTCCGCCCTGGAGGCGACCGCGCGGCGGCTCGCCGGGCGCTCGCTCGGGCTGGTGCTGTCCGGAGGAGGGGCGCGGGCGCTGGCCCATCTCGGAGCACTGGAGGAGCTCACCGCGGCGGGGCTCCGCTTCGACCGCGTGGCGGGGGTGAGCCTCGGCTCGCTCGTGGGTGCAACCGTCGCCATGGGCCTGACGCCGGCGGAGGTGTATGAGACCTTCGAGCGCAGCTTCCGGGCGACGAACCCGGCTCGCGACTTCACGATTCCCGCGTTCTCGCTGCTGCGCGGAACGCGGGCGCGGCGCCTGCTCGACGATGTCTTCGGCGAGCGCCGGGTCGAGGAGCTGCCGCTGCGCTTCTTCTGCGTCAGCTGCGATCTGGTGGAACGGGAGCCGGTCATCCATCGCACCGGGCGGGTCGTGGACGCCGTCTATCCGAGCTTTGCGATTCCGGGCGTGTTCCCGCCGGTGGCCAGACCCGACGGTCGCCTGCTGGTCGACGGCGGCGTACTCGACAACCTGCCCGTCGAGACGATGGCGAGGAGCGGCGAGGGACCGGTGATCGCGGTGGACGTCACCGGGGGCTTCGGCCGCTTCCAGCAGAGCCGCCGCCCGGGCGTGGCACGCCTCGCCAGGCCCCTGCGGCGCCTGTTGACGGGGACCGAGGCCGAGGTCCCGGGTCTCGCCGAGACGATCGTTCGCACGCTGACCGTCGGCAGCGTCGACACGGTCGCGGCCGCGAGGCTGCACGCCGACCTCGTGATCACCCCGCCGGTGGACGGCATCGGGCTGATGGAATGGGGCGCCATCGACCGCGTACGGGAGCTGGGGCGCCGTGCCGCGCGCGAAGCCCTCGAGGCCAACCCGGGCCTGCCCGAGCGGCTGGCCGTGTGAGAGCGGGATGTCGGACGCTGCAGCGACAGCCAACGGAGCCGGGCCGCTCGGGCCGGTGACATCGGCGCGGCGGACGGCGCCCTCGCCCTCACGTGTGCTCGCGATCGCATCGCTCGGTGCGGCGGTCGCGTTCGTGGACGCGACGATCGTCAACATCGCCTTCCCGAGCATCGAGAAGTCGTTCAGCGGCGTCTCGATCAGCTCGCTGTCGTGGGTGCTGAACGCCTACAACATCGTGTTCGCCGCCTTCCTGGTGGCCGCCGGCCGGATCGCCGACCTGCTCGGGCGCAGGCGCATCTTCGTGTTCGGCCTGGAGCTGTTCACCGCCGCCTCGGTGCTGTGCGCCGTGGCCCCGTCGGCCGGCGCGCTGGTCGCCTTCCGGATCGTGCAGGCGCTCGGGGCGGCCTTCCTCGTCCCCGCCTCGCTGGCGCTGGTGCTGAACGCGTTTCCCCCGGAACGTCGCGCCCACGGCGTGGCGTTGCTGTCCGCCGTCGCTGCTGCCGCCGCGGGACTCGGCCCCTCGCTCGGCGGGATCCTGGTGTCGGTGGCCAACTGGCGCCTGGTCTTCCTGGTCAACCTGCCGATCGGGGTGGTCGCGGTCGTGCTGGCCCGCCGGCAGCTGATCGAGAGCCGAGCTCCGGGACGCCGGCGGATGCCCGACATGGTCGGAGCGCTGCTGTTCGCGCTGGCGATCGCCTCGCTGGTGCTCGGAGTCGTGAAGGGCTCCGAATGGGGCTGGGGCAGCCCGCGGGTCCTCGGCGCCTTCGCCGCTGCGCTCGTGCTCGGCGCGGTCTTCGTCTGGCGCTGCAGCTGGCATCGCTCCCCGATCATCGACCTGGGGCTGCTGCGCGGGCGCACCTTCAGCGCCGCCAACGCGCATGACGATCATCGCCGCGTCCGGCTTCTACGGCTACACGCTCGCCAACGTCCTCTTCCTCACCGGCGTCTGGCGTTACAGCGCCCTGCAGGCCGGTCTCGCGCTCACCCCCGGCCCGTTCGTGGCCGCGGCCGTGGCGGGGCCGACGAGCCGCATCGCACAGCGGATCGGCCCGCGACCGGTGCTCGTCGCGGGCGGGCTGATCTGGGGCGGAGCGGTCATGTGGCTGGTGGAGCGCGTCGGCGTACAGCCCGACTTCCTCGGCGAGTGGCTGCCGGGGATCGTGCTGCTGGGGATCGGCGCCGGCACGCTGTTCCCGAACATGTCGCGGCGCCGCCGTCGCGTCGGCTCCGGGCGAGAGCTTCGCGACGGCCACCGGCCTGAACTCGGTCGCGCGTCAGGTCGGCGCGGCCCTCGGGGTGGCCGTGATCGTCGCGATCATCGGCGACGCCGTCGCCGTCACAGGCGCTGCACGCGTTCGAGGACGCCTGGACGTTCGCGGCCGCCTGCCTGTTCGTCGCCGGCATCGGGTGCCTGCTGGTCGGGCGCGTGCTCACCGAGGCGCCCTCGCTGGGGGAGGCCGCGCGGATGGTGCTGCGCCCGCCCTCGACCGAGCCGCCGGCGCCCCCACCGCCGCGACGCCCGACGGGCGATGCGGGTGGACGGCGTGCCCGCCCAGGGACCTCCGGCGCCGGAGCAGCCGTCGCAGTTCCTCGCCCGCGTCTCCGCTGTTCGCCGAGCTCGAGCCGCGGCTGCTCGAGCAGCTGGCCGAGCGCTTGCGGCCGCTGCGCCTGGCTGCCGGCGAGTGGCTGTTCCGCGAAGGCGACCCCGGCGACGCGATGTACCTGGTGCGGGCCGGCCGCCTGGAGGTCGTCGCGGGAGCCACCGACGTCGTGGTGCGCGAGCTCGGGCGCGGAGACGCGCTCGGCGAACTGGCGCTGCTCACGGATTCACCGCGCTCGGCGTCGGTCCGCGCCGCCCGCGCGAGCGACCTGCTGATGATCGACCGCGACCACTTCGAGGAGCTGCTGCAGGGCTCTCCCGCGCTGTCGCTGTCGCTGAACCGGATCCTCGGCGAGCAGTTGCGCAGCAGCCAGGCGGCAGCGAGCACCGCGAGACCGCGGCCGGCGACGGTGGCGCTGCTGTCGCTGGATGAGCGGGTGCCGATCACCGAGCTCTCGCAGCGACTCGCCGAGTCCCTGGAGGGGGTGCTCGACACCGCGCTGCTCGGTGCCGGCGAGCTCGCCGCGATCCCTTCGGCGGGAGAGCCGGCGGACGTCTTCGCCCCGCTGCTGGACCGCGCCGAGTCCGCGCACGAGCTCGTGCTGCTCGACGCCGGCGTCGCTGCTCGCCGGGAATCCGTGGGCCGAGTTCTGCCTGCAGCAGGCCGACCGCATCCTCGCCTTCACGGCCGGCGGCCCGGTCCCCGAGCCGCTGCGGGCGCGCGGCGAGCTGAAGGGCTGCGACCTGGTGCTCTACGACGTCGTCCCCGGCGAGCGGTCGGCGGAGGGGTGGGCGACCGTGCTGGAGGCGGGCGAGTGTCACATCGTGCGCGAGAACGAGCGCGAGGCCGACGTCGCGCGGATCGCGCGACGGCTCACCGGCAGGTCGGTCGGGGTCGTGCTGTCCGGAGGTGGCGCCCGCGCGCTCTCGCACATCGGCGTACTGGAGGAACTGCTCGGCGCCGGCGTGACCGTGGATCGGGTCCTCGGCGTCAGCATGGGTGCCTACGTCGGCGCCCTGTTCGCGATGGGGTTGGACATCGAGGAGATCGACGCGCGCTGCTTCGAGGAGTGGGTCCAGCGCCATCCGCTCGGGGACTACACGATCCCCCGCTACTCGCTGATCCGCGGTGAGCGGGCCAAAGCGATGATGCAGCGGACCTTCGGCGAGTGCGCGATCGAGGAGCTCCCGCGCAGCTACATGTGCGGCTACACCGAGCTGCGCAGCGGCAGCTTCATGCTCGCCCGCCACGGCCCGCTGTGGGAGAAGGTCGGCTTCAGCATGTGCCTGCCGATCATCGCGCCCCCGCAGACGCGCGGACGCGAGCTGTTCATCGACGGCTCGCTGGTCAACAACCTCCCCGTCGAGGCCATGGCCGACATGGGCGAGGGGCCGGTCATGGCGGTGGACGTGAAGGCCAGCTTCGAGCCCCCGTCGCCGGACGGAAGGCCCTCGCCCGGCGGGGCGCGGTCAAACGGCGCCGCGCGCACACGCAAGCGGTCGGAGCGTCCTCCGAGCCTGGGCGAGACGCTCACGCGGGTGCTGCTGCTGGGAAGCGCCAACACCTCCGAGCAGGCCCGCCGGCACGCGGACCTGATCATCAAACCCCGCGCCGAGGGCGTGGGGCTGCTCGAGTTCACCCAGCTCGACGCCGCCCGCGAGGCGGGACGGGCCGCGGCCCGCGAAGCGCTCGAGCAGGCACCTGCGCTGCTGTTCGGCTGACAGTCCGATCGGGTCACCCCGGGGGCCTGTGTGACGAATGTACGCACACGGCGGCACGCGAAGTGCTTTGCTTGATCCACCGGGGCCCGCCTCGGGCTCTCACCTAGTTGGAAGGAGCGTGCGATGAGCGCGACCGGCATCGACGAGGGAAAGCTCGAAGCCTTCATGGGCAGATGGTGAGCGACATGGGGGCGAACATCAGCGCACCCCTGATGTTGATCGGAGAGAAGCTCGGCCTGTACCGCGCGATGGCCCACGCGGGCCCGCTGACGGCGGCCGAGGTGGCTGAGCGGTCGGGCACCGCGGAGCGCTATGTCCGCGAGTGGCTCTGCAACCAGGCTGCGGGCGGCTGCATGACCTATGACCCCGACCCGGACCGTTACACGCTGCCGGACGAGCATGCCCTGGCGCTGGCCGACGAGGACAGCCCGTTCTACATCCTCGGCGCCTATGAGCTGATCGCCTCGCTGTACGCCGACGAACAGAAGCTGCTGGACGCGTTCAAGTCCGGTGACGGCATGGGCTGGCACGAGCACGACCATCGCCTGTTCCGCGGCACCGAGCGCTTCTTCCGGCCGGGCTATCGCGGACACCTCGTGGACGCCTGGATCCCGGCGCTCGAGGGCGTTCGGGAGAAGCTCGAAAAGGGCGCCCGGGTGGCCGACGTCGGCTGCGGACACGGAGCCTCGACGGTGATCATGGCCGAGGCCTTTCCCAACTCTGAGTTCTTCGCCTTCGACTACCACGGGCCCTCGATCGAGCGTGCGCGTGACGCGGCCCGGGAGGCCGGCGTGCAGGAGCGCATCAGCTTCGGCGTCGCGGCCGCCAAGGACTTCCCCGGGAGCGGGTACGACCTCGTGTGCGCGTTCGACTGCCTGCACGACATGGGCGATCCCGTGGGCGCCGCCGGGCACGTGCGCGAGGCCCTCGCCGAGGACGGCACCTGGATGATCGTCGAGCCCTTCGCCGGGGACAGCGTGCAGGAGAACCTCAACCCGGTGGGCCGGATCTTCTACGGCGCCTCGACGGTGATCTGCACGCCGGCCTCGCTGGACCAGGAGGTCGGCCTCGCGCTCGGGGCACAGGCCGGCCAGGCGCGTCTCACGGAGGTGCTCGAGCAGGGCGGCTTCACACGCGTGCGCCGCGCCACCGAGACCCCGTTCAACCTGATCCTCGAAGCGCGGGCCTGACGATGGACGCGCCGGCGCCGGTGAGCGAGGAGCTTGCGGGGAACGCGGAGGCCACCGCGGCCTGGGACGGGCCGCTGTTCGACCGCTTCGTGCAATTTCGTGAGATCGTCACCACGGGCCTCGGCGCCCACGGGGACGCTGCGATCGAGGTACTGGATCCCCAGCCGGGCGAGCGCGTGCTGGACATCGGCTGCGGCTTCGGCGACGCCACCCGGCAGCTGGCGCTGCTGGTCGGGGGCGGCGGTGAGGCGGTCGGCGTGGACGTGTCCCCGCGCTTCATCGAGACCTCCGTCCGCGAGGCGGCAGAGGCCGCGGTGGACAATGCGAGCTTCCGGGTCCTCGACGTGGAAGTCGACGATCTCGGCGGCCCCTACGACCTCGCCTTCTCGCGCTTCGGGACGATGTTCTTCGCGGGCCCCGTGCGCGCTCTGCGCAACGTCCGCGCAGCGCTGAAGCCCGGCGGACGGCTGGTGATGGTCGTGTGGCGCCGGCGGATCGACAACGACTGGATGTACCGCGGGCAGACGATCGTGGAAGGGATCGTGAGTCGCCCGCAGGAGTACGACGAGCCGACCTGCGGGCCTGGTCCCTTCTCGATGGCCGACGCCGACACGACCAGCGAGATCCTCCTCCACGCGGGCTTCCGCGACATCGCCCTGCAGCGCTGCGACCTGCCGATCATGATCGGGCACGAGGTCGGGGAAGCGATCGACGCGCTGATGGCGATCGGGCCCGCCGGTGAGATCCTGCGCCTGCAGGGCGAGCGCGCGACACATCTGCACGGCGACGTGCGCAGCGCGCTGGAAGCCGGCCTGCGCGAGTTCGAAGGTCCCGGCGGCGTCGTGGCGCCCGCCTCCACCTGGATCGTCTCGGCGAGCGCGCCCGGCGCCTAGCTCCTCGGGCGGCCACGGCTCCTGGCTCCCCCGGGGCCCGGCTCGTAGCTCCTCAGGCGGCCGCGGCTCCCTGGAGCTCGGCCAGCCCGTCGGAGATGCTCTTGGGCGGCGCGTAGCCGAGCTCCGTGCGGGCCTTGTCGATCCTGATCGTGCACTCCTGCGAGGAGACCCAGTAGGCAAAGCGGGTCAACGGTGGGCGCCCTGGAAGCGGCAGGTGCCGCCAGGCACCCTCGCCGATGGCGGCGAGCGCTCGAGCGAGCGGAGCCGGAAGGCTGCGCGAGGGCGGCCTCACACCCTGCGTCTCGATCAGCTGCGAGACGAACTCGCGGAACACGACCGGGTCCCCGTCGGTCACGAAGTACACCTCGCCCGGACGTCCGCGCTGGGCGCCGAGGAGGAGCCCCTCGACGGTGTTCTCGACGTGTGTGGTGGAGGTCAGGTGGCGCCCGCCCGCGATCCACGCGAAGCGCCCACTATTCACCATCTCGACGATCGCGGGCAGCAGCGTGGTGTCACCCGTGCCCCACACGAAGCGGGGGCGCACGACGACCGTCTCGAAGCCCTCGCGGTTGGCGGCCCGCACGGCCTGCTCGGCGCGCGCCTTGGTGGCGCTGTAGAGGGCGGGCGAGTCGGGCCGCAGCGGGGCGGTCTCGTCGACGTTCACCAGCGGCCGACCCGCCATCAGGGCGGCCTCCGTGCCGACGTGGACGAAGCGGCGCACGCCGGCGTCGGCACAGGCCCGCAGCGCGTTTTCGGTCCCGATCACGTTGCCCCGCTCGAATTCCTCGGGCTCTCCCCAGTCCCCGAGCGTGGCGGCCGCGTGGACCGCGAACTCACAGCCCTCGGCGCCGGCGCGCATCGCGGACCGGTCGGAGAGCTCACCCGCGACGGCCTCGGCTCCGCGTTCGCTCACGGTTGCGGCCGCCGCCTCGGAGCGGGCCAGCGCGCGGATCGAATGGCCTTCGCGATGCAGCCGCTCGATCAGCCGCCCGCCGATGAAGCCCGAGCCGCCGGTGACGAAGAAGCTGCCCATCGCAAGGGCAGGGTATTCGCTGTGGGCCTCTAGGCGAGAGCCCGGGCGAGGTAGTAGCCGCCGGCGGCGGCGGCCAGTCCGAGCACCACCGAGGCGCCCACCAGCGCGAGGGCTTTCCCGGGCTCGCCGGCACGGACGTCCAGGAACGCCTGCACCGAGAAGGTCGAGAAGGTCGTGAAGCCGCCGAGGAAGCCGACGCCGAGGACCGAGCGCGTCTGCGGCGAGGCCCAGTGGGCGACCACGAGCATGCCGAGCAGGAACGAGCCGAA
This sequence comes from uncultured Solirubrobacteraceae bacterium, assembly GCA_963758055.1. GTDB lineage: Bacteria > Actinomycetota > Thermoleophilia > Solirubrobacterales > Solirubrobacteraceae > Palsa-744. The sequence continues at coordinate 315,565 of CAVWTU010000011.1, forward strand.
GACGTTGATCGCCACGGTCACCCACGGCAGCGCCTCGCCGTGGACCACCGAGGAGATGCCGTAGCGGGCGAGGACTCCGCCCGCGCCCGCGAGCGCAACCAGGACCGCGACCACGGGCGCATCTTGGCAACGGCCGCGGCGGACGACACCGCGAGCTTGCGCCCGTGCGGCCTCTGCAGCCCGGCTCGGCCGGTTTCGCTGCAGCGCCGCACGGGCGCGCCTCGCCGGGGGGAGAGTCGGCGAGTCGTATGCCCAAGGACGCCCCCGGGGGCGATTTCTTCCCCTGCGAGAATGAGTGGCGCATGACCCGGCTCGCGCGGTCTCTCGCGCTTCTCGCGGCGGTGGGCCTGCTGGCAGCATGCGGCAAGGCCGACCCGTCCACCTCGACCGCCAAGCGCGCGCCCACCGCTTCGCGCGCCGAGCGCAGCCGAGCCCTGGCGCTGGCACGGGCGATAAACCTGACGGCCGCCGACGTGCCCGGCTTCCACGCCTCCAGCAAACACAAGGAACATGAATCGCCCTCCGAAATGCGGCTGAAGCGGAAACTCGCCGCCTGTGTTCACCCGGTCAGTGCGGCCCCCCTCGCCGAAGCCGGATCGCCGAACTTCCAGCGCGAATCCGGGCTCGCCAGCGCGAGCCTGCAGTCGGAAGTCACGGTCGCCTCGAGCGCCGCGCTGGCGGCCAAGGAACTCGCACTGGTGCGCAGCCCGCGGACCCGCCAGTGCGTGTCGCGCTACATCCAGCTGCTCGTGCGAGCCAAGACGCACCCCGGGGCGAGCTTCGGCGCCGTGTCGGTCCTCCAGCGCACCCCTCCGGCCCCGGGTGCCGACGGCAGCTTCGCGTGGCGCATCTCGATGCCGATCACGGCCCACGGGATCACGCTCGGGATCTACTTCGACATCTTCGGCTTCGTGTCCGGCGCCAACGAGGTGACGCTGTTCGTCAGCGGTGTACCGGTCCCGCCCCCGGCGCGGGCCGAGGAGGAGCTGTTCTCGCTGCTGCTGGAAAGGACGAAGGCGGCCGAGAAGGGTCAGCCGGCCGAGAAGGGTCAGCCGGCAGGCCCGACGGGCCCCAACCCCAACGTCACGAGCAGCTGAGCGCGGGCGTCCTCACAGCTGCTCGGTGCGGGCGGGCAGATCCAGCAGCACCCGCCCCATCAGCTCGTACGTGGGCAGGCTGACCTGGAAGTGGGCGGTCGCGGTGTGGGCATCGCGGAAGCGCCGCTGCAGCGGAGAGCTCTCGTAGATGGCAGTACCTCCGCCGAGGTCGTACATCGCGCGGGCGACCTCGGCGGCGCTCTGCACGGCGTGGGTCGCCGCGAGCCGCAGGCCCAGCCGCAGGCTCGTCTCGACGGGCCCCTCCGCGGCGGCCGCCCAGGCCGCCTCGATGGCGTCGTAGTACAGCGCCCTGGCCGCCCGTAGGCTCGCCTCGGCCCGGGCCACGGCGGCCTGCGTGGCGGGGCGTTCGGCCAGCGTTCTGGTCTGCCCCAGCCCCACCTTTCCGGCCGCCAGCTCGATCAGGTCGTCGATCGCGCCGCGGGCGTTGCCCAGCGCGGCAGCGGCGATCGAGAGGGCGAAGTAGCCGAAGGCGGGAAAGCGGTACAGGCGCTGATCCAGGCGGGGCTCGCCGCCGAGCAGCGAGAGGACGCGCTGGGAGGGAACGAACAGCTGCTCGGCCACGGCGTCGTTGCTGGCGGTCGCCCGCAACCCGCCGGTGTGCCAGGTGTCGAGGACCTCCAACTCGGCCGTGGGCAGGGCCACGACGCGCAGCTGAGGGGCCTCGTTCGCGCCGTCCTCGAGCACACAGCCGGCGAACAGCCACTTGGAGTGCGAGATGCCGCTGCAGAAGGCCCACCGCCCGCTGACCTGCAGCCCGCCGTCGACGACCGTCGCGCGACCCCGCGGCGCCCACACCCCGGCGGCCACGTCGTCGGGGTCGCCGAGCACCTCGGCGGCTCCGGGCTCGGGCATCCAGCCGGCCAGCAGGCTCGAGGTGCAGGCGATCGACACGCACCACCCGGCCGAGGCATCCCCGCGGGCGATCCGCTCCGCGCACGCCAGCGTGACCGCCGGGGGAGCCTCCAGCGCTCCGAGCCCGGCGGGGGCTCCGGCGCGGAGCAGGCCGGCCTCGCGCAGACCCCTCACGAGCTCCGCCGAGAGGGCTCGCGCCTGCTCGTTCGCGGCGCTCTGCTCGCGGGCCAGCGCGGCCAGGCGCTCGGTCTCGCCCTCGAGTTGGCCGGGTAGCTCGACGTGCGCCACGGACATGCTCCTATCACGTTCTGGCGTTCTCTGGTGTGATGCCGGGATGACCGCCGAGCTGCAGGTACTGCAGACGCCGGCTCAGCTGACCCCCGAGTGGCTGGCCGCGGCGCTCGGCAGCGGGCCGATCGAGTCGCTGCAGCTCGCCCCCGTCGGAACCGGGCAGATGAGCGAGACCACGCGCGTGGGGATCGGGTACGCGAGCGGGGGGAGGGGCCCGGAGAGCGTGGTCCTGAAGACCGCCTCGACGGACGAGGGCAGTCGTGCCACCGGCGTGGGACTCGGCATCTACGAGCGGGAGGTGCGCTTCTATCGAGAGCTGGCCCCCCGCATCGGCGGCCCGCTGGCGGACTGCCACTTCGCCGCCGTCGACACGGACGGCTCCTTCACGATCGTGCTCGAGGACCTCGAGCCGGCCACGCAGGGCGACCAGATCGCCGGCTGCACGATCGAGCGGGCGAGCGTGGCGATGCGCGCGCTCGCGCGGCTGCACGCACCCGTGTTCGCCGATCCTCAGCTGGGCGCCACGCCGTGGCTGAACCAGGGGTCGGTGCTGACCCAGGCGCTCGTGTCGCAGCTGCTGGACGCCTTCGTCGAACGCCATGGCGAGCGCGTCGGCGAGGAGCACCTCGAGGTCTGCCGGCGCTTCGTGGCGAGCCTCGACGGCTGGGCGCTGGAGCAGCGCCCGCCGCTCGGCCTGGTGCACGGCGACTACCGGCTCGACAACATGCTCTTCGGCGAGGACAGCGCACCGCGGCCGTTCGCGGTGGTGGACTGGCAGACGGTGGGGTGGGGCCAGGCGATGACCGACGCTTCCTACTTCCTCGGCGGCTCGCTCGGGCTCGAGGACCGCCGGGCCCACGAGCTCCAGCTGCTGGGGGAATACCACGAGGCGCTGCAGGAGCACGGGGTCCGTGGCTTCGGCTGGGAGGAGTGCTGGGAGGGCTACCGCCGGCAGGCGTTCCTGGGCGTGCTGATGACGGTGGCCCCGGCGATGCTCGTCCAGCGCACCGAGCGTGGCGACGAGATGTTCCTCGTGACGCTCGCCCGCTACGCCCAGCAGGTGCTGGATCTCGGCGCGCTCGAGCTGCTCCCCGAGCCTGGCAGCTCACGCCCGCCGGCGCTGCGCCCGGACCCTGCGGACGAGGCACCACACGAGCCCGGTTCGGAGGAGCTGTGGAACGAGAGCTGGTACTTCGACGCGGTGTCCGCCGACGAGCGCATCGGCGTGTACACGCGGTTGGGCCTGTACCCGAACCTCGGCGTCTCGTGGATGACGACGTTCGTCTGCGGCCCCGACAGGCGGACGCTCGCGCTGATCGACTTCGCCGCCCCGCTGCCCCGGGGCGGGCAGCTGTCACTGAGCTCCGAGCAGCTGCGGGCCGAGCACATCTGCATCGAGGCGCTGGAGAGTTTCGAGGTGCGCCTGGAGGGCAGCGCGGAGAGCTTCCGCGACGCAGCCGCGATCCTGCGGGGCGAGCACGGCGACGCGGTCGACCTCGCGCTGGCGCTGCGCTGGGACACGACCGGAGAGCCCTACGCCTACCGCGCCACGACCCGCTACGAGATCCCCTGCCGGGTCAGTGGGACGGTCCGCTGCGGGGAGGAGACGATCGAGTTCTCGGGCGTGGGCCAGCGCGACCACTCGTGGGGGGTGCGGGACTGGTGGTCGGCGGAGTGGATGTGGTCGGCGGCCCACCTCCAGGACGGCACCCACCTGCACGGCGTGGAGTTCCGCCTGCCGGGAGCGCCCCCGGTGGGCGTCGGCTACTCCCAGCCGCCGGAGGGTGGAGTGGTCGAGCTGGACCTGGTGCGCGCGCAGGAGCGGGCGACGGCCGACGGGCTGATCGAGCAGGCGCGGATCGCCTTCGGCGAGCTGGAGGTGGAGGTCCGGCCGCTCGCCTTCGGGCCGCTGCTGCTCACCTCACCCGACGGGCGCACCTCGCAGTTCCCGCGCGCGATGTGCAGCGTGCGCACCGCCGACGGCCGCGCCGGAGTGGCGTGGGTCGAGTGGAATCGCAATGCCTCGCTGTGACGCGCCCGTGCCCGGTCGCTAGATCCAGCCGAGGATCAGCCCGAAGGTCAGCCCCAGCACCAGGTCGAGGGCGGCCAGCGAGCCGACGATCGCCAGCTGGCGGGTGCGGCTCGGAGCGTCGTAGACGATGAACGTCATGACGTAGAAGGTGAGGTAGCCAAACACCACGATCACGGGGAAGGTGGCGGTGTTCCACCACCAGTAGTGCCAGTGGAAGACGCCCAGCGCGTGCAGCAGCAGCTCGACCCCGACCGACACGAGCGAGAGCGCTATCGCCAGCGCCCAGCGGTTCGGGATGCCCGCGATGCGTACCCGTGGGTCGGGCGGCAGGAGCTTGACGTACACGATCCCGTTGATCGCGAAGAACAGCGAGATCTCGACCGTGAGGCCGATCAGGATCACGAAGCTGCTCGCGCCGGTGACGGTCCACAGGGCCGCGTCGCCGTTGAAGTGCAGCACCAGCGCGTTGACGATCTCGTTGAGCCAGTCCATCAGCCAGAAGGTCAGGCCGGCGAGGATCGCGCTCCAGTCGCGGCGCTGGACCTCGACCGAGTACACGTACACGACGAGCGCCAGGAGCGTGACCGTCGACCAGTTGAAGTGGCCCGGAGCGCGCAGCAGCTCCTGCGCCTGGCGCGTGAACGGCTCGACAGCCGGGGACACGTCTAGCTATCTCGCGCCCGCAGCTGCGGGGCGCCCTGCCTAGGTGAGGGCGCTCGCGGGCGTGGCGTCCTGAACGCCGTCGAGCAGGAGCCAGTTGCCGCGCAGCGCCGCCTCGGCGCAGGCCAGCATGCGGTCCGCCTCGCCGCCCTCTTGCGGGGACTCGCCCCACAGCTGCTCGATCAGCTCGCGGGCCTGGCGGGAATGCTCGACGTCGCGCTCGGCGTGCACGCGGAAATACTCGGTGGCGGGCGAGTCCGGGCGATAGCCGTAGTGCTCCACCAGGCCCTCCAGCTTGGTCGTGCTGATCTGCGGCTGGGTGCCCTCGACCACGTACAGGACCGACAGGTTCTCGAGCAGGGTCTTGCCGGCGGTCCACGAGCTCACGCAGCGCGCGCTCAGCGGCAGCGGCATCCGCGCCCCGGTGCAGCCCACGGAGCCGGCAAAGCGCTCCCAGAGGCCGATGTGGGCGTCCTCCTCGTCGGCGTGGGCGTCGAGTTCTGCGCGCCGTGGCGGGGGAGCTTGCAGGGCCGCCGCACGCGAGAGCTGGGCGAGCGCGTGGACGGCGTGGCCGTACTCGCCCGCGTAGAGGGTGAGCTCCGGGCCGGTCAGCTCGCCGGCGTTCCAGCGGATGTAGAACGGGTGCTCGAGGACGTTGTTGTCCCGGCACAGCTCGTCGAGCCTCGAGATCAGATACATGGATGGTGCTCCTTTCCCCCGAGCAGTAGCGCAGCCCGGGCGTGGAGGGTCGCCGGCGGCCGAACGCGCACAACGTACGGGGGCCGACGGACGTCGCGGCGCTGCGGTTTCTCACGAGCGCCCGCGCCGGCGCGTTATCCCTGCAGCCGAGCCTGCCCACCCGAAAGGAGCCCCATGACCGACCACACCGGAAAGGCCGCCGAGTTCCTCGCGCTGCACCAACGCGAGCGCCCACTGCTGATCGCCAACGCATGGGACGCCGGCTCTGCACGCCTGTTCGCGTCGCTGGGCTTCGAGGCGCTGGCGACCACCAGCAGCGGGTACGCGGCCACGCTCGGGCGGCTGGACTACGGCGTCAGCCGTGAGGAGGCCCTGGTCCACTGCGCCTCGCTGGCCGGCGGCCACCGACCTACCCCTGTCCGCCGACCTCGAGAACTGCTTCGCCGATGACCCCGAGGGCGTCGCCGACACGGTGAGGCTGGCCCGCGAGGCGGGGCTGGCCGGCTGCTCGATCGAGGATTGGTGCCCCTCCGGGCAGCGCATCTACGGGCTCGAGGAGTCGGTCGAGCGGGTGGCGGCCGCGGCGGCCGCGGCCCACGAGGGCAACGGCGGGCTGGTGCTGACGGCGAGGGCCGAGAACCACCTGCGCGGGCACACCGATCTCGACGACACGATCGAGCGCCTGCGCCGTTACGAGCAGGCCGGGGCGGACGTCCTGTACGCGCCCGCCGTGGACAGCGCGGCCGACATCAGCGCCATCGTCTCGGAGCTGCAGCGCCCGGTCAACGTGCTGGCACGAGCGACGGTGCCACCCGTGGCCGAGCTCGCCGAGATCGGCGTCAAGCGCGTCTCGGTGGGCGGCGCCTTCGCCTTCGCGGCGCTCGCCGCCGCCGGTGAGGCCGCACGCGAGCTGCTCTCGCAGGGCACCTACGGCTACAGCGCCCGGGCGGCCGACGGCGGGCGCCTGGCACGCGAGGCCTTCGGCATCCCCCGGTAGCCGCGGCCGGCGACCCGAGGTAGCCCGCGGCCGGGGCGAATAGTCCGGGGGCCGGTCCGAAGACCGGCCCCCGAGTCCCCCGGTGGATCAGGACACCGGACCGTTGGTCTCGGCGATCGGAGACCGGAGCTTGTGAGGGGTGCAGGCCCCGGCCCCTCGTCCGTCGGCTACGAGCAGGACCGGAGTCCCACCCGCGTGCCAGGCATCAGGCTGAAGTTGGCGCCGAGCAGCAGGTCACCGAAGCCCCCCGACAGGGACCCCCCGCTCGTCGGCCCCAGCAGGGTGCCTTCCACGATGGTTCCCGCGCCGGTGTTGATGGCACCGCCGCCGGTCATGTTGATCAGGACCCGCGTGCTCGGCACCGAGCCGCCGACCTTGATCGCGCCGGTACCCGAGAGCGTGACCGAGCCGCCCACGTCGAGCACGAAGAACGCGTTCGACGGGCCGCTCAGCGTCAGCGTCGCGTTGGACAGGTTGATGTTGCCCTTGACGCTGACGACGTTCAGGCCCGCCACTCCGATGACCGTGGTGTTCGCGGACACGCTCGCGTAGCTGGAGTTCGGCCTCAGCACGCCCGCGAGAGCATTCACGACGCCCGCGATCAACCGGGCCGAGGTCAGGTTGACGCCGGTCTGGGTGGTGCCCGAGACGGTCAGGGGACCCGTGAACGATGCCCCCGACCCCAGGTACATGTTCCCGGTCACGGTGGAGGCGGTCTGGGTCACGAGCGACGCGCCCGGGGCAACTGCGACGTTGCCGTTGACGGTGACCCCGGAGAGCGTCCCCTGCTGTTTGTTGACGCCGTCGAGCGCGAACAGCGCGAAGGGCGAGCTCGGTTCGAGTGTCGGGTAGGAGGTCGTCTGGCGCGGACACGGGGGCACCGGGCAGTTGATGACCAGGCTCGCGCTCGAGGACTTGTCGAGCGTGTCGAGGTCTTCGCTGCTCGCGTCCAGCCCGGTGGCCGTGCTTTCGAGCAGCCCTGTGCGGGTGACCTGGTTGCAGTTTGCGTCGGAGCTCGTCGCCGAGAGGTGGACTACCCGTGAGTCACCCGACTGAACGGTGCCGAAGTGACACGTGAGTGTGGTGGAGGCAATCGCGCATTCACTCGGATCGTCCTGCGTCCAGGTGGCGCCGCTCGGCAGCTGGTCGGTAACGGTCGTGGCCCCCGAGGCGCTGGCGCCGACGTTTGACGCGTTGACGGTGTAGGTCGCCTGTTGACCGGACGTGATCACGGTCGAGTACATGATGTCCACGAAGTAGTTCGAGGAGTCGTAGCTCAGGGTCGGGAATTCGCTCGTGGGGGCGTAGTTGTAGACGCCATTCACCCCGCCGAGTGCCGTCACGGGGCCGTTTACGACCGCTCCGTGTTCGAAGTAGTATTTGGTCGCCGGGTAGCTGCCATACGGGGCGAAGTACGAGGCCACGTAGACGGTGTGGGGTTCGATGACCACCGGCTTTGCGAACCTCACCGACTGCCAGCCGTAGCTGCTCTCCGACGTGAACGTCGCGCTCGCCAGCAGCGTGCCTGTGCTCGTCCAGAGATGACCGACATGGGTCCCCGAGTCTTCTGGGCCCTTGAAGAAGCGGACTCCTTCGATCGCCAGCGGGACTGAGGATTCGAAGCGAACGCCGAGCTCCACCGAGTGTGGGTCGGCGGTGTCGAGGATCGCGGGCGCCGCGCCCGAGAAGATGCTGCCTCCGGCGATGTTGGAGACCGAGAGATCGGGTGTCGCTCCTTCGCCCGCCAGCGCGGTGGCCGCGGAGCTGAGCAACAGCGCGCCGACCGACACGGCGAGGGCCGCGGTCAGCACGATCGATCTCACAGTCGCCTTCATAACGGTCTCCCTCGTTCACCACCGGCGGGCGCCGGTCGAATGGACGGCACCGGCCTCCCACGGCCGGGGCACGAAACTGCTCCGACCAAACGGAGCGCCGGGCGGGAAACTTGCGGGCAGGTTGCGAGCCCGTGGCGGTCGCGCCACCGCCACGGGTCTCGAACCTTTCACCAGCACCCCCCGCAACCGGGCGACGCCGGAGAAGTCATCACCGGCCGGGCCTCCACCATCACGCGGCCCGTCACGCGGCTGGTCACCAAACGCGCGAGCGGTAGAAATCTTGCACGCCCCGGCGTGCTCCCGAAGTGGCCGGCGGTGGCGGCGGGTGGCGGAGTCCTCTCCGCGTTCATGTGCTCTCCGGGGCCTGCCTGGCTGAACGGCCTCCACTGAACGCCGAAGGCCCCCAACTGGCGCCTTCTGCGTTCATCCGGTGAACGCCCAGTCGCGAATTTCGGGCTATTGCGAAAGGGTTGGACGGCCGGAATCATCGCCCTCGACCCGGCCACCAAGGATGGATACGAAGGGGGCGAGAAGCCGCCGTGCGCGATGCCAGTTTCACGGATGAACAGGCAGGATTTCGCAGCCGCAGAACACTTGATGAGTCGCCAGAGACGGTAAGGGCGGTACGTCTCGCCATAGCCCGCGCGAAGGAGGGCGACCGGGACGCGGTGCGAGTTCTCTACTTCAGCTACTCGGACAACGTCTACGGCTACATCCGCAGCATCGTGCGGGACGACGGGAGGCCGAGGACCTCACACAGCACGTGTTCATGAAGCTGATCACGGTGATCGTCAAGTACAACGATCACGGGGTGCCGTTCTCGGGCTGGCTGCTGCGACTTGCGCGCAACGTCGCGCTCGACCACCTGCGCCGGCGCCGGCCGACGCCCACCGAAGAGGTGCTGAGCGCCGACACCCACACCGACGACGGCGCCCGCGACCGTGCGCGCGACCTCCACGCGGCGCTCGCCTCGCTGCCCGAGGAGCAGCGCGACGTGATGATCATGCGTCACGTCGTCGGGCTCTCGCCGCCGGAGATCGCCGAGCGCATGGGGCGCTCGGAAAGCTCCATCCACGGCCTGCACCACCGCGGCCGGCGCGCCCTGCAACAGGAGCTCCGCCGGCTCGGCTCGGCGCCTTCGACGACCGGCATCGCTGATGGACGGCGCATGTTGACGGCGCGAACCGACAGCGACGGCTCCGAGACACGGCTCCCGTCCCGCTTCACCCGTCTGGACTTCGCCGACCCGGCACTGCTCGAGGAGCTGCTCGCGCTCGGTCCGCGGCGTCGCCGAGCGGGGCGCATTCACGCTCGGCGAGCCCGTCGACGGCATTCGAGCGGGAGTTCGCCGCCTACTGCGAGACCGAGCTTCGCCGTCGGCGTCTCCTCCGGCACCGAGGCGCTGGCGCTGGCGCTGCGCGCACTCGAGATCGGTCCCGGCGACGAGGTGATCGTGCCGACCAACTCGTTCATCGCCACCGCCGAGGCGGTCAGCGCCGTCGGGCGCCACGCCGCGGCTGGTGGACGTGGACCCCGACTCCCACCTGCTCACGGCCGAGATCGTCGAACGCAACCTCGGTCCGAGGGTGCGCTGCGTGATCCCGGTGCACCTGTTCGGCGCGACCGTCGATATGGACCCGATCCTCGAGCTCGCCCGCGAGGCCGGAGCACACGTGGTCGAGGACGCCTGTCAGGCGCACGGAGCCCTCTACCGCGGCAAGCGGGTCGGCAAGCCTCGGGGTGATGGGCTGCTTCAGCTTCTACCCGACCAAGAACCTCGGCGCCTGGGGTGACGGCGGGAGCGGTCGTCACCTCCGAGCCCGAAGCTGGCCGAGCGGGTGCGTCTGCTGCGCTGCCCACGGCGAGCAAGCCGCGCTACCACCACCGCATGGTCGGCGACACCGCGCGGCTGGACGCGCTGCAGGCGGCCGTGCTGCGGAAGCAAGCTCACGCCGCCTGGACGGCTGGAACGAGGACCGCCGGCGGCTGGGCCAGGCGCTGCGCAAGGCGCTGGCGCCCGCTGCGGACGGAAGCAGCCGGGCATCGAGCCCGACCGCGCTCCCGTTCGTCGGCGCCGACCACGTCTACCACCTGTTCGTCGTCCGCAGCGAGCGAACGCGACGCGCTGCGGGAGCACCTCAACCGATGTGACGTGGCCTCGGCGGTCCACTACCCCGAGCCGATCCACCTGACCGACGCATACGCGCCGCTGGGGCTCGCGGCAGGGCGCCTGCCCGGTGTGCGAGCGGCTGGCCGGGCAGATCTGCTCGCTGCCGCTGTTCCCGGGCATGAGCGACGCCGAGCTTCAGCGGGTGAGCGATGCGGTTCTCGGCTTTACGCAAGACCAGAGCGCCTCGGCCGTTGATGGGGCGGATGGGCGATTTGCCGACAAGCTCGAGAAGGTCACTGCCGGCCCTCAGGCCGCAGCGGACGGGGACGTCATCCCGCCGCCGGCACAGGGCCGCGAGAAAGACCGGGGGTAAGTGATGCAGAACGGTTGGGCGCACACAGACCTGCGTCGGGTACGCACACTTGCACCCCGGTCCGCCCCGATCGGGGCGGCGGTCGTCGGCTGCGGCTACTGGGGGCCGAACCTGGCCCGCAACCTTGCCGAAGTCAACGACTTCGACCTACGCGGGCTGTGCGACCGCGACCCCGAGCCGCTGCGCTCGCTCGCTCGTCGCCACCCCGACGTGAAGACGTACCGCGACTACGAGCAGATGCTGGAGGACTCCTCGATCGAGGCCGTCGTGATCGCGACGCCGCCGGAAACGCACTACCCACTGGCGAAGCGGGCGCTGGAAGCGGGCAAGCACGTGCTGGTCGAGAAGCCGCTCGCGACGCGCCTGTCCGACGGCCGCGAGCTCGCGCGCTGGCATACGAGTCGCGGACTCGTGCTGATGCCCGGCCACACGTTCATCTACAGCCCCGCCGTCAACACGGTGCGCGACCTGATCCGCGACGGCGTCGATCGGAGACATCCACTTCGTCACCTCTTCGCGCATGAACCTCGGCAAGTACCAGCGCGACGGCGTCGTATGCGACCTCGCCCCCCACGACCTCTCGATCCTCCTGTACTGGCTGGAGCAGCCGATCATCGAAGTCGCCGCGTCGGGTTCGCTGCGTGTACCACCAGAGCGTCCCCGAGACGGCCTTCCTGACGCTCACCTTCGCCGGCGGGATCTACGGCCACCGTGCAGCTCTCGTGGCTGGCGCCGCGCAAGGTCCGTCAGATGATCGTCGTGGGTCGCAAGCGCATGGTCCAGTACGACGACACCGCCTCCGATGAGCCGGTGCGCGTGTATGACCGCGGGATGGACCATCGGCCCGACCTCCAACTTCGGCGAGCACCAGCTGATCTACCGCACGGGCGACGTCGTGATCCCGCGCGTCGAACCGCAGGAGCCGCTCGCGCTCGAGCTCCGGGACTTCGCCAACTCGATCCGCACCGGCGAGGAGCCGCGCTCCAACGTGGCACTGGGGCTTGACATCGTCGCCGCGGTCGAGATGGCCCAGGCCTCGATGCGCGAGAACGGCGTCCCGCTCGAGTTCGCACCCTGGGTCGAGCCCGCGGTCGCCTGAGCGGCCTCCGCGCGAGCTGCTGACCTTTCCGGCGGCGAGCGCGCGAGTAGCGGGCCGCCCAGGACGTTTACTCGACGTGCTCACAAAGGGCGTCATCGCCGTTCCCACCGCGCTCGGCCCGACCGGGCCGTGGCTCGGCGACACGCGCGCAGAGCTGCCTGCAGCGGGTTGCGAACCGTCCCATCATCGGCCACGTGCTGGGCGCGCTCGCCGACAGCGGCGTCGTCGAGGTCGCCGTGCTGGCGCCGGGGTCCGCGACGGAGGAGATCCGCGCCTGCCTGGAGCGCGAAGCGCCCGCCGGCCTGTCGCTCGAGCATCTGGCATACGACTCCCTGCACGGCGCGGACCGGGCAGAGCTCGCCGAGTGGGTCGGCGACTCGCCGTCCATCCTGCACCGCGCCGATGGACTGCTGGGCGAACCGCTGACGCCGTTCGTGGAGCTGCTGCTCGAGGAGTCGCCCGAGGCGCTGATGCTCGTCCAGTCGCCCATACACGAGAGCCCCCGACTGGCGCTCGTCCCGGCGCCGGGCGAAGCCAACGGCCTCGGGACCTCGCCGCTGACGGGCCTCGGCGTCGTCGGCGTCTGCATGGCCGGTCCGGGAGCGCTGCGGGGGCTGCCCACCGACGTCGAACCGTCGGAGGTCGCAGACCTGACCCTGATGGCCGAGCAGCTCACCGCCAACGGCGGCCACACCCAAGTCCGTACGGCGCGCCGCTGGCGTCACTTCGACGGCGACCTGCGTGACCTGCTGGAGCTCAATCGCACGGCGCTGGAAGCCCTGGACTCCGAATCGACGGCCGGCAGCTATGACGGCAACCACTTCGAGGGACACACCTGGATCCACCCCACCGCCGTGGTGAAATCGAGCGTGATCGTCGGCCCGGTGATCATCGGCGCCGAAGCCGTCATCAGCGACTCCTACATCGGCCCGCAGACAGCGATCGCGGAGCGGGTGCGGATCGAGGGGGCCGAGCTGGAGCGCTCGATCGTGAACGCCGACGCCAGCGTGATGCACGTGGGTGGGCGACTTGTGGCCAGCGTGGTGGGAAGCAGGGCGAGGATCTTCCGCGACTTCTCGGTGCCACGGGCGCTGCGTCTGCACGTCGGCGACGGCGACGAGGTGGCGCTGTGCTGAGCGCGAGGGCGAGGATCGCCACGCTGGCTCAGCGGCCGCGGGTGCTCAAGTACCGCCTGCTCTCGGACTGCCCACGGGTCGGCGGCTCGCCGACCCGCCACCAGCCCGTGCTGCTGCTCGGGCCCGGCGCGATCGACTTCGGCACCGAAGTGGAGCTCGGCTGGCCGAGGGCGAAGTCCTTCCACACCGGATACTCCCACCTCGAGGCGGCCGCCCCGGATGCCGTGATCGCGCTCGGCGACGGCGTGCAGATCAGCAACAACGCCTTCATCAAGAGCGAGGGCCCCGGGATACACATCGCGGCCCGTGGCCTGCTCGGCTCGGAGGTGACGATCTATGACAGCGACTTCCACGAGCTATCCGTCGCCCACCGCCGTGGCGGGCGCCCACGGATGGCTGAGGTGGAGCTCGAGGAGGACGTGTTCGTCGGGGACCGCGTGCTGATCCTCAAGGGGGTCCGCATCGGGCGCGGCTCGGTGATCGGAGCGGGCAGCGTGGTGTGCGGCCCGATTCCCGAAGGCGTGGTCGCCGCCGGCAACCCGGCGAGGGTGCTGCGCGAGCTCTCGGGGCCGGCTCGCGTCGAGCGCCTGAGGATGCTCGGATGACCCAGATCCCGATTACCCGCCCCTACCTCGCCGGCACCGAGCAGGAGGCGGTGGCCGAGGTGATCGCCTCCGGCTGGATCTCCCAGGGTCCAAAAGTGCTCGAGTTCGAGCACCAGTTCGCCGCGCGGGTCGGATCGTCCGACGCCGTCGCGACGACCAACTGCACGACCGCGCTCGCGCTCGCCCTCCATGTCAGCGGGGTCGGCCCCGGCGACGAGGTGATCGTGCCCTCGCTGTCGTTCATCGCGACCGCGAACGCGGTCTGGCATTGCGGGGCCACGCCGGTGTTCGCCGACATCGACCCGCTCACCTACAACCTCGACCCCGAGGCTGCAGAGCGGGCGATCACGCGCACGCACAAAGGCGATCATGCCGGTCCACCAGCTCGGCCTGCCGGCCGATATGGATGCCTTCTTCGCGGTGGCCGACCGCCACGGCCTCGTTGTCGTCGAGGACGCGGCCTGTGCGATCGGTGCGAGCTACAAGGGCCGCCCGATCGGCTCGCTCGGGACGCTGGCGTGCTTCTCGCTGCACCCCCGCAAGGTGATCACCACCGGCGAGGGCGGCATGATCGCGGTCGACGATCCCGCGGTCGCGGCCCGCCTGCGGCGCCTGCGGGCCCACGGCATGGACGCCTCCGATCTCGCCCGCCACAGCTCTCGCGACGTGGTCGTCGAGTCCTACCCGGAGCGCGCCTGGAACCTGCGCATGACCGACATGCAGGCCGCACTCGGCGTGTGCCAGCTCGGCGCTCTCGACCACATCCTCGAGCGCCGCACGGCGCTCGCCCGCCGCTACGACCGGGCGCTGGCGCAGCTGCCCCACATCCAGGCGCCGTACGACCCGCCGTTCGCGTCACGGACGTGGCAGTCCTATTGCGTGCGGGTCGGCCCCGGCTCCCCGGTCGGACGCACCGAGCTGATGCGACTGCTGCTGGCCGACGGCATCGCCACTCGCCGAGGAGTGATGGCGATCCACCGCGAGGGCGCCTACGCCGGCGAGCACCCCGAGCTTCCACACACTGAGGCGGCCAGTGAGCACACCATGATGCTGCCTCTGTTCCCCGACCTGCTCGAGACCGAGCAGGACCGCGTGATCGACGCGCTCGCCTCGCACCTGATGGCCCGCGCGGCCTAGCATTTCAGCACGCGTCACAAGCGCGCTAACCGCAGCCGCCGGGCCCGGTCGCCGCCATTGCCCTGCAGTAACACCGGGCGACCCCCGGAGCCGACAACCCGCCCTGTATGATGTCGATCTGCACTCGGCGTTCTAGCCGAGCAAGGGGCAGATTTGGGGATGGGCGCAACAGTGTCGTTGGTCAACGCGGTGGTCAACATTGTGCGACGTAGCGCTGCCGCCATCCTGCTCGCGGCGCCAGCTCGCATGCCTTTCCTGGCCGTCGGGATCACCCTCATCAGCGTCGTTGGTACGCCGCTGACACAGTCCGCAAACGCTTCCCCCGAGGCGCTTGTGGCGGGCGACTCGGCAACCGTCGTAAGCGAACCGGGGGAAACCATCGCGGGTGGACACAACTGGCTGTTTGACACGCCAGGCGCAGTAGTGGTGAGGGGTGGCGCACACCACGTGGAAGTCGAAGCAGAATATGAAGGCGAACGTTTCGGATTTGACTTCGCCCCTCCGGCCGGTAAGCAACTGGAAGTCGGAGAATATGCTCGTGCGGAAGGGTATCCGTTTGAGGTGAAGACCCTCCCGGGCGTACATCTCTCCCATAACGATGTCGGTTGCGGCGATGATTTCGGGCGCTTCATCATCAAGGACATCTCTTTCGACGCGTCCGGTAACGTGGAACGTCTCTGGCTTCTCTACGAGGAGCATTGCGGAACGCCCGAGGCCCCTGCCCTCTTCGGCGAGTTGCGAGTAGACGAGCCCCTAAGCACAGCGCCGGAGACGGTGGCGCCCGCAGCCGTCGACTGGCCGCGCACGCTGGTCGGCGGAGCCAGCGTAAACGTACCCGTCACGGTGACCGCCGGAGAATCCGCAGCGCAGGTCGCCTCAGCGACGCTCGAGGGCGAAGACGCCGAAGACTTCCGCGTAAGGAGCGACGGCTGCATGGGGGCCGCACTGGCCCCGGGCGCCAGCTGTCAACTCATGGTCGCCGCCACGCCGAAAGATCCCGGGGAACGGGTGGCGCAACTTGTGCTCACCGACGTGTCGGGCGAAAGCACCACCGTCGCATTGGCTGTGGACACCGAACCGCTGCCCGAACCACCTATGACAGCTAACTCGGCGACGCTCGTAAGCGAACCGGGCGCGTTTGTCGGCGGTGGCGTAGACGAGCTGTTCGACGCTCCCGAAGCCGTGACGATGCGCGGCGAAAAGCACCACGTCGAAGTCAACGCCGAATACAGCAACGGCCGGTTCTCCTTCGACTTCGCGGCTCCAGCCGGCAAGCAACTGGAAGTCGGGGAATACCTACGAGCGGAACGCTACCCGTTTGAGGCGAAGGGCTCCCCCGGACTCGACGTCTCCGGCGACGGCGAGGGCTGCAACCAGGATTTCGGGCGCTTCGTCATCAAGGACATCGCATTCAATGCCTCGGGAACGGTAGAACGCTTCTGGGCGCTATACGAGCAGCACTGCGAGCGACCCGAAAGCGCGGCACTATTCGGAGAGGTGCGCGTCGGTGAGCCGCCGGTCGAAACACCCTACGTCGTGCAGCCGGCGGCCATCGAGTGGCCGCAGACCGAAGTCGGCGTGACGGGCACGGCGGTGCCCGTCACCATCGGTGGTGGCACCTCGGGAGCGAAAATCGCCTCAGTGGCCGTAGACGGAAAGGATCCGGCCGACTTCGGTGTGACTCACGACGGATGCACGGGTGCCAACCTGGCGGCTGACTCACGCTGCGAAATCGCCGTGAACGTCACACCAATCACCCTCGGGCGCCGAGAAGCCCAACTGGTCGTCACCGACGAATCGGGGGCCGCGACCACTGTTCCGCTAAGCGTGGACACCGAACCTCCGCCGCCACCACCCATAGGCGCCAACTCGGCAACGCTCGTCAGCGACGGCGAATTCATCGGGCACGGGGAAGACTGGCTGTTCAACGCGCCCGATGACGTCACAGCCACGGGAGAACGAGGCTATGTACACGTCGAAGCGGAATACGGCGGCAACAGGTTCGATTTCGAATTCGCGGCGCCCGGGGGCGGTTCGCTGAGGGCCCGCGAATACAGAGATGCCGAAGGCTTCTTCGGGAAAAAGCACCATCCCTTCCTCAGCGTCTCCGGC
This sequence comes from uncultured Solirubrobacteraceae bacterium, assembly GCA_963758055.1. Taxonomy (GTDB): domain Bacteria; phylum Actinomycetota; class Thermoleophilia; order Solirubrobacterales; family Solirubrobacteraceae; genus Palsa-744. The sequence continues at coordinate 332,621 of CAVWTU010000011.1, forward strand.
GACGGATCTGGCTGCAGCGAAGACTTCGGCCGCTTTATTGTCAAGGACATCAAGCTTGGCTCCGGCGGCGGCGTGGAACGCTTCTGGGCACTTTACGAACAGCACTGCGATGGGCCCCGGGGAGCTGTCAGCTTCGGCGAGGTGCGGGTCGGCGAGCCGTCGACCAACGCCCCAGAGCTCGTGCAGCCCGCTGACGTGGAATGGCCACCCACCACAGTCGACACGAGTGGCGCGGACGTCCCGATCACGGTGAGCGCCGGCGAAGCGGGCGCCAGGATCTCGTCAGTCGCGATGCGGGGGCGACAAGCTCCCGACTTCAGCCTGAATGCGGACGGCTGCACGGGGGCGACATTGCCCGCGAACGGATACTGCAAGGTTCTTGTTGACGTGAAGCCAAAGGCAGCTGGCCACCGGACGGCTCAACTCGTCGTGACTGACCAATCAGGCGCCAAGACAGTCATCAACCTCTCGGTACACGCCGCACACCAATAGCGGACCTAGGAGCAGGGGCGCGAGCGCTATTCGTAGGTGAAGGACGCCGCCGGCGTCTTCTTGCTTTTTTTGAGGCTCTTGGCGAGGACGGATACGGTCCCCGCCCTCCTGGCCGCCGGCGTGTCCAGCTTGCATTCGGTCGTCGAGGTGCAGTCGACCGAGACGGCTGATCCGGTCCCGAACCGGAACTGGGTGGCCTGGCTTCCGAGTCCGAAGCCGCTGCCGATGACCGTCACGGCCGTGCCGCCCGTCGTGGGCCCGTGGCCGGGACTCACGCTCGTCACCGTGGGCCGTTCGTAGCTGAAAAGATCCTTTACGGTGGGCCCGCTTTGGCCGGTCGGCGTGGTCACCCGGATCTCCACGGCTCCGGTCGTGCCGGGAGGCGACACGACCGTCATCGACGTCGGCGACTGGACTTCGAATTCGCTCGCAGCGGTGGACCCGAAGCTGACGCCCGTGACACCCATGAGGCCGGTGCCGGTGATGGTAATCGACGTTCCACCGGCGGCTGGCCCTTTGCGGGCCGAGAGGCTCGTGATCGTCGGGGCCGACTCGGTGTGGAAGCTCTGGTCGCCTCCGTAGCCGGTGCCGTGAGCGCTCGTGGCCGAGATCCTGAAGTGGTATTCGGTGTTCGCTTCGAGACCGAGGGCTTCCGCCGAGACCGGCACCGGGCTGGTGCCCGAGCCCGGAGACGGCGAGCACGAAACGGAGGAGCCGTAGGTGACGGTCTTGCCGTATTCGAGCCTGCAGCTGCTGACTGCTGCGCCGTTCGGGTCGACGGTCCCGCTCAGCTCGGCGGTGGTCTGCGTGACATCGGCGGCGGTACCCGTGGTCGCCGTCGGCGGTTCTTCGCCGGGGGCGCCTTCTTCGATTTTGCCGTACGCGTAGCTGTAGGTCTGGCCGCCTTCTTCCTGGCCTTCGCGATTGGGGTTGACCAGTTTGAATTGCCTTTGGGTTCCTCCTGCAGCCAGCCTTCGGTGTTGCACTTCTCGCAGTTGATTTTCGTCGTTTCCGGCGAGGGCAGTTCCTTCAGCGGACGAGCCACTTCGCCCAGTTCGTCGGTTCGTTGGAGTAGTTGCCCCACGGGTGGCCTTCGGTGGTAGCGATCCTGTTCGTGCATGAATTGCTGGTAGATGTGGCGTTTCCGCGTTCGACGGGTGTCTGAAAGGTGGTGTTGCGAGCCAGTACTTGACGCCCTTCGACACTTTGACCGGGCGTCGCCAGCTTGAATTCGGTCAACCCTTCCTTCTTGATCGCGCTCTCGGCACTTTGCCGGAGGTGGCGAGCATCCGCCCGGGTCTTCAGGCGGGATTTCCGCTTCGTAGGCCTGGAACTTCGGCCGGCGTCCAAGTGCAGTTCGCCGCTGCTCGTCGAAGTTCGCCGTTGAACTTGATTTCCGCGTAGTTGTACGTGCGGTTGGCGAAGATCCCAGTTCGGACGCCGTGTTGGTCCGTGCCGGTGCCGTCGAGCACCGCGAAGATCGCTTCGACGGTGCCGGTGTGTTCGGCCACGAACGGCCACGCGACGAACTGGCCCTGAGATATTTCATCCGAGCATTCCTTGAACCCGTTCTTGCATTCCGCCGAGCCGTTTTCCCAGTGTTCCTTCTGGGGGGCTCCCATCAGGACGCCGGGGCCTTCTTCCACGGCGGGGCGGGCGGCAGCTCGACTGAGCTGGCGCACGGAGGCGGTCGGGTCGCTGATGCGTGCCGCCGCGCTGGCCGCGAACACGGCCAGGAGGACGACGCCGGTCAGGAGTCCTCCAAGCAACGTAATGCGCCTCATCGACCCGCGTCCTCGGTTCGTCTGGTCAACCTACGGCACGCTCCCCGCCCAGCCCTTCTGGGCGCTCTGCGCCGTTCGTGAACCTCCATGCTCGCAGGGTCCGGGCGGCTGCTGCGGCAGCCGGATGTAGCGGGTCGCGCACTCCACACGTAACAATCAACGCGCGCGCCCCGCAAACCTTCCGCGGTCGGCGCCGGGCTCTAGCGGAGCCTGTGCGTCGCTTTGGCCGCGCTGATCGTGAGCAGCGTCAGGGAGCTGTGTGTGGCTCCGGCCGGATCGTGCGCGGCGAGCGTTGCCCGAACCCTGAGCAGATGGGCGCGCGCCAGCAGCGTCCGCGCCGCCGTAGACAGGCGCAGCCCGATCGCCGCCGTCTGCCCGCCGGCGATCGTGAAGGTGCCGCGCGCCAGCATCAGAACCGTGGCCTTGGGCTTCATGGTCGAGTGGGCGCCCGCGCTGAGGAGGACCGCGGTGAGCGTCTTGAGGGTGACGGCGCCCGCGCAGGTCGTCTCATCGGCGGGACAACTGATCTTCGCCACGAGCAGGCCGGTGGAGCCGGCCGTCAGTGCCCGGCTCACGAACTGCGCGTCGGGGACCGGAGCCCGCTTGGTGTCCGACGGTGGCGGCGTCGCGTTGCCCCCTGTCGCAGGCGGTGGGCTGCCGGGACCTTGCTCGTTCAGCATCGTGGGCAGCACGGGGACCGTCGGCGGCGGCATCGTCTCAAACGCTTCGTCGGCTCCACCACTACGGCCACCGGCGTTGCTCGCCGCAACCCGGTAGTGGTAGCCGCTGTCGGCGCTCAAACCGGCGACTTCCGCCGACACCGCGACCGGGCTCTTCCCCGAGCCCGGTGCGGGGGAGCACGGGACACTCGAGCCGTACTCGCTCGTGGGGCCGTATTCGAACCTGCAGTCGGTGACTTCCGCCCCATTCGGATCGACAGTCCCGTTGAACGTCGCGGCCGTCTGCGTGACCGCGCTCGGCGCCTGCGTGCTGACAGCCGGCGCCTCTTCCTGCGGGCCTTCTTCGATTTTGCCGGAGGCGTAGCTGAACGTCTGCCCCCCTTCTTCCTGGCCTTCGCGGTTGGAGTTCGTCATGTGCTCGCCTTTGGGTTCCTCCTGCAGCCAGCCTTCGGTATCGCACTCCTCACAGTTGATTTTCGTCGTTTCGGGCGAGGGCAATTCCTTCAGCGGGCGAGCGACTTCTTCCCAGTCCGACGGTTCATTTGAGTACACGCCCCACGGCTGGCCTTCCGTGCTGCTTTCGCGTTCGTGCACGAATTTCTGGTAGACGTGCCCCTGTTCGCCGGGCAGCAGGGGGTAGTTTTGGAACGTCGTGTTGGCGAGCCAGTACCTGACGCCCTTGACGACTTTCACCGGGTGTTCGAGTTTGAACTCCGTGAACTGTTCCGTCTTGATCTCGGACTCCGCCACTTTCCCTGAGGTGCCAAGCAGCCGGCCCGGGTTTTCGGGTGGGATTTCGGATTCGTATTTCATGAACTCGTCCGGCGTCCAGGTGCAGTCACAGCCGCCTTTTTCGTTTTCAAACGCGTCGTCGTAGTCGATTTCCGCGTAGTGGTAGGTGCGGTTGGCGTAGATCCCGACTTCTGATCCGGTGTTGGTCCCGTAGTTGGATCCGTCCAGCACGGCGAAGATGGCTTCGACGGTCCCCGTGTGTTCGGCCACGAACGGCCACGCGACGAACTGGCCCTGGGATATTTCGTCCGAGCATTCCTCGAACCCGTTCTTGCATTCCGCCGAGCCGTCTTCCCAGTGTTCCTTCTGGGGCGCGCCCATCAGGACGCCGGGGTCGGCTCGAGCCGTGGCAGCCCCCTCACCGTCCACGGCGCTCGACAGGCCGAACGCCGAGATCACGATCACCGCGAGCGCGAGCAGCCCGATCCGCGTCAACGGTCTCGCCCCCTCCTTCTAGGCCGACGAGCTCGCACCCGCCGCCACCGGGCGGGGTTTCTTCCGGCCCAGCCGCTTGGACCACGGCAGGATCCGCTCGAGCGCGCCACGCTGGGAGCGCCACGTCGACGGGAAGCACAGGCGCAGGGTGATCAGATATGGCGGGACCGCCACCAGCCCGAGCGCCGCGAGCCACAGGACCGGGGCAAGGTGCAGGGCGGTGAAGGCCATGCTGGCGGGAACGGCGACCGCGGCGAGGCCCACGCAGGACACGGTCGCCGGGGCGACGTCATCCCACATGCGGCGCAACGGATGCTCGGTCGTCTCTCGCAGCATCAGCACATAGGCCACGCCCGAGAAGAGAGAATGGACGACGGCCGCGGCGATCGCCACCGCCACGATCCCCCAGCGCACGACCACGAGCACCGTCAGTCCGTACACGACGAAGTGCGCAACCCCGTAGCCGAGAAGCGTACGGGCGCGGCCTGTGGCCATCAGCACCGTGCCGACGGCGTTGATCAGGATCGTGGTCGCGCCTCCGAGCGCCAGGATCTGCACAGGCACGACCGCCTCGCTCCACTGCGATCCGAACAGGAAGGGGACGACCACCGGTGCGGCGATCGCGAGCAGCACCAGCAGGGGGAATAGGACGATCGTCAACATCCGGATCATCTGGCGGTACATACGACTCAGTTCCTCCGGTCCGGAGGTCCGCGACAGCACCGGGAAGCCGACCTGGCTCATCACCACGGCGACCTTCGTCTGATATTCGACCGCCACCGTGTAGGCGCGGTAGTAGAAGCCTGTCTGCAACGCTCCCAGGCGGGCGCCGATGATCGCGTAATCGACGTTGCTGAAACCGATCCAGCTGAGTGACGCGATCGACACGGGCAGCCCGAAGCCCATCAGCTCGCGGGCGGCGGGCAGGTGCAGCCGGGGCATCGGCGGGGGCGCGCTGAGCCAGGCGATCAGAGTGGCCACAAATGCACTGATCAGCATTCCGAGCACGAGCGAGACGCCTCCCAGGCCCGCCAGCGCCAGGCCGATGCAGACCGCCGCCCGGACGAACGTGTTCACGACTTCGATCTCGCTCAGCCGCCGGAACGCCATCCGCCGCTGGAGCGTCGCGGCCGGCACGGTGTTGAGGGCGGCGAGGAGGCAGACCGGCGCCATCAGGGCGACGAGCACGGCCGTTCGCGCGCCGAAGATCGGTGCGACGACGACCCTGGCCGCGAGGAGCGTCAGGGCCCCGAGCACCAGGCCCGCAATCAGGCTCACCGCCAGCCCCGTCTGCAGATGCTCTCGCGACACCGTCTTGCGTTGGACCAGCGCACTGCTGAGCCCGGCGGCTACGAGCAGGTAGGACACTTCCTGGACGATCAGCGCGATCGCGTAACGGCCGAAGTCGGCGGGGGTGAGCAGGCGCGCCAGGACGACGATCGAGCCCAGCTGGATGATCTCGACCGCCGGACGCGAGATCGCCGACCAACGGACGCCGTGGGCAGCTGCCTCGCGGAGATCGTCACCGGGCACCGGATCGCTCGCTATCTCGGTGCCGCGGATATCAGCGTGCGCTTGATCGAAAGCAGGCGACCGGCGACCGCTCGCTGGTAGCGCTCGGGGACCGACAACACGACCATCCACGCCAGCGGTCGGGCGGTCGGCCAGCTGCGCAGCGCCCCCATCATCGCTGCGCGCGACTCCTCGGGACGGTCTTCCTCGGCCAGGTACCGGGCGGTGTGGAAGAGGTCGCGCGAGCGAACCCTGCGCACCAGCGTGCGGGCACCCGGGAGCTCGGCGTACCACTCACGCACAAGGAGGTCCGAGCGCTGAAGGGCAGGCGCGTGGCCGGAGACGTTGCTCTCGTGACGCCGGTGGTTGACCAGCAGCGCCGGGTCGTAGAAGAACACGGCACCGGCATGCAGCGCGCGCATCCAGTACTCGTAATCCTCGACCACGATGCGGTGCTCGAGGAACGGACCGAGCCGTTCGAGCAGCCGGCGGCGGATCAGCGTGGACGACGGGCAGACCGGGTTCGCGCTAAACATCGTGCGGGCGAACCGCCGCGAATCGAGGACTCCGGCCTGCCGGCGGCGGACCTCGGGCATCCGCCAGTATCCGTCACGGGCGCCGAACACCCGGGCGGCGGCGAAGGCGATGTCGATCTCGGGGTGTACCCGCAGCGCCTCGGCCTGGCGCTCGAGCTTTCTGGGCTCCCAGATGTCATCGGCGTCGCACTTGGCGAGATAGTCGCCGCGGGCCGCGCTCATGCCGCGGTTGAGCGCCGCAGCGTGTCCCCGGTTCTCCTGCCTGATGAGGCGGATCTCGCCGCCGAAGCGGGCGAGCTCCTCGGGGGTCCCGTCGGTCGACCCGTCGTCGACCACGACCACCTCCTCGGGGGGACGGGTCTGGGACAGGATCGACTCGAGCGCCTCGCCGATGTAGCGGTCGGCGTTGTAGACGGTGAGGACCGTGCTGATCGACGGTGTCCTCATGACGACGGCAACGGCCGGATCCCGAGCACGCGGTCGATTCCCCGGCTGACCCCAACCGCCGCGGTTGCGGTCCGTTCACGGACACCGGCGGGCAGGCTCAGGACGGCGAGCCAGGCGAGCACGCGCGCGGCGCTCACGGGCCGGTTGACACGCGCGTAACCGAGGGCCTCGCGGAACCGCCGTAGCGCCTCCTCGGGGTCCTCGTCGACCGCCCGCCTGGCGATCCTGAACAGGACCGTCGAATATCCGTCGCAGACGGCCGCGCGGTCGGCGACGTCGGCCTCGTACCACTTGAGCACCTTGTATGCGCACGCGTCCATCCAGGGACCTTGTGCGGAGAGGTTGCTGTCGTGCTGGCGCCACTGCAGCAGCACCCGCGGGTCGAAATAGAAGCGTGCACCGGCACGCAGGCAGCGGAACCAGTACTCGTAGTCGTCGGCTCCGAAGTCCTCGACAAACGGCCCGAGCCGCGTGAACAGCGAGCGGCGGATCACGACCGACGGGGCGCATACGCAGTTGACGCGGAAGAGCGCCGCTGTGAGGACGTCGTTGTCGAGCAGGCCCGATCCCGGCGGCCGGGAGTACTCCCCCTGGAGCCTTCCGACCACCGCCGCGTGACCGAACAGCACGTCCGCCTCGGGGTGGGCCTGCATCGCCTGCGCCTGCCACTCGAGCTTGTGCGGCGCCCAGATGTCGTCCGCCCCGCACATCGCCACGAAGTCGCCGCGAGCCTCCCTGAAGGCGGTGTTGAACGCCGCCGGGCAGCCGCCGTTCGGCTGTCGGACGACGCGCACCCTGCCCGCGAACCGCTCGAGCTCTCGCGCCGTGCCGTCGGTGGAGCCGTCGTCGACCACCACCACCTCATCGGGCGGCCGGGTCTGGCCGAGAATCGTCTCCAGGGTCTCGGCGATCCATTCCTCGGCCTGGTATGCGGCTACCACGGCCGATATCGATGGTCCCGCGTTGGAGGGCATGTCGCCGAACCAACGCCGGATCGGCGACTGTTCTCGCGCCCGCGTGCGGGCCGGCCCGGTCTGGGCGTCTTCGCCCACCGCAAAAAATCGAGGGGTCCGCGACCGTTGACTGGCCATGGGTCTCCCCAAGCTGGCCGGCGAACGCGCCCTCATCACCGGCGGTGCAGGCGCAGTCGGCTCGAACATCGCAGATCAGCTCGTGCGTGCCGGCGCACGGGAAGTCGTTGTCCTGGACAACTTCGTGCGGGGTCGTCGCGAGAATCTCGACTGGGCGCTCGCCAACGGGCCGGTGCGACTGATCGAGGGCGACATCTGCGACTCGGAGCTCGTCCGCGAGCTCACGCGCGGCATGGACGTCGTGTTCCACCAGGCGGCGCTGCGGATCACCCAGTGCGCCCAGGAACCCCGCCTCGCACTCGAGGTGATGGTCGATGGCACCTACAACGTGATCGAGGCGGCGCTGCGGGAGGGAGTGCGCAGGGTCGTGGCCGCCTCCTCGGCGTCCGTGTACGGCCTCGCCGAAGAGTTCCCGACCACCGAGCTGCACCACCCCTATGCCAACGACACCCTCTACGGAGCGGCCAAGACCTTCAACGAGGGCCTGCTGCGGAGCTTCCACGCGATGGAGGGTCTCGACTACGTGGCCCTGCGCTACTTCAACGTCTATGGCCCGCGTATGGACATCCACGGCGTCTACACCGAGGTGCTCGTGCGCTGGATGGAGCGGATCGAAGCCGGGGACTCGCCCCTGATCCTCGGCGACGGCTCCCAGACGATGGACTTCGTCTACATCGAGGACGTCGCACGCGCGAACCTCCTCGCCGCCGGTATCGACTCGACCGACATCGTCTTCAACGTCGCCAGCGGCGTCGAGACCAGCCTGCTGGAACTCGCCCAGCTGCTGGTCGAGGTGATGGGCTCCGACGTGTCCGTCGAATACGGGCCCGAGCGCGCCGTCAACAAGGTGCCGCGTCGACTCGCCGACACGAACCTGGCGCGTGAGCTGCTGGGCTTCGAGGCCGACGTCGACCTCGAAGACGGGCTGCGCCGGCTCGTTGCCTGGTGGCGCGCCGAACGCTCCCGGGGCACCGCCCCGGCCATCGCGGCGGCCTGACCCGCTCGGCCCAGGCGCCCGCCGCCAGGGCCCGAAAAACAGGCCGAACTTTTAAGTTGTTCGGCCACAAAGTTGCACGCGCGTGGTGCGTTGTTTGCGTTGTGGCAACCCACGCAATCGATGAGCGTCCCCCGGCGCAGGTCGGCGGGCTCCAGGGCGCCTCGACCGAGATGCCCACCAGCGGTGGCCGTCTGCTCGACGCCGGCTGCCGGGCTCTGGACATCGCCGGATCGGGGATCCTGCTGGTCGTCCTGGCGCCGCTGTTCGGCCTGATCGCGCTCGCCGTCAAGCTCGATTCCGCCGGGCCGGCGCTGTTTCGACAGCGACGCCTGGGATACGAGATCAAGCCCTTCACGGTGCACAAGTTCCGGACCATGGAGCAGGGGGCCACCGAGGACCAGCATCGCGAGTTCGTGACGGGACTGATCAACGGGCAGACTCCCGAGACCCCGGGTCCCCGCTTCAAGATGATCGAAGACCCGCGCGTGACGCGCTGCGGACGGTTGCTGCGCCGCTCGAGCCTCGACGAGCTGCCCCAGCTGTGGAACGTGCTGCGCGGCGAGATGTCACTGGTCGGCCCGCGACCGCCGATCCCCTACGAGGTCGAGCAGTACCCGCCGCACTGGTTCGCGCGTTTCGCCGTCAAGCCCGGGGTGACCGGCCTGTGGCAGGTCAGCGGCCGCTCGGACGTGACGCTCGAGGAGATGGTGGCGCTGGACATCGAGTACATCCAGAACCGGTCGCTGTGGCTGAACCTGTGGATCATCCTCCGCACCATCCCCGCCGTTCTGAGCGCGAAGGGCGCGTGGTGAGGCGCCGCAGGCCCAACCGGCCCCTCCGCGCAGGCCTGGCCGGCTGGCGGACCCTGCTGATCCTCCTGACGTCCCCGCCGTCCTGGCGCTCGGGACCATCGGCTCGTCGGCGGCCGGCGCTGAAGAAGACAATGCGCCACGGCCGCGAACCCGAACGTCTGCGAGAACGCCCTGCCCGGGGTCAAACCCACCAGCTGGCAGCTCAACAAAGTCGGCGACTCCGACGATCCAGGGCTACGCCACGTCGATGAGCGTCAACGTCGGGCAGACCGAGTCCTTCAAGATCAACACGCCCGCCTCCGCCTACCACATCAACATCCTGCGGCTCGGCTACTACGGCGGCGACGGGGCACGAACGGTCGCCTCGAACATCAAACCGACGGCCACGCTTCCCCAGAGCCAGCCCGCCTGTCTGACGACGCCTCGCACCGGCCTGATCGACTGCGGCAACTGGGGCGTGTCGGCATCCTGGACTGTTCCAAGCAACGCGGTGTCGGGCGTCTACATCGCCCTGCTCGTCGCGCAACGACACCGGCGGTGAGAGCCAGATCCCGTTCGTCGTCAGAAACGACGCGAGCAAATCGAAATCCTGCTGCAGACCTCCGACGCCACCTGGCAGGCCTACAACGACTACGGCGGCAACAGCCTCTACACCTGCACCGTCAGCTGCCCGCCCGGGGAACCCGAAGCCTACAAGGCCGCATACGCCGTCTCCTACAACCGGCCGTTCGACGGCTCGCTCGTCACCGACAACGGGCAGTCCTACCTCTACTACGCCGAATACCAGATGATGTACTGGCTGGAAGAGCAGGGCTACAACGTCAGCTACACCAGCGAGTCTGAAGTCGCAACGCAACGGCGCGCTGCTGAAGAACCACAAGATCTTCATGTCGAGCGGCCACGACGAGTACTGGTCGGACAGCCAGCGCGCGAGCGTCGAAGCCGCCGCGCGCAGCGGGCGTGAACCTCGCCTTCTTCAGCGGCAACGAGGTCTTCTGGAAAACGCGCTGGGCACCGAGCACCGAAGGCTCGAACACGCCCAACCGCACGCTGATCACCTACAAGGAGACGCACTTCAACAGGTCCGGTCGACCCGCGAAGATCCGCCGACCTGGACCGGCGCCTGGCGCGATCCGCGGTTCAGCCCGCCCGCCGACGGCGGCAAGCCGGAAAACTCCCTGACCGGCCAGTTCTTCCTGGTCAACGCCGGCTCCTCGGAAATCACCGTGCCCTACCAGTACTCCAAAGCTGCGCCTCTGGCGCAACACCGCCGTCGCCAAACTGACCACCGGCAAAGAACTGACGCTCGCGCCCGGGACCGACACGCTCGGCTATGAGTGGGACGAGGATCTCGACAACGGCTTCCGCCCGGCCGGCGAGTTCGACGCCTCCTCGACGACGGTCAGCGGTCTCCAGAAGCCTTCAGCGACTACGGCAGCACCATCGACGACGAACGCCACCGGCCACCCACCACCTGACGCTCTACAAGGCCCCCAGCGGAGCGCTGGTGTTCGGCGCCGGCACCGTGCAGTGGTCGTGGGGTCTCGGCGAACGTCAACGCCTGGGAAGGCCCTCGACCGAGCCGAGCGAAGGCGCGCCCGACCCCAACATGGAGCAGGCGACCGTCAACCTGCTGGCCGACATGGGCGCCCAGCCCGGGACGCTCAACCCGGGTCTCGTGGCCGCCGACAAAATCGACCGACACGACCCCGCCGACCTCGACGATCACCTCGCCGACAGCCCGGAATCGACTGCCAGACGGGAGCGCCGTGACGATCACCGGCACCGCGACCGACACCGGCGGCGGCGTCGTGGCCGGCGTCGAAGTCTCAACCGACGGCGGCTCCACCTGGCACCCGGCCACGCTTACGACGCGCCGCGAGCGCGAGCGTGACGTGGTCCTACGCCTGGATCGCCAACACGGCACCCCACGACGACGATCGAGTCGCGCGCCGTCGACGACAGCGCCAACCTGCAGACCGCCCTCGTATCCGGGACCGCCACGTCCGTGAACGTCTCCTGCCCATGCTCGATCTGGGGCTCGACCGCCACGCCCGCAACGCCCGACTCCGGAGACGCGGCGTCGATCGAGGTCGGCGTGAAGTTCACCTCCGAAGCGGCCGGCACGGTGACCGGCATCCGCTTCTACAAGGCCGCCGCCAACACGGGCACCCACATCGGCAGCCTCTGGACGTCCACAGGGACGCTGCTCGCGCAGGCCACGTTCACCAGCGAAACGGCCTCCGGCTGGCAGCAGGTCAACTTCGCGAAACCCGTCCCGATCAGCGCCGAACACGACCTACATCGCCGGCTACTTCGCTCCGAGCGGGCCACTACGCGATCGCGAACAACTACTTCTTCACGCCGCCCGCCGAGGGCGGCAACATGCTCAACAGCCCGCCCCTGCATGCACTCACGGCGAACGGCGAACCCGTCGGAGGGGTCTACAGCTCGGAGAACGGCCTCTACACGTACTCCAAAAGCAGCGTCTTCCCGCAGAGCAGCTACGAAGGCAGCAACTACTGGGTGGACGTGACCTTCGAACCGGAAGGCGGGTCGACACCGGTCGCTCCGGGGCAGGTTTCTGGTGTGTCGGGGACGGCTGGGACGGGTTCGGCGAGTTTGACGTGGAGTGCGCCTGCGGGTGGGGGTGCGCCGACGAAGTACACGATCACGCCGTATCTGGAAGGGGTTGCGCAGACGACGACGTCGGTGTCGGGTACCCCGCCGGTGACGAACGCGACGCTCACGGGGCTGAAAGCGGGTAGCAGCTACACCTTCACGGTGACGGCGTCGAACTCCGCGGGGTCCGGGGCGGCCTCTGAACCGTCCAATGCCGTGACCCCGACCTCCGCGACGGCGCCGGGGGCGCCCACGGAAGTATCGGCCGTGCCCGGGAACGGGTCCGCGACGGTGAGCTGGAGCGCACCGTCGAGCAACGGTGGCAGCCCGATCACGAAATACACGGTCACCCCCTACATTTCCGGGTCGCCGCAGACCACGACGACCGTGTCCGGTACCCCGCCCGCGACGAGCACCACGATCAACGGGTTGAGCAACGGCACGAGCTACACGTTCAAGGTCAGCGCCAGCAACGAAATCGGCGAAGGGCCTCAGTCGGGCGCCTCCTCCGGGGTGACCCCCGCGGAAGAAGAGACGATCTTCGGTAACGCGACACCCGCGACGATCGACTCCGGGGACGGCAACTCGGTCGAGCTGGGCGTGAAGTTCACCTCCGAAACAGCGGGTAGCGTGACCGGCATCAGGTTCTACAAGGCGAGCACCAACACCGGCACCCACATCGGCAGCCTGTGGACCTCCGGCGGCACGCTGCTGGCCTCCGCGACATTCGCCAACGAGACGGCCTCCGGCTGGCAGCAGGTCAACTTCTCCACACCGGTAGCGATCAACGCGAAAACGACCTACGTCGCCGCGTACCTCGCGCCCAAAGGCCACTACTCCGACACCCCCTCGGGCTTCACCTCGGCATTCCCCAACCCCCCACTGACCGCGCTCGCGAACAGCACCAGCCCCAACGGCGTCTACACATACACCAGCACCAGCGCGTTCCCCAACAACAGCTTCAACTCCACCAACTACTGGGTCGACCTCGACTTCGCACCACAGCCCACGGCGGCTCCGGGGCAGGTTTCTGGTGTGTCGGGGACGGCTGGGACGGGTTCGGCGAGTTTGACGTGGAGTGCGCCTGCGGGTGGGGGTGCGCCGACGAAGTACACGATCACGCCGTATCTGGAAGGGGTTGCGCAGACGACGACGTCGGTGTCGGGTACCCCGCCGGTGACGAACGCGACGCTCACGGGGCTGAAAGCGGGTAGCAGCTACACCTTCACGGTGACGGCGTCGAACTCCGCGGGGTCCGGGGCGGCCTCTGAACCGTCCAATGCCGTGACCCCGACCTCCGCGACGGCGCCGGGGGCGCCCACGGAAGTATCGGCCGTGCCCGGGAACGGGTCCGCGACGGTGAGCTGGAGCGCACCGTCGAGCAACGGTGGCAGCCCGATCACGAAATACACGGTCACCCCCTACATTTCCGGGTCGCCGCAGACCACGACGACCGTGTCCGGTACCCCGCCCGCGACGAGCACCACGATCAACGGGTTGAGCAACGGCACGAGCTACACGTTCAAGGTCAGCGCCAGCAACGAAATCGGCGAAGGGCCTCAGTCGGGCGCCTCCTCCGGGGTGACCCCCGCGGAAGAAGAGACGATCTTCGGTAACGCGACACCCGCGACGATCGACTCCGGGGACGGCAACTCGGTCGAGCTGGGCGTGAAGTTCACCTCCGAAACAGCGGGTAGCGTGACCGGCATCAGGTTCTACAAGGCGAGCACCAACACCGGCACCCACATCGGCAGCCTGTGGACCTCCGGCGGCACGCTGCTGGCCTCCGCGACATTCGCCAACGAGACGGCCTCCGGCTGGCAGCAGGTCAACTTCTCCACACCGGTAGCGATCAACGCGAAAACGACCTACGTCGCCGCGTACCTCGCGCCCAAAGGCCACTACTCCGACACCCCCTCGGGCTTCACCTCGGCATTCCCCAACCCCCCACTGACCGCGCTCGCGAACAGCACCAGCCCCAACGGCGTCTACACATACACCAGCACCAGCGCGTTCCCCAACAACAGCTTCAACTCCACCAACTACTGGGTCGACCTCGACTTCGCACCACAGCCCACGGCGGCTCCGGGGCAGGTTTCTGGTGTGTCGGGGACGGCTGGGACGGGTTCGGCGAGTTTGACGTGGAGTGCGCCTGCGGGTGGGGGTGCGCCGACGAAGTACACGATCACGCCGTATCTGGAAGGGGTTGCGCAGACGACGACGTCGGTGTCGGGTACCCCGCCGGTGACGAACGCGACGCTCACGGGGCTGAAAGCGGGTAGCAGCTACACCTTCACGGTGACGGCGTCGAACTCCGCGGGGTCCGGGGCGGCCTCTGAACCGTCCAATGCCGTGACCCCGACCTCCGCGACGGCGCCGGGGGCGCCCACGGAAGTATCGGCCGTGCCCGGGAACGGGTCCGCGACGGTGAGCTGGAGCGCACCGTCGAGCAACGGTGGCAGCCCGATCACGAAATACACGGTCACCCCCTACATTTCCGGGTCGCCGCAGACCACGACGACCGTGTCCGGTACCCCGCCCGCGACGAGCACCACGATCAACGGGTTGAGCAACGGCACGAGCTACACGTTCAAGGTCAGCGCCAGCAACGAAATCGGCGAAGGGCCTCAGTCGGGCGCCTCCTCCGGGGTGACCCCCGCGGAAGAAGAGACGATCTTCGGTAACGCGACACCCGCGACGATCGACTCCGGGGACGGCAACTCGGTCGAGCTGGGCGTGAAGTTCACCTCCGAAACAGCGGGTAGCGTGACCGGCATCAGGTTCTACAAGGCGAGCACCAACACCGGCACCCACATCGGCAGCCTGTGGACCTCCGGCGGCACGCTGCTGGCCTCCGCGACATTCGCCAACGAGACGGCCTCCGGCTGGCAGCAGGTCAACTTCTCCACACCGGTAGCGATCAACGCGAAAACGACCTACGTCGCCGCGTACCTCGCGCCCAAAGGCCACTACTCCGACACCCCCTCGGGCTTCACCTCGGCATTCCCCAACCCCCCACTGACCGCGCTCGCGAACAGCACCAGCCCCAACGGCGTCTACACATACACCAGCACCAGCGCGTTCCCCAACAACAGCTTCAACTCCACCAACTACTGGGTCGACCTCGACTTCGCACCATGAGGCTCCCCCGCTCCAAGCGCAAGAGCAGCCTGCTCCCGATAGTGCTGCTCGCCTCCGCGGCGCCGCTGCTCGGCGGGTGCGGTGGATCCTCCTCCGCGCCGGCCTCAGCCGCCGCGACCACGGTTGACACCGTCCAGAGCGCAACGGTCGCAAGCACCGCCAAGGCGCCCGGCCACCGCCGTCACGACCCCGTTCTGACCGGACACGTCGTCAAGAAACCGATCCACGGAACCGGAGGCGCCGAAATCAACGACGACAACCCCAGCCACGCCGACACCGGCGGGCACTCGGCGACCGCCACGAGCAACCCCTGCAGACTCGTGTCGCGGACGGAGGCACAGAAGATCGTGGGTGGTCCCGTCGCCTCTCCGGTGGAGGCGCCACTCGGTCCGACGTGCATCTACCGTCCCCTGCACACGGGGCAGCAGATCACCGTCAGCGTGCAGGCCACCAACCTTGCGGCAGTGAAACGGGGGCTGCGCCATCCCACCCAGGTCACGATCGCGGGGCGCCCCGCGTACTGCGGCGTATACGGGCAGACGATGACCTACGTCCCGCTCGCCAGCGGCGGGGTGCTCGACATCACCGGTCCCTGCCCGATCGCCGCTCGCTTCGCCGAAACGGCGCTGGCGCGTCTCAGCTGAGCGCGGCGCCGGCCGGCCATCGGAGCCCGACGCCCGGCGGCTGGTCGAGCGCAAGCCGAATCGGGGCCCTGGCCGCCCACCGGATCGAGCGCCTGTGAGTCACCGAGCCATCGTGTGCGGCTACGGGATGGCGGTCATCCGCGGCTTAGCATGCTCGAACTTCAGTGGAGCGCTGAGCCAGATGCCGCACTGCGAGGGGGGTCGGCATTCTCCCGCGGAATCGGGCACCGGCGCTTCGGCCTCATAGGCGCGGTTTGCACCGGCCATAGCGAGGCCGCTCAGGTACCCCCGCGAGGGACTCCCCCCGTAGGTCCCGCTCGAAGGGTCGAAGCGATAGAGAACAGTGCGCACGCCTTCGCCCTGATACTGAAAGTAAAGGTTTCCGCCGAACCAGGACGGCCCGGCGTAGGCCTCTCGACCGATCCCGATACCCAGGATCGCGACCAGCTGTTGCGAGCCTCCGTTCAGGCGGTCGATGCGGACCTCCTGATTGCCTTCGTAGCCGTAGGGGAGCTCGAAGCTGTCGATGAATGCAAGCTGATGGCGGTAGAGCGCCAGCGTTTCGACCCGCCCGTTTTCGGGCCTGCTGCACGCGATGGTGCCCCCGCGCAGGTAGCACTTGCGGCGGGGAACGCCTGCAAGCGTCCGGCGAGCGGAGCCATCGAGTCGGCTGGTAACAATCCGCGTCGTCCCCATGCGCCACGCGACGTTGTCGCCCCATATCGTGGGCCGCGAGGCGCCGAGGGTGCCTGGGACTTCACGGGGGCCAGAGCCGTCTGCGTTCGCGACGAACAGCCGACAGGATGGAGAACAAGCAACGTAAGCAAGCATCGGCCTCCCGCTCACTGGTCCGAGAGCGAGTTCGATGCTCCGGCTGCTCGTCGGCGTTGGCAACACGGCGATTCGTCCCGCGCGGCGCTCGATCAGGTGCCAACGGCGATCGCCTGGCTCCCAGTCCGACCACACGAGGAGAGTCCCAGCCGCCGCGATTGCTGAGTAGTACGGTTTGAAGGTGCGACTCGGCTGTTCGGATTCCGGTTCGCCGTCCAGCGCGGCAATCAGGGTCGGATGGCCGCTCCCCCACGCATAGGGGGCCGTGGCGAGGATCGCGAGACAAAGTCCGAGCCAGACACGACCCGCGCGACGCATAGCCTGGAAGCTACTCGTATAGGCAGCTCGCGACTCCGGCACGGGCACAAGTGTCGGTGGGCCGCTTCAAGCTTTGGCGGCCGGTTTCGCCCCCTTCGGGGCTCGGTTACCCGGGGGTGACCTGCGGGACCACGTCGGTGCGTGGAAGCGGCCGCAGGAACCGGGCCCGTACCGTCTCACGGGCGGACAGGACGTTGCCCTCGGGACCGGCCGCGGCGATCGTGGTCATCGCGGCCACGAGGAAGAAGACGTAGGGCACCTCGGCGAAGGACAGCGCGTCGAACAGGGGACACGCGGCCAGGAAGGCGACGCATCCCGCCGATGTGGTGAGCGCCAAGGACGCGATCGTCGGGCCGCGCGTCCGGATCGCACGGGCCGCGATGAACACAGGGGTGAGGATCATCGCCAGGAACGCGATCAGTCCCAGGACGCCGACCTGCCACAGCTCGTCGATGAATTCGTCGTCGTCGATCCGGAACTGGGAGGGCTGGTCCGGGTTCAGCGTGCCAAAGCCGCGGCCGATCAGCAGATGGGACAGCACGTCAGGCGCGACGTCGGTGAAGTCACCCACACGATGGCTCGTCGAGTTGCTGCTCACGGCTTGATTGACGTCGAACACCGTGCCGATGGCTCCCGGATCCGCAAAGTGCACCGCACCGGCCAGGAGCACGAGTCCGATCGGTAGGACCTTCAGCACCGCCCGCGGGCGGTAGAAGGCTATGTACAGGAGCACGACGAACGGGACCACCAGTGCCGTCTTGCGGTCGGTCGCCAGCGCACCGATGGCCATCAGCCCGAAGGCGCCGGCATAGAACCACCGCGTCCTGCGCGTGCTCGCGTCGAAGCCGCGAAGCAGCGCGAACGGCATGATCATCACGAGCATCGTGGTGGCGGCCAGCCCCTGGTTGGTTGGACCGACGACGGTCACGCGACTGTCGTCGGCCCCCAACACGGGGTGGATCACCGTCGGTGACGGTTCGACCGTCGCGAACGGTTTCAGCAACGCGTTCGCCCAGTTGTAGAAGATGTTGTAACCCGTCTGGCGCTCGATCAGCATCCCCAGCGACATCAGCAGGGCAAGGCCGATCAGGTAGCTGATGAAGCCACGCAGGTCCTCGAAACGCAGCGCTGTGAGCGCAAACCATCCGAGGATCAGGAACGACCCGAGCAGGGCGAATCGCTTCTCGGCGAGCCGAAAGTCCGCAAGGTTGATGATCCGGGGCGCGTCGAAGAGCAGGCTCGCGATCGCCACACCCAGGAACACGACCGCCGCGCTGACGTACAGCTTCGAGCGCCTCGTGCCGAGGAAGGCGCGTTGATCACCGCCCAGCCAGATCCACACGAGGACCAGGCCGATCACCGCGAAGCGGTCGATCCTGGAGTCGACCGGCAGATGGAGCTTCAGTTCCGTCGCGGTGATCGGAACGAAGAACACCATCGCCATGAAGCCTGCGAGCACCCACGGCAGCGGACGCCTGGTATGTGGGAAGGCATCGCGCGGAGCCGGAGTGGCCTCGTCGATCGTCGCCTGTTGCAGCTTCTCCGATGGTGCGCCGGGCCGGCCGGCAACCGCCACCTCGGTCATCGCCCTTACTTGACCTTGACCGGGGCGCCGGCGGAGGCGACCTCGGCGTCCTCCGGGGCGCGAAGAGCCAGCTCACCGGCGTGCGGCAGCGGATCGTCGACGAAACCGACGTGGTCGTCGACGATGTGGAAGGCCGGGGGCTCAGCCCCCGAAGTGCCGTTGTCGCCGGGCGTCCGGTCCGCCTCGGGACTGGCGGCGTCGGCGTCGCCGGGCGTGCGGTCCGCCTCGGGACTGGCGGCGTCGGCGTCGCCGGGCGTGCGGTCCGCCTCGGGACTGGCGGCGTCGGCGTCGGCGTCGACCTCCAGCGCGGCGCTCTCGCGCCACATTGCCAGAGCGCGCGGGACGGCGAGCATCAGCACACACCAAAGCGCGAAGACAAGGACGAACACGATCACGAACAGCTGCTTCTTGATGCCTCCGTCGACGACCGCACCGTTGGCGGCGCCCAGTTGGCGGATCACGACCCTCGACGGGGGTGTGATCGCACCGACGCTGACGTCTTCGGCCACGTAGCGGTGCATCGCCAGGGCCGAGGCGTTCGCAAGCGCGACGGCCTGCTTGGTGGTCGGAGCCTGCGCGTTGATGGTGATCGTCGGCAGGTTGTTCTGGCTTTCGAAGTTCAGCCGGTAGGGCTTGGTCTCACCCGTGAGCTCGATGTTGCGCTTCAGAGCCGTCGGCTCCTGTTCGACGCGTGTCGCTCCCGTGACGGGCCCGACCGCGTAGATCTGCCCACCTTTGAGCCCGACCTGCTGGCCGATTTTTTCCAGGATCGCCGGATTGGTCATGAAGTCCGCGTAGACCACGGCACGGGTCGCGAGCGATTCGAAGGACTCCGTGAGGTTGCCGAGAGCCGAGGAGTCGGAATCCACCAGCACCTGGGTGCTGGCTGCGGAGTACTGGAGCGAGCGGGACTTGAGCCCGAAGCCGTCGAGGCGATACACGCTCATCGTTGCCACGAGCACAGCCACGACCCCTCCGAGCGCGAGCAGGCGGCGATGCTTGGATAGCTCACGTAGTGCTAGGGCAAACCCCATTGGCTGACCTTCCTGCCGCTCACGTCGGCTGTCGCTGTGCGGATGAGGCTCGCGGGCCTCTGGAGCCCTACGCGGTGCTCACGACGAGACGCGAGGACCCGGTTGGCGCGATTCTTCATCCGACCCTTCATCCCAAGCAACGGTCGTGGGCGGGTCTTTTTTTGCGCAGCCGCACGATCTCGCCCGCGCACCGGCGCGGCGATGGAAGCCCGGGGGTCGCGACGGCGTTTTCGCTATGTGGGGCAGATCGCGCCGATTGATGCCGACACGGCTTTGTTTAGTCTCTCTTTACTTTCGCCCGACGACGGCGATTGGCGTGCGTTCGCGTCAGAGCACGCGACCTCGCCCCTCCAGCACCCCGTCTGGCTCGACACGCTGACGGGCGCCTACCGACTCCACGCCCGGATCGCGGCCCTCGTCGGCCCCCGTGGCACGATCGTGGCGGGCCTGCCGATGATCCGCAGCAAGCTGCCGTGGCGAAACGGATGGACCTCGCTGCCGTTCACGGACACCCTGGAGCCGGTGGCTCTCGACAGGGGCTGCCGCGACAGGCTGCTGCTTGCTGTCGCCGAGCACGCGGACGGCGAGCCCGTGCTCGTACGCACCCACGCCGCGCTGGAGGGATGGGTCTCGCGTCAGGTCGGCACCGTGGAGGTGATCGACCTCTCAGACGGAGCCGCAGGGGTCCTCAGCGGCGCCGATTCACACCACCGCCGGTCCGTCAACCGCGCCCACCGGGCCGAGGCGGGCCTGACCGCGGGGCCGATCACCTCCCGGGCCGAGTTCCTCGGCCCCAGCCTCGCCCTGATCGCGCGCTCCCGCCGGAGGCTCGGCGCGCCCACCCAGCCGCGCCGGTACTGGCGTCGGATGTGGGAGCTGCACGAGCAGGACGAGGCGATGACGATCGGCGTGTACGTGGGCGGGCGTCTGGCGGCCAACGGCATCTTCCTGATCGGAGGCGACCACGCCGTCTACAAGTACGGGGCGTCGGACTCGGACAGCCGCCGGCTGCGGACGAACTTCCTGATGTTCGCGACCGCGTTCGACCTCCTCGCGTCACGCGGCGTGCGGTCGATGGACTTCGGTGTCACCGATCTGCAGAACACATCGCTGCGCGAGTTCAAGGCCCGCTGGGGCGGTGAGGAGCAGCCCGCCTATTTCTCGGCCACCGACGCGAGGATGCTCCCGGACACGCTCGAGCCGGGGCCGCTGTTGACGAAGGTGATCCAGCGCGCGCCCGTATTCGCCGGCCGCGCGGTCGGCTCGGTTGCGTACCCGTTCGTGGCGTGATGGTTCCCGTCGCGCAAGAGGTTCGCCCCAGGGACGGCGCTCTCGCCGCAACCATCGGCCCGTTGCTCGAAGAGCCGGACGCCGGCGCGCTGACGGACGTGGACCGCACGCGGATCGAACACTGGCGCGGGCAGCGCTGGGAGGCCCTCGAGCGGCGTGCCGGCAAGGTCGCCACGCGCGATGCCGCCACGTGGTACGAGCGCCTGGCGTTCGAACGCTGGCGCGGCGACGGGGACACGAGTGGGCTGCCGCCGTTCGCGCTCGAGCTCTTCTACCGGATCAAGCGCTTCATCCCGCGCTCCGCACAGCTGCGAATGCGCCGCCGGCTGATCCGCCGGCAGGGTTACCCCGCATTTCCGGCCTGGCCATATGACCCCGCCGGCGCCGAGCTCGTGCAGATCGCGCTTGCCGATGCACTGCTGGAGCGCGGCGTGGACGCGGTCCGCTTCCCCTGGCTGTGGCCCGACGGCGCGACCGCGGCGGTGACGCTCACCCACGACGTGGAGTCGGCGGACGGGCTCGCGCGGGCGACGACCGTGGCTGGATGGGAGGAGCGACACGGCTTCCGCTCCTCCTTCAACATCGTCAGCGACTGGTACCCGCTCGACGACGACCAGCTCGCCCGCCTGCGCAGCCGCGGGCATGAGATCGGCTCCCACGCGATCAAACACGACCGCTCGTTGTTCGCGTCCCGCGAGGAGTTCGAGCGGCAGCTGCCCCTGCTGCGAGAGGCCGCCGAGCGGCTCGGCGCCGTCGGCTTCCGCTCCCCGGCGACGCATCGGGTGGTGGCATGGCTCTCCGAGCTGCCGTTCTCCTACGACTGCACCATGCCCCACTCGGATCCGTTCGAGCCGATCCCGGGCGGGACCGCACTGCCGTGGCCCTTCTTCCACGGTGACGTGGTGGAGCTCCCCTACACCGCACCACAGGACCACACGCTCTTCAACCTGCTGGGACATCGGGATGGGACCCTCTGGCGGGAACAGCTCGACGCGCTGGTGGCCTCCAACGGCCTCTTCCAGGTGCTCTCCCATCCGGACCGTGAATACCTCGGGCGCCCGCGAATCGGCGAGGCCTACCGCGAACTGCTCGAGGCGATCGCGGGCCACGAGGGGATCTGGGTGGCACTGCCACGTGACGTCGCCGAGTGGTGGCGCCGGCGCATGCAGGGGATCACCCCGCGCGACGACGGCCTCGCGCGCTGGACCGGATCCACGATCGAACTCGGGCACGCCGATGCTTGATCTGCTCACCGGCGGGCGCGATCGATCGGCCCCGGACGTCGTGATGGTGCTCGAGAACTGTGGCTATCCGCTGGACGCGCGCGTTCGCATGGAGGCCGAGAGCCTCGTGGAGTCCGGGCTCTCCGTCGAAGTCCTGGCGCCGCGCGAATCCGATCTGCTCGCCAGCGAGGTGATCCGCGGCGTCCGCGTGACGCGCTTCCCGCTCCCGGACGGGAACGGCACGCTTCTGGGAACCGCCGTCGAGTACCTCGCGGCCGCGTGCATGCTCACGGCCGCGGTGCTGGCCCGACTGGCGCGCGGGCGCCGCGGCGTCCTGCACGTGAGCAACCCGCCGGACCTGTTCTTCCCCCTGCTGTGGCTCGCCCGCCGGCGCGGCTGGTCAACGGTCTTCGATCACCACGACGACGCCGCCGGCATGCTCGAGGCCAAGCTCGGCCGCGCCACGCGCGTGAGCTCGCTGCTGGCATGGATGCGAGACCGATCGGCCGGCACGGCCGACCTGACGATCACCACCAATGACACCCAGCGCGAGCTCGTGGAAGCCGTCGCGCGGCAGGTGATCGTCGTCCGCAACGGGCCGCCCGTGTGGTTTGCCGACCATCGCCCCTCCCCACCGACGGGCCGTGCCAGGCTCGTGTTCCTTGGCGAGATCGGCGTCCAGGATCGCGTCGAGCGCACGGTCGAGATCCTTCAGCAGCTCGTCACTGCGGCGGGGAATCGACGCCGAGCTTCTGATCATCGGCGACGGGCCCGAGCGCGGGACCGTGGAAGAGCGCGCCCGCGATCTCGGCCTGGCCGACCGCGTGACGATGACTGGATGGGTCACCTTTGAGGAGGTTCCGGTGCTGCTCGCCTCTGCGCACGTCGGTCTGGACACGGCCCCGCCGACCGAGGTCAACCACGGCTCGACGATGGTGAAGATCCTCGAGTATCTGGCCGTCGGACTCCCGGTCGTGGCAAGCGCCCTGCGGGAGACGAAGGTGACCGGCGGCGACGCCGTGGTGACCGTGACCGAGGACTCCGCGCAGGGCTTCGTGGAGGAGATCGTCGAGCTGCTGGGCTCGGCGGAGGCCTGGGAGCAGCACGCAGCCCGAGCCAGGGCGCGAGGCGTGCAGCTGCTGTGGCCGGCCCAGCGCGACACCCTGCTCGAGGGCTATCGGACGCTGGGTGGGCGATAGCGCCCGCCCCGACGGGCGCGCACGTAGCGCCCCGCTCGGGTCGTTCTTTCCCCACAACCATGGATCTCGGACCCGCAACCACGCCGCGGCGCGCGCCCACCTACCGTCGTTGCTCTGATCGAATATGAGCCGTCCAACCGCCGTCGAGCGCGTCCGCCAGACGCGTCGCCTGTTCCGCGCCGAGGGCTGCTCCGGCGTCGCGTCGCGGCTGCTCGACCGTGCCTCGAGGTGGGCCTCTCCGTACGGCAACGAGCGCCTGCGGGTCGCCCGTAGCGATCTCGTCGCGGCCGCCGAGATCGCCGCCTCCGGCGGCGAGCTTCCACCCCCGCTTCCGCTGCGCCCGGGCGAACCGCTGAAAGTGGCCTGGAACTGCGTGCCCCCCGGCGAGGGAGCCGGCGGCTTCACGACCATGTTCCGGATCGCCTCATCGCTCGAGCGGGCGGGCCACGAGTGCACCGTCTACCTGCACGACCGCCACGGATGGTCGCTGGAGCAGCACCGTAGGACCTTCCGCACCTGGTGGCCCTCGCTGCAGGCGGAGATCCGCGACGCGGCCGAAGGCATCGACGATGCCCACGCGATCTTCGCGACGTCCTGGGAAACCGCCTATCCGGTACTGGCCTCGCCGGCGCGGGGCGTGCGCTTCTATTTCGTGCAGGACCTCGAGCCGCTGTTCTACGCCGCCGGCAGCGAGGCCCTCCTCGCCGACGCCACCTACCGCTTCGGCTTCCACGGCGTGACGCCCGGTCGCTGGCTGGCCCAGCGACTCGAGCAGGACTACGGAATGGCAGCCGATCACTTCGACTTCGGCTGCGACCTGGACCACTACCGCCTCCAGGACAGCGGCGAGCGAACAGGGGTATGCCTGTACTCGCGCCCGTCGACGCCCCGCCGAGCCTTCGAGCTGGCCGTGGCGGCGCTCGACCTGTTCGCCGAGCGCCACCCCGAGGTCGACATCCACCTGTACGGCGAGTCGGTTCGCCGGCTGCCGTTCGCGGCCCAGGACCACGGCCTGCTCACGCCCGACGAGCTCAACGCCCTGTACAACCGCTGCATCGCCGGACTCGCCCTGTCGGCGACCAACATCTCGCTGGTTCCCCTCGAGATGCTGGCGGCGGGCTGCATCCCGGTCGTCAACGACGGCGAGCAGAATCGCGTCGTCCTGGACAACCCCGAGGTCGCGTACGCGCCGGCCACGCCGTTCGACCTCGCCAACGCACTGTCCGCGGTCGTCGAGCAGGCCCCCGCCGAGCGCTCGGCCGCGGTCATGCGGGCGGCGGCCAGCGTGCAGAGCAGCTCCTGGCTCGGAGCGGGCGAAACCGTGGAACGGGTCATCCGCGAGGTCGTCGAGGACGCCTGCCGCGAACCCGAGAGTGCCGTGGCGGTGCCCCTGTGAGCCAGCGCCTGCTGCTCATCTCGCCGGTCCGCAACGAGGAGGCTCACATCGAGCTCGTCGCCGAAGCCGTGGCGGCTCAGACGCGCCCGCCCGATCTGTGGGTCGTCGTGAACGACAACTCCACCGACGCCACCGCCGAGATCCTGGCGAGACTGGCCGAGCGAATCGGCTTCCTGAAGGTTCTCAACGCCGCTGACGTCGTCCCGCCCCGATCGACGGGTCCCGTCAAGGACCGTCTGGCCACCGCAGCCGAGGTCGAGGACGTTCCACGTCGGGCTCGACAGCGTCGACTGGCGGTCCTTTACGCACATCGCCAAGCTCGACGGCGACACCGAGCTCCCGAGTGACTACTTCGAGCGGGTGCTCGACGAGTTCGAGCGCGACCCGGAGCTGGGGCTCGCGGGAGGCGTGTACGCCGACCCCGACCCTGAGGGAGAGGGCTGGAAGGTCGTGAGGGTCCCCTTGGAGCACCACGTTCCGGGCACCCTGAAGTGCTATTCGCTGCCCTGCTTTGAAGCGATCGGCGGCATCCCGGAGCGGCTCGGGTGGGACACGATCGATGAGACCTACGCACGGATGAGGGGGTATCGGACGCGCGCGTTCGCGGATCTCGTCGCCCACCACCACCGCCCCTGGGGGAGCGCGGACGGCACCCTGAGAGGACGGGCCCGGCACGGCCAGTGCGCCTACATCGTCCATTTCACCCTGCCGTGGGTGACCCTGCGGGCCTGCAAGGTGGCCCGCGCGCGGCCCCGGGGCCTGTCCGGCGTGGCCTTCCTGTACGGCTACCTGCGCTCCGCCGTGACCCGGGTCCCGCGGGTGGACGACCCGGAGTTCCGCAGGTTCGTGCATCGGGAGTTGCGCGCCCGCACCCGTCAGGAGCTCAGCGCGCGCCTGGGACGCCGCCGCGGGGGCTCCGCAAGAACCCCGCTCGGCGGCTCGTTAGATCACAGCGGGGCATGACGGCCACCTAAGCCCAGTGAGGAACGAATGAAGACACTTGTAACCGGCGGAGCAGGCTTTATCGGGACGCACCTCGTGCACGAGCTCGTGCGGCGCGGCGACGACGTCGTGGTGCTCGACTCGCTCGAGGAGCAGGTGCACGGCGGGGCCACTCCCGACCTCCCCTCCGCGGTCGAGCTGATCGTCGCCGACGTCGGCAACCGCGAGGCCGCCCGGCGCGCGCTCGCCGGAGCCGACCGCGTGGTCCACCTCGCGGCCGCGGTCGGAGTCGGCCAGTCGATGTACGAAATCGCCCGCTACACCGAGCGCAACAGCATGCAGACGGCGATCTTCCTGGAGGAGGTGGTGGCCCAGCGGCCGCTGCCGACGCGCCTGGTGGTGGCATCGTCGATGTCGATCTACGGCGAGGGTGAATATGAGTGCCGTACACATGGGCGCCTGGCCCCCACGCCCAGGGCCGAGGAGCAGCTGCTCGCCCGCCAATGGGAGCTCAGCTGCCCGACCTGCGGAGCCGAGCTCGTGCCGGTCGGGACCCGCGAGAGCAAGGCACTGATACCGACGTCGATCTACGCGATCACCAAGCGCGACCACGAGGAGCTGTGTCTCGTCACCGGCGCCGCCTACGGCGTTCCCACGGTTGCACTGCGGTACTTCAACGTGTACGGGCCTGGACAGGCGCTGTCGAACCCCTACACCGGGGTCGCGGCGATCTTCGCCTCGAGGCTGCTCAACGGGAGCGCGCCGATGATCTTCGAGGACGGCCAGCAGTCACGCGACTTCACCCACGTCAGCGACATCGTGTCGGCGATCGGGCTCGCGCTGGAGTCCGAACGGGCGCCCGGGTACCCGATCAACCTCGGCACGGGGCGCCCGAGCACGGTCCTGCAGATCGCACAGGCCCTGTCCGCCGGCTTGGAGGCAGACATCGAACCGATCCGCAACGGCCAGTATCGGGCCGGTGACATCCGTCACTGCTTCGCCGACCCGACGCGCGCCCGCGAGCTGCTGGGCTTCGAAGCCAAGACCACGCTCGAGGACGGGATGGCCAACCTGCTGGAGTGGCTCGGACACCAAGAGGCCGATGACCACGTCGAGGCTGCCACGAGCGCACTGGCAGCGCGCGGCCTGACCCGCTGAACCGTGGATCTCATGGCCGCGCGGTCGCTGCATACCTCGGACGCGGTAGCCGACCTCGGGATCGTGGTCGTGTCCACGAACGAGGCGCACTGGCTCGAGCAGTGCCTGTCGACGACCTTCGCCCGGGCCGGAGGTGCGAGCCTCGACGTGGTCGTGGTGGACAACGAATCGACCGACGGCACGCGCGAGTTCGTGGAGTCCAACTTTCCCGAGGCTCGTGTCGTGAGCTCCCAGAACCGCGGCTTCGCGTACGCGAACAACCGCGGCCTGGAACAGACCGATGCCCGCTACGTGCTGCTGCTCAACCCGGACACGGAAGTCCTCGACGGGACGTTCGGCGAGCTTGTCGAGATGCTCGACGAGCGACCGCAGGTGGGCCTGGTCGGCGTGCGCCAGATCACCGCCGACGGCACACTGTGGCCGACGATCCGCCGCTTCCCCAACGGTGGCCGCGCGCTCTGCGAGGCGTTCTTCTCGGAGCGCTGGCCGGTTCACCCGGCCTGGGCCGGGGAGCGCGTCCTCGATCTGAATGCCTACGAGCAGGAGCGCGCCTGCGATTGGACCTCCGGCTCGTTCATGCTCGCCCGCCGCGAGGCGATGCTCAGCGCCGGGATGCTCGACGAGCGCTGCTTCATCTACTCAGAGGAGCCCGATCTGTGTCTGCGGATGAAGCGCGACGGCTGGGAGATACGCCACCTCCCCCAGATGACGATCGTGCACCACGCCGGCAAGGGTGGCGTGCGACCGCGGATGGTCGCCCAGGACGCGTTCTCGCGAAAGCAATACGCGCACAAGCACTTCGGGGCTGCCCACCGCGGCCTGTACCTCTCGGCGATCGGCCTACGTCATCTCATCCGTGCCACCGGCGTGGGCGCGGACAGCGCGACCGCCGGCGTCCGGCGTGAAGCCTCGCGGCGGGCGCTGCTGACATTGGCCGGCATCGCCGATCCTCCCTTCGGCACACCGCCACCGACGGCGATCGAGCCGTCGCTTGCCCGTGAGCACCACTCGCCGGCCGACTGCTCGCCCGCCGAGGCGCTCCAGCCGGTCCACGGTTAGTCGGCCCGTCGCACCCGCGGGCGCGCCGCCCGACGGCGCCTCAGCACACTTCGGTGCCGTTGCTGTCGACGAAGTTCCCTTCGGAGTGGCTGCCTTTGATGAGGTCCACGCACATCCCGTTGTAGCTGCCGCCCTGGGGGAAGTAACCCGTGCCGCCGGGCGTCTGGGGCGTCCACTGCACCATGTGACCGGACCAGGGTGTCTGTTCGGAGCAGACCTCGTGTCCTTCGCCCACGAATTCGCCTTCGCTGGACTTCGTCTCCCGTTCTTTGCCGCTGGCACAGGTCGCCAACGCGACCCGGTTGGCGGTGAAGTATTCCGGTCCCAGACCGGTGAAGGCGCCCGAGTTCTCACCGTAGTAGACCCAGCCCCCACCGGCCAAGAAGTTCCTTTCGATCCGCTGTTCGGCACACGCTTCCGTGGTGCCCTGCGTGAAGATCACCGCGGTCTGTTCGTGGACGTTGAAGAACGTGTTTTCCTTCTCGAGCAGGAGTCCCGGTTTGCAGTCGTCGTTCGTGCACTCGTAGTGCTCGGGCTGACCGTGCAGATACAGGAATTCGGCGTTGTCGACGCAGAAGTTCTTTTCGATCGTGCCGCCACCGTCGAACTTCGCCCCGTCGCAGTTCGTCCAACGGCTGTAGCGAATGGTGGTCGTGCGTGTGTAGCTGACGATGCATTCGGTCACGAGGCCCGCCCCGTTGCGCGATTCGCCCTCGATGACGGAGTGTTCGACGGTGGTGCCTTCCTTCGATCCCACAGTCAGCGCGGGGTGACTGCCTTCGCAGAGGGTCCAGCCGTTTTCGGTGCCCGCGCAACCCGCTTTGCCGATGATCCTGTCGTTCCTGAGCGTGACGCCGTTGCCCCCGATCGTGATGTTCCCGCGGACTTCCTTGCCTTCGAGTTTCGTCCCCGCGGCGAGGGTCTTGTTGCCGGTTTCCAGCGTGCAGCAGGTTCCCGGTTCGGGCCCCGTGTTGGCTTCCCCGGCGTAACCGCATTGTTCGATCTTGGCCGTGCCTTCGGTTTCCGGGTTCTGGAAGCATTTCCGGGCGCTGAGGTTCGGGTTGATCGTGTTCCCGCCCCCTTCGGTTTTCGTCACGGTCGCCGTCTGGGCGCTCGTCGCCGGCGTGGAGCCGCCTGCGTTGGTAGCGGTCACCACCACACGCAGCGTGTGCCCGACGTCGCTCGCGACGAGCAGGTAGCTGGACGCCGTCGCGCTCCCGATTTCGGCGCACGATTCGCCGGCCGTGCTGCAGTCCTCCCACTGGTAGGCGTAGGACGTCGGGCTGCCGGACCACGTGCCCGTGCTCGCGGACAGCGACTGGCCTTCCTTCGCCGAGCCGCCGATGGTCGGGAGCGCCGTGTTCGCCGGCGGCGTGACCGGTTCCGCAGCGACGGTGCCCGTAGACGCACTCGTCGCCGGTGTGGAGCCGCCCGCGTTCGTCGCGGTCACCACCACGCGCACGGTGTGGCCCACGTCGCCCGCGAGGAGCTTGTAGCTCGATTTCGTCGCTTTCGCGATGCTCGAACACGATTCACCGGCGGTATTGCAATCCTCCCACTGGTAGGCAAAGGAGGTGGGACTGCCCGACCACGTCCCGTTGGTTGCGGACAGCGACTGCCCTTCCGTTGCCGTCCCGCCGATCGCGGGCAGCCCCGTGTTCGATGGCGCCAGGGGCGCCACCGTGCTCGACGGCGCCGACGTTGCCGGCGTCGAGCCGCCGGCGTTGGTGGCCGTGACGATCACCCTCAGCGTGTGCCCGACGTCCGTCGCGGCGATTTTGTAGCTCGACGCCGTGGCCGACGCGATCGTCGAGCACGCTTCACCGGCCGCGTTGCAATCCTCCCACTTGTAGCCATAGGCGGTGGGGTTGCCCGTCCACGTCCCGGCATTCGCCGACAGCGACTGGCCTTCCTTCGCCGTGCCGCTGATCGAGGGCCGCGCGGTGTTGGTGGGCGCTCCCACGGGTTCGGTCGCCACGCTCCCCGTCCGCGCGCTGGTCGCCGGCGTCGAGCCGCCCGCGTTCGTCGCCGTCACCACCACCCGCACGGTGTGCCCGACATCGCCCGCCAGGAGCTTGTAGCTCGATTTTGTCGCTTTGGCGATGCTCGAACACGATTCACCGGCGGTATTGCAGTCCTCCCACTGGTAGGCGTAGGAGGTGGGACCCCCCGTCCACGAGCCCGTGGCGGCAGACAACGACTGGCCTTCGATGGCCGACCCGCTGATCGTGGGCAGCGCCGTGTTCTTCGGCGGCGCCACCGGTTCGGCGCCGACGATCCCCGTCTGCGCACTCGTCGCCTGCGTCGAGCCGCCCGCGTTGGTGGCGGCCACGACCACGCGCACCGTGTCACCCACCTCGTCCGCCACCAGTTTGTAGCTGGATTTCGTGGCTCCCGCGATGTTCGAGCACGATTCACCGACCTGGTTGCAAACGCGCCATTGGTAGGCGTATGAGCTCGGACTGCCCGTCCAGGTGCCGGTGCTCGCCGACAACGACTGGCCTTCCACCGCTGATCCGGTGATCGCAGGAAGCACCGTGTTCACCGGTCGGGCCACCGCTTCCGGCGAGACCGTGACGTCGTGCTCGACCGTGGCGCTGCGCCCTGCCGCGTCTGTGACGGTCAGGCGGATGTACTTGACGCCCGGTTCGGGAAACGCGACCAGCAGGGTCGGCCCGTCGCCCAGCGGCCACAGCGGCGGGATCGGCTGTTCTTCGGACCCGTCGTCCGACCATTCGTAGACGCACGGGCCTTCCGGACAGGTCGATCCGGTGCCGTCGAACATGACAGGCTCCCCGACGACCGGCGCGGCCGGGGCGAAGATGAAGCTCGCCGTCGGCGGTTCACCCGATTCATCCGCGGGCAACGCGGCTTCCGGTGTCGCCGGCGCGGCCGCGGGCCCGACGGCGCGGGGTTCCGTTGCGGCGTCGAGGAGCACGCCGCGCCCGCTGACGGTGGCCGTGGCGGCAGAGATCACTTTCCGGAACCCGGCAGCGTTGCCCGCTGTCACCAGCACCCGCAGCGTATGTCCGACGTCGCCGGCGGCCACCTCGCGGCGTGGTCCGACGGCACCACGCAGGTCCGCGCACGACCTGCCGGTGGCGCTGCAGATCATCCAGTGGTAGGTGAACCAATTCGGTCTCGCAGACCACTTGCCGCGCGACGCCGTCAGCCACTGCCCCTCCTGCGGGGTCCCGCTGATCACGGGCAGGTGCTCGGCCTTGGGGCATGGCAACGACTTCGGGCGGGGTCGCTTCGGTCTGACGCACGGTGATCCGAACTGGCCCGGACCCCCTGCAGCCGCGGCGCGCCGGCCTTGCGGTGGGGATGCGAGCACGATCGGCGCGCACACCATCGCCGCGACGATGACACCGATCAGAGCCCCTGCGTAGGCTGTGCGCAGCATCTTCCACCGCTGCTGCAACATTTGTTGCAATCTCGTCCCCTGCAACGAGCGCTGCATAGTAGCGCTCGTTGCGTGATTCGCAGCCACCCTCGTCGCGTGGTTCAGGGGGCGCGCGATCGGGCGACGCCTACCGGGGGCCTGCGGCTCGCCCGAGGGTGTCCCTCACTTCGGCCCGGGCACGCTCGCCAGGTCGTCGTCCCAGTAGTTGCCCGACCAGGTGAGCCGTGCGGGCGCGTCCGTCAGCCAGCCGTAGCTTCCGCCCAGCGGATAGAAGCCCTCGCCATCGGCTTCCCAGAGCTCGCCGTTGTACCCCCTCAGCCTCACCTCCCCGGCGCCCGCGCCTTCGATCGGCCTCGAGAGTTCGATCACAACGTTGCCCCGCTTGTATTCGCCGGTCAGTCTCGACACGAACACGCATTCACCGAATCCCGGCCTCGGGCACGGGGGAAGGTGCTCGCCGACGACCTCGGTGGCCGGCCACAGCACGCCCTTCCCGGCGACCGGCGTGACCCCCGTCAGGAGCTTGGAGCCGCCGGTGGTATGTGCGTCGACCTCCGCGTTGAGGAGCGCGTGTTGACCGGTGCAGAGGTGATGCCCACCCGGAGACTCCACCTGGCTGTCCTGGCGCGGACAGGCACGCGCGAAGCGGTTGCCACGGACCACCACCGGCCCCACGACTTCGCCGCGCTCTTCTTCCCCGGCATAGATGGCCCACCCGCCGCCGGCGAGGAAGTTGTCCTCGATACGCACTTCGCCGACCTTTTCCGAGCGACCCTGGAGAAATACGGCCGCGGTCTGGTAATGCGGATTGAACAGGGTGTTGTGCCTGAGGACGAGTTTCTGTGCGCTGTACGGGACGCCCGTCAGTTGGTCATCGGACACGCACTCCTCGTGCTCTTCGTAGAGTTCGATGTTCTCCGGGCAGTAGTTGTCTTCGAAGACACCGCCGCCGTCCAGTTTCACTCCATCGCAGTGGACGAACGCGCTGGACTCGACGCGCAGCCCTTCGGTGGTGTAGCTACGGAGGCATTCCTCCACCGCGTTTTCGCCCGCTTCCTGGCTGCCGCCGACGCGCACGTGTGAAACGAGCGTGTTCTTCGCGCCCGAGTCGATATCCAGTGCCGAGGAGGAACATCCTTCCCTGTAGAGATAGCTGCAGCTGCCGGTGGTGGTGATTTCGTCGTTGACGACCTGCACCCCGTCCGAGCCGTCCGCGACTTCGACCTTCAGCTTCCTGCCCACGAGTCGCTTGCCTTCCAGCCGTTGCGACCCGGTCAACCTCACGGTCGTGCCTTCCGGCTCGCTCACTTCGGTGAGTGGCACTTGCGCTTCCGGCCCGGTGTTGGCGGCGCCCGGGTAGCCGCAGGCTTCGATTGCGGAGGTGCCTTCGGACCTCGGCTCCGCGAAGCACCCGGCGGTTCGCCTGCCCTCGTGCGTCGGCCCTGCCCTGCGAGTGGGCCTGGTGACGTGCTTGACGCCGCCGTGCGTCGACCGGTTCGCGATCACAAGCGCCACCGCGGCTCCCACGCAGCACGCCGCGACGAGCCAGATCAGCCGTCCACGGGGCCGCACCCGTGTCGCTAGGCGGCAGGCGCGGGGTTGACGACTATCGCGTTTTCACACCGTGCCGAGATCATCGCTCGACAGCGGAACCTAGCAGACGCCGCCCCCGTTGTTGTCCCTGAAGTTCCCTTCGTCGTGGGCGTTTTTGACGAGGTCGAGGCAGACACCGTTGTAGCTTCCACCCTGGGGGAAGTAGCCCGTTCCACCCGGCGTCTGCGGCGTCCACTGAACCATGTGCCCGGACCAGGACGACTGTTCCTGGCAGACCACATGGCCTTCTCCCACGAATTCGCCTTCGCTGGATTTCGTCTGCTTTTCTTTGCCGTTGGCGCAGGTGGCGAAAGCCACGCGGTTATTCAAGAGGTATTCCGGGCCGAGACCGGTGAAGCTTCCGGAGTTCTCGCCGTAGTACACCCAGCCCCCGCCGGCAAGGAAGTTCTTTTCGATCCGCTGTTCGGTGCAGGATTCGGTGGTGCCCTGGGTGAAGATCGCCGCCGTCTGTTCGTGGACGTTGAAGAACGTGTTTTCCTTCTCGATCAGGAGACCCGGTTTGCAGTCGTCGTTCGTGCACTCGAAGTGCTCGGGCTGCCCTTTTTCGTAGAGGAATTCGGCGTTGTCGACGCAGAAGTCCTTTTCGATCGTGCCGCCACCGTCGAACTTCGCCCCGTCGCAGTTGGTCCAGTGGGTGTAGCGGACGGTCGTCGTGCGTGTGTAGCTATCGATGCATTCGGTGACCAGTCCGGCGCCCTTGGCCGCTTCGCCCTCCACGAGGGCGTGTTCGATCGTGGCATTTTCCGCTTCGATTTTGACCGCCGGGTGTTCGCCGCCGCAGATCGTCCAGCCCTTTTCCGTGCTGGTGCAACCCGCTTTGCCGATGATCCTGTCGTTCTTGAGGGTCACGTTGCTGCCGGCGATCGTGATGTTCCCGCGGACTTCCTTGCCTTCGAGTTTCGTGCCCGAGCCGAGGGTTTTGTTACCGGTTTCCACGGTGCAGCAAGTACCCGGTTCGGGCCCGGTGTTGTTTTCCCCGGCGTAGCCGCATGCTTCGATCTTCGATGTGCCTTCCGTTTCCGGGTTCGCGAAGCAGTTGCGGGCAGTCAGGTTCGGGCTGACCGGTTTGGTGCCTTCGCTGCCCGCTTTTGCCACCACCGCCGTCTGGGCGCTGGTCGCCGGCGTCGAGCCGCCCGCGTTGGTCGCCGTCACCACCACACGCAGAGTGTGCCCGGCGTCGCTTGCGCCGGGGACGTAGCTCGCGGCGCTCGCACCGGCGATGCTCGAGCAGCCTTCGCCTGCCGTGTTGCACTGCTCCCACTGGTAGGCGTAGGAGGTCGGGCTGCCCGACCACGTCCCCGCCCCGGCGGACAACGACTGGCCTTCCACCGCGCTCCCACTGATCGTGGGCGCGGCGGAGTTCACCGGAGCCGCCGGCGGGGGAGCTGTTTCGGCTTCGACCACGGCGTTCTGCTCGACCGTCGAGGTTTGGCCCTCGGCGTCGGTGACCACCAGGCGCAGGTACTTGGTACCCGCGCTCGAGAACGTGTAGGAGAGCGTCTGTCCGCTCCCGAGCGGCCAGAGCGGCGGTAGCGGGCGCACCGTGGATCCGTCGTCGGACCATTCATACGTGCACGGCGCCGCGAAGCAGCTGGACGACGACCCGTTCAAGGAGATCGGCTGTCCCGCGAGGAGTGACGTCGGACTGTAGGTGAAGCTCGCGACCGGCGGTCTGGCGGTGACCGGCGCGGTCGCCCCCGAGGCGGCCGCACCCGACCCGCCGGCGTTGCTGGCGGTCACCACGACGCGTACCGTGCCACCGACGTCGCCTGAGGTCAGTTTGTAGCTCGACCCGGTCGCGCCGTTCACCGCCAGGCAACCTTCGCCGGAGGCGAGACAGTCCTGCCACTGGTAGGTGTATGCGGTCGGGCTACCGGTCCACGTCCCGGCGCTCGCGGTCAGCGTCTGGCCTTCCTTGGGCGAGCCGCTGATCGACGGCGGCGCGGTGTTCGTCGGGGTGGCCGGTGGCGAGCTCACGATTGCACTGGACGCGTAGAAGGAGGCCGGCGAGTTGGCCCAGGATTCACCACTCGACCACGAGTACGGCAGCGCCCCGAGCGAGCCCGACGCGCTGCTCTGGGTCGGCCCGCCGCCACTGGCAACGTCTCTGATCGCCAGCGTCCCTGCCGGCGCGAGCGCCGCAAGCCAGTAGACGCTCCCCGATTTCACCGACACCGGCGTCGTGACCCCCGCCGCGTTCCACGTCCCAGACGTGGGCGAGGCGATCGTCGTGCCGGTGAGCAACGTCCCGGGACTCCCCGAGTTGTTGCTGTAGAGCCCGACGAGGATCGATTTCGCCGTGGTACCGGAGTTCACGTACAGCGAGAAGCTGTGGACCGTCCCGGTCGCGCCCGCGGTGAACTGGAATGCTTCGGCGGATCCCGCCGAGGCGCTGTCGCCGTTGGACTGAAGGGAGGAGCTGCCGAGCAGCAGTTCCGCCGCCGGCGCAGCGCTTACGAGCGCCGTCGGCGCCGAGCTCGCCGACGTGGATCCGCCCGCGTTGGATGCGCTCACCACGACGCGTACCGTGTGCCCCACGTCACCCGCGGCCAGCCGGTAGCTCGCGGACGTCGCCGCGCCGATGCTCGAGCAACCTTCGCCGGCGGCATTGCAGTCCTGCCATTGGTAGGCGTAGGAGGTCGGGCTGCCCGACCAACTGCCGGTCGCGGCGCTCAGTTCCTGTCCTTCGGCGGCGGTGCCGGAGATGCCCGGCAGCGTGACGCTCCCCGGAGCAGCCGGAGCAGGCGGTTCCTGTGACGGCGGTTCAAGTGGAGGAGCGGGTGCCACCGGTTCGATCGGTTCCACCGGAGGAGCGCTCGCCCCCACCGTCACATACGCCGACGGTGGGCAGTCGCTGTAGAGGACCCCGGTCTTCCAATATTCGGGCAGCGCCCCGAGGGTGGTCTGGGCACTCGTCTGACTCGGGCACTGACCCCCTGCGCCGTCGCGGTAGCGCAGCGTGCCCCTCTTGCCGAGGATCGCCAGCCAGTAGACCTTGCCGGCGAGGACTTCGATCGGCGCCAGCGGCACGGCCGTCCACGTGCCCCCTGGCGAGGCGGAGGCCGTGCCGGTGCTCAGCAGCACCCCGGGATGACCGTATGCGCTGCTGTATAGGCCCACGACAACGGTGCTCGCCGCGTTGGCCACACCCAGGTAGACATGTGCCAGGCGTGCGACGCCGGTCGCAGCCGCTCGCAGGTCGAACGCTTCGGCTTCGCCGGGGTTCAGAGAGTCGTGCTGAGGCTCCACCCAGTTCTCGCCCAGCAGCACCGTCGCCGACATGATGTCCGTGGTCCGCGGTCCCGCCGCGAGCACGAACGCCCCCGGCTTACGGCGGGTTTGGCGTCGCGCGCTGCGCTTTGCCGCCTCGTGGTTATGGCGGGCATGGCGGGTCAAACGCGCCCTTGGAAGGCGATTGACGTGCGCGCCGAAGGCAGACGCGACCGGGAACGGCAAAACCAGAACAGCTGCTGCAACGAAGCTGCACGCGACCTGCTTGACCATTGGGCGACCCCCTGCCGCTGGCGAGTGCTGATGGGCCTGCTCTCGACGGGCTGGGGGGTGTGCTTGACCCGCTCGACGCGGCTTTGGACGCTCGACCTCAACGTCGGGCTAAAAGACGACAGCGGGTGCGACGAGAAGGCCGACACCGCGTGCCGGTCAACGGGAGTACCCCCGCTCCCTGCCCTATGTTCCAGCTGTGGCGTCGTCCACCGCCAAGCTCCGGGTCGTGCTCGCGGACGGCCATCACTTCTTCCGCGACGGACTGCGCGGGATGCTCACGGAGGGCGGCATGATCGTGGTCGGCGAGGCGACGGACGGCGCCGCTGCGCTCGCGCTCACGCGCGAGCTGGAGCCGGACGTACTCGTAATCGATCAGCACCTGCCGGGGGTGTCCGGCGTCGAGGCCGTGCGGCTGATCGGGGCAGCCGGTCCGGACGTTCCAGTGGTCATCCTCGCGACCTCCGCCGATGAGGCCGAGGCGCTCGATGCGCTCGCTGCGGGCGCCTGTGGTTACCTGCTCAAGGGCACGGGGGCCGAGCAGCTGGTAGGCGCCCTGCGCCAGGCGGCCGGCGGACACGCCGTGCTTCCCCGCCCGCTGCTGCGCGCACTGTCCGCGCGAGCGCTCGCGAAAGACCGCCGCGCGCGGTCCGATGGTGACGAGCCGGCGTTCAGCGCCCGCGAGCTAGAGGTGGTCCTTCTGATCGCCGACGGGGCCGACAACGCCACGATCGGGCGGGAGCTGGGGATCAGCCGACACACGGTCAAGCAGCATGTGACGAACATCTTCAAGAAGCTCGGCGCGAAGAACCGCGTGGAAGTCGCCGTCCTCGCCGTTCGCAGGGGACTGGCGTGAGTACCCGGGCGTGAGCTCCCGCACGCCGGCGGTCGACGCCCTACGCGGCTGCGGCCGTCTCGACGGCGCGGATCGCAGCGCTCCGGTCTGCGACGCCCAGCTTTGCCACCCCGGCGGAGACGTGACGGCGAACGGTGACCGGCGATAGCGAGAGCATCTCGCCGACCTCGGCGGTCGTACGCCCCGGCTGCAGCAACCTGAGGACCTCCGCCTCTCTCGCCGACAGCGTCACCTCGCCGACCCGCACCGGCCCGGCGAGCAGCGTTCTGTCGTCCCGCAACGACTGCAGCACAACACCCATCAAGGCGCGCGGAAGCGCAGCCTCGCCGCTGAGGACGCCACGTAGGGCAGCCGGCAGACGATCCGGATGGGTGTCCTTGGGCAGGTAGCCGACCGCTCCTGCGCGTAGGGCCCCGAGGACATCGCCCCTGTCCCGCGAAACGGTCAGCATCACGACCGCCGTGCCGGCGCCCGACGCGCTGATGCGGCGAGCCGCCTCGATTCCTCCTCCGGGCATGCAGACGTCGAGCAGGCATATGTCCGGGCGCTCGCGAGATACGGCCGCGACCGCTTCCTCGCAATTGCCGGCTTCAGCCACCACGCGGAAGCCGCCGCGTGCAAGCGCCATCTTTACGCCCAGACGGGTGGCGGGGTGATCGTCGGCCGTGACGACAGTCGGCAGCTCTTTCGCGGGTGGGCTGCTCACGCCAGCAGCCCTTCCACGGTGGTGCCGGCGCCCCGGTCACTCCTGACCCTCAGGCGGCCGCCGAGCGCGTGGGCCTGACGCCTCATGCTCTGCAGGCCGAAGCCGCGGGCTGGCTCAACGTCGGCGGCTATCCGTCGGCGCCCCTGTTCGACCGCCGCGCGTTGGTCCACCGGACGCGCCGCCGAGCGAACGGGCCGCTTTCCTCCTCCGGTGTTCATCGCATGCGCTCCCAGTCCCTTGGTTGCGTTGTGCGGCGCCAAGGTCCTGCGGTGCGATAAACACTCGCTCCGTGGGCATCCGAGCCCCGCCGGACAATCCATTGTCCGTGTCTCCGCGTTCCTTGCGTCGACCTTCACGGATGATACAGAATCCTGCACTGCGAAGGAAACCGCAAGCTCGCCAAGAAACCCTGCAAACTTCCCCCGCACGCGGTCGAGACAGGACCTCACGGAATGTCGGCTGGTAGGCCCTGACGGGAGCAGCGACACGGGCGGTGAGGCTCGCCATCCGGGGCTCGGTCCAGGGGGTGGGCTTCCGTATGGCCACGAGGCACAGAGCTCTCGCCCTCGGCCTACGGGGATGGGTTCGTAACGAACCCGACGGGCAGGTCGCCGTGCACGCCGAGGGAGGGGCCGATGCCATCGATCGGCTGCTGGAGTTCCTGGCCGAGGGGCCACCCGGAGCCCACGTGGACGAAATCGAGCTCGCCGATGTGGCGACCGAGGGCCACGAGCAGTTCGCGATCCGTGGCGTCAGCGCGGGCCGGTTCGTCGTGCAGGAGCACTCCGCGAGCACGCACCACTTCGACCTGCGCCTGGAGGTGGACGGAGTGATGCGCTCGTGGGCGGTGCCGAAGGGCCCCTCGATGGACCCGGCCGTCAAGCGATTGGCGGTCGAGGTCGCCGGACCACGAGATCAGCGCCGGCGACTTCGAGGGCGCCCGCGGGAGCGGCGGGGTGATCGTGTGGGACCAGGGGCCCTATGAGCAGGGCGGCAGGGTCGCCTGGCCCGAGGCGCTCGAGCGCGGACACGCCGTATTCGTGCTCCACGGCGAGAAGCTCGTCGGCGGATTCGCGCTTCAGCGGACGGCCGCCGGCGGACGGCCGCAGTGGCTGCTGATCAAGCGCCGCGACGACGACGCGCGCCCCGGCAGCGACATCGTCGCCGACCAGCCGCGCTCGGTGCTCAGCTCTAGGACGTTGGAGGAGCTGCTGGCCGAGAGCCGGCGCCCCGCGCCCTGATCGAGGGCTCCCGCCGGACCCAGGCGGAGCGGGTCTGGGGGTCGGCCCTGACGAGGGGACGCTCCGGGATCTCCGCGCCTTCGAGGATCGCCCGGGGGACGCTCGTCGTCAGCCACTGCGCCAGTGGCGCCATACCGGCCCGGTCGAGCTCGCCGAGCATCGTGGGCGGCCGAAGCTCGTGATGGTGGGCATCCGAGGCGACGTTGTGGATCAGTTCCGAGCGCAGCAGCTCGAGCGCGAAGCGGGCCACCTCCTCGCCGAAATGGCCGCGAAGGGAGGACGCGGTCACCGAGGCGAGCACCCCTTCGCCCACCAATGTTGCGAGCGCGCCCGGGTCGCGCTGGAACGCCGGACAGCGCTCCGGGTGGGCGAGCAGCACACTATGGCCCCGCTCCAAGAGCGCCCTGAGGAGTCCCTGCACGTCGTCCTCGACCGGGGCCGTCGGAGGCTCGACGAGCAGCCACGGCCCGTTGCCGAGCCGTAGCCCGAGCAGCTCCTCGGCATCCAGGCCGGCGACACTCAGCAGCGCCACCTCAGCGCCGGGGCGAACTTCGAGCTCCAGACCCTCACGCCCGATCCGCCGGTTGAGATCGTCCACCAACGGCGCGATCCGCGAGGATCGGTTGTCATACCGGCGATTCACGTGGGGTGTGGCCACCAGAACCCTGGTCCCCCCGCGGGCCGCCACCCGGGCCATGGCCAGCGACTCCTCGATCGTCTGCGGCCCGTCGTCGATGCCCGGCAGCACATGGCAATGCAGATCGATCACCGCGGTGACTGTAGTAGGAGCGCCCCCAGGGCGGCGAGACGCGGGTTGCGCCGACGGGTAGCCTGGGCTTCGATGCCCTTCAGCTGGCCCGCCGTCGACTACCGAGAATGGCAGGAGACCTGCGACACCCTGCACGCCCACACGCAGGTGCTCGGCAAGCTGGCGGTGGCGCTCGCTCCCCCGGAGCCCGAGCTGCAGCACGCCGCCCTGCGACTGACCGCGCGTGGATGGGAGACGCTCCCACTGGCGGCGCCCGACGGCTCCGGCGCGATCGTTGCCACGCTCGATCTGCGCACCCACGAGGCCGTCGTCGAGCACACCTACAAGGCTCCGCAGCGCGTCCCCCTGACGCCGGATCGGCCCGTCGGCGAGGTCACGCGGCAGCTGGTCGCGGCGGTGGCGGCAGTGGCCGGCCCGGTGGAGATCAACCCGACCCCGCAGGAGGTGTCGTGGAGTGTGCCCCTGGACGAGGACACCGAGCACTCTCGCTACGACACCGAGGCCGTGGAGCGCTACTTCGCCGCGGCCACGCAGGCGGCTCTCGTGCTGGCTGCCTTCCGGGCGCCCTACAGGGGCCGGTCGACCCCCGTGAACGCCTGGTGGGGATCCTTCGATCTTGCGGTGAACCTGTTCTCGGGGGCCGCCGCCGACCCCCCGTCGCGGGACTTCATCATGCGAAACGCGATGGACGCCGAGGAGGTCGCGATCGGGTGGTGGCCTGGGGACGGCCGTTATGAATCCGCGGCCTTCTACGCCTACGCGCACCCGGCGGCCGAGGACTTCTCGAAGGCGACAGTGCAGCCGGCCGCGGCGCGATGGGAGTCGGAGCTCGGCGAGTATGTGCTCGACTGGGAGGACATC
Source organism: uncultured Solirubrobacteraceae bacterium (assembly GCA_963758055.1). Taxonomy (GTDB): domain Bacteria; phylum Actinomycetota; class Thermoleophilia; order Solirubrobacterales; family Solirubrobacteraceae; genus Palsa-744. Next base: position 373,595 of record CAVWTU010000011.1, read on the forward strand.
CGGGAGCACGATGATCCTCGCGGGCAGGCACTCGAGTTCGCGAGCTCCGCCTTTCACCACGCATGTGTCACCTGCGGGTGGGACGCTCCCCTGCTTGCCAGCGCGGAAGGATCGCCGCCACCGGTGAGCTCAGGCAACTCAGCCGCAACCGCGTCCGCCACCAGTGGAGGCTGGGCAAGAGTGCGTGCTTGCGCTTGCGCGTTTGCACGTACCGAGCCCAGGCCGAACGTCCGTGTTCGGATCTCCCTCCGTGCTGGTAATCCAGCTGGTGCCGCATCCGTGCGTTACCAGAGTCACATGAAAACCCCCCCTCCGGGCGGCGTCCGATGTGAAGTCCGCGGGAAGGTAGCAACGCTCCCGGGGAGGTGTCAAGCGCGCTTTGGGTACCTTTGGTGAGCCTCCGTCACTATTGTCAAGAAACGTCCGTTGGGGCACTCACAGTGACTCGATACACAGCGTCGATCAGTGCGCGGTTGCGGGGGTCCTGCCACTGGGGTCCCCCGAGGTTCATCAGATACGCAAACGCGAGACCCTCGGTGGGGTCGGCGAACCCGAGCGAGCCTCCCCGCCCCGAAGTGCCCGAAGCCGCCCCCGTGCGGTCCGAGGGGACGCTCGGGCTGGGTCAGCTGAAAGCCGAGCCCGAACCGCGACGGGCGTTCGAGAACCAGATCCGTTCCCGCAGAGTGCTCCGTCGTCGCCTCGGCGAGCACCTCCGGTGCGAGCAGCACCGGATCCTCCCGGGCGAGCGCCGCATACACGGCCGCCACCCCCCGGGCGTCGGCGTGGAGGTTGGCCGACGGTACTTCGGCGTCCTGCCAGGCGGGCGTGTTGACCGTCCCAACCCCCATCGCACCCGGCGGGTTGAGGTAGGCACGGGCGCGCAGGCTGTCGCCGGCGACCTTCTGCCACTGTGTCTGGGCGCGCTCGGCGACGCCCTCGTCCAACACGTAGTCGGCTCGCCGCGAACGCTCCCGCTCGGGCAGTCCGAAGCTCAGCTGCGCGCCCAGTGGGCGGGCGATCCGGTCGGCGAGGAACGCTCCGATGCGCTCGCCACTGAGGCGCCGGACGAGCTCCCCGACCAGGTAGCCGAAGGTGTGAACGTGGTAGCCGTGTCCCTCCCCCGGGGTCCACCACGGCTCCTGCTCGGCCACCGCCGCCGTCATCTGCTCCCAGTCGTACAGGGCCTGCTCGGGAAGCTGGCGGGCGATCGCGGCCAAGCCCGCACGGTGGCTGAGCAGCTGGCGGAGCGTCACCTCCTCCTTGCCTGCGACGGCGAACTCGGGCCAGTGGCGGGCGACGGGATCGTCGAGGCCGGCCGCGCCCCTGGAGACGAGCATCAGCAGCGCCAGGCCGGCGAAGGCCTTTCCCACCGAGAAGGCGTTGACGATCGTGTCCTCTCGCCACGGGCGCCGGCGTGCGGCGTCGGTCCATCCGCACCACAGGTCCACCACGGGGCGCCCATCGAGCATTACCGAGACCGCTGCGCCGAGCTCCCCGCGCTCGGCGAGGTTCTCCCGCAGCGCCTCCGCGACGGCGGCGAACCGCGCGTCGCAGCTTCCCCCTATGTCCTGGTCGCCTCGGCTCAGGAGATGCCGCTGGGCTCGCTCGCCTTCAACTGCTCGGCCACGCGATCGCTGGTGGAGGCCGCCTCGGCGCCGCGCTCGGAGAGCTCGGCTTCGAACAGTCGGGTGATGTCCGGCGCGGCCTCACGCTGGTCGCGCTCGAACGCCGCCGTGGCCAGCAGCGGGCGGAGCCAGTGCGCGAGCACCACGAAGCGAGGGCTGCAGATGCGGCGCTTGCGGCCTTCGAAGCCCGCCGCGATGTCCGTCACCGCACGCTGCAGCGGATAGGTGCGCTTGAACGGTTCCTTCATCGAGTCGCGCAGACGCTGGAAGGAGCGCTGTTCTTCGTCGCCCTCGCGGACCATGTCGGTGTCGATCCAGCTCGGGTGGATCGTTCCCACGTCCACGCCGAGGTGTGCGACCTCGTTGCGCAGCGAGTTGCACATCGCCTCCACGCCGGCCTTCGTGGCCGCGTAGGCCGACAGGCCCGGCGCGTGCGCGAAAGAGGCCAGCGACGCCGTCACGGCGAGATACCCGCGGCGCTCAACGACGGCCGGGAGCGCGGCGCGGAGCGTGTTGTAGGCGCCCAGAAGGTTGACTTCGACCGTCCGCCGGAAGGCGCTCGGCGCGGTCAGGGCAAGTGGTCCGAAGCTGGCGATCCCGGCGTTGGCCCAGGCCACGTCCAGGCGCCCGTGCTCGGACAGGACCCGCTGCACCGCGGCCTCGCAGGCGGCCGTGTCGGCCACGTCGAGCTCGATCGTCAGCGGCGCCGGCGTGAGCTTGCGCGCGGTGTCGGCCAGGGCCTCCCCGTCGAGATCGGCGAGCACCACCGTCGCTCCCCGGCGCGCCAGCTCGGCGCCGGTCCCGGCCCCGATCCCACGCGCCCCCCCGGTGATCAGGATGACCTTCTCGTTCAGGCTCCAGGCGCCCATCTCAGCCTCCCCTGCTCGCGTGCTCGCTGACCGCTCCCTACGCACTCAACGGTGGCCACGATAGTCGGTTGCAGGATCCGCGGGCAGCTCTACCGGGGTGCTCCTCAATACGCATCGAAGTCCAGGAATTCGAACCGCCTGATCGAGGCCTCGCGGGCGGGAGTGAGGAGGCTGCGATAGATCAGGTTGAGCGGCGACTGACGTAGTCGTTTCGGCAGTGCCACGCCGCGGAACTCGACCAGGTCGTTGAGCCCCACGTGCAGCGCGATGGGGGCACGGTGGTGGCGGCACACGGCGCGCACCAGGGCCCGGGCCTGCCGCCTCGAGAGCGGCGAGGCCGCGAATACCTTCAGGATGATCGCCACCGGCACGCCCGCCCGGCGGTCGCTGCAACTGACCGCGAGGACCTCGCCCGCCCGGTGCAGGGCATAGCCCGCGCCCGGGCGCCGCAGTCGCCAGGCCAGCGTCTCGAGGCTCCACGAGCGTGCTTCGCCGCGCCCGGGCACCGACAGCAGGCGCCCGACATCGGAGCCCAGCGCTCTGTCGGTGGCGCCGCCGGCTACCTCCTGGCTGCGGATGCCCGCGGCGGTCCCGGGCGTGGGCACGATCACGCTCGCCGGCAGCGCCGCCAGCAGCTCGAAGCCCAGCCGCTTGACGAATCCCGGAGTCGAGTTCGCGTTGGCCACGCCCACCACCGTCTCGACGCCCATCGCGGCCGCGTCGTCGATCGTGGCGGCCCCGAGGCCGACGAACACTCCTCCGCCGCGTGCACGCTCGTGAACGGCCGTGTTCAGCGACAGCGCCGCCGGGTACTCGTGCCCGTCGCGGGCGAGGGTGACGGGGACGAGGGCGTAGTGCCCGGCGCGACCGCGCTCGTCATCGAGGTTGGTCTCGATCACGGGCCCGAACGGGGACTGCTCGTACAGCCACCGCAGGTACTCCTCGTTCGCCACCGGGCTGCCCGGGAACACTTCCGAGAGCAGCGCGGCGGTCAGCGAGACCCGGCTTGCACTCCCATCTCCCGCGCTCACCGGCTCGCCGCTCCCACCCCGGGGCGCGTTGCTCCCGCACCCGGGTCCACGCGCGGCAGCCGGGCGGGATCGAGCTCGGCGGCGAGATCGGCCAGCGGCCTGCCCGGCCCCCCGCAGGCCTCCAACATCGCGTCGAGCCTCCCCAGCGTCGCGCCCCGGCGGGTGTGGACGATCCGGCTGACCAGCCACCCGGCGTGGGGCAGCACGAAGAACGGCTCCTCGGTGTCGATGTCATACGGGTGTGCGTAGCTCCACGGCGTGGTCTCCGCGTCGAGCCGGCGCAACAACCGGCGCGAGACCGGCAGCGGGATGTAACGCATGTAGATGCCGCCCAGGAACGGGACCTGGACCTTGCCCGCGCCGGCCACGGGACAGGGAAGCTCGAGCAGGTCGTTGTGCCAGAGGTAGGGGCGGCGAGGGGCACCGGGCCATCCGTGCAGGGGATTCACCCCCGGCAGGACGCTCGAGGAGTAGGCGAATCCCGCTCCCGCGATCTCCTCGATGGCCCACGCGGTCCCGGGAGTGAGGGAGAAGATCGGTGCACGGAACCCGCGCACCGGGACGCCGGCAGCGTCCTCGAGCAGCTTGCGTCCCTGCTCGAGCTCCGCTTCCAGGCGGCCCGGGCCGACACCGGCGAGCGGGACGTGGCGTAAACCGTGCAGTCCGAGCTCGTGGCCCTCCGCGGCCACCCGCCGGACGAGCTCCGGGTTGGCGCGCGCGAGCTCGCCCACGACGAAGAAGGTTCCCTTGATGTCACGCTCGGCCAGGAAGTCGAGGAAGCGGTGGCTCATCGCGACGTAGCGCGGCTCCTGGGTGGCGGAGCTGCGATTGTCCTCGAGGTCGAAGGTGACGGTCAGCGGCACGCCCGTGACTCCCGCGCGGCGGCCGTCCTGGTTTGTGGGCGCATCCGCCACCGTCATACCATTGAGCGATGACCGAGCCCGTGAGGGTTGCCGCGAGCGAGCCTCCGCCTCCCACCCTGCGGCCGGCCCCGTATAGGCAGGTGACGCTACAGCTGTTGCGGTTCGGCCTCAGCGGCGCGTTCGTCTTCGGTATCTACACGGGTGGCACGCTCTTGCTGTCCGGACCGGTCGGGCTTCCGATCGCGCTGGCGATCGCGATCGCGTTCCCCGTCGCGCTGGCGATCAACTTCACGATGCAGCGCCACTTCGTGTTCCTGGACCACGACACCTTCGCGCTCGGGGCCAGGACGCAGTTCGCCCGCTACACCTTTGCGGCGGTCTGTAACTACGTCCTGACCACGATCATCGTCGTCACCGTTCCGCACGCCCTGGGGGTGTCGCCACAGCTCGTGTTCGTGATCACCGCGATGGTGATGTCTCTGCTCGGGTTCACGATCGTACGCGGGTGGATCTTCCACCTTCCGAGCGCGACGCACTCCTGAGCCGCCGCTCGGCCTCAGCCGGGGTCGGCCTGTGAGCCCCGCTCCTGAGGCGCCCGCGAGACCGTGGGATCGCCCCCGTCGCGCTCTTCGAGGCGGGCCTGCAGCAGCGCGAGCCGCTGGGCCAGGGCCGTGTTCTGGTCGGACAGGCGGGAGATCGTCATCGAGAACTGCACCAGCATCGCGAGCACGAACAGAAACGCAACGGCGAACACCGCCGAAGGGGCGTAGGAGATCCCCGCCGCCCGCGTGAGTTTCACCAGCAGGTCCTGCCCGACCGACAGCACGACCACAGTTACGCCGGCGAGCAGCCACAGGATCGCGTAGCGCTCCATCAGGCGCTTGCGCCTGATCAGCTCGAAGATGAATCCACAGATGATGAGTGAGACGACGATGATCTCCACCCGCTGCTCCAGCGGGTTGGCGCTCGTGTGCGAGGCGAGCAGCAGCATCAGCTCGTGCGCTCCGCCGCGAATGCCGTCCGGTCATCGCCGGGTGGAGTGTGCTCGCCGGGTGGAGTGGTGTTGCCGGGCGGGGTGCTCTGCTCGCCCCCTGGGGTGTTCGCGCCGGATGGCGCGAGCTCGCCGGCTGGGGGAACCGCCTCGCCGGCTGGGGCGCTTGGGCGCACACCGGGCTGTCCACGGAAGAGACCCACGAACACCGCCAACAGCACCTTGATCATGTAGTAGATCGACTGACCGGATGAGATCGCCGAGGAGCCGCTGGTACGCGGTCGCATCGCCACCGGGATCTCGACGCTCTTGAGACGGTGGGCATGCATCACCAGGATCGCCTCGATCTCGGGGTAGTCGTGCGAGTAGTCGCGGGCGAACAGCTCGATCGCGCGTCGATCGGCCATGCGGAAGCCGGACGTCGGGTCCGTGACCGGCTGGCGGGTGATCAGCGAGACCACGCGCGAGAAGACGCGGATTCCCACCCGCCTGGCGGCCGACGAACGGTAGCCGTCGGCGTCCGTGTCCATGAAGCGCGAACCCGTGACCATGTTCAGCGCCGGGTCGGACTCCAGCCTTGCGAGCAGGTCCTTCACGAAGCGCGGGTCGTGCTGGCCGTCACCGTCGACCTGGACGGCGACCTCGTGACCGTGTTCAAGGGCGTACAGGTAGCCGGCCTGCATGGCACCTCCGATGCCGAGGTTGAAGGGCAGCACCAGCACCGTCGCGCCCGCCGCCCCCGCGAGCGTTGCGGTGTCGTCGGTGGAGCCGTCGTCCACGACCAGGACGTCGAAATCGGGGGCCCAGCGGCGGATCTCGGCGACCGTCCGGCCGATCGCGCCAGCCTCGTTGTGAGCAGGCACTATCGCGAGTTTCCCGGGCATCTGCCAGTAAGGTATCGACGGGTGAGCGGCTTCACCGTAGGGCAGCCGGTGGACGTGCCGTGTCGCTGATCCTGGCGTGGGGGCTGTTCCCCCTCGTGCTTGGCCTGGTCGGGTTTGGCTGGGGGGCGCTCGCCGAGCTGGCCGGCGCCACCGAGCTCGACTCCGCGCTGTTGATCCCGCTCGGACTGGCGACGGCGTTGGTCGTCGCGGGCACGATCACGGCCGTCAGCGCGATTGCTCCGGCGACTGTCACGGTCGTCGCCGTGGGTGCGGTCGTGGGGCTGGTCGTGGCCTGGCGGCGCCGGCGCCGGCCGGGCGGCTGGGTGCTGCTGGCCGCGCTCGGGGTGTTGCTCGTCTACGGGGCGCCGGTACTGGCCTCGGGCCAGGCCACCTTCACCGGCTACATCAAGCTCGACGACACCGCCACGTGGTTCAACGTGATCGACAACGTCATCAGCCACGGCCGGTCGGTGGCCCAGCTGCCGTCGTCGACCTATCGCCTGAACTTCGAAACGGCGAACCCCGCGTACCCGCTGGGGGCGTTCATGCTCCCCGGCGTCGGCCGAGCCCTCACCGGAGTCGACATCGCCTGGGTGTTCCAGCCCTACCTCGCGTGCTGCGCCGCCGCGATCGCGATGTGCCTGCACGCGCTGACGGCGCCGCTGATCGGTTCTGCGCGACTGCGGGCCCTGTTGGCGTTCCTCGGCGCGCAGGCGTCGCTCCTGTACGGCTACAGCCTGTGGGGTGGGATCAAGGAGCTGACCGCCGCCTTCCTGCTGGCCCTGGGAGCCACCCTGGCGGCGGGCCTGCTGCGCGAGCGCCCGCGGAGCTGGCGCTCGCTGATCCCCCTGGCACTCGCCGCCGGAGGGCTGTTCCAGACGCTGGGAGCGGGCGCCGCGGGGTGGATCGCGGTGGCGCTGGTGGTGCTCGTGGCCGCTTGGATCCGGCGCCGCGGGGAGGGTCGCCGGCGACGGGACGCGCTCGTCTCGGCCGGCTGGGCCACCGCGCTCACGGCCGTGGCGGTGGTTCCGCTGTGGGTGGTGCTGTCGGAGTTCTTCAACAACCGCGGCGACCTGATCAACTCGCTGTTCTCCAGCGGCCAGTCGGCGCACACCAAGCTCGGCAACCTCTACGGGCCACTCAACATCTTCCAGCTCGCCGGCATCTGGCCGGTCGGCGACTTCCGGCTCACGGCCCCCACGATCCCTAGTGCGCTGTGGATCGGGCTGACGCTGCTGGCGGCGGCCGGTGGCCTGTTCGTGAGCATTCGCCGCCGGCGGTTCGGCATCCCCTTCTACGTGGGCATCGCGCTGGCGGGATGCGCGGTCGTGTACCTGTCGGGCGGGTACGCCCTGGGTCACGGCGAAGGCGATGGCGCTGTCATCGCCGGCGCTGTTGATCGCGGCGCTCGCCGGGGCGGGGGTGCTGTTCCTGCGCCGCCGGGCGCTGGGGGCGCTCGTGATCGCGGCGCTCGCCGGTGGGGTGCTGTGGTCCAACGCGCTCGCCTACCACGACGTCACCCTCGCCCCCCGGGCCCCGCTCGCCGAGCTGCAGCACATCGGCAAACTGCTCGCGGGCAACGGCCCGACGTTCGTCAACGAGTACGAAGTCTATGCCGACCGCCATTTCCTGCGTGAAGGCGCCCCGGTCGAGCCGGCCGAGTACCGCAACGTCACCCTGCCCCTACGCGACGGCGTGTCGCTCACGGAGGCCGCCTGGGCCGACCTCGACTCGTTCGGGCTCTCGACGCTCGAGCCGTACCGCTCGATCGTCACCCGGCGATCACCCGTCGAATCCCGGCCCCCGTCCACCTACCACCTGGTGTGGCAGGGCCGCTACTACCAGTTGTGGCGCCGGCCGGTGCTGCCGGAAGCCTCGATCGTGGCTCACGTGCCGCTGGGCGAATCGCGGAAGCTCCCCTACTGCGGCAGGGCCGAGACCGGGCCCTATCAGCCGCTGTGCTCGATCAGCCCTGTGGCTACGCCCCCGTGCGGCCAGATCGAAGCCCTGGGACGCCGGGCACAGGCCGTGCACGGGCAGCTCCTCGCCTACCAGCGCCCGGCGCCGATCGTGGCCCGCGGCGACCAGACGGTGTGGCCCGCGGGGTGGCTGCACGAAAGCGAAGAACACACGCTCGTGCCGACCGGCCCCGGCACCGCCACGAGCCACATCCAGGTGGCCAACTCCGAACCGTACGAACTATGGCTCGCAGGAAGCTTCGGGCGCGGCTTCGAAGTCAAGGTCGACGGGCAGCACGTGGGGACCGTACGCAACCAGCTGCTCCCGTTCAACGGTTACGTCCCCGTGACCACGGTCTTCCTCGAACGCGGAATCCACGCGATCGAACTCACCTACCCGCGAGCCAACCTGGGACCCGGCAGCGGCTGGGGCCAGTTCACCTCCCTGTCGGCGATCGCGCTGGAACCCACCCTGCGTCCGCCGCGGGCGCTGCTCGAAGTCCCCCCCGCGAAGGCACGCCGGCTCTGCGGCCGGCCACTCGACTGGATCGAGATCGTCCAGCGGACGGCGTAGGCCGCGGGCAGCTGCGGGGGCGCGGCCCGGCGCCGGACGCCGTGGCCGCGTGGCTATTCGACCGTCGGCGGGGGCGCCGGGGGTGAGGAGTAGCGGACCGCCCCGCGGCCGTTGACCTCGATCACGTGGAAGGTCGTGCGGGCGCCGCTGGAGGTGACCGCCAGGCATTGGAAGGTGACGCCCTTTTCCTTGACCACGTCGGCAGGGCAGGTGACGGTCGCGTGGATGTGGCGCTCTTTGAGGATGCTGTCTTCGATCGCGGCCCTGGTCTGGGCGGTCGAGAGGCCCTCTGAGCCCAGTTCGCCACTGGACTTCGAGGAGCCGCAGGCGGGCAGGGCCACGGCACAGACGAGCAGGCAGGTGGCGATAAGCGCCCGGCGCATCGGCGTAGGTGTTCGCCACGGGCCTGGGCGATCCTCCCCGGCGAACTCCCCGCGGGCCTGCAGCGGCGCCGCTTATCTGCCGGTTATGCGACCGGTGAATCATGTCCGCCCGCCGTCGGGATCGTCCGCGCGGCGTTTAGCCTCCACGCGACCCATGCCTCGGCCCGCAGCCCCGAAACGCCCACCGACCCACGTCATGCTCGGCCTCGTGCTGCTCGTCTGCACCCTGGCCGTGGTCGCCTGTGGAAAGTCCTCGCCGTCCTCGTCGACCTCCGCCGGCATCGCCACGACCTCCAAGACCGCCGGCGGGGGCTCGACCACCGAAGCCACCGGCGCAGGGTCCACCGGCGCAGGGTCCTCGAGCACGGGCGCCGGCGGCACGACCGGCGCCGGGGGCTCCACCGGCCCGACCCGGCCCGGCGGGGCCACCCACGTCCACGTCAGGCGTGTCACCAAAGGGTCCGGGGCGGCGAGCACGGTGCCGGGACGTATCAAGGGTTCGACCCTTCGCCGCTGCCTTGAACAGAACGGGATCAAGCCCCACGCGAGTGGCTCCAAGGGCTCCACGCGGGGCCAGCTCGCCGCGGCGCTGAAGCGCTGCGACCCGCAGCTGGTCCGACGGACAGCCGTCAGGCCCTCCCCGACCGTGCGCCGCAAACTGCTCGCCAGGCCGGCCTACCGCCGAGCGCTGGCCCGCTTCACCGCCTGCATGCGCCAGCACGGACTGCCGAACTTCCCCGAAGCCAACACCTCGGGGAGCGGTCCCCTCTACCCCGCCGGGGTCGTCAAGCCCACACCCCAGGTGCGCGCCGCCCAGCGCGCGTGCATCGGCCAGCTCGCGGTCCACTGAGCGCCACTCCGGCCGTCCACCTAGCGCCACTCCGGCCGCCGGGCGAGCGCAGTCCGGGACCGCGCCTCAGGTGCAGGCCAGCAGCTCGCTGATCGCCACGTCGATGTCGTGGGCCAGCATGTGTGCGTCGGGGAGCGCCTCGCGGTCGGCGTAGACGCCGAAGCAAGCACGACGGCAGACGGTCGTCATGCCGATCGAGACGCGGTGGCGGTCCGACAGGGGCACCACCGGGTAGACCGATTCCAGGCGACAGCCGTGCATGTACATCGGCACCGGCGGGCCCGGGATGTTCGATACCACGAGGTTGTAGGTCCGCGGGCTCGCGATCACCCGCGAGAAGGCGCTCTGGACGATCCCCGGGCCCAGCTGGGCGGCCTTCAGCGCCAGGTCGGCGCCCTCCGGCTCGCGGTGCTGCTTGCGGGAGCTCATGGTGTCGTGGACGCGGTACAGGCGGCCGAGCGGATCCGGAAGGTCGCACGGCAGCTCCGCGAACACGAACGAGATGTGGTTCCCCAACACGTCGTCGTCGCTGCGGACGCTGACCGGCACCATCGCCTTCAAGGCCACCGGCTCCTCTCCGTGCTCGGTCAGGTAGGTCCGCATCCCGCCCGCCACCGCCGCCAGCATCACGTCGTTGATCGTGGTCCCGTAGGCCTGCTTGATGCGGCTCAGGTCCTCCAGTGGCCGCTCCGCCCAGGCCAGGCGCCGTAGCGGCGAGAGCGAGCGGTTGAGGGCGCTGGTGGGCGCGCCGCTGAGCAGCGAATGCCCCACCGCCCGCGTCACGCGCGCGGCTCCGCCGGCCACGGAGCGGGCTGCGCGGGCGGGAGAGGTGACGACCCTCACGGGCGCCCGCAGGAGGGTGGCCTCGGCCGCCAGCAGGTCCCGCACCCCGCGCGCCAGCAGCCGCTCGCCGCCGGGTTCGGGCTCCGGGCTCCAGGACTCCGGCGGCGGCGAGTCGGCCTCGGGCGAGGTGTCGAGCAACAGCGACCCCAGCTCCACCGCGGCGAGCCCGTCCACCATGCAGTGATGGGCCTTGCCGATCAGGGCGAAGCGGTTGTCCTCCGGTTCCTGGCAGATCCACATCTCCCACAGCGGACGGTTGCGGCGCAGGGGCATCGACATGACTTCGTCCACCAGTCCGGGCAGCGGCCCGGGCGCCCAGTAGAGGTGGCGTTCGATCGCGAAGCTCTCGTCGTCCACCCACTCCGGGGCGTTGAGGTTGAACGGCACCGGAGCGAGCTTCTGCCGGTAGCGGGGGGCCCGTACGAGGCGTCGCTCGATGTGCTCGCTCAGCTCGCCGAAGGACGGCAGCGGCGTTCCGGGTTTCCCCGAGAACACCGCCACCCAGCCGACGTGCATGTGCGCGGCGGGCGTCTCGACGGCGAGGAACGAGGCGTCGAGACCGGACAGGCGTGCCATCAGACGAACAGCGGTTGACGCCGGCTGCGGCTCAGCCACGGCTCGGGGCCCATCTCGGGCAGGCGGCGGTGGGCCGGCGGGCGGCCGAGGGCGAGTCCGACGCGCGGCAGCTCGCGCTTGCCCCATTCGGCGGCCATCGCGTAGGAGATCAGCGTGTCGAAGTACTCGTACAGCGGCGCCGGCTCGATCCCGCTGCCGTGCAGCAGGGCCCGCGTCCTGCGATCGTCGTAGTGCACCCGGGTGTTGAAGTACGGGAAGAAGATCTCGCTGCGCCGCAGCGAGCGGCGCTGGCGCTCGTCGCGGGCGGCGCGCAACACCACGGGGTGCAGCACCCGCCGATAGAGGTCGGGGTCGACCAGCCGCGGTGCCGGCCGGTCGAAGAAGGTCCTGGCCAGCTCCACCAGCTCTCCCACGCTGCTCACGTTCCGCCCCGCGGTCAGGTGGAGGGTCGCGCCGACGGCGTGGGGCGCCTGGCTGAGGGCGAAGGCGGCGTCGGCCACGTAGTCGACCGAGACCACGTCCACGGGCGCCGAGCCGCGGGCCGGCAGCACCCGGTAGGCCCCGCGGGAGAAGGCGCGCAGCGGCCAGTAGATGACGTTGAAGCTCGGGGTCCAGCCGCTCTCCTGCTCGCCGACGACGATGCTGGGGCGCAGGACCGTGACCGGCATGCGGGAACGCCAGCGTTTGACGATCCCCTCGGCCTCGAACTTGGAGCGCTCGTACGGGTTGCGAAAGCGCTGGCCGACGTCGAGGTCATCCTCGCTGAAGGTGCCCGAATGCTCGCCCGCCACGTACGCGGTCGAGAGATAGGTGAAGCGCCGCAGGCCGTCACCGGAGGCCTGGCAGAGCTCGGCGAACTCGAGCATCCGGCGGGTCCCTACGACGTTGATGGCGCGCGCCCCCGCCAGGGGCAGCTCGAACGACACCGAGGCCGCGCCGTGGACGACCTCGTCGATGTGGTCGGCCAGCGGCCACGCCTGCCGGCCGAGGCCGAGGCCGTCCTTGGTCACGTCCCCGCGCACGGCCACCACCCGTTCGCCGTAGGGGTGCCCGGGGCCGAACAGGCAGCGCAGCGTGCGCCGCAGGCGGCTCCTTGCGACGCCCCGGTCGCCGGCCCGCACGAGCACGTACACGGGGCGCTCGGTGTATTCGAGATACCGGGCCATGATCTCCATCCCGAGAAATCCGGTGGCGCCGGTGAGCAGTACCCCGTCCTGACGGGAGCGGTACTCCTCCTCTGCGTTGAAGCTCATCTAGATAAAGGCCCGATCGTCGGTCGTTCGCTTGCAAGCACGCGAGCGGTCATCCGGTCCACGACGCGCGGCCCCACCCAAGAAGTGATACTCGCGCTGGGCGGTGACGAGGACACCGTTTCCCGGTATGCGCGAGGACAAACTCAGCTTGGCCGAAGAAATGTCGCGCAAACAGCGCGCAACGCCCCCAGAAGGGCGGAGGACTACACCTTCAGGACGATCTTGCCGCGGGCGTGGCCGGACTCGCTGAGGGCGTGCGCCTGCCGGACCTCCTCGAGCGGAAGCACCTGGTCCAGGTCCACGGCGATGACCCCGTCGGCGACGAGCTTCCCGAGCCGCTCGAGCTCGGCCGCGTCCGGGCTCATGATCAACAGCTGTGCGTCCACTTCGCGCTCGGCGGCTCCCTCAGGGGGGGCGGCGGCGATCACGATCATGCGCCCGCCGGGGCGAATCGTCCCCAGCAGCTCCTCGGTGCCGTGGCCGACGACGTCGAACACGAGGTCCACTCCGCTGGCCGCGGTAGCGAGATCCTCGCTCGTGTAGTCGATGAAGCGGTGTGCCCCGAGGCCGAGCACGAAATCCCGGCTGCGGGGCGAGCCGGTGCCCAGCACCTGCGCTCCCGCCTCGGCGGCCAGTTGCACGGCGAGGTGCCCGACGCCCCCGGAGGCGCCGTTGATCAGCACCGTCTGGCCGCTCTCGAGGCCGCCTCGCTCGAACAGCGCCTGCCAGGCCGTCAGCACGGCGACGGGCAGCGCCGCCGCCTGCTCGTGGCTGAGGTGGTCCGGCTTGTGGGCGAGCGTGGCCGGCAGGGCGATCCCGAACTCGGCGTAGGAGCCGCTGCCGAGGAGACCGAACACCTCTTCACCGGCGCTGAAGCCTTCCGCGTTGGAGACCTCCACCACGCCGGAGGCGTCGCTGCCCAGGATCGCCGGCAGCTGCTTGGGCATCAGGCCGCGCCTGAGCTTCCAGTCGATCGGGTTGACCGAGGTGGCGTGCACGCGGACGAGCACCTCGCCGGCGTCCGGCACCGGGCGCTCGACCTCCTCGAGGCTCAGCACCCCGACATCCCCCGTCTCGTGGATCACGACCGCGCGCATCGGACCTCCTGTGGATCGCTGGGCGGGGCGAGTGTAGTCACTCGACGACCACGCGGACGGTGTGGAGCAGGCGGTCGCTGGCACCCCTGACGCTGCCCCCCTGCTCCAGCGTGCTGCGCACGAAGGCGAGCGTCTCGGCCGTCAACCGCTCCCCCGGGAGCACGTTGGGGATCCCGGGCGGGTAGGTCGCCAGCGACTCGGCCGCGATGCGCCCGACGGCCTGATCGGCGGGGACGACCTCCTGGGGCCCGAGGTAGGCGGCCCGGGGAGTCATCGCCAGCTCGCCCCAGGGAGGCGCGGCGGCGAAGCTCGACTGCAGGCCCGACGGCTCGACCCCGACCCGCGCCACGGCCCGACGCAGAGCGGCCACCAGACGGCCGGCCTCGGCCAGGGAGCGCTCGGCCATGCCGAACACGGCCACGAGCACGTTCTGGCCGTGGAGCTCGAGGTTGATGTCGTCCAGCTCGCGTAGCAGCGGCGCCAGCTCATAGCCGGTGGCGGCTACGCCGCGGATGTCCACCGCCAGCCGCAGGGGGTCATAGGCGAACACCCCGGGGCGTCCCACCAGGCGCTCGTCGAGGACGTCCAGAGCCCTCGATCTCGCGGATCTCCGCACGCGCGAGGGCGAGCGCCTCGATCGTCTTCGACAGCGACGCCCTCCCGGCCGTGACGGCGTCCCGGCGGGCGGCGTCCAGCGAGGCGAGCAGCAGCGAACTGGGGCTCGTGGACTCGGTCAGCGTGACCGCCCGGTCCACCTCCTGCTCGCCGATCAGCGAGTCGTGGGCGATGTGCAGCATGGCCGACTGGGTGAGGCTGCCGACGATCTTGTGGGTGCTGGAGATCACGAGATCGGCGCCGGCCGCCAGGGCGTGCTCGGGCAGCTGCTCGTGGAAGGCGAGGTGGGCGCCCCAGGCCTCGTCCACGATCAGCGGGATGCCCCGCTCGTGGGCCACGCCCGCCAGCGCGCGCACGTCGGCCACCGCCCCGAAGTAGGTCGGCGAGACCACCAGCGCACCGGCGGCGTCGGGCGTCAGCGCGAGCGCGTCGGCCAGCGTCTGCGGAGCCAGACAGTGGGCGATGCCGAGCTCGTCGTCGAGCTCGGGGGCCGCGAACGTGGGACGCATCCCGGACAGCACGAGCGCGTCGATCGTGCTCGAGTGGGCGTTGCGTTGGACGATCACCTGCTCGCCGCGGTGGGCGAGCGCGAGGCCCGCCGCGAGGTTGCCCTGCGAGGCCCCGTTGACCAGGAACCAGGCCCGTCGCGCCCCCCACGCCTCGGCGGCGAGCGTCTGCGCCTGGGCGAAGGCCGTCGGCTCCGGCCCGACGTCCACGCCGTAGGTGAGTGCCGGGATGTCGAGGGCCAGGGCGCGGCCACCGAGGGCCTCGAGCAGTCCCTCGTCGGCGCCCTGGCCGCCCTTGTGTCCGGGCACGTGCAGGCGCGCCGGGTCGCGCTCGGCGTAGGCGATCAGCGCGTCGAGATACGGCGTGCGGGCCTGGCGCTGCTCGTGAGCGCTCAAGGCGGGTGCCTACCGCGCGGCCGCCGTCGGCGCCATCGCGGGGGCGCGCCGATGCTCGGCGTACATCCGCATCGCGTACGCCCCGGCCGGGTGCTTGCGGGCCCGCAGGACCAAGCGCGCGGTGCCCTCCGGGAGCAGCTCGGGCTGGGGCAGCTCGACGCCGTAGCCGGGCGGCATCAGCACCGGCGCACAGAGCGCGGCGAAGGTCAGGTCGGCCGCCGTGAAGCGCTCTCCGAGCAGATAGGGACGCCCGTCGGAGAGCAGTCCCGCGACGCGGTCGAGCTCGCGCCACACGACCTCCTCGTCGGCCCGCTCGACCCCGGGGCGAATCTCGAGCACCCGCTCGACCAGCTTCTCGAACAGCGGCAACCCGGCGCGCAGCACGCGGTCCTCCCAGGCGGGGACGCCCTGGTCGTTGAAGCGCAGCATCAGCCCGCGCTCGGCGGCGAACATGTGCACGTAGACCAGTCGCCGGCCGGCCGGCCCGAGCAGCTCGTCGAAGCGGTTGCACAGCGCGCTCACCTCCGCACGCTCACCCGCGGAGCCGCCGAACAGCCGCCGGTCGAGATCCGTGCGCGCGTCCGCCCATTCCAGGATCTGCACCGACTCGCCGATCGACTCCTGTGGGGTGACGAGCACCGGAACCGTGCTCCCGCCGCCGGCCCGTCGGGCCGCCAGCTGGTGGATCCCCTGCACGTGGCGCTCCTCGCGGTAGCCGAGGCCGGCCCGGTCGAGTGCCCAGCGCGCCTTCTCGCAGTAGTGGCTGATCGGGATGGTGACGAGGCGCAGCACGCTCAGGTGCGGCCGGCCAGTCGCCATGCCGGCGGATACGGCAGCGGCGTCAGCGCGCCTTCGAGCTGCTCGCGCAGAGGCTCGAAGCGGGGTGGCAGCGAGAGCCGTTCCCCGAGTTGGGCCTCGTCCTCGTCGACGTCGAAGCCGGGACCGAGGGTGGCGATCTCGAACAGGACCCCGCTCGGCTCGCGGAAGTAGATCGAGCGGAAGTAGAAGCGGTCGATCTCGGGCGTGGGATGCGCCCCGCCCTCGATCGCCCGCTGCCGCCAGGCGTCGTGGTCGGCCATCTCGCAGCCAAAGGCGATGTGGTGCACGCTGCCCGCTCCCTGCAGCGAGGGTCCGGGAGGGGGTGCGTCGTAGACCCAGGTCCCGCACCGGCGCTCTCCGCGGACCATCCAGCTGCCCTCGCCGAGGCGCTCGAAGCCCAGTCCCCGCTCGAGCAGGCCGTCGCTGTGGGCGGGGTCGCCGGCGTAGGCACGGGCGCCCTCGAAGCCGAGCAGGGCGTGCTCGGCGGGGATCTCCGGCGACTCGGCGCGCAGCGGCTGGTCGGGCGCATCGCTGACGAGCAGCTCGTGCTCGAGCCCCTCGGGGTCGGCGAAGATCAGCCCGCCGTCGCTGCGCCGGCTCTCCACTTCGGCACCGGCGAGGCGCTCCTGCCAGAACTCCAGCGCCGCCGGCGTGCCCACCCGCCAGAGGATGCGGTGGATCATGCCCGCGCCCGCGCGGCCGGGAGCGGCCCCCGGGTACTCGAAGAAGGTCAGATCCATCCCGGGCGAGCCGTCCTCGTCGCCGTAGAACAGGTGGTAGACGGTCGGGTCGTCCTGGTTGACCGTCCGCTTGACCATCCGCAAACCCAGCAGGCCGGTGTAGAACTCGACGTTCTGGGGGGCGTCACCGGTGATCGCCGTGATGTGGTGGACACCCTCCAGCCTCATTGCGGCCAACTCTAGTACGCGGGCCCGGGCTGGAATGATCGCTGCGTGAAGGATGGCCAGCTGATCCCCCGCTTCGGCCGCGCCCGCCGCGACCCGGCGCTGGCGGTGCTCGAAGGCTTCCACCCGGTCAAGCACGCGCTCAGGTTCGGCGCCGATCTCGAGCTGCTCGTGACCAGCGACCCGGACCAACTGCGGGGGCTGGCCGATGCCCTCGCTCCAGATCTCGCCCCCACGCTGGCCCAGGCCCTCCCGATCGAGCGGGAGGTGTTCGAGCAGCTCTCGCCGTTGACTCCCAGCACCTCGGTGATGGCGATCGCCGAGCGTCCGCGTGTGCCGACCGCGGAGCTGCTCGCGAGCCCCCACCCGGCCCCCGTGATCCTGCTCGAGGACCCCCGCGACCTGGGCAACATGGGCGCCTGCGTGCGGGTGGCCGCCGCCGCCGACGCCGCCGGCGTGCTGACCACGGGCACGCACGACCCCTGGCATCCGGACGCGCTGCGTGGCGCCGCCGGCCTGCACTTCGCCCTGCCGGTGAAGCGGCTCGACAGCCTGCGCGAGCTCGAGGACGGCGAGCGGCCGCTGCTGGCGCTGGACCCGGACGGGGCTCCGCTGCGGGCGGACAGCCTCCCGCCCCGCTCGGTGCTCGCCTTCGGCACCGAGCGCCACGGGCTCAGCCCGGAGCTCGCCGAGAGGGCCGAGCAGCTGATCAGGATCCCGATGCGCGAGGGCGTGTCGAGCCTGAACCTCGCGACCGCCGTGTCCGCCGTGCTGTTCTCGTGGCGAGCGGTGACACAGGACGCGGAAGGAGCGTGACCGCGGGCGTGGAAAGCCCCATCCATCTCCGGACTGGGCTATCTGGCGGCCGCGGTGGCCGTGCTGCTCGCCTTCTGGGCGACCGTCGTGCTGGCGCTCGCCCGCACCGCGGCGGCGGGCGAGGAGGGGCTAGGCGGCCTGGGCCGGGTTGGCCCGGGCCCACTCGACGATCGCCTTGGAGTCGTCGATCACGCTGGCGTCGTCCAGCACCAGGGTCGGCACCATGCGGTTGCCGGTCAGACTCCTGGACCTCTTTGCGCCCGCTGGTCTGGTTGAAGACCCCGGGCAGCACCCCCAGGCCATAGGCCTTCACGACCTCCGGTTCGTAGCCGGCGTCCCGCAGCGCGTGGTAGGCGTTGGCGCAGGGGTGCCCGCCGGGTCGCGGGGTGGGGAACGTTCCCCAGCAGACGTATAGCTTCATTTGACCACCAGCGTCCCTTCCATGCCCGCCTGACGGTGGCCCGGCACGGAGCAGTAGAACGTGTACTTGCCCGGCTTGAGGTTCAGGGTGAGGGCCTTCGTCCCACCGGTGAAGGTGGGGGTGGCGCCGATCACCTTGGAGCCTTCGGCGATCGTGACGTTGTGTTCGATCGCGCTCATGTTCGTCATCGTGATCGTCACCGCGCCCGCCTTGGTGCTCAGCAGCTTGGTGTTGTAGGCCAGCTGGTTCCCGGGAACGCTCAGCGCGAGCTTGGTGTGGTTGGGGGTCGGCTGACTGGGGTTGCTGACCGCCGGGGCTTCTTTGGCCGGAGTCCTCGAGGGCACGGTCGTGGAGCTGCCGGTCCCCGCGGCCGGCGGTGCTTCGGTCACAGCCGGCGCTTCCGGTGTCGGCGGGGTCCCGGGCGGGGAGGGCTCCGGAGTGGCCAGTTCGTGCGCCGTCTTGGCCACCACGGCCGCTTCCGCGGCCTTTGCCGCTTCGGTCTTCGTGGGGCTGCCGGAGGTCGCCACGGCGGCCACCAGCGTGCCGGCCACGAGCACCGCGCTGATCGCGATCACCAGCCGCTCGCCGCGCGAGTTGGTCGGGAAGTCCGGGCGCAGGGTGCCGATCCCCAGCGACAGGCCGAATGCCCATACCACCAGCACTCCGCCCACGATGTAGAACGGGGTTTTGCTCTTCTCGGCCGCCAGGACTGGGGCCAGCTGCAGGGCCAGCGCGTGCACGTCAGCGCGCGAGCCTAGCCGATGGACTAGCGGGTATGCTCCGCCGGCCGACGACCCGGGGGGAGCAGCGACGTGAGCCAAGATGTTGTGCAGACGGACCCGCAGGCGCTGGAGGGCCTGCCGGACTTCCCGTTCCGGTCCACCTACAGGCAGGTGGAAGGCCTGCGCCTGGCCCACCTGGACGAGGGCGAGGGCGCGCCCGTGATCTTCTTCCACGGCGAGCCGACGTGGTCGTTCTTGTGGCGCAAGGTGATCCCGCCCGTACGCGACGCCGGCTTCCGCTGCCTGGCGCCGGACCTGGCCGGCTTCGGGCGCTCGGACAAGCCCACGGACTTCGACTTCTACAGCTACGACCGCCACACCGAGCTGGCGGGGACGCTGCTCGAGGACCTCGACCTGCGCGACGCCACCGCCGTCGTCCACGACTGGGGCGGCCCGATCGGGATGCGCCTGGCGGTCGAACATCCCGAGCGCATCTCGCGACTGGTGATCCTCGACACCGGCCTGTTCACCGGGCACCAGAAGATGACCGACGCCTGGATCGCGTTCCGCGACTTCGTGCAGCGCACCGAGGACCTCCCCGTGGGGATGCTCGTGCGGGGCGCCTGCAAGACCGACCCCGGTGACGAGGTCATCGCCGCCTATGAAGCGCCCTATCCCAACCCGGCCTCGAAGGCGGGGGCTCGGGCGTTTCCGCTGATGCTCCCGACGACCCCCGACGCGCCCGGCGCCGCAGCCGGGCAACGGGTGCTGGACGCGCTGCGCGATGACCGCCGCCCCACGCTGATGCTGTGGGCCGACTCCGACCCGATCATCCCCCCGGCCACCGGCGAGCGCTTCGCCGAGGCGATCGGCCGTGAGCCCCCGCGCCTGATCGAGAACGCGAGCCACTTCCTGCAGGAGGACCAGGGCCCGCTGATCGGCAGCCTGATCGCCGAGTGGCTCACCGGCCAGTAGGCCCGCCGCGGGCGCGCCGAGCCGTCCCGCGTCTGCCCGGCGGCGCCTAGCCGCCGCCCACGGGCGGCTGTTCGACCGAGCCGCCGGGGCCTCCCGGTTGCTCGGCCTCCGCCTCGACCTCGACCGCGGCCTCGTAGGGGCCCGTGCCAGGAGCGACGGGTGCGGCCGGTGCAGCGGTGGCGGCGCCCCCGAGCTGCGGCTGCGGCGGCGGGCCCTCCAGGCCCGGCTCCGAGCGCGAGGCGCGCAGCTCGTAGTTGCGGCGGCTCTCGAAGTCGGCGCCCGCCAGCACCTTGTCGGCCTTGAGCGCTCGGGCGAAGCCCTCGGAGATCGAGCGCGGGAGCACGGCGGTCAGCACCATGTTGCGGCTGGCGGACTTCGGCACCCACACTTCGACGATCTTGTACTGGAGCGCTTCCACGATCCGGTCGGCCACTTCGCGCGGGCTCGAGGTGTTTCATCCCGCGGGCGTCACCCAGCCCGGCGCCGAGTTCGGTCTTGACCGCGAAAGGCATCACGTAGCTGAGGTCGACCTGGGCCCCCATCAGCCTCAGCTCGCCGCGCACGGCCTCGGTGAGGCCCACGACGGCGTGCTTGGTGGCCGAGTAGGTGGCCCCGCCGGGGGCCCCGTACTTGCCGGCCTGGGAGGAGATGTTGACGATGTGGCCGCGGTTGCGGGGGATCATCCGCTCGAGCGCGAGCTTCATGCCCAGGATCACGCCGTGCAGGTTGATGTCGATCATCCGCCGCGCCGTGAGGTCGTCCTCGTCGATGAAGCGCCCGATCTGCATGATCCCGGCGTTGTTGACGAGCACGTCGATCGGGCCCAACTGCTGTTCGGCTCCGTCGAGGAACTCCGAGAAGGCGGAGCGCTCGGTGACGTCGAGTGGCAGGGCGATCGTGCTGGCGCCCAGTTCCGAGGCGGTCTTGGCAGCTGCCTCGTAGTCCACGTCGCCTATCGCGACCTTCATGCCCTGGGCGAGGAGGGCTTCGGCGGTGGCACGCCCGATACCCCGGGCGGCACCGGTGATCGCGGCTGTCTCTCCGGCGAGGATGCGGGGCTCTTTGGCCATCTGCTTCTCCCTAGGTTGCGGCTGTCCCTGTCCGGGCCGGCGTGCTGCGGCCCGCCACGGGCCGGTCTGCACCGGCCCGCCGTTCCGCAAACCTAGCGCGCACGCGACGCGGGTGCGATCGGCCCGGCGGTACGCTTGTGTGACCGATGCCGTTCTTCTCCTACGAAGGTCAGCGGATCCACTACACGGAATTCGCCAGCGACGTCAAGCCGCCGGCCGGGCCGCGAAGAGCCCCTCCGCGCGAGCAGGCTCGTCCAGCAACGGCAGCCTGAAGGCCGCCAGGGGCCGTCCGCTGATCCTGCTGCACGGGCTGATGCTGAACCAGGAGATGCACCGTCCGCTGGCCGAAGAGCTGGCGCGCCGCGGCAACCGGGTGATCACGATGGACCTGCTGGGCCACGGGCGCTCTGACCGGCCGCGGGACATGTGGCGCTACTCGATGGCCATCTACGGGGAGCAGATCGTCGCCCTGATGGACCACCTCGAACTCGAGCAGGCGGCCGTGATGGGCACCTCGCTGGGCGCCAACGCGGCGCTGGAGGTCGCCTCCCAGCACCCCGAGCGCCTGCGCGGGATGGTGATCGAGATGCCGGTCCTCGACAACGGGCTGCTCGGCGAGCGCGCTCGCGTTCACGCCGCTGCTGGTGGCGTTGACCTTCGGGGAGCCGGTGATGAAGCGGGTGGCCACGCGTGACGCGCGCCGTGCCGCGTGGACTGCTGCCGCACTGGGGCAACGTGATGCTCGACGTGATCCGCCAGGAACCCGGGCCCGGGGGAGCGCTGCTGCAGGGACTGTTCTTCGGCCGCGTGGCGCCGCCGCGCAGCGAGCGACGGAACTTCGAGGTGCCGACGCTGGTGCTCGGCCATCCGCGCGACCCGGTGCATCCCTTCTCAGACGCCGGCATGCTCGCCGCCGAGATGCCCAACGCGCGCCTGATCGAAGCCAACTCGCTGGTCGAGCTGCGACTGCAGCCGGAGCGCCTGACCGACGAGATCGCAGCCTTCCTCGACGAACTCTGGGGCCGCCGCGGACCAAGCGGCCGGCGAGCGCAAGCACCCGCGCGAAAGCCGGATCGCGTCAGCCGAAACGCGCCACCGCGCGCGCCAAGAGCCCGCGCACGACGCGCACCAAACGGGCTCGCACCTCGCGCCGCTGAGGAGCGCCCGCACCTCGCGGCGCCAGGCCCGCTAGGACGCGGGGAAGACTTCGACTTCGCCCACCCTCACATGGCCGGGGGCGGTGGGTGTGCCGATGGCCGCCGGGGGGGCCTTCGAGATCCACACCACAAGCTGGCGGAACCCGACCTTCGGCTTGCGCAGCTTGAAGCGGGTGCTGGTCTTCTTGAGCGCCAGCGGGGCGCTGAGCGCGACCCATCCCGGGTCGGTGATCGAGGCCGGTGCTTCCTTTTCGGCCGTTCCGTAGATCTGGACGACCATGCCCTTGCTGGTGCTGACGAGCTGCAGGGCGGCGAGCTTCTTCAGGGACTTGAGGTCGATCAGCACCCCCTCGGCCATGCTCGGCGCGGTGGCGGGGTTCACCTGGGCGGTCCAGGAGGTTCCGTGATCGCCGTCGATCGTGAGGCTGGGGTCGCCGAAGAAGCTGGCGGGAAGGTTGTAGGGGTTGTAGGTCGAGGCGGCGTCGGTGTCGAGCAGCAGCGCGGAGGGCTGGTTGGAGTTCGACCCGGAGCCTTCGGACCCGGAGCCTTCGCCCGTGCTGGGGGCCGAGCCCTGCGATTCGCCGCTGGTTCCCGAACCGGCGGTCGAGGTCCCGGTCGGGGCTGCCGGGACCGGCGTTGGGGTGGTGGGGACTTTCGGCAGTGTCGAGGGCGCTTTCGGAAGCGGTGTCTTGGCTGACGCCGGGGGCGTCGCCGGAGCCGGTGTGGGGGTCGTTGCGGCCGGTGGCGTGGCCGGCACCGCGGCGACGATGTGGGTGACCGCCGGGGGCGTCGTGGAGTGCTGGTTCAGCGCCGCCACGGCTGCCGCGGCGGCACCTAGGCCCAGCGCCGCGATCACGGCCACGATCAGGCCCGTCGAGCGCCAGGGCGAGCGCTCGAGCGCCCCCGGGCCGGCGGCGCCGCACTGCAGGCACCATTCCTGACCGGACTCCATCGGGGCGCCGCAGTTCGGGCAGGGATGGCTCGCCGACGCCCCCGCGGGTCCGGCAGACCCGGCATCAGGGCCGCCGGAGGCGGCTGCGTGATCCTCCTGGTCGGCCTGCGGCTCGTGCTCCGGGGCCGCCGGCTGCTCGTCAACGAGCGTCGACATGCGCGGATTTTACCCGCGGCGGGGGCTGCGTAAGCCGCCCGCGGGCCGCGACGCCGGTTCGCGGACCCCGTGCCCGTCCCGCGCGCCGCCCTCAGCTCGGCGGCGGGGGCCCGCCCGGGACGATCTCGCGGCCGGTGGGGCGCAGCTGCTCGTCCAGCTCCAGCTGCCAGTAGTAGCGGGTGAACGTCATGCCGGCGTTGAACTCGCCGACGTGCGGCTCGATTCGCTCGCCGGCGGCCATCCGCACGATCAGCTCCGGGTAGCTGCGACCCGGCAGGGCGGCGTAGGCGGGCGCGGGGAAGGCGCCGCCGAAGCGCGTGTTCACGTCGGTGATGCGCGACCCCGATGTCCGGGTCGCGGAACACCTGGATCGTGGCGGGCCCGCGCACCAGCAGCGCCTCCATCACCGAGCGGCCCGAGCTCGATCAGCTCCTCGTCGTGGATCACCTGGCCCTTGATCGACTCGCCGCCGCGCGACTCGAGCATCGTGCGCGGAATCGCGTTCAGGCAGCGCCCGTGCGGTCGCCGAGGCAGTCGATCGACAGCTCGGGCCCGCCCATCGCGCGCTGCACCATCGTCGGCTCCGTGAACGTAGTCGACGAAGAAGCGCGCCTGCGCGGGGTCGGCGGCGAGGTGGATCGAGCGCGCGCCGGAGCCGCGGCGGGGCTTGACCATCACCGGGTACTCGAGCGCGTCGAGGTCCTCCTCCGGAAGCACCGTCGGCGGCGAGGGCAGCGAGTGCCGCCCGAGCAGCAGGTGCGTCTCGTACTTGTCGTAGGTGGCCCGGGCGACCTCCGCGGACGGGACCAGCGCCGGCAGCAGCCCCTGCTCGCGGGCCAGCGCGAGCACCTCGATGTCGAGGTCGGTGAGCGGCAGCACGGCGCCGACGCCGTGCTGCTCGCACAGCCGCTGCCAGCGCCGGCACGTAGGCGGCGTCCGCGATCAGGGGCACCGCGGTGCGCACCTGGGCGGCGTACTGCGCGGGCGCCAGCGGCGCCGGGTCGGCGACGACGGTCTTCGTCAGGCGGGCGAAGCAGCTGACGATGTCGTAGCGCTTGCCGGCTCCGGTGAGCAGCACCGCCGGGCGGGCTCACAGCTGCGTCCCTCCCAGCCGCCGGTCTCGCCCTTGTACAGACCCGAGCCGCCGAGCACGAGCGCCACGGTGCGCCGCAGGATCTGCAGGTCCAGCGCCAGCGAGCGGTGTTCGATGTAGTAGAGGTCGAGCTCGATCCGCTCCGGCCACGGCAGCGAGGCGCGGCCGTTGACCTGCGCCCAGCCGGTGATCCCGGGCTTGACCGCGAGGCGCCCGCGCTGGCGCGCGGTGTACTGCTCGACCTGCGCCGGGAGCGTCGGCCGCGGGCCGATCAGCGACATCTCGCCGCGCAGGACGTTGACCAGGTTGGGCAGCTCGTCGAGCGAGGTGCGCCGCAGCAGAGCGCCCGACGCGCGTGATGCGTGAGTCGTTCTCGTTGATCGCGAGCCCCGCGCCGATGTGCTCGGCGCCGCTCACCATCGTGCGCAGTTTGAGCATCTCGAACGGCGCGCCCGTGCAGTCCGGACCGCAGCTGGCGGTAGAAGACACCGCCCGGGCACTCCAGGCGGATCGCGAGCGCCGCCAGGGCCAGCACCGGGGCGCGTCGACCAGCAGCGCCCCCGCGGAGGCCAGGATGTCGATCACGCGCCGCAGCACGGGCGGACTTCAGCGGGTTCCCTCGGCGGCCTCCCACGCGGCGCTGGTGCCGTGGCGCAGCCAGTCCCACAGCCCGGCGGCGCAGGAGGCCGTGGTGAGCACGTAGTAGCGCGCGATCAGGAAGCGGCCGCCAGCGGCAGCGCCCCCGCCAGCGCGGCGGCCGCGAGCAGCGCCAGCTGCAGCACGAGCGTGACCGTGTAGAGCGCCCCCGCCCCCAGCGCGACCAGCGCCGACGTTGCAGACCAGCGCGGTCACGTGCAGGACCGGGGAGCGTAGCGCAGCAGCCGGTGGGAGAGGATCATCAGCGCGTACCCCGGGGGATAGCCGCGCGGCGAGAGCATCCCTCCGCGCAGCAGGATCGGCCACGTGTGGCTCATCATCCGGCGCTTGCGCGCGAACTCGCCCTCGAGCGAGGGAACCATCTTCTCGCTGGCCCGGGCGCTGGGGACGTAGACGGCGCGCAGCCCCGCGCTTGACGATGTTGAAGGGGAGCGAGAGGTCGTGGCCCATGATCGGGTCGACGACGATGTAGCTGTCGCGGCGGGTGGCGTAGATGGCGCCGTTGCCGGCCGTGATCGAGGACAGGCGCGACTCCAGCGCGCGCAGCGGCCATCTCGTAGCGCCAGTACACGCCCTCCTGGTTGGTGGCCCCGTCCGGCGGCCGTGAACGCGGACCTGGCCGCAGGCGTAGCCGACCTCATCGTCGGCGAACGCGCCGACCAGCTCCCTGGCCGCGTCCGGCTCCCACGAGCGAGTTCGCGTCGGAGAAGGCGAGGATCTCGCCCCGGGCGTGCGCGACGGCCGCGTCCTGGGCGCGGATCTTGCCGCCGCGGGGGAGCTCGAGCACCACGTCGGCGCCGGCCCGCGGGCGCGCTCGGCCGTCTCGTCGGTGCAGCCGTCGCAGGCCACGATCAGCTCGAGCAGCTCGCGCGGGTAGTCGAGCGCGAGCGCGTTGGCCACCTTGGCGGCGATCACCTCCTGCTCGTCGTGGGCGGCGACGATCAGCGACAGCGCGGGCAGCTCGGACCCCGTCGCGGGTACCGCCGGTGCGGGTCCCGGGCCGATCCCGCGCAGCCGGGCCACGAGCGACAGCGCCAGCCGGTAGCCGACCTGCGTCCACACGATCAGCGCACCGGAGAGCCAGAAGAGGAACGCGAGCAGGGTCATGCGGTCATCTCAGCAGCGAGTCATAGAGGTCGAGCGTCTGCCTGGCGACCGACCGCCAGGAATACGGGCCGCGGGCCGCGGCCAGCGCGCTGCGGCCATCTGCTCCCGCTGCGCCCCGTCGGCGAGCAGCTCCTGCAGCGCCGCGCGCAGAGCCTCGGGGCGGCCGGCTGCGAACACGCGGGCGGCGCCGGTGGCGGCGAGCTCGCGGAAGCCGCCCACGTCGCTCAGCAACAGCGGCCGGCCCAACGCCAGCGCGGTGAACAGCACTCCGGACTGGTCGATCTCGCGGTAGGGCAGCACGACGATCTCGGCGCGCGCGAACAGGGCCGGCAGCTCCTCGTCGGCCACGAAGCGTTCGTCGAATCGCACGCTCGCCGGCGCACGGGCACGCAGCGCGGAGGTGTCCATCCGCGGCATCCCGACGATCCACAGCTCCGCGCCGTCGAGGCCCTCCCCCCAGGCGTCGAGCAGCACGTCGATGCCCTTGTACGGACGCAGCAGCCCGAAGAACAGGACGACCGGGGTGCGCTGGTCAGGGCCGCTGCCGGCGCCGTGCGTCTGCGGCACGGGCTCGCGGCGGGGGCGTCGGCGGCGCGGGCGGCGGCAGGTGCTCGAAGGCGCCGTGGGGGATCACGTGCACCCGCGTCTCCTCCACGCCCAGCTCCTCGATCAGCCGCCGGGCGCCGTGCTCGGAGTGGACGACGATCGCGTCGAAGCGGCGATACAGCCGCCGCTGGGCGCTGCGCTGCCCGGGCCGGGGCTCGCGCGGGAGGATGTCGTGGGCGGTGAGCACCAGCGGCCGGCCGCCGGGCAAGCAGCGGCCCGTCGAGCTGCTGCACCGTGAGCCACTGGAAGTGCACGACGTCCGCGGCGCGGGCGGCGCGCCGGTAGGCGAGCATGTCCGGGACGTGCTCGATCAGCTTGATCGCCCTGCGCAGCCCCGGCGAGCGAGCCCGGGCGGCGCGGTAGAAGCTCTCGCGGCGCTCATAACCGCCGGGGGCGGGAACCGCTCCGTAGGCGAAGCGGCTCGTGTAGAGCTCACGTCGACGCCCTCCGCCGCCAGCGCCGTGCACAGGGCGTGGTCGTAGGGAGGCGTGTAGGCCGAGGGGTCGACGACGTGAACGCGCACCGAGGCGGGACAATATGGGCGATGGACCAGCCCGAGCTGACCTACTGCGTCGTGGACACCTCCCAGCGCGAGCTGCTCTCGAGCGGCCTGGACGCGATCGCCCGCGAGCGCGAGCGCTGCCGTTCGCTGCCGGAGGGCTGGTGCTCGACAACGGCTCGCGCGACGGCTCGGCCGAGCGGCCCGGGCGCACCCGGCGGTCGACGAGGTGATCGCGCTGGATCGGCGCACGCGGCAAGGGCGCGAACGATTCCGAGCTGCTGCGGCGCACCGCGCGGCCGCTACGGCCTGCTGCTCAACGAGGACTCCGAGCTTCGCCCCGGCGCCACGCTCGCACTCTGGCGGGCGCTGCGGGAGCACCCCCGGGCGGCGCTCGCCGGAGCCCGGCTGCTGCGCCCCGACGGGCGCCGCCAGCCGTGCGCCTGGCGCTTCCCCTCGCCGGCGACCGCGCTCGCCTTCGCCCTGGGACTGCAGCGCCTGTTGGTCGTGCAGAGCCGCGGCGAGGAGGTCCGCGAGGTCGACTGGTGCCAGTCGGCGGCGCTGCTCGTCCGCCGCGAGGCGGCGGCGCAGGTGGACTACCTGGACCCGGACTTCTTCGTGTATTCCGACGAGGTCGACTTCGCGCGGCGCCTGCGCGACGCCGGCTGGCAGAGCCTGTACGTCCCGGGCGCGGTCGCGGTTCACCACGAGCAGCTCTCCAACGACCCCGCGGCGGGCGGGCCCGGATCGTGGAACTGGCGCGCAACCGCGACCTCTACATGCGCAAGCACCACTCCCCGGCCGCCGCCGCGGCCGTGCGCTGGCTGACCGCGCTCGGGCTACGCCGTGCGGGCGCTCGCTCGCGCTGCCGGCGCCGGGGCACAGCCGCGGCGCTACTGGCGCCACGTCCGCGCCGACCCTCGGCCCGGGCGCGGCGAGGGCCTGCGCGAGGCGGCCGACGCCTACAACGCGTCGCTGTCGGCAGCTCAAGACGTCGCGCAGCGGATCCTCGGCGTAGGCCTCGACGCTCGCCGTGGCCGGCGCGGAAGGCCGCGCACCCGCCGGCGGCCGTCGGCGATCAGCGCCCGCGCCCGCGGCCAGCTCGTGGGGCGCGAAGAAGCGCGTCAGCAGCAGCAGCGCGGGGACGAGCGCCAGCCACGCCACCCGCGGGGCGAGCCCGCCGAGGCCCGTGGGTCGGCAGCAGCAGCTCGCCGCGAGACCGCGACCGCGGCGAAGAGCGCCGTCAGCTGGCCGAGCCGGCGCCATTGGAAGCCGACGCGGAACAGCGCGCGGGTCAGCAGGTACATCACGACCAGCATCGCCACGTAGGCGCCGCACAGGGCGACCCCGGCCCCCTCGATGCCGAGGTTGGCCCCGCTGGCGGGGACGAGCAGCAGCAGCAGCGCGACGTTCACGGCCAGGCCGCGCGGCGGCGGCGGGGAAGTTGCGCGAGGTGACGCGCGCGCGGCCGGCTGATCGCGACGAACACCAGGTAGAGGCCGTACAGCGCCCAGCCGAGCGCCAGCCACGGCAGCGCCCGGTGGGCCCCGAAGAAGGCGGGCGCCGCGAGCAGCCGCACCATCCAGCGGCCGAGCAGCGCGACGCGCACAGACGACCGCGCCGGTGGCGAGCGACGTAGTAGGTGGTGACCAGCGAGTAGAGCCGCGCGGCCTCCTCGTCGCTCTCGATCGAATAGGCCAGCGGAGGCCACGCGTACTGGAAGCCGCGCACGGCGACGAACACGACCGTCGCGAGCTTGATCGCGACCGCGTACAGGCCCGCGGCGGCCGTGCGAGTAGACGCGGAACAGGTAGAAGCGGTCGGCCACCTGCAGCGCGTACACGCTCGCGTCGGCGGGCACCGTCGGCAGCCCGAAGTGGAGCATCGCGCGCAGGTCGCGCGATGCACGCGCAGCGAGAAGCGCCGGCGCAGCACCCACCAGAGGCCGAGCACGACGACCGCCGAGGCGCCGAAGTTGCCCGAGCAGCAGTCCGCGCGCGCCCTGGCCGGCGAACACGACGAGCGTGATCGTGAAGCGCGACGCGTCAGCGCCACGTTCGCGCCCGGAGGCGATCGACGTAGGTGCGCGCGCGCTCGTCGACGCGCAGCTGCGCGTAGGCCATCTCGAGGTTCGTGAACGCCCACAGCCCGAGGATCGCGCAGTCGATCAGGAGCGGGTCGTGGTAGCCGAGCAGCAGCGTGGAGAGCGGCCCGGCGAACGCCACCGCGAGCAGCGAGGCGACGGTCGTCGTCCACGCCACCGTGGCGGTGGCGGTGCGCGCGATGCGGTCGCGCCGCGCCGTCGTCGTCGTCGTCGAAGTAGAAGCGGATGAACGCCTCGCCGACCCCGCCGCGCAGCAGGATGCTCGCGAGGATCACCGCCGTCAGCAGCGTTTCGGCCGCCCCGTAGCCCTCGGGGCTGACGTGGCGCGTGTACAGCGGCAGCGTGAGCAGCGCGAGGCCCTTGGCGAGGATGTCGCCGAACTGATACGCCGCGCCCGTCGTGACCAGGCGCTTCAGGTAGCCGAGCACAGCCGCTCAGACGCTACTGGCGGGCGGGCTCGAAGGCCGCACCGCCGTGGGCCGCGCGGGGCTCCGCCGCGGGCACCGGCCGGCGTTGGCCGGCGCCGCGCGCGAGCGCCGAGCCGACCGCCAGCAGCGCCCAGGTGAACGGGTCCTCGAGGAAGTCGGCGTAGGTCCAGGTGTGCAGGACCAGGGCGGCGAAGCAGGCCGCGATCGCGATCCGCGGGGGCGAGCGGCCGGCGCCGCGTGAAGAGGACCGCGAAGGCGCTCGCCAGGAGCGCCACATAGACCGCCAGGCCGATCAGCCCCTGCTCGGCGGCGATCGTGACGGGGATCGTGTGCGAGGCGGCGACGGCGTTCTGGTTGGTCGTTTCGGAGACGTGCCGGTACTCGGTTTCGAACGAGCCGGAGCCGTAGCCCTGCAGCGGGCGTTTGGCGAACAGCTTCAGGCCGCCTGCGATCAGGTTCGAGCGGCCGCTGGTGGCGTTGCTGGTCGAGCCGGATGAGCCCTTCAGCCCGAAGTGCAGGCTCTTGGGCGGCGGCGAGCAGGACTGCCAGCGCGAGGACGAGCACGCCCGCGGCCGTGATCAGCGTCGGGCGCACGGCCCAGCGCCAGGCCGCCGAGCACCGCCAGGCCGAGCAGCAGCGCGGCGATGCTCGACTGGGAGAAGCTCGTCACGAGCCCCGCCAGCAGCCACGCGAGCACACACGCGCCAGCGATCACGGTGCGGCGGCTGGCGGTCCACAGCACGACGGTGCTGACGGCGATCATCACGAGCGCCAGGAAGCGGCCGTAGATGTTGGGGTCGAAGAACACCGAGTTGACGCGGAAGTAGTTGTCGAACTGGTTCGCCGCGACCACCTTGGGGTTCAGGAACAGCGACTTGCGGGCGTACTCGACGAACCCCACACCGGCGAACAGGATCGCCTCGGCGACCACGATGGCGAGGCATCGCGCCAGCAGCTCGGGCCGCCAGCGGACCATCGACAGCAGCACGAACAGCAGCCCGAAGGGGAGGTAGAAGAACAGCAGGTTCTCGGCCGCCTTGGTGGCGTCGCTGGAGTAGGTGCTCTGCAGCGCGTACAGCAGCACGCTGGCTCCGAGCAGCCACGTCATCCCGGCCGGCGTGACCCAGAAGGCCAGTTCGCGGCGCGGCCGGGCGGCTCTCCAGCTCCCCGTCCTGCGGACCTCCAGCACCGCCGGGATCAGGAGCGCGACCGCGCCCGCGGCGACGACCAGGTACAGCGGGATCAGCAGGTTGACCGTGCGGCCGCCGGTGGAGATCGGCAGGCGGAAGGGCAGCGCGAACACGGCCAGCAGCGGCAGGGCGTCCGGCCGGCGGCGCATCAGCACCGCGAGCGCACCGATCACGACGACGGCGGCGAGCAATGCGAGCACCAGCACGCCCGCCGAGGGCAGCTTCGTGGCCACCGTCAGGGCGGTGACGCTCACGGGGCCTCGAGCGCGAAGCTGCGGGGCGAGCGGATCGTGCGGTGCTGGTCGTGCAGGTGGACTCGACCCGGTAGTCGCCGGGCTGGCCAGCGGCCCGGTGGGAAGCGCCACGAGCACTGGGCGGCCGCTGGGCGTGTGCGCGAGCCGGTAGTGGCGCGCTGAGGCCCCGGCGGCCGTTCCAGCGCAGGGAGAACTGTTTGTAGCGGACCAGCGGACGCCCCGCGCACGAGCGTCGCGACGACGTTGCCTTCGGAGTCGATGATCGTGACCGTCACGCGAGTCGGCCTGCGAGCTTGAAGGAGATCGCCTCCTGTTCGGGCGCGAGCCCGGGTAGGGCGAGAACACGGGGTCAGCTCGAAGGTCCTGAACGGCGGTGGGCGTGTGCTTGAGCCGCTGGGTCAGGAAGAAGGCGCCCAGGCAGGCCGCGACCAGCACCGAAGACGACCCCGGCGAGCGGGACGGGAGGCCCCCTGCGAGCGTTCACGGCGCCGTTGCTAGGAGCGAGACGGCCTGCGTCCGCGCCGGCGCTGCTCAATCCGCGCCGCCCCGCGCGAAGCGCTCGACCGTGTCCGAGCGCAGGCCCAGCCGCAGCGTCTCGAGCGAGAGCACGTCGGCGGGCGCGATGTTGCCGAGGTTGCACTCGGTGCCGAAGTGGTGCAGCAGCCACACCTGCTGCTCGCGCTGCGGGGCCTCGAAGATCAGCCGGCCCGGGTCGACGGCGTGGGCGATCTCCTCGATCAGGCCGGTCCGGGCCTCGCCGTCGGCGCGATAGATGCCGGCCGTGCCGGACTCGCGCGCCTCGGCGATCACCTTCCAGGCCCCCGCCTCGAGGTCCCGCTCGATCTGCTCGACCCACACGTAGGGCGCCATGATGAACTCGGCGTCCTTGCTGCCGACCTCCGAGAGCACGGTGAACTCCTTCGGCGAGCCGTTCGATCAGCTCCCGCTTGACGCTCCGGCGTCGAGCGCGATCGTCCCGTCGGAGACCTCCACGTGGCGCAGGCCGAGCTCGCGCAGCCAGTCGATCAGCCCCTCGACGCGGCCCTGGCGGATCGCGATCTCGGTCAGCGTCCCGCCGAGCACCACGGGGATGCCGGCGGCGGCGTAGCGCTCGAGCTTCGCCTGCAGGTTGGCGGTGACCAGCGCCGTTCCCCAGCCGAGCTTGACGAGGTCGACGATGCGCCGCACGACATTTCGAGCAGGCCGTCGACCTCGGCGATCGACATGCCCCGGTCGATCACGTGGGTGATGCCGCGCTCGCGGGGCTTGACCGAGCGCTCTGGGATATCGAGAAAGCCGGCTATTGGCCCGTGGCGCCCGAGTCGGCGCCCATGATCACTACGACCTGGGCCGAGTCGGCGAGCGCGGAGACCGATTCTTCGAGCGGCTGCACGGTGCTCTTGGAGAGCGCCCGGGCCACTTCTTCGGCGTCGGCCCGCTGGCCGGGCGCGTACTCCACCACGCTGGCCTGGTTGGCCCCGGCCGGCTTGCCGCCGAGCGGCGTGGCCTGGGAGTAGCCGTCCCGCTGCAGTTCCGCGGCGGTGCGGTGGGCCAGGCCTTCCGTTTCCGTGCCGTTGAGGACGGTCACGGTCATCGCCGCCTTGGCGGCGGCCGAGAGCGTCGTGTGCCCGGAGCTGCCCTTCGAGCCGTGCGAATGGTGGCCGCCCGCGAGGTTGGTGACGGTGGTGGTCGGCGAGGAGCCGTGGCCCGGACTCGACCCGCCGCCGGAAGAGGTCACGATCACCACGACCACGACGACGCCCGCGAGCACCGCCACGGCCAGCAGCGCCCGTTTGAGCACCGAGGACCCTCCCGAGCCGCCACGTCCCGCACGGTGGCGGGTGATCGGGCCCTTCTCGCCGCCTGCGGTGAGGGGCGCTGCCGCGCGGGCGGCACTGGTCGCCGGAACCGGGCGTTCGGTGCCCGGCGGGGGCGGGGGCGGCAGGCGCCCGCCGGGTCCCGCAGGCGCCTCAGCGGACCTCCGGGACGATGCCCCGGCGCTCACGGGTGATGCCCCGGCGCTCGCGGCAGACGAACCGGAGGTCGGTGGCCCGGGAGTGTTGACAGGGCGCAGCGGCGGCGCCGGAGAGCGTGGCGGAGCGCCCGGGCCGCCCGCCACGGCCGCGGCGGTGGCGGGCGCCGGCGAGCGTGCGGCGAGCGCTCCGGCGCGGATCTCGGCCGCTGCGTCGGCCGGGGACTGGCCGGGGCTCCCGGGAGCCTGGGTGGAGGCGTTGCCCGCCACTCGGGAAGCCTGTGCGGTCGCGGCGGCGGCAGCCGGAGCCGCGATCGGGGCACCGGCGCCGGCGGGCGTGCCGCCGGCGGGGCCGGGCGCGGGCGGCTGCCCTGGCGGGGTCTGACCCGGCGCCTGCGGGCGGCCGGGAGCGGAGGCCTGGCCCGGCTGGACGTTGTTGGCGGATCCCGGGGGATGCCCCCCGGCGGGCGCCGCCGTGGGCGCTCCGGGCGCGGCTCCGGGCTGTGCCGAAGCGGGCGGCGGGCCCTGGTTCGGAGCTCCGGGGCCGGCAGTGCCGCCCACAGAGGCAGCGCCGGACTGAGCGGCGGCCGCGGCGGTGGCGGCGGTTACCGGACGGGGGGCGCCGCCCGCGGGCACCGGTGCGGCCCCGGCCTGCCCGCCCTGGATCCCCGCGCCGGCGCCCTGCGCTGTGGCCGCCACGAGTGGGCTGGTCGCGGGCGGGGGCAGGGGCGGGGCGCCCGGGGTGGCGGTCGGCCTGGGTTGCTGCCCGGGCGGGACCGGCGTGCCCTGGATCGGACGCACGGCCTGCACGCCGGTGGCGTGCTGCTGCTGCTCCTGGACCCGCACGGCCGCCGCGGCGGCCACGCGCTGCTCGTTTTCGGCGGCGCGCTCGGGTGCCCGTCCGGCCCACTCGCGCAGGCGCTTGAGCTCGCGCGCCTGGGAGAAGACGAGCAGCGACAGGATCGCGATGCCGAGGAGCGCCACGAGGCCGGCGATCGCGCCGACCTTCGTGAACGAGTTCGACAGCGACAGCGCGGTCGGCAGGAAGGTCATGGTCGCGGGGAGTTTACGAGCGGAGCAGGCGCCGAGTTGCCACTTGGGCTGAGGATCTCCTCATCGGCCAGCGGCGCCGTGTCCTCCGCGGGTAGCTCGCGCCGGACCGCGGACAGCTCGGCGACCTTGGCCGCCAGGCCGGCGGCGTCGCCCTCCAGCACCAGCAGCCCGATCTCCTCGAACATCGCCTCGACCTGCTCCGCGGCGAGCGGCTCGCGCTCGGCCCGCAGGATCTTCTCGGCGTCCGTCGGCGTCGGCCGCTCGTAGCCGTTGAACAGCTCCTCGTTGAGCTTCTCGCCCGGGCCGGCGCCCGATGATCTCGATGTCGATGTCGCGCTCGGGGTCCAGCCCGGAGAGCTCGATCATCGCGCGTGCGAGGTCCACGATCCGCACGGGCTCGCCCATGTCGAGCACGAACACCTCGGCCCCGGGCGGGAGATCCGCCGCGCCGCCAGCCTGCCGCTGGAGGGATCCGCGGTGGCCGGGGGTCGCGGCTCGCCGATCAGCGAGCCCGAGCGGATGATCAGCTGGACCGCCTCGGGGATCGTCATGAAGTAACGCGTCATCCGCTCGTCGGTGACGGTCACCGGCCCGCCGCGCTCGATCTGGCGGCGGAAGATCGGCACGACGCTGCCGGAGGAGCCGAGCACGTTGCCGAAGCGGACGGCCGCGTAGCGGGTGCCGGGAAAGCGTGCCGTGGCAGCCTCGAGCGCGAACTCGGCGAGCGCCTTCGAGGCGCCCATCACGGTCGCCGGCGCGACGGCCTTGTCGGTCGAGACGAGCACGAACCGGCGCACGCTCCAGCTCGCCCGCGACGTGCGCGACCACGCGGGTGGCGATCGCGTTGTTGCGGACCGCCTCGACCGGGTTGGCCTCCATCAGGCCGACGTGCTTGTAGGCGGCGGCGTGGAAGACGATCGATCGGGCGGTGCTCGGCGAACACCTCCCGCATCCGCTCCTCCTCCTTGCAGTCGGCGAGCACCGCCGCGAGCATCGAGGGCGGGACGTGGCGCTCGTCCTCGAGCTCGCGCTGGATCGCGAAGAGGTTGTCCTCGGCGTGGTCGACGAGCACGATCCGGTGCGGCTCCACGCGCGCGATCTGCCGGCACAGCTCCGAGCCGATCGAGCCGCCGGCGCCGGTCACGAGCACGGTCTCGCCCGCCAGGTAGGCGCCGACCCGCTCGAGCTCCATGTGCACCGGCTCGCGGCCGAGCACGTCCTCGACGCGCACCTCGCGCATCTGGCGCGCGAGCGCCGCCGCGCGTCTGCAGCAGCTCGAACACGCGTCGGCAGGGTCCGCACCGGGATCCCGCGCTGTGCGGCACTCGCGCACGATCCGCGCGCGGGTCGAGCCCGGCGCGGAGGGGATCGCGATGATCACTTCGTCGGGCTCGGCCTCGTCGAGGATCCGCGGCAGGTCGTCCTCGGTGTCGCCGCGCACCGCGCACGCCGTCGATGCGCAGGCCGCGCTTGCGCGGGATCGTCGTCGAGGAAGCCGACCGGCGTCAGCCGAGCTCGCGGTTGCGCACGATCTCGCGGAGCACCAGCCGCCCGCCCTCGCCGGCGCCGGCGATCAGCACCGGCGCTCGCCCCTGCGCCCGCCCCGAAGCCGGCCAGCGGCGCGGCGCTCGTAGATGCTGCGCGTCACCGCCCGCACGCCGACGAGGAACAGACCAGCGAGCAGCGCGAAGAGCACGATGACCCCGTTGGGCAGCACGCACCGCGACCGTGCGTGCCGGTGCTGGGTAGCGCGTCCGACCGGGCGCGAGCACCTCGATCGCGAGCGACGGTCAGCAGCACGATCACCACGACCGCCCGCGCGACCGCCTCGTAGTCGCGCTGCCCGGCGTAAGCGCCAGCGGCGCTGGTAGACGCGGGAGAGCACCAGCACCAGGCAGCTGATCGCGACCACCCACCAGATCGTGTCGCTCGCGCAGGTCCGCGTAGTAGCGCGGCGGGCCGCTGTCGAAGCGCAGCTGGAAGGCGAGGTAGTAGGCGAGCGCGACCAGCACCCCGTCGACCACGAGCTGCGGCAGCGACGTAGCGGTGGAGCGGAAGGGCCGCCGAGCGGATCCGTCGGCGCATCGCAATGGATTGTACGGCCAGAAGGCGACCTAGACGGCAAACATCGCGGGTGTCCGCCGCTCGGCCTAGCGGGCGCTGAGGGCCAGCTCGAGCAGCAGGCGGGGGTCGCGGCGCACCCGTGCCGGTGCGGGCGCGCCGGGCGCGCACGCCGAGGTCGAGCTCCTCGGGGCTCGTGAGCCGGCGCAGCCGGCCTTCGGCGATCAGCCGCTCGTCGACCGCCCCCGGGCGGCCCTCGAAGGTCGTGTACACGGGCGTGCCGAGCGCGACCGCCTCGCGGTTCATCGTGCCGCCGGCCGAGATCACGAGGTCCGCGAAGGCGCGATCAGCGACTGGGCGTCGATCGCGTGCTCGGGCACGATGAGGCCGGGCAGCGGCCAGCTCCGCCGCGCTGGGAGGCGACGCGCGGCAGCACGACCGGCTGCACTGCCGCTCGGCGGCAGGCGGCGGCGCCAGGCGCGTCAGCAGGCGCGCGAAGAGGTCGTTCTCGAAGCGGTGGTAGAGCGAGACCTCGGGCGGCGTGCGCACGACGACGATCGGGCGCGCCGGCGGTCGAGGCCGAGCTCGTCGCAGGACCGCCGGCGTCGGGCTCGAAGTCGGCCAGGTAGTACTCCTCCTTCAGGCCCGGGTAGCGGCGCATCTTGCCGCGTCGCGCCGTAGCGGTCGAGGCGCTCGGGGGGGATCGCCTCGGGCACGACGACCGCGCGCGCCAGCCGGCAGTTGACGTTGTGCTGGACCGTCGCCCACTCGTAGTCGAACATCGTCGAGCTCGGGATCCGCAGCAGCGCCGCGGCCACGCTGATGTCGTTGGAGCCGTGCCCGAGCGCGAAGTCGAACGGCGGGGCGCCCGGGCGCCGGTGACCGCGCGCCCAGCGCACGAGCGCCGGCGAGCGCGAGGCGAGGCCGAGGGCCTTGGCGGTGAGCCGCTCGCCGCGGTGGCGGCCGATCGCCGTGTGCTCGATCCCGAAGCGTTCGCACAGCTCGAGCGTCTGGGCGAAGTCGCGCGCGGTGACGCTGCACCTCGTGGCCGTCGGCTCGCAGGCAGCTCGATCACCGGGCGCATCACCAGCACGTGCGGGCTGTTGGTCAGGTCGATCCAGACGCGCATCGTGACGGCAGCCAAGCTAGCCCGCGCCGCGGCGGGCGCGGCCGTAGCCGCGGGTATCGTTGCGTCGCATGCTCCTCGCCTCGATCTCGGAAACGCTCGTCAACGAAACCGCCCACTTCGTCGGCGAAGCGGGGCTGCCGGGGATCTTCGTGCTGATGGCGATCTGTCGAGCGCCTGCATCCCGATCCCCTCCGAGGTCGTGATGCTGTTCGCGCGGCTTCGCGGTCGCCGACCCGGCCAGGCGGCGCACGACCCATCACATGACGCTCGTCGGGATCGTCGCTCGCCGGGCTGCTCGGCACGATCGTCGGCTCGTGGGTCGCCTACGCCGTCGGCCGCGGCGGGCGCCTGGAGCTGTTCGAACGCCACGGGGCGAAGTTCCACATGGGCCCGGCGCAGATCGAGAAGGCCGACCGGTGGTTCCAGCGCCACGGGGAGCCGGCGGTGCTGTTCGGGCGCATGATCCCGGTCGTGCGGGCGTTCGTCTCGCTGCCGGCGGGCATCGCGCGCATGCCGCTGGTCCGCTTCACCGTCTTTACGCTGATCGGCTCGATGCCCTGGGTGCTCGCGCTGGCGCTCGCCGGCGAAGCGCTCGGGAGCGAATGGAAAACGGCCCGCAAGGGCTTCGAGTACGTCGACTACGTGATCGTCGCCCTGATCGTGGTCGGGATCGTGTACGCTGATCGTGCGCCGCCGGCGGGAACGCAGGCGCCCCGCCACCGATGCGGCGGGCTGAGCGGGCGCTGCCGGTACGACACGCCGTCGCCCTGGGCCTGCTGCAGGGGCCGACGGAGCTGCTGCCGGTCTCCTCCTCGGCCCACACCACGCTGCTGCCGTGGCTCGCCGGTTGGCCCTACGCCCAGCTCGATGACGAGCTGCGCAAGGCGCTTCGAGGTCGCCCTGCACGTCGGCACCGCGTGGCGCTCGCGCTCGACTGGCGGGACGGGAGCTGGCCGCCGACGCGAGCCGGCTCTGGGGTTCGCGGCCGGCCGTGCTGGTGCTCTCGCTCGTGCCCCCGGCGGTCGCGGGACTGGCCCTCGGCGGGACGATCGAGCGCCGCCTCGGCGGCCCGCGCTCGATCGCCGCTGGCACTGGCGGCGGGGTCGGCCGGGATGCTCGCCGCCGAGCTGCGCGGCGGGCAGGCCACGCCGCGGTCTGGCGGACGCGGGCGCGGGCGACGGGCTGGCGCTCGGCCTCGCCCAGGCCGTCGCGCTGATCCCGGGCGTCTCGCGCAGCGGCGCGACGCTCGGCGCTGCCCGCTGGCGGGGTTCTCCCGCGCGGACGCACAGGCGCTGTCCTGGCCGTGGCGCTGCCGGTGATCCGGGGCGCGGGGCTACTGCAGGGGCTGCGGTTGCGCCGCCGAGGTGTGCCGGCCGGGCTCACGCCCGCGCTGGTGGCCGGCGCGGGAGCGGCCTTCAGCTCGACCCTCGCCGCCGGGGGGCTGCGCGCGGAGGCATGCGTGGCGTGGCCCCTGACGCCGTTCTGCGCTCTACCGTTGAGCGCTGGCCGCTGTGGTGGTGCGGCGGGCGGCCAAGCGGCGCTAGCTGGAAGATGGGGACGAGCAGCGATGCCGGTCATCGGTGATCGATCGGCGGCCGCTACCGGCTCGAGGCGGAGATCGGCCGCGGCGGGATGTCGACCGTCTACCTCGCCTTCGACACCGTGCTCGAGCGCCCCGTGGCGATCAAGCTGATGCACCGCGAGATCGCCTCGGACTCCGACCAGCTCGAGCGCTTCCGCCGCGAGGCGCGCCCGGTCGCCCAGCTCAACCACCCGCACATCGTGACGGTGATCGACGCCGGCGAGGAGCCTCCAGATGCCGACGGGGGCGACCCGGAGGACTCCTCCGGGCACCCGTACATCGTGTTCGAGTACGTCGAGGGCGAGACGCTCAAGGAGCTGATCCGCCGCGAGGGGCCGCTCGAGATCACCAGGCGATCGCCTACGCGATCGAGATCGCGCGGGCGCTGGGGGCAGCCCACGAACGCCTGATCGTGCACCGCGACGTGAAGCCCCAGAACGTCCTCATCAGCGACGAAGGGCGGCGCAAGATCACCGACTTCGGGATCGCCCGCCCGCTCACCGAGGACGGCGCTCACGATGCCCGGGCGGGTGCTCGGCGACCACCGACTACGTCTCCCCCGAGCAGGCGCTCGGCGAGCCCGTCAGCGGCCAGTCGGACCTCTACTCGCTCGGGATCGTGCTGTTCGAGATGCTCACCGGAGACGTGCCCTTCCACGGGGAGTCGCCGGTGGCGGTGGCGATGAAGCACGTGCGCGAGCAGGTGCCGGACGTGCAGCGCCTGCGTCCGGGGGTCTCGGCCGCGACCGCCGCGGTGGTCGAGCGCGCCACCGCCAAGGATCCCCAGCAGCGCTACCCCGACGCCGACAGCATGGCCGCGGACCTCGAGGAGGCGCTGGCGATCGAGACGGCGCGATCCGGCCAGGCGACCGGCGAGGTGACCTCGATCCTGCGGACGCTGCCCGGGGACGCCCGGGGACGGGTGCCGTGGCGGGTGCGCCACCGCGG
Source organism: uncultured Solirubrobacteraceae bacterium (assembly GCA_963758055.1). Classification (GTDB taxonomy): domain Bacteria; phylum Actinomycetota; class Thermoleophilia; order Solirubrobacterales; family Solirubrobacteraceae; genus Palsa-744. The sequence goes on from CAVWTU010000011.1 coordinate 413,584, forward strand.
GTTGGTGACGGCGGCGGTGGCCGCGGTGGTGTTCGTGCTCGCCGCGGGAGCGCTGCTGGCGGCCTTCGGGCTGACCCACCGCGGCGCCGGGGAGGCCGCCGCCCCGCCTCCCGGCACGGGCCTGCAGGAGGTCGCGCTCGCCCAGAACGCCGCCCACGATTACAACCCGTTCGGCACCGGCCCGGAAAACCGGGACCTCGTCGGCAACGTCGTCGACGGCGACCCCAACACCACCTGGAGCACCGAGCAGTACTACTCGGGGACGCTGGAAAAGGCCGGTGGGGTCGGGCTGGGTGTGTACCTCGACGCCGCCCCCCGGCTGTCGGCGCGGGCGCTCGAGGTCCAGACGCCGACACCCGGCTTTCCGCTGCAGGTCTACGTCGCCAACCACATCAACCTCAACCTCCCCTACGGCAACTCGGCGTCGCTCGGCGAACGCGGATGGAAGGGCCCGGTCGCCTCGACCCCGCACGTGGTGAGCTCCGAACGGATCCCGATCGAGCTCGGCGGAGCCGCCTATCGCTACTACCTGCTGTGGCTCACCGCGCTCCCGCCCGGGCACCAGTCGGCCGCCATCTCCGAGGTGACGCTGTTCCGCTAGCGGCGTAGCGCGGCCAGGCGCTCGTGGCGCTCGAGGGCCAGGCGGCAGAGGCGGTCCACCAGCTCCGGGTACTGGACGCCGGCGGCCTCGATCAGCTTCGCGTACACGCTCGTGGGCGTGAAGCCGGGCATCGTGTTGAGCTCGTTGACGAGCACCTGCTCGCCGTCGACGAAGAAGTCCACGCGGGCCAGTCCGTCGACAGCCGGCGGCGGCGAACACCTCGAGGGCCAGCTCGCGGGCGCGGCGCTCCGCGGCTGCGGAGATCCGTGCCGGGACGATCAGCTGCATGCCGCCGGGCGAGTACTTGGCCTCGTAGTCGTAGAACTGCCCCGCGAACACGATCTCGCCGAGCGGGGACGCGAGCGGCCCGGCGGCGGGGTGTGCGGGCATGGCGAGTCCTCCGAGCACGGCGCACTCGACCTCGCGTCCGCCGGCGGCCGCCTCCACGATCACGCGCTCGTCGTGGGCGAAGGCCTGCTCGATCGCGCCCGCGAGCTCCTCGGGGTCCTCCACCTTCACGATCCCGACCGAGGAGCCGAGGTGGGCCGGCTTCACGAACACCGGCAGGCCCAGGCGCTCGAGCACGCCCGCCCCGGGCTCCCGATCGGTGGACCTGTCGCTCGCCGTGGACAGCCCCAGGAAGTCGACCTGGGGGACCCCGGCGGCGCGCATCAGCTCTTTGAAGAGCACCTTGTCGAGGCTGACGGCGGAGGCGGCCACGCCGGAGCCGACGTAGGGGACGTCGAGCGTCTCGAGCATCCCTTGGACGGTGCCGTCCTCGCCGAAGGGGCCGTGGAGCGCCGGGAAGGCGACGTCGGCCGCGAGCAGCCCGCGGCCGGGCGTCGGGCTCAGCAGCTCGCCGTCACAGTGCCACTCGCCCTCGCGGGAGATCTCCACCCACAGGACCTCGTGCCCGCCGGCTTGGAGGCCGTCGCGCACCGCCCGCCCGGATGACAGCGAGACCTCGTGCTCGGAGGAGCGTCCGCCGGCGAGCACCGCCACCCGCAGGGGTTGTTCGCGGCGATGTCCGTTGGCGGCGGTCACGGCGTCGGGGTCCCGCTCTGGCCGGGGGTCGTGGGGGTGGTGGCCGGTGGCGTGGTCGTGGTGGGGGTCGAGGTGCCGCCCGAGACGCCCACGAAGATCCTCACGGTGCTCCCCTTGGGCAGATGGGTGCCGCCGCTGGGACTCTGGCGCAGGACCTTGCCCACGTCGCCGGCTTCGCCGGTCACGACCGAGGACACCGAGGAGCCGAGTCCGGCGCGTTCGAGGGCTTCTTCGGCCGACAGCTCGCTGCGGCCCACGACCGTGGGCACGGCCACCTTCTTGGCCTTCGGAGCTTCGGCCACGACCAGGTTGATCTTGGTGTTGGAGCGCACTTCGCTGCCGGCCTTGGGTTCCTGGCTGAGGACGTTGCCGGGCGACTGCGCCGAGGACGGTTCGCGGGTCACCGTGCCGTTGGCCAGGCCGGCGCTGGAGATGGCGGCCTGCGCAGAGGACAGGCTCTCGCCCGTCACGTCGGGGACGGTGAGGAGCGCCGGGCCGCTGGACACGAGCACGATCACGGTGCTGCCCTGGCGGTCGACCGTACCGGCGGGCGGTTCGGTGCCGATCACGATGCCGGAGGGCACGGTCGTGCTGGCCGTGTTGCGGACCTCGGGGACGAAGCCGGCACCGTGCAGACGGTCGCTGGCTTCGGTGGGGTGCAGTCCGTGGACGTCGGGCAGCGGCACGTTGGCTGGGCCGCTCGACACGACGATCTTGACGGTCGACCCCTTGCTGGCGTCGCTGCCCGCCGGAGGCGACTGCGTGACCACCAGCCCCGTCTGCACCCTCACGCTGGCCGCGAGCGTGGGGTTCGCCTGCAGCCCCGCCCTGCGCAGCGCGAAGATGGCCGCCTGTTCTGTCTCGCCCACGACTCTGGGCACGGTGACCTGCTTCTTGCCCTCGGTCAGCAGCAGCCCTGCGGCGATGGCGGCGACCAGGACCGCCGCCAGCACCGGCCACAGCCACCACCTGCGCCCGCCCCCGTCCTCGGCCGGGTCCTCGTCGGCCGGGGGCTCCAAGGGCGGCACGACCAGCATCGAGCCCGTCGCGGGTGGCTCGGCCAGGGCCGTCGCGGCGACCGGATATGCGGCGGGGATGGCGGCGCCCTGGTAGGCACGCAGGGCCTCGCGCTCGTGCTCGAGGGCCACGATCAGCTCGTCCGCGTCGGCGTAGCGCTGCGCCGGATCCTTGGCCAGGGCGCGCATCACGACGGCGTCCAGCGACGGCGGGATGGCGGGGTTCAGTTCGCTCGCTGGGCGGGGCGCCGCCGACACCTGCTTGTAGGCGATCGCGACCGCCGATTCGCCCTCGAAGGGCACCACGCCGGTGAGCAGCTCGTACAGGATCACCCCCACCGAGTACAGGTCCGAGGCGCTGGACACGGCGAACCCCTGGGCCTGCTCCGGGGACAGGTACTGGGCCGTCCCCATCACCGACCCGGTGAGGGTCATGTCCGACGCGCCGGCACGGGCGATGCCGAAGTCCGTCACGCGCGCCCGCCCCTCTTCGTCGAGGATCACGTTGTGGGGCTTCAGGTCGCGGTGGATGACCCCGCGGCGGTGGGCGAAGCGGGCCGCGCGCAGGATCTGGATGACGATGTCGATCGCGGTCACGGGGTCGATTGCGCCGTCCTCGCGGATGATCGCCTTCAGCGAGCGTCCGGCCACGTACTCCATCGCGATGTAGTAGGTGCCGTTCCATTCGCCGCGGTCGAAGATGCCGACGATGTTCGGGTGCGAGAGCGCCGCCGCCGAGGAGGCCTCGCGCCTGAAGCGCTCGACGAACTCCTGGTCCTCGGCGAAGTGGTGGTGCAGGACCTTGACCGCCAGATGCCGTCCCAGCAGCTGGTCCTGGGCCAGGTACACGTCGGCCATGCCGCCCGATCCAAGGCGCGAGATCACCCGGTAGCGGCCGTCGATGATGGTGTCCGGCTCGATCATCGCAGCAGGCTTTCCATGACTTCCTTGGCCACCGGGGCGGCGAACGCGGCCCCCTGCCCGGGGACACCCTGGAGCGTCACGGCGATCGCCACCCGGGGGGCACCGACGGGCGCGAAGGCGATGAACCAGACGTTGTTGATGGCGTTGCCGATCTGGGTCTCGGCGGTGCCGGTCTTGCCCGCCACGGCGACCCCCGGGATCTGAGCCGGGACGCCGGTTCCTTCTTCCACGACCTTCTGCATCATCCCCGCCACCGAGCTGGCGGTGGACGGTTTCATCACCACCGACTGGAGCCTCGGGCCGATCGACTGCACGGTGCGCCCTTCGGGGTCCACGATCCTGCTCGTCAGGTGGGGGACCATCAGGTGCCCGCCGTCGGCCACGGCGGAGGCCACCTGGGCCATCTGCAGCGCGGTCACCTCGAGTTTGTCCTGGCCGATGCCCATGCGCCCGACGTCGACCTGCGGGCTCGTGGGCGGGATCGGGCGCCCGTGGGAGTACTCGCCGCTGACCGACATTTCGCTGGCGGGGTAGTCGAGCTGGGGCTCGCGGTTGAAGCCGAAGCGGCGCATGTAGCGCCCGAGCAGGCGGCTTGCCGAGGCTCACGGCGACCTGGGCGTAGACGGTGTTGACGGAATGCACGAGCGCTTCGGTGAGGGTGATCTGGCCGAAGTTCTCGTGGTCGTCGTTGGACAGCGGCAGGCCGGAGATCAACACCCCGTCGCGCCCGCTGACGGTCGATTCGGGCGTGTAGCGGCCGCTGTCGATGGCGGCCGTGGCGGTGAGGACCTTGAAGGTCGAGCCCGGGGCGTAGCCGTACTGGGCGGCCCGGTTGACGAGCGCGCCGGAGCTGCTGCGGGCGACGTGGGCGAGGCCCCCCGGGAAGCGCAGGGCGTTCGGTTCATAAGAGGGGTTGGAGACCATCACCTTGACCGCCCCCGTGCGCGGGTCGAGCGCCACGATCGCGCCTTGGTGTTCGCCGAGCGCCTGTTCGGCAACCCGCTGGGCGGACGGGTCGAGCGTGGTGATGACCTTGTCGCCGGCCGGTTTGACGCCCTGGAGCTGGTCGAGGATCGTCTGGAGGTTGCTCCGGGTCTCGCCCTCCAGGACGTCGTTGCGGTACTTCTCCAGCCCGGTCGCGCCGAGGTTCGTGAAGTAGTAGCCGAGCGGGTGCGCGAACAGCTAGCCGGTCGGGTACGTGCGCGAGTAGGTGCCTTCGCGGCCCTGCACGCTGCGCGCCAGCACGGTGCCGTTGGCAGCCAGGATCTCACCACGGCTGATCCGTTCCTGCTCGAGCAGCCGGCGGGCGTTGAGCGGATTGTCGCGCAGCGAGGAGGCTTCGAAGACGGTCCAGCGCGAGGTGAAGGCGACCAGCAGGGCGAACAGCACCGCCACGAACGCGAACAGCCGCATGATGGGGCGGTTCACGGCGCGCTATTCCCCCCCTTCCAATTGGCCCAGTTCGAGGCTGCGGATCAGCGAGGCGGCGTCCGATTCGGAGTGCAGGTGGTGGTTGAGCAGCGTCTTGCGCCGCGCGGGCGGGACCGTGGAGGCGCTCACCCCGGAGACGTATTTGTGCGAGTACAGCTCGATGTGGCCGGGGAGCTCGTAGGGGATCCCCTGGTAGAGGGTCACGAGGCCGCGGGCGTTGGTGCCGATGAAATAGACGGACTCCAGGGCGAGGTAGGCGCCGGCTCCGATCAGCGCCAGCACGACCAGCGTGACGAGTAGCCCGCCGAGGTGGGGCACCCGCCGGCGGCGGCGCTGGGGCGAGGGCCCCGGCAGGCGGGGCAGCCGGCGGCGGGCGGGAGCGGGGGCGTCGGGCGGGTCCGCGAGGGCGGTGGCGGTCCACGCGCCCTCGCCGATCGTCGCGGGGTCCGTTTCGCTCGCGGCCGCGTGGGCGGCGGTGTCGGAGTCGCCGGCGACGGCGGGCATCCCGATCACCGTGTCCCCGGCGGCGGTGCCGTCGGATGGGACCTCGACGTCCTTCAGGCGCAGCAGCAGCACCGTCACGTTGTCGCGGCCGCCGGCCTCGTTGGCGGCCTTGATCAGTGCCTCGCCGGCGTCCCGCAGTTGTGAATGGGTGTTCAGGACGGCGGCGATGTCCTCCTCGGAGATCATCGTGGTGAGCCCGTCGCTGCAGAGCAGGTAGACGTCCTCCCCGCGGGCCTGGAAGGAGCGGGTGTCGACCTCGACGGCGCCTTCCGGGCCGAGCGCGCGGGTGATGACGGAGCGCTGAGGGTGCTCGATGGCTTCCTCCGGGGTCAGCCTCCCCTGGCGCATCAGCTCGTCGACGAGCGTGTGGTCGTCGGTCAGCCGCAGCAGCTTGCCGTCGCGCAGGCAGTAGGCGCGGCTGTCGCCGACGTGGGCGATGGCGACCTCGTGCTCGCCCACGTACAGGGCGGTGAGCGTGGTCCCCATGCCGGCGTGCTCGGCGTTGGAGTGCGACAGCGAGTGGATGCGCTCGTTCGCGCTGCGGGCCAGCTCGGCGAGCGCGTGCTCCGGGTGGCTGGTGTCCGCCAGACCCGGCTGGAAGGCCTCGACGGCGATCCGCGAGGCGACCTCGCCGGCCTGCGCTCCGCCCATCCCGTCGGCCACCACGAACAGCGGCGTGCGGGCGAACAGCGAGTCCTCGTTGGCGCGCCGCTGCCGGCCGGTGTCCGTGCCGGTGTAGTAGTCGTCGACCGTGAGCATCGCCGTCAGTCGACCTCGAAGCTGAATTCGCTCTCGCCGATGCGGACCCGGTCACCGGGGTGCAGCGGCCGCGGGCTTTCGAGCAGCTCCTCGTTGAGGTAGGTGCCGTTGGTCGAGCCGAGGTCTTCGATCACGACCGAGTTGCCCTGCTCATAGACGCGTGCGTGGCGGGAGGAGGCGAACGGATCGTCGATCCGGATCTCGGCCTGGTCGCCACGGCCCACCACCAGCTGGGAGTCGAGGTCGTAGATCATGCCGGAGTCGTGTCCGGGCGCCCGCTCGACAACCAGGCGGGGGGCGCGGCCGGCGATCTGTGCCCCGCCGAGGGTCGAGGCCGAGTACATGCCTGTGGCGTCCGGTGGGAGCGACCGCGGATCCGGCCCGCTGGGCGACGAGGAGCTCGAGCCGAGGTCACGACGGGCGCTGCGGACGACCCACAGGAGGAACAGGTAGAGGACGGCGAGGAAGCCGAACTTGAGGGCCACGGATACGGGTTCAACCGAGTTCATCCAAGTTCGAAGACGACCTCCGTCGAGCCGAGCTCGATGCGGTCGCCGTCCTGCAGTGCCTGCGCCCCCCGGATCCGGCGGCCGTTGACCAGCACGCCGTTGGTGGAGCCGAGATCCTCCACGATCCAGTCGTCGCCCTCCGGGTGCAGCTCGGCATGATGACGTGAGACGCCGGCGTCCTCGAGCACGATCGCGCAGTCACGGCTGCGGCCGATCGTGCCGCCGTCGGAGGGGACCAGCAGCCGGCGACCGCCGAGCGCCAGCAGTGCGCGGGCGGGACGGCGTCGGGCCTGGGCCTCCTCGACCGGTCCCCGCAGGCGCGAGGAGGCGCTGTAGATCATCGTGTTGCCGTGCTCGACCGGCGCTGCGACGGCGGGAACGGCCTGGTTCTCCCCCGCCTCGGGAGGACGCACGAGGCTGGCCTGGATGCCGAATTCCCCGAGCGCGAGGTCCTCGTCGGTGTGGAACGCGATGCGTGGCTGGGAGGCCATGATCAGATCTTCGCGGCGGGCGTGCTCGAGCAGGTAGCCGCAGAGCTCGTCGATCACCTCCTGTTCGATGCCGCGGTAGCGGGTGCGGTCCTCGGGCGACAGCCACACGGCGTACTCGTTGGGCACGTACACGCGGGACACAGAGAACGTGCGGTGGGTGTCCATCTCGCGGACCAGCTTGCGGGCCAGTTCCATCGGGCGGACCTCCGAGCGGAAGATGCGCCCGAAGGTGCCCTCGACGAGGTTGGCGATCGTCGTCTCGACGCTCTTAAACGGGTTCATGGCGGGTGCGCTCTACGGCCGGGGGACGTGCCGGCTCTCGGGAGCCATGCTACGCGTACTGCCGGGCCGCAGGACCCCGAAGCGCGCGCCCCGCGAGTGCCACGCAGGCGCCGAGGAGGGCGCCGAGGACGGCCCCCCGGGGCTGCGCGTGAGCACCCCCGGCGAGGCCCGCATCGAGCAGCGGCTGGACGAGTATCAGGGCCAGCGCCCAGAGGCCGGCGGCGATTGCGTCCAGCAGGGGTTCGCGGCCGCGGACGATCCACGGCAGCACGAGCGACGCGCCGGCCCACAGCAGCGCCCCCAGCAGCACGCCCATGCTCAGCGCCGGAGCCACCACATGGGTGGCCGCCTGGGCGACCGATTCCTCCCACACCCCGGTTGGAGGCGCCCCGGCCGGAGCTCCCAGCCACAGCTGGGAGGACAGCAACGGCCCCGCGAGCGTGAGCCACCAATACCCCAGGGCGCCCCGCAGGGCCCGCTCGGAGGGAGTCCGGGCCTGACCCGCGAACGCAGGGAAGGCGCCGGCCAGGCCGACCATGCCCAGCACGGGGGCCAGGGCGCACGACAGCCTCCCCACGGGCACCCTGGCGCTGCGCCCGTGACCGCTCAGCACGAGCAGAGCCGGCGCCAGCGCGACGAGCACCACCAGGGCGAGCCCCGCTCGCCCGGCGATGGCCTCCCAGCAGCACAGCGCGAGCAGGGCGGCCAGAGCCAGCCGCCGGGGCGCCCCGGTGCGGGGGGTCTCGCCGGCGTGCACGACCACCCGCGGCTGGGGCTCCGGGGCGGGGTCGCCCCTGGACGACCAGGGCTCTCGCGAGGAGGGCGGTTGGTCGCGGAGTCCGGGGCGGTGCTCGTCCGGGGCGGGCCGGCGAGCGGCGTATGCAGGCTTGCGGACCGTGCCCGGACCGGGTCCGGTGGCCGCCTGCTCGCGGTACTGGTGGGCGTCCTGTAGCGCCGAGCGCAGCGGACCAAGGCCGCAGCGGCCCTCGGGGGCGGTCGTCAGTGCCCCGTCGATGGCGTCCGTGAGCGAGGCGGGGAGGTCGGGGCGGCGCCGGCTCAGCGGCTCGACCGGAAGGCAGATCCGGCGAGCGGTGTCTGCCGGGTTGGCACCGCGGACGGGGTTCTCACCCGTAAGCGCCTCGTACAGGACGAGGGCCAGCGAGTAGACGTCTGCCGGCTCACCCGCGGGCCTGCCTTCGGACTGCTCCGGAGCCATGTAGGCGAGCGTCCCGAGGACGTCGCCGGTGCGGGTCAGGATGTCCCCCCCGGCCAGGCTCGCGCCACCGAAGTCGGTCAGCTTCGCCGCCTGCGGGGGTTGCTCGTGGTGCTCCGGGACGAGCACGTTCTGGGGCTTGATGTCGCGGTGGATGACACCCCGGGCGTGGGCGTGGGCGAGGGCGCCGCAGAGCGCGATGCCGATCTCGAGGACCTGGCTGTCGAGCAGGCTGCCGTTCGTGATCATGCTCGCGAGCGTGCGGCCCTCGACGAGCTCGGAGATCAGGTACATGGCGCCATCCCGGACGCAGGCCTCGTACAGGGCCACGATCGCAGGGTGCGACAGGCGCGCGCAGACGAGCGCCTCGCGCATCGCCCGCTCGCCATCCTCGCCCGCTCCGAGGGGGATCCGCTTCAGGGCCACCTCGCGCTGCAGCAGCTCGTCGGAGGCGCGCCACACGACGCCGAAGCCGCCGGCGCCGAGGCGCTCGTGCAGCCGATAGCGCCCCAGCACGAGCTCCTGCGGGGGCCGGGTGCGGGGCGCGTGGTTACCGAGGATGCGCCGCGTGGGAGCCTCGAGCGTGGGTTCCGGCGGGGCGCGGCGCTCGGGCTGCCCGCGGCGCTCGATCAGGATCCGTTGCGAGTCCACCGAGTTGCGCGTTCGCCGTAGGGGGCGGCACTCCTTGCGCAGAGGGCTCACGAGGGGGCCCGGGTGAGCGCAAAGTTGCAGGAAAACGGGCTGACGGGAGCGCCAGTCATACTTCGCCTGCTCGTGAAGTACCTGCAAAGGAAGGGCACATTTGTCGTTCTTTGACGACGACGGGGATGAGACGGTTCAGCAGCCGGCTGCACGGCTGCCCAAGCCGCGACGCCCGCGGCCCCGCAGCCCGGGAGCCGGCGGCGGCGGTCCGGGCGGCCCGGCCGGCTCCGACGAGCACACCCTGATCGTCCGCCGGCGGGTGGCCCTCGGGGGGCTGGTGGCGCTGCTGATCGTGATTGTGGTGGTCGTCAGCAGCTGCGTCAAAAGCGAAAAAACCCAGGCCCTGAAGAACTACAACCAGTCGGTCAGCCAGATCGCGCGGGAATCGGCCGAACAGGTGGCGACGCCGCTGTTCACGACCCTCGCGAGCGCCTCGACCAAGCAGGCGCTGGAAGTCGAGGAGCAGGTCGACCAGCTGCGCATCCAGGCACAGGGGTTCGCCTCACGGGTTCAGGGCCTCAGCGTGCCGAGCGAGATGCAGGGAGCCCAGCGCAACCTGCTGCTGGCCTACAACATGCGCGTGGAAGCGATCGAGAAGCTGACCGGGCTGCTGCCCAAGGCCCTCGGGGGCAAAGAAAAGCAGTCGATCGAATACATCGCCGGCGCGATGGAGATCCTGCTCGCCTCTGACGTGCTGTACTCGCAGCGGGTGGCGCCCCTGATCCAGCAATCGCTGTCCGAACACGGCGTCCACGGCATCGCCACGAGCCCGTCGCGCTTCCTTCCCAACCTCGGGTGGCTGGAACCGAGCACGGTGAGCGCTCGCCTCACCGGCCAGGGAACCTCGAGCGCCCAGTCGACCACGAGCGGCACCCACGGCAGCTCGCTGAAGGGGGTCAGCGTGGGGTCCACCGAACTGGCCGCCGAACCGGCCCTGAACCACCTCAGCGGCGGTGGTAGCCCGACCTTCAGCGTGTCGGTCGAAAACGCCGGGGAATCCACCTCGACCAACATCAAGGTGACCGTCACGGTGTCGGCGGGGGGCAAGCAGTACAAGTCCTCGGGCACGATCGAAAAGCTCGAAGCCGGCAAGACCGGGCCGGCCCAGGTGACCGTCACGGGGATCCCCACGGGTGCGGCCTCGAAAGTCGAAGTTTCGGTGGAAGCGGTGCCCGGCGAGACCAATCTCGAAAACAACAAGGGCAGCTTCCTGGCGATCTTCGAATAGAGCCCGGGACCTCCCCGGGCCGCCGGTGGGCCCCCACCGTCACCGCCCGTGGGGGCTACCGGCGCTCCTTCCCAGGGCCCCAGCCGGCGGCCCGCAGCCGCCGGCTTCGCCCGTGACGTCCTTCCCGGACGGCAGAATGCGCACCGCCCCCGAGATTTCGGTGCTCGCAAGATCGAACTTAAGGAGGATCGAGCCATTGCCTATCTGCATAGGAATTGATAGGTTTTGCGACGTAAACCTTCGCTGTATCCCGCCGGGGGTGGGTCTCGGAGGTCGCTCCGGATGGACCGGAGCTCGATAGCCACCAATAACACTGGAGGAAGGTCATGGAAAGACGCAATCTTCTGGCGGGGCTTGCGGTGCTCGCGCTCAGCCTGTTCGTGCTGAGCGGGACAGCGTTCGCGCACGTAGCCCACCACAAGAAGGCAAAGCCGCACACAGGTACGGCTGACCCCGAAACGTGCGTTGTTCACGCACTGCCCGCTTCGTTCATGGACCAGGGCGAGTTCGGCAGCGCCTCGAGCGTCGCCGACATCGTCGAAGTCGAGTGCGAAGAAGTCTACGCCGAGAAGCACGTGCGCATCAGCGCAAACGAGCTCTACAGCCGGTGCGACCAGAAGCTCTACTGGCGCACGCCTTACGGCCATGAACTCCCCGGGTTCACGACTGGCCCGAGCTTCTCGGTCGAACTCGACAACGACGGCAACGCCACGGCGATCGTGGTCGGCGGCCCCTCGTGTGCTGCAGGCGAAAGCCTGATCGCAGCGCACCTGGAAGTGGCTCCGTTCACGACGGCGACCACCGGTTTCACGGTGCTGCCGCCGCGGCCGACCGAACCGGGCGTGTTCGCCACGCCTGAAAACAAGGTCGAGGGCGAGACCTACAGCGACGTCGCGACGATCGTGCAGGTCGAGTTCCCGCCCGTGTTCGCCGAGGAACCGGTCAACGTGCAAAGCGCCGAGTTCTACTCGCGCTGCCACAACACGCCGAAAACCGAAGCGATCATCATGGACAACTCCGGTCACCCGGTGGTCGTCCACAGCCTCGAAGAAGGCACGCTGTACTTGGACAACGACGGCAACGCCTTCGCCGTGCTGATCGGTAACTCGTCGTGCGCGTCGGGTACGAGCCTGATCGAAGCAAGTCTCGAAAACGCTCCGTACACCACATACACGACCGACTTCACGATCGAACCGCCGCAGCCGTCCTTCCCCAACTAGACGGGGAAAGCAGGCTGGGCAACCAGTGAAGCTGTGCCGAGGGCCTCGGGAGCAACCGCTCCCGGGGCCCTTGTGCTTTCTCCGGCGTGAACAGACCGAGCCGCAGATGCAAGCTGCGGCACTTGCGCCGCGTTGGATGACCCGGTATAAGAAGACACGGTAGTCCCGCCCGCGGTGGTCGCCGATTGGGGGCTGATCACCACCCGGAGTAATGGAATGCACGGGGGTGGCGGGTTCAAGAACATAAACACTGGAGGAAAGTCATGGAAAGACGCAATCTTCTGGCGGGACTCGCTGTCCTCGCGCTCAGCCTGTTCGTGCTGAGCGGGACCGCGTTCGCGCATGCGGCCCACCACAAGAAGGCAAAGCCGCACGGGGCCACGGGCGCCGCGGAAACGTGCGTTGTTCACGCACTGCCCGCTTCGTTCATGGACCAGGGCGAGTTCGGCAGCGCCTCGAGCGTCGCCGACATCATCGAAGTCGAGTGCGAAGAAGTCTACGCCGAGCAGCACGTGCGTATTAGCGCCAACGAGCTTTACAGCCGTTGCGACAGGAGCCTGTACTGGCGGACCCCGTACGGCCACGAAGGCCCCGGGTTCACGACTGGCCCGAGCTTCTCTGTCGAACTCGACAACGACGGCAACGCCACGGCGATCGTGCTCGGCGGCCCCTCGTGTGCTGCAGGCGAAAGCCTGATCGCAGCGCACCTGGAAGTGGCTCCGTTCACGACGGCGACCACCAGCTTCACGGTGCTGCCGCCGCGGCCGACCGAACCGGGCGTGTTCGCCACGCCTGAAAACAAGGTCGAGGGCGAGACCTACAGCGACGTCGCGACGATCGTGCAGGTCGAGTTCCCGCCCGTGTTCGCCGAGGAACCGGTCAACGTGAACAGCAACGAGTTCTACTCGCGCTGCCACAACTCGCCGAAAACCGAAGCGATCATCATGGGCAACTCCGGTCACCCGGTGGTCGTCCCCAACCTCGAAGAAGGGTCGCTGTTCCTGGACAACGACGGCAACGCGTTCGCTGTCCTCGTCGGTAACTCGTCGTGCGCGTCGGGTACGAGCCTGATCGAAGCAAGTCTCGAAAACGCTCCGTACACCACCTACACGACCGACTTCACGATCGAACCGCCGCAGCCGTCCTTCCCCAACTAGACGGGGAAAGCAGGCTGGGCAACCAGTGAAGCTGTGCCGAGGGCCTCGGGAGCAACCGCTCCCGGGGCCCTCTGGCTATAGGCCCCTCGGGCCGGGCCACAAGGTGCGGCACTTGTGCCGCGTTGGGTGAGAAGGTATAAGACCTTTAGTCTCGCCGATGACGGTCGCCGAATGGGGGCTGACCACCCGGTGTAATGGAATGCACGGGGGTGGCGGGTTCAAGAACATAAACACTGGAGGAAGGTCATGGAAAGACGCAATCTTCTGGCGGGACTCGCTGTCCTCGCGCTCAGCCTGTTCGTGCTGAGCGGGACCGCGTTCGCGCATGCGGCCCACCACAAGAAGGCAAAGCCGCACGGGGCCACGGGCGCCGCGGAAACGTGCGTTGTCCACGCACTGCCCGCTTCGTTCATGGACCAGGGCGAGTTCGGCACGGCCTCGAGCGTCGCCGACATCATCGAAGTCGAGTGCGAAGAAGTCTACGCCGAGAAGCACGTGCGGATCAGCGCCAATGAGCTTTACAGCCGTTGCGACAAGCACCTGTACTGGCGGACTCCCTACGTCAACGAAGGGTTCGCGACTGGCCCGAGCTTCTCGGTCGAACTCGACAACGACGGCAACGCCACGGCGATCGTGCTCGGCGGCCCCTCGTGTGCTGCAGGCGAAAGCCTGATCGCAGCGCACCTGGAAGTGGCTCCGTTCACGACGGCGACCACCGGTTTCACGGTGCTGCCGCCGCGGCCGACCGAACCGGGCGTGTTCGCCACGCCTGAAAACAAGGTCGAGGGCGAGACCTACAGCGACGTCGCGACGATCGTGCAGGTCGAGTTCCCGCCCGTGTTCGCCGAGGAACCGGTCAACGTCGACTTCGCGCAGCTATACGCGCGTTGCCACGAGACCCCGAAAACCGAAGTGATCACGATGGGCGACGAGGGCACCCGAACGCCGAGAGCGGCCACGAAGCGAAACGCTGTACCTGGACAATGACGGCAACGCCTTCATGGTCCTGATCGGCAACTCGTCGTGTGCGTCGGGTACGAGCCTGATCGAAGCAAGTCTCGAAAACGCTCCGTACACCACCTACACGACGAACTTCACCGTCGAACCGCCGCAGCCGTCCTTCCCCAACTAGACGGGGAAAGCAGGCTGGGCAACCAGTGAAGCTGTGCCGAGGGCCTCGGGAGCAACCGCTCCCGGGGCCCTCTGGCTATAGGTCCCTCGGGCCTGGCCGGGACCGCCGGCCTTGCGTGTCGGCCACGAAGCAGTATTAAGAAAGCGTAAATCCCGCCAGCGGAGCCGCCGGAGTGGGGGTCGTGCTTCCTGGGAGCTAACTGTTGATTCCAGGCGGCGGGCAGAAACTGGAGGAAGGTCATGGAAAGACGCAAGCTTCTGGCGGGGCTCGCTGTCCTCGCGCTGAGCCTGTTCGTGCTGAGCGGGACCGCGTTCGCGCATGCGGCCCACCACAAGAAGGCGAAGCCCCGCGAGGCCCCCGCGGACCGGGGGAAACGTGCGTAGTCCACGCACTGCCCGCTTCGTTCATGGACCAGGGCGAGTTCGGCAGCGCCTCGAGCGTCGCCGACATCATCGAAGTCGAGTGCGAAGAAGTCTACGCCGAGAAGTACGTCCGGATCAGCGCCAATGAGCTTTACAGCCGTTGCGACAAGCGCCTGTACTGGCGGACGCCCTACCAGCAGGTCGGTGGCGAGAAGCCCGCGGTGGAGGAGTCGACTGGCCCGAGCTTCTCGGTCGAACTCGACAACGACGGCAACGCCACGGCGATCGTGCTCGGCGGCCCCTCGTGTGCTGCAGGCGAAAGCCTGATCGCAGCGCACCTGGAAGCGGCTCCGTTCACGACGGCGACCACCGGTTTCACGGTGCTGCCGCCGCGGCCGACCGAACCGGGCGTGTTCGCCACGCCCGAAGGCAAGGTCGAGGGCGAGACTCACCAGCGACGTCGCGACGATCGTGCAGGTCGAGTTCCCGCCCGTGTTCGCCGAGGAACCGGTCAACGTCGACTTCGCGCAGCTGTACGCGCGTTGCCACGAGAGCCCGAAAACCGAAGTCATCACGATGGGCGACGAGGGCTACCCGAACACCGAAAGCGGCCACGAAGACGAAACGCTGTACCTGGACAACGACGGCAACGCCTTCATGGTCCTGATCGGCAACTCGTCGTGTGCCTCGGGTACGAGCCTGATCGAAGCGAGCCTCGAAAACGCTCCATACACCACCTACACGACCGACTTCACCGTCGAACCGCCGCAGCCGACCCCCTGGTAGGGACTCACGGCCAGGCGGGCGACCGTTGAGGTTGCTCTTGAGGGGCCCCGGGAGAAGGACTCCCGGGGCCCTCTTTTTGCGCCCGAGGGTGCGAGCTCGGCGGGGCCCTGAGGTCGGGCGACGCCCCGCGGTGGGCTATTTTTTTCCTCGATGGCCGCGTCGCTGACGGACACCCAGGGGATCATCGCGATCGCGGCCGCGGCCGCGGCCGTGGTGGCGCTGATCGGGTGCGTGGCGCTGGCCGTGTCGCTGCGGCGGCTGCGGCGCGCGCAGACGGTCGTGCTCGGCGCCTCCGGGGAGCAGGACCTCGTGGCCCATGCCGCCGGCGTCGAGGACGCCCTGAGAGAGATCCAGGAGTAGGTGCGAGCAGCGGCGGGCGGCTGGACGCGCGGCTCGGGGAGATCGAGCAGGACCTGCGGGGGTCGATCGCGCACCGGGCGCTCGTGCGCTACGACGCCTACAACGAGCTCTCCGGTCGCCAGTCGATGTCGATCGCGCTGCTCGACGACGAGCGCTCGGGGATCGTGCTGTCGTGCATCCACCACCGCGACCAGGCGCGCGTCTACGGCAAGCAGGTGCGCGGCGGGCGCGGCGAACTCGAGCTCTCGCCCGAGGAGGCCGAGGCGGTGCGCCTGGCGCTCGCCGGCTGCGAGCGGCGAGGGGCAGGTGCCGCTGATGGCCGGCCGCCTGACGAGCCCACGGAGCTGCCGCGGGCCGGCTATCTCGGGCCCGAGGGGACCTTCAGCGAGGAGGCGCTGCTCGGCAGCGCCCGCCCGGAGCTCTGAGCCGGTGGCGCCTGGCGAGCATCTACGAGACCGTCGTGGCGCTGAGCGGGGCGAGCTGGACTGGGCGGTCGTGCCGATCGAGAACTCGCTCGACGGGTCGATCAGCGTCACGCTCGACCTGCTCGCCGGCGGAGGCCGCCGAGTGGAGATCGTCGGCGAGACCCTGCTGCGCGGTGCGCCACTCGCTGATCGCCGCGCGGGCCGGTGGAGCTCGGCGGAGATCGAGACGGTCATGACCCACCCGCAGGTGCCCGGGCAGTGCTCGCGGTTCCTGCGCGGCGAGCTGCCCACGGCGCGCGATCCTGCCCGCGAGCTCGACGGCCGAGGCGGTGCGGATCGTGGCCGGACGACCGGCAGCCCGGGCGGGCGGCGATCGGGCACGCGTGCTGGCGGCGAGCATCTACGGCGGCACGGTGCTGCGCGACGGGGTGCAGGATCGCGACGACAACGAGACGCGCTTCGTGTGGCTGGCGCGGGAGGGCGAGCGGCGCGACGCCGCCGCTGGCGCGGTCCGACGGGCTCGGCGTGGCGGACGTCGCTGCGTGTTCTGGGGCAGCGGGCGCGGAGCAGCCCCGGCTGGCTCGTGCGCTGCCTGCACGAGTTCGCCGAGCGCGACATCAACCTGACCAAGATCGAGTCCCGGCCGCGGCGCGAGGCGCATCGGCAGCTACATGTTCTTCGCCGACCTGGCTGCCGCGGGACGAGGACGCCGAGCGGTGCAGCAGGCGATCGCCGGGCTGCGGCGAGATCTGTGCGAGGCGGTACGGCGTGCTGGGCTGCTATCCGGCGGCGGCGGAACCCGTGGCGAGTGCTGGCACCCGCGGAGGACCCCCGCTAGACTCGGGCCGCGAAAATGGAGAGCACAGTCCCACCAGAGCCGGTGGGGTCCGTGTCGCCTTCCGAGCACCAGCGGCACGGACCTGCGACATCGCCCACCACGGCGATGGGTGGCCGGGTGCTCGTTCTGAACGCGACGTTCGAGCCGATCAACGTGTGCACGGTGCGCCGCGCGGTCGTGCTGCTGCTGAAGGAAAAGGCCGAGCTGCTCGAGCGCGGGCCGCTGGGAGCTGCACTCCGAGAGCTCGACGCTCGCGCGGCCGGTGGTGATCCGCCTGGTGAGCTACGTCAATGTCCCGCGCGACGCCCACCGGCGCAAGATCACCCGCCGCGCGGTGTTCGCCCGCGACAGCTGGACCTGCCAGTACTGCGGCTCGCGCTCGAACCTGACCGTCGACCACGTGATCCCGCGCTCCAAGGGCGGCTCCTCGAGCTGGGAGAACATCGTCGCCTCGTGCGCCCCCTGCAACCGGCGCAAGGGCGACCGCGCTGCCCGCCAGGCGGGCATGCATCCGCGCCACGCCCCCCGCACCCCGCGCGCGGAGATCTTCATCCACGTCGCCAGCCCGACGATCCCGGCGGCCTGGCTGCAGTACCTGCCCCAGGCAGCCTGAGCGCGCCTGAGGCCGGCGAGGCGTCGCTGCGGCGGCGGGCCGAAATGCGACGAGGGGCGCGCCCGCAGGCGCACGCCCCTCGTGGTGATTCTCTGACTGGATGCCGAGGCCGACCTGCACGCGCCGGAGGGACCAGGACCGGCGGCCGTCTCGGGGTGTCCCGGGTTGGATTCCGCTAAGCGGTCCAGCCTCCCGACCTAGCGGCCGGTCACCTCCAGGGTCCCGCAAGTACTGTCAGCAACGTTAGGACCACCTCCTTTCTCTGGTCTGGCCAGAGTAGCGGAACCCGGCGACGGCGGAAAGGGAGGCGCGGGATCACGGTGATGATCGACCCCGAACTCCTGGGCGTAGGTGGCGCCGGGGGCGCCTTCGGCGCGGCGAGGACGGGGACGGCCGGCGGTGACCCCGATCCCGGTTTCCGTGTAGCGGGCTTCGAGGATGTTCGCGAGATGCGGCGGGGAGGCGATCCAGGCGGCCACGATCGCCTTCGGGGTCGCCAGTCGTAGGTGCCCCAGGCGAGGTTCTCGCCGAGCACATAGCCGTCGAAGGGCGCGGGACGTAGCCGGTGGCCTGGATCCGTTCGACGGGCGTCTCGCCGGACGGCGAGACGTGGGCGAAGTAGTCGAGTTCGACGCATTCGTTGCGTGCGATTCGGCGGCCGCCTGGAGCTTCGGGTTGATGCGCAGGGGCTGCACGCCCTGGTCGGCCCGCTCCTGGTTGATCAAGCACAGGACGGCTTCGCGGACGACCGCGATGTTCGCCGGCTCGGGCGTCACTTCGGTTTCGGTGCAGGCGTTTGGCGAGCACCGCGGCGATCATCGCCTCGCGGTTTTCGCCCGCGGAGGCCGGGCGGGCGGATGCCCGCACGGGGCTCGTGCCCGGCGCCCTCGCCCGCGTGCAGCAGCGGGCGCACGTGACGGGAGTGGCGGGCCTTCCGCCCTTGGCACACGCCTGTGAGGAGCGGTTGGAACCGCCGGGGCGGCCAATGGTGCGGCGGGAGGCGGTGCACCGCCCGTGAGAGCGGACGCGGGCGTGAGCCGTGCGCCACGGGCAGCGGCATCCAGGCGCGGGTACGCGGTGTCGGCGCTGTGCGCCAGCCGCGGCCGCCGAGCGGGAGGGCGGCGGCAGCGGACAGGGCGACGAGGAGGAGACGCGCTGGGCGGCGCTGCACCTACCTTCTTCGGATCCTGTGGCGCGACCTTGAGCGCCGTGGCCGAGTTTTGTGTCGGTGGCCGAGTTCTTGCACCCGGCGGGCCGACAGCGGCGGCCGTCCCGCTAGGCGGGCGGCTCCTGTCCGGGTCGGGCTCGCCGTCGAGCCCCGGGGAGGTCGCCTCGCCGGGGAGGTCGCCGTCGAGCTCGCCGGCCGGTGCCGGCTCCCCCTGGAGTCGGTATCCGGGGCCTCTCCGTTGCCGTCCTCGCCCGTGTCGACGACCAGCGCGACGGCGCTGACGGCGTCGTCGTCCTTGAGGTTCATCACGCGCACGCCGGTCGCCGAGCGGCCCTGCTGGGAGATGCCGCCGGCGGCGGTGCGCTGGACCATCCCGCCGACGCTGATGAACACCAGCTCCTGGTGCTCGCGCACCACGAGCGCGCCGGCGAGGGCGCCCTTTGCTCGGTCAGCCCGATCGTCTTGACGCCTTTGGCGCCGCGGTTGGTCTTGCGGTACTGGCTGATCTGGGTGCGCTTGCCGTAGCCGTTCTCGGTCACGACGAGCAGGTCCATGTCGTCGCGGGCGACGTCCATCGAGATCACGCTGCCCGTCCTTGCCGACGTCCATCCCGCGCACGCCGGTCGTGTCGCGGCCCATCGCGCGGACGTCGGACTCGGCGAAGCGGACCGTGAGGCCGGCGTGCGAGACCATGATGATCTCGTCGTCGGGGTCGACGGCGCGGACGGCGAGCAGCTCGTCGTCGTCGCGGATGTTGATCGCGATGATGCCGTCGGCTTTGATCGGCGTGTTGTAGGCCTCCAGCTCGGTCTTCTTGACGGTGCCGTTGCGGGTGGCGAACACGAGGTACTGCGGTCTCGGTGAAGTCGCGCGTGGAGACGACCGCCTGGATCCGCTCGCCTTCGCGCAGCGGCAGGATGTTGACCAGCGCGCGGCCCTTGGCGGTGCGCTGGGCCTCCGGCAGCTCGTAGACCTTCGAGCGGTAGACCTTGCCGCGGTTGGAGAAGAACAGCAGGTAGTCGTGCGAGGAGCGACACGAACAGGTGCTCGATGAAGTCGCCGTCCTTCATGTCCATGCCGGTCACGCCGCGACCGCCGCGCTGCTGCTGGCGGTAGGTGGCCAGCGGGAGCGACTTGATGTAGCCGGTCTGGGTGATCGTGATCACCATCTGCTGGTCGGCGATCAGGTCCTCGATGTCGATTTCGTCCTCGGAGTGGCTGATCTCGGTGCGGCGCTCGTCGCCGAAGCGCTCGGCGATCTCGGCGAGCTCCTCCTTGATCACGCCGAGCACGCGGGTCTCGTCGCCGAGGATCGCGCGCAGCTCGGCGATCCGCTCGATCACGTCGGCGTGCTCCTGTTTGATCGCCGTCGGCCTCCAGCGCGGTGAGCTGGGAGAGGCGCAGGTCGAGGATCGCGCTGGCCTGGATCGCGCTCAGCTCGAAGCGCTCGACCAGCTGCTCGCGGGCGGCGTCGCGGTCGCGCGAGGCGCGGATCAGTTCGATGATCGCGTCGAGGTTCTCGAGCGCGGTCAGCAGGCCCTCGAGGATGTGCGCGCGGCGCCTCCTTCTCGGACAGCTCGTGCTTGGTGCGCCGGACGATCACCTCGCGCTGGTGGGCGACGTAGTTGTGGATCACCGCGCGCAGGTTCAGCGTGCGCGGCACGTTGTCGACGAGCGCGACCATGTTCACGCCGAAGGTGGTCTGCATCGGCGTGTGCTTGTAGAGCTTGTTGAGCACGACCTTGGGGATCGCGTCGCGCTTGAGCTCGATGACCAGGCGCATGCCGCGCTTGTCGGAGTGGTCCGCGAGGTCGGAGATCTCGGTGATGCGCCCTGTCTTTGACGAGCTCGGCGATCTTCTGGATCAGGCCGCCGTCGCCGCCCTTCTTGACCATGAACGGCAGCTCGGTGACGACGATCGCCTCTTTGCCCTGCTTCAGCGGCTCGATGTGGGCGCGGGCCTGGACGCGCACGCGCCCGCGGCCGGTCTCGTAGGCGTCGCGGATGCCGGCTCGGCCGAGGATGATGCCGCCGGTCGGGAAGTCGGGGCCCTTGATGTGCTTCATCAGCCCGTCGACCTCGATGTCGGGGTCCTCGATGTAGGCGATCGTCGCGCCGATCACCTCGCGCAGGTTGTGCGGGGGGATGTTCGTGGCCATCCCGACGGCGATCCCCGAGGCCCCGTTGACGAGCAGGTTCGGGAAGCGCGCCGGCAGCACGACGGGTTCCTGCTTTTTGCCGTCGTAGTTCGGCGCGAAGTCGACCGTGTCCATGTCGAGATCGCGCAGCATCTCCATCGCGATCCGGGAGAGACGGGCCTCGGTGTTGTGACTGACGAACCCGTTTGTCAAGAACGAGTGGTCCGCGGTGTCCACCCGCAGCGAGTAAACGACCTGCTCGCCCGCGGGCTCGACCTCGGTGACTTCGGCGTAGTAATGCCCGCCGTCCAACAGCGGCTCGATGACCCGCTTGACCTCCTGCGAGTCGATCCGCTCGAGGATCGCCGTGCCACCCTGCTCCCAGCGCTCCACCCGGTCGACGTTGTGGCGGCGAAGCCAGTCCCGATCCTCCCAACTGCCACCGGCCTCCGAGCGGATGTAACCGGCGATGTATGGGACGTGATCGCTACTCAGTGCCCGACTCTGAAGGGGGATCTGTGACAGCTCGTTGAGCAGCTTCTCCTGCTTGCGTCCGAGGAAGCCGATGCGGTCGGAGAACAGGCGCGCGTCGCGGCGGTTCGTGAGGACGAGCTTGTACTCGCCTCGACTCGTCGGACCACACCTCCGGGACACGACGCCGAACTCCAAGAGCAGTTCTTGGACGTCGCGGCAGAGGCCCTCGCTGTATGAGGAGTAGGACACCTGGATCGTGCTCCGCGGCAACAACGAGGAGGACCCATCGCCCGTGAACAGAGACTGCAGGAACGCCCGCTTGAAGCCGGCGTCGCCGTGCCAGACCCGCTCCGGAACGCGCTTGGCGGCGCTGCGACGGTCGCGAAGCACCGCCAGAGCACTGCGCTCTAGGGCCCCGGTGTTCTGCACGTCGAGCTCGAACAGCCGGCTTCCCGAGGCGATTGTTCGCTCGCTCACGTAGCGGGTTCCTCCGACGTGCTCGTCGTAGGCGGTGAGGACGGTGTCGAAGTACTCCTCGTCGATGTTGTTGAAGCCGGCGCGCCGCTGGGAGACCCAGCCCTCGGACACAAAGGCACCCAGGAGCAGAGCCAGCGAGCGATCCGCACTGGAGGTCTCGGACTCGGCGGGTCGCGCGGTGCGGTTCAGCAGCACCCGGTCGCCCGGCGAGAGCTCGTCCAGTCGCTTCCACAGCAGCAGCGGGACGCCGACCATGTCGACGAGACACAGGACGGGGTGGTTATGGGACCCCTCCAGCTCGTAGCCCTCTCGGGTGCGGAGCCTCAAGGTCGGGTGGACACCGGAGTTGAACAGCTTCGACGCGTGGACCGGACGGCCCAGCCGGTCGAGGACCTCCAGATCGACGTCGCTCTCGTCGTCGGCGCCGAGACCGGCTGCGAGGTCGGAGATCTTCACGGTGCCGCCCGGGAGGGCGACGCGGGTGTCGCCGGTGACGCAGTAGCGCATGGCGGCAGCCGGGTCGTCGTCGATCGAGCCGAAGTTGCCCTGGCCGTCGACGAGCTCGTTGCGCATCGAGAAGTCCTGGGCGATGCGGACGAGGGTGTCGTAGATGGCGGAGTCGCCGTGGGGGTGGTACTTGCCCATCACCTCGCCGACGATCAGCGCGCACTTGGAGTAGGAGCGCCCGGTCCGAGGCCGAGCTCGTTCATCGCGAAGAGGACGCGGCGGTGGACGGGCTTGAGGCCGTCGCGCACGTCGGGCAGCGCGCGCCCGACGATCACCGACATCGCGTAGTCGAGGTACGCGGTGCGCATCTCCTCCTCGAGCGCGCGCGGTTCGATCTTGCCCCCGCCGATCACGTCAGCGCTGGCCACGGACGATCACCTCCCCCCTACACATCCAGGTTGGCGACCGCGCGAGCGTTCTCTTCGATGAATTCGCGGCGCGGCTCGACCTGGTCGCCCATCAGCTTGGAGAAGATGCGGTCGGCGGCGGCGGCGTCTTCGAGCGTCACCTGCGCCAGCACGCGGGTGCTGGGGGCCATCGTGGTTTCGCCGAGCTGGTCGGCGTTCATCTCGCCGAGACCCTTGAAGCGCTGCAGTTTGACGCCTTTCTGGGCGACCTTCATGACCGCCCCGTGGAGCGCCTCGAAGGTCGCGGCGGTCTCGCTCGGCGTCGCCGAGGCGTGACCTCGAAGGCGGGCACCCCGGCGAGCTCGATCAGCTGCACGTGCACGCGAGCGAGCTGGCGATACTCGTTCGATTCGAACAGGCTGCGCTTGATCCGGTGGGTACGCGCGAAGCCGGTCCCGGTCTCGACCGCGCGCACGCGGATCTCCAGCGGATCCTGCTCGACCACCTCGGTGGTGTGGGTGTCGGCCTCCTGCCGCGCCCCGGTTGAGCAGCTCGATGGCCGTGTCGGCGCTCCCCACCTGCTCGCTGAGCAGCGAGGACTCCTCCAGCAACTGCACGACGTCATGGCCGTGCTGCCCGCGCAGCGCCAGGGCCCAGCCTTCGTACTGCTTGAGCAGGCGCGTGAAGCGCTGCCAGCGGGCCTCGGTGAGCTTGAACTCCTTGCCGTGGCGGTCGAGCACGACGAACTTCTCCCACTTCTCCGCCAGCAGGATCTCTTCGAGTTCGGACTCCTTCTCGATGTAGCGCTCGCGGCTGCCCTGCCCGAGCTTGTAGAGCGGCGGCTTGGCGATGTAGACGTAGCCTTCCTCGATCAGCTCTTTCATCTCGCGGAACAGCAGCGTGAGCGCGAGCGTCCGGATGTGGGCGCCGTCGACGTCGGCGTCGGTCATCAGGATCACCTTGTGGTAGCGCGCGTTCTCGATGTTGAACTCGTCGCGGACGCCCGGTGCCGATGGCGGTGATGAGCGCCTGGATCTCGACGTTCTGGAGGACCTTGTCGATGCGTGACTTCTCGACGTTGAGGATCTTGCCGCGCAGCGGCAGGACCGCCTGCGTGTTGCGGTCGCGGCCCTGCTTGGCCGAGCCGCCGGCGGAGTCGCCCTCGACCACGAACAGCTCCGCCAGCGGCGGGGTCCTTGACCGAGCAGTCGGCGAGCTTGCCCGGCAGGGTCGAGTTCTCCAGCGCCGACTTGCGGCGGGTGAGGTCGCGGGCCTTGCGGGCGGCCTCGCGGGCCCGCTGGGCCTGGACGGCCTTGTTGATGACGGCGCGGGCCTCGCTGGGGTTCTCCTCGAGGAACTCGCCCAGTCCGGTGTTGACGATCGACTCGACGAAGCCGGCCATCCCGGGGTTGCCGAGCTTGGTCTTCGTCTGACCCTCGAACTGGGGGTCGCTGCAGCTTGACCGAGACCACCGCGGTAAGCCCCTCGCGGACGTCCTCGCCCGAGAGGTTGTCCTCTTTCTCCTTCAGCAGGCCGTGGTCGCGGGCGTACTTGTTGACGCGTGCGCGTGAGCGCGGAGCGGAAGCCGCTGAGGTGGGAGCCGCCCTCGCGCGTAGTTGATGTTGTTGGCGAAGGCGTGGACGGATTCCTGGTAGGAGGAGTTCCACTGCATCGCGACCTCCGCGGCTCCCTCGTCGGACTCCCCGTCGAAGAAGATGACCTTGCGGTGCACCGTGTCCTTGTTCTCGTTCAGGTAGGTGACGAAGTCCTCGATGCCGCCGTCGTACTGGAAGGAGGCGGAGTGGCCCTCGCCGCGCTCGTCGATGATCGAGATCTTCAGCCCGCGGGTCAGGAAGGCGGTCTCGCGCAGGCGCTCCTCGAGCGTCGTGGAAGTCGAAGTCGAGCGACTCGAAGATGTCGGCGTCGGGCAGGAAGGTGATGGTCGTGCCGGTGGAGTCGTCCTTGCCGAGCTTGGCGCCCTGCTCCAGGGGACCGAGGGGGTCGCCGCGCGAGTAGTCCTGGCTCCAGACGTAGCCGTCGCGGCGGATCTCGACGTGGAACTCTTCGGAGAGGGCGTTTACGACCGAGACGCCGACGCCGTGCAGCCCTCCGGAGACCTTGTAGCCGGTGCCCTCGCCGAACTTGCCGCCGGAGTGCAGCACCGTGAGGACCACTTCGACGGCGGGCTTGCCCTCCTTCTCCATGTTCGCCACGGGGATGCCGCGGCCGTCGTCGGCCACGGTGACCGAGTTGTCGGGGTGGATGGTGACGGACACCTCGTTGCAGAAGCCGGCCAGGGCCTCGTCGACGGAGTTGTCCACGACCTCATAGACGAGGTGGTGCAGACCGAGAACACCGGTCGAGCCGATGTACATCCCGGGGCGCTTGCGGACGGCCTGCAGGCCTTCCAGGACGGTGATGTCCTGTGCGTCGTAGCTGGCGGAGCCGCCAGTTGGCGTGTTCTGGTTCAAGTCGCCGGGCTCGCCTCCCTCCGGCGAGCGGTTGCCGCGTGATGCCAATTGCCCTCCGTTTGACGTGAAAGAGCCCCGGATTCCGGGGCTGTAAGTCCACGGCCGGGAGAGGGGGCTTGTGTAGTGATCATGGTAGCAGGCGGAGGGGCTGTAAGCCGCTCCAGAACGGCTCTAAACCCCTGCAAAATCGGGCTAAACGAAGCCTGTTTCGGCTATCCGGTGCGGCACCGCAGGGCGCGCACGGCCGGCTCCCCGAGGGCGTCGTTGAGACGCGCCAGGAGGGCGCCCTCCATCAGCTCGAGCTCCTGGGCCCAGACGGCGGCCTCGCAGCTCACCGTGAGCACGCCGTCGTGCTCGGCCACGGGGCGGGCGGCGGCCGCGATCGCGGGGCCCGCGGCCGCCGGCCAGGCCCGCTGCACCCGGGCCAGCGGGGTCGCGGGGGCGAGCTGGTCCACGAACGGTCCGAGGGCGGAGGAGATCGGCCGCGGGGCCCGGCGGCTCATGCGGCGATGGCCTCCTGCATCACGGCCCCGGGGGAGATGCGAAGGCGAGCCACGGCCGCGTCGCCGGCCCCGGGCACGTGGCCGAGGTCGGTGGTCGCGATCACGCTCTGGCCGCCCGAGCGCAGCTCGTCGGCGAGCATCTCCCGGCGCTCGGCGTCGAGCTCACTCATCACGTCGTCGAGCAGCATCAGCGGGATCTGGCCGCGCTCCCGGGCCAGCACCGCGCGCTCTGCGAGCAGCAGCGCGAGCAGGGCCAGCCGTTGCTCGCCCTGGGAGCCGTACACGCGCAGCTCGCGTCCGTCGCGCAGCACCGCCAGCTCGTCGCGGTGGGGACCGTAGCCGCTGAAGCCGCGTTCGAGATCGCGCTCCAGGCGCTCGGAGAGCTCGCGGACGTACTCCTCGGCGTCCGTCACGGTGGCACGGGGTCGGTAGCGCAGCGAGACCTCGCCGAGGACCCCGAGCCCGCCGGCGCGCTCGGCGAAGACGTCGGCCAGCAGGGCCACGGCCCGCTCCCGGTGCTCGCGCACGCGCAGCCCGGCGCGGGCCAGCTCGTGGTCCCACGCCCCCAGCGAGGCACGCGAGGCGCGCCCGGCGCGGATCCCTCCGAGCAGGGCGTTGCGCTGGGCCAGGGCCCGCGAGTACTCGGCGCGGTCAGCCGCCCGGGCCGGCCACAGGGCCGCCACCAGCTGGTCCATGTGCGAGCGCCGCAGCGCGGGGGGACCTTTGATCAGCTCCAGGCGGTCGGGCAGGAACACGCTCACCAGGGGCCTGAAGGGGGCGTCCAGGACCCGCTCCACGGAGGCCCCGTCGGCGCTCATCCGCTTGGCCGGCTGGGGCGCGCCGGCGGCCGCGCCGAAGCCGACGGCGAGCTCGTGGGGTTCGTCCCCATCGAGCAGCTGAACGGTGACGCGGGCGGCCTCGGCGCCGAAGCGCACCAGCTCGCGCTCGTTACGAGTCCGGGGCGAGCGCCCGGTGCAGCCGTAGTAGACGGCCTCCAGAAGGTTGCTCTTGCCGGCTCCGTTGGGCCCGTAGACGACGCTCAGGGAGCCGCCGAGGGCGGCTTCCGCGCGCGTGTAGCTGCGAAAGTCGCGCACCTGCACGGACAGGACACGCGGGGCCACGGCGTCACACGTTCAGGCGGATCGGCATGATCAGGTACACGAAGTCGCCCGTCTCGGGGGTTTCGATCACGCCGGGGCGCAGCGGGCTGATCAGCTTCAGCACGAGCTCCTGGGACTCGATGCTCTCGAGCCCGTCCTTGCAGGAACTCGGGGTTGAAGCCGATCTCGAACAGCTCGCCGTGGAAGGGCACGGGGATCGCCTCGCTGGCCTCGCCGATGTCCGGGGTCTGGGCAGAGACGGTGAGCGTGCCCTCGCTGAAGCTCAGGCGCAGGGGGGCGTTCTTCTGCGCGAGCAGGCTGATGCGGCGCACCACCTCGCCCAGCTCGGTGGTCGACATGCGCAGTTCGTGGTCGACCGAGTCGGGCAGCAGCTGGCGGTAGTTGGGGAACTGGCCGTCGATCAGGCGCGAGGAGAGCACGGTGTCGCCGAGCTCGAAGATCACCTGGTTGGACCCGCGACTGACCGACAGCGTGTCGGTGTCCGTGGCGGAGGCGATGCGGACCAGCTCCTGCAGGGCCCGGGCCGGCACGTTGACCTCGAGCGCGCTCTGGACGGGCGGCTCGAGCGCCGTCTGCTTGACGCACAGGCGGTAGGAGTCGGTGGCCACCATCCGCAGCTCCGACCCCGAGGCCGTACATCAGGATCCCGGTCAGGACCGGCCGCGTCTCGTCCCGCGAGGCCGACCGGGCCACGCGGCTGACGGTCGCCACGAACGCCTCGGCCGGGAGCGTCACACGGGTCTCGGGCTCGGGCTCGGGCAGCGTCGGGAAGTCCTCGGCGCGGAGCGTCCGCAGGTGGAAGGTGGCCGGTCCGCTGATCAGCTCCACGTCGCCCTCGCCGCTGCGCAACTCCATCGTCAACTGCTCGGCCGGCAGCGAGCGGACCACGTCGAGCAGCAGGCGGGCGGGCAGCACCGCGACGCCCGGGCGCTCGACCTCGGCGCTCAGCGGTACCCGCAGGCCGACGTCCATATCGGTCGCCAGGAGCTCCGGCGTACTGTCGGGCTGGGCCGAGACCATCACTCCGGACAGCGCCTGCACCGCGCTGCGCGTAGATGCCACGCGGACCGCGCCCTGCAGTTGGTTCAGAAAGTCAGGACAGGGGAGGGTGAGCTTCATCGCTTGTACTGAGAGATATCGAGAAGTACGTAGGGGCTGTGGGTATGTGAAGAGTCAGCATTCATCGGAGATCTGCCGGGGAACGATGTGGACGGGCGGTGGACTGGAAGTGGGGAGTCTCTCAGGCCCAGCGGTCGCGGGGGCACTCAGGCCGTTGCCGGTGGCTCACAGCCGAGGGCTGTGCACAGGCGGTGGAGTGCGAGGCGCGAGGACTCCTCGGAGCTGATCTTGGCCGAGGCACGTCTGCAGGCGTGGAGCACCGTGGTGTGGTCACGGCCGCCGAACTGCTGACCGATCGACAGCAGCGATTGGCCGGTGAGCTCCCGGGCCAGGTACATGGCGATCTGGCGCGGCCAGGTGACGCGGGCGGCCCTGGAGCTGGAGAGGAGTTCGTGGGCGGAGACGCCGAACAGCTCGCAGGTCGCGGCCTGGATCTCGGCGACGGTTCGTGGACGGGTGCCGGGCGAGGGTGCCTGTGGGTAGAGCCCGTCGAGGACCTCTTCGGCGAGGCCGCGGGTCAGGGGCCGTCCGCTGAGCGAGCTGAAGGCCACGACCCTGATCAGCGCACCCTCGAGTGCCCGCACGTTGCTCTGGACGCGTGCCGCGATCACCTCGAGTGCCTGCTCGTCGTCGAGCTTGACGTCGTCGTGGTCGGCACGCTTGCGCAGGATCGCCAGCCGTGTCGCCGGGTCCGGCGGGTCGATGTCGGCGATCAGCCCGGAGGCGAAGCGCTCCCTCAGCCTGTCCTCGAGTGCCTGCAGGTCGTTGGGAGGCCGGTCGGATGTGAGCACGATCTGACGGCCCTCGTCGTGCAGGGCGTTGAAGGTGTGGAAGAACTCTTCCTCGGTGCGGGTCTTGCGCTGCAGGAACTGGACGTCGTCGAGCAGCAGCACGTCGACGTCGCGGAAACGGGCCTTGAAGGCTCGGCTTCGCCGGAGGAGAGCGCGGCCAGGAACTCGTTCGTAAAGGACTCCCCGGTGGTGGCCCGGACGGTCATCTCGGGGGCGTGCAGGACCAGCAGGTTGGCGATCGAGCTCAGCAGGTGGGTCTTGCCGACGCCGGGCGGGCCGCAGATGAAGAGCGGGTTGTAGGCCTGGGCAGGCATCTCCGCGACGGTCAGCGCGGCCGCGTGGGCGAGACGGTTGCAGTCGCCGATCACGAACTGCTCGAAGGTCAGCTTGGGGTTGCCGAGGGGCCCGGCTCGGTGAGACGGCGGGGTTGGCGCCGGGGCGGCCGGACGCCCGCCGACGGGATTGCGCCCGGGTTGCTCGGATGCTTCGGTCAGCTCCAGCTGCCAGCCGGGGCCGAGCGCGAGCTCGACGCTCGCCTGGATCGCGCGGCCGTAGCGCTCCTGGATCCATCGGCGCGCGTGTGCGGGCACCGCCACCACGACCGACTGCTCGCGCAGCTCGAGCGCACGCAACGGCTCCAGCCAGATCTTGTAGGTGGGCTCGTCCACCGCCAGCGCCAGCTGGGCCTGGACGTGCGACCAAATCTCCTCGAGGTCGTGGTTCACGGCAGCGTCCTGCAGCTCCTTCCCAGAAGCGGCCAACGTCACTATTGAAGGGGGACCCGAGGGCCCGGGAGGAGCGACTATAGCCAACGCCCAACGGGCGCCGAGAGGGCTGCTCGCAATTGGCGAGGAATTTTCCGGACGGCTCTCGGAGCCGCTGCGGCGGGCCCGGCGACGGCCTCCATCTGGGCCGCGGTCGAGCAGACCACAGGCGCAACTGAGGCCGTCGCGCACCCCTATACTCCATGCGGCATGAAGCGGACCTACCAGCCGAAGAAGCGCAAGCGAGCGCGTGTCCACGGTTTCCGCGCGCGCATGCGCACGCGTGCCGGACGGCTGACCCTCAAGCGTCGCCGCGACAAGGGGCGAAAGCGCCTGTCCGCCTGAGACGCCGCGGCTGGCAAAACGCGAGGTGAGCGACGAGCACGCGATCAAGCCGCGCCTCACGTCCCGTGGCGGGCGCCTGTCGCGCAGCGCCGAGTTCGAGCGTGTGTATCGCCACGGGCGCTCGAGTGCCACCCGCCATTTCGTGCTCTACGTGTTCGACAGCCCGACCGCCGGCCCCACTCGCCTGGGCCTGTCGGTGTCGCGCAAGGTCGGGGGCGCGGTGCAGCGCAACCTCGTCAAGCGGGTCCTGAGAGAGGCCTTCGCGGCACTGGCCGAGCAGGTCGGAGACGGGCATGACCTGGTGGTGGTCGCCCGCCCCGGAGCGGCCGAGCTGGCCGAGCGCGACGGCCTCGCCGGCGTGCAGGAGGCGCTCGCCGAGCTGCTGGTGAAGGCGGGCCTCACGCCCGCCCCGGCGGAGGGCTCGTGAGCTCGGCTGCGGCGCAGCGCCCGCAGCCGTCCGCCCCGGTGCGCCTCGCGCGCACGCTCGTGAGCTGCCGATCATCATCTACCAGCGCGTGATCTCGCCGGCGCTGCCGCGTCGCTGCAAGTACGAGCCGACGTGCTCCCGCTACGCGGTCGATGCGATCCGCGAGTTCGGGGTGGCCCGCGGCCTGGTGCTCGCCGGCTGGCGGCTGCTGCGCTGCAACCCCTTCAGCTACGGCGGCTTTGACCCGGTCGAGGACCAGCGCCTCTTCAAGGCAGCCCATCCACCCCGGCCATCATCACGCCCACCCCCACGGAGACACGCCGGCGTGATCCTCGCGAACATCATCCAGGACGCCTTCGCGCCCCTGATCAGCCTCTTCGAAGGGATCATGGTGTTCATCCACGACCACCTGGTGGGGGGCAGCTGGGGCCTGGCGATCGTGCTCTTGACGGTGCTGATCCGGGCGGTGCTGGTTCCGCTGACCTACCGGCAGCTGAAGTCGATGCAGGAGATGCAGCGGCTGGCGCCCCAGATGCAGGAGATCAAAGAGCGCTACAAGGACGACAAACAGCGCCAGCAGCAGGAGCTGATGAAGTTCTACCAGGAGAACAAAATCAACCCGCTGGCGTCCTGCCTGCCGCTGCTTTTGCAGCTGCCCGTGTTCATCTCGCTGTTCTACATGCTGCGCACGGACCTGAAGAAGCACATCTGCCCGGAAGGGCTGATCACGGCCTACAACCGCGCCCAGCACCCCGCGCACAAGCTGGTCCAGCACATCGGCGAAGTGCCGGTGAAATTCGTCGGCGAAAAGAGCTGCAACGAAGTCCAGCCGCACTCGGCCAAGTTCCTGTTCATCCCCGACATCACCAACAAGGCCACGGGGATCGTGCTGATCGTGCTGATCGTCCTCTACGTCGGCTCCCAGCTGGGCTCGACGCTGATCGCGACCGCCAGCGCCGACCCCAACCAGCGGCGCCTGATGCTGCTGCTGCCGGTGGTGTTCGTGGTGATCCTGTTCCGCTACCCGGCGGGTCTGCTCGTGTACTGGATCACGACCAACCTGTGGACGATCGGGCAGCAGTCGATCATCCGCCGGCGATTGCCCCCGCCACCGCGCCCGGCCAAGAAGGAGTCAGCCGACGGGAAACCCCGAAGTTCGTTCAAACAGCTGCTTGCGGGCGCCGCCGGCCAGCCGGCGCCCGGGGTCGCCGGCGCTTCCAGCGGCGGAGGCTCGGCTTCCAGCGGCGCCGAGAATGGTGCCTCGGCGGCGAATCCGGCCGCTCCCCCGCCGCGGCCGCCACGCAAGAAGAAGAAACGATCAGGGAGGCGTAGATGAACGACGCGAGTCCCGAGTCCCAGCAGGACAACGCCGAGCTCGAGCCCGCCGAGGCCCTCGAGGAGCTGCTCGAGGAAATCCTCGAGACCCTCGATCTGGACGCGAGCATCGAGGTCGAAGAGGGCGACGGCACGCTGACCGGCCGCCTGGAGGGCGAAGGGCTCGGCCTGTTCATCGGCCGCCGCGGCCAGACCATCGACGCCGTCCAGCACCTCGCCCAGCGGATCGTGTTTCCCGAGGGGCCCTCTTCGGTGAGGATCGTGATCGACGCCGACGGCTACCGCGAGCGGCGCGCCGAGGCGCTACGGGGCCAGGCCGACGACGCAGCCGAGGACGCGCTGGCCACGGGCCGCCCGGTGGAGCTGGACCCGCTCCCCGCCTTCGAGCGCAGGATCGTCCACGAGTACCTGCGCGAGCGCGGCGATGTGGAGACCCACAGCGAGGGCGACGAACCGGATCGCTACCTGATCATCAGCCCCAAGAGCGGCTGAGTCGGGACCGCTTCGTCCCGATCGGGGCGGGATCTGGCGGCTCAGTCCTCTCCGGTTCGCTCGGGGGCGGCGCCTGCCCGAGCCCGGCGGCGGAAGAAGTCCGCGTAGTCCTCACGCATCGAGCGCACGCGCTGGGCGGCGTGGGCGTCGATCTCGTCGGTCAGCAGCGACTCCACGACCGGGAGCACGTCCTCGACCAGGGCAGCTCCGCGGGCCATCCACTGGTAGTAGTTGCGCCCGCCGTGACCGTATGGGCCATACAAGCGCGAACGCGGGAACATGCGCTCCAGCCAGCGAAACAGGGTCTCGTGGCGGACGTGCATCCGCAAGGTGATCTGGGGATAGCGTCCGTCGCCCCCGAAATGGCCCTCCCCGATCAGGACCCCCACGACCAGACCGCGCTCGGCGTCGGTGAGCTGCCTCTGCTGGGCCTCGGCCACGGCGCAGATTGTTTCACCGTCAGGAAAAACGTGAAACGCCCTGGGCTCGGGATCGCCGCCCCTAGCCGCGGCGCTCGTGCGCCGAGGGCCCTGGGCCGGCGACACACGGCCCCGCTCCGGGCCCCCCACACGGCCTGGCGCGCGGCCGCAAAAGTTGTTTCACCGTCATGAAAAACGTGAAACATCCGGCCTCGCTGGCTGAGCTGTGCGAGCGCTACGCCTTGGACCCCGGCCAGCAGCAGCAGCTGGCGACGGTGCTCGGCGCGCTCGAACGCGACCCGCGGGCGCCGACGAGTCCGCGGGGGGCGGAGCGGGCCCTGGAGGTACATCTCGCCGACTCGTTGGTGGCCACTGAGCTCCCGGAGCTGAGGGCGGCCGGGGCGCTGGTGGACATCGGCTCGGGGGCCGGATTGCCTGGCGCCGTGCTGGCGGTGGCCCTCCCGGACTGCCGGGTGCGGCTGCTGGAGAGCCAGCGTCGCAAGTGCGTATTCCTGGAGGATCTGCTTAGGGCGGCCGCAATCCCCAACGCGGAGGTTGTTTGTGGGCGCGCCGAGGAGTTCCAGGCCGGTCGCGAACTACACGACGCCGCGACCGCACGAGCGCTCGGCGTACAGGCGCTGGTGCTCGAGTACGCCGCGCCTCTGCTGAGGCTGGGGGGCATGCTCGTGGACTGGCGGGGTCGGCGCGACCCCGAGGAGGAGTTGGCGGCGGCTCGCGCCGGGGAGCTGCTCGGGCTCGAGCGCCGGGCGATCGTCCCGGTCGCGCCATATCCGGGGGCGGTGGACCTGCACCTGCACGTGTGGGCCAAGCTGGCGGCGACGCCCGAGCGCTTCCCGCGCCGGCCGGGGATCGCCCGCAAGCGGCCGCTGGGGGGTTGAGCGGCCGCAGCAGGGCCGTGCGCGCCGGGGCGCGGGCGGAGGCTCGGGAAACCGCGCTGGGGGTCAAACGGCGGTAGCGTTGCGACTCGTGGGAACGGTTTACGCGATCGCCAACCAGAAGGGAGGGGTGGGGAAGACGACCACCGCTGTCAACGTGGCGGCTTGCATCGCGGAGGCGGGCTACGAGACACTGCTGGTCGACGTCGACCCGCAGGCCAACGCGACGACCGGGCTGGGGATCGCCAGGACCCACGCCCCGGGGCTCTACGAGGTGCTGACGGGGGAGGTGGGCGCGCACGACGCCCTCACCGACACCCCGGTGCGGGGGCTGAAGATGCTTCCCGCGGGGGAGGGTCTGGCCGCGGCGAGCATCGAGCTGCCCCGGATCGAGGGCTTCGAGTACAGCCTCAGGGACTCGCTCGCGCAGGTGCGGGAATCCTTCGAGTACGTGATCCTCGACTGCCCGCCCTCGCTCGGCCCGCTGACCGTGGCCGCGCTGGTGGCCGCCGATCGTGTGATCGTGCCGGTGCAGACCGAGTACTACGCGCTCGAGGGCCTCGCCGGCCTGCTCGAGACGCTCGAACTGGTGCAGCGCGAGCTGAACCCGCGGCTGACCGTGGCGGGGATGCTGCTGACGATGTACGACGCCCGCACCCGCCTCGGCCAGGACGTCGAGCGGGAGGTCCGCGCGCACTTCCCGGAGCTCGTGTTCCAGACGGTGATCCCGCGCAACGTAAGGGTCGGAGAGGCCCCCAGCTACGGCCTGCCGGTCACCCACCACGATCCCCACAGCGCCGGGGCGGCGGCCTATTTCGAGCTGGCCAAGGAGGTGGCGGCGCGTGGCTAGGCCGAAGCCGGGGATGGGGCGGGGCCTGAGTGCGATCCTGTCCGTCTCGGGGGAGAGCTCCGACGCCGACGGCCAGGAGCTGCGGGAGTTGCCGGTGGAGCTGATCGCCCCCAACCCGCAGCAGCCGCGCCGGCGTTTCGATCAGGCGTCGCTGGAAGCGCTGGCGGAGTCCGTCAGGGACACCGGCGTGCTCCAGCCGGTGCTCGTGCGCCCGCTGGCGGGAGGACGCTACGAGCTCGTGGCCGGCGAGCGGCGCTGGCGAGCGGCGAAGCTGGCGGAGCTCCAGACCGTGCCCGCGGTCGTGCGCGCGCGCGAGGACAGCGCCTCGCTGGAGCTGGCCCTGATCGAGAACATGGTGCGGGAGGACCTCAACCCGATCGAGGAGGCCCGGGCCTGCGTGGGCCTCGTGGAGGAGCTTGGCCTGACGCGCGAGGAGGTGGGCCGGCGGATCGGGCGCAGCCGCGTGGCGGTGAGCAACCTGCTGCGCTTGCTGGAGCTGCCCGACGAGGCGATCGAGATGCTCGAAGAGGGCGTCCTCAGCGAGGGTCACGGTCGCGCCCTACTGCTGGCAGAGGGCCACGACGAGCGCCGACGGCTGGCGCGCGAAGCACGCGAGCAGCAGTGGTCGGTGAGGACCCTCGAGGAGCGGGCGCGTGAGCGCAACGCCTCGGCGGACGCCGGCAAGGGCGCACGGCGGGGCGCCGGCGGGGCACACCCTGACCAGGTCCAGGCGGCGGCCGAGATCGCGTCCGCGCTGGGCCGGGCGCTCGGCGCCGAGGTGAAGGTCAAGCCAACGCGGGCGGGCTATCGCGCGGAGATGGCGTTCGCGACGCCCGAGGAGGCGCTCGAGCTGGCCGAGCGGGTGACCCCGGGGGGTTGACCCAACGGCGGCCCGGCGGGCTATGCGACACTGTGAAGCCGTTGCTGACACGGGCGATTAGCTCAGTTGGTTAGAGCGCTTCTCTGATAAGGAAGAGGTCCCTGGTTCGAGTCCAGGATCGCCCACTGCCCACTCGCAGGGGAGGCCGTCCGGACACTCGCGATGGCGTCTATCGGCGGCGTTGTGGCCGTTGCCCTCGCGGGGCCCGGTGACATTTTCTGCGCCATATTTCCTTGCGGGGCCCCGACCCGTCTGGTACGTTCGTCCACTCTGCCCCGCGCAGGGTTAACAACGTCCGGGAAGGTTCGGTCCCGGGTGTGACTCGACGTCACAGGAGACGACTCGGGATCATGGAAGATGGGTTCACCGTCGCGGACGTGCCCGATCGGGCGGTTACACTCCGCGCGCTTCCCGAAGGCAGCACACGCGGTCCCGCTCTCTGGAGGGAGAGCCGGCGAACGCGGGGCACAAGCTCACTGGATAGGGCCCACCCCTGGGCCTGCGGTTCTTAGGAGGAGACCATGATTCATCGCGCTCGGTCGGGTCGGCAGCCAGTCGGCGGAATCATGCTCGGATGGGGCCTGCCGCAGAGGTCGCGGCGGCTCTGGCTCGTCGCACAGCTCCTCGGCCTGCTCGTGACCATGGCGCTGGTCTCCTCCGCGTCACCCTCGCCCGCGCTCGCCGGAGGATATCGGCGGCGGAAATGAATGCACCTACGGGTGGTATGGCTCGGGGTGCGAACAGTGTCAGTTCGAGTTTGGCTGCGAATCGGTGAGCTTCTCGATCACCAAGGAACAGCGGATCGCCGGTGAACACTCCTACACCACCAACAAGCTGACGGGGGACGTCGGGCAGAAGATCGAATACAAGATCACCGTCGCCAACACGGGCGGCTCGACGTTGAACCTGGGGCCGTTGTCAGACGGCGCGTGTACGAACATCTATCCCTCGGGCGGCACGGTTCTGAAATCCACAGAATCCGAGACGTTCACGTGTGAACACGTACTCGGCCAGAGCGACAAATCGCCCTATACGAACGCCGCCTCGATCGAAGGCTGCCTGAAGTCCTACGAATACCAGTTCCCGTGCGGCCACGGCTACGGGCAGCAGCCGGGCACGCCGTGCAAGGTCAAAACGTCGAACACCGTCGAAGTCGAACTCTCGCCCAGCTTCAACATCAAGAAGGAACAGCGGATCAAGGGCGAAGGCAGCTACACGGCGGCGAAACTGAAAGCCAAAGTGGGGCAGACGGTCGAATACCTGATCACGGTCGAAAACACCGGCGGCTCGGCGGTCACGTTCGGCTCGCTGACGGACACGAAATGCACGAACATCAAACCCTCGGGCTCCTCTGAACTGGCCGCCGGCGCGAAAGAGACCTTCACGTGTGAACACGTCTTGGCGGAAGGGGACAAACCGATCTACACCAATGCGGCGTCGATCGAAGGCTGCCTGAAGTCCCACGAAAAAGAATTCCCCTGCGGTCACGGCTACGGCAGCAAACCGGGCACCACGTGCAAGGTCAAAGAATCGAACACGGTGGAAGTCGAAGTGGAAGTCGAAACGCCCAGCTTCAACATCAAGAAGGAACAGCGGGTCAAGGGCGAAGGCAGCTACACGGCGGCGAAACTGAAAGCCAAAGTGGGGCAGACCGTCGAATACCTGATCACGGTCGAAAACACCGGCGGCTCGGCGGTCACGTTCGGCTCGCTGACGGACACGAAATGCACGAACATCAAACCCTCGGGCTCCTCTGAACTGGCCGCCGGCGCGAAAGAGACCTTCACGTGTGAACACGTCCTGGCGGAAGGGGACAAACCGATCTACACCAATGCGGCGTCGATCGAAGGCTGCCTGAAGTCCCACGAAAAAGAATTCCCCTGCGGTCACGGCTACGGCAGCAAACCGGGCACCACGTGCAAGATCAAAGAATCGAACACGGTTGAAGTCGAAGTCGAACTCGAAACGCCGCTGTTCACGATCCACAAGGAACAGCGTTTCGCGGGCGAAGCGAGCTACACGGCCGCGAAACTGAAGGGCCAGATCGGCCAGACGGTCGAATACCTGATCACGGTCGAAAACACGGGTGGAACGACCGTCACCTTCGGCTCGCTGACGGACACGAAATGCACGAACATCAAACCCTCCGGCTCTTCTGAACTGGCCGCCGGCGCGAAAGAGACCTTCACGTGCGAACACACGCTCGTTGAAGCGGACGCTCCGATCTACACCAACGCGGCCACGATCGAAGGCTGCCTGAAGTCCCACGAAAAAGAATTCCCCTGCGGTCACGGCTA
The DNA here is from genome assembly GCA_963758055.1 of uncultured Solirubrobacteraceae bacterium. GTDB lineage: Bacteria > Actinomycetota > Thermoleophilia > Solirubrobacterales > Solirubrobacteraceae > Palsa-744. The sequence continues at coordinate 451,002 of CAVWTU010000011.1, forward strand.
CGGCAAACAGCCGGGGACGACCTGCAAGGTCAAAGAATCGAACACAGTCGAAGTGGAAGTGGAACCCCCCAAGCCGGGCTTCTCGATCCATAAGGAACAGCGGGTTGCTGGTGAACCGGCTTACACGGCGGCGAAACTGGTTTCTGAAGCTGGGAAGAAGGTCGAATACAAGATCACGGTCACGAACACCGGGAACACGACCTTGAAATTCGGGGCGTTGAAAGACGCGAAATGCACGGGCGTGCTGCCGGCTGGGGAAACGATGTTGAAAGCCGGGGAAGCGGAGACGTTCAGCTGCGAACACACGCTCACCGAAGCGGACAAACCGGTCTACACGAACACCGCGTCGATCGAAGGCGGCAAAGAAACGAAGACCTCGAACACGGTCGAAGTCGAAATCAACCCGCCGAACTTCGAAGTGATCAAGGAACAGCGGATCAAGGGCGAAGCTTCGTTCACGAAAGCGAAACTGAAGGCTGAAGTGGGGCGAAACCGTGGAATACAAGATCACGGTCAAGAACACGGGTCTGACGACCGTGAAATTCGAAGCGCTCAAAGACGCGAACTGCACGAACTTCGTGCCGGCGTTGGGGGCGTTCGAACTCGCGCCTGGTGGGGAAAAGGGATACACGTGCGAACACGTGCTCACTGAAGCGGACCGGCCTGTCTACAAGAACGTCGCGATCGTGAAGGGCTCCGAAAAAGAAAAAGAAACGCCGCCGGTGGAAGTTGAAGTCGGCGAACCGGGCTTCTCGATCCATAAGGAACAGCGGGTTGCTGGTGAACCGGCTTACACGGCGGCGAAACTGGTTTCTGAAGCTGGGAAGAAGGTCGAATACAAGATCACGGTCACGAACACCGGGAACACGACCTTGAAATTCGGGGCGTTGAAAGACGCGAAATGCACGGGCGTGCTGCCGGCTGGGGAAACGATGTTGAAAGCCGGGGAAGCGGAGACGTTCAGCTGCGAACACACGCTCACCGAAGCGGACAAACCGGTCTACACGAACACCGCGTCGATCGAAGGCGGCAAAGAAACGAAGACCTCGAACACGGTCGAAGTCGAAATCAACCCGCCGAACTTCGAAGTGATCAAGGAACAGCGGATCAAGGGCGAAGCTTCGTTCACGAAAGCGAAACTGAAGGCTGAAGTGGGCGAAACCGTGGAATACAAGATCACGGTCAAGAACACGGGTCTGACGACCGTGAAATTCGAAGCGCTCAAAGACGCGAACTGCACGAACTTCGTGCCGGCGTTGGGCGCGTTCGAACTCGCGCCTGGTGGGGAAAAGGGATACACGTGCGAACACGTGCTCACTGAAGCGGACCGGCCTGTCTACAAGAACGTCGCGATCGTGAAGGGCTCCGAAAAAGAAAAAGAAACGCCGCCGGTGGAAGTTGAAGTCGGCGAACCGGGCTTCTCGATCCATAAGGAACAGCGGGTTGCTGGTGAACCGGCTTACACGGCGGCGAAACTGGTTTCTGAAGCTGGGAAGAAGGTCGAATACAAGATCACGGTCACGAACACCGGGAACACGACCTTGAAATTCGGGGCGTTGAAAGACGCGAAATGCACGGGCGTGCTGCCGGCTGGGGAAACGATGTTGAAAGCCGGGGAAGCGGAGACGTTCAGCTGCGAACACACGCTCACCGAAGCGGACAAACCGGTCTACACGAACACCGCGTCGATCGAAGGCGGCAAAGAAACGAAGACCTCGAACACGGTCGAAGTCGAAATCAACCCGCCGAACTTCGAAGTGATCAAGGAACAGCGGATCAAGGGCGAAGCTTCGTTCACGAAAGCGAAACTGAAGGCTGAAGTGGGCGAAACCGTGGAATACAAGATCACGGTCAAGAACACGGGTCTGACGACCGTGAAATTCGAAGCGCTCAAAGACGCGAACTGCACGAACTTCGTGCCGGCGTTGGGGGCGTTCGAACTCGCGCCTGGTGGGGAAAAGGGATACACGTGCGAACACGTGCTCACTGAAGCGGACCGGCCTGTCTACAAGAACGTCGCGATCGTGAAGGGCTCCGAAAAAGAAAAAGAAACGCCGCCGGTGGAAGTTGAAGTCGGCGAACCGGGCTTCTCGATCCATAAGGAACAGCGGGTTGCTGGTGAACCGGCTTACACGGCGGCGAAACTGGTTTCTGAAGCTGGGAAGAAGGTCGAATACAAGATCACGGTCACGAACACCGGGAACACGACCTTGAAATTCGGGGCGTTGAAAGACGCGAAATGCACGGGCGTGCTGCCGGCTGGGGAAACGATGTTGAAAGCCGGGGAAGCGGAGACGTTCAGCTGCGAACACACGCTCACCGAAGCGGACAAACCGGTCTACACGAACACCGCGTCGATCGAAGGCGGCAAAGAAACGAAGACCTCGAACACGGTCGAAGTCGAAATCAACCCGCCGAACTTCGAAGTGATCAAGGAACAGCGGATCAAGGGCGAAGCTTCGTTCACGAAAGCGAAACTGAAGGCTGAAGTGGGCGAAACCGTGGAATACAAGATCACGGTCAAGAACACGGGTCTGACGACCGTGAAATTCGAAGCGCTCAAAGACGCGAACTGCACGAACTTCGTGCCGGCGTTGGGCGCGTTCGAACTCGCGCCTGGTGGGGAAAAGGGATACACGTGCGAACACGTGCTCACTGAAGCGGACCGGCCTGTCTACAAGAACGTCGCGATCGTGAAGGGCTCCGAAAAAGAAAAAGAAACGCCGCCGGTGGAAGTTGAAGTCGGCGAACCGGGCTTCTCGATCCATAAGGAACAGCGGGTTGCTGGTGAACCGGCTTACACGGCGGCGAAACTGGTTTCTGAAGCTGGGAAGAAGGTCGAATACAAGATCACGGTCACGAACACCGGGAACACGACCTTGAAATTCGGGGCGTTGAAAGACGCGAAATGCACGGGCGTGCTGCCGGCTGGGGAAACGATGTTGAAAGCCGGGGAAGCGGAGACGTTCAGCTGCGAACACACGCTCACCGAAGCGGACAAACCGGTCTACACGAACACCGCGTCGATCGAAGGCGGCAAAGAAACGAAGACCTCGAACACGGTCGAAGTCGAAATCAACCCGCCGAACTTCGAAGTGATCAAGGAACAGCGGATCAAGGGCGAAGCTTCGTTCACGAAAGCGAAACTGAAGGCTGAAGTGGGCGAAACCGTGGAATACAAGATCACGGTCAAGAACACGGGTCTGACGACCGTGAAATTCGAAGCGCTCAAAGACGCGAACTGCACGAACTTCGTGCCGGCGTTGGGCGCGTTCGAACTCGCGCCTGGTGGGGAAAAGGGATACACGTGCGAACACGTGCTCACTGAAGCGGACCGGCCTGTCTACAAGAACGTCGCGATCGTGAAGGGCTCCGAAAAAGAAAAAGAAACGCCGCCGGTGGAAGTTGAAGTCGGCGAACCGGGCTTCTCGATCCATAAGGAACAGCGGATTGCTGGTGAACCGGCTTACACGGCGGCGAAACTGGTTTCTGAAGCTGGGAAGAAGGTCGAATACAAGATCACGGTCACGAACACCGGGAACACGACCTTGAAATTCGGGGCGTTGAAAGACGCGAAATGCACGGGCGTGCTGCCGGCTGGGGAAACGATGTTGAAAGCCGGGGAAGCGGAGACGTTCAGCTGCGAACACACGCTCACCGAAGCGGACAAACCGGTCTACACGAACACCGCGTCGATCGAAGGCGGCAAAGAAACGAAGACCTCGAACACGGTCGAAGTCGAAATCAACCCGCCGAACTTCGAAGTGATCAAGGAACAGCGGATCAAGGGCGAAGCTTCGTTCACGAAAGCGAAACTGAAGGCTGAAGTGGGGCGAGACCGTGGAATACAAGATCACGGTCAAGAACACGGGTCTGACGACCGTGAAATTCGAAGCGCTCAAAGACGCGAAATGCACGAACTTCGTGCCGGCGCTGGGCGCGTTCGAACTCGCGCCGGTGGGGAAACAGGGCTACACGTGCGAACACGTGCTCACTGAAGCGGACCGAGCCTGTCTACAAGAACGTCGCGATCGTGAAGGGCTGGCGAAAAAGAAAAAGAAACGCCGCCGGTGGAAGTCGAAGTCGAAGAACCGGGCTTCTCGATCCACAAGGAACAGCGGGTTGCTGGTGAACTGGCTTACACGGCGGCGAAACTGGTTTCTGAAGTTGGGAAGAAGGTCGAATACAAGATCACGGTCACGAACACCGGGAACACGACCTTGAAATTCGGGGCGTTGAAAGACGCGAAATGCACGGGCATGCTGCCGGCTGGGGAAACGATGTTGAAAGCCGGGGAAGCTGAGACGTTCACGTGCGAACACACGCTCGCCGAAGCGGACAAACCGGTCTACAAGAACACGGCGTCGATCGAAGGCGGCAAAGAAACGAAGACTTCGAACACGGTCGAAGTGGAAATCAACACGCCGAAATTCGAAGTGATCAAGGAACAGCGGATCAAGGGCGAAGCTCGGTTACACGACGGCGAAACTGAAGGCCGAAGTGGGGCAAACCGTGGAATACAAGATCACGGTCACGAACACGGGGCTGACGACCGTGAAATTCGAAGCGCTCAAAGACGCGAAATGCACGAACTTCGTGCCGGCGTTGGGCGCGTTCGAACTCGCGCCTGGTGGGGAAAAGGGATACACGTGCGAACACGTGCTCACTGAAGCGGACCGGCCTGTCTACAAGAACGTCGCGATCGTGAAGGGCTCCGAAAAAGAAAAAAAAACGCCGCCGGTGGAAGTCGAAGTCGGAGAACCGGGCTTCTCGATCCACAAGGAACAGCGGGTTGCTGGTGAACTGGCTTACACGGCGGCGAAACTGGTTTCTGAAGCTGGGAAGAAGGTCGAATACAAGATCACGGTCACGAACACCGGGAACACGACCTTGAAATTCGGGGCGTTGAAAGACGCGAAATGCACGGGCGTGCTGCCGGCTGGGGAAACGATGTTGAAAGCCGGGGAAGCGGAGACGTTCAGCGTGCGAACACACGCTCACCGAAGCGGACAAACCGGTCTACACGAACACCGCGTCGATCGAAGGCGGCAAAGAAACGAAGACCTCGAACACGGTCGAAGTGGAAATCAACCCGCCGAACTTCGAAGTGATCAAGGAACAGCGGATCAAGGGCGAAGCTTCGGTTACACGAAAGCGAAACTGAAAGCTGAAGTGGGGCGAGACCGTGGAATACAAGATCACGGTCAAGAACACGGGTCTGACGACCGTGAAATTCGAAGCGCTCAAAGACGCGAACTGCACGAACTTCGTGCCGGCGTTGGGCGCGTTCGAACTCGCGCCTGGTGGGGAAAAGGGATACACGTGCGAACACGTGCTCACTGAAGCGGACCGGCCTGTCTACAAGAACGTCGCGATCGTGAAGGGCTCCGAAAAAGAAAAAGAAACGCCGCCGGTGGAAGTTGAAGTCGGCGAACCGGGCTTCTCGATCCATAAGGAACAGCGGGTTGCTGGTGAACCGGCTTACACGGCGGCGAAACTGGTTTCTGAAGCTGGGAAGAAGGTCGAATACAAGATCACGGTCACGAACACCGGGAACACGACCTTGAAATTCGGGGCGTTGAAAGACGCGAAATGCACGGGCGTGCTGCCGGCTGGGGAAACGATGTTGAAAGCCGGGGAAGCGGAGACGTTCAGCTGCGAACACACGCTCACCGAAGCGGACAAACCGGTCTACACGAACACCGCGTCGATCGAAGGCGGCAAAGAAACGAAGACCTCGAACACGGTCGAAGTCGAAATCGTCGGCCAGGTCTTCTCGATCCACAAGGAACAGCGACTCAAAGGCGAAGTCGGCTACACGGCCGCGAAACTCAAAGCCGAAGTCGGCCAGACGATCGAATACAAGATCACGGTCACGTACACGAGCGGTGTCTCGCCTGTGAAATTCGGGGCGCTCAAAGACACCAAATGCTCGAACATCCTGCCGGCTGGCGAAGTCACCCTGAAACCGGGCGAATCTCAGTCGTACACGTGCGAACACGTGCTGACCGAAGGCGACGAAAACCCGTACAAAAACACCGCCGCGATCACGACCGGCGGGAAAGAATTGACTTCGAACACCGTCGAAGTCGAAAAGCTTCTCCCCAAGTTCGAAATCAAGAAGGAACAGCGGATTGCGGGCGAACCGACCTTCACGACGGCGGAACTGACCTCAGAACCCGGCAAGACGGTGGAATACAAGATCACGGTCGCCAACACCGGGGCCACGACCCTGAAGTTCTCGGCCCTGAAAGACGCGAAATGCACGAACATCCAGCCGGCTGGGGAAACGACGTTGAAAGCCGGCGAATCCGAGACCTTCACGTGCGAACACCTGCTCGTGGCCGACGACAGGCCGGACTACACGAACACCGCGTCCATCGAAGGCGGCAAAGAAACGAAGACCTCGAACACGGTGGTCGTGAAATTCAAAGAAGCGCCCAAGCCGGGCTTCACGATCACGAAGTTCCAGCAGATCAGGGGGTCCGGCAAGGGCTTCACGGCGGGCGCGCTTGTGGGCAGCATCGGTGAGACCGTGGATTACGAGCTGATCGTCAAGAACACGGGCAACACGCCGCTGACGTTCTCGAACTTCACCGACACGAAATGCGTCGAAATCGTCGAAGGGGCGAAAGAACTGCAGCCGAGCGAAGAAACGACCTACACGTGCCACCACGTGATCACCGAAGTGAGCGATTGGGTCAACGAAGGCACGATCACGGGGACCCCTCCGGGCGAACCCCCGATCACGCACACCTCGAACCAGGTCGTCGTCTATGACGCGCTCTTCACGATCGAAAAGCTCCAGCGGCTGTCCTCGGACGCGCCGTTCACGACCTTCGAACTGTCGGGAACGATCGGCCAGGTCGTCGAGTACGAGATCGTGGTCAGGAACACCTCCGAAATCCCGCTGACGTTCTCGAACCTGACCGATCCGAACTGCCAGAACATCACCGGCGGGCCAGGCAACAACCCGGTGCCTCCCGGGGAAGCAACGATCTACATGTGCGAACACGCGCTCTCGACGGTGGGCCAGTACGCCAATGAAGCCACTGTGGAAGGCAACGAAGGGGCCGGCAAGAAGACCTCCAACAAGGTGGTCGTGAACGTCACGGCCGCCGCCGTCACGCCGCCGCCATCCCCGCCGGCCAAACAGGAGGTCGCCGGTATCTGCGACATCTCGGAGTCGTCGATTACGCTCCGCGGTGCGTCCGGCTCCAGGAAGAAGCCCTTCAACGTCAGCGTGCCCTCGCTGGGGATCAAGGAAATCACCTTCTACGTGGACGGCAAAAAGCTCAAGACGCTGACGTCCGCCCACGCGGTGAAGGGGCAGTTCGTGGTCGCGATCGACCCGCGCAAGTACCACTTCGGTGCCCACAAAGTGTCGATCAAGACCGTGATGACAAACGCTGGGTGTGCCAAGATCGCGCGCTCGGGCGTGTTCGTACGGGCCAAGCCGGCCGCGATCACGCCGAAATTCACCGGCTGAGCGACGATGAGCCGGCCCGTCGGGGCGCGCGGGAGTTGCGGGGGCGGCCGGCGGGTCGCCCCCTCGCGGCGGTGCCGGTTCCCGCTTGATAAAGCCGGGAAGCTGCCCCAGAATGATCCAGATGGACGGGATTGCGGCTCGGTGACGAGCTCGAGTGGCTCATTGCAGACGTCCTCGCGCCCCTCGACGCGCGGGTGTCGTCGCGTCGCTGCCGTGGCGCTCGCCGCCGCGGCGAGTTGCCTCGCGGCCGTGATGTGCCTCCCGGGTCTCGCCTCCGGGGAACGTCTGTCTCTATATCACCCCGGCGTGCTCACCTACTACGGCTTCGTCGAAAGCCCCATCGAGGTCCGCTCTGCCCCCAGCAACAGCGCCCGCCGGGTGCTCCGCCTCTCAACCAGCACCGCGGACGGAACCAGCATGCTGGTCGAGCCGATCGCGATGTCGCCTGGGCCGGGCAACCATCAGTGGCTGCAGATCCACATGCCCGTGCTGCCGAACTCCCGCACCGGCTGGGTGCCCGCCTCCGCCGTCAGCCGGCTGCTGCCGGTGCGCGACTGGCTGGTCGTGGACACCGAGCACCTCAAAATCCGCCTGATCGACTCCGGGCGCACGATCTTCTCGGCGCCCATCGGCATCGGCGCTCGCAGCACCCCCACCCCGCACGGACACTTCTACGTCATCGACCGCCTGTCGGACCTCGCCGCCGGTGGCCCCTACGGTCCGCTGGCGTTCGGCACCAGCGCGAAGTCAGCCACCCTCACCGACTGGCCGGGGGGCGGCGTGGTGGGCATTCACGGCACCAACCAGCCCAACCTCATCCCCGGGCGCCCCTCACACGGGTGCATCCGCCTGCGCAACGCGGACATCGAGCGCCTGGGACGGGTGCTGCCGGTCGGTACTCCGGTCACAATTGAGTGACCGGCCGCGTTCTGGACAAACGCACTAATTAACTTCCGCCGTCCAGTTTCTGCAAGAAGTTTTGCCATCGGACGTGCGGCCAGCGACCCCTGCACACCGATGCGCTGCCTTGGAGAGGGTTGAGGGCTTCACCCTTTGCGCGTACCAGACCCCTTTGGTACGTTCGTCCAGCAGTCGGTTCAATCCTAATAACGCACAGCACGTGTGTTTCTTATCAGAGGAGAGCGAGCGGATCATGGTCACGGAAGACAGACGCGAGGGACCCCCGTTCCTACGTCGCTGGAAGTTGCAGGTAGCAGCAGTACTGATCGTCGCATTCGCGGCCCTGGCCGCGTCGCCGGCGTTTGCCGGAGCCACCGTAACGGCGAACAACAGCTCGTCCAGCGGGTGCAGCGAAAGCTGGGGCTCCTCGGTACCGTCCTGGAGCTACGGCTCCTGTCCCTCCGAAAGCACCGAATTCACGATCCGCAAGGAACAGCGGCTGAAGGGCGAAAGCGGCTACACGACGGCGAAACTGACGGGCAAAATCGGCCAGACCGTGGAATACAAGGTCTCGCTCGAAAACACCGGGAACGTGGCTCTGCACTTCACGGCCCTCTCGGACGCCCACTGCTCCAACATCCAGCCTTCCGGTCAGACGGAACTGGCCGTCGGCGCAAAGGAGTCCTTCACGTGCGAACATACGCTCGCGAAGGCCGACGCACCGGTTTACACCAACGTGGGAGCGATCGAAGGCTGCTCCAAGGTCGCTGAAAAACAGGGTTACGCGTGCGGCCAGGGCAACGGCAAAACGCCGGGCACGCCCTGCAAGTTCAAGGAATCCAACAAGGTCGAAGTCGGCGTCGAACCGGAAACTCCGGAAATCGCGATCCACAAGGAACAGCGTTTCCACGGCGAAACCAGCTACACGACCTCCAAACTGACGGGCAAAATCGGGCAGATCGTGGAATACAAGATCACGGTCGAAAACGCGGGCAACGTCGCGCTGAAATTCACGGCCCTCACCGACGCCCACTGCTCGAACATCTCTCCCTCGGGGCAGACCGAACTGGCGCCTGGCGCCAAAGAGTCCTTCACCTGCGAACACACGCTGGCGAAGGCCGACGAACCGGTCTACACCAACGTGGCCTCGATCGAAGGCTGCTCGAAAACGGCCGAAAAAGAAGGCCACATGTGCGGACAGGGCTACGGGAAGACCCCGGGCACGTCGTGCAAGTTCAAGGAATCCAACAAGGTCGAAGTCGGCGTCGAACCGGAAACGCCGGAAATCGCGATCCACAAGGAACAGCGCCTGCACGGCGAAACCAGCTACACGACCTCTAAACTGACGGGCAAGATCGGTCAGATCGTGGAATACAGGGTCACGGTCGAAAACGCGGGCAACGTGGCGCTGAAATTCACGGCTCTCACCGACGCCCACTGTTCGAACATCTCTCCCTCGGGCCAGACCGAACTGGCGCCTGGCGCCAAAGAGTCCTTCACCTGCGAACACACGCTGGCGAAGGCCGACGAACCGGTCTACACGAACGTGGCCTCGATCGAAGGCTGCTCGAAAACGGCCGAAAAAGAAGGCCACATGTGCGGACAGGGCTACGGGAAGACCCCGGGCACGTCGTGCAAGTTCAAGGAATCCAACAAGGTCGAAGTCGGCGTCGAACCGGAAGCGCCGGAATTCCTGATCCACAAGGAACAGCGCTTCCACGGCGAAACCGGGTACACCACCGCGAAACTGACGGGCAAGATCGGTCAGACCGTGGAATACAAGATCACGGTTGAAAACACAGGGAACGTGGCGCTGACGTTCACGGCCCTGACGGACACGAAGTGCTCGAACATCGCACCCTCCGGCACGACCGAACTTGCCGTCGGCGGCAAAGAGTCCTTCACCTGCGAACACACGCTCGTCAAGGCCGACGAACCGGTCTACACGAACGTGGCCTCGATCGAAGGCTGCTCGAAGACTCCGACGGCTGAAAAGGAAGGCTACTCGTGCGGTCACGGCTACGGGAAAACCCCGGGAACCCCGTGCAAGTTCAAGGAATCCAACAAAGTCGAAGTAGGCATCGAACCCGAACTCCCGGAATTCCAGATCCACAAGGAACAGCGGATCGGCAACTCGGGCGCGTACACGACGGCGAAGCTCTCGGCGGAAGTCGGTCAGACGGTCGACTACCTGATCACGGTTGAAAACACCGGGAACATGAGCCTGAAATTCGCGCCGCTGTCGGACGCGAAATGCACCAACATCCAGCCGTCGGGCTCGACGACTCTGGCGGCCGGCGGCAAAGAGTCCTTCACCTGCGAACACACGCTGGTGGCGGGCGACAAGCCGGAATACACCAACGTCGCGACCATCGAAGGGGGCGGCAAAGAAAAGCCGTCCAACAAAGTGGTCGTCGAAGTCGAAGAACCGAACTTCTCGATCCGCAAGGAACAGCGGATCGGCAACTCGGGCGCGTACACGACGGCGAAGCTCTCGGCGGAAGTCGGTCAGACGGTCGACTACCTGATCACGGTTGAAAACACCGGGAACATGAGCCTGAAATTTGCGCCGCTGTCGGACGCGAAATGCACCAACATCCAGCCGTCGGGCTCGACGACTCTGGCGGCCGGCGGCAAAGAGTCCTTCACCTGCGAACACACGCTGGTGGCAGGCGACAAGCCGGAATACACCAACGTCGCGACCATCGAAGGGGGCGGCAAAGAAAAACCGTCCAACAAAGTGGTCGTCGAAGTCGAAGAACCGAACTTCTCGATCCGCAAGGAACAGCGGATCGGCAGCTCGGGCAGCTACACCACGGCTCGCCTGTCTGCCGAAGTCGGTCAGACGGTCGACTACCTGATCACGGTCGAAAACACCGGCAACGTGACGGTGAAATTCGCGCCCCTGTCGGACGCGAAATGCACCGACATCCAGCCGGCGGGCTCGACGACTCTGGCGGCCGGCGGCAAAGAGTCCTTCACCTGCGAACACAAGCTGGTGGCGGGCGACAAGCCGGAATACACCAACGTCGCGATCATTGAAGGGGGCGGCAAAGAAAAACCGTCCAACAAAGTGGTCGTCGAAGTCGAAGAACCTAACTTCTCGATCGAAAAGCTCCAGCGCATCTCGGGCGCCTTCACGAAGGAACGCCTAACCGGAGAAATCGGGAACGTCGTCCACTACGAGATCATCGTCCAGAACACGGGGAACACCACCCTCAAGTTCGGTGCTCTCAAGGACGTGAAATGCACCGGGATCGCCCCGGCCGGGGAAACGACCCTGAAAGCGGGCGAATCCGAGACGTTCACGTGCGAACACACGTTGAGCGCGACGGGCGAATACACAAACACCGCCGCAGTCGAATCCAGCGGCAAAGAAAAGGAATCCAACGAAGTCGTCGTCGAAGTCCCGGCCAGTCCGAGCTTCACGATCGAAAAGACCCAGGAAATCAAGGGCTCGGGCGCCGGCTTCACGAAGGCACCCCTGACCGGAAAACTCGGCCAGACCGTGGACTACCAGATCACCGTCGCCAACACGGGCAACGTCTCGCTGAGCCTCTCCGGGCTCACCGATGGCAACTGCACCAACATCGGCGGCGGCGCGGGTAGCCTGGCGGTGGCTGCGAGCACGACGTTCACGTGCGAACACGTGCTCACGGCCGTCGGCAGCTGGACCAACGAAGGCACCATCACCGGCACGCCCCCGGGCGGCTCCGGTGTGACCCACACCTCCAACCAGGTGGTGGTCAACGTGCCGACGGAATCCAGCTTCACGGTGGAAAAGAAGCAGAAGCTCGCCGGTGAATTCACGACCGCTGAACTGGCCGGGAAGGTCGGCGAAGTGGTCCACTACGAGATCATCGTCACGAACACGGGCAACGTCCCGCTGAAGATCTCGAACGTGGTCGACGTCAACTGCACCGGCATGGCAGGCGGTGCGAGCGAAATCGGCGTCGGCGGGTCGGCCATCTTCACGTGCGAACACACGCTCTCGACGGTGGGTCCGTACGTGAACGAAGCCACCGTGGTGGGCAACGAAAAACCGCAGACGTCCAACAAAGTGGTCGTCCAGGTCGCCTCACAGCAGGTCAAAGCGCAGTGTGCGATCAACGAGGCAGCGATCGTGCTCAGCGGCGGGACCGGCTCCAAGCGCGGACCGTTCACGGTCCACATCAGCTCGCTTGGGATCAAGCAGATCACGTTCCTGCTGGACGGCAAGAAGATCAAGACGCTGAAGTCATCCCAGGCGAAGGGCGGTAAGTTCTCGCTGCGGATCGACCCCAGCAAGCTCCACTACGGGGCACACACGCTGACGGTGAAGACGGTCATGACGGACGCTGGGTGCCCGCCGGTTGCGCGCGCGGCCGTGTTCGTCCACCCGCACACGCGGGTGATCACGCCGAAGTTCACCGGCTGAGGCGGAGGCGACAGCTCAGGCATCGCGGCGGGTCCCGGGCGGGGGCCCGCCGCGAGTCGAGCAGAGCTCCTCAAAGCACCCTCGCGCGCGTATCGGCGGGGGTGTTTTGCTTTGCCGAGCCGATTTGCCGTGCTCGGAGGCTCCTGGCTGCGTCCTGCGGTCGCGCCGTGGGCTGCGGGCGGTCGGCGTCCCAGCGGATACCGTGGATCGCGGTGAGTGAGAGCGCCCAGCGGCTGATCGAAGCCCTCGACCTCGAGGGGGCGAGGAGGGCGGTGGCCGCCGACGTCCTGCACACGCCCACCATCCCCTTGGAGGAGCTCGCTCCCCTCGCGGGCGGACCCCTGGCCCTGAAGTGTGAGTGTCTGCAGCGGACCGGGTCCTTCAAGCTGCGCGGGGCGCTCTCGAAGGTGGCCGCGCTGGGCACCCGTGCCCGGGCCGGCCTGGTCACCGCCAGCGCGGGCAACCACGGCCGCGCCGTGGCCCAGGCGGCCATGTTGCACGGGATCTCCTGCGAGGTGTTCATGCCGCGCGAGGCACCCGTGTTCAAGGTCGCGGCGGTAGAGCGCCTCGGCGCCCGCGTGACGCTCGCGGGCGACTCGGTCGACGAGGCCCTGACCCTGGCGCGGGAGCGTGCCGCGAGGACGGTGCCGACGTCCCCGCCCTCGTGCATCCCTTCGACGACCTCGACGTGATCGCCGGGCAGGCCACCGTCGGCCTGGAGCTGCTCGAAGACGCCCCCGAGGTGACCCGCGTGGTGATCCCCGTCGGCGGCGGGGGCCTGGCGAGCGGTATCGGGGCGGCCCTACGCCGGGCGGGGGCTGCCGTCGAGTTGATCGGCGTGCAGGCGAGCGCCTGCGCCCCCTATGCCCGGCTACTGGACAAGGAGGCCGCGGCGCACGAGCCGATTGCCTCCAGCGGGGCCACGATCGCTGACGGGATCGCGATCAAGCGTCCCGGCGAGTTGACCTTGCCCCTACTGGGAGAGCTGCTGAACAGCGTCGTGACGGTCGAGGAGGACGAGATCGCCGGCGCGATCGTGCTGCTGGCCGAGCAGGCCAAGCTGGTCTCCGAGGGAGCCGGAGCGGCGGCCCTGGCGGCCGTCCTCAGCGAGCGGCTGGCCCCCACGAGCGGGCTCACGGTCGCGATCGTCTCCGGGGGGAACCTCGACAGCGGCCTGCTGTCGGCCGTCCTGCGGCGCCGTGAGACCGAGGAGGGCAGGCGCGTACGGCTCTTCACGCGTGTGGCCGACCGGCCCGGAGCCCTCGCCGAGCTGCTGGCCCAGGTGGCCCAGGCGGGGGCCAACCTGCTGGCCCTCGAGCACCTCCGTGAGGCGATTCCCCTGCACGTGCGCGAGACCGGCGTGGCGCTGACGCTCGAGACGCGGGGCCCCGGGCACACCCACGAGTTGCTGGAGCGACTACGGGCCGCCGGTTACGAGGTCGGCGAGCAGGATCCCCGCCCGCCCCAGCCCGCCCTTTAGGCTGCTCGAAGGGCCCCGTCCAGCCGGACCGCCCGCCTCGCCACAAGGGGGCTCTGGAGTGGTATGGTCCGCCATATCGCTAGGACGCCCGGGGGTAGCGGGGGAAGCGCCCCGGGTAGCGCCAAGGGATGGAACCGGGTAGCCGTGGGGCGCTCGGCAAAGCGAAGGCGAAAGGGAGGATTGCGAACACAATGAGCAGAGCAAAGGTCGTGATCTGCGCGCTGGTCGCCATGTTCATGCTTGGTGCCCTGGCAGCGCCGGCGCTGGCGAAGAAGGAATACAAACGGGAATTCACAGCCAGCGGCGCTGAAGTCAAGCTCGAAACCGCGGCTGCGGGTACCGGTGGGTACGAATTCATCCTGCCCTTCGAAGAAAAAGGCAAAGGCTTCAAGCCGTACAAGATCAAATGCGGTGAAATCACCAAAGCCAACGGTGAAATCAAAACCACCGGAGGCGTGTCGCAGTCGTTCACCGACAAGGTCACCCTCGGTGGCTGCAGCAAGGGGAAAGGGAAGTTCTTCAAGCCCGTGACCCTCTCGGCGATCGAACTCGAATTCCACGCAAACGGCACCTTCACGATCCTGAACGAACCCAAGCTGGTTCTGGAAGAAGACTGCACGTTCCTCCTCACCGCCGGCCAGACGGTGGGCGCAGAAGAGGTCGAAGAAGGCAAGAAGGGCCCGGTCGCCTACGCGCAGATCGGCCAGTCCTCGCCGGAAGGCATTCCGAAGGTCGAAGTCAAAATCAAGACCCGGACCCACGAAGAAGGCGAAGCCGACGGCCTTGAGTATGAAGGCGAAGGCGGCGGCTGCGAAGGCCAGGAACACAAGTTCGAAGGCGGGAAATTCAAGGGTAACTTCCTTGTCCACGCCAAAGAAACAAAAGAAAACCCCTGGATCGGGTTCAAGGAAGAACTCCTTCCGAAAGTGAAAATGTAATCGCCTGAGCACACCGCGTTCGGGTGCCCCACGGCGGGGCCACCCGGGGCTGGTTTTGAGGGAGCGGATTCGCCCGGTGGCGATCCGCTCCCTTTGTTTTTCACCGCGCGCGGGTCTTTGGAGCGCGCCCGGATCGGATCTGCGAGAGTGTCAGCGGAGATGGAGCGCTACTCACTCAGCGGCAAGGTTGCCCTCGTAACGGGCGGCGCCCGCGGCATCGGCTTCGCCACCGCCCGCGCCCTGATCTCTCGCGGCGCCTCGGTCGCGATCGCCGACCTCGATCCAGAGGCGACCGCCCGGGCGGCCTCCCAGCTACACGACTCACGTGCGATCGGCCTGGGTGCCGACGTCACCGACCGCGGCGCCCTCCAACGCGCCGTGGCGGACACCGTGGAGCGCTTCGGAGGCCTCGACGTGGTGGTCGCCAACGCCGGCATCGCCTCCCGCGTGGCCACCTTCCGGGCGATGCCCACGGAGACCTTCCAGCGGGTCATCGACGTGGACCTGTTCGGCGTCACCCGCACGGTTGAGGCCGCCCTGCCGCAGGTGATCGAGCGCCGCGGCCACGTCGTGGTGATCTCCTCCATCTACGCCTTCACCAACGGCGTCGGGGCGATCCCCTACGCGATGAGCAAGGCCGCCGTCGAGCAGTTCGGCCGTGCCCTTCGGGTCGAGCTGGCCCCCCACGGAGCCAGCGCCAGCGTGGCCTACTTCGGCTTCATCGACACCGAGATGGTCCACCGCGCCCTCGATCAGGACGAGCTCGCCGACATGATGCTCAAGACCCTCCCCCGGCCCCTCCACAAGCGCCTGCAGCCCGCCGTCGCCGGCGAGGCGATCGTGCGCGGGATCGAACGCCGCCAGCCGCGCATCATCAGGCCCCGCCGCTGGACGATCCTGTCGGTCCTGAGGGGCATCGTCGGACCCCTCGGCGACGCCGCCGTCGAGCGCGACCAGAACGCCCAGGAGCTCACCCGCCGGATCGACGCCCGCGCCGGCGAAGACCAGCCGACCACGGCCTGACGGCGAGGCCCGCTGTCGAGCGGACCCGCTCGCGCGAGGTCGCTCCCAGCGCGTCGACTCAGCCGGCCGGGATCGAGAGGCCGGCGCTCGCCGCCGACCCTCTGATGGCGGAGATCGCCACCGCTGCAGCCTGGATTTCGCCGAAGTCGAAGTGACCCGACTTCAGCTTCACGAGGGCCGCCTTGAAGCCCTCGTCGAGGGTTTTCATCGGCGCCCTCAGAGCCGCCAACTCGGGGCTTTCGGTGGTCGCCAAGTAGGCCGCGTGGATCTCGTTGGAGGCCGCCAGCGCCGCCTGGCCGGAACTGGCCAGCGCCGCGGGAGACGGCTTACCCTTGAAGGCTCCCTGCTGGTAGGGCGCGTAGATCGCCTTGTAGAAGGTCGTGAAGGCCGCCCCGGCGTCCTTCGAGAAGGTGATGGGCGCCCGCTGGGCGGGGTTGAGAGACACCTGCTGAGCGGCTCCGGCCGAACCGCTGCTGGCCGATCCGGAGCTGGTGGACTGGGTGTTCGAGCTCGAGCCGCAGCCGGCCAGGCCGAGCGTCAGGACTGCTGGGAGGAGGAGAGTGGAGCGCTTCATGAATGGGTCATCGGCAGCGGTGAGCGGGGCCCTTAGCGCTGCCATGCCACCGCCGGCACACCGACGCCGGCATGTGGGGAAGCGCGGCCCCGGACGCTAGGCGGCGGGCGCTCCCACGGGCGGGGAGTTGGCTTCCCGGGTGATTCGGGCGAGGATCTCCCGTGCGTCGCTGGGCTCGCCGACCAGGAAGCCCTGGGCGCATTCGCAGCCCATCTCTTTGAGCACCATCAGCTGGGACTCGTTCTCCACGCCCTCGGCGATCACCGACAGCGAGAGGGCTCGTCCGACGCCCACGATCGCTTCCAGCAGGTCCCGGGCCTGGCGGTCGCTGCCGAGCACGGCCACGAATACCTGGTCGATCTTGAGGATGTCCACCGGCATCTGCTGAAGCTGCGACAGCGACGCATACCCGGTGCCGAAGTCGTCGATCGCGACCCGTACGCCGATCTGCTTGAGCAACTCCAGGTGCTCGTTTGCAGCCTTCACGTCTCCGGTGAGCGTGGTCTCGGTCACCTCCAGTGTCAGCAGCGAGGGCGACAGCCCGGAGGTGGCGAGCGCCACCTGGACGTCGTCGGTCAGCCCCCGTCGCCCCAGCTGCGAGGCCGAGACGTTCACGGCCACGTTCGTAGGATGCCCCGCGTCGGCCCACTCCGCCGCCTGACGGCACGCGTGCTCGAGTGCCCAGCGGCCGATCGGCGCAATCAGGCCGCTGTCCTCGGCCAGGGGGATGAAGTCCTCGGGGAGGATCACGCCACGCTGCGGGTGCTTCCATCGCAACAGTGCCTCCACCCCGCGCAGGCGTCGCGAGGCGAGGTCGACGATCGGCTGGTAGGCGAGGAACAGCTCGCCCTCCTCGATCGCCCGTCCGAGGTCGGTCTCCAGCTCGAGCCTGTCCTTTGCGCCCACGTACATGCTCGAGTCGAACAGCTCGTAACGGTCCTTGCCTGCCGCCTTGGCCGAGTACAGGGCCAGGTCCGCGTCCCGCAGCAGGGCATCCGGGCTGTCGTAACGCCCGATCGCGACCCCGATGCTGGCCGTCACCGAGAACAGCTTGCGCCCGTCCTTCAGCTCCACGGGCTCGCGCAGCAGTTCCGTCAGTCGGTCGGCGAGCCTGTTCAGCGTTTCCTCGCCCTCCCCACAGCAGGCCAGCACCACGAACTCGTCTCCGCCCAGCCGCCCCACCGTGTCGTCGTCGCGGACGGCGCTCTGCAGCCGTTCCCCGACCACCTTCAGCAGCTGGTCCCCGGCCGCGTGCCCGAGGTTGTCGTTGACGTGCTTGAAGCCGTCGATGTCGATGAACAGGGCTCCGGCGTAGGTGCCGGGGGTGCGCGAGGCGCGCGCGAGCAGCTGTTCGGCACGGTCGAGCACCAGCGCCCGGTTCGGGAGCCCGGTGAGCGAGTCGTGCAGGGCCTGGTGGGAGAGCTCTCTGGTCTTCTCCATCACCAGCACCATCGCCCTGCGCCGGCCGGTCCCGAGCGAGATCACCAGCAGCCCGAACAGGATGCTCAGCAGCGTCCCGCCGATCAGCAGCGTGAGCGAGTGGGCGTTGGACACGATCCCGCTGCGGACGGGCATCGTCAGGGTCTGCACGATCCAGCCGTTGTGGAGGTTGCTCGTGGAGACCTGGGCCCCGGCGGGAGCCTTGCCGATCGAGAAAGAGACGTTGGAGGTCCCGGAGCGGTAGCGGAAGCGGATCGCGACGTTCGGGTGCCCTTCGAGCGCCCGCGCGAGCACCACGTTGGGCAGCAGCAGCTCCCCGAGCCAGCCCACGAACTGTCCCCGCCGCTGCGCCACCGTGCGCGGCACCTTGCCGCCGCGGTAGACGGGCGTCGAGATCCCGAGCGTGGTCGAGGCGCCGTTCACGACCGGGGCATAGCTGGCTTCGCCCGAGGCGATGCTCGTTATCAGCGCCGGCGCCAGCGCGCAGTAGTCGGCGCCCCCGGGAATGTAGGTGGCCGTGCTCCTGGCCAGGCCCGCCACGGCGAAGCAGTAGTAGGGGCGCCTCCCGGCGGGCAGCACCTGGAAGTTTTCTTCAGGGGCCACCGAGTGGGGCCCCAGCGGCCTCACCGGGTGGGCATCGAGGTAGCGTTCGAAGTTCCCCAGCCGGCTCGCCGGCACCAGCTTCACCAGTCCGATGTTCTGCAGCTCCGGGTAGCGGCGCATCGCCTGCACGGAGTTGGCCCAGCGGTCGAAATCCGCCGGGGTGGCCAGCGGGTTCCCGGTCACGTAGGCGCTGGCGGACACCACGAGGTCTTCCTCGTGCTGGATCGCGAGCTTCAGCGTCGAGGCGATCTCGTTCGAGGCCAGGTGCGAGGCGAGCTTGGCTTTCTGTGCTTCCGAACCCGCCACCGCCCGCGCACCGAGGACCGACGCGAGGATCCCGCCGAGTACCAGCAGCGCCGTCAGCGCGAGCCAGAAGTTGCGATGGCTGCCCCGCAGCGCGTCCAGGCGCCTGGCCCACTGGCGCGGGGACAGCCCGGAGGGCATCCGGGAACGGATCGACGGGCGGATGATCTGCGAGGTGGACACTGCGATCTCTGGGCGATAGGGACGCGGGCGTGGGGCTCCCGAGAGAATCGGTGCCCACGGCGCCCACGGCGCGCCCCCCCGGGCAGGCCGGACGGATGTTCTAGTTTCGGCCGCCACCGACGCGTGACCGCCCGACGGCAGGTGAAATCGCGGGTCGCACGCTCGGAACGGTTGGGGCTAAGGAAACCGCGCCGCGTTGCCGATGAGCGGGTCGTGACCACTTTTGCGCGCTCCCACCTCCCCCGGTCCCGAAGCGGCCGAACCGCCACGAAACTGCTCCTCGGGCTCCTCGCAGCCGTCATCGCCTCCGTCGCCTACGCGACCATCGCGGCTCCCGCGCAGGCGATCGTGGAGAAAGTGGGAAGCACCAGCGTCGGCCTGCAGCCGAGGGTGGTCGGCACCCTTCAAGACGGAACGCTTCTGTTCAAGCCGGAAAAAAAACCGTCGACCTTCTTCGACCCGTTGCCTGAAACGTTCGAAAACCCGGCTGCCAACCCCGTGCTGCACGGCAGCAACGTGTACGTCGACTACTGGGACCCCACCTTCCACTACCACAACGACTGGAAACGCGAAATCGACCGCTTTTGGGAGGCAGTCAATCAGGCGGAAAACACGGGTGAAAACGTGTTCGCCGTCGACGAGCAGTACACCGACATCTCCGACGTTCCCGCCTACAACCGCGTCGACTACCGCGGCTCCTACAGTGACACCACGCCCTACCCGACGGCGGGGTGTGAAGACCCGCACCCACTCAACCCGGAACCGGTCTCCAAAACCAAAGCCATCACCTGCCTCACCGACGCCCAGATCAAAGCGCACCTGAACTCATTCATCGAAGCGCACAAACTCTCCAAGGGCCTGAGCACGGTCTACTACGTGCTCACACCCCCCGGCGTGGCCGTGTGTCTCGACGGCGGCGGCGAATCGGGTCATTGCTCGACCTTCGAAGAACCCACGAGCACCGAAAGCTACGAAAACAGCTTCTGCAGCTACCACGGCGACGTCAACCCGAGCGGCCTGGAAGCAGGCAACGCAGAAACGATCCTCTACGGCGTCATCCCCTGGAGCGCAGGCGGTTGGGGCGACGGACACCTCAGTGAGGAAGACGAGTTCACCGAGGCTCCCTACTGCCAGGACGGCGGATTCAACGCCGAACACAAAGAGGAATGGGAGGGGAAACTGCAGACGATGACCCCCACCCAGTGGGAAGCGTTCGACGAAATGGAATCCAAAGAAAAAGAAAAAGAACTCGAGCGCCTGATGGGAGGAGCCCACGAGGAGGAGCCCAACCAGCAGAAATGCCCCACCGAAGACGGGACCTGCGACGTGGGCCTCGCCGACCTGATCATCAACCAGCTCGCCGTCGAGCAGCAGGACATCATCACCGATCCGCTGCTGCACTCCTGGCAGGACGCCGCCGGCAACGAGGTCACCGACGAGTGCCGCAGCTTCTTCGCGCCCACGCTCGGGGGCTCTGATGCCCCGAACATCGAAACGGGCGCAGGCAGCCTCTACAACCAGGAATTCTCCGACGAGAAATACTATCTCGGTGAGTCCTTCAACCTCGCCGCCGAGCGCCTGAGCTTCCCCGGCGTGCCCTGTCAGGGGGGCATCGACCTGAAGCCCGAATTCAACGCCATCAGCCCCGTCGCCGTCAACCAGACCGTCGGCTTCGACAGCGGCGAGTCGGACATCACGCTCGGAGCAGCGGTCCGCTACGCCCAGACCGGCGCCCAGAACAAGAACTTCGCGAAAGTCACGTGGAACTTCGGCGACGGCTCACCTGAAGTCACAGGCTACGCGCCGGGCTCGCCGGTGTGTGAAGAACCGTGGCTGCCCGAATGTGCGGAAAGCGTCTTCCACTCCTACACGGCCGGGGGCACCTACACGGTCACCCTCACGATCACCGACGTCGGCGGCAACACCGCCTCCGTCTCTCACCAGGTGACCGTGATCGGTCCCCCGCCGGAAAAAAGCACGCCTCCGCCCGCCGGGCCCCCCCGCCCCTGAAGGCGGCGGGAGCTCGCCGGGCGGCGTCAACGGCGCCGTCACACCGCCGGTCCGGGAATGGCGGCACCACCGCCACGGGCGCCTCCGTGCCCGACCCGGTGGCGACCGCCGCAGTCGTCTCCTCGTCGCTGAAGACGGCGCTCAAGCAAGGGCGTGGCCGTCCACTACCAGGTCAACGAGCAGGTGGCCGGGCACTTCGAGGTGCTGATCGGCGAGAAGATGGCCAAGCACCTGAAGATCCATGGCAGCCTCGCCACCAACCTGCCCGCCGGCTCCGAACCCGAGGTGATGATCGGCACCGCGCTGGTGGTCACGCTCAAGGGCGGCGGCAGCACCACCCACGTGGTTCTGACCAAGAGCGCCTCCGCCGGGCTTCGCAAGGTCAAGAAGGTCGCGGCTGGACCTGCGGCTCACGGTCCGCAATGCGGCCGTCCACAATCCCGCCACCGCGGTCGTGACGAGCGCCTTCACGCTCAAGCGCTAGCTGTAGACCGAGCAGCTAGCGCGAGCCGCCGCGGAAGAAGAAGTACCAGACGGCCCCGAGTCCGACCACGACGGCCACGATCGAGATGATCGTGACAACGCCGAGGAACGTGCTTTCGCTTCCGCCGGTGGATTCACCGCCGAGCGCCAGCGGCAGCAACAGCGCGAGCGCCAGCGCAGGTTCACGTTGCGTCCGCCGGCCAGGTGCATCAGCCGCGCCGGAGCTCCGCGGCCGCCCGGGGGGCCGCTAGTAGCCCGGGCCAGTGCCGCACGACGTAGCCGCTGTTGTCGGTCGCGCCGACCAGCCAGCGCGAGGCGTACACGCCGCTGCGCCCGGCCGTGTCGTAGAGGATGCCGTCCACGTACATGTAGGTGTGGCCCGCGTTCGCGTACACGGTGATGTAGCGGCCGGGTCCCGGGACGCCCCAGTGCTCGAGTTCGCCGGAGACCTCGGGTGAGCCGATCAGCCCGCCGGCGGCGAGCGCGTAGCTGACCGACCCCGAGCAGTCGTAGGCGTTGTCCACGAAGGAGCCGTGGCCGCCGCCGTAGACATACGGGAAGTCGGCGATCTCGTTCGCCCCCGCGACCACCTTCTGGATCACTTCCGGCACTCCGGTGGGATCGGGATCGTGCCGTTGCCGCCGATCGACTGCCCGCCCGGGCACCGGGGTGAGCACGCGTTGTGCGTTCGTGGCGGCCCTTCTGTGCCGCCTGGGTTGCATGCAGCGCAGCTCGGCGCGACTTCGGCGTCGTCGAGGCGCGCCCGCCGCGACGACCGCTTCGCCGGCCTTCGACGGCGTCGCCGCCGCGGCGTGGTGGACCGCTCGCGGTGGCCGGGTAGCTCTTCGGCTTCCTTGGGGTCGGCGACCTCCTCGCGGTACCCGCCGTGGCGCTTGCCCCGGCCTGTGAGCGGCCGCCCGCGGAGAGCCTGGAGCCCGCGGCGCCAGCGGCGGAGCCCGGAGCCGTGTGAGCCGGCGTGCCGTGGTCCCCTGGCGGGCGCTCGCGACTGGCTCGGAGTGCGTCGTGGACGGATCGCTGCCGGCCCCGGCCGCGGACTCGCCGCAGGCCGCCAGGGCAAGGCACAGCGCCGCGGCGGCCGGCCAGCGCAGCCATGCTGCCCATGCCCTCGGGGTGATCTCATTCGGCTAGGCTAGCGAGCAGCACCCGCCCGAAGGTGCCGCTACCCTCCCCCAATGCGCGAGGCCGCCACGGTCGTCGACATACGGCCGCACATCCGCGTGCTGCACGGTATGCGCCGGCCGGAAAACTGGCTCCAGCTGGTCCGATTCGGCCTGGTCGGGGGCGTCGGGTTCGTCGTCAACCTGGTCGTCTACGCCATCTGCGTCCACGGTGCGGTGTCGACTACCACGTCGCCTACGTGGCCGCCTGGCTGGTGGCGGTGCTCAACAACTTCGTCCTGAACCGGCACTGGACCTTCGACGCGGCCGACGGCCGGGCGCACGCCCAGGCGATCCGCTTCCTGCTCGTGAGCCTGGTCGCCGAGGTTGTCAGCCTGCTGCTGCTGACCCTGTTCGTGGAGGGTGCGGGGCTCGCGAAGGTCGCCGCCCAGGCGCTCGCCGTGGGGTGCTCGATGCCGCTGAACTTCATCGGCAACAAGCTCTGGAGCTTCAAGCGGGAGAGCCCCCGCTAGGGCATTTTGGGCCGCCGCCGGGACCGTCCCAGGCGCTCGGAGCCCGCGATGCCGACACCTATACTCTGACCTTTCACCCTCCCGGAGGATCCCGTGCAGGAGATGGTCATCTACGGCGTCAGCTTCGACATGGTTGGCAAGCAGCCGATCGTGCTCCTGAAGACGGTCGACGGCAACAAGTTCCTGCCGATCTGGATCGGGCATCCGGAGGCCGCCTCGATCCTGATGAAGCTTCAGGGCGCCGGCACGCCGCGCCCGATGACCCACGATCTGCTCTGCGACATCCTCGGCGAGCTGGACGTCCAGCTGCACCCAGGTGTCGGTCACCGAGCTGCGCGAGAACACCTTCTTCGCCTCGATCACCCTCAGCGTCGCCGGGCGCGAGCTCGAGATCGACTCCCGCCCCAGCGACGCGATCGCCCTGGCGGTTCGCTCGGGCGCGCCCGATCTACGCCGCCGAGGAGGTCATCTCCGAGTCGGCGATCGAGTTCGAGCACGACGTCGAGGAGTCCGAGGACGTGGTCGAGAAGTTCAAGGAGTTCCTCGACCAGGTCTCCCCCGAGGACTTCGCCGCCGGCGACTAGCTGACGGCGCTGCTCAGCGGCTCCAGGCGCTGGCGAGGATCCGCTCCACCAGCTCGTCGAAGTCGATCCCGGCGGCGTCGGCGGCCTGCGGCAGCAGGCTCGTCTCGGTCATGCCCCGGCACCACGTTGGTCTCGAGCACCCACAGCTGCTCGGTGTCCCGCTCGAGCATCAGGTCGACCCGCGCGAGGCCGTGGCAGCCGAGCAGCTCGTACACCCGACGGCCAGCGCCTGGGCACGGGCGGTCGTCTCGGCGGGAGCTCCGCCGGGCAGACGAAGGTGGTCATCCCGATCTCATAGCGGGACTCGTAGTCGTAGAAGTCCTCCTCGCGCGGGATCGCCTCGACCACCGGCAGCGCCAGCGGGCCCTGGCCCTGCTCGGGACCGTCGAGCACCGACACCGCGAGGTCGCGGCCGCGGACGTAGCGTTCGAGCAGGATCTTGCGGCCATAGGAGAACGCCCCGACGATCGCCGCCGGCAGCTCCTCGGCGTCGCGGGCGAACTTGACCCCGAGCGCGGAGCCGCCCCGGCCGGCTTGACGACCAGCGGGAGGCCGAGTCCTCGTGGATCCGCTCGCACCGCCGCCGCCGCGCCGAGCTCTTTGATCGACTGCTCCCGCAAGGCGCGGAAGGGCGGCGTCGGGATCGCCGGCCTCGCGCATCAGCTGCTTGGCCAGCACCTTGTCGGTGGAGCGCATGCAGGCCGCCTGCCCGGAGCCGGTGTAGGGGACGCCGATCGCCTCGAGCAGCCCCTGGACGGTTCCATCCTCGCCTTCGCCGCCGTGCAGCGCGATGAACGCGGCCTCGGCTCGCCGCTCGAGCAGCTCGGCGACGAACGTCTCGCCGACGTCGACCGCGACCACCTCGTGGCCGAGGCCCGTGCAGCGCGTCCTGCACCTGCGCGCCCGAGCGCAGCGACACGCTGCGCTCCAGCGAGCCGCCGCCCTTGAGGACGGCGACCCGGCGGCGGTCGCTCATCGATCCCGCCGCGGCGGCGTGCCTGCTGGGAGTTCTCCCGGCGAGGGAGCTTGACCACGTCGGCCAGCTGCCCGGACTCCTCGTCGCCGCCCGCCTCGGGCTCCTCTGCGGCCGTCTGCTGCTGCCGCGGCAGGTCGGCCGCCGGTGGCCGCCGGGAGCCCGTGAGCGCGCCCAGCAGGCCGAGCTGGTCGCGCATCGCCCGTCCGATGCGCCGGATGCCCTCGCGGATGTCCTGCTCGGGGACGCCGGCGAAGTTCAGCCGCATCGAGGAGGAGCCCGCTGCGCCCGTCCATGTAGGCGGCGCGCCCGGGCACGAACGCGACCCCTTCGCTCTTGCGGGCCAGCGCCAGCAGGTCGGTCGTGTCGATGCGCTCGTCGAGCGTCGCCCAGATGAACAGGCCCCCGCGGGGGCTGGTCCAGCGGGCGCTGTCGCCGAAGTGCTCCTGCAGCGACTCGAGCATCACGTCGCGCGGCGGCGGTAGAGGGTCCGCAGCGCTCGAGGTACTCGGCCACGCGGGCCGCCCGTCCCGGGCCCGCTCGGCGAAGTAGGCCGCCACGAACATCTGCGTGACCGGCGAGGAGCACAGGTCGGCGCCCTGTTTGCCGAGGTTGAGCTTCTCGAGCACCGGCCGCGGCGCGACCGCCCAGCCGAGCCGCAGCCCCGGCGAGAGGATCTTCGAGAACGTGCCCAGGTAGATGACGAGGTCGGTGGCCCCCGCGCCGGCCGAGCGATTCGGCGTCCAGCGAGTAGAGCGTCGGCAGCGGCTCGCCCTCGTAGCGCAGCAGCCCGTAGGGGTTGTCCTCGAGCACCAGCAGCTCGCGCTCGCGGGCCACCTCGACGAGCCGCCGGCGCCGCGCCAGCGACATCGTCACGCCGGCCGGGTTCTGGAAGTTGGGGATCGTGTAGATGAACTTCGGCCGCCGGCCCTCGGATGCGAGGCGGTCGAGCGTGCGCTCGAGCTCGTCGATCGGCATCCCCTCCCCGTCCACTCGATCTGCACCACGTCGGCCTGGTAGGCGGTGAAGGTCGGCACGGCGCCCGGGTAGGTGGGGGCCTCGGCGACGATCACGTCGCCGGGGTCGATCAGGGTCTTGCAGACGAGGTCGATCACCTGCTGGCCGCCGGTCGTGACGATCACGTCTCGGGGTCGACGACGGTGCCCTCGGCCGCCATCACCTCGACGATCGCCTCGGCCGTCACGCCATCCCCTCGGTGGGCCCGTACTGCAGCGCCCGCGCCGTCGACTCGGCCGCCACGACGGCCATCAGCTTGGCGAAGAGCTCGGGCGGGAAGGTGCTCGTGTCCGGCAGCCCGCCGGCGAGCGAGATCACGTCGGGGCGTTCGGTCAGCGCCATCATCTCGCGCATCGCCGAGCTCTTCATGCCGCTCGTGCGCGTCGCGAACAGCGCCTCGTAGCGCGCCAGCTCGTGAGCCGCGGGCCGGCTGCCCCGACCCTCCGGGCCCGTCCTGCTCGGTTTGGCCATTCGCGTATGGTCTCAGACCACCCCCCTGCATGCACGGAATCTTCTTCTACATCGGTCTCGGCGCCGGCCTCGCCGCGGCCTGCGGCCTGCGCCCGTTTCTGCCGCTGCTGCTGGCCGGCGCGCTCGCCTCCGCCGGGGCTCTCGGCGTGGACTTCGCCCCGGCCCTTTCTGTTCCTGCAAGAAGACTGGTGGCTGCTGGTGGTGGCCGTCGCGCTCGTGCTCGCGTACGTGGCCCAGCTGATCTCGGGCTGGCGCCGGCGCTCGATCCGCGCTCCTCGCGCCAGCCGCCCGACCCTCTGGCGGCGGCGCTCGCCGGCTTGGCGCTGGGCGCCGGGGCGCTGATGTTCGCCGGCACCCTCGCCGCCCACCGCGACGCCTGGTGGCCGGGGCTGCTCGGCGGCGTCGCGCGCCGCGGCGCTGGCCCAGCGGGCGTCGCCCCGGTCATCCCCGGCGCCCGCTCGCGGCTGCCCGACCGCGCCGCCCGCGAGGCGTTGACCGTCTACCTCGACGCGGCCTCGCTGCTGGTCGCCGGCGCTCGTGGCGCTGCTGCACCCGCTCGGCTACGTGCTGCTGGCGCTGCTCGCATGGTTGCTGCTGCGCACGCGCTCCCGCGCCGCGGAGAAGTACGCCGGCCTGCGGATCCTGCGCCGGTGATGGCCCACGCGGGGCCGGCCGGCCCGCGAAGCTCGTCCTGTGCGTGATCGACGCGATGGCGCCGGCGATGCTCGAGCGCGCGGTCGCGGCCGGCACCGCGCCGACGCTCGAGCGGATCCTCGAGCGCGGCGCGCTACGTCCCCGACTGCGTCGCGGCGTTCCCCTCGGTGACGCCCGTGTGCGCCGCCTCGATCGTCACCGGCATCGCCCAGGACGAGCACCTGATCCCGGCGATGAACTGGTATCACCGCGACGAGCACCGCTACGTCGAGTACGGCTCGAGCTTCCGCGCGGCCCAGCGCTTCGGCATCGCCCGGCAGCTGACCGACACGGTCTACAACATGAACCGCGCCCACCTCTCGCGCCGACACGCCGACCGTGTTCGAGTCGCTCGACGACGCCGACGTGCGCACGGCCGGCACGACCTACCTGATGTACCGCGGCCGCCACCGCCACGAGCCCCAGCGCGACACGCGCTCACGCGCGTGGCCTCGACGCTGATGCGCCACCCGGTGATGGGCCCGCGCGAGCTGTTCTACGCCGACATCTTCGCCTCGCGGCGCACCGGCTGCCGCTCGGAGCTCGGCATGCCCGGCGTGCGCGACCGCCACTCCGGCTGCGTGTCCTCCTATCTGGTCGAGCACGACCTGTTCGACTTCCTGCTGCTGTCGCTGCCCGACAACGACTGGTACTCCCACAAGCACGGGCCCGACGCCCAGCTGCACTCGATCGCCCAGGCCGACCTCCAGCTCGCCCGCGTGATGAACGCCGGCGGCGGCGTCGACGAGTTCCTGGACGAGCACGCGGTGATCGTGATGGCCGACCACTCCCAGGCGCCCGTGACGGCCGAGATCGCCCTGCAGGACGAGCTCGCGGAGCTGGGCGTGCTGGGCCCGGCCCGTCAGCCGGAAGGGCTCCGGGAGCGAGCCGCGGATCGCCGTCTGCCCCTCCCAGCGGGCGGCGATGGTCTACGCCCTCAGCGAGGCCGAGCGCGACGCGATGCGCGCCTCGGTCGTCGAGCCGCGCGCTGGCCATCGAGGGCGTCGACCTGGTCGATGTGGCTCGAGCGCGACGCCCACGAGGCCCCGCGGGAGGCGGTCCTGGCGAGCCCCGGGCACGGCGAGCTGCGCTTCGCCCCCGGCGGCCAGGTGGGCGATCCGCGCGGCCGGCGCTGGAGCGTCGAGGGCGAGCTCGCAGTGCTCGGCGGCAGCGCTACAGGACGGGGTGCTGCTGACGCCCGACTACCCGGACGCGCTCGCGCGCGTGTGGTCGGCGCTCACGTGCCCGACCTCCGGCGAGGTGCTGCTGTCGGCCGCCCCCGGCTTCGAGTTCATCGACTGGGGCCGCCAGGCGCACGTCGGCGGTGGCAGCCACGGCTCGCTGCACGCCAGCGACTCGCTCGGGGCGCTCCTGTTCAGCGGCCTCGGCCTGCCCGCGCGAGAGCCGGCCCAGTGGGCGATCCGCGACGTCGCCCCACTGGTGCTGGAGCATTTCGGCGTGCCCCATCCGAGCCGCGTTAGCATCGGGCAGAAGTGAGACGGCTGCTGGCGGCACTGCTCTGCGCCGTGCTCGCGCTGGGCCTGCCCGCCGGCGCGCAAGCGGGCTCGGTGACGGTCAAACCGGTCCCGGAATCGCCGGTCCAGGTGGCGCTCTCGAGCACGCCGCTGCCGGGACGCACCCTGTCGGCCCGGCGGGCGCTGGCGATCGCGAGCGCCCTGGGCAAGGTGCGCGAAGCCCGCCACGGGCACAAGGGCTCCTACGGCGCCGTCTACACCAAGGGCCCGGTGCGCTGGCAGGTGAGCTTCTTCTCGCGGGGCGGGCGCAGGGAACTCGGCACAGGTGCTCATCGCCGACCGCAGCGGCCGGGTGCTGGAAGCGTGGAGCGGATTCCAGGTCGCCTGGACGATGGCGCGCGGCTACACGGGCGCCTTCGGCGAGCACGTCAACGCGCTCTACATCTGGCTGCCGCTGTGCCTGCTGTTCATGCTCCCGTTCGTCGACTTCCGCCGGCCGCTGTCGCTGCTGCACCTCGACCTGCTGGTGCTGCTGTCGCTCTCGGTCTCGCTGGCGTTCTTCAACCACGCCAACATCTGGGCCTCGGTTCCGCTGGCCTACCCGCCCCTGCTCTATCTGCTGGCGCGGATGCTGTGGATGCTCCGCCGGCGAGCCGCCGCAGCGAGGCCTCCGGGGCCCCTGCGGCTGCTTGATCCCGGCACCGTGGCTGGCGGTGGCGGTGGTGTTCCTGATCGGCTTCCGGGTCGGCCTGAACGTGACCGACTCGAACGTCATCGACGTCGGCTACGCGGGCGTGATCGGCGCCCAGCGGATCACCCACGACCGGCCCCTGTACGGCGGCTTCCCGGCCGACAACGAACACGGCGACACCTACGGGCCGGTCAACTACGAGGCCTACGTCCCCTTCCAGCAGATCTTCGGCTGGAGCGGGCGCTGGGACGACCTGCCCGCCTCCCACGGCGCGGCGATCTTCTTCGACCTGCTGGCGGTCGGGCTGCTGTTCCTGCTCGGCCGGCGCATGCGCGGGCCCACGCTCGGCATCGCCCTCGCCTATGCGTGGGTCTCCTATCCGTTCACGCTGTTCACGCTCGAGAGCAACGCCAACGACACGCTCGTCGGCGGCGATGGTGCTGGCGGCGCTGCTGGCCGCCAGCTACGCCTCCGCCCTGGCCCGCTTCGCCCGCGGCGGCTTCGCCGCGCTGGCCGCGCTGACCAAGTTCGCGCCGCTCGCGCTGGCCCCGATCCTCGCCACCCACGGCCTGCGTCGAGCTGTCGCATGCGCAGGCGGATCGTGTCACTGGCGCTGTTCGCGGCGGGCTTCCTGGTGCTCGGCGCGCTCGCCATGATCCCGGCGCTCCGGCACGACTCGCTGCACACGATCTACGAGCGCACGCTCGTCTACCAGGCCAACCGCGACTCGCCCTTCTCGGTCTGGGGCCTGTACGGCTGGCACGGCGCCGAGCTGGCCGCGGAGGTGTTCGCGCGGCGGCGCTGGCCCTGGTGCTGGCCGTGATCCCCCGGCGCAGCGACATGGTCGGGCTGGCCGCGGGCTGCGCGGCGATCCTGCTCGCCGTCCAGCTCGGCGATGGAACACTGGTTCTACCTGTACATCCCGTGGTTCTTCGCGCTGGCGATCGTGGCCCTGCTGGGGCGCTTCAGCCCGCTGCCGGCGCCGGCTGAGGACGCGGCATCAGAACCTGCTCGATCGACTCCGCGTGCCGCGGCCCTGAGCACCTGATCAGGACCCCCATCAGCCACGGGTCCTCCTCGGAGGTCTCGAAGCGGACCGGCATCTGCGTCAGGAGCGCCTCGATCGCCTGCTCGCGCTTGACCCCGATCACGCCTCCGCGCGGGCCCGTCATGCCGACGTCGGTGATGTAGGCGGTGCCGCCGGGCAGCACGCGGGCGTCGGCCGTGGGCACGTGCGTGTGGGTCCCGACGACGGCCGTCACGCGCCCGTCGAGGTGCCAGCCCATGGCCACCTTCTCCGAGGTCGCCTCGGCGTGCATGTCGACGAGCACGTGGTCGGCCTCCGCCAGCTCGCCGAGCGCCGCCTCGACCTCGGTGAAGGCCGAGCGGCCGGCTCGCAGGTAGAGGTTCCCGCTCAGGTTCACGACGCCGAGGCGCACGCCGTCGCGCTCGACCATGCAGGCCCCCCTCCCGGGCTGCGAGCGCAGGAAGTTGGCCGGCCGCAGGATCGGCTTGTCGCCGTTCAGGTACGGGTAGATCTCGCGGCGGTGGTAGGTGTGGTTGCCGAGCGTGATCACGTCGACGCCGGCGGCGAACAGCTGGTCGGCGATCTTGGGCGTGATCCCGAGTCCGCCGGCGGCGTTCTCGCCGTTGACGACCACGAAGGTCGGGTCGTGGCGCTCGCGCAGCACCGGCAGGCAGTCGAGCAGCGTGCGCCGGCCGATGCCGCCGACGACGTCGCCCACGAACAGCAGGCTCGTGCCCGCCCCCGCCCCGCCGGGGGACGCCTGCGACTCAGCCATACTCTGGCGATGGTGGGAAGAGGTTGAGGAGCGTCTCAGCAGACGCCACCACCGCCGTCGGAGGAGCCCACGAACCAGGAGCGGCTCCTGGCCGGAGAGCCGCCGGAGGGCGAGCCCACGGTCGAGCAGGCACCGCCACGCGTAGAGGTACCGCGCTGGGTCCAGCTCGTGCTGCTGCCGCTCGCCCTGGTGGCGCTGTGGGCGATCGCCAAAGCGGCCGGGAAAGTGCTGGTGATCTTCATCGTGGCCGCCCTGATCGCGCTGATCCTCAACCCCGTCGTCGCCTTCATCTCGCGCCGGCGGGTGCCGCGCGGACTGGCGGTCCTGCTCGTGTACGTCGGGTTCTTCGTGATCGTCGACCGGCATCGCGTTCCTGCTGGCCAACCCTATCTCCAATCAGGTCTCCAGCTTCGCCAACGACGTCCCCCACATCACCAAGGAAGCGAACAAGAACCTCGCCCACCTCCAGCGCACGCTCAACAAAGACGGCATCCACGTGCACTTCATCAAGCAGGGCAAGACCGCCCTGCAGACGCTCGGCGAGAAGGTGGCCAAAGGGGCGGGCTCGATCGTCTCCTTCAGCGGCGGCGTGCTCAGCGAAGTGGCGAGCGCCCTGTTCGACCTGGTCCTGATCTTCGTGCTGTCGATCTACATGCTGCTGTACGGGGACCGCATCGGCGAGCTGGTGCGGCGCGTGATGCCGCCCGGCGACGGCACGCCCAAGGACGACTACCCCGCGACTGGTCCAGAACGCCGTCGCGCGCTACGTCGGCGGACAGCTGCTGTTCAGCCTGATCATGGGCGCGACCGCCGGCCTGGCGCTCTACATCCTGGGCGTGGTCGGGATCTTCCCCGGCGGGCGAAACGTACGCGCGCGATCTTCGGCATCTTCTACGGCTTCATGGAGCTGATCCCCTACGTCGGGCCGATCCTCGGGGCGACTGCCGGCGATCCTGGTGGCGCTCTTCACCGACCCGATCACCGCGGTGTGGGTGACGTTGACGTTCATCGGCCTGCAGCAGCTCGAGGGCCACGTCGTGGCGCCCCAGATCTTCGGCCACACGCTGCGCATCAACCCGCTGCTGGTGATCTTCGCGCTGCTGCTCGGCCTGCAGGTCCACGGCATCATCGGGGCTCTGATCGCGCTGCCGATCCTGTCGGTGTTGCGTGAGACCGCGGTCTACCTGCACCGCCACCTGTCACTCGAGCCGTGGGACCGCTCGTCTAACAACCTGCTGTGAGCACCGCGCTGAGCGTCCGCGCGCTCGCCAAGCGCTACGGCGGCCTGCAGGCGCTCGACGGCGTCAGCTTCGAGCTCGACAGCGGCGAGCTGCTGGCCGTGGTGGGGCCGAACGGCGCCGGTAAGACGACGCTGCTGTCGATCATCGCCGGCAGCACCGAGCCGAGCGAGGGCGGCTTCGAGTGCGCCGGCGGGCGCGTGGGCTGGGCGCCCCAGCACCCCGCCGTGTACTCGCGGCTGTCGGTGCGCGAGAACCTGCGGCTGTTCGCCCGGCTGGAGGGCGTCGAGGACCCCGGGGCGGCGACCGAGCGGATGCTCGAGCAGACCGCCCTGGCCCCGCGCGCCGACGAGCTCCTGATTCACCTCTCGGGAGGCAACCGCCAGCGCGTCAACGTCGCCCTCGCCCTGATCGCCCGGCCCGCGGTGCTGGCCCTGGACGAGCCCACGGCGGCCCTCGATCCGGGCCAGCGCGAGCGGCTGTGGGAGTTCATCGAGGAACTCGTGAGCGGGGGAGCGGCGGTGCTGTTCTCGACCCACAACGTCGGCGAGGTCAGTCGCCACGCGCGCCGGGTGCTCGTCCTGGACGAAGGCGAGGCGCGCTTTGACGGGAGCCCCGGAGAGCTGCTCCTGGCGGGGGGCGAGCCGCCGGAGGGCGACCTCGAGCGTGCACTCGTGCGCTTCCTGCGGGCCGGGTCCGAGGCGACGGGCTCCGAATCACGGGACGCCCGCGAGGCGGGCTCCGGCGCGCCGGCTTCCGGTGAGGCGGGCGGCTCCGAGCAATGAGGTGGCTGCTGCGCAAGGACCTGCTGATCCTCGGCCGCTCGCGGCTGCTGCTGGTGCTGCTGGTCGTCTACCCGCTGGTGATCGCGGTGCTGATCGGCCTGGCGCTGTCGCGGGGGCCGACGCGGGCGAGCGTGGCGATCGTCGACGAAACCCCGCCGGGCGAGGTCATCCACCTCGGCGGCCAGACGCTCGACGTGTCCCGTTACGCCAATGAACTGCTCAGCCAGACGAACACTCTCAGCGCCTCGAGCCGCGCCGAGGCGGTCGCGAAAGTCAAGAGCGGCGAGGTGCTGGCGGCGATCGTGATCCCCCCGGACCTGGCGGCCCGCGTGGCCTCGGGCACCGAGCGTGCGCCCCTGGAAGTGATCTACAACGGCAACGCGCTGGAACAGTCGCTCGTGCGCTCGGAGATCGAATCGGACATCGCCAAGGCGAACCTGGCCTTCTCCGAACAGATCCAGCGCGTCGCCTCGAGTGCGATCGAAGGCCTCCTGCGCGGGGGCGACCTTCAGGAAATCGGCGTCGCCCGGCTGCCGATCGGCCTGGAAGCGATCCCGCCCGCGCTGGATCGCATCATCGCCGCCCAGCCGCCCGGGAAGACCCGCACGCAGCTGCGCCAGATCGACGAAGTGGCCCGTTTCGCGTCCGAGAACCTCGACGCGAGCAGGAAGGTGCTGGCCGCCATCGGGCAGCCGATCGCGGTCAAGAGCAAGCTCCTGAACGGCCGCCGCACGCCGCTGAACACGCTTCGCCGTGGTCGTCGCGGTGGCGATCTCGCTGATGTTCGTCGTGCGTGCTGCTGGCGGCCGGGAGCGTCGCCCTGGAGCGCGAGGAGGGCGCGCTCGCGCGCCTGCTGCGCGGTCTCGTCTCGCGCGGGGTGCTGCTCTCCGAGAAGGTGCTGCTGGCCGCCGTGTGCGCGTTCGTGCTGGGGCTGGCGATGCTGGCCGGAATCGGCGTCTTCGTGGCACTGGGATGGTCGCGGGTGGGGCTGTGGCTGTTGGCGCTGGCCGGCGGCGGCGCTCGCCTTCGCCGCGCTCGGGGTCGCGATCGGGGCGCTCGCCAAGCGAGGTGCGCGCCGCGTCGCTGCTGGCGCTGCTGCTGTCGCTGCCGCTGGCCTTCCTGGCGCTCGTGCCGGCGGGGTCGGTGGCGGGCGGACTCAACGACGTGATCGGCGTGATCGCGTTCGTGTTCCCGTTCAAGGCCGCCCTGGAGGCGCTCGAATGCGCGGTCAACGACACCGGGCCGCGGCTGTGGGTCTCGCTCGTGCACCTGCTCGGCCTCACGGTCGCCTGCGGCGCGATCGCGCCGTGTTGGCCTCGCCCGCGCGGGCGCGAGCCTCTAACCTCAGCGGAGAATGGCCTTTCCACAGACGCGCATGCGCCGGCTGCGCTCGAGCGCCGGCCTGCGCGGGCTGGTCCGCGAGACCGACCTGCGCGCCGGGCAGCTGGTGCTGCCGCTGTTCGTCGCTCCGGCGCCGATGCCGGCGAGGGACCGCGCGAGCCGATCGCGTCGATGCCCGGGGTCGATCGGCTGGCCCTGTCCGCGGCCGTGGAGGAGGCCCGCGTGGCGGCCGAGCTCGGCGCTCGGCGCGGTGATGCTGTTCGGGATCCCGGCGGCACAAGGACGAGCAGGGCTCGGGCGCCTGGGACGAGGAGGGCGTGGTGCAGCTGGCGGTGCGCGCGATCAAGGAGCGCCGTGCCCGACCTGCTGGTGATCACCGACGTCTGCCTGTGCGAGTACACGACCCACGGCCACTGCGGCGTGCTGGGCGAGGACGGCATCGGTCGACAACGACGCCTCGCTCGAGCTGCTGGCCCGCACGGCCGTCAGCCACGCGCGCGCCGGCGCCGACGTGGTCGCGCCCTCGCGACATGATGGACGGGCGCGTCGGCGCGATCCGCGCGGAGCTCGACGCCGAGGGCTTCAGCCGAGACCGCCGATCCTGGCCTACTCCGCCAAGTTCGCCTCCGCCTTCTACGGGCCGTTCCGCGAGGCGGCCGGCTCGACCCCGGCCTTCGGCGACCGCCGCGGCTACCAGATGGATCCCGCCAACGGGCGCGAGGCGCTGCGCGAGGCGCTGCTCGACGTCGCAGGAGGGCGCCGACATGGTGATGGTCAAGCCGGCGCTCGCCTACCTCGACCTGATCGCGCGCGGTCAAGCGCGAGCACGCGCCTGCCGGTGGCCGCCTACAACGTCAGCGGCGAGTATGCGATGGTGAAGGCCGCGGCCGCGGCCGGTCACGTCGACGAGCGCGCGGTCGTGCTCGAGATCGCTCACCTCGCTGCGCCGGGCCGGCGCGGACATCGATCATCACCTACCACGCCAAGGACGCCGCCCGATGGCTCGCAGCAGAGCTGAGCGATCCCGGACCCGCACGGGCCGCCACGCCGAAGATCCGCAGCCGCAAGGACGGCGCGGCGGTCGCGCTCGACGACCTCGACCGCCGGCTGCTGAACCTGATGCAGGGCAGCTTCCCGATCGCCCCGCGCCCCTACCGGCGCGGTCGCCGCGGCCGCGCGAGTGTCAGCGAGGAGGAGGTGCTGGCGCGCGTCAGCCGCCTGCTGCGAGCAGCGCATCATCCGCCAGGTCACGCCGATCTTCGACACGCGCGCGCTCGGCTACTCCTCGATGCTCGTCGCGGCCAAGGTCGATCCCGAGCATCCCGCACCGCGCGGCGCAGGTCATCAACGCCCACCCCGGCGTGTCGCACAACTACCTGCGCAACCACGAGTTCAACCTCTGGTTCACGATCGCCACCGAGCCCGACTCGCAAGCTCGGCCTCGACGGCACGCTCGAGGTGCTCGCGCGCGGAGGCCGGCGCCGAGTCGATCCGCCAGCTGCCGACGCTGAAGCTGTTCAAGATCCGCATGGACCTCGAGATGGAGGGCGACACCGAGGCGCTCTCCAGCGCCGGCCGAGGCGAGCCGAGCCCGATCGAGCTCGAGCCGCAGCCCTACGACGAGCTGCGACATCGCCGTGATCCGGGCCACTGCAGGGCGACATGCCGGTCGTGCGCCGAGCCCTACGCGCCGGCGGCCGCCGAGCTCGGGATCACCGCAGGAGCGCTTGCTCGAGCACCTCGACGGGGATGCGCGAGCGCGGGCTGCTGCGCCGCGTGGCGGCGATCCTCTACCACCGCCGCGCCGGCTTCTCCGCCAACGGCATGGGCGTCTGGAAGGTGCCCGACGAGCAGATCCTCGAGATCGGCCGGCGGATGGCCTCGTTCCGCGGCATCTCCCACTGCTACCAGCGCCCGACCTACGCCGACTGGCCCTACTCGGTCTTCACGATGGCCCACGGCCGCTCCAAGGAGGAGTGCGACGCGGTGCTCGACGCGATCGCCGGCGACACGGGCATCGAGGAGCGCGCGACGCTGTACTCCTCGACCGAGTTCAAGAAGATCCGCCTGCTGTACTTCACCGAGGACTTCAAGAACTGGGAGTCCGAGCACGCGCCTGAGCGCGACAGGACGATCGCGGGCGCGGAGGGTGAGCGCGTCGCTGACCGACACCCGCTCGGCTGAGCTCTACCGGCGCGCGCTGGAGCTGCTCCCCGGCGGCGTCAACTCGCCGGTGCGCGCGATGCGCGCGATCGGGCGCGAGCCGATCTTCATCGAGCGCGGCGAGGGCGCGGAAATCGTCGACGTCGACGGCAACCGCTACGTCGACTACGTCTGCTCCTGGGGCCCGCTGATCCTCGGCCACGCCCACCCCGACGTGCTGGCGGCGCTGGCCCGGGCGACGGCCGAGGGGGACGAGCTTCGGCGCGCCCACCGCGGCCGAGGTGACGCTGGCCGCCGAGGTCGTGCGGCGCATGGACGGCGTGGAGATGGTGCGGATGACCTCCTCCGGGACCGAGGCCACGATGACCGCGCTGCGCCTGGCGCGCGCCTCCACCGGGCGCGAGCGGGTGCTGAAGTTCGCCGGCGCCTACCACGGCCACCTCGACGGGCTGCTGGCGGAGGCCGGCTCGGGGCTGGCGACCCGGCGCCTGCCCTCCAGCCCCGGCGTCCCCGCGAGCGCGGCGGCCGCCACGATCGTGGTCCCCTGGAACGACCGCGCAGGCACTTCGAGGCGGCCTGCGAACGGCACGAGCTGCGCCGCGATCATCGCCGAGCCCCTGCCCGCCAACATGGGCCTCGTCCCGCCCCGGGAGGGCTTCCTGGAGCTGCTCCGCCGAGCAGGCCGACGCCAGCGGCGCGCTGCTGATCCTCGACGAGGTGATCAGCGGCTTCCGCGTGGCCCGCGGGGGCGCCCAGGAGCTCAGCGGGGTGTACGGCGACCTGACGGTGATGGGCAAGATCATCGGCGGCGGGCTGCCGGCGGCGGCCGTCGGCGGGCGCGCGGAGCTGATGCGGATGCTGGCCCCGGCGGGCGAGGTCTACCAGGCGGGCACGCTGTCGGGGAACCCGCTCGCGGTCGCGGCCGGGCTCGCCACGCTGGAGCTGCTGGACGAGCTCGCCTACGTACGTCTCTCGGCGCTCACCACGCAGCTCGCGGACGGGCTGCGGGCCGCCGCCGAGGAGGCCTCGGTGCCGGTCCAGGTGCAGAGCGCCCCGGCCTGCTGACGCGTGTTCTTCAGCGAGCGCCCGGTGTCCTCGTTCGAGGACGTCAAGCGGCTGCGACCTGGAGGCCCACGCGAGATGGTGCCGGGAGCTGCTCTCGCGCGGGGTCTACCCGCCGCCGTCGCAGTTCGAGGCCTGGTTCCCCTCCCTGGCCCACACCGAGGAGCACCTCGAGCGGACCCTCACGGCCGCGGCGGCGGCGTTCGCGTGCCTGCCCGCGGTGGTCGCTCGTGAGCGTGGCCAGCGACGCCTCCGCCGGCTCGCTGTTGCGGCTGCGCACGCTGCTGGCCGAGCGCGGAGGGCTGCTGGCGGGACTGCTGAGCGAGGACCCGCCGGACGGTCGCGAGCACGGCCGGCCCAGCGAGGCGGCCACGCTGGCGGCTGCCGGGCCGCGGGCCGAGGGCCGCCGCGAGGAGTACGAGCTGCTGCTGGAGGCGATCTACGAGGGCTACCTGGTGCACTACGGGGAGCCGCGCCTGCTGCGCGCCCCGGAAACGGCCCTCGGCCTGCTGGCCGGCGATCAGCTGTACGCGATCGGGCTCGCCCGGCTGGTGGAGATCGGCGACACCGAGGCAGTCAGCGAGCTCGCCGACACGATCACCCTGAGCGCGCTGGCGCAGGCCGCCGACGCGGTCGAGCTGTCCGAGGCGGTGTGGCGGGCCGGCGGCCGCGCCGTTGGCTGGGGCTCCACGCCCGAACACAGGCGCGCGAAGGAGCTGGCGCGGGCGGGCTCGCCGGAGGCACTCGCTGCAATGCGCACAAGTGCGGAGGGTGCAGCGGCCGCGAGTTGAGCTCGCCTCGATATTCTGTGCGCCGGTGCCCCCAGACCGCCACGCGCGACAGAAGTCGAAGTACACGTCCGACCGCGGGATCCCGGGCGCCTACGAGGGCGAGACGGTTACCCGCCGACGCTTCATGGTCGTGGGCGCCAACACCGCCGGGGGGATCGCCACGGCCGCCTTCGTGCTGCCGGCCCTGGGCCTCGGGCTGGGGCCGATCTTCAAGAGCAAACCGGCGCACTGGGAAACGGTCGGGACCGTCGATGACTTCAACGAGTTCAACTACATCCCGGTCGTGCTGACGCTCGAACCGAACCTCGGGGAAGCGGGCAAGACGACCGTGTACGTGCGCAAGTACAACCCCGTGATCGACACCGACCGCTTCGACCGCGGCAAGCAGTTCATCGCGATCTCCGACCGCTGTGCGCACCTCGGCTGCCCGGTCCGCTGGGTGGACGCCGCCGAGCGCTTCATCTGCCCCTGCCACGGCGGCGTCTACGACCTCCTCGGCCGTCCCGTCGGGGGCCCCCCGGTGCGCCCGCTGGACCGCTTCTACACGCGCGTGATCGGCGACCAGGTGCAGCTCGGCCCGCGCTTCAGCGTCGACAAGGAACTGCGCCCCTTCTCCCCCCGTGACCCCGGCGAGCCGCTCGACGGCATCGGGCAGTACCTCTACCCGTCGCGCCCCGGGGCGCAGAAACTGTAGGCCCGGGCGCACCCGAAGGCGATGCCCAGGGCACCCAAGATCCCGGCTCCCCCGATCCCCGGCCCGCTGAAGGAACCGCCTCCACGTCCGGGCGAGTCCAACGGCGCCGGTCTCGACGACCACCTCAAGGAGGCGGGGATCACCGTCGTCGACTGGGTCGACGAGCGCACCTCCCTGAGCGGCGCGGCCCGCTGGCTGATGTTCCGCAAGGTCCCGAAAGGGACCAACTGGTTCTACACGCTCGGCTCGGCCACGCTGTTCGCCTTCCTCAGCCAGGCGGTCACGGGCGTGTTCCTGGCGATGTACTACCGCCCCGACGCCTCCGGCGGGGCATACGAATCGGTCCGCTACCTCACCAACGACGTGTTCCTGGGCCAGTTCGTGCGGGGCATGCACAAGTGGGGCTCGAGCGTGATGGTCGTGCTCGTGTTCCTGCACATGGGGCGCGTGTTCTTCTTCGGCGCCTACAAGTACCCCCGGGAGCTGAACTGGGTGATCGGCGTCGTGCTGCTGATCCTGACGATGGTGATGTCGTTCACCGGCTACCTGCTGCCGTTCGACCAGCGCGCCTACTGGGCCACGATCGTGGGGGTAAACATCAACGGCACCGGCCCGCTGCTCGGTCCCTACCTGAGCGACTTCTTACGCGGGGGCTCTGAATTCGGGGCCACCACGCTGTCGCGCTTCTATGCCATCCATATGCTGCTGATACCCGGGCTGCTGATCACCCTGATCGGCGTGCACCTGTACCTGGTGACGAAGCTCGGCACCACCGCCCCGCCATGGGACAAAGCCAAAAAGCCGACCGAGCTGCGCGAGGCCGAGGTCTGATGGGCACGGCGAGCCGCTCCGCACCCCGCGCCGCACAGGTGCCCCCGGGGGCGCAGGCGTGAACCAGCGCGAGAAGGAGGAATACCTCCGCGAATACTCGGTCCTGAAGTCCCAGGGCAAGCCGTTCTTCCCCTACGCGGTCGCCAAGGACGGCGCCATGGCATGCGTCGTGATGGCCGTGATCATCGCGATGTCGCTGGTGCTGGGGGCCGAGCTCGGGTCGAAGGCCAACCCCACCACGACCACCTACGTGCCGCGGCCGGAGTGGTACTTCTTCTTCCTGTTCGAGGTCCTGCGGGTGATCAAGCCGCCCCAGTTCGTGCAGCTCGCGACGATCGGCATCCCGACGCTGGCGATGATCCTGCTGTTCCTGCTGCCGTTCTACGACCGCAGCCCCGAGCGCCGGCCCGAGCGCCGGCCGATCGCGACCACGACGGCGATCGTGGTGATCGGCTTGATGGCCTACCTCACCTACTCGGGCGCCAACGCCGGCTCCCCGACGGTGATCGAAGAGGCGACGCCGGCGTCGATCGTCGCCCAGGGGGGCAAGACGCTGGCCGAATACGAAGCCGGCAAGAAAGCCGTGGCCCAATCGGGCTGCCTGGCGTGCCACAAGATCGGCGACAACGGCAACGCCGGGCCGGGGCCCAACCTGACCCATATCGGCGCCCGCATACCCCGTGCGGCGATCGCGCGGACGCTCGTGAACCCGACCGCGCCGATGCCGTCGTTCAAGAACCTGCCGCCCGAAAAGTTCACCGCGATCGTCAATTTCCTCTCCCAGAGCAAATAGCTCCCCGGCCCCCGCCGGCCCGGGAGCGGGCACGGGGAGGCTCCAGGCGGACCAGGTGAGGGCGATGTTCGACCGCATCGCCCGCGTATACGACCCCATGAACACCGCCATGAGCGCGGGCCTGCACCACCGCTGGCGGGCCCGGGCGGCAGACCTGGCGGGCGTGCGTCCGGGCCAGCGGGTGCTCGACCTGGCGACCGGCACCGGGGACTTCGCCCTCGAGCTGGCTACGCGCGTGTGGCCCGAGGGCGAGGTCGTGGGCGCCGACTTCTCCGAGGCGATGCTCGACCGCGCCCGGGCCAAGAGCGCCCGCCCA
Organism: uncultured Solirubrobacteraceae bacterium; assembly: GCA_963758055.1. Taxonomy (GTDB): domain Bacteria; phylum Actinomycetota; class Thermoleophilia; order Solirubrobacterales; family Solirubrobacteraceae; genus Palsa-744. The sequence goes on from CAVWTU010000011.1 coordinate 492,216, forward strand.
CCGGCGGGCGGGGCGCGGCCGCGGGTGGAGCCGCGCTTCGAATGGGCCGACGCGATGACCCTGCCCTACCCCGACGGCCGCTTCGACGTCGCCACGGCCGGATTCGGGGTACGCAACTTCGAGGACCTCGGCCGCGGCCTCGCCGAGATGGCGCGGGTGGTGCGCCCCGGGGGACGGGTGGTGGTGCTCGAGATGACGACCCCCACACGCCCGCCGCTGTCGGTCTTCTACCGCGTCTGGTTCGACCGGCTGGTGCCTGCACTGGGGCGCCTCGCGGGGGCGCTGGCGTGGGACCGCTCGCGGCGCACAGCCAGCGCCGGGGAAGCGATCGGCGAGGCCTACAGCTACCTTCCCAACTCAGTGAGGCGCTTTCCGGGACCGGCCGAGCTGGCAGCTGAGATGGGGCGTGCGGGAATCGTCGACGTGACCGGAGTGCTGCTGGCGGGCGGGATCGTGGCGATCCACGCGGGCACCGTGGCGGCGGAGGGGCGCGGGTGAGCGTCGTCGAGCACCACACTCGTGGCACCGAGCCGGAGGTCGACGGCCTCCAGCGGATCTTCGACAGTGCCGGCGGAGGGCTGCGCGAGCGGATGGCCAACGTCGAGTGCCACCTCGAGCTCGTCACCGCCGAGGCCGGTGAGCCGCTGGCGGGCCTGGCAAATGCGACCGTGACCTCGGGCGGCAAGCGCCTGCGACCGCTGCTGGTGATGCTGGCCGCCGAGGCGGCCGGGGGCGCACAGGCCACCCCGGAGGGCGAGGAGCGCCTCGTGCGGGCGGCCGTGGCGGTGGAGCTGGTGCACTCCGCCACGCTGGTGCACGACGATCTCATCGACGGCGCAGCGCTGCGCCGTGGGCACCCCACGGTGGCCGCCCGGGCGGGGCACCGAGCGGCGGTGGCGACGGGTGATCTGCTGTTCTCGCGAGCCTTCGCGGAGCTCGCCCGCAACCAGGATCCGGCGCAGCTGCAGGCACTCTCGGACGCCAGCTCGGCGCTCGCCGAAGGAGAGCTGCTGCAGCGCGAAGACGCCTACCGCGCGGGCGTGTCGGTCGAGCGCTACCTCGAGCGCTGCGCGCTGAAGACGGCGGCCCTGTTCGAGGCGGCCTGCCGGCTGGGGGCGTTGTCGGCGAGCGAGCGCTCGCGCGGGCTGGCGGACGCGCTGGGGGCCTTCGCCCGGCGCATCGGGCTGGCCTTCCAGGTCCTGGACGACGTGCTCGACGTCTCCGGGCCGGTCGAGCGGACCGGCAAGCCCCGCGGCAACGACCTGCTCGAGGGGACCGTCACGCTGCCCTTCATCCTCGCCCGCGAACGCGTGAAGGAGCTCGCGGGCATCGACCTGCACGCACTGAAGGGCGCCGAGCAGGCCGAGGAGCTGTGCGAACGGATCACAGCCTCCGGCGCCCTCGAGCAGGCCCGGGAGCGGGCACTGGTGGTCGTCGCCGAGGCCAAGACGGTGCTCGCCAGGACGCTGGCGGGACCCCGGGCGGTGCTGCTGGACCTCGTCGCCGACGCGGTCGTGGAGCGCTACAACTAGAAGTCGCTGGGCGTGATCAGGTCCGCCTCGAGCGCCCGCACGAAGAACTCGATTTCCTCGGACATGTTGGCGTGGGTCATCCGCCGCAGGTCGCTCAGCAGGGCGCTGGAGCCGCGGTCGAGCTCGTCGTCGAGCTGTTCCACGATCGTCTGCTCGAAGACCCCCTCGCGGCGGGCCTCACATTCGGGGCAGCGCAGGACCACGCGCCAATGGCGGGCCCCCTCTTCGGCCCAGTCCAGCGGGTAGACCAGCTCTCCCGAGCAGTGGAAGCAGACGTGCAGCTGCTCGGCCTCCCCGGTGGCGGGGGCCGGTTGCTCCGAACCGACCGCGAGGTCGAGCTGTTCGGGGCCGGGGACCCTGGGGTCCTCGTGGGGATTGGGCTCTGCCGTTGCGCTCATCTTCCTTGTGTGACGTCATCGACTACCCGTTTAGTGCGCTTTAGCTCGGCAGAAATACCGGCGGACGGCTTGCGTGCGGGTTTCGGCCGCGCTGGTAGGTTCAAGCGCTAGAACGAATGGTCGGCCCCATACGAACGATCGGCCACGAGGATCGCCTCAGCCTCGTCGACCACCTGGAGGAGCTGCGCACGCGCCTGATCATCGGGGGGATCGCCCTGGGGATCGCGTTCGCCGTCTGCCTGTGGCAGAACCACACCCTGCTGCACATCATCAACGCCCCCCTGAAGGCCCAGACCCGCAAGCAGGTGGCCAAAGGCGAAGGCACGGTCGGCCAGGCGGTCCTGGCCCAGCAGGGCGTGCTGAAAGTCAGCCAGGACACCCAGCGCGCGCTGCGCGCCCTCAGCCGCCCCGGGAGCGGCGTCACGAGCTCCACACGGGCCCAGCTGCAGGCGCTGGCGGTGGCGCTGAAGCTCGATGTCGCCAGGATCCCCCGCCATCCGCAGGGGGACAACCCCGCCACGCTGGGCGTGGGCGAGCCGTTCACGACCACCCTGGGCGTGTCGCTGGCGTTCGCCCTGGTGGCCTCGCTGCCGGTGATCCTCTACCAGCTCTACGGCTTCATCGTCCCGGCCCTGCGCCCGGCGGAGCGAAGAGCCGTGCGCCCGCCGCTGATGGCGGTGCCGGTGCTGTTCATCGCGGGGGTCCTGTTCGGCTACTTCGTGGTGCTGCCGGCGGCCACCCGCTTCTTCGTCAACTTCAACTCCAGCCAGTTCAACATCATCGTCCAGGCCGCCCCCTACTACCGCTTCGCGGCCACCATCCTGCTGGCCATGGGCCTGGTCTTCCAGGTGCCCGTGGTGATCGTGGGGGCCGTCCGGGCGGGCCTCGTGACGCCGGCCCAGCTACGCAAGAATCGCCGCTACGCGATCCTCGCCTGTGCGGTCATCGCGGCCTTCCTGCCGGGGGACTTCATCACCCTGCTGCTGGAGACGGTTCCGCTGTATCTGCTGTATGAGGCGAGTATCCTTGTGGCAGCGATCGTTGGGCGCTCGAACCGCGGAGCGGGTCAGGCGGAGCCCTCCGCGGCCTCAGAGGCCGGTGCTGGAGCCAGCGATCCGCCACCGCAGCCGGCGGATCCACCGGCACCCGAGACCGTGCAGCAGATAATCGACCACGTGGACAGGAACCTGTCCGGCTGATGCTCTTCGACCTGAGGGGTCGTGGGCGCCGTCGCACCGTCCGCGTGATCTACATCGGCCTGGCCGTCCTGATCGGGGTCGGCCTGGTCGGCTTCGGCGTGGGCGGAGGCTTCGGCGGCGGCGGGATCGTGAGCAGCCTCAACGGCCACGAAGGCACCGGCGGGGTCGACTACTCCAAGCAGATCTCCAACTACCGCAAGACTCTCGCCCGCGACCCGCACAACGTCACAGCGGCCGAACAGCTGACCAAAACGCTGGCCCTGCAGGCCGGCGGGGAAGCCTACAAAAACAGCAACGGGACGCTGAACGCGGCGGGCAAGAAGATCTACAACGAAGTCGGCGAAGCCTGGAACCACTACGCCTCGGTGTCCACCAAACCGAGCGTCCCGTTGGCGAAGATCATGGTGAGGATCTTCGACGAAGAAGGCCTCAACCAGCCCTCCTCGACCGTCGAAGTGCTGCAGACGATCGTGGCCGCGGAACCCAACAACGCCTCCGACTACGGCTTCCTGGCCGAGTACGCCTACCTGTCCCACAAGACCGCCCTCGGCGACCTGGCGGCCCGCAAGGCGGTGGCGCTCGCCCCCGTGGGCCAGCGGACCCACCTGAAGCTGCAGCTGGCCGAAGTCAAGAAGCAGACCAGCGAAAAGAAGGGCGCCACGGGCGCCACCGGCACGACGGGTACCACCGGTACCACCAGCAGCACCGAAGGCGCCACCTCGCTGACCGGGCCCTAGCCGGCGCCCCGCGGGCCGCCGGCTTCGGCCGGGCCCCCTCCCGGACGCGCTTGGCGCCCGGCGGGACCGCCTCCAGCCGGTAAACTGACGGGCCGCCGCGGCGTCGTTTCGCGCCGCCCCGCGGGCCGTTAGCTCAATCGGCAGAGCAGGGGCCTCTTAAGCCCAAGGTTGCTGGTTCGATTCCAGCACGGCCCATTTCGAGAGCCGCCACCGCCCGGGGGCGCTCTCGGGACGGCGTCTCCTCATCCGGGCGGGAACGAGAGCCGCAGCGCCCCTGCGATGCGGCCGATGTGGTCCTCGTCGACTTCCGCGCGCATGGCGTAGTCGGTCCAACCGGAGACCACCTCCGCGACCTCGGAGACGATGCGCAGGGCGCGACCACGCGGCAGCGAGGCGGCCCGCCCGCAGGCGCGAAAGTCCGCCAGTGTGAAGTCGTCGCGCTTGCCGTTGATGCTCATCTGATGCTGGTCGGTCCACGGGCTGCCCGGCCGGTAGGAGTAGGTGACGTCGAAGGCGGGTGCCAGCTCCCAGGCGCCCGATCTGTCCATCAGGAAGGCGATGTTCTTGACGTGGTCGTCCTGGTTGCGTGCGACGACGTTGAAGACCATGCGCCGGAACATCTGCTCCACGGCCACCAGCGGCAGGCCGAGCCGGCGCATCACGAGGAAGGCCTGCTCGTAGGAGTGGGCGCCCGGCAGGTTGAGGTCGAAGTGTGCGAGCGCCGCGAGTGACTGCATGTGGCGCTTACCGCCGTCGGCGGTGCGGTCGAAGCGGCGGGTCATGAAGTGCCGGCGGCCGTTCTCTTCCAGCAGGCGGCAGTCGGTCATGACGATCCCCGCATCCCTCGCCATCAGCGAGTACGAGTACTCGATCGCGCCATAGCCTTCCGGGTCGGCTAGAAGGTCCTTGTCGCGATTGTTCGCGACCCCGTCGAACTTGAGCAGCCAGTACTCGAAGCCGGGGCCGAGGCCCTCGAGCTGTCCCGAGCGGATCACGTTGGTGGCCGGGTTCCAGGCGATCACCGCCTTGGCGCGAGCGCCTCCGGCGGACGCCCCGACGCTGAGGATGTCGCGCATGGCCTGTTCTCTGTGACCGCCGGCCAGCGAGGTGACGAGATGCTCGCGGTCGGACAGGACCTCCGAGGCGAACTCGACCAGCCTGGAGATCTCGAGGTCGTGGTTGCGCGACAGCCTCGGACCGCGGCTGGGTGCGAACTCGAGCGCGCCCATCCCGCGTTTGCCGATGTAGCACAGGCGTTCGACCGCGTCGAAGCTCTCCGGACTGCGCCCCTGGCCCGCGAGCCAGACGTCGATCAGGGCGTTTCCGTAGCGGTCCGGAAGGCTGTCGGCCAGGAGGCCGGGTAGACCGTGGAAGCTTTCCGGGTTGAGCCCCGGGAAGGTGTAGGGCTCGACCCGCAGCGGCATCGTCAGCGGCGCGACCTGGATCGCGCTCTCCAGGAAATCCGGGTCGTATTGGAAGGCTCCTGCCCGGGCGCCCTCCGGGATCGCCACGGCGCCGATTGTGGTGCCCCACAGGCGAACCTGCGCCGGCGGGCTCACGACTGCGGCGGCGGGGACCCATCCCCCCAACGCCACGGAGTCGATTCGCCCGGCGGGCGCGCGGGCCGGCGGCGGCTGCCCGATGCCCTGCGGCGGCGCCGGCCGCTCAGCTCGAGCAACTCGACCGGGCTCGGCGTGGACGGCGGAAGCAGCTCCTCCAGCGCGTCCGTGAGTCCGAGCGCCCGCATGATCCGGACCAGGCTGGTCATCGTGACCGGGGCGCCGCTCTCGATGCGCTGTATGGCCTTGCGCTCGACGCCGGCCAGGGCGGCGAGTTCACGTTGGGTGAGGTTGCGCTCGAGACGGATTCGCTCCAGGCGGCTGCCGAGCTCCCCGAGCACGGCTTCGTCGCTTAGGTTGGGCGTGATCCGCATAAGGCACTCCCAAAGGGGCTGTATGACCATCTAGGGGCTTTAGGCCCCATCTACGGGTGCTTACCGCCTATAAACTATAGCAACACACAGGGACCTGTTTGTAGGGTCTTTCGGCGCCATTCGACCACTATGCCCTATATATGGGGCCTTACATGGCTAGAGCGTAACCCTCGTGGTGCTCCTGACCGTCCGCTTGCCGACTCTGTCGCTGACGAGGAGCTTGATCCTCAGGTGTGCCACACGCTCGGCACGGCCGCGCTTTGTCAGCCGGACCGTGAGTCGGTGCACACCCGCCGGGAGGTCCTTGACGAGCCTTCCCAGCCCGGCGCCGCCGATCGACACGATTCCCGGCTCGGCGGTCTTGATCGTGACCAGCAGGCCGCGTCTGGTGAGCTTCACCCTCGCGACCCTCACCGACGCGTGCAATTCCCGCTGAAGCTGCGTGACGAGAGCCCGCAGTGCCACGAGTTCGGCTTCTTCGGCCTTCCGCTTGCGGGCCGCTTCTTCTTCGGCGCGCTGCTTTGCCTGCGCCGCCGTCAAGCGCTGGATGCGCAGCGGTTCCTGCCGTTGGGTACACGCCGATTCCGCCCCCTGTTCGGTGGCCTCGGGCTCGGCGGGGTCCAAGCCTTCTTGGTCGAACGTCACCATCGACGACCACGCAATCCTCCCCGCCGCACATTCAGCCGGCAGGGTGATCCCGGACGCGAGGCCGCCCGCCAGTTCTTCGGCTTCCGTTTCCCCGAGCCGGAACTGCATGCTCTCGATCGACGCGTAGGGAGCACCGGGAACCGTCGACACGAGCGGAACTCCGATGGTGATGACGTTGGACGCCACCGTCGCCGCCGCCAGGATTTCCAGGGACACCGGTGAGTGTCCGTCGACGAAGAAGTTCAGGCCCCCACCGGGGGCGAAGAAGGACTGCAACGTCGCCGTCTCTTGGACCCGTTCGGAGGCGAACGCGACGATCGCCGACACTTCGCCCACGGGTCCCGCGGCGGCGTCCATCTTGCAGCCTGACGGGCCGGTCTGTTCGAGGACCTGGACCGAGCAGGTCGCGTGGTCTCCCGCGGCGACGGTGGTGCCCGCCGGGAGCCGCAGAACGATCTGGATGATCGGAGGAGGAAAGCCGCCGTATTCGGTGCCTTCGACCTTCAGGGTCGCGCTCAGGGAACCCGGGCCGCCGAGCTGCCCGGAGCTGAATTCGGGCGCGAGTGTGACGCTCGGCGCGGCAGTGGCGCCCGCCGCCAAGAGCAGCGGCAGGCCGGCACTGAGCAGGGCCAGAGACCCCAGGCGCAGCAGCTTCGTTGTCATCGTCGTTGCTCGAGACTACCCCTCGGCGCCCTGCAAGACGCGACGGATCCTCGTCCGGGCAGGCGACTCGTTGCTACAGATCCGCGCGCGCGTGGCCGACATCCGTCTGCGACAGCAATCGTCCTGCCCTGCCGAAGAGACGAGCGAACATGGCGCACTCGTCGGTATTGGAGTGGTTGATGAGCTTCTATTGCATAGACGACGCGAGCAACGCTGCGGGCCTGCCGCAGGAGGTGGGGGTGACGGCCGTCTCGGGCGTCATCGACAACTTCGCCAGCCCCACGCTCAAGGAGCACCTCAAGGAGCAGATCGACGGTGGCCGGCGGTGGCTCGTCGTGGACCTCTCCGACGTCGCCTTCATCGACTCGAGCACGATCGGCGTGCTCGTGGGCACCACCACCAACCTCAAGAGCTCCGGCGCGGGTGGTCTGCTGATCGTCTGCCCCGACGAGAACGTGAGTGTCCACCGCATCCTCGACGTCGCCCGGGTCGACAGCGTGATCGACGTCCACGACTCCCTGGCCCAGGCGCTCTCCACGCTTGCGCCGGCGGCCTGACTTGGCCTCACAGCTCGAACGCCCGACGCAGGAGCTCCACATCGCCGCCGGTCCGGAGGGGCTCGCGACCGCGCGCACCTGCGCCTCCGACGCGGCGAGGGCCTTCGGCCTGGACGAGGTCGCCCGCTGCGACGTCGTGCTGGCCGTCAACGAGGCGGTCAGCAACGCGATCCGCCACGGCGTGCCCGACGAGCACGGCCGTATCCGCCTGGAGGCGAAGCTGGAGCACGGACGGCTGACCTTCGCGGTACACGACTGCGGGCGCTTCAAGCGCCCGGCGATCGCAACGCAGGAGGACGACCACGGCAGGGGTCTGAAGATCATCGGCGAGGTGATGGACGAGGTACTCCTGACGATCGGTCCGACGGGCACCACGGTCCGCTTCTCGAGGTTGCGGCGATGACGATCGATTCGAGACGGAGTCGCTGATGCGACCCGGCCGGCGCAGGGCCATCCTGGGGGCACTGACGGCCGTTCTCGTGTCCTCGCCGGCCGTCGCGTCGGCGACGGGCGCATCGGCGCTCACGATCGGCCTGCCGGCGATCGAAGCCAAGCTGCCGAAGGTCGAAGTCTCGCTCGGCCCGGTTCACGCCGGCACACCCGAAACGACGGTCACGGTCCCGAGCGTGAACGTCACCACGCCGAGCTCGGGCGCAAGCAGTGGCGGCGCCGGCAGTGGCGGCGGGAGCGGCGGCGGAGGAGGAGGAGTGGTCGCCGAAGTCCCCGTGAACGTGCCCGGCTCCCCGAGCAAGGAACAGGGCAGCGTCACGCCCGGTGGCGAATCCGCCTCGGCCCCGGCCGGCGGCGGCAAAGCAGCGACCTCGACCACGGCCGGCGGATCCTCAACCCCGGCGGCGGCAACCTCGACACCCGCGAGCAACGGCGGGGGCGGCCGGACTCCGGCGGCTGCACACCCGAGGGCCCATCACGGTGGCTCCACCACGAGCCACGCCCGAGCCCACACCCCCACCGGCTCCACCGTGCCGTCCACGACCACCCCTACGACGTCGGGCACGGGCTCACGCGACCCGCAGCCGATCGGCGACGGGTCCGCCGCGAAGCGCCCCTCCGGCAACCCCCTGGCAGCGATCGGCGGGCACCTGCCGCTGCCCTTGCCGGTCCCCGACTGGAGCAAGCCGATCATCCTGTTCCTGCTCCTGCTCGCCCTCGGCCTCGCGGCCCGCGCCCGCATCAGCTCCCGCCGCGCGACGCGCCTGGAACTGCAGCGGGCCTCGCTGCTCAGCGACCTCCACGCGATGCAGGTGGCGCTGGTGCCCGGGGTGCCCGAGGTGCTGGCGGCGCTGGGTGTGTCGGTCGCCTACCGCCCGGCGGACGGCGCCGCCGCCGGGGGCGACTTCTACGACGTGTTCGAGCTCCGGCCGGGTCGGGTGGCGGTGATCCTCGGCGACGTCTGCGGTCACGGGCGCGAGGCGTTGGAGCGAGCTGCGCTCACGCGTTACACGGTCCGCGCATACCTGCAGGCGGGGCTCGAGCCGCGGGCGGCGCTCGCCCTCGCCGGCCAGGCATTGGCCGACCGCGAGGCCCACTTCGCGACGGTGGCCGTGGGCGTCTTCGACTCCGAGACGGGTCGCCTCACCTACGCCTGCGCAGGACACCCCGCGCCGATCGTGCTGGGGCCGGGCGCATCCCCGCCGCTGGAGGTCTGCTGCTCGCCACCCGTCGGCTGGGGCATCCCCACGGGCCGGCGCCAGAGCCGCATCCCGCTGCCCCCGGGCAGTGCGGTGTGCTTCTTCACCGACGGGCTCACGGAGGCCCGCTGCGAGGGGGGGCTGCTGGGTACCCAGCGACTCGGGGAGCTGCTCGCCGCGCTGGGCCCGAACCCGAGCGCGGACAGGCTGGTGGAGCGGGTCACCGAGGTGGCCGGCTCCACGCCCGACGACATGGCGGCCTGCATCCTGACGCCACACGGAGCCGCCGCGGATGTGGACCGCGTGGAGGAACTGGAGTTCGACCGCCGAGACCTCGAGAAGGGCGGGCTGGTCCGCTTCCTCGTCGAGTGCGAACTGGGCGAAGCCCGGGCGGCAGAGCTTGCGGGCGCCGCCGATCGGGCCCTCGCCGCTGCCGAGACCGCGGTGCTACAGGTCGAGTTCGAACACGGCGAGGCACGCGCACGCGTGCTCGACGCCGATCCGGCTCCGCGATCCGGCTCCTCCGGGTCCAGTGCAGGGCGCGGCGAGCGCCTGCCGGCGCCCACGCCCGTCCACGCCTGACACCCGGCCCGCCGACCTGCAGCTGAGGTCCGGCCCGTCAAGGGCACTGGACGTTCGTTCTAACTCTCGTCGCCCGCTCGGCCGCACGGGTAGCCACGGACTGACCAACCAACCGGCGAGAGTCCCTCGCGGGACTCTCCGCAGGAGGTATCAGTTTTGCTCCTACGTCTCTCTCTCGCCTGTCCCAGGACTGCCCGTACGTGCCGCTACGGGGGACTGTCCGTCCTCTGCACGGCGTTGATGGCAGCTCTCGCGGCGCTCGCAGCCGCACCGGTACAGGCGGCGACCACGGCACCGGAGAGCGTCGTGGTTTCGCCGGTGGCCACCACAGAAGTGCTCGAAGCGGTTCCGCTGGAAGCCCTCAACACGTCCGAACTGGCAGAAGTGATCGGGCAGCGCCCGGGGTTCGAAGCCCTCCCCGAAACCACCCTCACCTACGCGCTCGAGGAAGCGCTCGAAACCCTGGCGGACCGAGGCGTGACGGTCAAGGGACTCGGAACACCGAGCGAACTCGTTCCCCAGATCGAACATGCGCTCGCAAAGCTGCTCTCACCGGAAGAACTGGCGGCTCTCCTGAAAGGGAACGCCCTCAGCGCTGTCCTTACGAGAGCGCTCGCGGGATTGGAGCCGGAGGAACTCGTCGAACAGGCGCTCGAATCCTCGACCGACCCCGAAGTACTGCTGACCCAGGCCCTGTACGGAGTCAATCCCGGGCTGCTGGCGAACGCCGTCGGGGGCACCCTGGCGGGTGAGCCGTTCACGGAGCTGAGCGTGGGCCACCTGGAGAGCGCGTTGGGGGCGAGCCAGGGCCAGGTCGCCGAAGCACTGGGGGCGGCCACGGCAAAGCTCCCCGGCACGGTGAAGGCGTTCACCTCCCCGCTCTCAAACGGGCACACGCTGGGCGTCCTCACCGAACTGCAGAGCATCGACCTTGGGACCGTGAAAGGCGACCCCACCGCCGGTGAAACCGGAGGCGGCGGGTCCGGCAGTGGCGGCTCCGGGGCCCCCGCCCCGACGACGACGATCATCATCAGCGGTCCGGCTTCCGCCGGGGCCGGCGCGACAGCCTCCGTCGCGGCCGTCGGCAAGGTCAAGGTGATCGGCCACAAAGTCCACGGCAACACCGCCACCGTCGTGCTCCAGGTGCCGAGCGCCGGGAGCGTGACGATCAGCGCCAGCGGCCTGAAGAAGGTCACCCGGCAGACCGCCAGGGGCGAGCGGGTGACCGTCAAGAGCACGCTCACGAAGGCTGGGATCGCTTCCCGTCGCCATCACCACAGAGGTATGTCGGTGAAGCTGACCGTGACCTTCACGCCGGTCACGGGCGCGGCCTCGGTGGCCGGCGCCATCGCACATTTCGGCTAGCCAACGCTACGGCCGCTCCGAGGCCGGGGTCCCGTTGGTGGAACCCCGGCCTCGCCGTGCCGGAGGGTCAGGAGCGGCGCGCGAGGGGCCGGCCGTGGCCCCCGCGTAGCCCGCGGCTCATTTTTTCGGGCGTGGTTCCTTGAACGTGAACACGTCGGCCGGGACCGCTTCGCTGGTGCCGACCGGAGTGGTGACCGTCACTTCGACCGCTCCGGCCGTCCCGGCGGGCGCCACGGCTTCGATCTGCTTTTCGTTTTTGATCGTGAACGATTCCGCCGGCGTCGAGCCGAACATCACGGACGTCGCCCCGGTGAAGCCGAGGCCCTTTATCTTCACGATCGTCCCGCCCGCGGTCGTGCCTTTGTTCGGCGACAGTTTTTGGATCACGGGTTTCTGGCCCGCGACCCCGGTGGTGAATTTGAGGTTCCCGCCGAAGCTCGTCCCGATCCCGTTCTTCGCAACGATCCGGAAGTCGTAGGTCGTGCTGCCCTGCAGGCCCGACAGCGTCGCCGACACCGCAACCGGGCTTTCTCCGGCTCCCGGTAGCGTCGAGCAGGGAACGTGATGCCCGTAGGCCACGGTGGTGCCCCATTCGAATTCGCAGGCCGTCACGTTGGAGGCGTCCGGGTTCACGTTCGCGTTCAGCTGCGCCGATTCGGCCGTCAGGTGGCTCGCTCCCTGGGTGAGCACCTTCGGCACGCTCGGGTAGGTCGTGAATTTCGCTCGGTTGCCGAACTTGGTCCCGAATTCGTTGGTCGCGACCACCCGGTAGTAGTAGGTCGCGCTTTCCGCCAGGCCCGACAGTTCGGCGGACACGCCGATGTTGCTTTCGCCGCTGCCACCCGGCAGCGATTCGCACGGAACCTTCGAGCCGTACGCGAGCGACGGGCCGTATTCGAATTCACAGCTCGTGACTTCGCTCCCGTGTGGGTTGACGGCGCCGTTGAGGACCACCGAGTGCCGCGAGATCGAGGACGGCCCCTGGGTCGTCGCACCCGGCTTGTTCGGCGGTGTGTTGAAGTGCAGCACGGCACCGACTTCTTCGCCGAAGGAGTTTTCGGCGATCACCCGGTAGTAGTAGACGGTGTGCAGCGCGAGGCCGTTTGCCTGCGCGTGGACCTGGACCTGCTTTTCGCCCGCGCCCGGGAGCACCGCGCAGGAGGCGTGGGTCTCACTTTCGAAGTTGGGCGTGGTGCTGACGACGAATTCGCAGCGGGTCACGTTGGAGTCGTTGGGGTTGACGAGGCCGTGCAGGGTCGCCGAATCGCGGTTGACTTCGGTGGCGTCTCCCGTTGACACGCCCGGCTTGAAGGGCAGCGTCGTAAAGGCCTTCGCCGGCGTGGCGACGGCTTCGCCGAACACGCTCACCGCCACGATGCGGAAGTAGTACTTGGTGCTTTCCGCCAGGCCCGCGACCGGGGCCGAGACCTCGACGAAGTTTTCGCCGGTTTCCGGCAGTTCCGAGCACGGGGCGGTCTCGGTCAGCGTAGTCGGCGAGGTGCCGTATTCGAATTCGCATTCTTCGATCGGCGCGCCGTTGGGGTTGACGAGCGCGTTCAGGATCGCGGAGGTCTTGCTGACCCCCGTAGCCCCCTGGTTGAGGACCGTCGGCGCTTCTTCACCTTCGGCGTGTGCCAGCGCCGGCAGCGTCAGCACGCACAGGGCTGCCGCCAGGAGGGCCACCGCGATGGTGGCGGCTCGTCCTCGCGGCTTGCCGCGGCGCCCGATCGCGTGACCCGTGCTGCCCGCCACGTCCATCTCGACGAATCGATTCGTCATAACCGTCCCTCCGTATCGCCTCCACATTTCCCCGCGACTGCCGCACCCCCCGGAGCGGCCACGAACGTGACGTCATCTAATCCGCTCGCCGTGAGGAAGTCAATACCGCGCCACGATCCGGTAACGAGCCGGCGTGCGGCCCGGCCGGGTCAGTGGATGATGGGCCCGCTTTCGACGGCTTCGAAGGCCGAGCCTGGGACCTGCTTGATCTGTTCGAGGTCGTCGTCGTTCCAGCCCGGGTTGGGAGCTCCGGTGATGAACCACGGCGAGCCGTTGTCGGCCACGATCAGCCCGAAGCGCTTGAGCGCTTCGAGGATCACCAGCGACTCGCCGTGGAAGCCGGCGAGGCTGTAGGAGGCCTTCAGACGCAGGCGCAGGCCCATCGGCGGCAGCGCCGGGTTGCTGCTCGAGGAGGCGAAGTGGGTGGCCGGGTGGATGTAGCCCCGCTGGGAGGAGGGGACGGTGACCCGCAGGGCGTGGTCGATCTGTCCCGCGGCGACCTCGGGGTAGCGGGCCAGCAGCGGGAAGATCGGCAGCCCGGCGGCGTCCGCGGAGGTCCACCCTTCCGGGCGCAGGGCGCTGCTGCGCAGGTTGAAGACGGCGCCGTTGGACGCGGTCCAGCTCTTGCCCTTGTTGCGGCGGTGGGCCAGGTACAGCTCATACAGGGTGCAGCTGCCTTCCTGTGCCACGAGCACGTGGCGGTCGCCGTGGCCGTTCTTGCCACCGCCCTCGATCGGGGCGGCGGGCGGCACGGGGTAGGGCCCGGGATCCGATTCGGAGCCGTATTTCGTGAACTTGACCGGCACCTTGGGCTGGCCGGCGGGCACCACGGTGTACGGGATCCCGTAGGAGGGGTTGGTGCCGAAGTCAGGGTGCAGGTGGGCGCTGAGGCCGATGCTGGCGACGTAGCCTTCGGACTCCGGGCTCTCCGGCAGGTTCGCCACTTCCTGGTTGAGGGGGTCTTCGGCCGGGAGGATCGGGCAGCCGAATTCTTCGGGCGGGCCTCCGGATACCAGCGGGCGGGCGTGGCGGCGGGAGTGGTGGGAGGCGGCGCTCGCCCCGGCGGCAAGCAGCGTGAGTGCCGCCAGCATCGCCGCCAGGCACGCCGCGTGCCAGGACCTCATGGGGCCCAACGCTAGCGCGTGCCCAGGGCGCCGGCCGACGTTCGTACTAGGCGCCCGACTAGGAGCCTTCGCCGAACGGAACGGCTTCGCCGAAGCTCCGCCCCGGTTTCGCTTCGCTGTGGGGCTGGCGTTCGGTCCAGTCGACCGAGAAGGTTCCGAGCGGGCCGCTGGCGGCGGAGGCCGTGGCGATCACCTCGTTGGCGGGCAGCACGTGGCCGTTGGCGAAGTGGGCCGTGCCGGGACGGGCGCCCTGGCGCAGTTCGATCTGGGCGGCCGACCAGCGGGAGTCCTCCACCGGGCCGGTGTGGGACCCGCTGGTGGCGGTGGCGGCCGAGAACGAGACGCCTCCGAAGTCCGCCAGCGGCAGCGTCTGGCAGCCCGCCGCCGTGCAGCTGGACGGGGCCTCGAGGATCCAGTCGGCCGAGCTGAGGTCGATCTGGGAGGTGTCGCGGGTGATGGAGTAGCGGGCGCCGCTTGTGAGGTTGCGGAGCCTGAGCGTCACGTGGGTGCCGCGGACGGTGACCGAGCCGGTCATCTGATCGCCGGAGTGGACGGAGATCGGGATGCTCACCGGGGCGGCCGGGATCAGCTCGTACCAGCTGTCGTAGTGGGGCTGCCCGTAGCGAGAGCAGTCGGCGTCCACGCCCACCTGCTCGAGCGCGTTACTGCTCTGCTTGTAGCCCCCGAGCCCGACCCAGGCGGCGGAGTAGGTGCTCTGGCCGCTGCTGCAGGAGAGTGCCGGGACCTGCCAGGTGCCGGACACGCTGTTGAAGGTGGCGTGCGAGGGGGAGTTCGGGAGGGCCACCCAGCCGGCCCAGTTGCTGCTCAGCGTGCTGGCGGCGGCGGTGCCGGCGAACGCCAGCAGCAGCGCGCCGGCCAGCAGGCCGGCGAGGGCCGGGCGGCGCAGGCTGTGCGGCCGCGGGAGGGTCGGGGTGTGGCACGCCATCGCGTCTCTGGAGGATCGACTGGTGACCTTTACGGAGGCTAAGAAGTGCCCGAGAGCCGACTGGGGGTCGCAGCCGGGTGTCGTGCCTCAGGATCCGACCGAGGCGGGGGCCAGGAGCGAGTGGGCGGCCGCGTCGGTCCAGATCACCTGATCGCGACCGGGCCCGACGCCGATCAGGGTCACCGGCGCGCCGATGTGCTCGGAGATGAAGTCGCAGGTACTCGCGGGCGGCCTCGGGGAGGTCGCTGACGGCGAGCGGCACTCGCCGAGGTCCTCCTTCCAGCCGCGCAGCTCGGTCAGGCTCGGCGTTGTGTGGTGGAGGACCGTCTGGTGGTAGGGGAAGTCCTCGAACTCGGCGTCCTTCCGCGCCGCTGTAGCTCGTGCACACCTGGATGCGGTCGAAGCCCGAGAGGACGTCGAGCTTCGTGATCACCAGCGCGGTCATCGTGTTCAGGCGCGCCGCGTAGCGCAGCGCCACCAGGTCCAGCCAGCCGGTCCTGCGCGGCGCGTCCGGTGGTCGTGCCGAACTCCCCGCCGCGGCTTCGCGGATCAGGTCGCCCATCTCGTCGTGCAGCTCGCTCGGGAACGGGCCCCGCGCCGACGCGGGTCGTGTAGGCCTTTGAGACGCCCCAGACCTCCTCGATGTCCTTCGGGCCGATCCCGCTGCCGACGCACGCGGCGCCCGAGAGCGGGTTCGAGGAGGTGACGAACGGATACGTGCCGTGGTCGATGTCGAGCATCGCCCCCTGCGCGCCCTCGAAGATCACCTTCTTGCCGTCGTCGAGCAGCTCCCACATCAGCTTCGAGGTGTCGGCGATGTGCTGCTCGAGGCGATGGCCGTAGGTCAGGTACTCCTCGGTCATCGTGTGCAGGTCGAGCGCCGGGTCCTTCTCGAACGGGCGCAGCGAGAGCCGCTTGGGCTCCATCGCCGCGACGATCTTCTTCTTCAGGATCTTCTCGTCGAGCAGGTCCTGGACGCGGATGCCCAGCCGCGCCGCCTTGTCCGCGTAGCAGGGGCCGATTCCCCGGCGCGTCGTGCCGATCTGCAGGCTGCCGAGCTTCGCCTCGCCGGCCGAGTCCAGCAGCAGGTGGTAGGGCATGATCAGGTGGGCGTTCGCCGAGATGCGCAGCCCGCTCACGTCGACGCGCGCGCGCGCGCAGCGCGTCGAGCTCGGCGATCAGCACCTTCGGGTCGATCACCACGCCGTTGCCGATCACGCAGCGCTTGCCCGGGTAGAGGATCCCCGAGGGGATCAGGTGCAGCTTCCACTCCTCCTCGTCGCGCACGATCGTGTGGCCGGCGTTGTTGCCGCCCTGGAAGCGCACGACGGCGTCAGCGTGCTCGGCGAGCAGGTCGGTGATCTTGCCCTTGCCCTCATCGCCCCATTGGGCGCCCACGATCACTACTGCCGGCATGTCGCTGAGGAGTGTAGGGACGCTCGACGGTCGCGCCGAGGACGCGTGCTCAGGCTCGTCGGGGAGCTGGGGCCGGTGCTCCGCGCCTGTCGCTTGCCGCACAGCGGGATCGGGTCGCCGCAGATCTCCACCAGCCGCGAGACGATGCGCGCGCCGAGCTGTTCGGCCAGCGCGTCGGGCATCAGGTTCGTGGTGGCGACGATCGCGCGCTCGGCCTCGTAGCGGGCGTTGACGATCGAGTACAGCTGCTCGAGCACCCATCGGTGCGGTACTCCGCGCCGAGGTCGTCGATGTGGAGCAGGTCGACCGCGGCGAGGCGGTCGAGGAAGTCGAGCAGCCCCGCCTCGCTGTCCATCGACTCGCGCAGCAGGTTCAGCAGCCGCGGCAGCGAGTAGATCGCCACCGTGCGGCCGGCGTCGAGGGCGGCTTTCGAGACGAGCATCGCGAGCGTCGTCTTGCCGGTGCCGACGTCGCCCTGCAGCCACAGCCCCTGGCCCTGGTCGAGGTTCTTGTCGATGTCGGTCACGTAGCGGCGCACGAGCTTGACGTGCTCGGGAGCCACCCGCGCGATGTCGCTCACCGGCGGGCGCTCGAAGGAGACGCCGCGGTAGCGCTTCGGGATCCGCCCCTTCAGGCTCCGCCGGCCTGGGCGGCCGCGATCATGCCCGCGCGGCAGTCGCAGTCGGCCGCGGTCTTCGTCGGCCTCGATCACGAATCCGCTGCCGTCGCAGATCGCCGAGCGGGCAGCGGCGACCGCAATCCTTGCGTTTGGGCGCCGAAGGGCTCATTCGCTGAAGCGCTGGCCGGCGTAGTTCATGAACTGCGGGTACTCCTTCTGGAAGGTCAGCGTGACTTTGCCGACCGCGCCGTTGCGGTGCTTGGCGATGATCAGGTCGGCCTCCCCCGGGCGCTCGGACTCCTCCTTGTTGTAGTACTCGTCGCGGTAGATGAACATCACCAGGTCGGAGTCCTGCTCGAGGTTGCCGCTCTCGCGCAGGTCCGAGAGCTGCGGGTTCTTGTCGCCGGGCGCTGCTCGACCGCGCGGCTCAGCTGCGAGAGCGCGATCACCGGCACTTTCAGCTCTCGCGCCAGGATCTTCAGGCCCCGGCTCAGCTCGCCGACGGCCGTCACGCGGCTGTCGTAGCGGCTGTCGGTGCGCATCAGCTGCAGGTAGTCGACGATGATCAGTCCCAGCCCGCCCTCGCACCTGGCTGTGCAGGCGCCGCGCCTTGGCGCGGATCTCGAGCATCCCCACGTCGCTGGAGTCGTCCACCCACAGCGGCGCCGCTGCGAGAGCTTCGGGAGGCCTCGAGGATCTTCGGCCAGCGCTGCTCGGCGACGCGGCCCTTGCGCAGCTCCTCGCCTTTGATGCGGGCCTGGGAGGCGACGAAGCGCTGGGCCAGCTCGGCCTCCGCCATCTCCAGCGAGAACAGCGCGACGGGCCGGCCGTGCTCGAGGGCGGCGTTCTCGGCGATGTTGCACACGAGCGCGCTCTTGCCCATCGCCGGGCGGGCCGCGACGATGATCAGGTTGCCGGGCTGAAAGCCGCCGGTGATCTCGTCGAGGTCCTTGAAGCCCGACGGCGTGCCGGTCAGCGAGGTTCCCTCGAGCGACAGGCGGTGGAGCTTGTCGAGCTCCTCGTGCAGGACGTCCTCGATCGCGCGGAAGTCCTGCTGGCGATCGTCGCGGGCGACCTCGAGCATCGTCTTCTCGGCCTGCTCGACGAGCTCGCGGGGCGCCCCGGAGTGGCCGATCACGCTCTCCTGGATTTCGTAGGCGCCCTTCAGCAGCCTGCGCAGGAGCGCGTTCTCGCGCACGATCTGGGCGTAACGGCGGGCGTGCCCGGCGGCCGGCACGAGCCCCGTCAGCTCATCGACGGTGGCGGCCCCGCCGATCCCCTCCAGGCGCCCGGATTGGCGCAGCCGGTCGGTCACGGTCAGCACGTCGACCGGCTCGCTGGCGTCGTAGAGGTCGAGCATCGCCTCGTAGATCAGCCCGTGGCGCTCGCGGTAGAAGTCTTCCGGGCGCAGGCCCTCTTCGATCACGAGCGCGTACAGCGAGCGGTCCGAGAGCAGGATCGCGCCGAGCACCGACTGCTCGGCCTCGAGGTTGTGGGGCGGGGTCAGGGCGCTCGCGGCGGGTGTGCCGGACATCCCGTTGGTGTGTTGGGCGACGCTGGTGGCCATGGGTGGGGCGAGTCTAGATAGCTGCTCGAGCGCCACGACCGGGACCTCTCGCTATCTGGAGAAGAAATCGCTGGGGCGGAGAGCGGATCCCGACGGCACGAACGCATGTTCGTGGCGGCCCCGGACGGGACGCAACGGATCGTGCGGCCCCGGACGGGCGCCGGCCGGCCTATCGGAAGCGCCCTCGGCGGGCGCCCTCGCGGGCCGCCCTGGGTGCACGCGGGCGGCGGCGCGCGCCGCCGGCTAGCTCTTGGCGACGATCATCGTCTTGATCGTGGCTGTCGCGCCCTCGACGACCTCGACGACGACCATGTAGGTGCCGACGTTCTTGATCGGCTCCGGCAGGTGGACGTTGCGTTTGTCGATCCTCAGCCCGCGGGCTTCGCGGATCGCGGTGGCGATGTCCTGGGCGGTCACCGACCCGAACAGGCGGCCGTCGGCGCCCGCCTGCTGGGGGATCGTGAGCACCGTGCGGTTCAGCAGCTGGACGTTCTCCTGGGCGCGCTCGATCGCCTCGCGGGCGGCACGCTCCTCGGCGGCCTGTCGCTGGCGGACGGTCTCCATCGCGCCCTTGGTGGCGGGCGGGGCGAGCTTGCGCGGGATCAGGTAGTTGCGCAGGTAGCCCTTGGAGACATCGACCACGTTGCCCTGCTCGCCGAGCGCCTCGACGTCCTGCAGCAATATCGCCTCGGGCACGGCGCCTGAGCTCTAGTCGCGGTCGCGGTCGCGGCCGCCACGGCCGCCGCGGGGGTTGTCGTCGCGGCCGCCCTCGTTGACGTAGGGAAGCAGCGCCAGCTCCCGCGCCCGCTTGACCGCGCGGGCGATCTGCACCTGGTGGCGGCGGCAGGAGCCCGTGATCCGGCGGGAGCGGATCTTGCCCTTCTCGGAGATGAAGCGGCGCAGCGAACTGACGTCCTTGTAGTCGACCTGCTCGACCTTGTCGCGGCAGTACTGGCACGGCTTGCGCCGTCCCCCGCCGGGACCCCCCGCCTGTCGCGCCGGCGCGGGGGCTTGCCCCGTCCTCGTGCCTTGGCCATCTCAGCAGCCCCCCGTGCGCCCGCGGAGCGCCACGCCGGAGCCCTCCGGCAGGGGCCGGACGGTGGTGGTGGCGGTCGTGGCGGGGCTGGGAGTCATGTGCTGGAGCTGGTGTGGCTAGAAGGGAATGTCGTCGTCGCCGCTTGCAGAAGCGACCGGTGCGGGCTGGAAATCGCCCTGCTCGACGGGTACCTCCCCGCCGGGCCCGGCGTTGCCCGGGGCGAACCCGCCGCCCTGAAACGGCGTCCTCGCGGGAGCCCAGGAACTGCACCGAGTCGGCAATGATATCGACTGCCTGACGTTTGGCGCCGTCTTGGGCCTCCCACTCGCGCCACTCCAGGCGCCCGTCGATGGCCACGGGGCGTCCCTTGGAGAGGAAGCGGGCGGCGTTCTCGCCCTGTGCACCCCACACGGTGATGTTGAAGTAGTTGGGCTTGTCCTCCCATTCGCCGGTGGCGGAGTTCTTGCGGCGGGTGTTGCACGCGACCCTCAGGCTGCACACCGAATTGCCACTCGGGAGCGAGCGCAGCTCGGGGTCGGCGGTCAGGTTTCCGGTCAGGACGACGCGGTTGATGTTGGTGGCGGCCACGGCTGATCGTTCCTTTCACTTCGTTTTGAAGGCCGCCCCGGAGTCTAGAGGCGTCGCGAGCGGCCCTCGGCCGCCCGCCGGCCCGTAAATCACGGTCAATCCGAGGAGCGCTTGACCCGCGGGGGAGGTTCTGAAGACCTCATCCCAGTACGGCGCGCTGATACCGAAGCCCCGCGTGTCGTCCTGGAAGTGGTGGCGCATGTGGCGCTCGCGGAGCATCCGCCCGAGCCTCCCGTGGGGCGGAAGTGGTGCAGGTAGTAGTGCATCATGTCGTAGACCAGGTAGCCGGTGAAGAAGCCGGCGCCCAGGCCGGGGGCGTAGGTGGAGCCGAAGATCAGGTACAGGACGCCGAAGACAGCCGCCGCCAGCGGAACGCTCACCGACGGCGGCATCACCAGGCGCAGCGGGTCGTTCGGGTGGTCGTGGTGGACGCCGTGGATGATCCAGTGCAGGCGCGCGCCGATGCCGTGGTCGGGCTCGAAGTGGAACACGATCCGGTGCAGCCAGTACTCGAACAGCGTCCACAGCGCGTAGCCGCCCGCGGCGAGGCCGACCATCACGGCCAGGCTCGTTTCCGAGAGGCCCCAGATCACCAGCGCCACGATCGCCGGCACGAAGATCAGCACGGGCACCGCCGGGTGCACGCGCGAGAGCGCGTCCAGCGTCCGCGACTCGAACATCGGCGGCGAGGCGCGCAGCACGTCCGCGCGGGTCGTGCGCGCGTCGTTCATGTCCTCGACCTCGGCCCAGCGCATGGGGACCGATCTTAGCTGGCCCCCGCGGCTCCACATGATCCGCAAGGACCGCGGAAAAAGTCCGCGCCTAGGGCGTATCGGCAGCGGGGTCGGGCGGGCCGATCATCACAGGAAGGGCCAGGGATTCAGGGGCTGGGGAACCACTTCCGCTTCCGGACCGTAGTAGCCGGGGCAGTCTGCCCGACCAGGCGATTCGACCGGTTCGCAGCTCCCAACGAATCCTTCGCCACCTTCGACCGTCCAGCTCTTGGCTTTCTGCTGCTGGTTGGTGCGGCGCACGCGGACCGGGAACGCGACCGTTTTCGTAGCCGCTCCGGGCAGCACCACCGCCACCCAGGTCGTGCTGAAGCTGCGCGCCCACACGTTGCCGAATTCCTTGCGGACGCCCTGGGCGGTGTATTCCGGATCCACGAACCAGCCGCCGAAGGTCGGGTCCAGGCTCTCGTCGACGAACACTTCGCCGGCGTCGGTGAGCAGCACGGTCGCGAGCGCCAGTTCCGCGTCTTCGTTCGTCGGCCCGGCGGGCTCGACGACGACGGCGTGCCCCGCTTCCTGTGCTCTTTCGATCTTGCGGATCACGGTGTGGTACGCGGTGGTGGTCGTCACACCGGCGAGGGTGAACGTGGCGTGCCCCGCCGGCGCGTCGGCCGCGTCGAAGGGCGCGAATGCGCCGCCGACGAGTTGCACCTGGCATTCCGCCGGCTGTTGGAGCCCGCCGCAGTTGTAGGGCCCCGTTTCCACGAGTCGTGTGGCCGCCTGGGCGCTGGCGGCAAGAGCCAGCACGAACGCCCCCGTCACGAGAACGGCCGCGAGCACACCGGCGACCCGCACAGACCGGTACCTGCTGTTCAGGACTCGACCCTCCGTTTCCCCGGCCCTCGCCGGTTGGGAAAGCGCTCCTCCGCGCAAAGTCGGAGCCTAGGCGACGGCCCGGGGGGACCCCGGCGGCCTCGACGGATGTTCTTCGGCCGGCGGCTACTCGGCCGGCGGCGTGTCGGCCGCCGCGTCCTGCGCGGGTGCGTCCTGCGCCGGTGTGTCCTCGGCGGGCGCCTGCCCGGTCGCGGCCGCAGGCGTCGCCTCGGCCGCGGGGGTGTCTGCTGCCGGGGTGCTCGCGGGCTCCGGGGCCGCGGCTGTCTCGGCCGGCGCCGCGCGCCTCTGTGGCCGGCGCCTCTGACGCGGGTGCCGGCGCGGCGGCGGGTGCCGGAGGAGCGGCCTCGCCCGTCGGGGCTTCGCCGGAGGGCTCTCCCTCGGCGCGGCGCGGGGGCGCTGCGGTGGGGGGCGCTGCGGCGGGGGGCACCGCGGAGCTGCGCATGTCCGGTGGCTCGGGGACGCCCGGGCGCAGCTTGATCAACCTGAAGCGCACCACGCCGTCGGTGATCCGCAGCGTGCGGTCCAGGCCACCGAGGAGCTCGCTGTCGGAGACGTGGAACTGCAGCAGGTGGTACTCGGCACTTTTGCGGCGGTCGATCGGGATAGCTGAGCGGCCGCTCGCCCCAGCCGTCATGGCGGAGCAGCTCGCCGCGCGCCTGGATCGAGGCGCGGGCGTCGGCCACGATCTTCTCGCGCGCGGCCTCCTCCGCCTGGGGGTCGAGCAGCAGGACGAGGTCGTATGTCGGTGCTGGAAGAGTCATCGGTCGGGCCCTTGCCGACAAGCGTAGCGGGTGAGCCCGGGCGGCCCGCCGCTCGGCCCCGCCCGCGGCTGCCCTGGTGTGCGCCCGCCGCGCGCGGTTGCCCGCCGCCGGCGCCCGGAGCTCAGCCCGCGCGGGCCTTGGCGCGGATGTCGGCGAGCTGCTCGTCGATCCAGTCGCCGGGGTCGCGCGAGGTGACGATCTCCGCGAGCCCTCGGCGCGGCGGCGGCGCTCGCGGGGTCCATCGTCAGCGCCGCGTAGATCGAGTCGGCCAGCTCCTGGATGTCGAACGGGTTGACCGACAGCGCGAACTCGCCGAGCTCCTCGTGGGCGCCGGTGTTCTCGGAGAGGATCGAGACGCCGTCGCGCTCGTTGACGAGCGGGCCCTCCTTCGCGACCAGGTTCATGCCGTCGAACATCGCGTTGACGAGCAGCACGTCGTAGTGCTTGTAGGAGGCCATCGCCTCGTCGAGGTCGTCGCGCAGCTTGAGCTGGATCGGCATCCAGTCGGGCGTGCCGTGGCGGTGGTTGACGACCGCGACGAGCGCCTCGATGCGCTCGAGGTACTCGGCGTACTGCGGGCACGTCGGTGCGCGAGGGCATCAGCTGGGCCATGAACGTGACCCGCTCGGTGAACTCGGGGTGCTGCTCGAGGAACAGGTCGAAGGCGGAGAAGCCGCGCAGCACGTTCTTGCGACAGGTCGGCGCGGTCGACGCGCAGGATCAGGAAGTCGCGCCGGCGCGCGCAGCAGCTCGCCCTCGAACTGGGCCACGCGCTCGCCCTGCGGCGATGCTGGCGCGTGGCGCGGTGGTCGATCGGCAGCGGGTAGGCGCGCACCCACACCTCGCGGCTCGCCGAACTGCACCACGCCCGCGCTCGAAGTCGACCTCGAGGTCCATCAGGTCGTGGCAGCACTGCAGGAAGTTGCTGGCGGTAGGAGCGCGTGTGGAAGCCGATGATGTCGTTCGCGAGCAGGCCCGTGAAGATCTCCTCGCGGATCCGCGCGGCAGCACCCGCCAGGCGTCCGGCTGGGTCCACGGGATGTGGATGAAGTGGTGCAGGAAGACGTCCGGGCGGGCTCGGCGGACCAGGTCCGGGCAGCGTGTAGAGGTGGTAGTCGTGGACCATCACGACCGGTTCGCTGGAGCCCTCGATCTGCTCGACGACGGCCGCGCGCGAGGTCTTCGTTGACGACGTTGTAGCCGAACTCGAAGGCCTCGATCTCCTCGCGGCGGATGTCCGGCGCGTTGGAGAGGTCCCACAGGTAGTGCTGGATGAACCACAGCATCGGGTTGGCGAACACGTTGTAGAAGCGGTCGTAGGCATCGCGCGTCGCTGACGACCAGGCGCACCTGGTACTCGCCGCCCGGCGGGCGAGCGGACCGGGAACGCGCGCCGCCGTTGCTCGCGCGAGACCGCGCGCGTCGTACTCGTTCATCGCCGAGGCGATCCAGATCGCTTCGCGGTGGGAGGCCAGCCCGGTGAGCGCCGTCACCAGGCCGCCGGAGCCGCGCTGGATCTCGCCGTCCGCGCTGGAACGTGACCGGCCCGCGGTTGCTGACCAGCACCAGCGGCGCGTCGCTGTGCCGGCGCCGGAGCTCACGTCTGCGTCCAGCTCGGTGAAGATCCGCAGGTAGTCGCGCAGGTAGCGCGGCGTCAGGAAGTGCGGCGCACGTGCTCCTTGCCGCGCCGGCCGAGCGCGCGCCCGAGCTCGGGGTCGCGCGAGGATCTCGAGCGCGCGCTCGGCGCACTGCTCGGCGCTCGAGACCAGGAAGCCGGTGACGCCGTCCTCGATCTGCAGCGGGATGCCGCCGACGTCGCCGCCGATGAACGGCCGCGCCTTCCAGATCGCCTCGGAGACGGTCAGCCCGAAGCCCTCGCGGGTCGACTTCTGGATCAGCACGTCGGCGTGCGACTGGAACGCGTTGACCTCGATCGCGCCGACGTTGTTGAAGTTGTTGAGGATGTGGATGTCGGCGTCGCCGTCGGCGTGGGCGACCGTCGCGTTGAAGAAGTCCCAGCCCTCCGGGTCGTCGCTGGCCATCGAGCCGACCAGCGCGAGCTGGACCTCGGGCATCTGCTCCTTGACCAGGCGGTAGGCGTCGATCACGCCGAGCGGGTCCTTCCAGGGGTCAAAGCGCGAGACCTGGCACATCAGCGGCCGGTCGACGTCGATCCCGAACTGGCTCAGCACACGTAGGCGCCGTCCTCGGGCGAGCAGCGCCATGTTCTTCGGCGTCAGCGGGTCGATCGCCGGCGGCACGATGTTGACCTTGCCGTCCATCCCCTGCGGGCACGTACTCGCGCATGTGGAAGAGCGACTGCGGGTAGTCGGCGATGTAGGGCAGCAGCTGCGCGATCGTCGCCGGGTTCGGCGTCGACAGGTCGATGTGGCAGCGCCAGATCCAGCCCTTGGCCTTCTCCGGGAGCGAGCTGGCGCAGCGCCGCCGGCTGCGGGTCGTGGACGAGGCAGACGTCCCAGCCGTCGGAGAGCTCGCGCGGCGTTGATCTCGTTGTAGCGCGAGCCAGATCGCCCACTGCTCGTCGGTCGAGGTCCTGGGCGCGCCCTGCAGCGCGTTGTGCATCAGCTTGGTGGCGTTGAAGAACTCTTCGCGGCCGTAGATCACCTGCCACTCGCAGTCCAGGCCGACGTCGCGCATCAGCGGCACGAGCGTGTAGAGGATCTCCGAGACGCCGCCGCCGAACGCGGTCGCCGAGACGTGCACGACGCGCTGGCCCTGCAGCGGCTCGGCGAGCTCGCGGATTTCGGCGATCAGCTCGCGCCCGCAGATGTGCGTGTAGTCGGCGAGCGACTTGTGGCCTACGGCGACGGGCTGGAGCACGCGGCGGGACGATAACCGACGGCAGTGCGCGCGGGTGCGGCGGGTGCCGCGGGCGTGCGCGAGCGCGCCGACGGCCGGCGAACTATGGTCTAGGCGGATGCTCAACGGACGCCTCTATCGCGCGGCGTTCGTGCCGTTCCTGCTCGTGCTCGGCGGTCGCGGCGTTCTCGCTCGGCGGCCGCGTCCCGCAGCCGCTCGGTCGACGCTGGCGCCGGAAGCCTTCGAGGGCCCGCGCGCGCTCGCCGAACTGCACGCGCTCGCGGCGCGCTTCCCCGCACGGCGGCCCGGGAGCGCCGGCGACGGGCGCTCGCCCGCACGTGGCGGAAGACTCGAAGCGCGCTCGGCGGGGCCGCCGGCGGCGGGCTTCGCCGTGCGCGTCGACACACTTCAACGCGCCAGACGATCGACGGCGACGCAGACGCTGCACGAATGGTGATCGCGCGGCGCGCCCGGCTCCACCGGCGCGACGCCGATCGTGATCGTCGCCCACCGCGACGCCGCCGCGCGCCCGCTCGGCGGCGGAACTGTCGGGCACCGCCGCCCTGCTCGAGCTCGCGCGCGTGTTCTCCGCCGCGCGCGACCCAGCGGACGATCGTGCTCGTCTCGACCAGCGGCGGCAGCGGCGGCGACGCGGGCGCCGCGGCGCTGCCGGCGAGCTGCCCGCGACCGGCCCGACGCGGCGATCGTGCTCGGCGACCTCGCCGGGGTCGGCGGTGCGCCGCCCGTTCGTGATCCCGTTCTCCGACGGGTTCGGCTCGGCGCCGCTGCAGCTGCAGCGCACCGTCGAGGACGCGATCAGCGACCAGGCCGGGATCGAACGCGGCGCCGCCCAGCGCGCTCGGCCAGCTGGCGCACCTGATGTTCCCGCTCGCCGTCGGCGAACAGGGCGTGCTCGACCGCGAAGGGGTGCCCGCGGTGCTCGTCCAGGTGTCCGGCGAACGGGGCCCGTCGCGCAACGAGCCGGTCAGCGCCGAACGGCTGGAAGCGCCTCGGGCGCGCGGTGCTGAGCGCGGTCGACGCGCTCGACGCCGCCCCGGACGTGCCCAGCGCGCGCCAGAACGGGGCTGGCGCTGCAGCGCCAGACGATGCCCGCGTGGGCCGTCCGCCTGCTGGTCGTGATGCTGATCCTGCCGCCGCTCGCTGCCGGCATCGACGGCCTCGCGCGCGCACGCCGCCGGCGCCTGCGGCCCGGCCGCTGGGCGCTGTGGACGCTGGCGTGCGCGCTGCCGTTCGCGCTGTGCGCGCTGCTCGCCCGCCTGCTCGGCGTGTCGGCATGCTGGCGGCGGCCCGCCGGCGGCCCGCTGCTGCCCGGGCGCGTTGACGTTCGGAGTGGCGGCGCGGCGGCGCTGCTGGCGCTGCTCGTGTGCCTGCTTCGTGGCGTGCTGGTTCGCCTGGGGGGCCATCACCGGCTGGGCCGGCTGGGGCACGCGGCCGGAGCCCGAGGTCGGCGGCCTGTCGCCGCTGCTGGTGCTGCTGGCGCTGGCGCTGGCGGTGTGGGCGTCGACCCCTACACCGCGCTGCTGCTGCTGCCGGCCGTGCACCTGTGGCTGCTGCTCGCCGTCGCCCGAGCTCCGCCCGCGCCGGCGCGGGCTCGCTCGCCTGCTCGGCCTGGCGGCGCTGCCGCTGGCGCTCGTGGCCGTGTTCTACGCCCACCAGCTCGGGCTCGGACGTGGCGCGACGCCGTGTGGGCGGTGGTGCTGCTGTTCGCCGGCGGCACGTCGGCCCGCTGGCGGTCGTCCTCTGGAGCGTCGGGCTTCGGCTGCGGGGTCGCGCTCGCTGCTGCTGCGCCCTCGCCCGACGACGTCCCCGACCGGCTTCGAGAACACGCCGGAGCCGGTCGAGGTCACGATCCGCGGGCCGCTGAGCTACGCCGGCCCGGGCTCCCTCGGCGGCACCGAGTCGGCCCTGCGGCGCTAGCTACCAGCGGTGCTCGTAGCCCTCGAGCTGGACCGGCCGGCCGTCGCCGTCGAGTAGGACGACCGCGGGCGGGCCCTCGTGCACCGTCCCGATCCAGCTGACGGTGCCAGCCCGTCCGCGCCCAGGGCTGCCTCCAGGCGGGCCCGGTCCGAGGGCGCGGCGCTGAAGCACAGCTCGTAGTCTTCCCCGCCGCCCGCCGCCAGCCTCCAGGGCTCCACACCGAGGGCGCCGGCCACCGCGGCCACCCCCTCCGCCAGCGGGAGGTCTGCGAGCCGGACCTCGAGCCGGACACCGCTGCGGGACGCGAGCTGGGCGGCGTCGGCGGCGAGCCCGTCCGAGAGGTCGATCATCGCGTGAGCCCCCTCGCGGGCCAGCGTGCGGCCCTCACCCAGCCGGGGCCGGGGAGCGGCCGCCCGTTGCAGGGCGGGGGCGCCGGCGGGCGTCCGCGGGGCGCGTCCCTCCATCTGGGCCAGGGCGGCGGCGGCGGCGCCGAGGCTGCCGGTGACCCCTACGAGGTCTCCCGGGCGGGCGCCCGAGCGGGTCAGGAGCTCGGCCGCGTCGTCGGCCCACCCCACGGCGGTGACGGACACGATCAGAACCGGCGCGGCCACCACGTCCCCGCCGGCGATGACCGTGCCGGTGTCGCGCGGCCAGGGCCGCCGCCGCGCGCATCAGCTCGATCGCCCGCTGCTCGGAGAAGCCTTCGGGAAGGCCGAGGACGAAGTACGCCTCCCCGGGCCGTGCGCCCATCGCGGCGAGGTCCGACAGCGCGCCGGCCAGGGCCCGGTGGCCCACCTCGGCGGGCTGGCTGAAGCCCTCGCGCAGGCGGAAGTGGGTGCCCTCGACCATCGCGTCCACGGACGTCACGGACACACCCGCGCGGCGGACCACCGAGGCGTCGTCGCCGATCCCCAGGATCAGCCCGGGGCGCGGTCCGCCCTCTGGGCGCTCCTCGCTCCCCGCAACGTTGCCCGCCGATGCCTGCTCGCCCAGCTCGGCGGCGATGGCTTCGATCAGGGAGCGCTCGGGGACGGGGAGACTTCTTCTAGCGGTGCCTGTAGACGATCCGCGCGCGATCCAGGTCGTACGGTGAGAGCTCACACCGGACCCGGTCGCCGGGCAGGATGCGGATTCGGAAGCGGCGCATCTTGCCGGCCACATGACCGAGGACGACGTGATCGTTGTCGAGCTTCACGCGGAACATCGCGTTGGGCAGGGCCTCGATCACCTCACCCTCGAATTCGACCTTGTCCTCCTTCGCCACGCTTCATTCCATTCTGCTCGCCGGCGCCGTTCGCACCTCTTGACGAGCGTCGTCATTGTTTTTCTGGTGAAACCAAACTACCAGCGCATGGGCTGCGCGGGTGAAAAACCGCCGTGGCGGGCGGACCGCGCCGGCCGTGTTTGCGCGCTGCGGATGCGAACCGGCGAGCCGGGCCGCGAGCCCGGCGTGCCTCAGGGGGCAGCCGGGGCGCCGCCGGTGTGTTTCGGGGCCGGGGTGGAGCGGGGCGCGGTGGGTGAGGCGGCCGGCGGCGTTTCCGCCGGTGTGGTGGTCGCGGGCCCTTCGTTCGGCTTTGGCGCGGTACCCGTTTTGTAGGGCCCCGGTTTGTAGGTTTCCTGGCTCGGTTCTTCCCCGGGCTGGAGGTATTCGGAGCCTGATTTGGAGCCCCCGACGGAGTATTTGCCGAAGAAGGGCTGGTAGTTGGGCGCCTGCTGGGAGCTGGGGAACGGGACGCAGGGCTTGCCTTCGGTGACCGCCGCCATGTACGCGTGCCAGATTTCGGCCGGTAGATAGCCGCCCTGCTGGGGCTCCCCGTGGACGTCGGTCATTTCCACGCGCTTGTTCGGGTAGCCCATCCACACCACCGTGGAGTAGCGGGGCGTGTACCCGTCGAGCCAGGCGTCGATCAGGTTGCTGGTGGTCCCGGTCTTGGCGGCGGTGGGGCAGTTGATCGCCGAGCGGGTGGCGGTGCCGCTCTGGACGTTGTCCTCGAGGATGCTCGTCTCCGCGCCGGTGACGCCTTCGGTGAGCGCCTTGACGCGGTGGGGGGTGCCCCAGTTGTTGTCGACGTGGCCGTCGGGGAACACGACCTTCGTGATCGCGATCGGCGAGTTGCGCCAGCCTCCGTCCGCCAGGGTCGCGTACACGACCGCCATTTCCAGCGGCGTGACCCCGAGCGTGAGACCGCCGAGGGCCTCGGCCGGGTAGCTCGACAGGTGCGTCTTGACGCCCATCGAGTAGGCGGTGCGGGTGACCGATTCCTCGCCCAGGTCGGCGGCCAGCTGGGCGTACACGGTGTTGTCGGACGTGACGGTGGCCTGGACGAGGTTCTCGGGCTTGTTCAGGGAGGTGCCCTCGAAGGTCTTGACTTCGTATTCGGGATACGTGGGCAGCCAGCCCGGGGGCGAGCGTGTGGGACAGGTAGTAGGTGGAGTTGGGGTCGATCCCGTGCGAGAGGGCGTCGGCGAGGTCGATGGCCTTGAACGTCGATCCCGGCTGGCGGTGGCCGTCGGCGGCGAGGTTGTACTGGGACTTCTCGTAGCTCTCGGACTCCGCCATCGCTTCGATGTCGCCGTTGGCGGGGTTGATGCGTGACGATCGCCGAGGCCGGGTCTTCGGGCTCGTTGAGCACTTCGGCGATGGCTTTGCGGGCCAGGCGCTGCAGGTTGAGGTTGATCGTCGTGTAGACCTTCAGCCCGCCCCGCTGCGACGGTGCTGGCGCCGTAGCGTGTCCAGCAGCTTCTGGCGCACGTATTCGAAGAAGAAGTCTCTCGCGCCGTTCGGAGTAGTAGTAGCCGCGGTGGACCTCGAGGGCCGCCTGCTCGGCCGCCTGCGGCCTGCGGCTTCGGCTGATGTAGTGCAGCTCGGCCATCTTGGCCAGCACCTCGTTGCGCCGTTCGCGGGCCGCTCGCGGGTTCAGGAACGGGTTGTACTGGGAGGGCGCCTGGGGAAGCCCGGCCAGCAGCGCCGACTGCTCGAGGTTCAGCTCCGAGGCGGGTTTGTCGAAGAAGATCCGCGCCGCCGCCTGGACGCCGATCGCCGTCTGCCCGCCGACGCGTGCCGTAGGGGACGCTGTTGAGGTAGCTGGTGAGGATCGAGCGCTTGCTGTGGTCTTTGGTCGTATTCGATCGCGTACTTGGCCTCGACGATCTTCTGGTGCAGGGTGTGCTGGTCGCCGCCGAGGTAGAGGTTGCGCATCAGCTGCATCGTGATCGTGGATCCGCCCTGCAGGGCCGAGCCGCTGGAGAGGTCCTTGAAGGCCGCGCGGAAGATGCCGGTGAAGTCCACGCCGTTGTTGTGAGTAGAAGCGCTGGTCCTCGATCGCGACCGTGGCGTTCTTCAGGTCGGTGGGGATTTCAGGCCAGGCCGACGGGTGTGCGCAGTTCGTCGGACTGGATGAAGCCCAGCCGTGTGCCGTCGGCGGCGAACACCTGCGAGGAGCCGCCGCTCACGCGATCGGATGCAGGTGTGTCGAGCGCCGGGGCGGAGTCGGCGGCGTGCAGGACGTAGGCGACGGCCGCGAGGACCGCCGACCAGGGCGATCCCGAAGCCCGAGCGCCGCCGAGCAGCAGCAACATCCGGTTGCCGCCGCGGCGTGCCTGCGCCGCCGCTTTCGTGCTTGTCGAGACATCGAGGGCAGGGCCGAGATTACCGTCCCCGGTGGTGTATTTCCTGCCAGCCAGCGCCACAGCCCTCTAGGCTCGGTAGGCGCCCAGATGACCCCGAACGCAACTGAGCCCGCAGTCGTAGAGCGCGTCGGCGAGCTGGCTCTGCCTGCCCGCACCGCCGACCCTCCCCGATCGCCGCGGGCCCCGCTCGTGCGCGGGCGGCGGCCGCTGGCTGCGCCGTGTCCGCGCCGACGGCGAGCGGGCCCGTGCCGCTGAGGGACAGCTGGCGGGCGCTGTGGAGCTCGCGCCTGCTCGTGCTGGGTGGCGGGCGTCGCGACCGTGCTCCTGTTCGGCTTCGGACCCGCACCGGACGGCCTTCGACCCGCCTGGCGTGACCCGGGGCTTCGGCGCGCTCGGCGAACGTGCTGGCGGCGCCGGTGGCGCGGTGGGACTCCGGCCTGGTATCTGCTGATCGCCCACTACGGCTACCACCCGGCGCTGGGCGCCTACACCGCCTCCCGCAGCGCCTTCTTCCCGCTCTATCCCCTCGGCCTGGGGCGATCGCGCTCGCTGGGCGTGCCCGCCGGTGGCGGCCGGGGTGCTGCTGTCGCTGTGCGCCCTGGCGCTGCCCTGTACGGCATCCACCGCCTGACGACGCTCGAGCTCGGGCCGCGGGCGTCGGGAGCGGGGTCGGCGACGGGCGGGCGGGCGGCGACGCGGCCCGCATGGCGGTGCTCGCGACGGCGTTCGCGCCGATGGCGTTCTTCCTCTCGGCCGTGTACTCGGAGTCGCTGTACCTGGCGCTGTCGGTCGGCCTGTTCTGGAGCGCCCGCGAGGGACGCTGGGCGCTACGTCGGCGTGCTGGGGGCGCTGGCGGCGGCGACGCGCAGCGCGGGCGTGGTGCTGCTCGTGCCGGCGCTGATGCTCTACCTGTACGGCCCTCGCGAGGATCGCCTGCCGGACCGGGACCTCGGGGCCGAGCGGCCGCCCCGGCGCTGGCGCGGCCGCGGGCTTCGCCGCCGTCACGAACGCCGGCGCCCTCACCGCCCTCGGCCGCCGAGCCCTTGTGCGACTCACCCCTCGCTACCGCCTGCGAGCCGATGTGCTGTGGCTCGCCCTGGTCCCCGCCGGCATCGTCCTGTACGGGCCTACCTGGCGGCCTCGCGGTGGGGATCCGTTGGCTCCGTTCACGCCCAGGGCGAGTGGGGCCGGCACTTCGCGGGCCCCTACGTGGCGGTGTGGGACGGGATCAAGGCGGCCTTCGAGGGAGCCCGCCAGCTGCTGTCGATGCAGCGGACGCACGTGTACTTCCCGGCGGGCGGCGAAGACCCGTACGTGGCCGCCAGCCACAACCTGATCCTGCTCGCCTTCCTGGCTGCCGCGGTGCCGGCGGTGGTGGGGGTGCTGCGCAAGCTCCCGCTCGCCTACGGCGTCTACCTGCTCGGCGGCGCTGGCGCTGCCGCTCTCCTATCCCGTCAGCTCCCAGCCGCTGATGTCCCTGCCCCGCTTCCTGCTGGTGCTGTTCCCGCTGTTCATCTGGCTGGGGGACTGGCTGGCCCGGCATCCCCGGGCCCAGCGGCCGATGCTCGCCGCTTCGGCGGCGCTGATGGTGCTGTTCGGAGCCCAGTTCGCGACCTGGCACTGGGTGGCGTAGGTGGGGGACGCAGGGACACCCGCAAGCCCGGAGCTGTTCGGGTTCGAGCGCCCGGACGAGGCGGTCGCGTCCTCGCAGGCGCCTGACTCGGGCCCCGCCGAGGGCACCGACCTCGACTCGCCGGCGGGTCCACGGCCCGAGCCGCCACAGGACCCGGGGCGCTCGCCGAACACGACCTGGCCGCCGTGGTCGGGACCGCTGGCGCTGGTGGCGGGCCTGGTCCTGACGACCATCCTCGGCCTGCTGATCGACGCGCCGGCGGCGGCCCTGGGGGCGAAGATCACCAACTCCCACACGCCCCCCGGGCTGACGATCGCGGACACGCTCGTGCAGGACGTCGTGCTTCGTGCTGGCCGCCCTGTGGTGCGCCCAGCTGGGTCACCGAAAGGTCGCCTCCTGGCAGTTCGGCCTGCGCCGCCCGCCCGTCGGGTGGGGGCAGGCGCTGGGCATGGTCGCCCTGCTCCTGATCTCGTTCGTCGCCCTCAGCGCGATCTGGTCGGAGGCCGTGAACCCCAGCCGCGAGAAGCTGCTTGAAGATCTGGGGACCAACGAAGGCACCACCCTGCTGTTGCTGAGCGCGGCGCTCACATGCGTGGTGGCGCCGATGTGCGAGGAGTTCCTGTTCCGGGGCTACATGTTCACGGCGCTGCGCAACTGGAAGGGGACCTGGCCGGCGGCGGTGATCACCGGCCTGATCTTCGGGGGCGTGCACGCGGGCTCGGCGCCGGCGCTCGATCTGGTCCCGCTCGCCGCGCTCGGCTTCGGACTGTGCCTGCTGTATCGCTGTTCCGGGTCGCTGTACCCGTGTTTCGCGGCCCACGCGCTCAACAACTGCATCGCCTTCGCGAGCCTCGAGCACTGGCACGCGGACCGGTGGGTGCCGCTGATAGCCGCCTCACTTGCTGGAATCACCTGTGTCGTGATGCTCTTCAAGCGCCTCGGGCTGATTGTCGATCGGGTGGAGGACCGTCCCCTCAGCCCGGCCATGCCATGAATACGGAGGACTCCCACTTGAACGTCAAGCCCGCTACCAGGCCCACGGCCACACCCGTGTCGAGGGCCCTGCTCGTCCTCGCCATGCTGGCGGCCCTGCTCACTGGTGCCCTGCTCCCGGCCGGCGCCGTGGGAGCGTCGACCGCGACCCCGGAGCCCGGAGCCGGCGCCCCGACCACGAGCTCGCCGCGCTCGGCGCCCGTGGGTCCCAGCGAGCGCGTGAAGCTCCTGCTCGGAGGGGTGGGCGGAAACCCGCTGTTCGCCCCGGCGGGCTCGACGATCGTGATCTACGGGCGCGTCACCCCCTACCAGCCCGGTCAGCGCACCACGATCGCGTTGCGCCTCGGCTCTCGCCAGGTCGGCTCGAAAGTGCTCCAGGTGGTGCCCCGGAGCGGTGGGTCGGGGAGCTTCCAGGTGCGGTTCACGACCCGCAGCGCCGGCAGCTTCACGGCGCAGGTGGCGGTCCACGTGGCAGCGGGTGTGGTGGCGAGCGGACAGACGCCGGCGGTGCAGTTCGTGCACACCGAAGTCTCCCCCGGGGCCAGCGGGGCCTCGGTGCGGGTGTTGCAGTCCGAGCTCAACCGGCTGCACTACGCGGTCCCTCTCAGCGGTGCCTTCGACGAAGGCACCGAGCGGGCCCTGATCGCGTTCCGGAAGGTGACGAACATGGCCCGCGAAGGCGTCGCGGGACCGACCGTGTGGCACAAGCTGGCCCATGGCGAGGGGGCCTTCCCGGTCCGCTACCCCCGCGACGGCCGCCACGTGGAGGCCAACCTGACCAAACAGGTGCTGGCCGAGATCGAACCGGGGGGGAAGGTGAGAGAGATCTACACGACCAGCTCCGGCAAGCCATCCACGCCGACGGTGGTGGGGCACTTCAACGTCTACGAGAAGAGCTTTGGGGTCAATTCCGAGGGCATGGTGGACTCCAACTACTTCATCCGCGGATACGCCATCCACGGATACGCCGAAGTGCCGACCTACGCCGCCAGCCACGGTTGTCTGCGTGTGCCCATCCCGGACGCCCCGGCGATCTACTCGTGGGTCAACGTCGGGACGCCCGTGGACGTGTATGACCAGGGAGGCGGCGGCAGCACGAACCTGCGGGGCAACGCGGGGCCGTGAGCGACGCGGAGGCGCCGCCACGGTGACCGCCGCTGAGGTGGCCCCGGACGAGCTCGAGAAGGCCCGCGAGGTGCTCGTGGCGGAGCTGCGCGAGCACGCCCTGGTGATCGGCGAGGTGACGCTCACGAGCGGCCGCACGGCGCAGTACTACGTGGACGCCAAGCGGGCGATCCTGCGCCCGCAGGGCTTCGCGGCGCTGGCCACATTGGTGGCGGCCGAGTCCCGGCGCCGCGGCGCCACGGCTGTCGGGGGCATGACGATGGGGGCCGACGCGGTGGTCTGCGCGGCACTGGCGGGCGGGGCGAGGGCGAGCGGGTTCTTCGTGCGCAAGGAGGCCAAGGCCCACGGACTGCAGCGGCGCATCGAGGGTCCGCCGCTGGGGGCCACCGAACGTTGCCTGGTGGTCGAGGACGTGGTCACGACGGGCGGTTCGACGCTGGCCGCGATTGCCGCCCTGAAGGAGGCTGGGCACGACATCTGCGGCGTGGTGAGCGTGCTCGACCGCCTCGCCGGAGCGGGATCCCAGATCGAAGCCGCGGCGCAAGCCCCCTACCTGGCGCTGACGACGATCGACGACATCTACCCCGAGCGCCCGGACCGCAGGGGCGACGGGCCGTCATGAGCGAGCCGATCGCGCCCGGCGGCGCCGAGGTCGCGATCCGGGCGGCCACCCCCGAGGACGTGCCGATGCTGCTGGGGCTGATCATCGAGCTGGCCGAGTACGAGCGCCTGGCCGACCAGGTGCGTGGCAACCGAGGAGCTGCTCGGAGCGGCCCTGTTCGGTGAGCGTCCCGCGGCCGAGGCGCTGATCGCCGAGCTCGACGGGGAGCCGGCCGGCTACGCGATCTACTTCCCGACCTTCTCCACCTTCCTCTCGATCCAGGGGGTGTGGCTGGAGGACCTGTTCGTGCGGCCCTCCTGCCGCAAGCACGGTGTCGGCAGGGCGCTGCTGGCCGCCGTCGCGGCCCGCACCCGCGAGCGCGGCGGGCAGCGCCTGGAATGGTCGGCGCTGGACTGGAACGACCTCGCCCTGGACTTCTACCGCGGCCTCGGCGCCTCCCAGATGAACGAGTGGATCACCCACCGGCTCGTGGGAGCAGAGCTCGAGCAGCTGGCGGGCCGGGCCGGTCCGGCCCGCCGATAGCCTTCACCGGAGTGTGTGCGGCGCTCCGTCTCGCGCGGGCCCCGCCGCCGAGCCCTCGTAGTCCAATGGATAAGACGACCGCCTCCTAAGCGGTAAATCCAGGTTCGACTCCTGGCGGGGGCACTGGTCAGGCTCTGCATGTCGGCCGGCTTCGAGCTTCGCCTGCGGGCGGATATCGACCGCCCGGCTCCTCAGAGGGTGGTGGTCCACCCGCGGCTCCGTTCAGCGGACGTGAGTATCGCCGCGAGCGCGTGGCGCTGCCTGTCGGTCATCGACCCGATGGTCTTGGTCTCGGACATGGGGATTTCGGCGAGCACCTTGCGGCATCGAGTCCGACCCCAGCGGCGCTGGCTCACCAACAGATCCCCCACGGCCATGCTCTGAACCTCCCAGGGGCAGTAGACGATCACCTCGGCGACGTCGACCTTGCCAAACGCCACCCTGCGCTTCAGCTCTGCCCGGGCTAGACGGATCTCGTTGGCTCGGTCCAGGGCACGCATGTGCTGTGGACGGGCTGGAATTGTCGCTGTGGCGTTCATGTTGCAGTCCTCTCAATTGGCGTCGCGAGGGTCCCGCGGCGCGCAAGGTGGTTGCTTGACCGTGGCCTGTGTGCGAGCGCCAGGGCGATCATGCGGAGCGTGCTCGCTAGGACCCGCTCCGGGCGAGGTCTCGCGGGACGCTTGACAGGTACGCGAGCAATCCGCGGGTCTCCCGCTGCTGGGTGCGCCTATCGCGCATCGACCAGGCCAACAGCCATAGAGCCGCCTTTTCGTCCTCGGTGAGCCGTGTCTCGTCGATCATGTGCTCGACGGAGCTGAACGACTCGCCTGCGCTCATCAGGCGTTCTACCTCTTCCCAGCGACCGGCGATGTGCTCCAGATCGGTTTGCGACATGTCTTCATCCATTCCGGCGGCGTTAGCGTCGCTTCGACAGAGCGCCAGCCTTGCTCGCGTGTTGATTTGCAGGGAACCACTGTTACTCGCCCGGCATGAGGCCCGCATCAGGGGCCCGGCTATTTGCGCGAGTTACGGATTCCCTCGGCGGTTGAGACCGGAGGTCCCCGGACCGAACCGGTAGCCGAGGCCTCGCTCGGTACGCAGGAGCGGCTCCCGTCGCCCCGAAGGCGCAATCTTCCTGCGTAGATTCGAGACGTGGAATCGAAGCGAGCGCGTGTCGAGCTCATGGCCTGATCCCCAGACCTTTACCAGCAGCGCCCGGTGCGTCATCAGCTTGTTCGGGTTCTGCACGAACACACGGAGCAGGTCGTACTCGATCGGCGTCAGGCGCACCTCGCGACCTTCGGCTCGGACGCTGCGCTCGGCCAGGTTGACCTCCAGGCCCTCGGTCACGACAGTCGGGCTGTCGGGGGTCCGATCGGTGCGCCGCAGCACGGCCTCCAGGCGGGCGATCAATTCGGCCGGCGCGAACGGCTTGGTCAGATAATCGTCAGCGCCCTTGTCGAGCGCTCGCACCTTCTTGCGCTCGTCATCGACGGCCGAGAGCATGAGAATCGGGATCTGACTCCACTCGCGCAGGCGGCGGGTGACTTCGGTGCCGTCTTCATCGGGCAGCACCAGGTCGATGATCGCCGCTTGCGGCGGGTGGGCCGCGGCCCGTTGGCGCGCCTCGCTGCCGGTTGTGGCAGGCATCACCTCAAAGCCTGCCTCCGTCAGCACCAGCGTTAGGACGTGCAGGATCTGCGGGTCATCGTCAACGATCAGCAGGCGCGACTCGCTCATGGTGTTCCCAATGAGTCTTGGGCCATCCGACTCGGACCGGACGGCGACTCGAATATCGCCTCCAGGACCCTCGTCAGATCGTCGGCCTGGAATGGCTTGCTGAGGTATCCCCACGCGCCAAGCTCAGCGCTCTTCTCAACGGCGACCGGGTCGTAATGAGCGGACAGGATGATCACGGGCATGTGAGAGATCCCTTTGGCGCGAAGCTGTTCCAATATCCCCCAGCCGTTCAGCCCGGGCATCCGCAGGTCCAGGAAGATGGCTTCGACGTCCGCGTTCTTCGTTACAGCCAGCTCGAGAGCCTGCTCGCCGTTGTCTGCAGCGATCACCGTGCAACCCGCCGCCTCCAGCATCAGGCGTGCCGCCAGC
This sequence comes from uncultured Solirubrobacteraceae bacterium, assembly GCA_963758055.1. Taxonomy (GTDB): domain Bacteria; phylum Actinomycetota; class Thermoleophilia; order Solirubrobacterales; family Solirubrobacteraceae; genus Palsa-744. The sequence continues at coordinate 530,332 of CAVWTU010000011.1, forward strand.
AGGATGTCGGGCTCATCGTCGACCAACAACACGGTTCGGCTCATCCCGGGTCCTGCTTCGAGCCGGCCGACAACGGCAAAGTGAAGAAAAACGTCGAGCCCTGAGCGAGGTCACTCTCGACCGAGACGCTGCCCCCGAGGAGCTCGACATAGCGACGCACGACGGCGAGCCCCACGCCCGTGCCCCGCTCGCGCGAGCCCTGCGCACCCCGGTAGAAGCGCTCGAAGATCTGGGAATGCTCGAAGGCGGGTATTCCGACGCCTTCGTCCTGAACCGAAATCGTTGCCACTCCGTTCTCGGCTTTGGCGGCCACCCGTATGGTTGAGTCTTCCGGGGAGTACTTGGCCGCATTCGTCAGCAGGTTTAGGAGGATGCGCTCGAACGCATGTTTGTCCGCTTGTACTTTGATTCCGTCTGGAACGTCGACCCGGGTCGGGCGCCGGCCGAGTGCCACATGTGCCAGCTCGACGCACTCCAGAATCACCTCGCGAAGGGGAAGCGGCCGGATCGCGAGCCGCATTTTTCCGTCTTCCAAGCGGGAGTAGTCCAGAAGCTCCTCGATCATCGTGCGCATCTCTGACGCGTTTGCGAAGATGCGCTCGAGCAGGTCGTCTCGATCCTCACGGCCTGTCGGCCCCGATCGGCGCAGAACATCGGTCAAGCCGAGTATCACGGTCAAGGGTGTACGGAGCTCGTGTGACACCGTCGAGAGGAACTCGTCCTTCAGCCGGTCGAGTTCGCGCAGGCGCTCGGTTTCCTTCTCGATCGCCAGCGCTCGCTGGAGGGTGTCCTCTGCCTTCTTGCGCTCGGTTACATCCCGAAGGGCCGCGGAGACGATCGTGTCGCGATCGATGGTGAGCGGGCTGAGGAGGATCTCCACCGGGAACTCACTGCCGTCCTTGCGTGTGGCGTAGAGCTCGAGGCCGGTGCCCATCGGGCGGGCGGTCGGGTTCAGGAAGTAACTGTCTCTGAGGGCCCGGTGATGACCGCCCAGGCCATCCGCCATGAGCATCTCCACGGGCCGGGCAATCAGCTCCGCACGGTCGTACCCGAACAGTTCTTCCGTCTGGCGATTCACCAGCGCGATGTGGCCGCCAGAGTCGACGATCACCATCGCGTCCGGAGCGGCCTCCAGGAGGCCGCGAAACATCCCCTCGGCCCTGCTTATTATCGCGTCCTCGGAGGATCCGAGATGGCGCAAGCCGCGTTCCCTGGGTGCATCGGGCGCATCGGGACGAAGCTGGCCGAGCATCTCCCGGAGCCCCTCGAGATCATCCTTGTTGGCGGTGTGCGCTCCGACGGCGAGCGCTTTGCCTTCGAGCTCGTCATCGAGATAGGCCGAGCAGATGATGATCGGGCGCTCGAACCCCGATTGCCGGAGCCGCCGTGCGACCTCCAGCCCGTCGATGCCCGGCATCCGGTAGTCGACGACCAGGCCGGCGAAATCAGGACTCCGCCCGACCTTCGCCACGGCCTCCTCACCTGACCCTGCCTCCGCGGTGTTCCAGCCTTCGAGTGCGAGGATTGCCTGCATCGTCAGCCGCACCTCGTCCTGATCATCGACGATCAGGATCGTGTCGCCGGCACGCGAGGTGTCAGTACGCGTCTCGCGGAGGCTACTCATGACGCGATCGCCTCTTGAGGCCCCTCATCCGCTGGAGAGCTCGAGGTCGGGACTACACCGCTTGCATGCCATCGGTGTCGTCCTCCTCGCCCGCTCCTGTCATCGAGTGGTGATACGCATCCAACGCGGCGCCGAGTTCGCGCTCGTAGACGTCATCAGCGCTCTTGACCGCGCGGAGTAGAACGACGGCCTTCGAGGTCCACTGCTTGACCTCGCCTTCGTTCAACGCAATCGCGTGCTGGAGAGAGCCGGCGGTCTCGGCGTCTTCCAACGCCTGCTGGAAGCGCTCATCTCCCCGTATGGGTCCGGGGATGGCCGCCTCGAAGGCAGCTACCGCCGGCGCCACCGTCCGCGCTCGACGCTGCACGGCCACCCATGCATACACGGCCAATTTTATGGAGTTCCGACTCGGATCGGTCGTCACTCGAATCCCGACCAGCAAATACCCACGGTTCCTACGCACTCCCGATCGCAGCGGCTAAAAGCTCGATCTAGGATCGCCGTGCTGCCACGTCGACGCGCTAGCGCGTGCCCTTTGATCTTACGCCTCCGGTGGGTTGAGGGCTGTCCGCCGACCGCCACGTGCGTAGGCAAACGGCGCAAATAGCGGACTATCCGGTCCCGCGGTCGAGCAGGTCGGCCAAGTTGTCGCGGTCTGCCGAGAGACTCCCTCGATGGGCGCCCCGAGCCTCGATGTCGCGACGACGCGATAGCCGATGAGATTTGGTCTCTTCTGCTCCGCGCAGGCCAGCCGCGGGGACCTTCCTCCCGAGACGGGCCAGGGCTTCCGCGACTATCTCGACCTCAACGTCGAAGCTGAGGAGCTGGGGTTTCATTCGAGCTTTCTGGTCGAGCACCACTTCACCGGCTGGAACCAGGTCTCCGCCACGCTGATGCTGCTCACCTGCCTTGCCATGCGCACCACCAGATTGCGCCTTGGCACGGCGGTGATCGTGCTTCCGTGGCACAACCCGGTCCTGCTGGCGGAGGAGGCGGCGACGCTCGATCTGGTCTCCGGCGGACGGCTCGACTTCGGAGTCGGGAAGGGTTACCGGCACAGCGAGTTCACCGGGTTCCAGATCGCGCCGGAGGAGGCAGATGCTCGGTTTGACGAGGCCGTTGAGGTCATCACACGATCCTGGCTCGAGCGTTCACGGTTCTCACACCGCGGCCGGTTCTGGCACTTCGAGGACGTCGTGGTCGAGCCGCCGCCTTCGCAAACGCCGCATCCGCCGTTCTGGATGGCCGCCGGTAGCTCGGCGTCGATCCGCCGGGCAGCAGAGCGCGGGTTCAATCTGATGCTCGACCAGTACGCATCTCCCCGGCAGATCGGCGAGCGGATGGCCCTGTACCGAGCCGAGCGTGAAGCGCACGGCAGGGAGTTCGATCCGATGGGGGTCGCGGTGGCGCGCCAGCTGTACGTCGCCAGGGATCGGGCGGACGCCGAGGCCGCTCTGGAGCGTCTGGCCGAGTACACCCGGCGCACGGTGAGCGTGTCCCGGCAGCCAGGACGCGGAGGCGGTTCGCACGTGCTGGCTTATGCCGACGAGAGGGGCGCTACCGAGGAGCACGCGCTCTGTGGAACGCCAGAGGAGATCTGCTCCAAACTGGCGGCGTTGAGTGATGCGGGCGTCGAGTATGTCCTGCTCACGGTGCTTGGCGGCAAAGGGCAGCTACGACGGTTTGCGGAGGAAGTCATGCCGGCGATGCCGGAACGAGGCACTGGCCCCAAGGGACTGCCTCCCAGGCGGTGAAGGCAGATTCGACTCCTGGCGGGCATGGTCGCAATGGAGCGGACCACGGGTCGTTGAGGCGCACGGCGCAAGCTGCATTTCAGTGCGACCATCTCGACGCATGTTCTAGTACGCTTGTCCCTCGAATGGGGTTGTGGCGCACCCGAGGATCTGAGGCGCGTCCAATTCCGAAGCGGTCCCCGGACCGCTTCGGTGCTCGCCCTCATTACAGAACACTCCCACGGAAGGAATCACATGAGGTGCGGTATGGCGAACGTCAGCGACCCTTCTCGGTGCGCGTCGGAGAGCGCGACCCCAAAGCCCACGAGAGGCGCTCGCCCAGACGCTGCGTCACACGCCCACTCCAGGCGTAGTCCCTGGCAGACCCTCCTCGGCGCCCTCACGGTGGCGCTGACGCTAGGGGCGCTCATGTCGCTGCTCGGCGCGTCCGGGGCCGCGGCCGCAGTCGGGCCGGCCTTCAGCTGCCAGAGCGAAATCGACTTCCTGACGCAAAGCCACGCGGACGGCGAAGCGACCAAATACTACGAGTCGATCTTCAAATCCGGGGAAGTCGAATACGTAGAACGCAACTCGAAATCCGCCACCTCGAGCTACAACGCGCTCGGCTACGACCCCACCAACAACTACCTCTACTCGACCCAGCTCAACGTATCCCCCCTCGGCACGGGCACGGTCGGCACCCTCTTCCAGATCGACAACACGGGCACCGCGACGTCCTTGGGGGTCATCCAGGGCTACCCGGCCGAAAGCGGCGGGCCCGCAGACGGCGCCTTCGACCCGTCGGGGAACTACTGGATCACCAACGGCAACGGCTCGACCAAAGCGTACGAGATCAACGTCACCAGCTCACCGGCCAAAGTGATCAAGACGGTCACGCTCAGCCAAGCGTGGAAACCGATCGACTGGACGTACTACGAAGGGTACATGTGGGGCCTCGCCGAAACGAGCATCTACCGCGTTGACCTCTCGACAGGCACGGTGAGCACCTTTGCCGCGCCGAGCGGTGTCGAAAGTGGCGCCTACGGCGCCGCATGGACCTTCACCAACGGCAATCTCGGATTCTCCAACAACGGCAGCGGAGCGATCTACAAGATCGAAGTCAAAACTCCGGCCACCCCGAAATTCACGCTGCTGGCCCACTACACCGGCCCCAAAGCCGACGCGAGCAACGACGGTGCGGCCTGCATCGCCAAAGAAAAGGTCGACCTGGAAATCGTCAAGACGGCCCCCGCCGTGGTTCTCCCCGGCGGCGCCGTCACCTGGACGCTTACCGTCACGAACAAAGGGCCCGGCAAAAGCTCGGGCTTCTCCGTTGCGGATAAAGTCCCCAGCGGGTTCACGAACGTCAAAACGACCACCAGCGGCTGCTCGGTCGTCGGCAACGCCGTCTCGTGCGCCGAGGGGCAGCTCGCCGTCGGCGGCACATTCGTCATCACCCTCACCGGCACCGCTCCCGCGAGCGCTGAATGCCTCACGAACGAAGCCACGGTCACCGGCGACGAGGAAGACTCAAACCTGGCGAACAACAAATCGAGCGCCCAGACGTGCACGGAAGCCGCAAAGCTGGGTGTGAAAAAGAAAGACAACCTCAACCCGCTCGAATTCGAAACGGTCGGGACGGTGGTCACCTACACGATCACGGCCACCAACGAAGCCGCCAACGTCACTCTGCATGAAGTGTCGGTGAGCGACTCGCCGGCGCTCGCAGGGTTCAAATGCACGCCGTCGATCCCCGTCGGCGAACTTGCTCCGGGTAAATCGATCGTGTGCACGGGTACCCACACGATCACCCAGGAAGACCTCGACCTCGGGTCATTCAAGGACGTCGCGAGCGCGACGAGCACAGAGACTCCGGGGGGGCCCGCGGAAGACACGATCGTGGGCAAACAGCGGCCGAAGCTCGGGCTGACCAAGACCGACAACCTGAACCCCGCGAAGTACAACAAAGTCGGTCAGGTCGTCAAATACACGATCACCGCCACCAACGAAGGCAACACGACCTTGCATGAAGTGACCGTGAGCGATTCGCCGGCGCTTGAAGGGTTCAGCTGCACGCCGACGATCCCGGCCGCGAGTCTCGCTCCGGGTAAATCGATCGTGTGCACGGGCACGCACACGATCACCCAGGCGGATCTCGACAACGGCTCGTTCAAGGACACCGCGAGCGCGAGCAGCAAAGAAGCGACGGCGCCGAACGCGGAAGACACGGTCACAGCCGAACAGAAACCAAAGCTCGGGCTCACGAAGACGGACAACCTGAACCCGGCGAAGTACAACAAAGTCGGTCAGGTCGTCAAATACACGATCACCGCGACCAACGAAGGCAACACGACCTTGCATGAAGTGACCGTGAGCGATTCGCCGGCGCTGGAAGGGTTCAGCTGCACGCCGTCGATCCCGGCCGCGAGCCTGGCTCCCGGTGCGTCGATCACCTGTACCGGCAACCACACCATCACCCAGGAAGACCTGAACAACGGCTCGTTCAAGGACACCGCGAGCGCGGCCAGCAAAGAAGCGACGGCGCCGAAAGCCGAAGACACTGTCACTGCCGAACAGAAACCGAAGCTCGGGCTGACCAAGACCGACAACCTGAACCCGGCGAAGTACAACAAAGTCGGTCAGGTCGTCAAATACACGATCACGGCGACCAACGAAGGCAACACGACCTTGCATGAAGTGACCGTGAGCGACTCGCCGGCGCTGGAAGGGTTCAGCTGCACGCCGACGATCCCGGCCGCGAGCCTCGCTCCCGGCGCGTCGATCACCTGCACCGGCAACCACACGATCACGCAGGCGGACCTCGACAACGGCTCGTTCAAGGACACCGCGAGCGCGAGCAGCAAAGAAGCGACGGCGCCGAACGCGGAAGACACGGTCACGGCTGAACAGAAACCGAAGCTCGGCGTCACCAAGACCGACAACTTGAACCCGGCGAAGTACAACAAAGTGGGTCAGGTCGTCAAATACACGATCACGGCGACCAACGAAGGCAACACGACCTTGCATGAAGTGACCGTGAGCGACTCGCCGGCGTTGGAAGGGTTCAGCTGCACGCCGACGATCCCGGCCGCAAGCCTTGCTCCGGGCGGGTCGATCACGTGCACCGGCAACCACACGATCACGCAGGCGGATCTTGACAACGGCACGTTCGTGGACACCGCGAGCGCGAGCAGCAAAGAAGCGACGGCCCCGAAAGCCGAAGACACGGTCACGGCCGAACAGAAAGCAAAGCTCGGGCTTACCAAGACCGACAACCTGAACCCGGCGAAGTACAACAAAGTGGGTCAGGTCGTCAAATACACGATCACCGCCACCAACGAAGGCAACACCACGTTGCATGAAGTCTCGGTGAGCGATTCGCCCACGCTTGAAGGGTTCAGCTGCACGCCGACGATCCCGGCCGCGAGTTTGGCTCCGGGCGCATCGGTCACGTGCACCGGCAACCACACGATCACGCAGGAAGACCTGAACAAAGGCTCGTTCAAGGACACCGCGAGCGCGACGAGCAAAGAGGCCAATGCCCCGAAAGCCGAAGACACGATCACTGCCGAACAGAAATCGAGTCTCGGGCTGACCAAGACGGACAACCTGAACCCGGCGAAGTACAACAAAGTGGGTCAGGTCGTCAAATACACGATCACGGCGACCAACGAAGGCAACACGACCCTGCATGAAGTGACGGTGAGCGACTCGCCCGCGTTGAAGGGTTCAGCTGCACGCCGACGATCCCGGCCGCGAGCCTGGCTCCGGGCGCTTCGGTCACCTGCACGGGCAACCACACGATCACTCAGGCGGATCTCGACAACGGCTCGTTCAAGGACACCGCCAGCGCGAGCAGCAAAGAAGCGACGGCCCCTGACGCGGAAGACACGGTCACGGCCGAACAGCAGCGGAAGCTCGGGCTTACCAAGACGGACAACCTGAACCCGGCGAAGTACAACAAAGTGGGTCAGGTCGTCAAATACACGATCACGGCGACCAACGAAGGCAACACCACGCTTCATGAAGTGACCGTCAGCGACTCGCCGACGCTTGAAGGGTTCAGCTGCACGCCGACGATCCCGGCCGCGAGCCTGGCTCCGGGCGCTTCGGTCACCTGCACCGGCAACCACACGATCACCCAGGCGGATCTCGACAACGGCTCGTTCAAGGACACCGCCAGCGCGAGCAGCAAAGAAGCGACGGCCCCTGACGCGGAAGACACGGTCACGGCCGAACAGCAGCGGAAGCTCGGCTTGACCAAGACGGACAACCTGAACCCGGCGAAGTACAACAAAGTCGGTCAGGTCGTGACATACACGCTGAAGGCGACCAACGAAGGCAACACCACCTTGCATGAAGTGACCGTGAGCGACTCGCCGGCGCTTGAAGGGTTCAGCTGCACGCCGACGATCCCGGCCGCGAGCCTGGCTCCGGGCGCTTCGGTCACCTGCACCGGCAACCACACGATCACGCAGGAAGACCTGAACAACGGCTCCTTCACGGATACGGGGAGCGCGAGCAGCAAAGAAGCGAACGGCGCCTGACGCCGAAGACACGATCACCTCCGAACAGCAGCGGAAGCTCGGGCTGACCAAGACCGACAACCTGAACCCGGCGAAGTACAACAAAGTCGGTCAGGTCGTCACATACACGCTGAAGGCGACCAACGAAGGCAACACCACCTTGCATGAAGTGACCGTGAGCGATTCGCCGGCGCTCGAAGGGTTCAGCTGCACGCCCTCGATCCCGGCCGCGAGCCTCGCTCCGGGCGCTTCGGTCACGTGCACAGGTACGCACACGATTACCCAGGAAGATCTCGACAGGGGGTCGTTTACGGACACGGGGAGCGCGAGCAGCAAAGAGGCGAACGCCCCGACGCCGAAGACACCGGTCAACGCCGAACAGAAGCCGACGCTCGGGTTGACGAAGACCGACAATCTGAGCCCCGCCAAGTACGAATCCGTCGGGCAGGTCGTCCAATACACGCTCGTGACGAAGAACGAAGGCAACACCACTTTGCACGAAGTGTCGGTGAGCGATTCGCCGGCGCTCGACGGGTTCAGCTGCACGCCCTCGATCCCGGTTGCGAGCCTCGCTCCGGGCGCGTCGATCACGTGTACCGGCACGCACACGATCACCCAGGCGGACATCGACAACGGCTCGTTCAAGGACACCGCGAGCGCGAGCAGCAAAGAGGTCGACGCGCCAAACGCAGAAGACACGGTCACGGCTGAACAGAAGCCGAAGCTCGGGTTGACCAAGACCGACAATCTGAACCCTGCCAAGTTCGAAAAAGTCGGGCAGGTCGTGACCTATACGCTGAAGGCGACCAACGAAGGCAACACCACCTTGCACGAAGTCTCGGTGAGCGATTCGCCGGCGCTTGAAGGGTTCAGCTGCACGCCCTCGATCCCGGTTGCGAGCCTTGCTCCGGGCGCGTCGATCACGTGTACCGGCACGCACACGATCACCCAGGCAGATCTCGACAGCGGCTCGGTCAAGGATGTCGCGGGCGCGACCAGCAAAGAGGCCAACGCCCCGAACGCGGAAGACACGATCGTGGCCCCGGCGAAACAGGTTGTGCTACCGGCATGCACGGTCAACGAGCCCTCGATCGTCCTGACAGGCGTGTCGGGGTCGAAGCGCAAGCCGTTTACGGCCCACATCCCCGCACTCGGCATCAAGGAACTGACGTTCTACCTGGATGGCCGCAAGATCAAGACGCTGAAGGCCGACAACGCCAACAAGGGTGTGTTCTCGGTGAAGATCGATCCGCGCAAGCTTCGCTACGGCGCCCACAAGGTCACCGTGAAGGCCGTCATGACGGACGCGGTTTGCGCCGCGATCGCCCGGACCGCGGCCTTCGTCCACCCGCGCCCCGCGAAGATCAAGCCGAAATTCACCGGATGATGTGGCGGCGCTGAGGTTGACTCCTCAGCGCCGAATCCAGGGTTCGACTCCTGGCGGGGCGGGGGCTGCCGGGCGGTTTGGCGTCGGGCGACGCGCCGTCGCAATTCGAGGGTGAGCTCCCGGGCCACCCCCGCCGGCACCGGGGCCGTCTCCGGTACGGGCGAGCAGGGATACTCCCGCTCCTCGTGTCCACGGTGGCAAGCGCGTGAGCGTAGGGCAGGCAATCGCGATCGCGGGCGCGGGGCTTGCGGCAGGGACGATCAACGTGGTCGTGGGGAGCGGCACGCTGATCACCTTTCCGGTGCTGCTCGCGTTCGGATACGCGCCCGTAACGGCCAACGTGTCGAACACCGTGGGGCTCGTACCGGGGTCGATCTCCGGCGCCATCGGGTATCGCCGCGAGCTGTCCGGGCAGGCCGGGCGTGCGAAGCGCCTGGGGGTGATGTCGGCCACCGGGGGGATCACTGGGGCGGTCCTGCTGCTCGTGCTGCCCTCCTCGGCCTTCAAGGAGATCGTGCCCGTGTTCATCGCCGGTGCAGTGGCCTTGACCCTCGCCCAGCCCAGGCTCAAACGGTGGCTCGGGGAGAACAGGATCGACCTCGAGGGCGGGCGAGCGCGTCTGCTCAGTCCCGTGGGCGTCTATCTGGCGGGCGTCTACGGGGGCTACTTCGGGGCAGCGCAGGGGATCATCCTGCTCTCGATCCTGGGCCTGACGCTGGCCCAGGACCTGCAGCGCACGAACGCGCTCAAGAACGTACTGGTCGCCATCGTCAACGGAGTGGCGGCGATCTACTTCATCTTCGCCGCCGATGTCCGCTGGGGGCCTGCGGCGATCATCGCGGGGTCGTCCATCGTCGGCGGCCAGCTGGGTGCCCGCTACGGCCGGCTGCTGCCGTCGCGGGCTCTGCGGGCGCTGATCGTCGTGGTCGGGGTGGCGGCGATAGCGCAGCTCCTCACGCAGTGAGGGCGAGCCTCCCCCGGGCCTCTCAGGGACGAAGTCCGAATGCCACCGGTTGACAGTCCTCGCCGGGCTCTGCTACTGATTGTCGAGCCCCATGCACGTTTAGGTACGGTTGTCTCTCAAGTTGGGGGTTTGTGGCGCGCTTGAGAGCCAGAGGCACGGCCCTGATTCCGCCGCGGTTCTCCGGACCATTTCGGTGCTCGCCCCCTTTTACAGACCACCCGGCAGGGAAGGACTCACATGAGGCACGGTGCGGCGAGCGTCAGCAGGCTGTCTTGGTATCGGTCGAACGGCGCATGCCGTCGGCACGCGGATGGCGCTCGATCGGACGGCGCCCGGCATGCAGGCGGCCCCGCGGGCTCCGGGCATAGCCGCTGGAGGACCCTCTTCGGCACCGTCACGGCGGTCTTGGCGCTTGGTGGGCTCGTGTCGCTCCTCGCTGCGTCAACGGCCGCGGCAGCAGTCGGGTCGCCCTTCAGTTGCCAGAGCGAAGTCGAGTTCCTGACCCAGACCCACACCGACGGCGAAGCAACCAAATTCTACGAATCGGAATTCAAGTCCGGTGAAGTCGTATACAACGAAGTCAACCCCAAATCGGCCGCCTCGACGTACAACGCGCTCGGCTACGACCCGACGAACGACTACCTCTACTCGACCGAGCTCAACGTCAACCCGAGCGGCACGCCGGGCACCCTCTTCCAGATCGACAACACCGGCACCGCCACCGCGCTCGGGGTCATCAAAGGCTATCCGGCGGAAAGCGGCGGGCCCGCAGACGGCGCCTTCGACCCGGCCGGGAACTACTGGATCACCAACGGGAACGGCTCGCAGGTCGCCTATGAGATCGACGTCAGCAAAGTCGAAGTGATCAAGACAGTCAAACTCAGCAAAGCGTGGCAGCCGATCGACTTCACCTACTACGAAGGGTACATGTGGGGTCTATCTGGAACCACGATCTACCGCCTCAACCTCTCCACCGGCGAAGTGAACACCTACTCGCGCCGGCCGGGGTGGAAAGCGGCAACTACGGCGCCGCCTGGACCTTCAGCAACGGAAATATCGGATTCTCCAGCAACGCCACCGGGGCCATCTTCAAGATCGCGGTAAAAACCCCCGCCACGCCCACCTTCGCGGTGTTGGCCCACTACAGCGGACCGATCGCCGACCAGAGCAATGACGGCGCGGCCTGCATCGCCAAAGAAAAGGTCGACCTCGGGATCGTGAAGACCGGTCCGGCCACCGTCATCACCGGAGGCGCCGTCGCCTGGACGTTGACCGTGACCAACCACGGCCCGGGAAACAGTTCGGGCTTCTCCGTCCAGGATCAGGTGCCCAGCGGGTTCACGAACGTGAAAACGACCACCAGCGGCTGCTCGGTGAACGGCAACGAAGTCATGTGCGCCGAGGGGGCGCTCGCCAAAGGTGGCACATTTACGATCAGCCTCACCGCCACCGCGCCCGGAAGCGTCCAGTGCCTTACCAACGAAGCGACGGTCACCGGCAACGAGGAAGATCCTGAACTCGCCAACAACACCTCGGCCTTCCAGACCTGCACGGAAGCACCAAAGCTCGGAGTGACGAAGAAGGACAACCTCAACCCGCTGAAGTTCGAAACCGTCGGCCAGGTCGTCACCTACACGCTGACGGCCACGAACGAAACCGCGGGTCTGACGCTCCACAATGTGACAGTCACCGACACGCCCGCGCTTGAAGGGTTCAAATGCACCCCGGCGATTCCGGCCGGCGAACTCGCTCCCGGCAAATCGATCGTCTGCACGGGGACCCACAAGATCACCCAGGAAGACCTGGACGTCGGCTACTTCCAGGACATCGCCAACGCGAGCAGCAAAGAGGCCGAAGCCCCGCCCGCGGAAGACAGGATCAAAGGCGACCAGAAGCCAAAGCTGGGCGTCACCAAGACCGACAACCTGAACCCGGCGAAGTACAACAAAGTCGGGCAGGTCGTGAAATACACCCTGACGGCGACCAACGAAGGCAACGTCACGCTGCACGACGTGACGGTCACGGACACGCCCGCGCTCGAAGGCTTCAGCTGCAACCCGGCGATTCCGGCCGGTGAACTCGCTCCCGGCAAGTCGATCACGTGCACGGGTACGCACACGATCACCCAGGAAGACCTCGACAACGGGTCGTTCAAGGACACCGCGAACGCGGGCAGCAAAGAGGCCGAAGCCCCGCCCGCGGAAGACACGATCAAAGGCGAACAGAAGCCAAAGCTGGGCGTCACCAAGACCGACGACCTGAACCCGGCGAGGTACAACAAAATCGGCCAGGTGGTCACCTACACCCTGACCGCGACCAACGAAGGCAACACGACCCTGCACGAAGTGTCCGTGAGTGACTCGCCGGCGCTCGCGGGCTTCAGCTGCATTCCGTCGATCCCGGCTGCGAGCCTGGCTCCGGGGTCATCGATCACATGCACGGGCACGCACGCGATCACCCAGGAAGACCTCAACAGCGGGTCCTTCGCAGACGTTGCGAACGCTTCCAGTAAAGAGGCCGCGGCTCCGCCCGCCGAAGATACGATCAAGGGCGAACGGCAGCCGAAGCTCGGAGTGGCCAAGACGGACAACCTGAACCCGGCGAAGTACGACAAAGTGGGTCAGGTCGTCGAATACACGATCACGGCGACCAACGAAGGCAACCTCACGTTGCACAACGTGAGCGTCAGCGACTCGCCCGCGCTCGAAGGCTTCGGTTGCACGCCTCCGATCCCGACCGCCAGCCTGGCTCCGGGCGCGACGATCAAGTGCACCGGCACGCATACGATCACCCAGGAAGACCTCGACAAGGGGTCCTTCAAGGACATCGCCGGCGCGAGCAGCAACGAGGCCGAAGCCCCGCCCGCGGAAGACACGATCGAAGCGGAACAGCACGCGAAGCTCGGAGTGACCAAGACCGACGACCTGAAACCGGCGAAGTACGAAAAAGTCGGCCAGGTCGTCAACTACACGATCACCACGACCAACGAAGGCAACATCACCCTGCACAACGTGTCGGTCAGCGACTCGCCCGCGCTGGAAGGCTTCGGCTGCATTCCGTCGATCCCGGTCAGCGAACTCGCCCCCGGCGCATCGATCACCTGCACGGGCGCACATACGATCACCCAGGAAGACCTCAACAACGGGTCCTTCACGGACGTGGCGAGCGCCACGAGCACGGAGACTCCCGGAGGCCCCGCGGAAGACACGATCGCGGCCGATCAGAAACCATCGCTCGGCGTCGAAAAGGAACAGCAGATCAAGGGTTCCGGCGCCGGGTTCACAAAGAACAAGCTCACCGGCAACATCGGCGAAACGGTCGTCTACCAGATCAGGGTCACGAACACAGGGAATGTGTCGGTGAAGCTGACGAAGATCACGGACGCGAACTGCACGAACATCGCCGGGCCGGGGAAAGCCGAACTGGCCCCGACCGAATCAACGTCGTACACGTGCGAACATGAACTGACCAGCGCCGGCGTCTACGCCAACCAGGCGGAAGTCGAGACCGAAGCCGGCGTCCGAGAAAAGTCGAACACGGTCGAAGTCGAAGTGGCGCCGAAACAGATCGTGCAAGCGGCGTGCACGGTCAACGAGCCGGCGATCGTCCTGCGCGGCGTAGCGGGTTCGAAGAAGAAGCCCTTCACCGCCGAGATCAGCGCGCTCGGCATCAAAGAACTGACGTTCTACCTCGATGGCAAGAAGATCAAGACGCTGCAGGCGGCCAACGCCAAGAACGGCGTGTTCTCGGTGAAGATCGATCCGCGCAAACTTCACTACGGCGGCCACAAGGTGTCGGTGAAGGCGGTCATGACGGAGGCCGTGTGCGCCCCGTTCGCCCGTATCGCGGCTTTCGTCCGCCCACACCCGCGGAAAGTCAAGCCGCACTTCACCGGATGAACGTACGGGGCTGACCCGATCCCGGGGCTCGTGGGGCGCCCGCCTGCCGCCTCACAGCCCGAGGATCAGGTCCCGGACGGCTGCGGGTCGGGAAAGGAACGGGTGATGGCCGGCGTCGAGCTCCACCACGTCGCCCGCCCGAGCGGCAAAGCTGCGCTGCGCCTCGGCGGGGGTGCCCCGGTCCTCCGTGCAGAGGAGGTACGTCGAGGGGACGTGCTGCCAGGCGGCCGCCTGTACGGGCTGCTCGAGGACCGCCAGGCTCTGGTGGGCCGTTCTGTTCGCGGCCTCTCGCTGGATCGCGGGCTCACAGTCCTGTAGGAACGTCTCAGCCAGGGCCTCCTGGCGGACTGTGAAGGTGCCGCGCTCGGGGTCGACGTCGAGAAACGGGCCGGGCTCCTCGCCGCCGAAAGCGGACAGGCTCTGCCCGACCTCGGGCAGGTAGCTGGAAACGAGCAGGAGATGGCGCACGGCCTCGATGCCAGCCGCGGCCTCCGCGGTCACGATCCCGCCGTAGCTGTGGGCCACCACCACAGCCGGCTCGTCGCTGGCGATCAGGACGTGCCGGACCGCGGCGACATCCTCGGCCAGCCCGGGGCCCTCGGCGTCGACCGGCTCGGCCGACTCCCCGCAGCTCGGCAGGACGGGAGCCTCGCTGAGCATTCCCTGCTCGGCGAGTAGGTCTCCGGTCCGGTGCCACCACCAGCTTCCGTCCCTCACGCATGCCCCGTGCACGAAGACGATCCTCATCGCTACCTCCTCGGCGTGTGTCGATCCACTGTCAAGAACAGTAGACGTACCGGTCGTTACGTGAAAAGATCGGAGTATCGGCAGGCACCGCGAACCCCAGATCAGGGAGAGGCTCCTCGACGCGTGCACCGACCACGCGCTCGAGCATGGGCTCCCGGAACGGCTTGGGCCGCTGGCTGCTGCCGCAGGCACGTCGAACCGGATGCTGATCTACCACTTCGGGACCCGGGATGGACTGCTCCGGGAGGTCCTCGGACGGGCACGCCGGCGCCAGCTCGAGGCCTTCACGGACCTGATTCGTCTGCGACCCGACGAGCCCTACCTGACCACCCTGGCACGCGCGTGGTCCGCGATCTCCGGACCCCAGGGCGCACCGTACCTGCGCATGTTCGGCCGGCTGCACGACACCGCGGGAGAGCCGCTCTGGCCCGGCTTCCGGCGGACCGCGACCACCGACTGGCTCGCACCGCTCGAGGAGGGCATGGGCAGTCTCGGCCGACCTGAGCTCGCGACCGTCGTGCTCGCCGTCATGCGCGGCCTGCTCACCGACCTCGACGCCACAGGCGACACTGCACGGACCGACCGCGCCTTCCACGACTTTCTCGCCACGGTCGCCAGCGCCTGACGGCCGGCGAGAATCCCGCGCAGTGTTGGCTTCGGCTGGGGCGCGGGGGCGTTTCGGCCACGGCGCGAGGGCCCTTCGGCTTGGCGCGGGGGCTGGTTTGACAGTCTGTCGTGATGCGCTTTCGCAGGGATGGCTCGCGGCGGGACGTGTCACGGCGCCACCTGGCCCCCACGCTCGGGGTCCGAGACATGGCGATCGACCTCGGCACGGCGAACACGCTCGTGTACGTCGGGCGGACGCGGGATCGTCGTCTCGGAGCCCTCGGTTGTCGCGTCCGACTCCCAGACCGGTCGCGTCCACGCTGTCGGAGTCGAGGCTCAGCGCATGATCGGTCGCACGCCCGCGACCATCTCGGCGACGCGGCCGCTCCGCCACGGCGTGATTGCCGATTTCGACATCACCGAGCAGATGCTGCGCTACTTCATCCGCAAGGTGCTCGATCGACACCGAGCCCACCCCCGGCTGATCGTCTGCGCGCCGTCGGGCGTGACGGAGGTCGAGAAGCGGGCCGTCGAGGAGGCCTCACTCGCCGCCGGGGCGCGCCGTGTGCAGCTCATCGAGGAGCCGATCGCGGCCGCGATCGGTGCGGGCCTCGACATCGCGGAGCCGGTCGGGCGCATGGTCGTGGACATCGGTGGTGGCACGAGCGAGATGGCCGTGATCTCCTTGGGCGGAATCGCCCTGTTCCGGTCGGTCAGGGTCGGCGGCTACGAGATGGACGAGGCGATCACCCGCTACCTACGTGCCGCTTACTCTCTGGCGATCGGCTCCCAGACCGCCGAGGCGATCAAGATTGCAATCGGGTCGGCAGTCGCGCTTCGGCCCGAAGAGACGACCGAGGTGCGTGGCCGCCATCTGATCACCGGCCTGCCAACTCAGATCCAGCTGCGCAGCGGGGAGGTTCACACCGCCATAGCCGCCCCGCTGCAGGAGATCGTCGCGGCGATCAAGGACACGCTCGAGCAGACCCCCCCGGAGCTGACTGGGGATATCGCGCGTGACGGAATCCTCCTCGCCGGAGGGGGCACCCTGTTGCGCGGCTTCCCCGAGTTCGTCGCCGCTGAAACCGGCGTACCCGTCTTCCTGGCGATGTCGCCCCTGACGTGTGTCGTCGCAGGCTCGGGCCAGGCCCTCGACCATTTCGACCAGCTCAGCAGGTCCGGCGCCGCGGGTCGCTGGCGCCGCGCGGGCAGTTGACCTCTGGGCGTTTCTGTTCCCGAATCGGCGTAGGGATCTTCACCGGCTCAACCGCGGGCCAGCCGCGGGCCGCCGCTTACCACTTCAGTGCAACCTCGCTGACGGCACTCCCGCCCGCGTCCCGTTCGGAGAGCTCGTCCAGGTCGAAGGAGCGAAACCCGATCACGGCGGCGGCTGAGGAGGCCGCGCTCAGCGGACCCCCGCAAAGCGGGCAACGGTTCTCCAGGACAGCGATCGCCGGGGCGTCCGCACGCGCCCGGATACGACACGCAGGACAGCTCAAGTGTCGGCCGGCCATCACACGGCCACGGCACGAAGGCCTTTGACCACGTGTGGTTCAAAGTCCGACGAGCGGACGCCCTCGCACACCCGATGTGCAGCGCGTTCCGCCTCAGCCTCAGAGGCAAAGCGCCCGGAGTGGGCGACGGTTTCACCATCGGCGTCGACGATCTCCCAGTGGTAGTCGTCGCCGTTGTCCCGATAGGTTAGAAATGAAAGTGCTGCCGGGCGGGGCACGTGATCCACCGCGCGCGGCGTCGAGCTTGCAACGGGAGCCTGCTTTGTTGCGGTGGCCATGGCCGACCGCCTCTCTACCCTTCTGAACGAGGATGTCGCCCAAAGAGCGAGAAGAGCTAAGGCTCGGGGGACGTACAAGTGACTATAACGCACTCCGATTTGGTTACTCAGGAGTTTTCCCGCGCCCCACTCCTTGTGAGATACTCCTGGCCCGCTCGATCTCGGCGTTAACCTCCGCACCGAACAACAGTGCGACATTGGTGAGCCACAGCCACACCAGCAGGATGATCGCTGCCGCAAACGAGCCGTAGGTGACGTTGAAGCTCCTGAAGTTCGCGAGGTAGGCGGAGAACGCGGCCGACGCGGCCAGCCACATCGACACACCCACCAGGGCCCCCGGGGCGATCCAGCGAAACCCGCGTTGGTGCAGATCGGGGGTGACGTAATAGATATAGGAGAACACCAGCAGCGCGCACGCGAACGCCATCGGCCAGCGCACCACCCGCCAGGTCTCGGCTGCGGTGGCTCCGAGCACCTCGTGGGCGACGCCTCCGCCGGCGAACATCAGCACCAGCGTGGTGACCACGAGCGCCAGCAGCACGAATGTCGACGCGATGTCGATCGTCTTGCGCCGTACGAAGCTGCGCCGGTCCGGCGACTCAAAGACGACGTTGAGGGCACGCCGGGCGGCCTCCAGATAGCCGGTCGCCCCATACAGAGCCGTCAGGATCGCCACCACGAGAGCCACGGCAGCCGTACCTTTGCTCTTGAGTGCTGCCCGCACCGCTTCGTTGAGGGGTACCAGTGTCGCTGCGGGGACCACACCACGGAGATGGTTGACGATCGCGTTGTAGGTGGCCGGGTACTCCCCCAGCAGGCCCAGGAGCGCCACGCCCACCAGCAGCGTCGGAAAGAGTGACATCAGGGCGTAGTAGGTGAGAGCGGCGGCGTGGTGAGTGCCCTGATCGTCATAGAAGGACACCACCGCCCGCTTCGTCACCTGCCACGTGCGTCTCACGACACCGAAGAACGGTATCGGTCCGCCCGTGGGTGATCTCCGACCCGCCCACGGTGTGAGGGCGATGGCCGTCCACGGGAGGGCGGTCGCCCCGGTGTGCTGGTCAACACCCGACCGCGTCGGGGGGCGCGAGCATGAACAGCTCGATCTCGATGTCGGGGCCGATGTGGTGGTTGGAGATGAATGCCAGGACCTTGCGTCCGGAGAGGTACTCGATCTTGTCGATGAACCGGCTCTGCATGGCGATCTGGAAGGCGCTGCGGGTTTCCTGGACGACGGTTGAGCGCTCGAGCTCGATCATCGTCTGCTCGACCTCGGTGTAGACGCCCCCAAGCACGCAGGCGAGCAGATCATCGCCGAGCATCCGCGTCTTGGCGGTTACGGGAGTGCGGTGGTGGTAGCGCTTATGCAGCGCGACCATGGCGTCGGTCACGGCCGACAGGAGCTCCTCGCCGCTGAGCGGAGGATCGGACGCCAGCATGCTGGCCTTCTCTCTTCGTCCTCCGAAGTCGGGGTTCGCGCGCGAGGCGAAGGGCGAAAACCCGACGAGCGATCAAGGCCCACAGTAGCGCGACTGGCGCTAACATCGAGCACCCGGGGATAGCGACACCCGGGTCACGCAATGAACGAGCCGCGCATCATCGAGGGTCCTCCCAGCACCCACGGGGACGTACTCACGGCCATCTCGAACGGAATGGTCGCGCTGCTGAAGGAGTTCTATGGGCGAGGGCCCACCCGGGCGAAGTCCTACTACGACGACGACCTCGTCGTGTGCGTTCTGCGCGGTGGCTTCTCGCGGGTCGAGGAGACGCTGCTCGAGGGCGGCCGGGGCACTGCGGTCATCCAGCAGCGGATGGAGTTCCAGGAGGTCATGCGCAGCCGCTTCGTAGAGGTCATCGAGGCAGCGACCGGGCGTGTCGTGATCGGCTTCATGAGCGGCAACCAACAGCACCCCGATCTGATGTGCGAGGTGTTCATCCTCGGGCCGACCGACCTCGTCGACGAGCACGAGATTCCGGCGGCTGGGCGAGACTTGCCCGGCGGCTGAAGCCGGCTGGACGTCCGTACAACATCCGGGCCTGCTTCGCGCTATGCTGGCCAGAGGAGGGCATTACTGCGGTCGGTCCTCAGGGGCGGGCACCAGAAGCTGACTTCCAGCGTTTGTTCATGCGCGAGGAGGTCCAGATGCTCAAGTCCTCGACGGTTGCGGGTCCAATAGCGGCAAGCAGACGCGCCATGCCGGCGCGATTCCTGTGTGGGTGGCGGTTGGGTGCCACCGGTGCAGTCTGGGTTCGCATCGCGGGCGAGCTGGGTCCCACGAACTCCCCGCAGCTCGCGCAGACGCTGATGCAGGCCCAGCTGTCTGCCCATCTCGTCGTACTGGACCTTCGCGAGCTGACCTCGATCGACAGCTCCGGCATCCGTGCGATCCTCGACGCCGGCGACCGCGGCTGTCGGTACGCGGGTCGGTTGACGCTCGTGCGCGGCCCGGGCGAGGTCGACCGCGAGCTCACGTTGAACGGCGTCTGCGACCGCATGTTGGTCTTCGACCTCCACCCGGCCGAGCCCGCCGAGACCCTGCTGAAGGCGGACGGAAGCTGCGCCGCGGCACACACCAACCGTCGTCGAACCCTTGCCGAGGTTCTAAGAGTTCCAAGCTTGGACAGTCGCCTACCGGCCCCCCTGGCGACGTCCGGGACAGCGCGGAGGTCTCCCCTCCTCTCCCTCCATGGGCGCTGTAAGCGGCGTGACCGCATCTCCCATCCCGGTGCGGTCACGCCGTAATTCTCTCGATCACATCTTCTGCTTTTCGATCCGGTCACCCTCGAGGACGAGCACACCTCGCTCCAGCTCACCGAACACCTGGCCCATGCGATTCAGGAGGCTGATACGCCGGCGATAACGAGCGTCGCCTAGCTGCCGGCGCGGCGATCCGGGCCGCGTGAAGCCTCGTGGGCCCCTGGAGCGCGCGCGCTCTCGGCCTCGGCAAAGCTGAGGCGTTCCTCCGCCTGCTCGTGGGTCTGTTGCAGTTCGCGCAGACGCGCCGAGCTGGTGGGCCGTGGTCCGTAGGTCTTTGCCTTGTAGAGCTGGTATCGCTCGCGGGCGTACTGGGCCTGCGTTCTCAGATCCTCGAGGGGATCGGTTGGCATGGGACCGCGTTTCTCGGGGGGGCGTGTTTTGCCGCGACGCCTCAGCGGCGTGCGAGCCGGCGCCCACTTTCGGTGTCGGGCGGGGTGTAGTTCAGCTCGTAGTGGTGGTAAAGGGCCGACTCGTCCGCCTGGGAGAGCTCCTCGCCGTGCTGTTCGATGTTCGGCGCGGATTTCACCTGCTCCTTGGTCACAGCGACCTGCAGGTCGTCGGGACCCACCTGGATCCCGCCCAGCGGCACAAAGGTCAAGTGGCGGCCGATGAAGCCCTCCTTGACGGTTGCGAACTGCGGCTCGTCGTTTACGACATCGACGTAGACGTCCTGCAGCTTGCCGATCTTCTCGCCGTCACGATCGACCAGCATCTTGCCGTGCCACTCCCCCACGTTCCATTCGGCGTCCTGCATGGGCTCGTTCATCTTCAACTCCTCCTCGCGGCGTGGGTGACCCGGCACTTCCATTCTAGGCCGGTATCGGTGCCGAACCGGTGGCGCCGACCGTCGAACCGGCCAGCCGCCCGCCTCGATGGAGAGGTCCAGCATGCCCCGATTGGTTCGCTGGGCATTCCGCGGGGTAGTAGAAGAGGAACCCAAGTAGGAGACAACGTAAAGGAGGAGCCCCCATGGGCCTCGTAGAGCTACTCTTGATCGTCCTTGTAATCGCGGCCATCGCGGGCGGCATCGGCGTAAGCCCGTTGCTGTGGCTGCTGCTGCTGGTTGCCCTCGTGCTGTTTCTCACGGGCGGCGGCTTCGGCTATGGCAGACGCGGGAGGGTCTAGGCATGACCCTCGGCACATCGATCTTTCTCATCGCCGCGGGTGCGATCGTCCGTTACGGCCTCACCTTTCACGTATCGGGCGTATCGCGCCCGGTGATCGGGCTGATCCTCATGATCGCCGGCGTCGTTGGCCTGGTGCTGTCGTTGATCTACATGGCCACCGCTCGACGCCGAGTGGTTGGCGCCGCACCGTACGAAGAAACGCGCCTGTAGCGCCCCAGGGCCGGCCCGGGGAGTAAGTCCAGCCGGGGCCGGCCCATCACAGCCGCCGTCACACCTGCCGTGCGGCCACACACCGGCGTGGCTGCACGCCCGCGCGCCGTTTTGCGACGCCGCATTCGACAAATAGGAGACACCATGACTGACAAGAACATCGATCAGGTGAAGGGTCGCGTCAAGGAGGCCGCCGGCGCCCTGACCGGCGACCAGGGCCTGAAGAACGAGGGACACGCCGACCAGGCGAAGGGGTCCGTGAAGAAAGCCGTTGACAAGGTCGCGGAGACCCTCAAAGGCGACAAGCACGAGCGCCGGTAGCCGGTCGCGTACATCGTCAAACACCCGTCAAGAACGAAAGTTGGAGACCTATGGACAAGGCTGACCAGAAGATCGTGCAGTACCTCAACGAGGCCCATGCCACGGAGCAGGCGCTCGTCACCGTGCTGCAGTCGCAGATCGCGATGACCCCGAGCGGCAGCTACCGCGACGGCTTGGAATCGCACCTGCGCGAGACCCACGACCACGCGAAACGGGTGCAGCAGCGCCTCGATCAGCTCGGACAGAACCGCAGCCCGCTGCGAGCCGGCGTCGGTGTCATCCAGGGCGTCGTCGGGCAGGCACTGGCTCTCGGAAAGGCGCCTGTGGACATCGTCCGCGGCACGGGAGGTGAGGAGAAGGTTCTCAAGAATGCCAAGGACGCATGTGCCACCGAGGCCCTGGAGATCGCCACTTACACCGCCATCGAGCGCCTCGCGGGCTCTGTCGGCGACAAGGCCACGCAGGCCCTTGCCGGCTCCATCCGCGCCGATGAGCAGAACATGCTCGAGCGGATCTTGAAGGAGATCCCGAAGCTGACCGAGGCCGTCGCACGAGCCGAGATCCGCGGGAACCCGTCATACGAGGTCAGCAAGACGGGTGCCGCCGACGCGGCCCGCTCGGCGTCGGAGACCGTGAAGGACGCCGCCCGTGACACGAGATCGAGTGCGAAACGCACCGCTCGCAAAGCCCGCAAGGTGCCCGGGGTCGCGCGGGCCGAGGGTAAGGTCAAGGGTGCGTTGGCCTCTGAAGGTGATCTCGCAATTACGGGGTACGGGAAGCTCACCGCGGCGGAGATCGTCGACAAGCTCGGACACCTCTCGCAGGTCGATCTCGCGAAGATCGACGCCTACGAGCGCAGGCACGAAAGCCGCACGACCATCCTCAGCCGGATCACCACGCTGCGCGATGATGAGCCGTGGCCGGGATATGACGAGCTCGGCGTCGAGGAGATCCGCACGGTGCTGGACGAGGGCGATGAGACCCACGCCAAGCGCGTGCGCTCCTACGAGCGGTCCCACAAGAACCGGGCCGGTGTCATCGACGCCTCGGAGCGCGAGCTCGCCAGGGCATAGGCGCTCCCGGGCACGGAACGTCGTCCCCCCCGGCGCGGGCGCCCGTCGTCGTCAGCCGGGCACCGGCGGCAGCTCGTCCCCTGTCACCTGGGGACTTGTTTCCTGCATCAGTCGCATCACGCCGGCAAGGGTCCGGAGGCTTCTGGAGAGGGTGTCGGCCGCCTCCGCCTCGACAATCAGGATCCGAACGTGCTCGGGCTCCTCGGGGTCGACGACGGTGAGCAGTTCGCCCGCAAGGGTGGCCTGCTTGGCGGAGAATGCCAGCTGGGTGCGTGCGGTCGACAGCAGGCCGTCCAACGTTTCGCCGAGCTGTGTGCGTTGCTCTGGGGTCGCTTCTCCCAACCCCAGGAGCTCGTCTCGGTGCTCCTCCGCGAGCCGTACGTGCTGCTCGAGCCCTGCGGCCTGTTCGGTGGCGAGATCCCGCATCCGTGCGGCGGCGTCGAAGATCTCCCCGGCGCTATCGGTGTCCGCCATGACGGTCAAATCGAGGTCTCCATGGAACCCGGGAGGGACTCACGTCCCGACCTGGCGGTGAGGGCGGCGGGTGGCCGAGAAGCGCGCTCGTGGGCGAAGGTCACAAGCCTATGACCGTCCTCATCCCAGAGCTTCAGCGACAGGGACCGCATTCCGTCTCCGAAGGACAGGGTGGGAACGTCCTGGAAGATCTCGTTCTCCTCGTGGGCACGGCGGAGGTTGTAGCTCGGTATCCGGGCGTTGAGGTGATGGACGTGGTGGAAACCGATGTTGCCGGTGCAGAAGCGAAGGACGCCCGGCAGCTTCAGGAAGGAGCTCCCGCGCAATGCCGCGTCGGCGTAGTTCCAGGTCTGACCACTCTCCCAGTAGGCGTCCTCGAACTGGTGTTGCACATAGAACAGCCAGATCCCGATCGAACCGGCCAGCATCGCGGGCAGCACGACCACCAGCAGGTAGGCACGCCATCCGATCAGCCAGCACAGCGCCACGACGAGCACTACCAGGGCAACGTCGGTCCCGATCACGCTGCGGCGCATGCGCGGACGCGCTCCCTGTGCGACGAAGCGCGGGCCGATCACCAGCGCGACCAGCGGGCCCACGCCCAGCATCACGACCGGGTTGCGCGTCAGCCGGTATGCGAGCCGCCCGCGCGGGGAGAGCGCCCGGAATTCTCCGACCGTGAGCGTGTGGACGTCGCCCACCCCCCGCCGACCCAGGTCGCCCGAGGAAGCGTGATGAACGGCGTGATCATGGCGCCAGCGCACGAACGGGACGAACAGCAACACCCCGAGGGTTCTGCCGAGCCAGGCGTTTGCACGCCTGTCCGCCAGGAACGAGCCATGCGAGCAGTCGTGGAAGATGATGAACGTCCGCACCAGGAAGATCGCCGCCGGAAGTGCGAGCGCGAGCGCCAGCCAGGCGGAGACCTGGAGCGCGAGATACATCGCGACCGTCAGGGCGAGGTAGGGCACGACCGAGGTCAACACGGCCACCGTCGCGCGACCACCGTGGGCCCGGGCGTAGGGGGCCAGTCTCGCGCGCCAGAGGGCGTGGTCGGTCCCCGTGGCGTCCCCTCCCTCCTCAGCCTCTGCCGTGACGCCGGGGCGCCGTGGCGGGGCCTCGAGACACTCGCTCGAGTGTTGAGTGGCCTCCCGACGCTGCTGGCCTGCGCGGCCCGCCGGATCGGGGTGTACAGACGGACCGGACATCGTGACTCCCTTGGTTGCTAGGCAAACGAGGAAGTCAGATCGTGGTGCCGGGCTCTACCGGGAGACCGACCGCAGTGATGCCCTCCGTCTTCGACTGTAGCCGCTCGGCGCCCCCGTTCCAAGCCCTCCGAGCCCGCGGTCTTCCGCGGTCTGCGCTTCATACGCTTCAACCACTTCGCAGGTCCAGCCTTCCTGTTCGAGCGGCGGCGTGCACACGGGGACCTCGCTTTCGTGTGTTTCGGCCCAGATCCTTTCGCTTTCCTGGTTTGTCAGTTCGTCGCCGGGTGCCGGCGTGACGGCCACCGGCGCCGGAGCTGACGCGGGTAGCGCCGGGGTCGAGTCGACGACCACCGGCCGTCCGATGTGCACCTGTGGTCGTGGTTTCGCCGCGGCGCACCTGTGGTGGTGGCGGTGACAGTTGTGGCGGACGGCCCTGTGATGGTGGTATGGCACGACCGCGACGATCGCGCAGCACGCAACCAGGCGGAGGTCCGCGTTCATCGGGCCCCGACTTGGCTCGCGGAGCCCGAAGCGGGCGGCGCCGGATGGGGAGAATGTGGGTGCCGCTCGGACATTGACCTCCGAATCGCCATCTGTGACGGCGAGAGCCCGGAAGTCATGTCGCGGTGCCCGCCCGATCGGGACGGACCGCACGGCGATGCCCTCAACTCCGGAGTGTACTGCGGGCAGGGCTTCCGAGGCCCTAACCGGTCCCCCCGGGGCGCGGATCCTGCAACGAACAGCCACGGGCGCGTGCCGCGCCCTCGCGGGCCCCGTGCTAGTCCATCACGGTCGTGTACCGCGTCACCGACCGCGGGCCCCAAGAGCCCGGCCGCGGGACGTTCATGTGGCTCTCGATGTCAGCGGCGAGCTTGGAGATGCGCGCACTTTCCTCCAGAACCATCTGCGTGAGGTCTGTCAGAGGTCTGCGTTCGTCGCCATGCGCGACCCCCAGGTCCCCGGCAGCGTTCTCCAGCGCTGTTGCTGCGAGGCTGGTCAGACTCGCTGCGTGCGCGATCCGTTTGTCGTTGCGTCGTGAGGCCAAGGCCATCTCGCGGCGCTCGATGGTGGTGCGTCCCATCGCCGGTCCGTTCTCGCCCCCCTCTCGGGTCGAACAGCGCACAGGAGGAGAGAGACGAATGAGATCCGTGCCGGCTGTCCGCGTTCCCCAGTCCTCTCGGGACTTCGCCGATCAGACCAGAACTCGCGTTCGTCCAACATACTCGACCTCGGGCGACAGCCCTGCGGACGGTCCGCTGGAGCGGGCTTCATGTTTCGCCGAGACCGGCGCAGGGTACAGACGCTCCAGTCGGGCGGCCGACCAGTGAACCACCAAACGGCCGACACGACGACCGGGGCAGTGGACCGAAACGACAATCCCACCGATACCGACAGCTGGCCGCTCGACGCGCGCCCCGCGCTCGCGCTCGTCGCGAGGGTGACGCGCCAGGTCGATGAAGCCTGCAACGACCGCGGCGATCTCCTGCTCGAGGACCTGATGTGTGCCGCGTGGCCGACCGCACTGGCGCAGGATCAGTGAGCGGCTGACGCGAGGCGTTCACATGCTCCGCAACGCCGCCGCCGGTGCCAGGCGCGCCGCACGGATCGCCGGGTAGAGGCCGGCCAGGGCGCCCAGAAAAAGCGCGATCGCCACGCCGCCGGCGACCGCGAGCACGGGGACGACCACCATCCATCCCTGACTGGAGGCATAGATCGCGGTGGCCGCCGCGCCGAGCGCAATTCCGCACACCCCGCCGAGCAGCGACAGGAGCACCGACTCGCCCAGGAACTGGACCGCGATGTGGACAGCGCGTGCGCCGAGCGCGCGGCGCAGGCCGATCTCGGGACGGCGCTCGAGGACCGAGATGACCATCACGTTGGCGATCCCGACGCCGCCCACGAGTAGCGCCACCGCACCGAGTCCGAGGAACACCGAGGTCAGCGTCCTCTGCGCATCTGCCCGCGCCTGCAGCGCTTCTGACGGTCGGCTCACCTGGGTCTGTTCGGGATTCTCGGGATCGGCGGTGCCGCCCAGCAGCGAGGACGCTTCACGGACGTGTTCCTGCGCGGCGCGCACGTACAGCATGCTCGCGTGACGAGTGGTGCGAAACAGCGTGCGGGCGATCGGATAGCCGATCAGGGCGGCTCGTTCGATTTCGGGTGCCAGCGGAAGCGGCGCGAGGACGCCGGCGACGGTGAACCAGGCGCCTCCGAGATACACCTGCACAGGCCGCCCCGCGACGGTCAGCCGAGTGACCCCGAGCCGCCTCGCGGCGACCCCGCCGAGCACCACCAAGGGGTAGCGTTCGCCCGCGCGTTCGAGGAAGCGCCCCTGCGCGAGCTTGCCGTCCAGGGTGCTCAGCAGCTGCGGGCTGGCGGCCAACACGGCGATGCCGCCGGTTTCGGCCGCTTCGATGAACGGGCTGCGGCGTACGTTCGCGCTCGAGACGTCCGTGACGGCGGCGGCCGACAGGACGCTGGGAAGGTTGCGCACAGCCCTGACCGCCGCTTCGGGCAACTGCGCGTCGGCGCCGAGGAACGTCTGCCCGGGGCTGACCGTGAGCAGGTTCGTTCCAAGTTCGTTGAGCTCCGCGATCAGCCCCGCCTTGCTCGATTCGGAGATCCCCAGCACGGCCACCATCGCGGCGACCCCGATCGCCACTCCCAGGGCCGACAGCGCCGCGCGCAGTCGTCGTGTGCGCAGGCCCACGCTCGCGACCCGCACCACGTCGGCCCCGAGCAGACGGCTGCGCGGGATGGTGCCCGCCGGCGCACGGAACGCGCTGGGGCTCGAGGGGCCCGGCAGGCCGCGGGCTGCGGGGATGGAGCCGTCGCTGAGGCCGTGCGCGCTCACCCGCCGGCCCCGGCTCGGGGACCTTCCGGCTCGTCGTGGACGAGGCGGCCGTCACGCAGCTCCACCCGCCTCGGCAGCGCCGCGGCGATCTCCAGGTCGTGGGTGATCACCACAACGGTTGTGCCCTGCCCGTTCAGGTCACGTAGCAGCTGCAGGATCTCGGCGCCGGTGGCGCTGTCGAGGTTGCCCGTGGGCTCGTCGGCGAGCACGATCGCCGGGGCTGCGATCAGCGCGCGCGCGATCGCCACCCGCTGGCGCTCTCCCCCGGAGAGCAGGGCCGAGGTGTGCCCGGCGCGGTGGCCGAGCCCCACGCGCTCGAGCGCCTCGCGCGCCAGCAGCCGCCGTCGCCGGGCGGGTACCCCGGCGTACAGCAGCCCGGTGGCGACGTTCTCCACTGCGCTGTAGGACTCGAGCAGGTGGAACTGCTGGAACACGAACCCGACGCGATGCGCGCGCAGCGCCGCCAGCTCGCGGTCGGAAGCCGCCGCCACTTCCACTCCGGCGACCGTGACCGTGCCGGAGCTCGGACGTTCGAGCGTGCCCATGATGTGCAGCAGCGTCGACTTGCCCGAGCCGGACGGTCCCACGATCGCGCACAGATCGCCGTCCCCCACGGCCAGGTCGACGCCGCGCAGAGCCTGCACTCCGCCCGGGTAGTGCTTGACCACGCGGACGAGCTCGAGGACCGGGTCTCGGATGGGCTTGCGCTCCTGCGCGGCTGCGCTCATTCGGCCTCGATCACCGTCTGCCCCGCGCGCAGTCCGTGGCCGTTCACCTGCACGTAGCCGTTGGCGAACATCCCGGGCGTCACGGCCAGCTCCACCCTTTGCGTTCCTTCGAGCAGCTCGATCGCGTAGCCCCCTCCGGCCGTGGCCGTGAGGGCGGTGGCCGGCACCGCAAGCACGTTGCGGCGCACACTCTTGACGAGTTCGACGCTCACCGGCGCCTGGTCGAGGTGGGCCACGCGGTGGTCGAGCGCGAGGGTGACCGGGATCGTCGATTCATTGCTGCCTTCCGCGGGCGAGCCGCCTTTTTCGGCTTCCGCGCCTTTTGTTTCGCTCGCAACCGTGCCGACCTCGACGATCGTTCCCCGAACGGTCCCCCCGCCCGGCAGCATCACGGGTGCCCGCTCGCCCACGTGGGCGAGCTGCTGCTGTTCGGCTTTGAGCTTCAGCTGTACGAGCTGCTGCGGCGAGGTCGTGGTGAGCACCACCTCCCCGGCGCCCGCCCCCGCGTTGCCGGATCCGGGCGTGTTCGACGATTCGCCGTTGTCACTTTTGGAGGGTGGGTCCTCGCCCGCGTCGTGGGCTTTGCCCGCGGCGGCTTCTTTCGCCGGCGCTTTGCGGGCGGGCCTTGGTTTCCTGCGCGCTTTGGACTCGGCCTTCCCTGGGTGCCCCGCTTTTGGTTTGGGCTCTTCAGCCGGAGCTTTTGCGCCGGTCGGCTGATCGTCAGCTTCCTCGCTGGGGGTGTTCGCCGGTGGGCTCGGGGCCGCGGGTGATTCGGCCCCCGGAGGGTCCTGTCCCAGCGCCACGTGCACGGTCGTGACCCTGCGGGCTCCCGGCGCAAACACGACCCTCCCGAGTTCAACCGCTCCTGTTTCGGATAGACCCGTGGCTTTCTGCCAACGGCGAACGGCGGCAGCGGTGGCGGCACTGAAGTCTTCGAGGTCGGCGATCGCGGCCTCCGAGTCGTAGCCGAGGTCGATCAGGTTGCGGTTCAGCTGCGCGACGTCGGGTCCCCTGCCGACGCCCTCCTTCAAGGTCCGGTACGCCGGCACCGTCCCGTACATCAGCACCACGGGGAGGTTGTTCAAGCGAAACAACGTGCCCCCGCGGATGATCGTCGCGCCCACCGCCGGGAGCCAGGTGAACGTGCCCGCCAGACGGTCGTAGAGTTCGAGCGGCGCTCCGTAGCCCAGGGTGCCGTCCACAGTCGAGCTTTCCGTCAGCGTGCGACGTTCCACGGTCGCGGTCGTCTCCCCGGCCGGCACGCCCGTCACGGGCGCTCCTCCCTTGCCGCTCCCGCCCCGCGCCAGCACGATCGCGGCGACGGCGCCGACGACGAGTAGTAGCGCGATCGCAGCCAGGCGCCTGCGTGTGATGCGCCGGCGCCCCGGGCTCGGCGGTCCACGGGCCGGGCGTGTTGTTCTCCACGCGCGCGCCGGGGTCGTCCGGAGTTCCGTGGCCGGCGAGTGCGGCGGGATCCTCACGTTCGCCGGAGGTGTGGGTCTGGGCGGTGGCGCCGGGTTGCGCGGGCTCGGTCTCGGGCAGCGGGTCCATCGCTCAGCGGCCGGCCGAGCCGGATTCGGAGCCGTTGCCGGACCAGCTGGTTTCGGAGCCGCCGGGGGCGAGCGGTCCTCCCGCTTGTCCTCTCCCCATCGGCTTGGGCAGCAGTTTCTGGCACGCGTTCTGCGCGGCCTGGAAGCCTGGGCTTTCGGGATTCGGGCCGCCGCTGCCGACATGGTGAATGCCGATCTGGATGCCGCCGCCCTGGGTGCTCGTTTCCACTTTGATGCCGTGTTCGCGCATGCACTTGACGAACTTCTGGAGCTGTTCTTCGGTTTCCGCCTTCTGCTGCGGCGAGAGGTTCACGTGCTTGGGTTCGGGGCGGTAGCGCGCGCACGCCTTCTGCGCGGTTTCCATTCCGCCCTCTCCGGCGCCCCCTGGGCGAGCGCCGATCTTGATGCCGTGGCCCCCGCCCGGGCCGGTGACCGTTTCGGCTTTGATGCCGTGTTCGCGCATGCAGCGGGCGAAGTCTGCGAGCTTGGTTTCGTCCCGCTGTTCCTGGACGTGTTCGCTGGCCGCTGCGTTCCTCGCCGGGTCGGAGCCTCCGCACGCTGCCAGCAGCGCACACGCGGCGAGCACCGCCGCCAGGGCGAGCGCTCGCGGCACCGGTGCGGGGCTCGGGGGGACGGCGGGACGGGGATCGGACATCAAAGCTCCTTTCGCGACTGGGCTGGTCCCGGTGCGCGCTATGCGGCGATTCCGCGGGATGTCCGAATCAAGCGCCCGCCGGCTGAGAATCTGCTTAGAGCGAGCGAGGAGCTTCGTGAAGCGCGCGATCCGCGAGAAGGCGCGCCGGGACGCGGTCGAGGACCCGCAGCGTTGGAACACCCGCAACCGCGCGGGAGCTCACGGACCTCCGCCCGGAAGCAGCTTTCGGCAGGCGGACTGAGCTGCCTTGAAGGCGGGGCTTTCAGGGTTCGGCTCGCTGCTTCGCCCACCTGCCTGGATAAGGATTCCGCCGGAGCCGTTCGCCTTCACCTTGATGCCGTGCTCGCGCATGCACTTGGCAAAGCGTTGAACGGCGTCGTCCAGTTCGGCGTTCTGCTGCGGGGACGGACTTCCCCGCTGCTCTTCGGGGCGAAAGCGGGCGCAGGCCCGTTCGGCCGCTTCCACCGCGGCGGGAGTGCCTGCTGCGCCGGGGCTGATCTTGAGGCCGTGCCCTCCCCCGGGCCTGTTGAGGGCTTCCGCGTCCACGCCGTGTTCGCGCAGACACCTCGCGAAATCCTGAAACTTCGTTTCGGCGCGTTGTTCCTGTGAGCGTTCGGCGGCCGCCGCGCTCGATGCCGGCGGGGAGCCGGGGCCTCCGCAGCCCACCAGCAGCCCGGTGGTCGCGATCAGCGTGCCGGCCAGCAGCGCTGTCGTGGCGACCCTCTGACGGTTCCGCGGCATGGGCAGATAAAGCGCCCGATGCCTGAGAATCGCGTTAGAGCGAGCGAGGAGCTTGGTGAAGTTCCGCCTCGCCGGGCCGGCGGGGAGGGTGGGGCGCCTCGAGCTCCTCCGCTTCCATCGCCAGCGGCGGCAGCTCAAGCGTCAGGCGCGCGCCTCGGGCGGGATCGTTGTGCGCATGCACCGCGCCGCCGTGCACCTCCGCGGTCTGCCTGACGATCGCAAGCCCGAGCCCCGAGCCGGGCAGTCCGCGGGCTGCGGGCGCACGATAGAAGCGGTCGAACACGCGCGGAAGGTCCTGCTCGGCAATGCCCGGTCCGTGGTCGCGCACCTCGAGTGTTCCCGCCCGCACATGCACCTCGATCGGTCCTGCCCCCGGCCCCGGCGGGGTCCACTTGACGGCGTTGTCGAGCAGGTTCGCGATCGCACGGTCGAGCCGCGCGGGAGCGGCCCGCACCAGCGAGGGCTCGGCATCGAGCACAAAGCGACTCTCGGGGGAGTGGAGCCGCGCTCGCTCAATCGCCGCGGCGGCCGCGAGGTCAAGGCGCACGTCCTCGAGCTCGAGCTCCTCCACCTCGTTCTTGGACAGATCGACGAGGTCGGCCACGAGCACGCCCAGCTCGCGCAGCTGCGCTTGGGCGGCGGCCAGGATCCGCGCGCGCTCCTGCTCGGACAGACGCTCGCCCAGCGCGAGCGCATCGAGGTTTGCCTGAACGCTCGTGAGCGGCGTCCGCAGCTCGTGTGAGGCGTCGGAGATGAGCTGGCGCTGCGCCAGGCGTGAGCGCTCCAGCGCGGCCAGCATCGTGTTGAAGCTCGCCGAAAGCCGCCCCAGCTCGTCGTGTCCGCCCGGCGGGATGCGGTGTCCGAGATCCTGCGTGCGGGTGACCCGCTCGGCTGCGCCGGTCAGCCTGCGAACCGGCACCAGCGCCGCCCGCGAGACGAGCAACCCCAACGCAGCCGCCAGCGCGATGCCGCCCAGCACCACGATCGCGAGCACCAACCGCAGGTGATCAAGCGTGTTGTTGACGTTGCTGAGCGGCAATGCGACCTGCCACGCCCCACCCCCCGGGGCGGGTGCGGTCAACACGCGCACCGGCGTGCCGTGTACCGCCACCGTGCTGAAGAACGCGTTGTGGTGTCTGGCGGCCACTGCTCTCGTCGCCGGCGTGATCGGCAACTGCGAGTCCTTGCTGGTGGATCCGAGCACTTCACCGTTGGCGAGGGAGAGCTGCAGGTAGCCGGCTGGACCTTCCACGGCGGAGCCCGCCAGCCCGAGCCGCAGCTGGGTCGCCGCAGCGGTCGCCTTGGGCACGGCGTGCGTGATGTGCTGCCCGAAGGTGAAGGTTTCGGTCACTTCGCCGCCGGCTTCGGGTTTATGGGTGGCTCTGCGTGTATAGGAGCCACTCGAGCCCGAGGCGCTCGCGCCGCCTGTGCTCGAGCTGCCCCCGCCGGAGGGACTCGCGCTCCCTCGTCCGCTCGCGTGTACGACTTCTTCGAACGGGGGCTCGTCGCCCTGCGCGCTGCCGCCGGGCCCCGGAGTGACCCGGGTCGTCGGCGCGGGGAGGTTGGCGCCGGGCTTGGCGAGCACCTTCAGGCTCCGCGGAACGGCCGCGAGCAGTGCCGGGAGCTTGCCTTCACGTGCGAGTCGAGTGAGCTCGGGCTGGCCGAGGTGGGTTTCGATCTTCACGAACTGGCGGCCGGGCGTGATCTTGCCGCGTAGGCTCGAGTCGAGCTGTCCGCGGAGCTCGTCGCGGGTGACGACGTAAACGACCACCGAGGCGATCACGATCGCGGCCGCAACCGCGCCCGCGGCCAGCAGCACCATGCGGCGGCGGAAGCTGAGGGGTCTCGAGCTGCGGCTCATCGCGGTGAGCGCAGCACGTAGCCGACACCGCGCACCGTGTGCACGAGGCGCGGCTCGCCCGATGCCTCGGTCTTCCGTCGCAGATAGCCCACGTATACCTCCAGCGAGTTCGACGCTGGGCCGAAGTCGTAGCCCCACACGTGGTCGAAGATCGCAGTCCGCGTGAGCACTTGGCGGGGATGGCGCATTAGCAGTTCGAGCAGCAGGAACTCGGTGCGGGTCAGCTCGAGGATGCGCCCGCGGCGATGTGCCTCGTGCGCGACCGGGTCGAGCTCGAGATCGTCGTAGCGCAGCGCGCGCTGCTCGTCGCCCTCCCAGCCGGTGCGGCGCAGCAGCGCCTTCAGTCGCGCGATCAGCTCCTCGCGCGCAAACGGCTTGGCGAGGTAGTCATCCGCCCCGGCCTCCAGCCCGGCGACCCGCTCGCTGACGTCGGTGCGGGCGGTGAGCATCAGCACGGGTGTGCGATCGCCGGTCGCGCGCATGCGCCGGCACACCTCGAGCCCGTCGAGTCCCGGCATCAGCACGTCCAGCACGACGGCGTCGGGGGCCACCGACGACAGCGTGCGGATCGCCTCGCGCCCGTCTACAGCGGTCGAGACCTCAAAGCCGTGCAGGTCGAGCACCAGTGCGAGCGCTTCGCGCACGGATGGGTCGTCATCGACGACCAGTAGACGCATGCGCCAATGCTGTCAAGCAAAGGTGAGAGGAACCTGAAGAGGGACTGCGTCAGTAGATCTCGAGGCGGCTGACGCTGACAGGAGCCGTGACGACCTTGCGGACGTCGTGGCAGCAGTGCACGCAGATCAGCGCGCCGCTCGGGATCGGGGCGCCGCAGTTGGGGCAGGAAGCTTCCCCGACAGTCGTCTCCGCGTCGCACTGGAGATCCCGAGCTCTGGCCGACGTGGCCTTCCTCGCCGTCGTCCCGCGTCGTGCGGATTGCGAGGTGGGTTCGCAGCGTGGGGTGTCCGGTGTTGGGGGGCGAACCGATCAGGTGCACGGTGGCGGATACGGGGGTCTGGGCTTCCAGGCAGCCCGCATTGCGCTGACACTGGGCGATCACCGGATCCTGGAAGGTGCCCCGCAGGAGGTCGTAGTCGCGGGTGGCATCGGCCGCGAACAGCAGCGCCACCGCACCCCCGAGCATCTGCCCGACCGCATCGGCGGTGAGTTGGGTGGGCGCCCCGCCCTCCTGTGAGAGCCGCTCGGCGAGCCCGGTCCATTCCGCTTCGTTGTCGTATGAGACCGCGATCGCCTGCGGCCGGGGTGCGGTCGCGCTCATGTGCTCTCGACGGTGTGCAGGGCCTCGCCGCAGTTGGGGCAGAAGTGGTCGCCGGCGTCCACGGCCCTTCCGCACTGCGGGCAATAGTGGATCGCGCCCGTCGTCGCTGCTGCGGGCCCGACAACGGCCGCGGTGGCGGTCGCGCCGGTGCCGCCCTGCGCGGCGGCGGGCAGCGCCGGCGCCGGTCCCGCGGGTGCCAGCGGAACCCCCATCATCATCGCCGACACCAGACCGCCCTGGGCGTTTGCCTGCCCGTTGGCGATGCCGCCGGCGATCTCGAGCGCCGCCTGCCCGCGAACCGCCCCGTCGAAGGACCCGGCCACGTTCGTGTAGGCCTTCGTCGCCGCCAGCTGCTTGAGCTGCGCCGCGTCGGTGTCGGGGAGGTTCACGTTCAGCTCGGCGAAGCGAGACAGCGCCAGCCCGTAGGCCGAGAGGGCTTCGTTGGCCTTCGCCAGCGCCGCCGCGGCGGTGGCGTCCTGCAGCTGGCCCATCGCCAGCACGCCATGCGGGGCGACGATGTCGGGCAGCACCGCCCGGATCGCGGCCAGCGTCTGCTCGGTCGCCCAGCTTGAGATCTCGTGTCCGAGGTCGCCGCCCGCACCGGTGCCGATCAGGCGCGCGAGCAGCGCCGCCGGGTCGGTGACGCGGTAGGCGAGCTCTCCGAAAACGCGCAGCGAAACGACCAGGCCCGTGGGGGCGTCGGTGAGGTTGTCCACCGGCCCGCCGAAGTCCACGCCGGTGACCTCCCTGGTCGTGACGAAGTAGACCTCGGCGTCGTAGTAGGCGTCGCCGGTGAGGTGATCGACCAGCCACCCGAGCGTGAGCGAGGCGCCCTGGTCGAGCTGGTGGCGGCCGGGGCCGAGCGTCCCGATCACCTTGCCGAGGTTGGTGAACACCGCCTGGTAGTCGAGGTCGACGTTCAAGAAGGAGTGCTCGATGATCTGCTGGTCCGGCCACTTCCACGCGACTGCTCCCTTGGCGGAGTCGGGCATCTCGATGAACAGGCGCTGGAGCCCGTTGTCGTTGTGACCCTCGAACAGCGGCATCTCTGATCACTCTCTTTCTGGCCGCTCAGGCGGCCTCTTGGTGCTCCACAAAGGCCCGCAGTGCGAGCAGCGAATCGTGGCTGGTCCGGTTCTCGGCTTCGATGTCCGCGAGCAGCGCGCCCGCCCACTGCGTGAAATCGAGTTCCCGCGATGGTCCGTCCCGGGACTCACGCGTTGCACGGATCGAGGCGCCGGCACGGACGAGCTCGTAGCGCTGGGCCGCGGTCGACACGGTGATCGCCTCGATCGGCCCGCTGCGGGGGGTCATGTCTTCCAGATAGGGAAGGTCCCCCAGGATCCGCCGCCACCACGCGCGCCGGCGCTTCACCGACACCGTCAGTCCAGGGACGCCCGAGAGCTTTGCCACGAGCCCGTGCAGGGTCGCGTCGAGCGCCTCGTTCTCGGAGCGAAGGGCCGCCGAGCTCAGCTCGAAGTCAGACCCGGGCCCGCCGGCCTCGCCGGCGCCACGCTCGTCCAGCGTTGGCTGCGCCATAAGCTGCGGATCGGCAGGAACGGGGGGTAGCTTGAGAGCTTGCCAGGCCGCCGCTCGACCCGCGGGACCCGGGGCAATGTTGCAGGGGTGGCGCCTTCACTCGTGTCAGGGGATGGGCGCCATCAGACCCTCGAGGTGGCGTCCGAGTTGCCTGGTATCAAGCTGTAGCTCGAATACCGGGGAGGCTTATTCGGAATGGGATACCTACGTAAAGCCCTATCCATCAGCACGCTTGGCCTGTCGAACCTCGTCCTCGACGACGAGTCCAAGGAGACCATGAAGGTAACCGGGGCGCGGCCACGCCCGCGAACGCGGACGAAGGCAAAAGCCAAGGCACGGGCCACGACCGGCGCCGCGCACGGCAAGCGAAGGGGGGCCCGCGCGAAGGCACGTCCGGCCAAAGCGAAAGCACGTCCGGCCCGGGCCGAGCCGAAAGCCGCGGTCAAACGCAAAGCCCTGACGAGCAAACGGACCGCCACGACGACCGGGGCGAAAGCTTCAGCGAGAACAGCGAAGGCCGCGAAGGCGACGACGGCGAAGACCCCGGCGGGAAACACCCGGGTGAAAGCGGCAAGGCCCACGAAGGCTGCCTCTACGAGAGCCTCTGCGGCGAAAGCCACCGCCGGGAGGTCGGCGGCAAGCGCCGCGGCGGGGCGGAAGCCGGCGGCCAGGAAGCAGACGGGGAGAACGTCGGCGCCGACCGCGGAGGCGCCAGCGGCAAAATCGCCGCACGCGGCAGGGCCCGACCAGCTGCAACCGCTCATGCCCGACCTGCCGCCCAGGCCGGAGGCGTCCACGACTGAGCGTACGGGTGCCGTGGGCAGCGGCGTTTCACTCGCGCTCGAACGCATAGTCACTCTGCACGAACACGGTGCCCTCACCGACGGGGAGTTTGCGGCGGCCAAGGCCCGGATCCTCGGCACGGCGTCGACGGCGGGCGCGCCGGACGCGACCGCGACCGCGTTTCCCGCCATCGAAGCGAACGTGGCCGCGGCGCGGCGGATCGACGGCTACGCCAACCCCGACCGCGAGCCCTCGGGGGCGCGGCCGGGTGCTCCCGGCGGCATCTGAACACGCCGGCGGCGGTACGGGTTCCGCTCGGCCTGCTCCTGGCCGCCGTCGTGACGGGCGGGCGCTTCTGGCGCCGTCAGCGGCGTGAGCGGGTGCTCGGCTCCGGCTGAGCCGTCTTCGGGAAAGCTTGGCTCGGCCGTGCCGGGCATCAGGCCGGCGAAATATCTCTGGCATTGCTTCGAAACTGTCGCGCGATCGATCGTGAGCCTGTACGATCCAGCGGCGGAATGCGGGGCGGATTCCGCGAAAGTCGCGTCATCTCGGCGGGGCGAGCCAGCGTTTTTTCAAGGAGGGAAAAGCAAGTGTCTGCCAATCGTGTCTTCGCACCGCTGATGGCGTTCGCAGCTCTCGGCCTGTCCGCGGCGGCCGTGGTGCCGGTGTCCGCCGTGGCGTCCGGGTCTCAGATCATCACCTGTCAGAAGCACGGCGGCAAGGCGAGCTTGGCTCACGGTGGGAAGTGCAAGAGCGGCGAAACGAAAACTGCGTGGCAGAGCGCGGTCCCGTCGCCGAAGACGAGCGCGATCTACACCTGCAAGAGCGGCTCCGGGAGTGAGCGGCTCGTGTCCCGCAGCACCAAGTGTGCCAAGCACGAACGCAAGCTGGCCTGGTACCAGGTCAAGCCCGCGAACGGACAGAGCAAATCAGGGACCCTCGGGACGACGACGGTGACCCCGCCCACTGCGCCGGTCCCGCCGCCGGCGCTCCCGGCGATCATCCCTTCGGGGCCCGAAAGCCCCGAAACGCCGGTGGAATCAACGAAGGTTCCGAACTTCGCCGTAACACTTGAACAACGGGTCAAAGGGACCAGTGCCTACACGAAGGCCGCAGTCGCGCCGGAAGCGGGGCAAACCCTCGAATACGAGATCACAGTGACGAACACGGGTGAAACCGCCCTCGTCCTGGGCGCTCCGAAGGACACGAAGTGCACGAACCTCCTGCCGACAGGCGAACAAGAACTCGCGATCGGCGCGTCCACGACCTACACCTGCACACACAGGGCGCACCTGTTGGACATAGGGAGCTACGGCAACGTGGCCAGTGCCTCGGCGGCAGGCAAAGAAGTGGCGTCGAACAAAGTCGTGGCTCAGGTGAGCGAATCAAAGGGCCTGGCCGCGCTGAAGACAAAGCTCTCGGAAGCCATCGCGAGCACCTCCGGCGCGAAAGCAGCCCTAACAACGGCCAAGACGGCCGAAGAAGGGATCGCCAAGGCCGAACAAGCGGTCGCAGACGACGAAAAGGCCGAACAGGAAGCGGAAGCCGCGCTTCACGCGGCCGAAGAAGCGCTGCCCAAAGACGAAGCGGCATACGAACCGTTGCCGACCAAGACTGAAGAAGCGCTAACCAAACTCAACAACGCCCAGGAACTTGTCGAAATCTACGAATTCATTGCTGGCGCCTATGAGGAAGAAATCGGCTCTGTCGAAGTGGAACTCGCACAGGTCGAAGTCGAACTCGCACAGGTCGAACACGAACTCAAACTGAAACCGTCAAAAACTCTGAAAGCAGAACTCGAAAAAGAAGCCAAAGAAGACAAGGAATACATCGAATTTCTCAAGGAAGTTATCGGAGAACTCGAAGAAGAACTCGCGGGAGTGAGGCTTGTAGTACAAGAAGAAAGCACAACGGCACTGGAAGCGGAACAAGCCTTCCACGAAGCCGAAACCGCGGAAAAGGCCGCCGCCGCGAAGATCTCAGCCGACGAAAAAGCGATCGCAGAAGACCAAGCGGGCGAGCTGGAAGCCCAGGCTCACACGGCGGCGGCCGAAGAAGCCCTCGAAAAAGTCCAGGGTGAAGAAGCGGCGCTGAAGGCCGCGACCAAACACGCTGAAGAAGTTCTTGCCGCGGCCGAAGCGGCTCAGTCGCAGGCGGCTCAGGAAGTCAAAGCTGCGGAAGCAGCGCTGGCCACGGAATAGCGCTGCTTCACGCCGCCGTCGTGACGGGCGGGCGCTTCTGGCGCCGTCAGCGGCGTGAGCGGGTGCTCGGCTCCGTCTGAGCCAACCCGCCGGCGAACTCGGCGATCCGCTCCACGACGTCGCCGGCGACCGACGTGAGGCCGTGGCGGAGGCCCGGGTAGATGTGCAGTTCCGCGGAGGGCAGCGCCTCGACTGCCCCGCGCAGCAAATCGATGCGCGCGAACTGGTCGCGGTCGCCCGACAGCACCAGCACCGGGCATTCGATCTCGGGCCAGTGGCCCATCCGCAGCTCCTCGGGGTGGCCGGGGCGATGCAGGGGATAGCTGAGCAGGACGAGTCCCGCCGGCGCGGTCTCGGCGGCGACGAGGCTCGCGACCCGGCCGCCGAAGGAATGGCCGCCGATAACCGACCGCTCGAGTCGGCCGCCAAGCTGCTCGCGAAGCGGTTGCATGGCCCTCTCGGCCGACCCCCGTGGCAGCCGCAAGGCATGTGCCTCCAGGCCCCGCCCGGTGAGCCCGTTGAGGTACGGCTTCATCGTCTCGGGCCCTCCCGAGGCGCCGTGGCCCAGCCAGATCGCGGACGGGCCCGTGCTGCTCTTCGGGGCCGCTATGAAGCCTCGGCTCCGACGGACGCTGCCCCGAGCGCTGTTGCGAGCAGCGCCGTGCCCCCCATCAGGCCGGCAGCCGGTCCCGGTACGGCTCCCCGTCGCCACTCGGCCACGATCACGGCCAAGTCGAGCGCGTCGACGGCCACCTGCAGCCGCCACCAGCGCGCCCGGCTGGCGCCACTGGCGCCGTACATCCCCGCCGCCAAGGCGAGGTTACGGATGCCCCACATGCGCCCGAGCACCGGGAGCTGGGGGTTCTCCTCGGGATTCAGGAAGAACGCCTGTCCGGCCAGTCGCGGGGCGAGCAGCGTGGAGACGCCGAGCGCGGTCCGGGCGCCCAGAAGAGCGCGGCCGGTGCCTGTCGAAGGAAGCGCCATCGCCGATAAGTCTGCCGGACCGGCCCTCGCGCCGCACACAGCCTCCGGCAGGTGGGAGCACCCGGCGGCGGCGCATCTGCGGGCACCCCGGCCCGAACCGCCTGGCACCGGTCGTCCACCTGCCTTTGAAATATCCCTGGCATCGCTTCGAAACTGTCGCGCGATCGATCGTGAGCCTGTACGATCCAGCGGCGGAATGCGGGGCGGATTCCGCGAAAGTCGCGTCATCTCGGCGGGGCGAGCCAGCGTTTTTTCAAGGAGGGAAAAGCAAGTGTCTGCCAATCGTGTCTTCGCACCGCTGATGGCGGTTGCAGCTCTCGGCCTGTCCTCGGCGGCTGTGATGCCGGTCTCCGCCGTGGCGTCCGGGTCTCAGATCATCACCTGTCAGAAGCACGGCGGCAAGGCGAGCTTGGCTCACGGTGGGAAGTGCAAGAGCGGCGAAACGAAAACCGCGTGGCAGAGCGCGGTCCCGTCGCCGAAGACGAGCGCGATCTACACCTGCAAGAGCGGCTCCGGGAGCGAGCGGCTCGTGTCCCGCAGCACCAAGTGTGCCAAGCATGAACGCAAGCTGACCTGGTACCAGGTCAAGCCCGCGAACGGACAGAGCAAATCAGGGACCCTCGGGACGACGACGGTGACCCCGCCCACTGCGCCGGTCCCGCCGCCGGCGCTCCCGGCGATCATCCCTTCGGGGCCCGAAAGCACGACGCCGGCAGCAGCACCGAATTTTGAAGTCGCAGCCGAGCAGCGGGTGAAAGGACAGAGCGCCTACACCAAGACCACGGTGATCGCCGAAGCCGGCGAAACGCTGGAATACCAGATCGTGGTCACGAACACGGGGAACACCAACCTCACGGTGTCGGTGCCCAAAGCCGAGTGCACGAACGTCCAGCCCGCCGGTGAACAGCCGGTCGGCGTCGGCGCCACCGCCACCTACACCTGCACCCACAAGGCGCACCCTTCGGACGTCCCCTCCTACGTCAACGTCGCCGACGTGGCGTCGGCCGGGAAAGAAAAAGCGTCCAACGAACTCACGGCGACGGTGGGGGAATCAAAAGAACTGACGCGTCTCAAGAAAGCGCTCGCAGAAGCCGAAGCCAAGACCGTCGCGGCCGGAGTGGCACTCGGAGTCGCCAGGAACACAGGCAAACCACTGATCGAAGCTGAAGCCGCGCTCGCAAAAGCCAAAGAAGCCGAAGCCACGGCCGAGAACGCGGACCAGCAGGCGAAAGCCGCTTTGACGAAAGCCAAAGCAGAAGTCGAAAAGGCGGCCGAAGAGGTCGGTATTGCGGTAGCCGAAGGTGAAAAAGCTCTGGAAGCGGAAGAAACTGCCGCAAACAACCTCGAAGCGCTCGAAGAAGAACTTCCCCAGGACAAGAATGAACTAAAGGAAGAAAAAGCAGAACTGGAAGAAGTCGAACACGAATACCTGCCTGAACTCCACAAGGCCGAACAGAAACATACGGCGGCCGAAAAAGCCCTCCAGCGGGACAAGGAAAAACTGGTGAAAGCGGAAGCCGAACTTGTCAAGCATCCGACGGACCAGAAGTGGAAAGAAGAAGTCGCGACAGACCTGGCACTCGTCGAAACCGAAGAAGAAGAAGTGGAATTCTGGGAAGAAGAAGCTAGAGAAGACAAAGAAGAAATTGAATTCTACGAATCGTTCGTGCTCGAAGACATCGAAATCATCAAAACGGCCGAAGAAAACATCCAGCGCGAAATCCAAGCCGTAAAAACCGCGCACGGAAACATCGGCCTGGCGGAAAAACACCAGAAGGAAGCGCAGGCGGCCGAGGCGGCGGCGCTCGCCAAGGTTCCCACCGCCGAAGCTGTCCTGACGCAGGCCGACAAAGCCGAAGCGGAAGCGAAGGCTGCGACGAAGGCCGCGGAAGAAAAGCTCGAAGAAGTCATCAAGGCCGACCCCTCCGCCAAGCCGGCGATCGAACAGGCCGAAGAAGGACTGAGCAAAGCCGTGGCCGCGGAAACGAGCGCCGCGCAGGCGGTCAAAGCGGAAGAAGTAGCGCTGGCAAGCGCCTAGCTGGGATCGACCGGACGGGGATCGGCCGTTGGGCGCCGGTCCCCGGTCGGTGTCCTTGTGTCCGTTGTCCAACACGCCCGCCGGAATCTTGTCCCGGCGGCCCATGAAGTCCGTGAGCCGAGCTGGCAGCCTCTTGCCACAAGCTGACGGAGGCCCGTTCCTTCCGCCCGAGACCCGAAAGGATCAGCCATGCCACGGATCATCGTCACCACCGATCCTGACCGCTCCTCCGGGGCGCCCCCGGTGCTCTTCGACGAGGATGTGCGCTCGGTCCATCTGAGCACCGACCACGCCGCCGCCCAGCTCGTCGAGAGACTCACGTGGGCGATCCACGACGCGGAGAGCACAGAGGCTCGGATCGCCTGACGGCAGGGGGCGGGCGGACCGCTCCCGCGCCGTCGTGGCCTTGGCGACTGCCCGGCGGTCGAGTCTCCCGCCCGCTCGTGTGCGAACCCTGCTGCCCGGCTGACGCTCCGGCAGCCAACGCCCGCACGGCTCGAGTCGCGCGGGCGCCCGCGCTCAGACCTCAATTCACCCTGCCGGCATCGCGACCGGTGCCGGCGCTGTCGTGCCGGCGGCCGGAGACGGCGCGCCGAAACTGGGGGTGGGCTATGTCCAGAACTGGATTGCGGGCAGGGCACCGGCAGCGCGATAGTTGCGCCAACCGACCGGTTCCCCTCACTGGTTGGCGAAGGCGGGGCGGGCGCGGCACGG
Source organism: uncultured Solirubrobacteraceae bacterium (assembly GCA_963758055.1). Lineage (GTDB taxonomy): Bacteria > Actinomycetota > Thermoleophilia > Solirubrobacterales > Solirubrobacteraceae > Palsa-744. The sequence goes on from CAVWTU010000011.1 coordinate 572,708, forward strand.
GGGCCAGCGTCCGCCCCCCTCCACCGCGGCTTGATACGGGTAGGCGCCGCCCGCGGAAGACCCGCCTCTGCGTACCCTGACCGGACCCGGGAGATCAGCTGTCGGCCACCGGTGCCGACGGCGCCCGCAGACGCACAAGCAGGTACGCCACGATCGCCACGTTGACCACCAGGGCGCCCACCTTCAGAACGGTGGCGCTTTTCGTCAGCTCCCACACCTCGGGGATCAGCAACAGCGAGGTGGCCAGTACGGTGAGCCACTCGGCCCACCGACGCCGATTCCACAGGCCGTAGGCCTCGGTGCCCTCCAGCGCAGCGTACGCGAGGGCGACGATCCCGAACAGGAACGCTTTGCTGGCGTTGAGTTTGGCGGCGTCATGGAACAGCCGCTGGATCCAGTTGTCTTTCGGGTTGAGGCCGCCTTTCCGGGCCACGTCGGTGACATCGCTGGCCCAGTTCTCGTGCAGATGGGTCAGCAGGACGATCCCCACGGCCGCCAGCAGTACGGCCCTCACGGCCCGCTCGGCCGCAATCCACGGAAGCAGCCGGTCGCCGCGGGCCTCGGCCGCCGGTGGAGGCGCGGGCTCTTGAACCGAAGGAGCGGGCTCACGCTGGGAGGCGGAGGGCGGGCTTGGCATCGGCCGCCTCCAGCCTACAGGCGGCATCGTCCAGAGGAACGACACCGACATCGTCCCTTTCGGGCAATCGACCATTCGTCGAGTGGCTTCGGCGCGCTGCTCCCTCTAACGGCCGGAAAAACGCGGTCTCACGGCCAATCTCGACGTCTGATCCAGGCACCCGCATCGACGGAACGTCCAGGGGGATGGTCCGATTGACCGGGAAGGGATCAAGACGAACCCCCCGAATGCCGATGACGACAAGAAAGTCAAGGGGGACGACGGTTGACGCAAGGAGCCATTTCGGCGGTCGGCCGTTGTCGCGAAGTCTTCATGTTCAGGTACCAGTCCGTAAAAGCATTCACGCTCGCGCTGAGCGCTTCCCTTTCGGCCGTCCTGATGGCCGGCGCGCCGGCCGCGACTGCGGCCGCCCCGGTCTACGCGTGCACGAATACGAAGACCGGCTCCGTAAAGGCCGTCTCGAGCAGCGCGAAGTGCAAGAAGGGCGAAACCAAGGTCACCCTCAACGCCCCGGGACCTAAGGGAGCGTCGGGCACCCAGGGAGCCGCGGGCCCGCAGGGGCCGGCCGGCCCGGCAGGCCCCGGCGGCTCTCCGGGCTCCCCCGGGCTCCAAGGGGTGCAGGGCCAAACGGGTGCTCCTGGTCCGGAAGGTTCGGCGGGGGCCACGGGTCCCGCGGGCAGCGAAGGCGCTCGAGGCGTCCGCGGAGAAGTTGGAGCCACGGGAGCAACGGGGCCGCAGGGTGAACAAGGCCGTGAAGGAGAACGCGGCCAGCCCGGCCCCACCGGCCCCACCGGTTCCCAGGGCGAACGCGGGGAAACCGGCTCCGCGGGTGGTACCGGGGCGACGGGGGAACGGGGCGAACGGGGCCTCCAGGGCGTGACCGGCGCCACCGGGCCGAGCGGTGCGACCGGACCCGAAGGACCCGCTGGCGCCACGGGCGAAGCCGGCAAAGACGGCGAAGCCGGCGCGACGGGCGCTGAAGGGGAACGAGGTGCCGAAGGCAAACAGGGGCCCGAAGGCAAACAGGGGCCCGAAGGCAAACAGGGGCCCGAAGGCAAACAGGGGCCCGAAGGCAAACAGGGGCCCGAAGGCAAACAGGGGCCCGAAGGCAAACAGGGGCCCGAAGGCAAACAGGGGCCCGAAGGCAAACAGGGGCCCGAAGGCAAACAGGGGCCCGAAGGCAAACAGGGGTCTGAAGGCGCGACGGGTGAAGCCGGGGCGACGGGAGCAACCGGCGCTCAGGGGGAACGTGGCGAAGCTGGTCCGGTGGGCTCGACCGGCGCGCGCGGCGAACAGGGGATCCAGGGCGTGACCGGCGCGACAGGTCCGACCGGAGCAACCGGTGCCGAAGGACCGGAAGGCGAAAGAGGCGAAAACGGCAAAAACGGCAAAAACGGCGCGAACGGTGAAAACGGGGCCAACGGCAAAGACGGCGCGACGGGCCCCACCGGCGCACAGGGCGAACGCGGGGAAACAGGTCCGGCAGGCGAACGGGGCGCAACCGGAGCGACGGGGGCCACCGGCGAAGCGGGCCTCGCCGGCGCCACGGGCGAACAAGGCGAACGGGGTCTTCAGGGTGTGACCGGGGCGACCGGCCCGACAGGGGCGACCGGCCCCGAAGGGCACACGGGCGCGACGGGGGAACATGGCGAAGCGGGTGCGACCGGCGAACGCGGTGCGACCGGCGAACAAGGCAGCCAAGGTGCCGAAGGCGAAAAGGGTTCGACCGGCGAACGCGGCGAAACCGGGACCACTGGCGAAAAAGGCACGACCGGCGCCACGGGCGCGACGGGCGAACAGGGCGGAACCGGGGAAACCGGGGCGACGGGAGCGAAGGGTGCAACCGGCGAAAGGGGCGAACAGGGCGAAGCCGGGCCGACTGGCGAAAAGGGCGCCACCGGCGAACAGGGGCTTCAGGGCGTCAAAGGCGAAACCGGCGCCACGGGCGAAACGGGTGCGACCGGGGCGACAGGCGAAAAAGGCGCTACGGGCGCCGCGGGCGAACGAGGCGAAGCTGGCGCGACGGGCGAAAGAGGCGCTACGGGCACCCGAGGCGAAGCTGGCGCGACGGGCTCGGTGGGCGCCACGGGAGAACGCGGCGAACAGGGCATCCAGGGCGTAACGGGCGCGACGGGGCCCACAGGAGCGACCGGGGCGACTGGCGCTGAAGGCAAAACGGGCGCGACGGGCGCGAAAGGCGAAACGGGCGCGACCGGCGCTGAAGGGAAAACCGGTGCTACGGGCGCGGAAGGCAAAGCCGGAGCTACGGGGGCCACGGGTGCTGAAGGGAAAACGGGCGCTACGGGCGCGACTGGCGCTGAAGGGAAAACTGGCGCGACGGGCGCGAAAGGCGAAACGGGTGCGCAGGGCGTCAAAGGCGAAACGGGCGCGACTGGCGCTGAAGGGAAAACCGGTGCTACGGGTGCTGAAGGCAAAACGGGCGCTACGGGCGCGACTGGCGCTGAAGGGAAAACTGGCGCGACTGGTGCTGAAGGCAAAACCGGAGCTACGGGCGCCACGGGTGCTGAAGGCAAAACGGGCGCTACGGGCGCGAAAGGCGAAACGGGCGCTACGGGCTCGAAAGGCGAAACGGGTGCGCAGGGCGTCAAAGGCGAAACGGGCGCGGCGGGCGCTGAAGGCAAAACCGGGGCCACGGGCGCGACTGGCGCGGAAGGCAAAACGGGCGCGACCGGAGCGGCGGGCGCTGAAGGCAAAACCGGGGCTACGGGCGCGACTGGCGCGGAAGGCAAAACGGGCGCGACCGGAGCGGCGGGCGCTGAAGGCAAAACCGGGGCTACGGGCGCGACTGGCGCGGAAGGCAAAACGGGCGCGACCGGAGCGGCGGGCGCTGAAGGCAAAACCGGGGCTACGGGCGCGACTGGCGCGGAAGGCAAAACCGGAGCTACGGGCGCGGAAGGCAAAACGGGCGCCACGGGCGCGACCGGCGCTGAAGGGAAAACTGGCGCGACTGGCGCTGAAGGCAAAACCGGTGCTACGGGCGCGAAAGGCGAAACGGGTGCGCAGGGCGTCAAAGGCGAAACGGGTGCGGCCGGCGCGGAAGGCAAAGCGGGCGCGACTGGCGCTGAAGGCAAAACCGGGGCTACGGGTGCAACTGGCGCGGAAGGCAAAACGGGCGCCACGGGCGCGACTGGCGCTGAAGGGAAAACTGGCGCTACTGGCGCGGAAGGCAAAACCGGAGCTACGGGCGCTGAAGGCAAAACGGGCGCGACGGGCGCGAAAGGCGAAACGGGTGCGCAGGGGGTCAAAGGCGAAACGGGCGCGACCGGAGCGGAAGGCAAAGCCGGGGCTACCGGCGCGACTGGCGCTGAAGGGAAAACCGGAGCTGAAGGCAAAACGGGCGCCACCGGCGCTGAAGGCAAAACGGGCGCCACCGGCGCTGAAGGCAAAACGGGCGCCACCGGCGCTGAAGGCAAAACGGGCGCCACCGGCGCTGAAGGCAAAACCGGTGCTACGGGCGCCACCGGCGCTGAAGGCAAAACCGGTGCTACGGGCGCGACTGGCGCTGAAGGGAAAACTGGCGCGACTGGCGCTGAAGGCAAAACCGGTGCTACGGGCGCGAAAGGCGAAACGGGTGCGCAGGGCGTCAAAGGCGAAACGGGTGCGGCCGGCGCGGAAGGCAAAACTGGCGCGACTGGCGCGGAAGGCAAAACTGGCGCGACTGGCGCGGAAGGCAAAACCGGTGCTACGGGCGCGACTGGCGCGGAAGGCAAAACGGGCGCCACGGGCGCGACTGGCGCTGAAGGGAAAACTGGCGCGACTGGCGCGGAAGGCAAAACCGGAGCCACGGGCGCTGAAGGCAAAACGGGCGCGACGGGCGCGAAAGGCGAAACGGGTGCGCAGGGGGTCAAAGGCGAAACGGGCGCGACCGGAGCGGAAGGCAAAACCGGGGCTACCGGCGCGACTGGTGCTGAAGGGAAAACCGGAGCCGCGGGAGCTGAAGGCAAAACGGGGGCCACCGGCGCTGAAGGCAAAACCGGTGCTACGGGAGCCACGGGAGCTGAAGGCAAAACGGGTGCCACAGGCGCTGAAGGCAAAACCGGTGCCACAGGCGCGGAAGGCAAAACGGGCGCGACTGGCGCTGAAGGCAAAACCGGAGCCACCGGCGAAAAAGGCGAACGCGGTGAAGTGAACTGGCGCGGGGAATGGGCCTCAGGGACGGAATACGCGAAAGGGGATGCTGTCCGGGAAAGCGGCACGAGCTACGTGTCGATCAAAGCGGCGAACAAAGGCAACAAACCTGCGACGGCCCCGACGTTCTGGGAAGTCCTTGCTGAAAAAGGCACCCAGGGCGTGAAAGGCGAAACGGGCGCGAACGGCGAAAAAGGCGAAAAAGGCGAAAAAGGCGTCTCGGGAACCACTGGCGAAAAAGGCGAAAAAGGTACGACTGGGGCCACAGGCGAAAAAGGCGCTACCGGGGCAACAGGCGCAACAGGGGCCACGGGCGAAATGACCTGGCGCGGGGAATGGGTTTCCGGGACCGAATACGCGAAAGGTGACGCCGTCCGTGAAAGCGGCACGAGCTACGTGTCGATCAAAGCGGCTAACAAAGGCAACAAACCGTCTACCTCCCCGACGTTCTGGGATGTGATCTCCGAAAAGGGCGAAAAAGGCGCGACCGGAGAAAAAGGCGAAAAAGGCACGACCGGAGAAAAAGGCGAAAAAGGCGAAAAAGGCGTGTCGGGTGCCACCGGGGCCGAAGGCGCCGAAGGCAAAGAAGGCAAAGAAGGCAAAGAAGGCACCACGGCAGCGCTCGTGACCTGGGGTACCAAAGGCACGTTGGCCCTCGGGAAAGAAGAATGTCTGACCCTGTCGAACCTCGGCACCAAAGGCGGATGCATCACGACCGGCTTTGCGGCCAACGCGACGGGCCTCGTATTCGGACCGGTACCCACGGGCGGCATGTCGATCAAAAACCTCAGGGTCGACTCCAGCGAATCGATCGCGTACACCGCGACCGTCCTCAAGAACGGGATCGCGACAGAACTTAAATGCGCCGTGACCGGTACTACCTGCAGCGACGATACACACACGGTCTCGCTTGCCGCCGGCGAATACGTCGAGGTGAAGGTCAAGAACGAAAGCCTGAGCAAAGCGTCCGCCTTTGCCGCGGCGTTCAGATACTGATCCGGTCGGCGAGCGGCTCGGCGAATCGGGGGTTCGGCCCCGGGCCCTCCCCCGGACAATCCCCGGCGAGCGGGCAAACTAGGGGGTAGTGGACGCTTCTCGGTCAGGATCAGCGGCGCCCGGGCCGGACCGGGCCCGCCGACGGCTGATCCTCGGCATCTGCTGCATGAGCCTGCTGATCGTCGGGCTCGACAGCACGATCGTCAACGTCGCCCTGCCTTCGATCGGGCGGGAGCTCCACACCGGCGTTGCCGGCCTCCAGTGGATCGTCGATGCCTACACGCTCGTGCTCGCGAGCCTCCTGATCCTCGGGGGCTCGACCGGGGACCGGCTCGGCCGCCGGCGCGTGTTCCAGGCCGGACTCGTGATCTTCACGGTGGCGTCTCTGCTCTGCAGCGTGGCCACCACACTCGGGCTGCTGATCGCCTTCCGCATGCTGCAGGCGGTCGGAGGCTCGATGCTCAACCCCGTGGCGATGGGGATCATCCGCAACGTCTTCACCGATCCGCGAGAGCGGGCCCAGGCGATCGGCGTGTGGGGCGCCACGGTGGGCATCAGCCTCGCGCTCGGGCCCGTCCTCGGCGGCCTGCTGGTCGACGACGTCGGGTGGCGCTCGATCTTCTGGATCAACGTTCCGATCGGGATCGTCGCCTTCCTCCTGGCGATGCGGTTCGTTCCGGAGTCACGAGCCCCTCATCCCCGGCGGCTGGACCCGGTGGGCCAGGTGCTGGTGATCGTGATGCTCGCCTCCGTCACGTACGCGATCATCGCGGCCCCCAAAGCGGGGTGGACCTCGGCCCAGACGCTCGCACTGTTCGCCCTCTCGGTGCTCTCGCTGGTGGCTCTGATCCCCTATGAGCGTCGCCGCACCGAGCCACTGCTGGAACTGCGCTTTTTCCGCAGCGTCCCGTTCTCGAGCGCCAGCGCGATCGCGGTCCTGGCGTTCGCGGCGCTGGGAGCCTTCCTGCTGCTCAACACCCTCTACCTGCAGGAGGCGAGGGGACTATCGGCGCTTCACGCGGGGCTGCTGACGCTGCCGATCGCGGCCTGCACGCTCGTCTTCTCGCCCCTGTCGGGACGGATCCTCGGGCGCCGCGGGCCGCGCATCGGCCTGCTCCTCGGGGGCATCGGGCTTGCCCTCGGCGGCGCCTTGATGAGCTCCATCACACGCACCACGCCCCTGGCTGAGCTGTTGCCCGCCTACCTGCTGTTCGGCGCGGGATTCGGGATGGTCAACCCACCCATCACGAACACCGCGATCATCGGAATGCCGGCAGCCCAGGCCGGGGTGGCGGCCGCCGTCGCGTCCACCTCCCGCCAGGTCGGCCAGACCCTGGGGGTAGCCGTCTCGGGCGCGATCGCCGTCGGCGCCAGCGGACTCGTTGGTCGGAGCTTCATCTCCGGGGCCGAGCCGGGCTGGTGGATCGTGGCCGGCTGCGGCGTGGCGGTTCTGGTGCTCGGTCTCGCCAGTACGACCCGCCGAGCCGAGGCGAGCGCCGCGCGCGTCTCCAATGAGCTCGCCGGCGCGGGCCCTGCGATGACCGAGGCCCAACCCGCCGGGGCGTAGGGCCTCGGCGGGGTCATGGTCGGGCTCACGGGCGGCCACCCCTCGGCAGCCGCCCGTGCGGGGGATCTACTCAGGCGCCTTTCAGGAACGGCACCAGCGCTTCCACGAAGGCGTTGGTCGGGTAGGCACCGTTGGGGTCGTTGTGGGCGTAGGTTTCTTCCTCGTTGATGAGCGTCACCTGCCCCAATGGGATGTGTGACTGTTCCGCCAGGTCTTGGGCGAAGTTCAACGTCGTGAAGCCACCCCCGAACAGTTTGTCGAGTTCGGAGTTGATCGCGAGGATGTGCAGCGAGGTCGGCAGTTCCGTTCCGTGGATGGCGTGCTCGCCGAGAACCGCCTGGGCGGGGTTGTTGATGCCGTTACCCACCGCTCCCGTGTCCAGCGTGAGCCTTTCCGGGAAGTACCACTCGCTGCCGTCGGCTTCCTTGACCCCCGCTCCGGAGAGCATCTGCGCGTAGCGCTCGATCGGGGTGATGGCCCCCGTCCCGTCCCACGCGTACGGTTCACCGGCACCCTGTTCGACCAAGCCTGCCCCGGCGTGCACCTGGGCTGCGGCCAGGTTCGGTGGCGAGGTCCCGACGTTCACCCCGTAGCCGAAGGTGGCTTCGTTCGTCGCGCTGACGACTTCGCCTTTGGAGTTCTTGGGGCGGAGGGACGCGGGCAGGAGCGGGAAGGACTGCTCCTGGGATTCCTTGGTCGGTTCAAAAGCGGCGAGGGCTGCCCCCGTGAGCGAGAACAAACCGAGGTCGGGCGACGGGATCCCTCCGAACGCGAGCCACGGGTGCTTGGGTGAGATGGCCGCCAGTTTTTTTTCGGCTTCTTCGCCGCTGATCGGCGTGGGACTCGAGCCCCCGTCGATGAACACGAGCCCCGAAAGCCCTTCGGCGCCGGGTTTGCCGCCAAAGTCCCAGGTCGCGTAGGCGGTTACGACCGAGCCGCCCAGGGAGTGGCCCGCAAGCACGACTTTCCCCTTGAGCTTTTTCGCGTCTTCGATGACCACATGCAGGTCTTCGACCGCCACGGCCATCCCCCATTCCCGGCCTCCGTCCTTTTCGGCTTCGGCTTCGGTGACCGGCTGATAGTGCTTCTTGGGCGGTTCTTTTTCGCCTAGGTATCCAAGGTAGTACCGGAAGAATTCCGGTCCGGTCACCTTGCCCTGCTTGAACTTGTCGATCTCCTTCTGTTCCTCCAGCAGGTTCTCCCGGCGTTCCACCGCCCACACCTGCCATTCGGGCGCAAGTTCGTTGAGCCACTTGGCGAGCTGTACGAAGTAGGCCCCGCCGCCCGAGGTGCCGGGCTCGATCACGAGCACATTCTTCGCCTTCTTGCTGCCGATCTTGATGACCCCCACCTTGTCGAACGTCTTCGGGGTCCCGGGCGCCTTGGCGCCCTTCATCCACGTCGTCTTCAGCGTCGAGGACGCCATCGCGCCGCTCGGGACGCCGAGCAGGGCACAGGCCCCGCATGCGATCGCCGCCAGCGCCACGCCCCTCAACCTCAGCCCCGTCAACCGCATCTCTTGCCTCCCTCGGGTGTCTCTTCTCCGGCCCCACGCCGGCGTCACACAGGGGGGTCCTTTAGTCGCCAGCCACACGATCTGGTCGCCCTCTCCCCCGCCCTGCAGCGCAAAGTCTAGTCCGTTGCACCTCCCCGGGGCCCGCGAATCGCTCCGTTCGCACCTTGAGGGTCCCAAGACCTGCTGGTAGCTTGAGTTTCATGTGGCGTCGGTTGCTCTGCTCGGGTGATGCCGGCGCGCGGACGTCGGCCGGCTCTCCCCGAATCAGACCGCTCCTCGGAGTGGTGCTGGCGGTGGCCCTCCTCGGTGCCGGAACCGGATGCGGGGCCAAGCTCAAGAACCGCTCCGGCCACTCGGCCGCCACCACCTCCGCGGCCGAACGTGCCGAAGAAGCCGAACAGAAGCGGGCCGAAAACGACGAAGCCAGCAAGGATCGCGAAGTCCTGACCGCCCTGGAAGCCAAGGAGCGTGAAGAAGCCGCCGAAAGCAACGCCTCGAAAAGAGAAAAGGAAGCCACCCAGAAAGCCAAGAAGCGCGAAGAAGACGCTGAGAAGCAGGCCAAGAAGAAAGAAAAGGAAGCCGCCGAAAAGGTCAAGAAGCTCGAAGCCGCCGCCAAGGCCAAGGCCGAAGCCGAAGCGAAGAAGAAGTCCCAGGGCAGCAAGCAGACCGCCCAGGCCAAACAGAAGAGCCCCGCCAAGCCCAAGACCCCCAGCGCTCCCAAGGCCACCAAGAAAGCCCCCGTGTCGAGCGGCACCCCGCCCAAAAAGTCGAGTTCCGGCACCAACAACCGGCGCAAACCCCCTAGCCCGACTGCCACGATCGAATGATGCCGAGCACCCCCGCGAGGGCGCGCCTTCGCCGCGCCGGCTATCTCCTGCTGATCGCGTTCGCCCTGCTGGCGCTGGCCGGATGCGGATCATCCGGCGGGGGCGGTGGCGGCGGTGGAGCGGGCGCCGAAGCCTCGGCCGAAACTCCCGAATCCACCGAAACCCAGCAGACCACCGAAAGCTCGACCCAGACCAGCGCGAACCAGAAGGCAAAGGAAGCCGCCGAACAGGCTGAGGTCAAGAAGAAGCAACAGGAGGCGGCCAACACGGCCCGGGCGGCTGCGGCTGCAGAGGCGGCCAAGAAGGCGGACAAACACAAGCACAAGAGCAAGAGCTCTCGGGGCGCCGGGTCCACGACCACCAAGACCCACCACAAAGCGGCCCACACCCACAGGCACGCCCGCAGGTCGAAGGACTCCAGCGAAGTCGCCGCACGCCGCCAGCTGGAGGCTGAAGAAGCGGCCGAAGAACGCTCCTTCAAGCAGAAGGAACACGGCGGCTAGGGCCGACCGGCCGCCCTACGGCTCGAGTTCCTCCTCGTCCTCGTCGGCGTCATACAGCGACTCGCTGGCCAGTTCCCGCTTCTTTGAGTCGAACAGCTTGACCTCCAGCAGGTCCCCCCGGTAGTCGTCGGGGGCGATCATCGTGAAGCGTTCCTCGAGGAGCTCGCACTGGTCCACGGCCAGGCCCGCCAGCTCGGCCGTGGCCATGTGGCCGGAGGACACGAGCGGGTGCCCCCAGATCAGGGTCATCGCCGCCACCGCACCCTGCTCGCCCCGCCAGCGCCCGATCACCTCGTCACAGAGGTCCAGCCGCCAGTCGGGGTTGCGCTCGGCGGTCTCGTCGGTGAAATCCACCCAGGCCGCGAACTCGCCCGGCTCGCCCCCGTCCTCGCCCGGCAGGTAGCGGACGTACCCGAACAGCTCGAAGCCGCCGGCGGTACGGGCGGTGGCTGGCACGTACGTACGCCCGTGCCAGGTGCGGTCCGGGTACCAGAGGATCCCCTCCGGCTCTCCGAGCTCGGGCTGCTCGGCCCCGAGCGCCAGCGCGGCACCCAAGAGCTCGCGCTCCAGGCGCTCCTCCCAGCGACCGCCCGGAAGCCCCTCGTGCGGGGGCTCGGCGGCGAAGCGGGGCACGAAGCGTTCCTCGGGCGCCATCGACGGCCGCCAGCCTAGCTGTGCGTCAGGCGTCCCGCAGCGCCGCCGCGGCGTCCTCGGGCGAGACGATGTTGAGGTTCAGCCCGGTCGAGAGCTCCAGCCCCGCGAGGTGGGTGAGCCGGGGCAGCACGTCGATCCGCCAGCAGAAGTCCTCCGCACCCCGGGGGGCGGTGCGCACCCACATGTTCAGGGGCGGGCTGGAGCCGAGGTGGCGGGCGAGCCGCGACAGCCCGTCGTGAAGCAGCGAAGCCCCCGACGGCCCCCCCTCCTCAAAGCGCGGCCGGGGCCGGCGCGGGGCGAGCATCAGCTGGAACGGCAGCCGCGAGGCCCAGGGCGCCATCAGTACGGCCTCGTCGTCGATCGCCACCACCCGCTCGGCCCGGCGGACCTCCTCGGCCACGACGTCGCCGAGCAGGCTCGAGCCCATCGTCCGGGTCGTGTAGGCGGCTGCCCGCTCACGCTCCCGGGCCACATCGCCGGGAACGAAGTCCAGCGCGTATAGCTGGGCGTGGGTATGCGGCAGCGAGGCCCCGGCCTCCGTCCGCTCGTTGACGATCAGTTGCACGTAGGCGCTGTGCTCGTGGGCCCGCATCCGCTCCCGCCAGGTCTCCACGGCCGCCACCACCTGCTCGCGGTCGAGTTCCGCCAGCGAGGTCACCGGCGCCGGGCCGTTGATGATCACCTCGTGGGCACCGGTAGCGGGCAGCGAGATGAACAGCTCCTGTGGCGTGCCTCCGCGTCCGCTGGGTTCCTCCGTCATCACCGTCGTCCCCGGCCTCCCGTCGGGCCCCGCCGGGGACAGCGCGGGGTAGAGGTTGGGCACCACCCGCACCCGCCAACCGGGTGAGTTGGGCGCCGTCCCGTCCTCCCGCAGGGCATACAGCTCGGGTGGGGTGCGGTCCTCGTGCCCCTCGGCGAAGGGGTCTGTGGCCGGGTCGATCGGCGCCGCCGGCGCAGACCGGGGCTCTCCCCCGGGGCGCCTCGATCGCTCGCCGGCGACGATCGTGCGGTGCCCGCTGAGGGGATCGATGCGCAGTTCCGGCACAGGCCCGCCTCTCAGGCGTCCAGCCCGTAGCGGACGATGTCGCGTTCCAGTTCCGCATCGCTCTGATACGGCCCCTGATGGATGAACAGGCCCCCGTGGGCTCCGTGGAAGACGGTCACGGGCGTGAAGCTCGAGTCGCTCACGGCGAGACCGATGCTGCCGCTCGGGTCGAAGTAGCTCGGGTAGCTCACGGGCGCGGATTTCAGGAAGCGAGCCGCTTCGCGGCGGCTGTCCTCGGAGTCGATCCCGAGGAATGCGACCTCGCGGCCGTCCTTCGCCGACACCCGCTGGAAGACACCGAACTCCCCCCGGCACGGTCCGCACCAGGAGGCCCACTTGTTGATCACGACCGGACGCCCGTGGAGCGTCGCCAGGCGCGCCTTCAGCGCCGCCATCCCGCCCCCGAGCAGCACGTCGGCCTGGGTATGGAGGCTTGCCAGCGGCGCGCGGCGAGCCGGCCAGCTGTGAGCGCATCTGCGCCAACGTGAGCTTCGGGGCGGAGGATGCACCCGGGGAGCTGCCGAGCTGCACGAGGCCCACCACCACCAGCGCCACGAGTCCCACGCCCACAGCCGCGATCGCCACCCGCCCGATGCTCATCGCCGCACAGAGTCGCAGATGAGCAGTGCCGTCCAGGCCTCTTGGATGGCGCCTGCGGGTGTTATATCCTCACCTCATCACAGCCGGACGCACCGTTAGCGTCCGGGAGGCGGTGCGAGAAGGCGCCGCCGCGTACTCAAGCCGCGCCGAAGTCGCACTTTCAGCGCGTTCCAGTCTCGAAGTCACTGCCGCAATGGCCGAGTCCGCCTCAGCGGCCCCACGGGCCGCGTCGATCCCAAGTTCTGCCGACATCGCGCGGGCGGAAAAGCTCGTCCGCGAGCGCTTCCTGCACGAGGGCGAGGATCCGGCCCAGGCGCTCGCCCCCGGCACGCCCCGCCGCGGCGCCCTCGACATGGCCCTGGCCGAGCTCGAGGAGGATCCCAAGCGCACCAGCCCCTCGACGGCCTGGAGGAGGGAGTTCTCGCTGCTGCTCGGCCTCGAACGGGTCGTCTCCGAGGAGGAGCCCAAGCTCACCGACGGCACGGTCCTGTCCGCCCACCAGGTGGACGCCCTCTCCGGCACACTCACGGCGCTGCTGGCCGAGGAGCAGCGCAAGATCTCCGGAGGCAACGGCCGCTCCAACGGGTCTGCATCCCCCGAGCTGCTCGCCTCGGCCGCGATCCTCGGACTCGACGAGCCGGCTCCCGCCAACGGCTCCACCGAGGCTCCGGCCCCGGTGGAGGACTCCGAGGAGGACGAGGAGCTCGACGACGACGAGGACGAGCTCGACGACGACGAGGACGACGAGGACGACGACCTCGGCCCCGTGGCCCGCGCCGCTCCCGACGAGGACGAGGACGAGGACGACGACGACGACCTCGAGGGCGAGTTGCTCGCGGTCGCCGAGATCGACGACGAGGAGGAGCCGGTCGACGAGGCCGAGCCGGCCGACGGCGAGGAGCCCCGCGACTGGGTCGAGGAGGGCGAGGAAGAGGAGGAGTCGCTCGCCGACCAGCCCGAGGACCCCAACGCCGCCAAGCGCTTCTGGTTCGAGCACGCCACCGGCGCCGGCAAGACGGTGGCCGCGCTCGGCTTCGTCGAGGCCTCCCAGACCGGCGGGATCCTGATCCTCACGCACCGGCGCAACCTCGTCGACCAGTTCCTCGGCGAGCTCCGCGACCGTGGCTACAAGAAACGCATCAGCCGGCCCCTGCTGAAAGGCGAGGACTCGGCCAAAGGCCCGGTGACGGTCGAGACCTACCAGTGGTTCGTACGCAACGCCGGCGAGATCTCGAGCGCCTACACGATCGTCATCTGCGACGAGGCCCACACCGCTCTCGGCGAGAAGACGAGCGCCGCGATCCGCAACTGGACCGGTCCGATCTTCATCGGCATGACCGCCACGGGCGCCCTCATCGCCCGCCACGTCACCGACCTGTTCCCCACCCAGACGTCCCGCTTCGACCTCGCCGCGGCGGCCCGCCGCGGGGTGATCGCGCCCCTGCGCTGCGTGCGCATCTCCCCCGGCGTGGGCGTCAGGACGATCGCCAAGGTGCCTTTGCGCCGGGGCGAGGTGGACACCGAGTTCGACCAGGACGAGCTGGCCAAACTGCTCGACCAGCAACCCTTCAACCTGGCCGTCGCCAACCTCTACAAGACCCGCTTCAACGGCGTTCCCGGCGTCGTCTATGCGGCCGGCGTACGCCACGCCTACAACCTCGCCGAAGCCTTCCGGGCCGAGGGCATCAAGGCCCAGGCCGTCTCCGGGGAGACCCCCAAGCGAGAGCTGGTGGGGATCCTGGCGCGCTACGAGCGCGGCGAGATCGACGTGCTGATCAACGCCCAGCTGCTGGCCGAGGGCTGGAACAGCCCCCGTGCCACCGTCTGCGTGCACCTCGCCCCGACGGCCTCCAAGCGCATCTACCAGCAGCGCGTGGGCCGCGTCACCCGCCGCCACCCGGGCAAGGAGGCGGGCCTGGTCGTCGACTTCGTCCACCCCGCCACCAAGCACGACGACCCCGTCGTCACACTGCACTCGCTGCTGGACCGCGACGTCTACCGCGGCGGGGCGATCGTGGTCGGCCCCGTCCGCCGCGGCCGCGGGCGACGGGTCCGCGTGGAGCGCCGGGTGCTCCCCGTGTGCGCGGAGGAGGAGCGCCGGTTCGCGGTCTTCGAGCGCGAGCTGTGGCGGATCGCGGTGGAGTACCTCGACTACGGCGAGCAGCACCTGTGGGCCGCCCTGGCCGGTGCCCGGGTGGCACCCAGCGGCTGGCGCCGGGCGCGGGCGATGCTGCACTTCGACCGCAGCGGCGAGCTCAAGAACCGTTTCCTGATCACCGCCGTGCAGCGCAACAAGAACCCCCAGCTGCGGCTGCGGGCGCTGGCCGACATCGCCGCGCTGCGCGACCCCGACTCCTTCGATGAGGCGATCGACATCATCGGCGGGTGGCCCCGTGAGGAGCGCAAGGAGGCCTCCAAGATCATGCTCCGCGCGCTCGTCGAGCGCCGCATCGGCCGCCGCGACCAGGCCAACGCCTGGATCTGGCGCCTGGCCGAGTACACCCGCGACGTCCACGAGGAGTACGCGGTCCAGCGCTGGCCCGAGACCAAGCGCCTGCTCGGGCTGCTCGTCAACTCCGCCGGTGGCGCCCACGCCCGCAACGCCCGCCGGCTGATCCACGCCGCCCGCAAGCAGGATCGCCGGCTCGCCGCGGCCCTGCTCGCGGCCGCCCTCGCCCACACCCCGGAGGCCGAGGAGGCCCTGCGGGGCGCCCGCACGCGGATGGCCCGTAAGCCACCCGCCCTGGCCCGCGAGCTGCTGCGCAACTTCCCCAAGCGACGCGCACGCAACGGCCGCCGCCGGCGCAAGGGTGCCAAGGGTCAGGGCCCGGACGCGACCGCCGCCAAGACGACCGCAGCCGACACCTCCGTCAACGAGACCGGGGCGGCGAACGGCGCCCGGGCGTCGGGAGCCAAGCAGGACGGCGCGGCCGATAAGGCCCGGAGCGCCGAGGCTTCAGCCAACGGGAAGCGCGCCAAGGGCGAGAAGCACGCTCCTTCCCGCCGGGGCTCGCAGAACGCCACCTCCGAGGACTCCCAGAACGGCTTTCACGCCGAGGGGGCGGACTACGCCCCCCTCGACGCCGAGTTCTAGGCGCTCCGCTGCGCCTCGCCTATTCTTCGGGCGGCGAGGTCTCGCGCTCGGCTTTCCAGGCCCCTGTGGTGGTCGGGGACAGGAAGCTCGGCGGCTGGTTGGTCGACAGGCGTTCGTCGTAGTTGTAGTTCTTGCTCGAGAAGCCGTGCGTCCCCGAGCCGACCGGTCCGCGCCAGTACTGGGCGATCGACCCCCATACCGTAAGCGTCGACAGGGTCGTTCCACACAGGTAGTTGTCGACGATCCAGGAGTGTTTGGTGCTCAGGATCGCGGCGTCGACGATCAGGTTTTCGGTCACGGGGCCGAAGAGTTCTTTCGAGAGCGATTCGGTTTCGGCTTTGGTCATGTTCCCCTCGTTGCAGCTCGAGGAGGTGTTCGTGCACGCTTTTTTCGATTCGCAGACGGCCGCGTATCTGGTTTTCGCGTGTGCCGCTTTGGCCGAACTGTTGAGCGTGATCGTTTTGGCGGCTTCGTTGATCGTTTTGATCGTCGTGCCCGCGGTGATTTCCGGTCCTTCGACTTCAGCGCCTACGGTGATCCCCGAAAACGAGGTGACTTCCTTCAGTTCGGTGAGTTTGCCGGCTTCGATCTTCGCTTCGAAGGCATTTTCTTTGACGGGGTGATACACGCGCACGAAGTTGGTCGCGATCAGCCCCAGGGTGGCCGTGCCCGACGGTTCACCCCCCGCGCCCCCGCCGGTGGTCGTGATGTTGCCGATTACGATCACGTCGTTGGCCGCCCCGATCGTCAGCGATTCGGTGTAGGAGCCCTTCACGTAGACGTTGCCGCATTCAGAGTCGGTCAGGTACTTCGAGCCGAACGGGGTGTATTCGCCGGCCCCACAGCCGCCGGACCCGTCTTCGACGTAGACCACGCCGTTACTGGGGAAGGCTTTCGTTTCGGTTTCGGCCACGCCGGCTTTCCATTTGGTGACTTTCAGTTTGTTGGGGCTGCCTTCTTCGAGCTGAAGCTCGGTCCTGCCTTTGAGCTTGTATCCGGATTCGGCCGATTCGAGCAGTTCGGAGTCGGTTTCCGGCGGAAGCAGGGTGCCCGCTTCTTCGGTGTAGCCGTTGCCGTTGAACGTCGGCGTCCCGCCGTAGTGGCCCTGGTTCATCTCGATCGCGTCGTTGTGGCCTTCGCGGCCGAATGTCGCCCCGGTGGTGATGTCGGCAGAGTCGTTGGTGTGGAACGGGCCCTTCACTTTGTCCGTGGCCGCCCACACGATTTCCTGGCAGTCGCCGCCTTCGCTTTTCTGTGCTTTTTTTTCTTTCCGTTCGGTGTGATACTCCTGGCAGTCGCTGGGATGGGGTGTCTGGGCAGCGGGATCGAGGATTTCGTAGTTGCTCACGAACACGTAGTTGATGAATCCCGGGTGGGTGAACGTCGCGACCACCGAGCGCGTGCAGTATTTGTTTTTGGCGTTT
This sequence comes from uncultured Solirubrobacteraceae bacterium, assembly GCA_963758055.1. GTDB lineage: Bacteria > Actinomycetota > Thermoleophilia > Solirubrobacterales > Solirubrobacteraceae > Palsa-744. The sequence goes on from CAVWTU010000011.1 coordinate 589,720, forward strand.
TCGGTGAAGCCTTTTTCCGTCAGGACTTTTTCCCCGCAGTTACCGGGGACGCGACCCGTGGCTTCCACTCGGAAGGTCCCGTTCGCGGAGCCCGACGTCTCGATCATCGCGGCCTGTTTTTTTTCTTCGCATTCTTTCTGCGTGTGTTTTTCGGAGTGCAGGAAGCGGTAGGTGTATTCCTCGTCAGTGGTGCCGGGCACCGCGGTGGGGGCCGACGTTTTCGGGCACGTGGCCCAGAAGTTGTTGTTGGCGCCGAGCTGGTATTTGAACTCCTGGATGCCTGCCTGGGCGGCCGCGTAGGCCTTCTGCTGGACGATGTAGGTGCGGGTGTTTTTGGTGTCTTCCTGCACCGCAGAGAAGGCCGCGGCCGCCAGCAGCATGGCGACCACGAGGATCACCAGCGCGATGATCATCGCGAACCCGCCTTCGGCGCGCGCGGCGGCCCGGAGAGGCACGCGCGCGAACGACGTGGGAAGCTTGGGGCGTCTCAGGTGCATGGTTCGTTCACCGCTTCTTCGCTTATTTCGGAGGCCTGCAGGCGTAGTACGACGGCATCGCTGAATGGCGCCATGCCGTAGCCTTTGGTCGTGTTCCCGGCTTCGGAGGTCGCCGTGAAGTTGATGCCGACCTTGACGATTTCGTTTTTCGTCGCCGCGCTGGGGATTTTTTCGGTCACCTGGGTGAGTTCACCGCTGGTGGAGCTTGTGAACTTGAAGTACTGGAAGATCGTCGAGGTCCCCGAGATCGTGACGGGGATCACGTTGGTTGCGAGCACGTGGGCTTTGGCGTTTTTTGTTTCGAGCGCCGGAAATTCCCACTTGCCCGATTTGCTGGCGGGGCCGCTGCCGGCCGTGCTTTCGAAGCGGTAGTCCGTGAGCGTGCCGACGGTTTCGCCGGTTTTGCTTTTGCCCGTCGAGGTCCAGTGGACGTCGTGCTCGTAGACCTTTTCGATGACCGCCTTGGCGCTCGAGGAGCTGCCGTAGGCGCTGATGAACCACAGATCCGCGGGCCCGAGTTCGTTCAGCGGGCTGGTCGGTTTCGTGCTCGGCGCCTGGATCGCGTAGGTGCCGAAGCCGACGCAGCTGGAGTGGAGCTCGTTGACGATGCTGGCGAGGGCGGTGCGCCCGCTGCGGCTCGCCTGCACGCGTTCGGTGATGCGAGCCTCCTGCTTGACGGAGAACTCGAGAATCGCGAACAGGGCGAGGATCACGACGGTCGCGGCGACCGTCGCGATCAGCACCTCGATCAGGGTCATTCCGTCCTCGGCGGCGAGCGCAGCGGGGAGCGATGGCTGGGAGGTCACGGACACGTCAATTCGCTGGCTTTGGACTTTTCTGTGAAGCCCGTGCCTTTGAGATACAGGAAGAGTTCGGCCGTACCGGCCTTTTTCGTGTTGGCGATTTTGAGCGTGTTGCGGGCGAATTTGCCAGTGCTGAGTTTCCCGATCACGCACAGGACCAGTTCTTTGGCGTAGGGCTGGTACTTGTATCTGTTTTCCAGGCGCCCTTCGGCGTTGATCGCGACTTTGTGCTTGTAGGTGACGGTCCCGTTCTGGGCCGTGGCGGATTTGCAGGCTTCGTTGGTGATGTAGGCGGATTCGGCGGAGCTGATCGGGCTGAGTTTCGCCGCTTCGGTGCCTTCGTAGACACGCACTTTGACTTCGGGCACTTCGAGTTTCACGCTCGTGCTGCCCCCCGGCGTCACGATCGCCGTTTTGAATTTGAGTTTTTCGGCGGCTTCGGCTGCGGTTTCGGGATTGTTTGCTTCGCAATCGCCGGCGTAGACGACGTAGGGTTCGTATTCCAGCGTCGGTTTGACGGTTTTCACGAACGGAAAGAGTTTGCTGAGCGTGATTCTTGGTTCGGGCAGGGCGGAGGAGGCGACGAAGTCCGATGGCGTCGGGATTTTCGTCTGCTGTACGAAGAAGGCCGAAGCTTCGACTCCGGCGGTGGAGCCGTTACTTTCGAATTCGCCGACGATCGAGCCGGATTCTGCGAGGTGGAGTTCGACTTCGGTGACCGCGGTTGACGACAGTTTCACGCCGGACTTCGCCGTCGGCGATTTCCCCGTGTAGTCGATCCAGGCGCCCTTCGTCGCCGAGACTTCGACGGTTTCGCTGGCGAGGCCGCCAAAGGTCACGCACCCGGACGCCGGCGTCGTCGTGCTGGGGCCGCTCGTCACCGAGACGGTCGCGCCTTCCACCGGTTCGTTGTTCTGGTTGAGGACCTTGACCAGCAGGACGTAGCTGGAGGGGACGTTGAGCACGCTGGACTGGGTGACGGGAGGGCGGGATCCGAGAGTGGTCCACTTGACCGAGGATTTGGTCTGCAGATAGTTGGCGGAGACGCCCGATTTTTCGCACGTCAGGGTGGCTTTTTCGGCTCCTTTTTCGGCCGCCACGTAAGCCGCGCTCGAGGTCACGGTGAAGACCCCGCCGGTGTAGGCGTTGCCCGCGAAGCCGGTGACCTTTTCGCAGTAGAGGGTGTTTTTCGAGCCGTTGAAGTAGGAGTAGCTGGAGCCCGACTTTTCGAGGCACATGCCGTTTTCGGCCCGGTAGGTTTCGACCGTGCCCATCTGCTCGAGAGTGGTGGTCGTGAAGCTGCGCAGGCGTTCCTGATCCTGCTGTACGAGCACGGTCGCCTGAGCGTGCGCGCGCTCGTCGGCACTGCTCTTGCCGGCGGCGTCGAAGGCGGTGAAGGTGCCGATCGCGATGAACGCCGTGAGCACGGAGGCGATCAGCACCTCGATCAAGGTCATTCCCGACTGAGACGCCAGCCCCGGCCTGGCCGCCCGCCCCGCGGGAGATCCGCGCACGAAGCTTCGAAAACGGGCCTGAAGGACCGTCGGGGGGTGCCATGGGAGGAGAGGTCCGCATCCTTGCCTTTGGTCGCTGTAGGTCGTTTCGGCACGGCGGGACCCGAGCTTTAGCCTGATGTCGTACGAAAGGTGCAGTGCCGCCGGCTCAGCCGACGCGCCCCAGGTGCACCTCCCCGGCCGCCAGCGCCGTGCGCCCGCCGGCCGAGTCCTCCACCACCAGGCGCCCCTCGCCGTCGATGCCGCGGGCGATGCCGCCCCCGCCCGACCAGGCGATCTCCCTTCCCAGCAGGGCGTCGCGTGCCCGCCAGGCCTCGAGCGTCGCCCCGGCGGGCTCCGCCAGGCGCCGCCCGAGCGCCTCCAGCAGCCTCGCCAGCGTGGGCTCCAGCTCCCGCGGCGAGAGCCCCATCGTGGCCGCCGGGCGGGCCCCGCCGGCGCGCAGCTCGGGCGGCAGGTCCGCGAGCCTCACGGCCACGTTCAGACCGATCCCCAACACGGCCCACGCTTCCTGCAGGCGGCCCTCCACGAGGATCCCCGCGACCTTCGCGAAGGCCGCCCCGTCCTGCTCGACCACGACGTCGTTGGGCCACTTGATCTGCGCCCGCTCACCGACCACCTCCGCCACCGCCACGGCGGCCGCGAGGGGCAGCATCTGCGGAGGCTCCCGCAGGACCACCGACAGCAGCAGCGAGCTGCCCGGCCGGCGCCGACCAGGTCCGTCCCTGCCGCCCCCGCCCGGCGCTCTGCTCGGCGGCGGTCACGATCGTCCCGTGGGGGGCCCCTGCCAGCGCCAGCTCGCGGGCACGCGAGTTGGTCGAGTCGGTCAGGCGCAGATGCAGCCGCGGAACGCCGATCGCGGGGGCGCTCATCGTGCCCGCAGCCGCAGCTCTCGGCCCTCCTCGCCGCCGAGCAGCTCGGCGGCCGAGCCGCGGTTGACGGCCAGCGCGAGCATCCCCCAGGAGTCCTCGTAGAGCAGCAGTCCTCCCTCGGCTGCGTCGGCGAAGCTCGCCGCCCACCAGTGCCTCGTGACGGCGGCCGTCGCACTCGACGCTCACGCTCGCGGCGCCGGCGAGGTCGAGCTCGGCAAGCTGAGCGGAGGTCGCGTCGAGGACCAGGTTGCCGAACGTGTCGCGGTGGATCACGTGGGCGAGCAGCCCGTCGCCGCTGACACGCGGACTGCGGGCAGCTCGAGCCGGACGATCCCCTCCCCCGGCACGGGCTCGCCGACGGCCGCCAGCGTCTCGCCCGCCGCCAGGGCGCCGGCCACCGGCGCGAACACGTCGCGGCCGTGGAAGGTGTTCGAGATCGGCAGCAGGCGCTCGCTGGAACGCTCGATCTCGACCGCCTCCGCCACGCCGCCGAGGCGATCGACGGCGGCCATCAGCAGGCCGTTGTCGGGGCCGACGAACAGGCGCTCCTCCCGCACGCTGCGCAGCGCCAGCGCGCGGCGCTCGCTCGCCGACGCCCGGGTCGACGACGGCGAGCATGCACGCCCGCCGGCAGGAAGCGCAGCGGCGGCGGCGAGCGACGAGCGCGCCGGCGAGCACGTCGTGGCGGGGGATCCCGTGGTCGAGGTCGATGACCCGCGCCCGCGGGCAGCGGCGCGCGATCACGCCGTGGCAGACGCCGACGAACTCGTCGTCGAGCCCGTAGTCGGACAGGAAGCTGATCGAGCGGCGCGGCTCGCTCACGCGGCCGCGGTCGGTCGCTGCCGCATCGGCGAGCAGCGCCTCGATCAGCGCCGTCGATGTCGTGGCGCTCGGCCTCGACGTCCGGCTCGAGGCCGTGCTCGCGCAGCGTCGCGCTCGTGACCGGGTCCGATCGAGACCAGCCGCGTGGCGGCCGCGAGGCCGGCCGCCCGCCGGCGGCGGCGAGGAAGAAGCGGACCGTCGAGGAGGAGGTGAAGGTGATGTAGTCGGCGCCGGCGAGCGGCGGCGAGCGTCCGCTCGGCCGAGCGGCTCGGCCACGGTCTCGTAGAGGCGCGAGCACGTCGACCTCGGCGCCGCGCGCGCGCAGGGCGTCGGGGAGCACGTCGCGCGCCTCGCGCGGCCCGCGCGATCAGCGCGCGGCTCGACCGGCACGCCGGCTCGAGCGCCTCGACGAGCGACTCGGCGACGAAGCGCTCGGGCACGACGTCGGCGCGGATCCCGTGCTCGGCGAGCGCCCGCGCGGTGCCGGGGCCGATCGCGGCGACCGTCGCGCCGGCCAGCGCGCGGGCGTCGAGCCCGCGCGGCGGCGAGCCGCTCGAACAGCAGCTCGCACGCCGTTGGGGCTCGTCAGGCAGACGAGGTCGTAGCGGCTCGAGGTCGAGCGGCCGGACCCGGGCGAGCGGCGCGGATGCGGATCACCGGCGCCTCGACGACGCGCGCGCCGAGCGCCCGCAGCCGCGCGGGCCAGGCCGCTCGCCTGCGCGCGCGCGCGCGTCACGGCGACCGTGCGCCCGGCCAGCGGGCCGGGCGTCGAGCCAGGCGAGCTCCTCGCGCGAGCGCGCGCGACCGGCCCCGACGACCGTGATCGCCGGCGCGCGGACTCCGCCTCGCGCCGACCGCTCGCGCGATCTCGCCGAGCGTCGCCGGCGACGGTGCGCTGGCCGGGCAGGGTGCCGCGCTGCGACCACCGCGGCCGGCTCGGCGGCGGCGCGCCCGGCGGCGATCAGCGCGGCGGCGATCTGCGGCAGCTGGCGCGACCCCCATGTAGAGCGACGAGCGTGCCCGGGAAGGCCGCCAGCGCCTGCCAGTCGAGCGCGCTCTCGGGCTTGGCCGGGTCCTCGTGGCCGGTGACGAGCGCGACCGCGCTGGCGAGCGCCGCGCTGGGTCACGGGGATGCCCGCGTAGGCGGGAGCCGCGATCCCGGCCGTCACGCCCGGCACGACCTCGAACGGGATGCCCGCGGCGCGCAGCGTCGAGCGCCTCCTCGCCGCCGCGCCCGAACACGAACGGGTCGCCGCCCTTCAGCCGCACGACCGTCCGGCCCGCGCGCGCGCGCTCGACGCAGCAGCTGCCTCGATCTGCTGCTGGCGGCACGAGGCGCCGCCGCCCTCCTTGCCGACGAACAGCAGCTCGGCGTCCGGCGCGTGCGCCGTCGAGCGCGCCGTCGGGGATCAGGCGGTCGTAGAGGATCACGTCGGCGGCGGCGATCAGCTCCAGCGCCCGCGCGGTCATCAGGCCGGGGTCGCCCGGGCCGGCGCCGACGAGGTAGACGCGTCGCCTGGCCGGTCGCCTCAGCGGCCATCCGACGCCGCCGTCCCGCGGCGCCGCGCAGCAGCTCGCGCGGCGCCCGGCCGCGCGCAGCCGTCGCGCGACGCGTCGGCCGAGCTCCTCGGCGGTCGTCCAGCGCGCCGGAGAGCTCGTCGGTCACCCAGGCCGAGCCGTCGGGCAGGCCGACCCAGGCGCGCAGCGTGCAGCCGCCGTCAGCCGGCCGCGCGCGCGTACGCCCCGAGCGGCGTGTGGCAGTCGGCGCCGAGCTCGCGGGCCAGCGCCCGCTCGGCGAGCAGGCACGCGAACGCCGCCGGGTCGCTGATCGCGCGCGACCGCCTCGCCGCGGGCCTCGTCGCCGGCGCGCACCTCGAGCGCGAGCGCGCCCTGCCCGGGCGCCGGCACGAAGCGCTCCGGGTCGAGCTCGCCGCCGGCGCTCTGCTCGCGCCCCAGCCGCTGCAGCCCGGCGCGCGCGAGCACGATCGCGTGCAGGTCGCGGGCGGCGTCGGCGAGTCGCGCCAGGCGGGTGTCGACGTTGCCGCGCAGCTCGATCGACCTCGAGGTCCTCGCGCGGCGGCCCGCAGCTGGGCGATCGCGCCGGATGCTGCTCGTCCCGACGCGGGCCCCGGCCGGGAGCTCGTCGAGGCCGCCGGCCGCCGCACAGCACGTCCTCGGCGGCGGCCGCGGGCCGGCGACGCCGGCCAGCTGCAGGCCGTCGGCCAGCTCGCCGGGCAGGTCCTTGGCCGAGTGCACCGCCAGGTCGAGCGCGGCCCGTCGAGCAGCGCCCGCTCGAGCTCGTCGACCCAGCGCGACTTGTCCTGCGCCGGCGCTCCCCGGTCCCCGCCGGTGGTGATCGGCACGAGCTCGCACGTCCCGCCCAGCTTCCCGTGCCACCAGTTCGGCCTGCGCGAGCGCCAGGGCGCTGCGCCGGGTAGCCGAGCCGCATCAGCGCTGCGCGGCGCGCGGCGGAGGTCGTGCACCTGTGCGGACGGCTGGCTCGTCGTCCTGCTGCTGGGCGCTCGGACGTCGCGAATCGTCGCGACAGGCCGAACAGCTCGCGCAGGACCTCCAGGCTGGCGTGGCTGCTGCTCGCTCGCCGAGGCTGCGCAGGCGGATCGTCGGGCTCGTGCAGCAGGCGCGCGGCAACGGCCCTCGTGCATCGCTTCGACGCGCGGCGAGGTCGCGCGAGGAGGCGGCCTCCCAGCGCCCGGCGTTCTCGGCCAGCACCTGCTCGACGATGCTTTCGCCGCGCTCGTGCAGCGCGGCCACGGTCGGCAGCGCGTCGAGCTGGCCCGAGCCAGCGCGCGAAGCGGCGGATCTCCTCCTCGACGATCTCGTTCGCCCGCGGGGTCTCCTCCGCGCGCGACGAGAGGTTGAGCGTCGATCACCGCCTGGAGGTCGTCGATGTCGTACAGGCTCACGCCGTCGAGGTCGCGCGCAGGCCGGGTCGATGTCGCGCGGGACCGCGATGTCGATCAGCAGCAGCGGCCGGCCCCGGCGCTCGTCCATCACCAGCTCCAGCGCCTCACGCTCGACGATCGGCGTGCGGGGAGGCCGTCGAGGCGACCACGATGTCGGCCTTCACGAGCTGCTCGGGAAGCTGCTCGAGCCCCACCACCGAGCCGCCGAAGCGCTGGGCCACGCTGAGCGCCCGGTCGGCGTGGCGGTTGGCCACGAAGATCGTGCCGGCGCCCTGGTCGGCGAGGGCGCGCGCGGTCCGCTTCGCTGGTCTCGCCCGCCCCGATGATCACCACGTGGCGCTCGGCGAGGTCGCCGAGCACGCTGCTGGGCGAGCTCCACGGCGACCGTCGGCACGCTCACGCGGCTGGCGCCGATCGCAGTCTCGGTGCGCACCCGCTTGCCGGTGCTGATCGCGGCCGCGAACAGCCGGTTGGTGAGCGGGCCGCGTGGCGCCGCAGCGCATCGCCAGCTCGTGGGCCCGGCGGACCTGGCCCTGGATCTCGGCCTCGCCGACGATCATCGACTCCAGGCCACAGGTGACGCGGAACAGCTGCCGGGCGGCGTCGCAGTTGCGCGGCGAGTAGATCGCCCCGGCCAGCTCGGTGGGGCGGATGCCGGCCCTGCGGGCGAGCGCTCCCAGCACCTCGGACTCCGCCTGCACCGGGTCGCCGACGACGAGGTAGACCTCGGTGCGGTTGCAGGTCGAGATCACGACCGCCTCGCGCACCTGCTCGGTGGCCGTCATGCGGCCGAGGAACTCGACCGCCTCGTTCTCCCCGAAGGAGAGCCGCTCGCGCAGCCCGACGGGCGCCGTCTTGTGCGAGACGCCGAGTGCCAGCAGCTCGCTCATGCCGGCGCCGACTCCCTGGCGGCGGTCGCGGACTCCTGCGGCTCGGGGCCGGTGGCACCCGCACCGCCGGGGCCGGCCGTGCCGCTCTGCTCGTCGTCCGTCAGTGCCAGCAGCTCGCCGAGGTCGCGCTCGATGTGGCTCAGGCGGATCGCCATGATCGCCACGTAGATCAACACGACCGCGAACAGCACGATGTAGGCCGCCGCCACGTACTTGCCCGCCGTGTGCAGCGGCAGGGCCGGGATTTCAGCCACCACCAGCGCGCTCACGTCGAGGCTCCTCCGCCGGCCACGCGGGCGCCGAGCGCGCCCGCCGCGGCCTGGGGTTCGGGTGCGGCGCTGCGGCGGCGTCTGCCGTGCTGGTCCTGCTCGCCGGCCAGGCGCCGGCGCAGGGCCCGCAGCTGGAAGCGGGCGTGCTTGGCGGTCAGCTCGTACTTGCAGAGGGTCGCGAACAGCAGCGCCATCGCGATCAGGGAGACCAGGAAGGTGAGCGCCATCGGGCCGGGAAGGTTGGAGGTGCTGCCCAGCACCCGCGGGTGCAGGTATGGGTGCTCAGGCGCACGGCGATGAAGTTCAGCGGCACGAAGGCCCCGGCCGTGATCGCGAACACCGACGCGTAGCGGGCCTGGCGCTCGGGGTCCTCGATCGAGAAGCGCAGCGGCTGGTAGGTGGCGTACAGCAGGAACACGATCAGGAAGGAGACCAGCGTGGGCTCGCTCCACACCCACCAGTGCCCCCACGAGCCCTTGGCCCAGATCGAGCCGGTGATCAGGGTCGCCAGGGCGAAGATCAGGCTCATGTGGATGACCACGTAGGAGCGCATGTCCCAGCGCCGGTCGCGGGTGCGCAGGTGGGCGATCGCGAACAGGCCGCCGAGCACGAAGCCGCACAGGGCGATGATCGCCAGCGGCACGTGCACGTAGAAGATCTTCTGCAGGAAGCCCTGTTCGGCTTCCAGCGGCGCGTAGAAGAAGACCAGCGTCAGGGCCGCAACGACGGCCACGACGGTCGAGATGCTGAGCGCCCGCAGGCCCCTGCCATACATGTCTGTCGCTAGTCCTCCAGCAGGAAATCGAACACGGCGTAGGCGATCAGCCCGAAAATCAGATCATAGAGCGCGAGCATCGCCAGCCAGCGCCCTGCGGGGGTCCCGGCGTGGCCCGCCAGCCAACAGCGGCGCGGTGGCCCGGGCGGCCCCGATCACGATCGGCACCAGCAGCGGCAGGCCCAGCAGCGGACCCAGCAGATCCCGCGCCCGCGTCTGCACCGCCAGGGCCGGCACCAGCGTGCCGACGACCGCCACCCCGAGGTCCGCGAGCGCCAGCACCAGCAGCAGGTCCGGCAGGGCGTGGGCGAACGGCAGCCGACAGCAGCAGGGCGAAGGCCGGCACCGCCACCAGCTCGAGCACGACCAGGTAGCACGAGCAGGGTGAGCTCCTTGGCGAGCAGCAGCGCGCTGCGGTCGACCGGCGCGAGCAGGAAGCCGTCCAGGCCGCCTTCCTCGGCGTCGGCCACGAACAGCCGGTTGACCCCCAGCAGCGCAGCGAACAGGAGCGTCACCCACAGCACCCCCGTGGCCAGGTCCCCTTCGACGCTGTTGCGGTTCAGGGCGAAGTGGAACACCACGAACGTGGACAGCGCGAACAGCGACATCCCCGGGACCGACTCCAGCGTGCGCAGCTCGACCAGCAGCTCCTTGCGCAAGAGCGCCCCCACGACCCGGCGCAGCGGCACCGTCGGCACGCCCGTGCCGGTCGCCGGCAGCGGTGCGGCCAGGGGGCTTTCGGTGGCGATCGGCACCTGGCTCTCGGGCTGTGCGCTCACCGGTACAGGTCCTCCAGGTCCTCGACCGCGACGTCGGCGGCCGCTCCCTGCACGGCCACGCGCCCGTCCCGCAGCCCCAGCACCACGTCGGCCTCCCGCAGCGCGGCGGCGGGGTCGTGGCTGCACAGCACCCGCGTGCGGCCGCTGTCGCAGCCGATCAGCGGCCCGACCAGGTGCAGCGCGGCGGGGTCGAGGTTGGCGTAGGGCTCGTCCAGCAGCAGCAGCTCGGGGTCGTGCAGGACGGTCCGCGCGATCGCCACCCGCTGGACCATCCCGCGCGAGAACGACCGCAGCGGCTCGCCCGCCCGATCGGACAGCCCCAGCTGCCCGAGCAGGCCCGTGACCCGCTCCTGGCCGACCCCGTGCAGGCGAGCGTGGAAGTCCAGGTTCTCGCGGGCGCTGAGCGAGCGGTAGAGCATCGGCTCGTGGGCCAGCAGCCCCACCTGTCCCCGCAGCTGCCAGGACTCCCCGGGCAGGCGCCGGTCGAGCACCGTCACGTCCCCCCCGTGCGGGCGCAGCAGCGAGGCGAGGATCCTCAGCAGGGTCGTCTTGCCCGCTCCGTTGGGCCCGAGCACGGCCAGCGTCTGGCCCTGCTGGAGCGTCAGCGATACGTCTGAGAGGGCTTCTCGCTCGCCATAGTGCCGAGCGAGCCGCTCGACCTCTACCGCCGCCACGCGCCTCAGGCGCCGGCGAGCTCGGGCGAGCGTTCCCGCTGCGCCCGGGCGATCAGCTCCCGCACCGCCTGCTCCCCGTCATCGGCGGCGAGCAGCTCGATCGGGTCGGGATCGCCGTTGACGATCGTCTCGAAGAACTCCTTGCGGTCCTGGTAGGTCGGGAGGTTGGACTTCGCCCACCCCCGGGCCTCGCTGAGCAGCACCGCCAGGCGTGCGTAGGGCTCGCCGAAGTGCTCTTCGATCTCGCGCTTCATGCGCTTGGCCAGGGCCGGCGAGGCGCCCGCCGTGGAGATCGCGATCGCCAGCGGGTTGATGCGCACGATCGCCGGCAGGATGAAGTTGCACAGCGGCGGCACGTCCACCACGTTGACGAGCATCGCCCGCGCCTCGGCGTCGTCGAACACGGCGATGTTGACGTCCGTCGCGTCGGTGGCGGCGATCGCCATGAAGGCGCCCTCGAGGTCGCCCGGACCGGCGTAGTCGCGCCGCTCCCAGCGGATCGAGCCCTCGCGCGCGTACTCCTGCAGCTGATCCAGGGCCTCGGGGGCGATCACGGTCACGGCTCCGTCGCAGGCGAGCAGGCCCTCGACCTTCTCCAGCGCCACCTCGCCGCCCCCGATCACGACGCAGCGCCGTCCGGTCAGCTTCAGGCAGGCGATGTAGAAGGGGACCTCGAGCATCCCCTGTACGCAGCTCTGGTCGCAGATGCCCCTGCGCAGCTGGCAGACGCACTCCTTGCCCGCATAAGCCTGTGCCGGCATCTACTGGAAGGGTAGCTGCCCGCGTCAGCGCGGCAGGCCGCGCCCGAGGGCGCGGGCGCTGATACGGGCGAGTGCCAGGCCGCCTTCGGCCAGCGCCCGGCGGCGCTCGCCCTCGCGGCGCGAGTGCACCCGCGCCAGCGCCCGCGCGGCGGCCGTCCCGGCGCCGTCGTATGGCCCCCACCAGACCCCGCGCAGGCGCGGGGGGTCCCAGGTGATGAGCTTCTCCTGGGCGCAGGCCCGCAGCCCGGCGCGCCCGAGCGTGCGCCCGATCCCCCCGCCGGCGGCGGCGCCCCACGGTCCGCGGGCGACCATCGGGCCCGGGAGGTGGTCGTTGAGCCACACCATCCCGGCCCGCAGCTCGCGGGCGATACGGGACGCCATGTAGCGGTCCGAGGTCCAGATCGAGGCGCCGAGGCCGAACTCGCTGTCGTTGGCCAGCGCGATCGCCTGGTCGATGCTGTCCACCGCCATCACCGGCAGCACCGGGCCGTCGAGGGGCTCGCGCATGATCCGCATCTCCGGACGCACGCCGCTGATCACCGACGGGGCGTAGAAGGCACCGGCGTCGCATCCGGGCGGGCTGACGGGGCCCCCGCAGTGGCGCCGGGCACCCTGGGCGATGGCCTCCTGGACGAGCTCCTCGAGGCGCTCGGCGCGCCGGGCGGAGGCCAGCGGGCCGACCTGGACGAGCGGGTCCGCGGGGTTGCCGACCTTGATCGCCTCGGCCGCCCGCACGAGCCCGGTGAGGAAGCGGTCATACAGCTCGCGGGCCACGTACACGCGCTCGATCGACCCGCGCGCGGCGCCCGCTCCGGCGCACCCGGCCCACAGCGCCCCGGCGATCGCCCGCGGCAGGTGGGCGTCGGCGAGCACCAGCATCGCGTCCTTGCCGCCGAGCTCCAGCGCGACCTCCTTCTCACGCGACACGCAGGCCCTTGCAACCACCCGCCCGACGGGGGGCGAGCCGGTGAAGAGGATCTTCTCGACCGGCGACTGGGCCAGCGCCACGCCCGCGTCGGCGCCCCCGTGGAGGATCCTGACGATTCCCTCCGGCAGTCCCGCCCGGGCCACCAGGCGCGCGATCCGCTCGCCCGCGAGGCTGGCGCGGGCAGCCGGCTTGAAGGCCACCCCGTTGCCCGCCATCAGCGCCCCGGCGATCTGTCCGAGGGGTTGGGCGAAGGGGGCGCTGCCGGCCCCGATCACGCCGATCACGCCGTAGGGCTCATATGCGATGCGGGCGCGCTTGAGCGGGAACACCAGGCGGCTGACCCCGATCGGCCCGCCGCCCAGCAGGCGTGCCCCCTCGTCGGCCATCCAGATCAGCGCGTCGACGGCGGCGAGCAGCTCCAGCGAGGCGATCTCGGCGCGGGGGCGGCCCTGCTCGCGGGCGATCACCTCCACCAGCTCGTCGAATTCGTCGATCACCGCCTGGGCCATGCGGCGCATGTAGCGGCCCCGGTCCTGGACCCGCAGCAGCGCCCACAGGGGCACGACCTTGGCCACCTCCCCGACGACGCGGTCGACCTCCTCCGGTGCGATCCGCTCGACGCTGCCGAGCAGCGCCCCGGTGGCGGGGTCGCGGACGAGCAGCTCGGATCGGTCGCCGTCCCGGTCGGTGCTCTGACTCACGGGGACGCTCATATGAGCGCGATTATCGCTGCTCGCCTCCGGGGTTCGGCTCGGCGCGGCGCTCGCGTCCCCTTCCCCGCTCGATCTCGCACAGACGCTCGGCCAGGGCGGCCTCGGCCTCGTCGGGGGCGTAGAAGCGCTCGCCGGCCACCGCCTCGGGCAGCAGCTCCTGGGAGCCGAGGTGTCCGGGCTCGCGGTGGGGGTTCTCATAGCCTCCCTGGTCCTGGCCCGGGCGCGGGCCGCTGCGCAGCCACCCGGGGACCGGCGCCGCCCCGTGGTCGCGGACGTGCGCGGTGGCGGCCCCCAGGGCCCTGCCCGCGGCGTCGGACTTCGGCGCCAGGGCCAGGTAGATGGCCGCCTGGGCGAGCGCGAATTTGGCCTCCGGAAGGCCCACGTGCTCGACCGCGGCGGCGGCCGCGGTGGCCACCGACAGCGCCTGCGGGTCGGCGTTGCCGATGTCCTCGGAGGCGAGGATGACCATGCGCCGCACGATGAAGCGGGGGTCCTCGCCGCCCTCGAGCATCACGGCCAGGTAGTAGAGCGAGGCGTCGGGGTCCGAGCCGCGGGTGGCCTTGATCCAGGCCGAGGCGTAGTCGTAGTGGCGGTCTCCGCCCTTGTCGTAGAGGATCGCCCGCCGCTGCAGGGCGTCCTGGGCGCGCTCCAGGGTGACCCGGCCCTCGCTGTGCTCGGCGGCGGTCTCGGTGGCCAGCTCGAGGGCGTTCAGGGCGGTGCGGGCGTCGCCTTCGCTGCGGGCCGCCAGGAACTCGAGTGCACCTCGCTCCACCTCCACCGAGCCGCCGCCCGCCGCGCGCTCGAGCACGACCTCCACCTCCGCGGGCGTGAGGGCCTGCAGCGCATACACGCGCAGGCGCGAGAGCAACGCGCCGTTGACCTCGAAGGCGGGGTTCTCGGTGGTGGCGCCGATCAGCGTGATCAGGCCTTCCTCCACGGCCGGCAGCAGCGCGTCCTGCTGGGCCTTGTTGAAGCGGTGGATCTCGTCCAGGAACAGGATCGTCTCGGTGCCGTTGACCTCACGGCGGTGGCCGGCCCGCTCGATCACCTCGCGCACCTCCGCGCGCCCGGCCTGCACCGCGCTCAGCTCTTCGAAGGCGGCGGGCGAGGCCTCCGCGAGGATGCGGGCGAGCGTGGTCTTGCCCGCGCCCGGGGGTCCGTAGAGGATCATCGAGTGGGCCCGGCCGGTGTCGATCGCGGTCCTCAGGGCCGAGCCCTCGGCGAGCAGGTGGGACTGCCCGACGAAGTCAGCCAGCGCGTGCGGGCGCACGCGGGTTGCGAGCGGTGCCGAATCCTCGGCGCCGGCCCGCGGGGAGCCCTCGCTCACCTGGTCGGGGTGGGATTCGGGGCCGAATAGGGTATCCATGGCTCAGTGGTTGTCTCCGCAAGCAGATTCGCGCCCAACGAGCGTCTGAAGGTGGCGCCGAAACACCGTCGAATGAGTAGATTCGGTGATTGAGACACGTGTCATCATCGTTGCTCAGCCTGCCATCCATGCCGTCACTGAACAGGCTCGGCCAACGTGAGCGTAAGCGGCATTGAGCCGATGCCCGCCGGGCTGGCGGGTATCGAGCCTCTCGACGGCGGCGAGGCCGTCTACGCGCTGTCTCCGCGACAGCTGTTCTGGCGGCGCTTTCGCCAGGACAAAGTGGCGGTGGTGTGCGGGATCATCATCCTGGTCGAGATCGCGCTCGCGATCCTCGCACCGCTGGTCGTAAAAATCCTCGGGGTCCCCGGGCCCAACGTCCAGAACCCCAACCTCACGAACGCCTTCGGCTCGCCCCTGGGTCCAAGCTGGGCGCACCCCTTCGGCGTCGACCAGCTCGGCCACGACGTGCTCTCGCGGGTCATCTACGGGGCCCGGGTGTCGCTGATCGTGGGGATCGTCGGCACCGCCGTCGCGACCCTGATCGGTGTCACCGTGGGCATGCTCGCCGGCTACTACAAGGGACCGGTCGACACCTTCTTCTCGCGCCTGATCGACCTGCTGCTGTCGATCCCGCCGCTGCTGCTCGGGCTCGGCATCGCCGCTTCGTGCTCCGTGCACGCCTGCGCCGGCGGCCTGATCCAGCCCGGGGTCGGGGCCGTCATCTTCCTGATCGCGCTGATCACCTGGCCCTACTCGGCGAGGATCGTGCGCGGGCTGGTGCTGTCGCTGCGCGAGCGCGAGTTCGTCGAAGCCTCGCACTCCTTCGGGGCCTCCAACGCCCGCATCATGTTTCGCGAGATCCTGCCCAACCTGGCCGCGCCGATCATCGTCTACGCGACCCTGCAGGTGCCGCTCAACATCCTCCTCGAGGCGGCCTTCTCCTACCTCGGGATCGGCATCCGCCCGCCCACGGTCAGCTGGGGCCAGATGATCTCGGCCGCCACCCCGATCTTCAACACCGCATGGTGGTTCATGGTCTTTCCGGGCGCCGCACTGCTCATAACGGTGCTGGCGTTCAACCTGCTCGGCGACGGGCTCAGAGACGCCCTGAATCCGAGGTACGCGCGATGAGCGCTCCCATTTCCAACACAGGAGGCATCACAGATGTGGTCCAGTAAGTCAATCGCCGCGCTGCTAGGCGCGGTGGCGCTGGCGTTCGCCGCGGCCGCGTGCGGCTCGAGCGAAACGAGCTCCACCGGCGGCAGCACGAGCGCCAACAGCGGGCTCGAAACGGGCGGCTACATGAGCCCGGTCACCGAGTCGCTGACGGGCAAAAAGGGCGGCAAGCTGGTGGTCCTCCAGGAAACGGAATTCGAACACTTGGATCCAGGCCTGTCCTACTACAACCTCGACTACCCGGTGGTGTTCGCGACCCAGCGGCCGCTGTATTCATACAAGCCCAACCAGGAGAACGAATCCACCCCCGACCTCGCATCGGGTCCGCCTGAAATCGCCGCGGACAACAAGACCGTCACGGTTCACCTCAGGGAAGGTGTGAAGTTCAGCCCGCCGGTCAACCGCGAAGTCACCTCGGAAGACGTCAAGTACGCGTTCGAACGGGGCAAGAACCCGAACATCGCCAATGGCTATGAGGAAGCCTACTTCGCTGCCGTGGAAGGTCTGCCGGCCGCCAAAGGCGGACCGATCAAGGGAATCGAAACGCCGAACAAGCACACGATCGTCTTCCATCTGACAGAACCGAAGGGCCAGATCGTGGCCGACGCGCTGGTGCTGCCGCTGTCGGCGCCGGTACCCAAGGAATACGCCCAAAAGTACGACAAGAACGCGCCGTCGAACTACGCCTCCTACGCGGTCGCCACGGGGCCGTACATGATCAAGAACAACGCCGAAGGCAAGGTTCTCGACGTGGGCTACTTCCCGGGCAAATCGCTGACGCTGGTGCGCAACCCCAACTGGAACGCGAGCACCGACTACCGGCCTGCGTACCTGAACGAAATCAACTACAAGATCGGTGGCACGATCACCGTGATCGGCAAGGAAACGCTCCAGGGGACGAACGTCATCGCCCAGGAACGCCCGGCGCAGACGACCGTCCAGGAAGCGGCCGAAAACTACAAGAGCCAGCTGCAGATCTCACCCGGCGCCGGCGATCACTACATCGCAGTCAACAACAAGGTCGGCCCGTTCAAGAACGCCGACCTGCGCAGGGCGCTGTGGGCCGCACTCGACCGCGAGCAGATGAACAAGGTCCGCGGCGGCACGCTGGTGACGACCGTGCAGACGCACTTCATCTATCCGGGGATCCCCGGCTTCGAACAGGCCGGAGGACTGAAGGGTCCCGCCGGGATTCCGTACAACGAACACCCCGAAGGCGACATGGCCCTGGCCGAAAAATACATCAAGGAAGCCGGTTACCCGAGCGGCAAGTACTCGGGTGAAACGATCACCGTCGTCGGGGCCAAGGGCGCGCCCGCGGATCTCGACGCCGAAATCGTCAACACCACGCTGAACAACCTCGGCTTCAAAACCAAACTGTCGCTGCCGGAAAGCTCGATCGCCTACTCGAAGTACTGCAACGTGCCCAAGCAGGAGATCACGGTCTGTCCGAGCGTAGGCTGGCTGGCTGACTTCGCCGATCCCCAGACGGTGCTCAACGTGACGTTCAACGGCAAATTCATCCCGCCGGTCAACAACGTCAACTGGAGCCAGGCCGACAACCCCCACATCAACGAAATGATGGACAAGGCCGAACTCGTCGCCGGCACAGGCGCGCGTGCCAATGCCTGGGCCAAGATCGACGAAGAAATCGTCAAAGAAGCGATGGCGATTCCGTTCGACTGGGACAAGCAGGCCAACGTCGAGGGTAAGGAAGTGGCCGGCGTCGGGCAGCTGTGGAACAGCGGTGAGTGGGACCTCGACTACACCTCCCTGAAGTAAGGGCCGACGTCACCGTTCCCACGAAAGCCCGCGGCAAATGACCGCATACATCATCCGCCGGGTCCTGTGGGGCATCCTGATGCTGCTCGTGGTCTGCTTGGTCACGTTCGTCATCTTCCGGGTGCTTCCCGCAGGAAACCCGGCGGTGCTGCGGGCTGGGCGCAATCCGACCCCCAGCAGATAAAAGCGATCGAACACTCGCTGCGCCTGGACCGCACGCTGCCGACGCAGTTCTACGACTACGTCAAGAACATCCTGCTGCACTTCAACTTCGGCTACAGCTACGGCAGCAACGAGTCGGTGCTGCAGCTGATCAAAGAACGGCTCCCAGCCACGATCTCGCTGACCGTGGGGGCGGTGATCCTGTGGATCGTGTTCGGGGTCGGGATCGGGATCCTGTCCGCCGTGCGGCGTCACTCCGCCACCGACCGCACGTCGATGGGCGGAGCGCTGCTGCTCGTCTCGGCCCCGGAATTCTGGCTGGGGCTGGTGCTGCTGTACCTGTTCTCCTCGAGCATCGGCAAGTTCAAGTTCCTCCCCGGCGCGGGCAGCTACGTCGGCCTCACCTCCGATCCGTCGAAATGGTTCACCTCGATGCTGATGCCGTGGTTCGTGCTGGCGGCGGGCAGCGCGGCCGTGTTCGCCCGCCTGATGCGGGGCAACCTGCTGGAGGTGATGGACGAGGACTACATCCGTACCGCACGCGCCAAGGGCCTGCCGGAGAAAGAGGTCACCAAACAGGGCGTGCGGGCCTCGATCAATCCGGTGGTCACGGTCATCGGTCTGGAATTCGGGCTGCTGCTCGGCGGCGCGGTGCTGGTGGAGACGGTCTTCAACATCCCCGGGGTCGGCCGCCTGGCGTATGAATCGATCGGCAACTCCGACTATGAAGTGATCGAGGGGACGGTGCTGCTGGCGGCGTTGTTCATCATCGTGGCCAACATCCTGGTGGACATCCTGTATGCGTATCTCGACCCTCGGGTCCGGTACGCGTGAGCGCCTCCGAGCCACTGCTGCGCGTGGAGGATCTGCGCGTCGAGTTCCAGACCGAAGACGGCGTCGTGCACGCCGTCGACGGGATCACCTACCAGGTGTTCCCCGGCAAGACGCTCGGGATCGTGGGCGAGTCCGGCTCCGGCAAGACCGTCGGCTCGATGACGGTGCTCGGCCTCACGCGCTATCAGGGCGCGCAGGTGAGCGGGCGGATCATGTTCGAGGGCCGCGACCTCGTGACGATGGAGGAGGAGCAGCTGCGGGGCATCCGCGGCAACGAGATCGCGATGATCTTCCAGGACCCGCTGTCCTCGCTGCACCCCCTGTACAAGGTCGGCAAGCAGCTGACCGAGGCGATCCGCGTCCACCGCGACGTGTCCAAGGGCCAGGCCCGGGCGCGCGCGATCGAGCTGCTGGGCCTGGTCGGCATCCCCGACCCCACGGGCCGCGTGGACCAGTACCCGCACGAGTTCTCGGGCGGCATGCGCCAGCGCGTGATGATCGCGATGGCGCTGGCCAACGAGCCCAAGCTCCTGATCGCCGACGAGCCCACGACCGCCCTGGACGTGACCGTCCAGGCCCAGATCCTCGAGCTGATGGAACGCCTGCAGCGCGAACTGGGGATGGCGATCGTGATCATCACCCACGACCTCGGGGTGGTCGCCGAGATGGCCGACGACATCGCGGTCATGTACGCCGGGCGGATCGTCGAGACGGCCCCCGCGAGCGAGCTCTTCGCCGCTCCCGAGCACCCCTACACGTGGGGCCTCTTGCGCTCGATCCCGCGACTGGAGCGCGACCGGGAAGAGCCGCTGGTGCCGATCCCGGGGACCCCTCCGAGCCTGCTGGCGCCTCCCTCGGGCTGTCACTTCCACCCCCGCTGCGCCTATGCCCAGCCGTCGCACTCGAGGATCGACCCGGCGCTCGAGCCGGTGCCCGGGGCGCCCGAGCACTTCGTCGCCTGCCTGCTGGAGCCCGAGCTTCGCCGCGGGCTGTGGAGTGCTCTGAGCACCGGCGCGACCCCCGAGGGGGCCAAGCAGGCGGCCGGCTTCACGCAGGAGGCGGAGGAGAGCTCCGCCGTCGGATGAGCTCCTTGCCCGGCCAGCCGCCTCCCGCAGGACAGTTGCCGGGAGGGTCCACGCCCCAGGGTCTCCTCGGCACTCCGCCCGTCGGGCAGCCCTCCCAGGTGGGCGTCGCGGTTGCCGCCGGCGGGGAGCCGCTGGTGCGCGTCGAGGGCCTGGTCAAGCACTTCCCGATCTCGAGCGGGATCCTGATCCGGCGCAAAGTGGGGGCGGTGCGGGCGGTCGACGGGGTCGACCTCGAGGTGGGCCGCGGGGAGACACTCGGAATCGTCGGCGAGACCGGCTGCGGCAAGAGCACCACCGCCCGGCTGATGATGCGCCTGCTCGACGTGACCGCCGGCAGGGTGATCTTCGACGGCGAGGACATCACCGAGGCCAAGGGCAGGCGCCTGAAGGAACTGCGGCGCGAGATGGGGATGATCTTCCAGGACCCCTACTCCTCGCTGAACCCGCGCAAGACGGTGGGCTCGATCATCGCCGAGCCGTTCGCGATCCACGGGCTGCTGAAGGGAGAGGGGGAGCGCAAACGGGCCGTCCAGGAGCTGCTGGAGACGGTCGGGCTGAGCCCCGAGCACTACAACCGCTACCCGCACGAGTTCTCCGGCGGGCAGCGCCAGCGGATCGGGGTGGCGCGGGCGCTGGCGCTGAAACCCAGGCTGCTGATCGCCGACGAGCCCGTGTCGGCGCTCGACGTCTCGATCCAGGCTCAGGTGCTGAACCTGCTGCGCGACCTGCAGCGCGAGTTCGGCCTCACGCTGATCTTCATCGCCCACGACCTCTCGGTGGTGCGGCACATGTGCGACCGCGTGGCGGTGATGTACCTCGGCAAGGTCGTCGAGACGGGCCCCAGCGACGCCCTCTACGTGTTCCCCCGCCACCCCTACACGGGCGCCCTGCTGTCGGCCGTGCCGATCGCCGACCCCTCCCGCCACGGCGAGAAGCGGCGGCTGCTGAGCGGTGATGTTCCGAGCCCCGCCAACCCGCCGAGCGCGTGTCGCTTCCACACCCGCTGCCCCAAGGCCCAGGAGCTCTGCTCGGTGGAGGAGCCGTTGATCGAGGACAAGCAGAGCGGCACCAGCGCGGCCTGTCACTTCCCCCTCGACGAGAGCGATCTGATCGACCTGGGCCTGCGTGAGGCCCCATGAGCAGGCCCGGCACCGTAGGATCGCCTCGCCGATGAACGACGCCGCCACACGATGAGCGCCACCGCCGCACCCGCCACCTCCGCCCAGGAGCTGCTGCAGACGCTGATCCGCTTCAACACGGTCAACCCGCCCGGCAACGAGCTCCCGGCCCAGGAGTACCTCGCCGGGTACCTCGAGTCGGCGGGCTTCCAGTGCGAGCTGCTCGGGTCCACCCCGGAGCGGCCGAACCTCGTGGCGAGGCTGCCGGCCGACGGCGCCGCCCGCCACGACGGCCCCACCCTCTGCTACCTCGGGCACGTCGACACGGTGCTCGCCAACCCCGAGGAGTGGAGCCGCGACCCGTGGTCCGGTGACATCGCCGACGGCTTCCTGTGGGGTCGCGGCGCCCTGGACATGAAGGATCAGGTGGCCGCCGAGATCGCGGGCGCGGCCGGGCTGGCGCGCTCGGGCTGGCGCCCGTCGCGGGGCGAGCTGCTGATCGTGACGGTCGTGGACGAGGAGACCGGGGGCTCGCTCGGGGCCCAGTGGATCACCGAAAACCACCCCGACAAGGTCCGCTGCGACCTGCTCGTCAACGAGGGCGGGGGCGGAGTCTTCGAATACCAGGGCAAACGCTGCTACGGGGTCTGCTGCGCCGAGAAGGGGGTCTTCCGCTTCACCGTCAGCACCTCCGGCGTCGCCGGCCACGCCTCGATGCCGAGCATGGGCATCAACGCCCTGCTGAAGATGGGCCCGCTGCTCGATCGCTTCGCCGCCCGTCAGCCCTCCTTCACCGCCACCGGGGAGCCGGCCGCCTTCCTCAACGGGATCGGCGAGGACCCGGATGACGTGCCGGGAGCGCTGGAGCGCCTCCGGGCCGAGGACTCCCGCCTGGCGGTGTTCTTCGAACCGATGATGGGGGTGACCTTCACACCGACCCGGATCACCGCCTCGGAGAAGATCAACGTGATCCCCAGCCGCGCCGAGCTGAAGGTCGACTGCCGCGTGCCTCCGGGCCTCGGCGAAAAGGAGGTCCTGGCCGGGATCGAGGAGGTACTCGGGCCCGCCGACGGCAGCTTCGAGATCGAGTTCACCGAGAAGGTCGTGGGCAACCGCTCTGCCGCCCACTCGCCGCTGATGGAGGCCCTCTCGGCATGGGTGGCCGAGAACGACCCGGGCGCGATCGTGGTGCCGGTGGTGCTCCCCGGCTTCACCGACTCACGTCACTTCCGGGTCGCCTTCCCCGAGTGCGTGGCCTACGGCTTCATGCCCCAGCGCCACCAGACCCTGCTCGAGTCCGCCCCCCTGATCCACGGGGCCGACGAGCGCATCGACATCCGCGACCTCGACCTGGCCGCCGGCCTGTTCGAGGACCTCGCCCGCCGCCTGCTGAGCTGAGCCGGACGCCGCGGGGGAGCTCCTGTTTCGGGCCGCGGCGGGCGCCTGTCCGGGGCCGGCCGGGCTGACGCTTTCGTTGCTTGGGTTGCATTAACGCTCAGGCAGGGCAAGTATTTCTCCGATGCCAAGGATGGTGCCGATGTCACGGAGGACACGATGAGCGCTCAAACCGGCCCCCAGGCGCTCGCCCTCGCCGCTGCCAAAAAGTTCGAAGAAGCCCACGGAGGCGCTGCCACCGGGGCCGTCAAAGGCGCCGCCCTGGCCCCCGGGGTCCACGCCGCCGGTGCCCACGCCGGCATCACCTCCGCGCTTGGGACCGTCGCCACCCACCCCCTGACGACACCGGCCGCCGCCCACATCTCCCTGGGCCAGCAGATCCAGAACTTCGCGGTCAACTGGGAGCCGGTGCTGATGATCGTCTTCTTCTCCGTGATCATCTTCGTGATGCTGCGGACGCTGAAGGTGATGCCGCGCGTCAAGCCCCAGCAGATCAAGCCCTCCTCCAGCGCAGCCGTGACCTTCGACGACATCGCGGGCGTCGACGACGCCCGCGGGGAGCTGCAGGAGATCGTCGAGTTCCTGCGCGAACCGAAGGACTTCCACGCGCTGGGGGCGTCGGTGCCGAAGGGAATCCTGCTGCACGGCCCTCCGGGCACCGGTAAGACACTGCTGGCGAAGGCCGTGGCCAACGAGTCCCACGCGCAGTTCTTCGCCCAGTCCGCGGCCTCCTTCGTGGAGATGTTCGCCGGCCTCGGGGCGGCCCGCATCAGGCGGCTGTTCGCGGAGGCCCGCAAGCACGAACCGGCGATCATCTTCATCGACGAGCTCGACGCCGTCGGCGGTCGCCGCGGCTCGGACATCTCGGGCGAGAAGGACCAGACGCTCAACCAGCTGCTGGTGGAGATGGACGGCTTCTCCTCCAACGGGCGCGTGGTCGTGATTGCGGCTTCGAACATGCTCGACAAGCTCGACCCGGCGCTGCTGCGCCCGGGCCGCTTCGACCGCCAGGTGTTCGTCACCCCGCCCAACGTCAAGGGACGGCTCGGGGTGCTGCAGGTCCACACCCGCAACAAGCCCCTCGGCGACGTCGACCTCGGGCTCGTGGCCCAGCAGACCAGCGGCCTGGCGGGGGCCGACCTGGCCAACATCTGCAACGAGGCGGCGATCTTCGCCGCCCGGCGAAAGGCCACCCGGATCGACGGCCAGGACTTCGACTCCGCGATCGAGCGCGTGATCGCCGGCGTGCAGTCAAAGCGCGTGCTGAACGTCCACGAGAAGAAGGTGGTGGCCTTCCACGAGGCCGGCCACGCGCTCTGCGGCGAGCTCCTGCCCTCCGTCGACCGCGTCCACCGCATCTCGATCGTCCCCCGCGGGAGGGCGCTCGGGTACACGCTGAATCTGCCCGCCGAGGACCGCTACCTGAAGACCCGCGAGGAGCTGATCGACTACATGACCGTGCTGCTCGGTGGCCGCGTGGCAGAGCAGGTCGTGTTCGGCGCCATGACCACCGGCGCCTCCGACGACCTCGCCCGCGTGGCCGAGATCTCCCAGGCGATGGTCCACGACTACGCCATGGGAACCGCCAACGTCGGTCGTTCCCCCGAGGGCGACGTGCAGCTGTCGGAGACGACGCTGCGGATCCGCGACGAGGAGCGCCACGACCTGGTCGACGAGGCCCGCCGGGCGGCCCACAAGCTGATCATGGGCCACCGCCCGCAGCTCGACGCGCTGGCCCACGAGCTGCTCGAGTACGAGGTCCTCGAGCGTCCGTCGATCGAACGCATCATGGCCGGAGTGCCGCGCATGGAGCGCGCCCCGGGCGTCGGCCTGCGGGTCGTTGCCGCCAGTGCCACCGCGCCGATGACGCGGCCCGCGCGGATGGGCTCCACGCCGAGCGAGGGCTGAGGTAGCTCAGCCCCCACCCGGCGCGCCCTCGCCGCCGGCGGGTACCTCCCGCGTCCGGCGGCGGCGGAGATCGGCCTTATTCGGCCGGCGGCGTCCCTGCGGGCGGCACGCCGCCTTCGCCCGGGGGTACAGCTCCGCTCGGCGGCGCGCCACCGGCGGACCCGGCCCCTCCGGCGCCGGGGAAGAACAGGTGCACCTTGCCCCTGCACGTTTCCTCGGCCTTCTGGAAGGTCGCGCTCTTGGTGTTGATCCCCGAGGTGTCGAACACGGGGCCTTTCCCGCTCGTGTTGGGAGCGGGGAGCTTGACGCCGTGTTCGTTCATGCAGGCCGAGAAGCTCGCCAGCGTCTTGCGGAATGCGGGGGTGTTGAGGTTCGCCCGTCCGGCGCCGAAGCGCCCGCCGGCGCCGGGGCGCCTGCTGAGCCCGCATTTTTTCAGCGCAGCCTGGAACTGTTCGCGGGTGACCCCTTTCGGCAACGCCGGGCCGGCGCCGGAGCCGCCGCCGAAGAAGCCGCCCCCGCCGCCGCCCTGCGGGCGGGTGCCCTGGGGCCGGGAGGGGAGGGTGATGCCGGCCTTCTGCAGGCATTCGCGGATCGCCGTGAAGCGCCCCGCGCCGCGAGCGCCGGTCGTGCCCGTGGCGCCCGTTCCGCCCGGCCCGTGCCCGTGGCGCCGGTGGCGCCTGCGCCGCCGGCCGCGGTGGCCGAGGCGGAGGTCGTGACCGTGTTCGAGGAGGAGCTCCCGCAGCCCGCGAGCAGCAGGCCGGCGAGGGCGAGGACCAGCAGCAGCGATAGCGCGGCCGGCCTTCGGGGGGTTCTGAGATGCATTGACTTTCCTTTCATCGTTAAGTGCCGGGGGCGGCGGTTCATCCGCTGCCGAAGAGCGAGGGTCCAGAGCCCGGGGACGTGGAGCCGCCGGAGCTGCCGCTGCCGCCTTGGGTGCCGCCGCCGAACAACGCGCCGCCGCCGAGGCCGGTCGACCCGACGCGGATGCTTTCGGCGGTGACGGAGCCGTCCTTGGCGGTCGGCCCGGTGATCAGGACCGTTTCGCCGGGATGGATCCCCTTGACGTCGGTTTTGACCGTCTTGGTGACTTCCGAGCCCTTCGAGGTCTTCACCTTGACGGTGTTGCCTTCGGCGTCGGTCACGTAGATCGTCGAGCCTTCGAGGAACGCCACCTGGCCGGTGGTCGCGCCGCCGCCGAACGGGCTGCGGGCCGCGCCGGCGCTACCTGAGGCGGCCGATCCCGTGCCCGTGGGCGCTGCTCCCGCGCCGCTGGCGCCGGCGGCGCTCCGGAGCGCTTTGAAGCGCGCCGCCAGGCCCGCGGCGGATGCGCCCGCCGCGCTCGAGGAGGAGGTGGTTTCGCCCTTCTCGACCAGCACCCCGGCGAGGAAGCCCCCGGCCAGCAGCAGGATCGCGAGCAGCACCGCGGTGACGGGGCCGAGCAGCTTGCGCCGGGGACGCCGGGGCTGCTCCTCGTCCTCCTCGAACCAGGCCTCCTCGGACTCCTCGTAGCCGAGCACGGCGGTGTTCTCGACGGTCTGCTCGTGGGTCATCGTGTGCTGCTCCTGGTCTCGGGGAGGTTGCTCGGGGGGAAGCTGGTCTGGGGGAAGTTGGTCACTCAAAGCGCAGTGCCTCGATCGGTCGCAGGGCGGCGGCGCGGGCCGCCGGGTAGGTGCCGAAGAACAGCCCCGAGGCAGACGGCCGCGCCGAAGGCCAGGAAGATCGAATAGGTGGCGATCTCGGGGTGTACGCCGGCGATCTCGAACTGGCTGCCGATCACCCCGAGGGCGACCCCGGCGAGACCGCCGATCAGGGACACGAGCACGGCCTCGGTCAGGAACTGGGTGAGGATGTCGCTGCGGCGAGCCCCGATCGCCTTGCGGATGCCGATCTCGCGGGTCCGCTCGGTGACGCGACACGAGCATGATGTTCATCACGCCGATCCCGCCCACGAGCAGCGAGATCGCGGCGACCTCGCCCAGCAGGGTGGTGAACACGCTGCTGGTTGCACTGGAGGTTGCCAGCAGCGAGCCCTGGTTGAGGACGCTGAAGCCGGGTTCGGAGGTGTCGGTGATCTGGTGGCGTTCCTCGATGATCTGGGTGACCTCGGCTTCGGCCGCGTTGAGAGCGGATTCGGACTTCGCCTGCACCGTGATCGAGTCGATCGACCCGTACGCCGGTGAGCGAGTCCTGCACGGTCGTGATCGGAGCGATCACGATGTCGTCCTCGTTGGTGGTGCCGTTGGTGCCCTTTTGCGTCGAGCACGCCGACGACTTCGTAGTCGGAGCCGTTGACCTTCATCGTCTGCCCGACGGGGTCTCGCCGTTGAAGAGTTCCTGCACCACTTCCTGGCCGATCACGGCCACCCGCCGGTGCCCGGTGACGTCTTCGGCGGTGAACGAGCGGCCTTCGGCGAGCTTGTAGCTGTGGGCGGGCAGGTAGGAGGGGGTGGTGCCGACGAACGTGCGACGGTTCGAAGCTGGTGGCGCCGTTGAGGAGCGTCACGCTGGACGCGTTGACGACCGGCGAGGCGCTCTTCACGTCGGGGGCGAGGCTCGGGTTCTGCAAGCGCCTGCGCGTCGGCCTTCGTCAGCGACACGCTGGCGCCCGTGCTCGCGCCCGCGAAGCGGCGAAAGCCGCCGCTGCCCTGCACCAGCAGCACGTTCGTGCCGAGGCTCTGGATGCGCGATTGGACCGCCTTGGAGGAGCCGTTGCCGACCGCGATCAGGACGATCACCGACGCGACCCCGATCGTCATGCCGAGGATCGTCAGGCCGGAGCGCAGCTTGTTGGCGGTGATCCCGCCCCAGGCGATCCGCAACGTCTCGTGGCCGATCATCGCGGGGCTGGGCCGTAGAGGTCGTGGGCGGACTTCTGCTGCTGGTGCACGGGCGGGCGCTGGTGCACGCCGGCCGTGCGGCGGTCGTCGATCACGCGGCCGTCGCCGAGCGTGATCACGCGCTTGGCCTGGGCGGCGACGTCCGGCTCGTGCGTGATCAGGATGACCGTGCGGCCTTCCTGGTTGAGCCCGCCGAAGATCCGCAGGACCTCCTCGGTCGAGCGTGAGTCGAGGTTGCCGGTGGGCTCGTCGGCGAGGATCATCGTCGGGTTCGTGACCAGCGCGCGGGCGATCGCGACGCGCTGCTGCTGGCCGCCGGAGAGCTCTGAGGGCTGGTGGTGGGCGCGTTTGGCCATCCCGACCGAGGCGAGCGCCCGTTCGGCCCGCTCGCGGCGGGCGTGACGGTCGACGCCGGCGTAGGCCAGAGGCAGCTCGACGTTCGCCAGCGCGCTCGTGCGGGCGACCAGGTTGAAGCTCTGGAAGACGAAGCCGATCTTGCGGTTGCGCAGATCGGAGAGGTCGTCTTCGTCCATGTCGCGGACGTCGACGCCGTCGATCAGGTAGCGGCCGCTGGTGGGCAGATCCAGGCAGCCGAGGATGTTCATCAGCGTGCTCTTGCCGCTCCCGGAGCTGCCCATGATCGCGACGAAGTCGCCACGGGCGATCTGCAGCGTCACCTGGCGCAGGGCACGCACCTCGGTGGCGGCGAGCCCGTAGGTCTTGGAGACCTCGCGCAGCACGATCGCCGGGGGCCGGCGCCTGCGGGCATTGGGCGGCGCCGCGGCGCCGCGTTCGATCAGCGGTCGCTCGCGCGCGGGCCGCAGCCGGGGGGTTCGACGTGGGCTCGGCACCGCGATCAGCCGCCCGGCGGTCCGGCCGGGAAGGCCCCGCCGCCGGCGAAGCCGCCGCCGCCGATGCCACCGCTGCGCGAGCCGCCCAGACGCGAGCTGAGGCGCGAGGTCAGGGAGGCGCCGCCGGAGGTGGAGAGGGACGGCAGCACGACCTCTTCGCCCGCCTTCAGGCCGCTGAGGACGATCGTCGAGCTGTCGCCGGCGAGACCCGTGGTGACCCGCTGGGTGACGTGGGCGCCGTCGCGCACCACCGTCACCGAGCCGGCTTTGACGGCGCTCGTGGGGACGTTGACGCCTTCTTCCTGCTTGACGACCACTTCGGCCGTCGCGCTCATCCCTACTTTGAGGCCTTCGGCGCTCTGGTCGAGCTGGAAGGTGACGTCGTAGCTGACGGCTCCGCTGCTGCTGGTCGGCACCTGGCTGACGCTCGCGACGTGGGCGGCCACCTTGCGGCCGCTCAGGGCTTCGATCGTGACGGTTGCGATCTGGCCTTCGTGGACGTTGCCGATTTCCGACTCGCTCAACGGGACCACCAGCTGCAGCGATTCGAGGTTGCTGAGGACCGCGAACGACGAGGAGCTGGAGGAGCCCTGCCCGGAGCTGGAGGATGCGGCGGCGCTGGAGGCGCCGGTCGCGCCTTTTGATCCCGTGCCGGCTGCGGCGCTGGAGCCGCTGCCCGAGGAGCTGCTGGAGCTCGACGCCGACTTGCTGGTGCCGGTGCCCGAGACCGTTTCTCCGACTTCGCCCGAGAGCGTCACGATCGTGCCGCTGGAGGGGGCGTACAGGCGCGTGTTCTGAACCGCCTGTTCGGCGCTCTGGACGGACAGCTTGTCGCTCTTCACCGCCGCCCTGGCGGAGGCGAGGTTGGCTTCCCGTGTGGCGGCGCTCTGTTTGGTGGTGGACGAGCCCGTGCCGGCGCCGGAGCCCGCGGCGGCGGGGGCGCTGGAGGTCGCCTGGGTGGTCGTCGACTGATGGCTGGAGCCGCCGGAGTTTGATCTCGCGCCCTGGCTGCCGGAGGAATTGCTCGCTTTCTTCGGTTCCGCCGCCGGCGTGGACGGCGTGGTGGTCGTCGCGGGCGTCGTGCCCTCCGGGGTCGTCGAACCGGTGGGTTCGGTGCCCGGCGTGGTGGCGGCCGGCTCACCCGCGGCACTCGCATGTGCGAGCGTCAGGGTCGTGTAGGAGACCGTGCCCGCGGACGCCGCCGAAGCCGTGGCGCCGGTGGCGGAGGAGCCCTGGCCGGAGCTTTCGCCTTCGCTTTCTTCCTCCTTGGCGAGGTTGGCTTCGGCCGACTGCAGCGACGCCTTGGCCTGTTCGAGCGTGACTTCGGCGCTCTGGGGGTCGAGCGTCGCGAGCAGCTGCCCCTCGGTCACGTGCTGACCCTGGGTGACGTAGATGTGGGTGACCGTGCCGCTGGTCTTGAAGCCGAGGTTGAGCTGCTCGGCGGACTGGACGTTGCCGCTGCCGGAGACGGTGGACTGGACGACGCCGTATTTCGCGGTCGCGGTGCGGGTGGCGGATCCACTGGAGCTCGAGGGCGGCCCGAGGGCCGTGTAGGCGACCACGATCAGGGCAATGCAGGCGAGGACGAGCAGGCCGTTGAGGACCGGCTGTTCCTTGAACCTCGTGACGAGCGTGCGCCGGCCCTCGGGGTCCTGCTCGCGCCGCGGGCCCGGCCCGCGCGCGCCCCGGCCGTCGCCGTCGACGTCCACAGCCTCGGTCGCGGGCTCGTCCTGGCGCAGGTTCGATGGCGGATGCGGACCCATGAGGCCACCGACATCCTGTGGCGGGGCTGTTACTGGAAGGTAAGGGTTTCCTCAGAAACAGCTTGGAATCTCGGAGGGCCGCTCCGGCGCCCGGCCCGCCGCCCGTCGATCGCGGCCGGGGGAGCGGCGGGGCCGCTTATAGACTGCGGGCCGTGTTCGACCGCATAGACCACATCGGCGTCGCCGTGCACGAGATCGAGCCCGCGCTCGAGCTCTACCGCGACCGGCTGGCGCTGGCGGTGGCCCACCGCGAGGTGGTGCAGGAGCAGGGCGTCGAGGCGGTGCTCCTGGACGTGGGCGAGAACCACGTGGAGCTGCTGGCGCCCCTCTCCGAGGACACGCCCGTGGGCCGGTTCCTGGCCAAGCAGGGGCCCGGCATGCACCACGTCGCCTACCAGGTGACGGACATCGACGCCGTACTGGCGCGCTTGAAGGAGGCGGGTATGCAGCTGATCGACGAGCAACCCCGGGGTGGCATCCGCGGCTCACGGGTTGCGTTCCTGCACCCCCGCTCCACCGGCGGGGTGCTGACCGAGGTCGTGCAGCCCGCGGGGGAGGCGCACTGATGGCCGCGGGACTGCGGCGCATAACGGTGGGCTTCCAGGGTGGCCAGGTGCTCGCCCTGCGAGTCAGCGAGGACGAACTGAAAGCGCTCGAGCAGGCGCTCGTGGACGGGGGCTGGCACGAGGTCAAGGGAGAGGACGGGCCGGTGCGCGTGTACCTCGGGCAGGTCGTGTACCTGAGCGCCGAGAGCCCAGAGCCGCACGTCGGTTTCGGCTAGGTGGCCGATTCCACGGCCATGCGCCGCCGGATGGCACGCCCGGCCTTCGTCGGGCGGCGGGCTCGGCGTGGCTGACCCGGCGGGCGCGACCCGCCCGACGGGCTCGGTCTCATGAGCACCCGGATCGGGATCGTCGGCATGCCCAACGCGGGCAAGTCCTCGCTCTTCAACGCGCTCACGAAAGCGGGCGCGGAGGCGGCCAACTACCCCTTCACGACGATCGAGCCGAACGTCGCGGTGGTGCCCGTGCGCGACGAGCGCCTGGAAGCGGTCGCTGAGACGGTGGGCTCCTCGGAGATCGTCTGGGACACGATCTCCTTCCACGACATCGCGGGCCTGGTCGCCGGGGCCCACCAGGGGGAGGGGCTGGGGAACCGCTTCCTCGCGAACATCCGCGAGACGGACGCGATCGTCCACGTGGTGCGGGCCCACGGCGACGAGAACGTGATCCACCCCGAGGGCCGGGTGGACCCGCGGGCGGACATCGACACGATCGA
This sequence comes from uncultured Solirubrobacteraceae bacterium, assembly GCA_963758055.1. Taxonomy (GTDB): domain Bacteria; phylum Actinomycetota; class Thermoleophilia; order Solirubrobacterales; family Solirubrobacteraceae; genus Palsa-744. Next base: position 620,496 of record CAVWTU010000011.1, read on the forward strand.
GACCGAGCTCGTGATGGCCGACCTCGAGCAGGCAGAGCGGCGTCTGGAGCGGGTCGCCAGGCAGGCGCGGGGGGGAGAGCGCACGGCCAAGGCGGAGGAGGCGTGGCTGACGGAGGTGATCGCCGGGCTGCAGCAGGGCAGGCCGGTGCGCTCCGTGGAGGTCCCCGAGGACGCCCCCAACGCGGCCCGCGACCTCGGGTCGCTGACGAGCAAGCCGGTGCTGTTCGTGGCCAACGTGGACGAGGGCAGCGACGAGCTCCCGGCGGCGGTGCTCGAGCACGCCGGCGCCGTCGGTGCGCGGGCGGTGGCGGTGTCCTCCCGCATCGAGTCCGAGCTGGCGGAGCTCGAGGACGAGGAAGCGAGCGTCATGCGCGAGGAGCTCGGGGTGAGCGAGTCGAGCCTCGAGCGGGTCGTGCGAGAGGCCTTCGCGCTGCTGGACCTGATCGCGTTCTTCACCGCCGGTGAGGCCAAGCCGGCGCAGTCCTGGCACCTGCGCAAAGGGCTGACCGCCTGGCACGCAGCGGGCGAGATCCACAGTGACATCCAGCAGGGGTTCGTACGCGCCGAAGTCATCTCCTGGAAGGAGCTGGTGGACGCGGGCGGGTACGCCGGCGCCCGTGACCGCGGCACGCTGGGCCTGGAGGGCCGCGACTACGTGATGGCCGACGGCGACGTGATCACCGTCAAGTTCACGCCGTAGGGCGCCGAGCCGCCGCGAGGCCGGCGCCGCGCGGCGGTCAACCCACCACGGGGCACCCTGCGGCCGGTCAAGCCTCCACGTCGGCCAGCTTGCGCAGGCGCTCGGCCAGGCGGCGCATGCCGAGCGCGTCGGCGGCCTCGGCCCCGGCGAGGTGGTCGGTGGGCGTGTCGGGGGGGCGCTTCACCTTCACCTCCTGGAGGGTGGCGATCTCCTTGAAGGCGAGCAGCTGGGCCTCGTTGTCGAGCAGGGCGCCGCGGGTGCGCGGGCGCAGCTCGGCTCCGGCCCCGCCGGGAGAGCGGGCGTCGGCGAGCAGCTGCTCGAGGGAGCCGTGGGCGCGCAGCAGCTCGGCCGCCGTCTTGGCCCCGATCCCGGGCGCCCCCGGGATCCCGTCGGAGGGGTCGCCGCGCAGGGCGATGAAGTCCGGAACCTGCCGCGGCTCCACGCCGTAGCGCTCACGGACCTCCGCCGGCCCGACGCGGCCGAGGCCGCCGCCGCGGAGCAGCTCGAGCACGTGGGCCCCGTCCGTGACGGCACCGAACAGGTCCCGGTCGGCGGTCACCATCAGCGCCTCGCCGCCGCGGGCCACCTCCGTGCGGGCGTAGGAGTAGAGCAGGTCGTCGGCCTCGAGCTCCTCCGTGTTGGCGTACACGAAGCCGAGGCTCTGGAGCAGTTCGGGGGCCTTCTGCCACTGCCCCGCCAGCTCCGGCTGGCATCGGGTCGCGGTGGGCGTGGTAGGGGGGATAGAGGGCGACCCGGTAGGCGGCGTTCTCGGCGCCCATGCAGGCCACGATCGCGCGCACGCCGCCCTGCGGGGCGAGCCCCTCCTCGCACGACAGCAGCGCGTTGACGGTGCCGAGCAGCGCGTTCACCGGCGCACCCTCGGGGTCGGTGATGCTTTTCGGCAGGGCGAAGTACGAGCGGTACAGCAGCCACGGGACGTCGGCGATCAACAGCGGTGCGGGCATCGCCGGTCAGTCGATCCAGTAGCGGCGCTTGGGGATGCCGTCCGGGTCGACGCGCGTGTCCTCGAGCATTCCCCCCTGGCGCTCGATGGCCTTGGCGGAGGCGAGGTTGTCCTCGTCGCAGGTCACGAGTACGCGGTCTACACCATGGGCGCGAACGATGACCACAGCCTGGCGGAGAATCTCGGTGGCGAAGCCGCGCCGGCGCCACTGCGGGCGCACCGCATAGCCGATGTGGCCGGCGTAGGAGGCGAGGAAGTCGTTGAGCTCGTGACGGATCGAGGCGCGTCCGACGAGGGCCGCCTCGGCTTCGGCGGCCAGGAAGCTCGCGGGGACGCGATCGACGGGCAACTCCAGGCCACGCTCCCGGGCCGCCATCTGGGCCAGGTAGTCCGCCCACGGCATACCGGGCTGCCAGTCGAGCAGGAAGGGGAACGCCGTCGGCGGCCAACTCGCCGTGGGCGGCACGAGCCTGATGCTCGTCCTCGAGGCGAAAGGGGCGCAGGCGCACGATCATGGCCGGAACTATCTACCCGCCGGCCCGCCCTGCGCGTCTGCGAGGGCTCAGCCGGCGCTTGCGCCGCCGGTGCCCGATGTCGGAGCAGCTGGGCCCTCGGAGCCTCCCTGGGGCGTGGCGGGGGTGGGGGCCGGGGCCGGAGAAGGCGCGGGTGGCGTGGTCGGGGTGCCGGTGGTACCTGAGCCGCTTTGGGCGTGGCCGCTGAGGTCGGGCTCGGCGGTGGTGGTGGTCCCGTTGCGCAAGCCGAAGTAGGCCCACGTGCTGGGCAGGCCGAGGCGGTACTCGAGCGTGGCGCCGCTCACGTGCACGTCACCGCGGGTGCCGAGCACGGATGCGAGCACGATCCGGGGGGAGGCCCCGCGGCGCAGGACCTCGATGCCCCGCAGGCTGCCCTTGAAAAGGCCCGACAGCCGTGCGGCGGCGGTGGCGCTGGAGAGCGTGAATTTCCAATGCGTGGAGGATGCCTTCGTAGGGGTCGGTGACGGCCTGCAGCCAGGGCTCGGGTTCTGAGCCTTCGAAGGCGTACTGGACGTCTTCGGTGTGGCCCCCGGAGGAGGCGAAGAAGTAGGTGATCGCCGGGTGGCCGGCGTAGGTCACGATCTGGCCCGCGGTGGCCGCGATGGCGGCGTTGGACTGCGAGGTTTCGGCAGCAGCCCCCTCGTAGACCTGGGAGCGGGTGTCGGCGTAGACGTCGAAGCGCGATCCTCCCGCGTGGGCCGTGAGGGCGTAGGTGCGGCTGGCGATCGCCTGGGCCTCGAGGGCGGCCAGGGGCCAGCTGGCGGGCATCTCGGCAGCGACCACGCCGCGGACGTAGCGTTCCAGGGGCACGCGGACGACCTTCGAGCCCTCCAGTACGCGCACGACGGAGTCCGCCGGGGCGGTCCCGATCGTGACGCCCGAGTAGTAGTGGGTCAGGATCTGGGTGTCGGTGAAGCCGTGCTTGGCCAGGCCGAGGGCCCCGTCCTGGCTCATGCCGACGCCGTGGCCTTCGCCGGCCCCTTCGATCACCAGCTGCCAGGCGCCGGCGGCCGGTGCTGCGACACCCAGGCCGAGGATGACCGCCACGAGGGCCAACGGGCCGCCTACGGCACGGTGATACGTTGGGCGCGTGGGCGTCCGCAGCGTTCTTCCCGGGCCGCGCATCCGTTCTCGGAGGCCCGTTCTCATCGTCCTTGAGAGATGCGCCCAGGGGCGCTCGCAGGTGTTGCCACGATGAGTGTTCTCGACCGCGAGCGGACCGTCCTTGAGCAGGTCCCCACAAACCTGTACATCCGTGGAGGGTGGAGGCCCGCGAGCGGCGACGGTCGCCTGCCGGTGGAGGACCCTTCGACCGGGGAGACGCTCGTGGAGGTGGCCGACGGGCAGCCCGAGGACGCGCTCGATGCGTTGGCGTCGGCGGCCGAGACGCAGGCCGAATGGGCCGCCCACCCGCCCCGGGAGCGGGGCGAGATCCTGCGCCGGGCCTACGAGCTGGTGACCGAGAGGGCCGACGATCTGGCCCTGATCATGACCCTGGAGATGGGCAAGTCGGTGGCCGAGTCGCGGGCGGAGATCCTCTACGCGGCCGAGTTCCTGCGCTGGTTCTCAGAGGAGGCGGTCCGGATCCACGGCCGCTACATGGTCAACACCACCGGCAAGGGACGCATCCTCACCATGCGCCAGCCGGTTGGCCCGTGCGTGTTCGTGACGCCGTGGAACTTCCCCACCGCGATGGGCACCCGCAAGATCGCCCCGGCGGTGGCGGCGGGCTGCACGATGGTGATCAAGCCGGCCCAGCAGACGCCCCTGTCGATGTTCGCGCTGGCGAAGGTGTTCGAGGACGCGGGCCTGCCCGGGGGCGTGTTGAACGTCATCACCTCAAGGCACTCCGGCGCCGTGATCGAACCGCTGCTGAAGGACCCCCGGACACGCAAGCTCTCCTTCACCGGCTCCACCGAGGTGGGCAGGACGCTGATCGAACAGTCCGCCGAGCAGGTCCTGAGGGTCTCGATGGAGCTCGGGGGCAACGCCCCCTTCCTGGTGTTCGAGGACGCCGACCTCGACGCGGCCATCGACGGTGCGGTGCTGGCGAAGATGAGGAACGTCGGGGAGGCGTGTACGGCCGCCAACCGCTTCCACGTCCACGAGTCGCTGGCGGAGGGCTTCGCCGAGGGCCTAGCGAAGCGGCTGGGCGCGATGAAGGTGGGACGTGGGACCGAGCCGGGCGTCGACGTGGGTCCCCTGATCGACGGCAAACAGCTCGAGAAGGTCAGCGAACTGGTGGACGACGCCCGCGAGCGTGGGTCGAGGGCCCTGGTGGGGGGCTCGGCGATGAACGGCCCCGGCTACTTCTACGAGCCCACGGTGCTGGCCGACGTGCCTGCGGATGCCCGCCTGCTTAGCGAGGAGATCTTCGGGCCGGTGGCCCCGGTGGCGACGTTCTCCAGCGAGGAGGAAGCGCTGGCGGCGGCGAACCGGACCGAGTACGGCCTCGTGGCCTACGTGTACACGCGGGACCTGAACCGGGCCCTGCGCGTGTCGGAGGGTCTCGAATCGGGGATGGTGGGGCTCAACCAGGGCGTCGTCTCCAACCCGGCGGCCCCCTTCGGAGGCGTCAAGCAGTCAGGCTTCGGCCGCGAGGGCGGGTTCGAGGGGATCGGCGAGTACCTGGAGACGAAGTACGTGGCGATCGCGGACGGGTAGGGAGAGGCGGTAAGAGCCGCCGAAGCGAACAGCTGGCATCCGGCATGGCGGTAGGCTCCGTACATGGAGCAAATCGGCCCCGGCGATCTCGTGAGCGTGGCCAACGGGGGCCCGGAACTCGACGGCATCGTGTTCGACACTCCCAGCAGAACCAAGGTCGTCGTCGCAGTGGAGGACCCCAGCCGAGGTCCCGTGTTCCGGACGGTCCATCCCAAGACGCTGACCGAGCGGGCCCAAGAGGGACCCCACGACCGAGTGCTGCTTCATCTCATCCGCCGGACGCCGGTACCCGTTCGGCGCCCAGGGGGCGGCAACGCTGCCGGCCGGGGGAGCGCCGGCCACACGCGCGCCGCCATGCATCGCACGACGGGCAAGTAGTCACTGGTCACGAGCGAGGTCGACACCAGAGGCAGTCGGTGTCAGATCTCCTCACCCGCCTCGGCAGGTGGATTCCAGGAGCTCGACGTAGTCTTGGCTGAGCCCGCACGCGCGTGCCCCGCCGATCACTCGACTCATGTACTCGGCGGTCGGCCGGAATTCGCGATCGGACTTGCGGATCACCGCGTAAGTCACGGCCGCAATGGTGCCGCCCTTTTCGTCGAGGACATCGACCTGTTTCCGGGCGTACGCAATGCCTGCTCCCTCGAGTCGATCGAGTGCTCCAAGATCCGCCTCCTCGATCGAGTAGACGGCGCCCCACACGACGGAGCCGGGTGCGGCCACGACGTCCGCGACGCCGCTGCCCGGAAACGTGACTTCGGATTCCCTCGTAAAGGCCAGACGGAAGTCGATGAGCCTCGCCGGCCCGAGGAGTCGCGCGGACGGACAGCGTTCACCCATCTGATCGGGGTCCATGTTGCTGCCGTAGGCGAAGTACCGGATCACGGGAGGCGTGGACTTGCATCGCCCAGGAACCCGACGAGATCCCCCACCGCCGCCGGGTCCTGGACGAGGAACGCGTGCCCGCCCTCGTAGTCCCGGAACTCGGCGTGCGGGATCCGCGAGGCGATCGCCCTGCCGTTCTCGGCCGGAGCGATCCCGTCATAACGTCCCGAGGCGACCAGCGTGGGGCAGGTGATCGAGGGCAGCCGATCCCAGACGTCGTGTCCCGCCCGGGCCATCATCTGGGCTTCGGCGGCGGCGGCTCCGGCTGGATCCGGCACGGCTTTCGGCGCAAAGCGCTCGGCTACCGCCCGGTCGTTTGGGTGAGCGTCGAACCATTCCTCGTCCCAGCGACTGTCGACCAGCTTCAGGCCGACCGCAGCCCGTTCCTCCTCCGGGATCGCGAACAGATCCTGAAGCGGATAGGAGGAGCCGCCCTCCCCGCCGGATGAGGTGCAGAGGAGGGCGAGCCGCTCGACCTGCTCGGGATTGGTGACGGCGAACTCCTGCGCCACCATTCCCCCGAAGCTGATTCCCACCACGCGGCAGCTGTCCCAGCCGACGAGCTCGAGAAGGCCCTCGACGTCACCGGCCAGGTCGGCCATCGTGTACCCACCGCCCGGGAGGGCGCTGGGACCGAACCCGCGGTAGTCCCACGCGAGCACGTCGAATCGACCGGTGAGGGCCTCGAGCATCGGTTGCGCATCGGCCAGCGAACGGCCCGAGCCGTTGCAGAACAGGAGCCGCGGCCCGCTCCCCGATCGCTCCCAGCCGAGCTCGACACCGTTGATCTTGTCTACCGGCACGAGGCTCCTCGATCCAGTGCTGGCACCGGCTCACCCTACGGCGCGAGGCGGAACGGCGGGTACTCGTCGGTCACCAGTACGTGGGCGTAGGCGACGACCCGGTTGGTCCAGCGCCCGACGCCGACGAGGTAGTCGAACATGCCGCGCGGGTAGCGGCCGGTGAACAGGATCGCGAACCAGGCGGCGATCACGACGAAGAACGCGCCTATGTAGAGGAAGAACAGCACGACGTAGTGCGGGATGGCCAGGATCCACTTGATCAGCGGAAGCCAGCGGTTGAGGTCGTTGCGGGCGTCGGGATACTCGAACTCGAGGTGGACCGCCTGGTGGTCGTCGGTGGAGGGGTAGCGGTCGTCCATCAGGGCCACGTACACGCCGATGCGGGCCGAGAAGCGCATCAGCTCGCGGTTCCAGTCAAACCACCAGCGCGGGTACTTCTGGCGGAACAGGATCAACAGCAGCGTGGGCAGCACGACCAGGCCCGCACCGACGACGCCGACCGCTCTCCCGCCACCGGCGGCGTAGCTGCTGCCCTCGATCAGGCCGATCACGATCGCGATCGGGATCACCATGAAGAGGCGGAAGAAGGTGGTCAGCCGATTGAGCGGCCGGTCGGGGAAGTCAACCGAGTACTGCACGGGATAAGTGGTGTCGGGGTTCATCACGGACCTTTCGTTGAGGTGTACGGCGTACACCGTCTGCCCGTCACTATAGGTGTACGGTGTACACTTGTCAAGGCCGATGGCAACGCAGAAGCCCATTACCCGCGAACCGCTGAGCAGGGCTCGGGTCCTCCAGGCCGCCGTCGCCCTCGCCGACGGGGCCGGGCTCGAGGGCTTCAGCATGCGCGCCCTCGCACAGGATCTCGGCGTCGTCCCGATGGCGCTCTACAAGCACGTGGCCAACAAGGACGAGCTCCTCGACGGCATGGTCGACATCGTCTTCGCAGAGATCGAGCTCCCCCCGGAGGAGCTCGACTGGAGGTCCGCCATGCACCGCCGGGCGCTGTCCACGCGGGAGGCGCTGGGGCGCCACGGCTGGGCGATCGGGATGATGGAGTCGCGGCGCCCCGGGCCGGCGAACCTGCGTAACCACGACGCCGTGATGGGCTGCCTGCGCAGGGCGGGCTTCTCTTTCAGGATGGCGATCCACGCGTACTCGCTGCAGGACGCCTACATCTACGGCTTCGCCCTGCAGGAACGGGACACCGCGTTCGAGACCCCCGACAGCGCCGGGGAAGCGGCACAGCGAAGGGCGCGGACCGTCGAGGCCCTGCAGGACTACCCCTACCTCGTCGAGATCGCGGCGAAGCTACCCGAGTCCAAATACGACAACGCCGAAGAGTTCGCCTGGGGGCTCGAGTTGATCCTCGACGGCCTCGAGCGTGTTCGTCGGGCCGAGGCGGCGCCCGGGTGAGCAGCGCCGCGACTCCCGGTCCCGGCGCGCGCCGCGGGGCCGGCAGGGATTGCTACAGCAGCCCGACCTGGCGCAGGATCGAGACGGAGTCCGAGTAGACGTCCTTGCGCTTGACCTTGCCGTCCTCGAAGGGGATCACGTCCATGCCGTTCCACTCGATCCGCTTCCCTGACGGCTCGGCCACGATGTCTCCGCGGCTGAGCGGCTTCACGTGGGTCGCCGTGGCGGTCCACTCCTGCACCACGAGGTCCTCGCGCACGTAGAGCCTGCGGGTCTGGAAGTTGATGTCGGGCCAGGACTCGAAGATCCCCGCGATGTGTTCGAGGGCCGCCTGGCCCTCCGCCCGCTCGCCGGCGGTGTGGTTCTCGAACACCATGTCGGGGGCGTGCATGGTCGCGATCCGCTCCACGTCGTGGTTGTTCCAGGCGTCGTTGTAGGCGTCGATCGTCTCGCGCAGTCCCTCGGTCGTCACGGTCATGCCCAGCTCATCGGCTCGTAACCGCTGGTCCGCGGAGCCGAGACGATCAGGACGGTCACGGGCTCGCCGCCGTCGTTGCGCACCGTGCGCTTGTGCTCGGGATCGATGCGGGCGAAGGTTCCCGGGCGAACATCGTGGTCCTCGCCGTCGATGACCAGCACGGCGTTGCCGTCGAGCACGAGGAACACCTCCTCCTGGTCACGGTCGATCTCGTCGTGGGTGGGGATTTCCGAGCCGGGAGCGACTTCGACGACGTTGATCCCGAACGAGTCGACGCCGAGGGTGCGACGAACGAGCCGCCAGTTGCCGGTTGTCTCGAATTCGCCCGTCTCGACGATGTTGAAGCTCACGAGGACAACATACGCCCTTGGGTCCCACTTGGGCGGGCTGGGCCGACGGTGCCCCTGGACCGGAGCGGACTAGCCGCTCAAAGTGCGCAGAGTGCTCGCGTGCGAGGCGTGGAAGGCGAGCTTGAATTCACCGAAGCCTTCATCCTGGTTGCAGGTCATCGTCGCCTTCGTGTCCCGGCAGGACAGCTTCTGCGGGAACACGACCATCTGGTTTGTCGGCAGCGTTTCACCGCGGCGAGCCACCTTGACCCTGACTGATTTCGCTGCGCCGGTGGGTCGCAGCCGGTAGGCACGCCTGGTGGCCAGCAGCTCACACGTCACAGCGTTCGGGCTCGGGGTCCACACGCACCGCACGGTGTCACGCGGGTTTGAGAAGTGGCATGGCCGGGTCGGGCCCTCGTTACAGGCGAAGTGCTCGGCGGCGTGAGCCGTTGCGGCCACGGCCGCAGGGGCGCCGGCCCCGCTCGAGAGGAGCGCACACGCGACCACGCCGGCGAGCGCCGCGAGGAGCGCCGCGCTCGCCATCGTCCGGGTGCTGCGCCGGCTCATGACACGAGCGTAAACCGGGGGGGCGACGGCACGGCTACACCGCTCCCGACCGGGCCGTGGAATGTGCAGAATTGGCCCTTTTCATCTGCCGGTGCTCTGGTAACGTTTCGCTGGAATCCGGCACTTGAAGCCGGATTTCCTGCGGAGCTGCCACAGCTCGCAAGGTGGCGAGGTGGCACTCGGGGGCGGACTTGCGAACAGGGGGTCGACGGTGGTCGCTGAGCTGGTGCATGCCATGAGGCCGGGCAGGGTCAAGGCAGCTCGTCGTAACCGCTCAGCCTGCTTGATCGTGGCGGTCGTGGTCTGTCTGTTGGTGGGCGCACCGGCAAGTGCGGATGCTGCCGCCGGACACAGCATCAGCGCCGGCGAATCCCACACCTGTGCTGCGCTCGCCACGGGCCACGTCGTGTGCTGGGGACTCAACGAATCCGGTCAGCTCGGCGACGGCAGCTTCGAAGACAGCTACACGGCGGTCGAAGTTCAGGGCCTGACCGGGGCGACACAGGTTTCGGCCGGTCCCGACCACACCTGCGCGGTCGTCTCCGGCGGTCACGTCGAGTGCTGGGGCTCGGGCCAACGTGGTGAGCTGGGGAACGGCAGCGAAGAAACCAGCGACACCCCGGTCGAAGTGCAGGGGTTGGCGGGCGCCACCCAGGTCTCGGCCGGGACCTACGCCACCTGCGCGGTGCTCTCCAGCGGCCACGTGGAGTGCTGGGGCGAAGGCGGTGACGGCCAGCTCGGCGACGGAAACGAAGCTTCCAGCAGCACCCCCGTGGAAGTGCACGGGGTCACCAGCGCGATCCAGATCGGTTCCGGCGGTTGGCACACCTGCGCCGTGCTCTCCAACGGACACGTCGTCTGCTGGGGCTACGGCGGCCAGGGTCAGCTCGGAAACGGTCACGAAGAAAGCCATGACACGCCGGTCGAAGTGCAGGGTCTGAACAGCGCGAACCAGGTCGCCTCCGGGGAAACTCACAGCTGCGCCGTCCTGTCCAGCGGCCACGTGCAGTGCTGGGGTTACGGGAACAACGGTCAGCTCGGCGACGGCAAAGCCGAAAGCACCGACACGCCGGTCGAAGTCCAGGGGCTGGGCAGCGCGATCCAGGTCGCGACCGGCGCAGAGCACACCTGCGCCCTGCTGATCTCCGGTCACCTCGAATGTTGGGGCTACGGGGGGCACGGCCAGCTCGGCGACGGCGAAACCAATCAGACCTATACGCCGGTGGAAGTGAAAGGCCTCTCGGACGGCACGCAGGTGACGGCGGGAGGCGAAGACTCCTGTGCCCTGCGCACCAGCGGCCACCTCGATTGTTGGGGGTGGAATCAATATGGCCAGCTGGGGAACGGGACGGCTGAATATGCATATCGGCCAGTCGAAGTGCGCGGTCTCTCCACCACCGCTCAGGCATCGGCCGGCGAATACGACACCTGCGCCGCGCTCACGACCGGACACGCCGAGTGCTGGGGCTACGGTTCTCAGGGCGAGCTCGGCAACGGCAGCTTCGAAGGCAGCTACACGCCCGTGGAAGTCGAAGATCTGGGCGGCGTCACCCAGATCTCTGTGGGTGGCTACCACTCATGCGCCGTGGTGTCCGGTGGCCATGTGCAGTGCTGGGGCGACGGAGGAGAGGGACAGCTCGGCAACGGCAAAGAAGAAACCAGCGACGTCCCGGTGGAAGTAGAAGGCCTGGCCGGCGCGACCGAGGTCTCGGCGGGCTGGCAGCACACCTGCGCGGTCCTCTCAACCGGGCACGTCGACTGCTGGGGTTACGGAGCAGAAGGCGCACTGGGTGACGAAAGCACAGAAAGCCACAGCGCTCCGGTCGAAGTGCATGGTCTGACGGGCGCGACCGACGTCTCAGCCGGCTATTACTACACCTGCGCGCGCGTGACCGCGGGTCGCGTCTACTGCTGGGGCTACGGCGCAGATGGTGAGCTCGGCGACGCCAGCGATGAAGATCGCGACGTGCCGGTAGAAGTCCAGGGTGTCACGAACGCCACGCAGGTCGATGCTGGTGCCTACCACGCCTGTGCGACGCTGGCGACCGGCCACGTTGAGTGTTGGGGCTACGGCGGAAACGGCGAGCTCGGCGACGGCACAACCGAATCCCACGACACGCCGGTCGAAGTGCAGGGCCTGAGCACCGCGACCCAGGTGGCCGCGGGCAGCGAAGTCTCCTGTGCCCTGCTCACAGGCGCAACAGTTGATTGCTGGGGGTGGAACGGCTGGGGCCAGCTCGGCGACGGGAACTTCGAAAGCAGCGACGTGCCGGTGCCGGTCAAGCACCTCGCCAGCGTCATCCAGGTAACGGCCGGCGAATATCACACATGCGCCGTGCTCAGTGGTGGCCATGTCGACTGCTGGGGCTACAACCAGTACGGCGAGCTCGGAACGGGCAGGTCGCTGAGCGAAGTACCGTCAGAAGTCCTCAACGTCTCGCTCGCGGAACCGCCGAGCGTGGAAACCGGCGCGGCCGAAGAAGTGACCGCCGAAACCGCGATTCTCCACGGAACCGTCGATCCCGAGGGCGAAGAAGTCACGAGTTGCACGTTCGAATACGGAGAAACGACCTCCTACGGCTCGACCGTCCCGTGCTCGCCGGCGCCCGGGTCGAGCAAAGTCAAAGTGACGGCGGCGCTCTCGGGTCTCACGGTCAACGCGATCTACCACTTCCGCATCACGACGACCACTGCCGCCGGCACCGCGGTGGGCCACGACCGCACCTTCACCCTGCTGCTGACGAGCGCGAGCGGTGAAACCGCGAGCGCCGGGACGCCGGCCAAAGCCACCGACGGCAGCCTGTCGGTGGAAGCGAGTGGCGGCACCGGAAAGGTCACCATCGGGCGCTACGGCCCGAACATCGGGGGGCCGTCGTTGCCACACGGCAGCGGCTCCTATTTCCAGGTCTACCACAGCGCCTCGGCGAGCTTCAAAAAGATCGAATACACCGACTGCGAACTCAACGGCGCCAAGACGCTGTGGTGGGACAACCCCGCCTCCGGCTGGGAACCGATCTCCGAAAAAACCGCCGTCTACACCGAATCCCCGACGCCGTGCATCACCGTCACGGCAACCGAAAGCACGACCCCCAGCATCGTCCAGCTGCTGGACCCGCGCCACGTGGGCGGCCCCGCCGACGCGGAGGAATACGGGAAATGCGAGGCCTTCAAGCACGGCGTGTACGGCGACAGCGCCTGCACGACCCAGGACCTCAAGAAGGGTCAGCCGAAGGGCAAGTACGAATGGTTCCCGGCCCCGGTCGGCTGTTTCGCCCAGAAGAAGGGGCACTACGGCGACGCGGGCTGCACCCAGGAAAAGTATTCGGAAAACAGCAAGCATGAAAGAAAGTACAAGGGCTCCTACGAACGAGGCTCGAACGTCTTCACCGGGACCGCCGGGGCGACGAAACTCGCGGTCCAGGGCTCCGGCACGCTGGAATGCTCCGGTGGGTCGCTGCAGGAAGCCACCCTCGCATCGGCCAAAGTGGGCACCGTCACGCTGTCGCTGTCGGGCTGCAGCTTCGCCGATCAGCCCTGCACCACCACCGGCCAGGCGGCGGGGACGATCGAAGCCGCACAGCTCGAACTGCTCCTCTACGAAGAAGCCGGCAAGGCCTACGTGGGGCTGTATGGCGAACCGGTGGCGAGCTTCAACTGCGGCTCGACCCCGTTCACGGTCAGCGGCGGCCTGTCCGCGGAAGCAACGGGCACCGTCAACGTAATGAGCAAGGAAGGCCAATGGGTGTTCACGGCCGGGGTGGGGGAGCAACTGCAGGTCCGCCACGGCTCGGTGGAATCCGAAGGCACCTTCACGGGGACGATCAAAACCTCGAGCGAACAGCTGCTCGAGGCACGCAAAAAGCCCTAGGACGGCCGCGCAGTGCCCGCCACGGGCCTTCTCCGTCGTCCGCCATGTGTCCGCTGGACCGTGCTTCCACGGCACCGGCACTCAGCGATCCGGCGGCGATGCCGAAACAGCTCGTATGAAGCGCAGGCTCATCACCGCCCTGGTCGTGGCCGGGGCGATCGGCCCATCGCTCGTGCCGGTCGGGGCGCTCGCCTACTCCGAGCGTTCGGTCGGTACCCCCGAACAGGTCGCCTGGGTGCGCCACGCCGCGGCAAGATTCCTCAGTGCCGAGTTGCAGGGGAACGCCTCCGAAGCGTGTGCCGTTCTGAACGCACCACTGCGGGCCACGAGGCACGGGCGTACCTGCGAGCAGCGCTTGACCGCCCGGCTCGCGGCACTGCGGAGCCGAGCAGGGAATGGGGGCGAGTCTTCGCGCGGAGCGTCGGGCAGCGGCGTCGGCGCGCGTGGTCGTGACCGGCGACGTCGCCTCGATCGAGCTGCCGGCTCCCCTCCTGCACGGCCCTAACCACTTCCTCTGGACCGAAAACTGCTGGATGCTCGAGGGCTGAGCCGGCGCTGCGGATCGGCGACTCAGGAGGTCGCGATCACGACCACGAGCAGCAGCAGTCCGAATGCCGCCCCGAGGATCGTGAGGGCGAGCACCATCCCGTTGTCGGGCGGAGCGAAGTCGCCGCGGGCGAGGGCGTTTTCGACCTCGCGCTGGCGAATCAGGCCGAACACGATGCACAGGACGCCCAGCGCCGTGAAGCCTGCGCCGGCGACCGTGTAGGGCCACTGGACCTCGTGCTGGCCCAGCAGGGGGATCACCTTGCCGGCCCCCACGCCCACGGCGATAGAGGCCAGGCCGGTCCGCCACCAGGCCAGGTAGGTGCGCTCGTTGGCCAGGCGGGTCCGCCGCGTAGCGTCCGTTCCTTCGACTTCGGCCGGGTGCGCCGGGGGCCCCGGCTGGGGGGCTTGGGAGCTCACGACCGGGAGGCTAGCTGTCCTGGCGTGGCGCCGTTCACGGGTTGCCCGGGGGTCCCTGCCCGTGCTAGCTTCTGAGGGGCTGAAAGGCGCCGGCGGAGGGCTGGCGCCGGGGTGGAGTTGCGGGCCGGGACCCGCCAACGGACAAGGAAGGACGAGTCGGGCGATGGGGCACCTCAGAGCGCTGTTGGCGCTGTTGGCAGCGGGACTCATCTGCGCTGCGCTGGCGGCCTCCGCGTCCGCCCGCGAAGGCGGCGAAACCCACGAATTCGTCGGCTCCGTGAGCTCCGAAGTCTCCGTCGTGAGCTCCGAACAGGAACTCGACTTCGCTCAGGTGAGCATCAAATGCAACGGCGTCAAGCCGGTGAGGACCCACAAGAAGACGGTGTTCCCGGCGTTGAGGATCCTGGTGGTCCTCAACTTCATCAAGTGCAAGACGGGCGTGACCACCCTGAACAACAAAACGATCGCGCCGTCGAAAGCCAAGCTCGGCGCGCCGCTGGAAATCGAATACGCGGCCAACGGGGAACCGAACGCCAAGATCGTGAACTCCAAACCGGTCCCATTCACCTTCGGCGGGGCCATGGAAGGGTGCACGATCTCGATCTCCGAAACCGGTCCCACCGACCAGGCCGTCTACTCCAACGACGAAGTCAAGGCCAAGAACATGAAGTTCTTCCCCACCGGCATCCAGGAAGTGGTCGCGATCGAAAACAGCTTCCACAAGATCAACTACAAGATCGGTGGGGGCGCCTGCGAAGAGCTGAAAAAAACCGAAGGCAAGGAAGGCGAATTCTTCGGCACCCTCCTCGTCGGCCTGAAGACCGGCGACCTGTCCTGGGAATAGGCCGCCGGCGCGCCGCGGGCGCCGGCTAAGGATCTAGCCGCCGCGCCCTCGGCCCGGGCGGCTCAGACCTTCACGATCACCTTGCCGATGTTGCCGCCGGTGAACAGCAGGTTGAGCGCCTCGGGGGCGCGTTCGAGGCCCTCCACGACGTGCTCGGCCGACTTGATCTTGCCTTCGGAGAGCCAGCCCCCGATCTCGGCCTGGCCTTCGGGCATGCGGGCGAGGTAGTCGAGGATCAGGAAGCCCTCCATGCGCCCGCGGATGCGGATCAGGTTGACGTAGTTGGAGGGTCCCTTGACGGCGCCGCGGTCGTTGTAGGCGGAGATCGCCCCGCACACCACGACCCGCCCCTTCATCGCCAGCTGGGCCAGGCAGGTGTTGAGGATGTCGCCGCCGACGTTGTCGAAGTACACGTCGATGCCGTCGGGTGCCTCTTCGTGCAGGCGGGCGGCGACGTTCTCGCCCTTGTAGTCGATGGCCCCGTCGAAGCCCAGCTCGTCCGCGATCCAGGAGCACTTCTCCCTGCCCCCGGCGATCCCGATCACCTTCTTGGCGCCCTTGAGCTTGGCGATCTGTCCGACGGTCGAGCCGGTGGCCCCGGCCGCTCCGGAGACGACTACCACGTCGCCCTCCTTCATCTGGCCGACGTCGAGCAGACCGAAGTAGGCGGTCATACCGGTGATCCCGAACAGCCCGAGGGCCGCCGTCGGGGGGACGCCCGGGGGCAGGGCCTGGAGGGCCCGCTCGCCGTCGTCGGCGATCACGTAGTCCTGCCAGCCGGTCATCCCGAACAGGAGCTGGCCCGGCTGGTAGGTGTCGGTGTTGCTCTCGAGCACCTCGGCGATGCCGCCGGAGCGGATCACGTCGCCGATGCCGATCGGGGGCAGGTACCCGGGGGCGTCGTCCATCCAGGTGCGGATGGTGGGGTCGATCGAGAGGTAGCGGACCTTGGCGAGGGCCTCACCCGCTCCAGCCACGGGGACGTCCTGGGCTTCCTCGCGGACGGTTCCCTCGTCGACCATTCCCTCGGGGCGCTGCGCGAGCACCATGCGGCGGTTCTGCTCGGTCATCGGCCACTCCTTCGTATCGAAAAGGTCAGGGAGCGGTCAGCGGGCCCCGCGCCGCCCCACGGTGGCGATCTTATTCACGCACGTATGGTTGGCGTGTGCTGAGGCGCCGCACCGCTCGCCCGGGGACATTCGCCGCGGCCGCGGCTGCCTTGCTGCTGCTCTGCTCCTGCGGGAGCCAGAGCTCTTCCAACGGGATCGCCTCCGAGACCCCGGCCAGGGCGCTCGCGCGTGTGGAAGCGGCGGCGGCGGATGCCGCGACCGTGCACGTGGCCGGCTCGGTCGCCGGGCAGTCACGGCCGCTGGCGATCGACATGGAACTCGTGCGGGGGGAAGGGGGAGCGGGACGCTGGCGGTCGGGAGCCTGCATTCGGATCTCGAGCAGGTCGACGGGTGGCTCTACCTGAAGCCGAATCCGGCCCTGCTGCGGGCGCTGGTCGGCGGACGGGCGGCCGCCGCGCTGGGAGGGCGCTGGTTGAAGGCACCCGCCGGGCACGGCCCACTGGCGCCGCTGGCGTCGCTGACGGAGCTGCGGTCGGTGCTGTTGGGGACGCTGTCCTCCCACCGGGGACTGAGGACGGCGGGCGTCAGCAGCGTGGCGGGGCAGCCGGCGGTGGCCCTGCGGGACCTCGCCACCGGGGCGACCCTGTACGTGGCCGCCACCGGGACGCCATATCCGCTCGCGCTCGTCAAACCGGGACGCACAGGAGGGAGGCTCTCGTTCGACCGCTGGAACCAGCCCGTGGTGCTCGAAGCCCCGGCCAACCCCCTCAACATCAAGGCCGTGTTCTCGCTCAAGGCCCTGTAGTTCTTTGGGACGCGCCGGTTGGGCTGTATCAGTCCAGGCTGGGGAACTAGAACAAACGTCCACCCCTTATTGCAGCCGTCAAGGGGCCTCCCCGGAGGGCCGAGGGGACCGGTGAGCGGCGAAGGAATTTCGACCGTTCGTCCGCCTCCCGACCGACCTTCCCCAGCTTGAATCACCTCCAGGAAGCCAACAAGCGTGCGCCCGCGCCGGGCCGCGGACCATCCGTGGCGCCCGAGCCGCCGGCGCGCAACCGCAAACTCGCGATCGTGGCGCTGTTCGCGTGGTGCGCACTCGGCTTCGGGGCGGCGATCGCAATCAACGCGACGGAGGCCTCACCAGCCGTGTCCGCCCTGCTGGTCGGCATAGGGGTGGTCGGCGGGGCCATCGGCTGGTACGCGGCCGAGCGGGCGCGGGTGTCCCTGGAACGGGCCAACGAACGCCGCACGCGAGAGCTCAGCAACGCGCTCACCGAGCTCGAGGTCGCCCAGGCCGAGACCGTCAGGCGGCTCTCGATGGCGGTCGAGTTCCGTGACGAGGACACCGGCAAGCACGTCGAACGGATCGGGCGCTTCTCGGTCCTGCTGGCCGAGGCGATCGGCATGGACCCGGAGTTCTGCGAGCGGATCCGCCACGCGGCCCCCCTGCACGACGTGGGCAAGGTCGCGATCCCCGACCACATCCTCTTGAAGCCCGGCCCCCTGACCCCCGAGGAGCGGGCGATCGTCGAGACCCACGCCGAGGAGGGTCACCGGCTCGTGCGGGGGTCCTCCTCAGCGATCCTCGACATGGCTGCCACGATCGCTCTGAGCCACCAGGAGAAGTGGGACGGCAGCGGCTACCCGCGGGGTTTGAAGGGCGAAGCGATCCCGATCGAGGGCCGCATCGTGGCCGTGGCCGACGTGTTCGACGCTCTCACCAGCGACCGTGTTTACCGCCCCGCCTTCCCCGTCGAGGAGGCGATCAGGATGATGCGCGAGGAGCGCGGCAAGCACTTCGACCCGGTGCTCCTGGACGCCTTCATGGAAGTGCTCGAGGAGCACGGCACCGACGCCGCCGGCACTGGGCCCCTGGACCCGGAGGCGCTCGTGGAGCAGACGCTCGAGACCTTCGTGGCGGCTCTCGGCCGGGGCGAAGCCGAGGGCGCCGAGGAAGCCATCGCCGCCGCGATCGACGGCGGGATCACGCCCACGATGCTCCACGCCGAGGTCATCAGCCCGTCCCTGAGAAGGGTGAGCGTGCTGAGGACCTCCGGCGAGATCGACGAGGACCGCGAGCGCAGGGCGCTCTCGATCATCAAGCGGGTGCTTGCCACCCTCAGCCGCTACATGACCGCCGAAACCGAGCCCACCCGCCAGCGGGTGCTGATCGCGAGCGTGGAAGGGGACTCCCACACGCTGGCCCTGCAGATGGTCCACGACCAGCTCGCGGCGGCCGGCTTCCGGACCACGCTCGACACCGGCCTCGCGCCCGAGGACCTCGTCGAGGCCGTCACGACCAGGCACCCCGATCTGGTCGTTGTGGGGGACATGGTCCACGACACCGAGGACTCGTTCGAGATCGCGATCCGCGACCTTCGCTCCCGCCATCCAGAGATCCCGGTCGTGCTCGGGGGCCCCGCGGTCGGGGGAAGCCTGCCCGCCGACGAGCTCGACGGGGTGGCCGTGCTGGAGCGGATCGACGAGTCGGTGCACGCCGTGGAAGACCTGCTCGCGGCGCCGGTCTCGACCGCTTAGCCGCGGCCCGCTAGATTCCCGCCGGAATGGCGGAACGAGCGATCGTCACCGGGGGTGCCGGCTTCATCGGCTCGCACGTCGTCGACGCATTGCTCGGGCAGGGGGACACCGTGACGGTCGTGGACGACCTGTCCTCGGGGGACCGGGCGCGGGTGCCTTCCGGGGCGGAGCTCCACGAGCTCGACGTGGTGGACCTCGAAGGGCTACGGGCCCTCGCCCGAACGGTCCAGCCGCAGGCGATCTACCACCTGGCCGCCCAGGCGAGCGTGGTGGCCTCGGTAGAGGACCCGCTGAGGGACTGCGACGTGAACGTGAAGGGGACGCTCAACGTGCTCGAGGTGGCCCGCGAAAACGAGGCCCCGGTCGTGTTCACGTCCACCGGGGGAGCCCTCTACGGAGACGAAGCCCCCCGCCCCACCGGGGAGGACCGGATCCCCGCGCCGCTGTCGCCGTACGGGTCCTCGAAGTGGGCGGCCGAGGCCTACGTGAAGACGTGGACGCTGTCGCACGGGATCCCCAACGCGACGATGCGGCTGGGCAACGTCTACGGCCCCCGCCAGAGCCCCCACGGGGAGGCGGGGGTGGTGGCGATCTTCACCAACCACCTGTTCACCGACAAGGTCCCGAAGCTTTACGGCCACGGGCAGCCGACGCGGGATTATGTATACGTCGCCGACGTGGTCGACGCCCTCCTGAGGGCCAGGGGAACGGCGGGCACCTTCAATGTGGCCACGGGCGTGGAAACCGACGTGGCCACGATCTGGAGGGAGCTCTCCCAGGCGGCCGGCAAGTCGATCGAGCCCCAGCTCGCGGACCTGAGGCCGGGGGAGCTCCAGCACAGCTGCCTGGACGCGAGCCTGGCGGAAGAGGAGCTCGGGTGGAAGGCGAGGACCTCGATCTCCGAGGGCCTCGCGCTCACCTACAAGGCCCTGATCGAGGAATTCGAAGCGCGGGGGTAGGGCTGGACGGGCGTGCAAGCGGGCGCCCGGGGGGTTGCAGGGATCGCCCAGGTTGCCGATGGGATCCACGTGGGAGCCGCCCGAACCCTCAAGTCTGCGGCTGCGCTTGCCCTCGTCACGGCCGCAGCTGGGATTTCGCTGGTCTCGACCTCGCAGGCCAAGGCCATATCCGGCGCTCCGGGTGGGGCGGCCGCTCCTACCGAATCCGAGGCTTCCTCCACGACCAAGACCGGCGCCGCCCTGGTCCCGTACCGCCCGGCCGGCGCTCATCCGGTGCTCACCGCCCTGTCGGTGCCCAAGACCTCGACGCCCGGGAAGCCCCCGAAGGTGACCCTGAAGGTCAGTGAGCCCGGCGTGGCGACGGTGTACCTGAAGGTCAAAATCACGCCCCTGACGGCCGGCCAGCCCGCCGGCCAGCCCGCGGTCCTCGAGCGGATGGGGTGGGTCCACACGGAACGAACCCTGACCGTGGCCTGGCCCTCCGGAGCGAAGCTCGGGGCAGGCAGCTACCACGTGCTCGTGACCGGCCAGGACCACCATCGTGCGGCCCTGGTCGAACTGGCGCACATCTCGCGGGTGGTCACGCTCGTGGTCGCGGCGCCGACGCCGACCGTCCCGAGCCCGGCCCCTGCCACGAGCGCACCCGTGGCCGGCGTGCCGAGCCCGGCGCAGTCAGCGGCCGAAGGGGCCGTGTTCCCGGTCCAGGGGACCTACAGCTTCGGAGGTCCCGAAAACCGCTTCGGGGCGCCCCGCAACGGCTACTACCACGAAGGCCAGGACGTGCTCACGCCCGAAGGGACCCCCGTCGTGGCCCCCTACGCCGGGACGATCACGCAGGCGACCAACCAGGAAGGCGGGGGCGGCTACTACCTGGTCGAGCACACCCACGTGGGCTTCGACTTCATGTACGCCCACTGCATGGCCAACTCGTTCCTCGTGAAGATCGAACAGACCGTGACCGTCGGCCAGCAGCTCTGCAAAGCCGGCATGACCGGGGACGCGACCGGGCCCCACCTGCATTTCGAGATGTGGCCGGGCGGGTGGCACGCGGCGGGGGTCAAGCCGATTGATCCGCTGCCTTATCTGGAAGCTTGGGCTGCGGAGAAGGGCTGAGGGCGCCCGCGGGGCGGGGCCGCAAGACGCGTTCCGACGGTCGCGGGCGCAGCTAGCAGGCGCTAGCATCGACCGCCGCGGCGAGATAGCTCAGTTGGTAGAGCACACGACTGAAAATCGCTGTCTCGGCCTGCCACTTGCCCGCAGTATCAGCGCTGTCAAGGGGCCTCTCGAGCGGTCTGGAACGCGTTCGGACGCCCAGGGTGGGCCCACAGCTGGGCCTATGAGAGCGCACACGACTCGCAGGCCCACCCGACGCGCTCGGCCTAGTCCGGCGACCCCGGTCCGGCGACCCGGCCGGCACCGCCCAGTTGAGTCCCGCAGTTGCGGTGGCTACTCGTAGGTGAAGTGATCGGCAGTGCTCTTCTTGCTGGTCTTCTTGCTGACGGTTGCCCTCACGTCGACTGTCTTCCTCAGTGCGGCTGACGGCGCGAGCATCGTGCATTCAGCCGTGGAGACGCAAGCGACCGAGAGGGCGCTCCCCTTGCCGAACTTGAAAGCCGTGGCGCTCCCGACGCTGAAACCGCTGCCGATGACCGTGACCGAGGCGCCGCCCGCGAGAGATCCTGTGCTAGGCCTGACGTCAGTGACCGTTGGCGGCCCGTACGTAAAGCGGTCTTTCGAGGTGACGCCGCTCTCGCCGTTGGGGGTCGTCACGATCACTTCCACCAGACCCGTCGTCCCTGCGGGCGCCACGGCGGTAATCGAGGCTCGGGAGTCGACCGTAAAGCTGGGGGAGCGCGTGGAGCCGAACTGCACTGCCGTCGCGCCCGCGAAGCTAGTGCCAGTGATAGTCACCGAGGTTCCGCCGGCGGCGGGACCCTTCTTCGGCGACAGCTTCGTGATCGTAGGAGGTGGCCCTTCTTCTAAAGTCTTGAGGGTTTCATCCAGTCCCTCGCTGGTCCCGCCTTCATTGGTCGCTGAGATCCTGAAGTAGTAGGTCGTGTTCGAGGCAAGACCCGTCACGCCTGCAGAGACAGCTACCGGGCTCGTCCCTAGGCCGGGCGAGGACGAGCACGCCACGCTTTTCCCGTACAGCATCGTCGTGCCGTATTCGAACTGGCACTGGCTGATGCTCGCGCCGTTTGGATTCACCGTCGCGCTTAGCGTCGCGCCGCTCTGCGTGACCGACGCCGCCGCACCGTCACAACGCTCGGAGCTTCGGGCAGGGTCTTGAACGCTTCGTCGGACCCCTCGCTGGTGCCGCCTTCGTTCGTCGCTGAGATCCTGAAGTAGTAGGTCATGTTCGGGCTGAGGCCCGTGAGAGCTCCTGAGACTGCGACCGGACTCGTCCCGGATCCGGACGCGGACGAGCACGGAACGCTCGCGCCATAAAGCATCGTGGTGCCGTAGTCGAATTTGCAGTCGCTCACGGTGCCGCCGTTGGGGTTCACTGTGGCGTGCAAGGTCGCTTCGGAGCGTGTCGCCGATGACGCCGTGCCTGTGACGACGGTCGGAGCTTCGGGCACGGTTTTGAACGCTTCACCGGAGCCTTCACTGGTCCCTCCCGCGTTGGTCGCTGAAATTCTGAAGTAGTAGGTCGTGTTCGGGCTGAGGCCCGTCACGCCTGCAGAGACGGGCACTGCGCTCGTTCCCGAACCGGGCGAGGACGAGCACGACACGCTTTTGCCGTATAGCGTCGTCGTGCCGTATTCGAACTGGCATTGGCTGATGCTCGCGCCGTTTGGATTCACCGTCGCGCTCAGCATCGCGCTGCTCTGCGTGACCGATGACGCCGCGCCCGTCACAACGGTCGGAGCTTGGGACGGCGGCGCAGATCCATGCACAAACACCCATGCTGCACCGAGTCCGCCGTTGTCCCCGGGTCCGCCAATAAGCGCAGTGTTGCCGTCCGAGGCAAGGGCGACGCTACTTCCAAAGCTAGCCTCACTGAACTGCCCGCTTCCGGGAAACGTTTCACGAGCCATCTCGCCGCGGCCAGTGATCTTTGCTCCTTCTTGCACCCAGGCTTCGCCCGAGTGCGTAAACGCCCATGCCGCGCCGACGTTGGGGTCGTCATTAAAGGCGCCTATGAGCGCCGTGGTGCCTTCGGCGGAGAGTGCCACACTAATGCCGAATTGGCCCTCGCCGCTCTCGCCACCGCCGGTGAGCTTTCCGCCGTCCTGGGTCCAGTTTGAACCTGAGCGAGTAAACACCCACACAGCGCCGACGAGGTGGTTATCTCGGGCGCCCCGAAAAGTGCAGTGTTCCCGTCTGCGGACAACGCCACGCTGGAGCCGAACGCCTCGATGGGCCCGGTTTGTTCCCCGGCCCTCAGCTTGGCCCCTGCTGGAGCCACGTTTCGCCGTTGCGTACAAACACCCATCCCGCACCGTGTTCTTCGTTTTCTCCCGGGGAGGGGCCGCCTATTAGCGCAGTGTCACCATTGGACGATAGGGCGGCGCTGAAGCCAAATCCGCTGTAGTCATTTTCTTGCGTTCCTTTTAGCGGTTCGCCCTGCTGCACCCAGGCTTCGCTCGACCGCACAAAGATCCACGCAGCCCCCAAGCCGAAATCGTACGGGTCGGCACCGCCGATCAACGCGGTATCGCCGTTGGCCGACAACGCCACGGAAGAGCGAACTGCTGACCATACATCTCACCGCTGCCGGTGAGCTTGGGCCCCTCCTGGCCCAAGTTGAACCAGAGCGCACGAAAACCCAAGCAGAGCCGTGAGTGGGGCCCGTGGAACTGCCATCTGGGGACCTCCAACCAAGGCCGTGTTGCCGTCCGCCGACAACGCAACGCTAAACCCAAAACGGCTCCCGAACGCCCCAGTCGTTTCGCTGCCAGTGAGCTTTGGACCCTGCTGCGCCCAGATTGAGCCGGAGCGCACGAACACCCAAGCCGCCCAACTTCGCCGTTGTCGGAAGCGCCTCCAATCAAGGCGGTGTTGCCGTCGGCAGAAAGCGCCACGCTGTTACCGAAACCCTGTGCGGATTCTCCACCTCCGGTGAGCTTTTCGCCTTGCTGGAAAAATGGATCGATCCGCAGTGGGTAGCGCGCGTTGTGCGTGTCGATGACAAGCCTGAGGTTTCCGTTGCGTATCTGGATTTGAGCGGGCAGACGGCGGCCTGTAGCGTCTAGCGCATCAAGCTGGCCGTAGCGCAGCGCGGCGAGGCCCGCTTTGGTCTTGAACAGGACCTTCGAGCCGACCTGCTCGGGTAGGAGCGCTCCCCCAACACGCATCGCTAACACCAGCGGCCCCGTCCCCGCCTGTGGCTTGAGGACGGTGAAGTCCTGCTCTAGCCCGTACGGACGGGCCGTTGCGGTAGAACTCGCTGATCGACCCGTGCCGGTAGAGAACCTGGTTTGCCGCCGCCGTCGGCGCGACCGAAGCAACCGATTCAAGACCCTGGCCATGCCCAACGCCGGTCAAGGACACGCTCAGCGTTCCCTCAGGGACGCGCAGTTGAGCCCGGACGCCGTGAAGGCGCTGTGAATGTCACCGCCCTGGGCTACCAGCGAGGAACCGTGGCGAACCGCCCAGAAGCGGGGCTTGGAGGCACCGATGCTCCCCGAGGCTGCCGGAGCGAGGCTGGTGGGCATAAGGGTCACAGGGCTGCCCTTCAAGCCGCGGGCCATGGGCAGCGCATGGGTGCTTGGTGCGACCGCTGCGGGGAGCGCCCCAGCATAAGCCCCGCAACAGCAAGCGAAGCACCGCGCTCAGGATCAAACACCGGGCCTCGCAACGACGCCAGATCGAGGCGGGTATCCGGTGGCACCGTCGTGCTGCTGGCGATGTCGCTGGTCTGGCTCGTCCAGTGATGCTCGGCATCCTGCGCCCCCGTGCTCGATGATGCTGCACTCCCGAAGATCAGGCTTCCGGCCTCGACAGGCCCCTTTGTAACGACCGACACTACACCCTCCGTCGACTCTGGTGGTGACGTGTACGTCGAGGCGCGCGACACCGGGAGACAGGAGAGATTACCCCGACCAAGACTGAGCGCCCATCACAACATCGTCCGCCTCGTGCGCAGGACGTCCTCGGCAGGTTCCCGTCCATCCGTCAGGTCGCTGTCTGCTAGCAAGTCCTCGCATCGGATATCGACCCAGCCGTCGCGCCGTCGCTACTGGCCCAGGCTTCGCAATGCGGCCGGTTGCCCGGGTCGACTTCTAGGAGCTTCGGCACGCCGCCGCCGCCTCGAACGCGCCGTAACGCCATGGATGTTCGGCAACAGGTCGGCCACAAGATGCCAGGCCAACTCGTCGTGGAGGGGTCGAGGCCATCCTGCCGAGGCTGGCGCTCGGGCGCGGCCTTTCGCCGGCTTCGGAGGCCCAGACTTGGGTCTGTCCCGCTCGCTCCTTCGAGCGCAGTTCGGTGCCGTCGGCGCTCGGCGGAGTGATGCTGACGTCCTCGGGCATGGGGCCGACCTGGGTGAGCGCGGAGGTCATCGGTCTTATAGGCGAAAGGCGAATTCTCAACGAGGTCGAGCGGACAATCGGCTCGCCGACTCCCTTGGCCGGATCGAGCTCGATTTGCGGGTAGCTCGCCCAGGGCGAGCGAGGGACCGCCTCGCCGAACATCCGGTCGGCGTTCCGAAGCGTCGGCCGCGACCCGGGCCCACGAGCATGTGGCCGATGACCTGGCGCTTCAGCTACACGGTGGCGACGGCGACGTGCACCTCCAACGGCGGCACGGTCACGCTCTCGCCGGGCCTGACAAGACGGCGGCGGGGCAAACAGTGAAAATCAAGGGCATGCTCACCGGGTGCACGGGCGCCGCCTTCACCAAGAGTGAGCTACAAGGCGACGCTGAAGACGGAGGCCCGGTCTCGTGCTCGGTGCTGAAAGGTGCGGCGAAACGGCTTCGGGTGCGGCGAAATTTAAGTGGATGCCGAAGGCGAAGCCTGCGAGCGCGACGGGACGCTCGGGACACGCTGACGAAACATCCTCGGTGGCGCTTTCGGGGCGGGTGAGCGCAGGCCGCAGGTTCCCGCTCCGGCCATGCTCTTCGGGGAAACCTCGTAGATGTTCACCGGCGCACCACGTGTGGAATCGCGGAAGGCAAGAAGAAGGCGAAAGCGGTCAAGAAGGGTACGTTCACCGGCGCAACCGTCGCGTTCGAATAGGCCCGAAGCGGGACGGCCAGCGCCGACCGTGCCTACGACCGTCGGCGCTGCGGCGCTCGCCGTCCGAGGGGCGACGGGAAGCTGATCTGCGCCGAACACAGCAGCTGGCTGAGAGGGCGGAGGCCCGAACTCTGGGCCGACCTCGCACATGCGAATGTTCATTCGGCTGTCCCGAC
Source organism: uncultured Solirubrobacteraceae bacterium (assembly GCA_963758055.1). GTDB lineage: Bacteria > Actinomycetota > Thermoleophilia > Solirubrobacterales > Solirubrobacteraceae > Palsa-744. Next base: position 646,443 of record CAVWTU010000011.1, read on the forward strand.
TCGGTGGCCGGGGTGTGTCGACCTCGGCTGGTTTGGGTGACTGCGGTCAGCTGGAGTACACGCTTGGCTGTTCCGCGAAAAGCGGGCGCGAGACCGGCGCCGACCGCGGTTCGCGGTCGTCTCGGCAGCTGTCAACGCGGTCCACTCCAAAAGAGCATGACCCGGAGCTTCACCGCGACCGTTTGGCGGGACCGTCGCGCGGTCCCCGCCATTCCAATCGCTCAACGGCACGCCTGGCGATACCCGCCGCCCTCGCCGCCGCGAGCTTCTACATCGGGGCTCATGTCGCGCTTGTCAAGCCGATCAGAAGATCGACAGTCTGGCCCCTATCGTGGTCCACAGGGGCGTCAGCAGAAGGGGAGTCGGGAACCGGGCTGCTCTGCGCAGTGTTTGAGCGGGTGAGCCGTTAGCGCCCCCCTGATGCTGCTGAGCTCTGCTCTGGGGTCCACTCGAGTACATCGTAACTCGTATCGGACTAGGATCGTGGCCTCATCCTGCACGGAAAGGGCACTATGAGCGAGAAGAAGATTCGCAAAGAGCTTGAAGCGCGCGTCAAAGAGCTTCGGAGCGAGGCAAGCCAGCTAGAGCGTATTGCTCGCAAGCTTGGTAGCGGCTCAGGAAGGCCGTCTAAGGCTCGCTCCAAGGCCTCTGCGGCGAAAGCCTCAGCGAAACCGTCCAAAGGCGGCAGAAGCTCCACGCTGACGACGGAGATGCTCGTGAGCGCCTTCAACGGCAACGGCGGCTCGCTTAGTGCCGCTCAGCTACGTAAACGCCTGAGCCTGCCGAAGTCCGTGAGCGACTTCGTTCTACGCAAACAGCTTGCCGAGGCGGTCAAGGCTGGAAGCCTCAAGCGTGAAGGCGTGGCTCGAAGCACGAGATACTTCCTCGCCTGACGCGGGCCAGCCCGGCCCGGCGTCGTGGGCGCGGCTCAATAGACGAAGGCGCTGAGAAGCTCCTCCGCAATTTGCCGGCCCCGAATCGTGATTGCGCCGACTTGCTGCCGCGTGCGGCGCGTCTCGTCGGCGACGCCGACGCCGTCTGAGTGGAACCAGGGGCCGGTCCATAGCCGTCGAGGCGGGTCTGGCTTCCTCAACTCTCTACGGCGGGGATGCGATAGAAGTAGCGATGCTGTGGTCGCCTCGCCCAATCAGACCCCCTCGGCGCCCGAGGGACTCGACCGCGACTTCGTGCTCGCACGAATGTCGTTACTTCGCGACGGTACGTCTCTGGCCGACCGTCGGGGAAGGGCTCGACGGCGAGCGGTGGCTGACGAACTTCACCGAGGAAGAGGAGCTGCACGCCCTCTACTTGCTGAACGCGTACCTGTACTTCTCGGAGCGCATCATCGACCGCGTGTTCATCGAGGCGATCCAGAGCCTCGGCAGGCACGTCTTGTCCGCCAACGACGACTACGAGGAGATCCGACGAATATGGCGTCTACTTTATGCGGGAGGCGCTCTTCCGCGCGGTCCGCGGCGAGCGTCCGAACCCGTCAGACAGCGGCGCGCTGTTCGCGCGTCGCGAAAGCGACCTGCTGCGTGTCGATGAGGAGAGATTGTTGCGACCCGGCGGCGGGCGCGAGCAGCTCGCCGCCTCCAGCAAGGGGACACTCCGGTCGTGTTCGTCGACGATTTCCTCGGGACCGGCAGCCAGTTCCTTAGCACCTGGCGGCACAAGGACCCCGGCGACCCCTCCGTCAATCGTTCCAGGAGCTCGCGGCCGCAGGCAAGGGACGACACTTCTACTGTCCGGTGATCGCGACCACCCACGGGGCGCGCAACCTCCACGCGGTCTGCCCGGAGGTCCTCGTTCACGCCGGGCATATGCTCCCCGACCGCTACAGCGCGTTCGCCGCAGACTCGCTGATCTGGCCGAAGGCGCTCCAGCCAACGGCGGAAGCGTTCCTCGCGGGCGCGAGCGCGCGCGCCGGGATCTCCAACGATCCCACTGACGACCTACTGGAAGGGGTTCCAAGGCCTCGGCTTGGCACTATCGTTCGCCCACGGCACGCCCGACGCGACCCTCCCGATCTTCCACTGGAACCAGAACGGCTGGAGCGCTCCGAGCCTCATGACGACGGCGGCCCTAACGAGCGCCCCCTGACCCCGCGGTCGTCCTCGGACGCACGTTTGCCAGCCGCGCGGAGCAGCTGCGGGACAGGTGTCGAGCTCTACGAGACACCGGCATACTTTCCGGAGCTTCTGACCGAGGCGCCGTGCGTGCTCGTCGGTGGACGCGGCACTGGCAAGACCGCGGTGCTCGCGGCCTACTCGTACCACGGTCAGCAGAAGCTACACGGCGACAGGCCGATCCGAGACATGGCCCTACTACGGCGTGTACCTACGAATCAACACCGGTCGTGTCGCGGCGTTCGCCGGGCCAGAGCTCGAGGACGCGGACTGGCAGCGTGCGTTTATTCACTACGTCAACCTAATGCTGTGCGAGAGCACCCTTTGCGTTCATCGACTGGTACTCGACGAGCACCGGCGTAACGAATCTAATGGACAATGAGGCGGTTTGCGCGGTCGCAGAGTGCCTCGGCGTGGAGGCCGAGAGCTTCCCCGGGGACACGGCCGATGCGGAAGACGGTGGGAAGCCTCAAGCGGCGCTTTGAGAGCTACATCGACGCGGATCGGGATCATCCCAAGACCGCGCTGTCGGCGCTAGGTGCCCCCGTCGATCAGCTCGTAGGAAGCCTGATGTCGGCCGCTCCGATGGAGGGCAAGCTCTTCTTCTTCTTGCTGGACGAGTACGAGAACCTCACCTCTTCTCAGCAGCGCGTCCTTTAACACCCTCATCAAGCACGCCGGCGAGCACTACACCTTCAAGATACGGGGTGAAGGAGCTCGGCTGGCGCGCGAAGAGCACCCTCAACGCCGAAGAGCAACTCCAAGCACCCGCGGATTATGCCGCGATCAACGGTGATCGAACGCCTCGAAGTGCCCGGGGTGTTCCAGTCGTTCGCCGCGAACATCTGCCAGGAGCGCCTCGATGCGGTGGCGAGAGACTCGACACGCGAGAATGCGCTGGGGCCCGAGGGCCTGCTTCCGCGGCTGTCGGAGGATGAGGAGGCGCAACTGCTCGGCGTCGAGCGGCAGACGGCGATGGTGCGTTAAAAAGATCGCGGCTGCGAATCCCCGGCTGGACCTTGCCGCGTTTGACAGCCTGCCCGCGCTTTACGGGTATCTGATCGGTTTCTGGGCGGAAGCCCACAGCGAAATCCCCACCCAAGCCTACGAGGACTATCTGGCAAACGCTGCACAATGGGACGGGCGCTGCTCGAACTACAGAGCACGCGCTGCTCTTCACGCTCAAAGCCGGCGGCGCGGGATCCGCAAGTATTACACGGGGTTTGACACGCTAGTGGAGCTCGCTGGAGACAACATACGTTTCCTGTACCAGCTTCGTCGAGCAGAGTCTGCGCGAGCACCTCCTCGACGTGCAGACACTCTGGCTGAGCACGCCGGTCCAGCCCGTGCACACGACGGACGCGACACACAAGGTCGCACAGCGCCATCTCGTGGAGCTTGAGGGCTTGTCGCTGATCGGCCCCCGAGTCACCCGGCTATGCGTAGGGCTGGGTCGCATCTTTCAGCTGATGGCGCAGGACCTCGGGGCGCACGCCCCGGAGGTTACCCAGTTCCGGATCGAGGATCTCCCGGGGGACCCGTTCGCCGCCGGCGATGTCCCGGAACCGCCGACGAAGTCACTGGAGGAGTACGAGGACTCCGCGCGGCGTCTGCTGGCTGAGGCGATCACCCATCTTGCGTTGATCCAGATCCCGTCCACCAAGCTAAGTGGAACGCTCATACGTGAATATGACTACATGCTGCACCCGATCTTCTCGGCACTGTTCTCATACAGCTACCGGCGAAAGCGCAAGATGTCGCTCACCTCCACTGAGCTGCTGAACCTGATCAACGCGCCGCACCGGACGATCCGCGAGGTGCTGGAGCGCAACAACCGTACGATGCCCGGGCCAGCGGAGGAGCTCCCTGAGCAGATGCGTCTGTTCGAGAGGTATTTACGTGAGCCTGCATAAGCCGGCCCTGGTCGCAGAGCGCCCTCTCGCGACTACGGTCTTCCAGGAGGCGGAGGAGTTCACCGTACCGGACGACGCGGTGTATCTCGCCGCGAGATCCGGGGAGGAGCGCAGCAAGCATGCGATCGCCCTGCAGGAGCGGAGCCCGGGCGCACTGTTTCTGGAGGTGACCGAGCAGACCCGCTCGTCCCTTCGCCTGCAGGACCCGGAGCGCGAGGTTGGCCTGCGAAGCCCCACCGCGCTGCAGGCCCTCTGGCGGGAGGTGATCGCGGGGCGCAAGTGCTATGTCGACATCACTGGGCTGACGCATAGCGTGTGGGCGGCCGTCATCCTGTCAGGGCTGGAGGCAGGCGCGGACGTCGAGGGGGTGTATGTCGAGCCGCTCACCTACCTCGAGAACGAGATCGCCGACCCCTCACGCGACCTGTTTAATCTCACAATCGGCTTCGAAGGCCTCGCGCCACTCCCGGGCCTGGTGAGCTTCAGCGAACCGGGCGAGGAGAACTTCTGGTTCGTGCCGCTGCTTGGATTCGAGGGCAGGCGGTTCACGTTCATGCGCGACAATGTTGCCCCGGCGAGCAGGCACACCGTGCCGGTCATCGGCGTCCCGGGCTTCCAGCCGGAGTTTGTCGGGTTCGCATACCACGGCAACCAGGAGCCGCTGCTGGAGGATGACTGCTGGCAGTACGCAGCGTACGCGACAGCGAACTGTCCGTTCGGACTCTTTTACTTACTCAGCGACCTGCTGGCTGAGGAGCCCGGCCGGTTTTTGAAGGTCGCGACGATCGGCACTAAGCCGCACAGCCTCGGGGCAGTCTTGTTCGCGTTCGCGCACCCAGACGCGGTCGAGATCCTCTACGACCATCCCAAGCGCAAGCCGCAGCGCACGAGCGGGCATGCGCGTCTCCTGGTTTATCACCTCTCGGCGTTCGCAGGCGCGCTGGCCGCGTCTCCGGCGAGCGACGCGTCCACCGCACATGCAAGGGACCCTTGACTCATTCTTCACGCCGCAGGACGTCGCGTCGGCAATGGTCGAGGCGATCGACCTTAACACCGTCGAGGTTCTCATGGATCCCGCCGTGGGCGAAGGGGCGCTGCTGAAACGTGCCGCGCGTCGCTGGCCGACGGCCGAGATTCTTGCTGCCGACATCGACGAGCCGCGCGTCGCGGCGCTGAGCGTCGCGTGCCCGGGTTGGACAGTCAGCGTCTGTGACTTCCTTCAGTCGGGCGCTCCGCAACAGCTCGCACGCCAGGCTCTCGACGCCCGCAGCAGAGCCGTCCTGTTGAACCCCCCATTCTCCGTGCGTGGCGGGACACGTTGGCAGGCACCGCTCACGGGGACCTCCACCGTAATGTGCGGGCGGGCGATGGCATTCTTCCTCGGCGCCGTGGAGCTGCTCGGCCGCGCCGGGCAGTTGGTGGCGTTGCTGCCGTCCGGGGTGCTCACCAGTGAGCGTGACGCGGACGCCCGCCGCTGGCTGGACGATCGCGGCGCCTTGGAGGAGGTCATGCGCCCCTGCCGGCGGTCCTTCAAGGGCGCCGTGAGCGACACGGTGATCGTTCGCTTCACGCCCGGGCGGGCTCGGCGCGGCATCCAGACGAGCGCCGCTGCCGCAAGCTCGTGTATGCCGGCGTGGACGGTGACCCGCGGTACACGACAGATGCATACAGTCGACCGCGCACCCGGACCCAAAACGGTCAGGCTCGTTCATACGACAGACCTGCGAAACGGACGCGTCGCCAGCACGACGGCACGAATCCGCCCGACGCGAGCGGACCGTGTCGTCCACGGGCCGGTGCTGCTGCTGCCTCGCGTCGGGCGTCCTGACCCGCGCAAGGTTGTGCTCCACAGCCGAGGGCCCGTCGCACTGTCGGACTGTGTGTTCGCCGTCGCGCCCGTCAATGGCGGCTCGTGTGCGGCACTGCGTGACCACCTCCTGGAGAACTTCGACGAGCTCCGATCGCTTTACGGGGGGACGGGCGCGCCTTATATGCGTCGCGAAAGCCTGCAGGGTCTGCTCGCTGCGCTTAACGGTGATGCGGCTCCCGGCACGGGTTAGCGGCTGGTGCTGCCAAAGCCGCCGCGGCTCGTATCAAGCGGATCCCAATCCTCCCACGTCGCCTGTTGCACCGGGACGAACACGCCCTGTGCGACACGGCTTCCCGCGGGGATCGTGATCTCGGCGGCGGTGTAGTTCATCAGCTGCAGGCGGATCTCGTCATCAGATCCTCGGTAGTCTTGGTCAATCATCCCGACGCCATGGGGCTGAATCACGCCGAACCGCTGGGGCGTCGACGATCGCAGGCATACGAGAAGACCCCAGCCGGGTGGGGTGGCGATCACCAAGCCGGTACCGACGAGCGCGATCGCACCAGGAGCGATCGTGGCCTCCTCCGCCGTACGCAGATCAAACCCGATGGAGCCGGGCGTTGCGTACGCGGGCAGGTCAACATGGGTGCGCAGTCGATGTATGCCGACAAGCATGCGGTGAAGCGTAGAACCTGACGTCCAGCCGACGTCTGCCGCCCCGACCGGCACGGCGGTTCTCGACCTGGTAGACCAGTCTTTGTGTGCCCCGAGGCCGCCGTCCCTGCCGCCTCTCCCGGTCCGCTCGCCGGCGTGATCAGCATCGCCGGCTTCCTGGCGGTGGTGGCCTGGGTCGCATGGCGCTTCGGGCCGACCCTGAGTCGCGTCGCCGGCTGGTGCTCGTGGTGGGTGGCGTGGGCATGCGGCAGTCAAGGAGGCTACGGCTACTGCGTCGCCTTCCTCCTCATCGGCGCGCTGACATGGGGGGGCGGGACGATCTGGTACGCCCGGCGCCGCGGGCGCTGGCCGTCGGCGGTATCGGCAAGGCTGTTCGCGCGCCTGCTCGGGAAGCACGACCGGCTCACCTAGTCCGAGCGCCCGCCGCCGTCTCCGTCCGACTGTCATCGTTCAGCCGCGCTCTATTCCGGCGCCAACTTTTGCCGTCTCCATGCCGCGCCTACCGGCGCCTGAGCATCCATGCTCCGGCCAGCCCTGCCGGCTATCTGCGAAGGCATCCCGGGGCTGGCTCATGGGGCCAACCTTCTCTCGGGCGCGCGCTCGAACCGATCAGCTGGCTTCCTTGACCGGCCTGGGTGCTTCTGGGAGGATGCGCGGCACTCTACGGGGGAGAATCGTGCAGCCCAGGGCTGGGCCGCTAGCTAGACGTTATCGTTTGGAACAAGGACACGCCCACACGCATGGCCGCCCCGGGCACGCTCTGACTCGCGCGCTTCATCGCCTCGCCGTGGGGCTGGCCGCGTCCGTTGCACTGCTTGGCTGCACCGCCATCGCCGCCGACGCAAGCGAAGTCAAAGCCGTGTCGGTGTCGGCGGATAGCTATTCGGCGGGTGCGGTGGATGTGGTGGAGGAAGTGGGGTTCACGGCGTCGAGTCCGGTGAGCACTGTTGGTGGGTTTGTGCAGCTGACGGGTCCTGCTGGGAGCAGGTTTGCTACTGGTCGAGTTGAATGCTGGTACGACTGTGGCTATCAGGATTATGTGGTGACGGATGGGGCGAATACGGGCGTTGCCAGCAGTGTTGAAGTGGGTCCTGGTGGTGGGGGGCAGAACGTGGTCGATGTTTATCTGCCGTCGAATGTGCCGGTGCCGGCGGGCAGCACGGTGAAGCTGGTGGTCTATGAAGCGTCGAACCCGTCTGGCGCGGGTGCGGGGACGTTCTCGGTTGCGACGTCTTCGGATCCGGCGCCGGTGGGGGTGTCTTTTGTGACGGCTGCTGCGGGTTCTGTTTCGAAAGTTTCACTGGGCCCGACGAGCTATTCGGCGGGTGCGACGCATGTCTCTCAGGAAGCGACGTTCACGGCGACGCATGCGGTCTCCAGCGGCGACAACACCGGCTTCCCCTACTGCTACGAGACTGAATGCGGCGACGGTTACATCCGGCTGACGGCGCCGGCCGGGACGGTCTACTCGACCAGCCCCTACTATTACAAGGTCACTGACGGTGCGAGCAGCGGCGTCTCGGGTCGCGTGGAAGTGGGTCCCGAAGGGCTGGGCAGCAATGTCGTGAACGTGCATCTGCCGCCAGAACTCTCGATCGCGGCGGGGGATACGGTCAAGATCCAGGCCTCGGAAGTGACCAACCCCACGAGCGCGGAGTCTGGGACGCTCGCCGTGTCCACTTCCTCGGATCCCGCGGGCGCGTCGTTGCCGTTCAACATTCTCGCTCAGACCAAGGTGTCTGGTGTGTCGGTGTCGGCGGATAGCTATTCGGCGGGTGCGGTGGATGTGGTGGAGGAAGTGGGGTTCACGGCGTCGAGTCCGGTGAGCACTGTTGGTGGGTTTGTGCAGCTGACGGGTCCTGCTGGGAGCAGGTTTGCTACTGGTCGAGTTGAATGCTGGTACGACTGTGGCTATCAGGATTATGTGGTGACGGATGGGGCGAATACGGGCGTTGCCAGCAGTGTTGAAGTGGGTCCTGGTGGTGGGGGGCAGAACGTGGTCGATGTTTATCTGCCGTCGAATGTGCCGGTGCCGGCGGGCAGCACGGTGAAGCTGGTGGTCTATGAAGCGTCGAACCCGTCTGGCGCGGGTGCGGGGACGTTCTCGGTTGCGACGTCTTCGGATCCGGCGCCGGTGGGGGTGTCTTTTGTGACGGCTGCTGCGGGTTCTGTTTCGAAAGTTTCACTGGGCCCGACGAGCTATTCGGCGGGTGCGACGCATGTCTCTCAGGAAGCGACGTTCACGGCGACGCATGCGGTCTCCAGCGGCGACAACACCGGCTTCCCCTACTGCTACGAGACTGAATGCGGCGACGGTTACATCCGGCTGACGGCGCCGGCCGGGACGGTCTACTCGACCAGCCCCTACTATTACAAGGTCACTGACGGTGCGAGCAGCGGCGTCTCGGGTCGCGTGGAAGTGGGTCCCGAAGGGCTGGGCAGCAATGTCGTGAACGTGCATCTGCCGCCAGAACTCTCGATCGCGGCGGGGGATACGGTCAAGATCCAGGCCTCGGAAGTGACCAACCCCACGAGCGCGGAGTCTGGGACGCTCGCCGTGTCCACTTCCTCGGATCCCGCGGGCGCGTCGTTGCCGTTCAACATTCTCGCTCAGACCAAGGTGTCTGGTGTGTCGGTGTCGGCGGATAGCTATTCGGCGGGTGCGGTGGATGTGGTGGAGGAAGTGGGGTTCACGGCGTCGAGTCCGGTGAGCACTGTTGGTGGGTTTGTGCAGCTGACGGGTCCTGCTGGGAGCAGGTTTGCTACTGGTCGAGTTGAATGCTGGTACGACTGTGGCTATCAGGATTATGTGGTGACGGATGGGGCGAATACGGGCGTTGCCAGCAGTGTTGAAGTGGGTCCTGGTGGTGGGGGGCAGAACGTGGTCGATGTTTATCTGCCGTCGAATGTGCCGGTGCCGGCGGGCAGCACGGTGAAGCTGGTGGTCTATGAAGCGTCGAACCCGTCTGGCGCGGGTGCGGGGACGTTCTCGGTTGCGACGTCTTCGGATCCGGCGCCGGTGGGGGTGTCTTTTGTGACGGCTGCTGCGGGTTCTGTTTCGAAAGTTTCACTGGGCCCGACGAGCTATTCGGCGGGTGCGACGCATGTCTCTCAGGAAGCGACGTTCACGGCGACGCATGCGGTCTCCAGCGGCGACAACACCGGCTTCCCCTACCGCTACGAGACTGAATGCGGCGACGGTTACATCCGGCTGACGGCGCCGGCCGGGACGGTCTACTCGACCAGCCCCTACTATTACAAGGTCACTGACGGTGCGAGCAGCGGCGTCTCGGGTCGCGTGGAAGTGGGTCCCGAAGGGCTGGGCAGCAATGTCGTGAACGTGCATCTGCCGCCAGAACTCTCGATCGCGGCGGGGGATACGGTCAAGATCCAGGCCTCGGAAGTGACCAACCCCACGAGCGCGGAGTCTGGGACGCTCGCCGTGTCCACTTCCTCGGATCCCGCGGGCGCGTCGTTGCCGTTCAACATTCTCGCTCAGACCAAGGTGTCTGGTGTGTCGGTGTCGGCGGATAGCTATTCGGCGGGTGCGGTGGATGTGGTGGAGGAAGTGGGGTTCACGGCGTCGAGTCCGGTGAGCACTGTTGGTGGGTTTGTGCAGCTGACGGGTCCTGCTGGGAGCAGGTTTGCTACTGGTCGAGTTGAATGCTGGTACGACTGTGGCTATCAGGATTATGTGGTGACGGATGGGGCGAATACGGGCGTTGCCAGCAGTGTTGAAGTGGGTCCTGGTGGTGGGGGCAGAACGTGGTCGATGTTTATCTGCCGTCGAATGTGCCGGTGCCGGCGGGCAGCACGGTGAAGCTGGTGGTCTATGAAGCGTCGAACCCGTCTGGCGCGGGTGCGGGGACGTTCTCGGTTGCGACGTCTTCGGATCCGGCGCCGGTGGGGGTGTCTTTTGTGACGGCTGCTGCGGGTTCTGTTTCGAAAGTTTCACTGGGCCCGACGAGCTATTCGGCGGGTGCGACGCATGTCTCTCAGGAAGCGACGTTCACGGCGACGCATGCGGTCTCCAGCGGCGACAACACCGGCTTCCCCTACTGCTACGAGACTGAATGCGGCGACGGTTACATCCGGCTGACGGCGCCGGCCGGGACGGTCTACTCGACCAGCCCCTACTATTACAAGGTCACTGACGGTGCGAGCAGCGGCGTCTCGGGTCGCGTGGAAGTGGGTCCCGAAGGGCTGGGCAGCAATGTCGTGAACGTGCATCTGCCGCCAGAACTCTCGATCGCGGCGGGGGATACGGTCAAGATCCAGGCCTCGGAAGTGACCAACCCCACGAGCGCGGAGTCTGGGACGCTCGCCGTGTCCACTTCCTCGGATCCCGCGGGCGCGTCGTTGCCGTTCAACATTCTCGCTCAGACCAAGGTGTCTGGTGTGTCGGTGTCGGCGGATAGCTATTCGGCGGGTGCGGTGGATGTGGTGGAGGAAGTGGGGTTCACGGCGTCGAGTCCGGTGAGCACTGTTGGTGGGTTTGTGCAGCTGACGGGTCCTGCTGGGAGCAGGTTTGCTACTGGTCGAGTTGAATGCTGGTACGACTGTGGCTATCAGGATTATGTGGTGACGGATGGGGCGAATACGGGCGTTGCCAGCAGTGTTGAAGTGGGTCCTGGTGGTGGGGGGCAGAACGTGGTCGATGTTTATCTGCCGTCGAATGTGCCGGTGCCGGCGGGCAGCACGGTGAAGCTGGTGGTCTATGAAGCGTCGAACCCGTCTGGCGCGGGTGCGGGGACGTTCTCGGTTGCGACGTCTTCGGATCCGGCGCCGGTGGGGGTGTCTTTTGTGACGGCTGCTGCGGGTTCTGTTTCGAAAGTTTCACTGGGCCCGACGAGCTATTCGGCGGGTGCGACGCATGTCTCTCAGGAAGCGACGTTCACGGCGACGCATGCGGTCTCCAGCGGCGACAACACCGGCTTCCCCTACTGCTACGAGACTGAATGCGGCGACGGTTACATCCGGCTGACGGCGCCGGCCGGGACGGTCTACTCGACCAGCCCCTACTATTACAAGGTCACTGACGGTGCGAGCAGCGGCGTCTCGGGTCGCGTGGAAGTGGGTCCCGAAGGGCTGGGCAGCAATGTCGTGAACGTGCATTCGCCGCCAGAACTCTCGATCGCGGCGGGGGATACGGTCAAGATCCAGGCCTCGGAAGTGACCAACCCCACGAGCGCGGAGTGGGGGGACGCTCGCCGTGTCCACTTCCTCGGATCCCGCGGGCGCGTCGTTGCCGTTCAACATTCTCGCTCAGACCAAGGTGTCTGGTGTGTCGGTGTCGGCGGATAGCTATTCGGCGGGTGCGGTGGATGTGGTGGAGGAAGTGGGGTTCACGGCGTCGAGTCCGGTGAGCACTGTTGGTGGGTTTGTGCAGCTGACGGGTCCTGCTGGGAGCAGGTTTGCTACTGGTCGAGTTGAATGCTGGTACGACTGTGGCTATCAGGATTATGTGGTGACGGATGGGGCGAATACGGGCGTTGCCAGCAGTGTTGAAGTGGGTCCTGGTGGTGGGGGGCAGAACGTGGTCGATGTTTATCTGCCGTCGAATGTGCCGGTGCCGGCGGGCAGCACGGTGAAGCTGGTGGTCTATGAAGCGTCGAACCCGTCTGGCGCGGGTGCGGGGACGTTCTCGGTCGCGACGTCTCTCGGATCCGGCGCCGGTGGGGGTGTCTTTTGTGACGGCTGCTGCGGGTTCTGTTTCGAAAGTTTCACTGGGCCCGACGAGCTATTCGGCGGGTGCGACGCATGTCTCTCAGGGAAGCGACGTTCACGGCGACGCATGCGGTCTCCAGCGGCGACAACACCGGCTTCCCCTACTGCTACGAGACTGAATGCGGCGACGGTTACACCGGCTCGACGGCGCCGGCCGGGACGGTCTACTCGACCAGCCCCTACTATTACAAGGTCACTGACGGTGCGAGCAGCGGCGTCTCGGGTCGCGTGGAAGTGGGTCCCGAAGGGCTGGGCAGCAATGTCGTGAACGTGCATCTGGCCGCCAGAACTCTCGATCGCGGCGGGGGATACGGTCAAGATCCAGGCCTCGGAAGTGACCAACCCCACGAGCGCGGAGTCTGGGGACGCTCGCCGTGTCCACTTCCTCGGA
>CAVWTU010000012.1:0-38302 GCA_963758055.1 uncultured Solirubrobacteraceae bacterium
GCCGAGCTCGACGCGCTGCGTGAGCGCGTCATGGAAGACCTCGGCGAGCAGGACCTGGCCTACATCCGCAAGCTCATCAAGACCCAGCGCGCGCTGGAGATCGCCGGGCGCGGCCTGCTGTCGCCGGCTTCCTGCCGCCGGCCTGGATCGCCGGCACGGCCGCGCTGTCGCTGTCGAAGATCCTCGACAACATGGAGATCGGCCACAACGTCATGCATGGCCAGTACGACTGGATGAGCGACCCGCGCCTGTCACGGCAGCGACCTTCGAGTGGGACAACGCCTGTCCGGCGCGACCAGTGGCGCCACTCCCACAACTACATCCACCACACCTTCACCAACATCGTCGGCAAGGACCGCGACATCGGCTACGGCGTCTTGCGCATGACCGAGGACGAGCCGTGGCATCCGCTGCTAGCTGGGCAACCCGCTGTACGCGTCGCCCTGGCGCTGTTCTTCCAGTACGGCGTGGCGCTGCACGACCTCGAGATCGGAGACGCTCGCGCGGCGAGGCAGAGCGCCGCCGAGCGGCGAGCGTGCTCGGGCGGCATCTGGCGCAAGGTGCGCGGCCAGACGCTCAAGGACTACGTGCTGTTCCCGCTGCTCTCGGGCCCCAGGCGCCGCTCGTGCTGGCCGGCAACGCGACCGCCAACCTGGCGCGCAACCTCTGGTCGTTCGCGATCATCTTCTGCGGGCACTTCCCCGAGGGGACGATGAGTTCACCGAGGAGGAGACCGGCGACGAGACCCGCGGCGAGTGGTATCGCCGCCAGATCCTCGGATCGGCGAACCTCGACCGGGCGGCGCCGCTGTTCCACATCCTCACCGGCAACCTCAGCCACCAGATCGAGCACCACCTGTTCCCCGACATGCCGGCCCGCCGCTACGCCGAGATCTCGCGGGAGGTGCGGGAGATCTGCGAGCGCTACGGGCTGCCGTACAACACCGGGCCGCTGCACCGGCAGCTCGGCTAGGTGTGCCGCAAGATCGTGCGGCTCGCGCTCCCGGGGTCGGGCGCGCCCGCGCCGAAGCGATCGGATGACGGGCACACGATCGAGAACGGCACCGATCGGCGTGTGATGCTCGCGGCGTGAAGCCCGCGACCCGTCTGCGCCCGAGTCGGCGCTGAGATCGGCGGGCGCCCGGCAGGCCCCGGAGCAGCCGCTCAGCGGGCGCTCTCGGGCGGCCCGGAGGCCCACGACGGCTCGTGTGCGCGGCGACGCAGCAGGGCCTTCCAGGTGGCAGGACCGAGAACGCCGGTGGCCGGCGATGCGATGGTGGCGCTGGAAGGTCGCGACCGCACGGTATGTCTGGGCGCCGTAGAAACCGCCGACCGGGAGCTTGCCCCGGCCGCATTCAGCAGCTCCTGGGCCCAGTCGACCTCGTCACCGTCGGCTCCCGGGTGGATCGTGGCCGCGACGAACCGCAGCGCCGGCAGAGCGAGGGGCGCTGACAGGCTCGTCAGCTGTTCCGAGCTCGCGGCGTCGAGGTCGAAGAAGCTCTCGCCGGCGAGCCCGTAGTCGGTGGCAAGTGCCCGGAACTGCCCCAGTTCGCCGGCCGTGGGCTGGCCGTAGAGCTGCCCGACGGGGAGTATCGGGCGCCCATAGATGGCGTTTTCGGGCAACGTGCGGGCGAACGCCGCTCCGACGCTCAGCCCGAGATCGCGCCAATACAGCAGCGGCATGTCGAAGCCGAAGCCACCGGGTCCGAGGAACACCGAGTAGGGGAATTCGGGGTGCTCGAGGATCTCCGGCTGCCCCGCAAGGCCGATCGGGAAGTGCGCCCCGAGGCCCGCGCGCAAGGAGCGGACGTATACCTGTGCCTGCCCGTAGCGTTTGTCGTAGGCGCCCTCGGCGTCGACCACCAGACAACCGGCCCCCGCGTCAACCGCCGCCAGCGCCGCGTGCGCTTCGGGCAGTGGCTGGTTGCCGTATGCGAACACCCAGGCGCAGACCACCAGCCCCTGCGCCCGAAGCCCGGCCACCAGCGGCGCCGAGAACTGCGGTTCGGAGGTGACGCCGTCGGCCGCCTTGATGTACAGGGCGCGGGCGTGAGCCTGGGCGGCGGAGACGGCAAGCGACTGCGCGTTCGCACCGGCGGGCAGCTGGTTGACCCACAGAGCCGTCCCGACCATCGGGCTGGGTGACGCGGCCCCGGCCGCGCCGGGCGTCGGCAGCGCCATCCACAGGGCCAGCGCCGCCAGCATCGAGACCTGCAAACGCGCCGCGCGCACGACGATATGGTGGCGCGCCACCCTCACGCCGCCGAACTCGACATCACGCGGTCCAGTCGTGCGGCCGCCGGAAGGCCGAGCAGTGCCACCCCAGCGAGGGCGAGAAAGGCGGCGGTCGGCATGTGCACGAGGCCCTGGACCAGCAGCGCCACCACGATCCCGCCGAGGTTGCCCGCGAGCCAGATGATTGCTCCGGCGGTGCCGGCGGCGGCGCCCGCCAGCTGCTCGATCGTGGTCAGCACGATCGGGAGCGCCGGCAAGAGGGTCGCCCCCATCACGACGAGGACCAGCGCGATACCGGCCAACTGAGGAATCGTGGCGAGCACCAGACACCCGAGCGCGCCGATCACGACCACGCCGAACATGAAGCGACGCTCCGCGTGTCTTCGGGCGACCGCCTGGGGGATCACCGCGCAGCCGATCGTGCCGGCAAGCACCATGCCGACGAGCAGCGCTCCCGCTTCTCCTTCGGAGATCCCCGACGGGTGCAGCAGCGTCTGCAGCCAGGTCGCGAGCGCGACGAAGATCCCGAATCCGACGAACACCAGGCCGCACAGCAGGCGCATCGTCGGCAGCGCCCACAACGCCCGAGCCGCGCTGCCCTCGATCGCCGCGTGCTCGTGGTCGGGATGACCGGGAGCGAACATCGCCAGCGCGAGCGCGACAGCCGGTCACGACACCGATCACCGCCTGCACTACGAGCAGTCGTTCGATCTGCCCGTGGGCACCCACGGTCGGGCCCATCAGCAGCGCGACCAGCATCCCGACGAAGCCCGCCCCCGCTCCCACGGCGATGCCCGCCGGGCGCTGGTCGGCGGGCAGGTAGTGACCGGCGAGCTTCGTGACCGCGCTGAGCGCGAGCGGCTGGGCCACGGCCACGAGCATCTGCCCCGCGAGTGCCCAGGCGTATGTGTCGCCGCCCAGACGCACCAGCCCTCCGGCCGCGACCAGCAGCGCCGCTGCCGGCGAGCGCCGGACGAAACCAGCGGTCAAGGAGCATCCCGGCCGGCAGCGCGAGCACCACATAGAGCAGCGGGAAGATCTCGGCGAGCCAGCCGACGGCCCCTTCCGAGACGCCGTAGTACTTGGCGGTTTCGGTGGTGATCGGCGCGAAGGTGAGCCACAGCACCTGCGTCGAGGCGCAGACGCTCGCGTAGGCGATCATCACCCGCCAGCCGGTCGAGGCCCTGGTCGTCTGAGCCATCAGGGCAGCGAGCCTACAGTCCCCGCGAGCGCCCGCCCGACGGCAAGCCGGCGCCCGCCCGACGGCGAGCCGGCGTCCGGCGCCGGGCCGCCCCGGGGCGCCTAGAACTCGAGCAGCATCAGCCCGACGGACACGCCGGGACCGATCGTCACCACCAGGCCGCGCTCTCCACGGCCGGGGTTGCGCTCCTTGATCGTGCGGTGGAGCACGTAGAAGATCGACGGGGTGCCGACGTTCCCGTGGTCGGCGAGGGCGCCCCAGCTGACCTCGATGTCCTCGTCTCGCAGTCCCAGGGCGTCGCGGGCGTGCTCGAGGATCCGCCGGCCGCCAGGGTGGAGCATCCAGTGGTCGATCTGGCTCTCCTTGAGCCCGTTCGAGTGCAGGAACGCGACCACCAGGTCGGCGAGCTCCTCGCCGGCGATTTCCGGAAGCTCGCGGGCGAGATCGAGGTGGCTCTCCCCGGCGTCGCTCTCCAGCGTGACCGCGTCGAGCGTGTTGGGAGATCTGGTGGACCCGGCTCGCGAGGATCGCGGGACCGCTCGCCCCGCCTCCGCTCAGCAGCGCCGCCGCGCAGCCGTCGCCGAAGATGGCCGAGCCGACCGTCTTGGCCCGGGGATCGTCGGCCCGCGCCGGCATCAGGATCGAGCTCATGCTCTCGGCCGCGACCACCAGCACCTTCTGGGAGGCATCCCCCTGCAGCGTCTGGGAGGCGAGCCGCAGCAGCGGCACGGCGCTGGCGCAGCCCACGCCGGTGACGTGGTACTTGTCGGTGCTGGGCGACATCCGGTAGTGCTCGATCAGCCGGTGGGCGAGGCTCGGGCAGCCGAGCGAGTACAGGCTCGAGGTCAGGAGCGTGCCGACCTCGGAGGGGTCGATGTCGAGCTGGTCGATCGCCAGGACCGCCTGCTCGAGAAGCTCCTGCTCGACTTCCGTTGCCCGCCCCTGGAGGTTGCGCCCGAGGAAGTCCGCCTCGAGGTTCAGCTGACGCTGCTGCACGCCCGAGCGGGCGAAGATCCCCTGTGCGAACTCGTCGTCGTCCAGGCCCAGCTGCCGCAGGGCGTCCCGCTGGCTGGTCAGCGCGGCCCCGTCCACGACGGCGAGGCCCGCGAGCCTGGCGCTCGGCGGCCGGGTTCCGACGGACGCACGGACGTGCTCCCGGCTGTAGTTCCCCTGACGGCGCGGCAGTAGATCGGGCGAGCTGATGTCGTTCTCCAAACTTGCTCGGGGCCGGCTCTCGAACCGGCCCAGGGTCGGTCTCGAGCCGGCTCGGGGTCGGCTTCTGGCATCCACATCCTGCCACGCGCGGGGGCCGGCACCCCCAAAACACCTCTCGCGCGTGGTGGTTGCGCCCGCGCAAGGGCCTCCTTTCGCCGCGTCCCACCGGCAGATCAGCGAATATGACCGGCCCACGATCTAGTGAACGGGAGCCACATGCAACTGATCGGCGCGGGTCTTCCGCGGACAGGCACGCTGACCCAGAAGGAGGCCCTCGAGCTGCTCGGGGTCGGCCCCTGCTACCACTGGGTCAACCTGATCACCGACCCCGACGCCGTCGCGCAGTGGCACCGGGCGGTCGACGGGGAGGACGTCTTCGGCGAGATCTTCGACGGCTATCAGGCAACCGTCGACTGGCCCGGAGGCTTCTTCTATCGCGAGCTCGCCGAGCGCTATCCGCAGGCCAAGGTGCTGCTCAGCGTGCGTGAGCCCCAGAAGTGGGAGCACAGCTACCGCGAAACGATCTGGAACTTCACCCGCGGGGACTCGCTCGTCCGCCACCTGTCAGACGCACGCCGCGAAATCGACCCGCGCTGGAAGCGCTACCTCGAGCTCGTGACGAGGATGCTGTGGAGCGAGCTGTCTCCGTTCGGCGGCGGGGATTCCCCCGAGCAGATGATGGACCAGATGACGGCCTACAACGAGGCGGTGAAGCGCGCGATCCCGCCGGAGCGGCTACTCGTGTGGCGCGTCCAGGAAGGCTGGGAGCCGCTTTGCGAGTTCCTCGGCCTGCCCGTCCCCGACGCGCCCCTCCCCCACGCCAACGACGAAGAGACGTTCCGCGGCCGCGTGGTCAACGCCTGCCTGGACGCCCTGTTCGCCTGGCGCGAGCAACAGGCCGCCGAGGCCCGATGACATGAGGTGCTGGTTGCGCACGGCGGCCGGGCGCGCCCGCTAGCGCCGGGTGGGAACCGTGTCGAGCGGGGTCACCCTCCAGCTGTTCAGCAGTGGCACGCTGGAGGCGGAAGGATTCGAGGTGCCGGTCCCGTTCTTCCTGATCGGCCATCCTGACGGCGACCTCGTGGTCGACGGCGGCAACCCGCTGGCGGTCGCCCTGGACGTCCGCGCCCACTGGGGCCCGCTGGCCGACGTGTTCCAGCCCCGGATGACGCCTGAGCAGCACTGCGCCGCCCAGCTCGCCGAGCACGACGTCGCACCGGAGTCGATCCGCTACGTCGTCCAGACCCACCTCCACATAGATCACACCGGCGCCCTCGGCCATTTTCCGGATGCGACGGTGCTGGTCTCGGCCGGGGAGCTGGCCGGCGCCCGCGCAGCGGACCCGCCCCACGCCCGCGGGTACGTGCGTGAGGACTTCGATCAGGTGGGGCTGGACTGGCGCGAGGTCGAGGGCGAGCTGGATGTGTACGGCGACGGCACGATCCGCCTGCTCCCGACGCCGGGCCACTCGGCCGGCCACACGTCTGTGCTGCTCGAGCTGGACGAGACCGGGCCGGTCCTGCTCACGGCCGACGCATCCGACAACCGCGCCCAGTGGGAGGGACGGCTGCCACCGCGAGCGCTGTCCTCACGCGAGGACGCCGAGCGCTCGCTGGAAGCACTGCGGGAAGTCGCAAAGGACACCGGCGCTCTGATCGTCTTCGGACACGATCGCGAGAACTGGTCCCAACTGCGCCACGCCCCCGACCGCTACAGCTGAGCGGCCCGGCCGGGCTCGCCACCGAGCTCACCGGGGTAGGCACACCGCGTGGTCGCGCAGATGCTCCACGTCGGCCGCGGGCAGGTCGAGGACGCTCCCGAGGTCCTCGACCGAGGAGAACCCGTCGATCTGCTCGCGCGCTGCGACGATGCGCGCCGCCAGCCTCGGATCGACTCCGGGGAGCGTCGCGATCACCTCCGGCGGCGAGTTGTTGACGTCGATCAGGCCGCCGTGCAGGCTGCCGGGCAGGTCGGGGCGTCCGACCCCGGCCTCGAGCGCGAGCCGAGGATCCTCGCGGGCGAGCTTGCGCGCCCTTCGCGGTCGGCCAGTCGCTCGTGCGCCCGAGCGAGCCGCCGGTCGCCCGGATGGGCGATGCGGGCCAGGTGGTCGTGCAGCCAATGCATCACCTCGGCCCAGGTGTGTCCTGCGTCCCCGCTGAGGTCGTATCTGACGGTGCGGTGCACGGGTGGCAGAGGCAGCCGGCGCAGCTCTGTCGAGGCCAGATCGACGTGGACCCCGAGTTCGTGGATCTCGGTGACCCGATCCGCCGCGATCGACCGGTCGCCCTCGGCCGTCGCCACCACGAGCCCGTCGAAGATGTCGCGCCCGGGATCGGACAGGACCTCCTTCACGGTGCCGGCAACGACGCCGTCGCAGCAGTACGCCGGCGTGTCCCGGGCCAGCAGCAGGTAGGAGCTGGGCGCCCCCTCTTCCATGGATTCGAGCACGATAACGGCCGCCGGCGAGGCGCCGGACGTCAGCCTGCTAGGGCAACACGAGCGTGGTCCGTCCGACCGGAATCGCCGGGCTCTGACCGGGCAGGCCCGGGACCGGAGCGGCGCCCGACGGGCCGTTGACGGTCACATACCCGACCGTGACCCGGATGCTTCCGTGGCAGCGCCCGTTGAGGAACTGGGTGAAGCGGATGTGCTGGCCTGCGCGAAGGTTCCTCTGGGTCGGCCCGAACGTCCCGCCGCAGGCTTCCTGAAAGCCAGGATGCCTCGGATCCTGTGGCGTGGTGGTTTCGATCTCGTAGTGGCTGTCGAAGTTCGTGACCGGCTCGCGGGCCACGAAGCTGACAACCAGCAGGTTCTCGGGGGGACCTTTCATGGCGATCGGCCTGTACCCCGGGGGGATACGGCGATCGCACGCGATCAGGCTCTGCCGGCGTTCGCAGTAGCGCCGGGCCCGTTCCAGATGTGCGGTCACGCGGCTCTGGAGCTCGGCGGGCGTCAACCTGCCCGCCGCGGGTTTGAGCGGGACGTATCCCACAGCCGGGCAGGAGGCTTCCGGTTCAGGACGGTGCCTGGCCCGTTCACGACGCAGCGGCTTCCGCCTGGGAGGGAAGGCTGCACGACGGGGCGTTGCGATAGGAGACGCCGGTGATCGCTCCGTTCGCGACGAGCGTCGGGGAGCTCGTGGAGCCGCTGTCGCCCATGCAGCCGAACAAAAGCCCCTGGCAGTGCCGGCGGCTGCTGTGCGGGAGCACGACCAGGTAGGCACCGTAGCGGCGCGGCGGTCGCGCTTTGGACGACCCCTCCCCGGGCGGAGCGGTGGGTGATGCTGCTCGCGTCGGGCCCCAGCAGCCCGAAGTACACGTCCCGCAGGGCGCTGTCCGGGCAGGCAGGCGAGCCGGCGGGAGCGTGCGTAGCACCCGCTGGAGGCGTAGCGCCGGTCGGCTATCAGCGCACTGGAGGGCACGCCGTAGACCTGCTCGTTCACGAACGCATCCCCGCGGCCGTCCTGCGTGCCGCAGCCCAACCCCGACAGGTAGGCGTTCGAAAACGGGTGAAACTCGTCGTCGTCCCTGAAGGCACCGTCGACCCCGATCACGCCGACGCGCCCGTCGACCACCCGCCCGGGTTCGACGCACAACAGCCCGCGAGAGGTTCTGGCGACGCGTAGACCCCAGGCGGGGCCGCCCGCCGGGTCGGGCACGCGCAGCGCCAGGACGTGCACGGACGACGCGATCACGGTCCCTTCGGCTTCGGTGGGCACCGCCGAGACTTCGCCGCTGACCGAGCTTCCGGTGCGCAGGACGCCCGTTGCCGCCAGCGCACTGCCGCCTCCGACGAGGATCGCGATCGCGACCAGCGCGGGGCGCGCTCGGCCGCGAGCCCAGCCGCCGCGAACCAGGGGACGTTCCTGCGCGTCCGCGGTCGCCTCGCGCAGCGATCTCTCGACGTGGTCGAAGTAGTCGTTCATCTCTCCTCCATTTGCGAGCGCAGGCGCCGCAATCCGCGGCTGACGTGTTGTCTGACGACCGCCTGGGAGCAGTGCAGCTCGGCCGCGATGTCCTCGTAGGAGAGCTCCTCGACCACCCTCCCGCGCAGCGCCTCGCGCGTGGACACCGGCAGCTGCTCCAGCAGCTCGAGGACCCGCTCGTCGAGGCTCGCGAGCTCGTCCACGCGCTCCAGGTCAGCATCGCTCAGCGACCACGGCTCCACCCCCAGGCGCCTGCGGGCCGATTCCTCGATGCGCCCACGGCGGCGACTTTCGGCCAACTTGTTGCGAGCGATTCCCAGCAGCCACGCGGCCACCGAGCCGCGCTGAGGCCGGTAGCGGCGCGCCGCGGTCAACGCGGCGGCGAAGACCTCGGCCGAGAGGTCCGCCGCCAGCTCACGATTGCCGGTCTCACGCAGACACCACCGCAGCACCAGCGGCAGGTAGCGCCGATAGACGGCGACGAAGGCGTCCTCGTCTCCCTCTGCCATCGCCATCACCAGCTCGCCGTCGCGGTCCACCTGCGCTCTTGTCATCTACCAACAGGTTTGCGCGGCCGTGCCACTTGTGACGGCGCTCACGCCGGGCAGGCAACCGCCGGGCAGCGAGATGTCACGCGCCGGCGACGGTGCGCGATCTTGTCTTGGATGGACATTGCGTGGGATTCAGCGCAGGACGGAGAGCTGCTCGGCGCCACGGTGCGCGGCGAGCGACAGGCCTTCGCGGCCTTCTACCGGCGCCACCTGCCGGCCGTGCTGGCGTACCTGATGCGGGTCGGAGCGAACCGGGAGCTCGCCGGAGACCTCGCGGCGGAGGTGTTCGCGGCGGCGCTGCTCGGGGCCGAGCGCTATCAGCCGCGCTACTCGAGCGCGCTTCCGTGGCTGTGCGGAATCGCCAGACGGAAGCTCGCCGACACACACCGGCGGGGACGCGTGGAGGACCGGGCCCGCAGGCGACTCGGAGTTCCGCGCGAGCTGCTCGAGGACCCCGACCTGGAGCGCACCGTGGAGCTCGCGAGCAGTGACCGCGCGCTGAGCGCCCTCGTGGAACAGCTGCCCCCACGCCAGCGAGAGGCACTGCTGGCACGCGTGGTCGAGGAACACGACTACGCCGAGATCGCCGCGACCCAGGGAGCGAGCGAGGCGGCTGCCCGCCAGAACGTGCGCCGTGCACTCGCCTGGCTACGAGCACAGAAGGGATGGGAGCAGACATGAGTGGCTACTACGAACGACTCGAGGGCCACCTCGAGGCTGCCGTGCCCCGGCGAGGGGCGCTCGCAGGGAGATCCGCACGCCGGCGCCGGCGAGGCCTGGCCGGAGCCGTGGTCGCCGCGCTGGCGACGGTCTGCGTCGCGCTCGCCGTCGGCGGGTCCGGCGGCAGCGTCGAGCCCGCCTACGCGGTCACCGTCAACCCCGACGGGTCGGTCGTGTTGAGCGTCCGCGAACTGCTCGGGGTGGGACCGGCCAACGCCCGCCTCGCCCGCCTCGGGGTACGAGCGCGTCTCGTCAGGCGCGAGGCCGGCTGCACCGCGCGGACAACTGCGACGCTGCTGCCACCCGGGGAGCTCAGCCGCCAGATGCACTCGGAGCCGCTTCCTCGCGGTCTCAAACGGGTGTCGCGGAATCGGACGCTCGAACTGCAGGCCGAGCGCGTGGCCGCCGAGCTGAGGTTCCTGCAATCGATGCTGAGACCGGCGAAGGCGAAGGGAGAGTTCGAGGTCGTGATCAACCCCGCGGCGATCCCACACGGCGAGACGCTCCTGCTCGCCTTCCGAACGGTGCACAGCCGGGTCGCAGCAGATGGTGGGCGGCGCGCCTCCCACGCGATCGGCGGCACCATCGCGCTGGTCGAGGGCCGAGCGCCGAGCTGCCTGCCGAACGCGTGAGCCCACGGCGGCAGGGGCCTCGCGTGGGCGACGCCGGGAGAGTGAGCCGTGCCACCGGGCAGATGAGAAGGCGGCCGTCGCCGCTACACGGCGGAACCCAGCCGCTGGTGATGCCTGACATAGCGTTCGTGATCGGTCAGGTAGGGATCAGGCAGACGACCGTCGCGTACCCGGGTCCTCGCCGCTGCCGAGCCGTCAGCGAGGCGGCTGGGCGGCACAGCCCCGATCGCTGACGGCGGGGCGGCTTCGGTGGCCGACGCTGGAGCGTTGGCGGTCGTCGCGGCCTCGGCGACGGCCGAGCCGCCGAGGGCCACCGCGGCCAGGGCCGCAACACCGATCATGGGTTGCAAGAGTCGCTTGGAGGTCATCGCCATTCCCTTCGATGTTTCCGGTACGTCGCCGGACATGAAGGCGATGATCGCCGCCGTTCCTGGAGGCGCTGCGAGAGGACCCTGGGGGTCTGCAGAGAGACGCGGCGAGCTACAGCGGTCCCGTTCACGGCAGAGCGAGCGCGCCCGGGCTCGAGGCTGCCCGCGCGGGGTTGGATTCCCGCCCAGTGGGTAATGCCCACGGTGTTCGCAGGTACACCGAGGGCGGGAGGCAGAAGCGCATGGCGAGCAGCAGAACCGGAGCAGACGTGATCGGCGCACGCACGGCCGGGATACCGCGGCGCGGCGCATCCGTGCCCCGCCGTGCACCGGGCCCCGGCTTCGCCACGCTCCTGGGGATCGTCGTCTTCAGCCTGTTCGCCGCTCCCGCCGCACTGGCGGCGGTTGCGCCCGAACAGGACCCGTTCTACACCTACGAAGGCTCCACCAAGCTGAAGCGGATCGCACCTGGAACCGTGCTGAAGACCCGCACCGTCCCGTTCAACATCGTCGGGATCCCGCTCCCTGTCACCGCCGTCCAGCTCCTCTACAGGTCGACCTCGGAGCTCGGGAAGCCGTCCGTCAACGTGACCTCGGTGCTACTGCCGCCGGCGAAACCGAGCACGCCGACGGTTCTCTCCTACCAGTCCTTCTACGACAGCCTCAGCAGCGCAGACGACCCCTCCTACGCGATCTCCGGCGGCGTCACGATGGGCGGCGAAATCCCGCAGGTCGAGTCGGTGCTGATCGCACCGGCGCTGCTCGCCGGGGAGACCGTCGTGATCCCCGACACCGAGGGCGAGGAAGCCGACTTCTCGGCCGGCCCGGTGTACGGCTACAACACCCTCGACTCGCTGCGGGCGGCCCTCAGCTCGCCCGCAACCGGCCTGGCGAGCGGCACGAAGATCGGCCTCGCCGGCTACTCGGGCGGAGCCATCGCGACCGAGTGGGCCGCGCAGCTCGCGCCCGAGTACGCCCCCGAAATCAACTCCGACATCGTCGGCGCTGCGATGGGCGGGGTCCTCGTCGACCCCGCCCACAACCTGAAATACGTCGAAGGGAGCAGCAGCTGGGCATCGATCATCCCGATGGCCCTGGTCGGCCTCTCGCGCGCGTTCCACCTCGACCTGACGCCGTATCTCACCGCCTACGGCCAGGAACTCATGACCGAGGACCAGCACGACTCGATCACCAACGAGGAGCAGACCCCCGGGCTGACCTGGTCGCAGGTCGCAAAGCCGCAGTACCCGACGCCCGAAACCATCCCCGTGTTCGTGCGTACGGCCAACCAGCTCATCGTGGGCCGCGGCGGGACGCCGACGGTGCCGCTGCTCATCGGCCAGGGCAACGGCGGCGAAGAATTCGAAGGCACACCGGGCAACAAGCCCGGGATCGGGCCGGGCGACGGCGTGATGATCGCCGGCGACGTGCGAAGCCTGGCGCGGGAATGGTGCAGCCGGGGCGTCGCGGTGAAGTACGCCGAATACCAGCACCTCGGACACATCGAGGGCGCCGGGCCATGGCTTACCGAAGCGGCGACATGGCTGGGCGAACGCTTCGCCGGACTCGCTGCGCCGCAGGACTGCGCCGAAATCGCACCCGGCAACCCGCTGACGCCCATGAAGCGGTCGAAGTAGCGGTCACCGGGGCCGCTGGAGTGCCCGGCGGCCAGGCGCCGGGCCACTGCCCGGCGAGGACCCTGCGTGACCTCAGACCCGGTGCTCGGGGTTCTCGAACTCGAATCGGCAGCCCGCGTCCCACAGGCTCTTCTGGTTGCCGTGAGCGGGGATCCCGCCGGCGTCCTTGATCATGCGCGCCATGTGCAGCAGGTTCCAGGTCAGGAAGGTGGTGTTGCGGTTGGTGAAGTCGTTCTCGGGGCCGCCCGACCCCGGGTCCAGATAGCTCGGCCCCGGCCCAGCCTCCCCCAGCCAGCCCGAATCTGCCTGCGGCGGGATCACGTAGCCGAGGTGCTGCAGCGAATAGAGGATGTTCATCGCGCAGTGCTTGGCCCCATCCTCGTTGCCGGTGATGATGCAGCCGCCGACGCGCCCGTAATAGGCCCACTGGCCCGAGTCGTTGAGCAGGTGGCTGTTGCCGTACAGGCGCTCGATCACTCGCGTACAGACCGATGATTTCTCGCCCAGCCAGATCGGCGAGAGCAGCACGAGGATGTCGGACGCGATCACCGACTGGAAGATCTCCGGCCAGTCGTCGCGCTCGTAGCCGTGCTCGGTCATGTCCGGGTAGACGCCGGTCGCGATCTCCCGATCCACCGCCCTGACCACCGCGACCTCGACTCCGAGCCGGCGCATGATCCCGATCGACTGATCCGCGAGAGCCCGCGTATTCGAAACCTCGGGTGAGCGCTTGAGCGTGCAGTTGATGTACAGCGCCCGCAGCCCCGAGAAGTCCCACGGTGCCTCGTCGCACAGCTGTTGCTGGCGCGGGCTGAGATGGCCCGTCGTCTCAAGGTCCTGTGACATCGAGCTGTCCATGTACGGGTCCTCCCCAAAATCTCGAGTTCGTTTTCAGCAACACCGACTCGCTGCGTGTCGGCGACTGCGGCTCGGGACGAGCGCGCCCTCGCGCACCCGCCCCGAGCTCAGCATCTTCTTTGCTCAGCCGGCGGCCACGATCCCCTCGCCGCCTACCGCGTCCGGGACCACCAGCGAGCCGATGCTCGTGAGCGAGCCGTTCGGCTGGACTTCGAACTCGTCGAGCGTGCCTTCCTTGCCGCCCTGGACATACAGGAAACGACCCGTCCCCGCCGCATCCACGGTTCCCGGGTGGGTCGCCGTGTTGGCGAGCTTGGTGAGCGCGCCGCCGAAACCCTCCTGGAAGCCCGTCACCGACGCACTACCGGCATTGGAGGTGTAGTAGTAGCCCGCTGCGGACGCCACCCAGCACGTGGCTGCCTGTTCGGTCGCCACCGCATCGAGCTGGAAGAGCCGGTTGGCGAACGACAGCGAGAAGCTGGCGAACGCACTCGGGCCGGCCTCGGCGAGCAGCACGTGGCCCTGGCGGTCGAACGTGACCGCGAAGGGCACGGTCCCCGGCAGCGTCGTCACGACGGGCGCCGGAGCGAGCGTGTGGGCGTTGAGGACCTCCACCGACTGACCGGCTGCCTTGGTCGTGACGATCAGCTTCGACCCGTCGGGCGTGAACGTGATCTGCCCCGGCGTGTGCGTGAACTGTTCGCCCGAGCCCGGCGCGGCCTGCGGGAGGCCGAGATTCCGGTGGCCGCCCGGGATCGGGTACAGCCGCCCACGGTCGAGGACGAGTCCCTGGACCGATCCGCCGGCGCCCGCGTTGAGCACGTACACGTAGCCCTCGCTGGCGGTGACGCTGACCGGGAAGACGCCTCCCGAGCTGATCACCTGACTGAGTCTCAGGCTGGTGCCCCTGACCGAGAACACCGAGATCGTGTTGCTGCCGGCGTTGACGGCAAACAGGAGACCGTCGGCGGAGTCGAGAGCGAGCGCTCCCTGCGAGGCGGTGTGGTCCACGACCGAGCCTTCGAGCTGGCCGCCGTTGCCGCCGGTGTCGTATACGCCGACCTGGGTCAGCGTGCCCTCGTTCGAGCGGCTATAGGCGACGACCTGGTTGCCTTCGAGGCGGTCGTTCTGCACGAACACGGCGCCCCCTTCGGCGAACGCGGCGTGGGCGGTGTGTGCCGCGAGCGCGGACGTCGCGACGGCTCCACAGATGGACAGTGCGGCAAAGGCTGCCGCGCCGAGACGGGCGATGCGATTCATACGGTCTCTCCTTCGGGGTCTGGGTGGGGTCTGCTCGCAGGGCAGTCCAACGAATGACCCGCGCGTTACAAACGAGAACTGCCTGGGTCGAGAAGCTCCGGAAACCCGGGCTCCCGCCCCTGGCCTGCGGCTTGGCGGGGACGGCCCCACCGGCGACGTGCACCCGATTCTCGGGTCCGGATATCGTGCCGGCCACGAGGAGGTGGTCGTGGCGTCCGTCCATACCGATCGGAATGTGCTCGTCTCGGATCCAGCGGGAGAACGATCGTGAGCCTTCGCCTCGGAGGCCTTCATCACGATCACGGAGCAGCTACGGCCGCCACGGCGACACGGGCCGCTGCGCGCGGCCCCGGAAGAGGCGTTGACCCCGATCGAGAACCCTCGCTCGGGGAGAGCCGCGACGCCGTGACCCGCCGCTACACAAAGTGATCGGAGGAGGATCGGGATGACGGGCGCAGAGAACGGGAAGATCGGGTTCGAGGCAGACATCAAGCCGCTGTTCCGCGACAAGGACCGCGATGCGATGCGACGAGCCTTCGACCTCTGGTCCTACCCCGACGTGGTGGCGAACGCGGATGCGATCGCAAAGCAGCTGGCCGGAGGGACGATGCCCTGCGACGGCGCCTGGCCCGCGGAGCGGGTCGAGCTCTTCCAGAGCTGGGTGGAGCAGGGCACCGCCGAGTGACCGACGCGCGGGCGCAACGTCCGCGTAAGGGGACTCCGCCGCACGCGCCCTGCTCGCCGCCGCCAGGGTCCCTGCCCCGGCAGCCGCGTGAGTGGGAGGATCTGCGGGTGGCCATGCGGATCATCGGACTGGGAGGCTCACTCGGAGCGGCTTTATGTAGCCGCGCGCCGCTCGCGGTGGCGCTCGACGGGGCCGCTGGCGCGGGCGCGAGCACCGAGTTGCTCGATCTGCGGCGTCTGCGGCTGCCGCGACCACACGCTCCACCACGCCGCCGAGTGTGAAGATGCCGCCGAACGCGTGGCCCCGGCCGCGTGAAGCCTGATCAAACGACCGAAGGGAACCAACACCGCATGGCCACTCTCCAGCCAGTCGACGAGGCCTTCTTCACCTCGGCCCCCGAGCGATACTCGGACACGTTTGCGATCGCCCGTCCCGCCGAGCAGGTTTGGGCCGACCTGGACGCCGACAAGCCTCTGGCATGGATCCGTGGGCTGTCGCTTTCATGGACCTCCGAGCGCCCCTTCGGGGTCGGCACGACCCGGCAGGCGGCTTCGCTGGGGGGCGCGATGAAACTGAAAGAGCGCTACTTCATCTGGGAGGACGGACACCGGCAGGCCTTCTACGCCACCCACGCCAACCTGCCCGTCTTCAAGCGCTTCGCGGAGGACTACGTGGTCGAGCCCGACGGGGCCGGCCGCTGCCGCTTCACCTGGACGTTTGCGTTGGAGCCGACGGCGCTCGGACGCCCCGGCGCACCCCTGAACGGGTTCGTCTTCCGGCGCATGTTTTCCGAAACGCGCCGGCACTACGGCGCCAGCTGACCTCTGATCCGGCGGCCGGGCCGCCGTCGCGTGTGCGGCACGGCGCCGAGGCGCTGCACTTTCACACTTTCGATGGTCTCCGGGCACGTCGGCCCGCCCTCGTAGGGACTGTCCAATATTGGATATTCCGGGCGCGGACGGTGCTGTAACGTCACCCGCATCGTCGATCCAAGCGTCACACTGTTCGGTGCGTGTCGATGAGCACGTTCACACCACCACGGCGCTCCGACGTGATCGCTCACGCCTCCCGGTGACCGAGCTCGACACATTGCTCCAGCGGCACCTTCCGATCGTGCGATACGACTCGCATGAGATCTACTTCGCAGATTCGGCGGCGGAGTGGACCGACAGTCCCGGTCAACAGCTGCGCCGCTACCCCGAACCCACCGTGCTCGCGGAAACGCCGGCACACCCCCCGACGCCGCTGCTGTCGCTCGACTTCCTCGCACCGAATCATTACAGCGACGGCGAGCAGGTGCAGAAGGAAGACCTGATCGGCTGTCCGACGAAAAACTACGCCGAACTTGCCCGACGGCTACACGCCGACCCAGACTACGCCGACCGAGTCTACGGACGCGCCGTGCTCGACACCAGGGAAGCACGGACCTGGCTTCAATATTGGTTCTTCTACTTCTACAACGACTTCGAGCTCCTCGGCGACGAGTTCCCCGCCGGCCTACACGAGGGCGACTGGGAAATGGTCCAAATCCGGCTGGATGCCACTCGGGACGCACCGGACCTCGCGGTATACGCCAAGCACAAAAGCGCCGAAGCCCTCGCCTGGTGGAACGTCGAGCGCGTCGAAGACACCCATCCCGTCATCTACGTGGCCCGTGGTTCCCACGCCGCCTACTTCACGCCCGGGACCCATTGGGGGGACGCATGGTTCGACCATGCCGACGGAGAAGGTCCCTCGCCTGGCTTGAACCTCGAAATCGTCCACGACCAATCGGCCCAACCGTGGCTCCACTGGCCCGGATTCTGGGGTGACACAAAGCCGGATCCGGCAGACGTCCTGAAATTTCTTGACGGCTCGAGCCCACGGGGACCGGCGGGCCACAGTCAATGGGCCGAACCCCACAGGCTGCTCGAAACCATCGCCGGCTACGCACCCCCGATGACCGCCTCAGCCACCCCGCCCGCGCCCGCGCTACCAGAGCCGAGCGCTCCCGAGATCACTCCCCGACGAGCCGGCAACCGGCTCGAGGTCACCTACGACTCGCCGGGCTGGCCTTCTGAGCTGACCCCCGTCCGCCTAATAGTCACCGCCCACCCCGCCGCCGACCCGCTCGCGGTCAGCTCCGAGAGCATCCCGATCAAGGTGCCCGCGGGTACCGTGACGAGCCAGATCGAGCTGAAGCCAGGCATCGGATATGAGATCCACGCGAGCGTCGCCGGACGCAGAGCTCCTGTCGAGGACAAGAGCCTCCCCCCTCTCACCTCGCCTGCCACGACCGCGCCGCTGCCGCTTTCGTAGGCTGCGCGGGCAGCTACGGTTTGGCGTGCCAGACCCAACCGTGACGGCTCATCGAGGCGCGACCGTAGGTCGAGCTGTTCGACGCTCCCTGCCAAGCGATGATCGCCGACGGCGCCGGACACTGGCCCCGTCGCGAGCGGCCGGAGTGACGGAGCCCGCGAGCTCGCAACCCGGGCGCCGGGCCCTCTCAAATAGGTTATGGACCAGATCGATGCCCAAAGAGCACGACATCACCGTCCGAGTCGTGAGCCCCGAGGAGGCCGACCACGGCGTGGCCGAGTTCTGGCTCGCCGATGAGCTGTTCGCTTTCACGCGGCTCGAGGACGGCGAACTGGTACTGAGAATTGAGCCGCGCAGCGACGGCGCCGCGGTGATCGTCAACGCCCACAGCCTGGCTGAAGCGCTGGCGCACGCGAAGATGCTCCTGCAGTCCTACTGAGCGCGGAGCCACGGCGGCCCCGGACTGTGCCCTTCGAGCGAGAGCTGCTGCTGCCCTCGGCTCACACGCGGCCGGTTGGGAGGCGAACAGGCGGCGGCTATGCCGAGACGAGCTGCTGGCCCCCGTCGATGTTGTAGGTCGCTCCGGTCAAAGCCGTGTTGCTCATGATGTGGAGAGCGAGCGCGGCCACGTCGGCCGGCTCGACAACACGTCCGATCGGGAGCGCCGTGCGCAGCTCCTCGCGCCGCGTCTCGAGGTCGCTGCCGAGTAGCGATGCCGACAGCGGCGTGTCGATGAAGCCGGCGGCGATCAGATTGACTCGGACAGGGGCGAGCTCCAGGGCCAGGTTGGCTACCAGCGCGGGGAACGCGGCGGCCACCGTCAGCTCGCTTCCCGAGCCGGCGGTCGGCCGACCGCCCTCGGGGGTCATGAACAGCAGCGTTCCCCCCGCCCTGACCCTCCCCACGGCGTTGCGGGCGGCGGCGACGGCGAGCAGCAGATGGTCGCTGAGAGCGTGGCTCAGCTCGTCCGACGTCATCTCCAGCAGGCGTCCATAGTGGGGGCCGCCGGCGGTGACCATCACGTGGTCGATCTCCTTCGGCAGCGACGCGAAGAACCGTTCGAGCTCAGCTGGGTCGTTGGCGTCGAAGGCGGCCGTGCTGAGCGCGTCGAGATCGCGTGCCGCGCGCTGCAGAGCGTCGTTGTCGTGACGGCCGGTCACGATCACGCTGGCGCCCTCGGCATGGGCGCGTGTGGCGGTTGCCAGCCCGATGCCCGAGCTGCCGCCGATCACGACCACCGTCTGCCCGAGCAGCTCAGGCCGGCGGTTTCCGGGACCGGTTGTGGGTGTGGCGGTCATTGGTCCTTCCCCTGGTTGAGGTCGATTCGGTGCGCACAACAATGGCGGGTCCCGCACGGCCGGGCCCAGCCGATGCTCCGGAGCGTGTCGTGCGCTGCCTCGGCCGTGGCTGCAACCTCCATGCCGGCACCCACGTCGAGGTTGTTCGAGGGCCTACAGCGGGCCTACACGTCCGCCGCGCGTGCGTTATCGTCCAGACCGGTCCGGGGACACAAGGGGAGCCATGCAAAGGTCCGCACCGCAGGGACATCTTGCAGCGCTGGCGGTCCTGGTCAGCGCGGTTTTGCTCGCGGGTGCAACTTCGGCCGTCGCGATCGCACCGGTCCCGGTTCAGCCGCAGCCCGCGCTCGGCCTCTCAACACCGGCGCTGTTCTTCGGGTCCAACCCGGTCGGGACGGTCGCCCCGGCGCAGACGGTCACCGTCAGCAACACCGGGAACGCGACGCTCGACATCCACTCGGTCGTGGTGACGAACGGGAACGCATCAGATTTCCAGATCGTGTCGGACACCTGCAGCGGCAGCTCGATCGTCGGTAGCAGCGGGGCCGGATACCCCGGAAGCTCCAGCTACCCGGGCTATCCCGGGTACCCCGGCTATCCGGGTGTGGTCGGCGAGACCTGCCAGGTGAGCGTCGTGTTCCGCCCGGGCGCTGCCGGCGGCGAGGCCGCGGTGCTGAGGCTCGTCAGCAACGACCCGACGAGTCCCGCCATCGTCAGCCTCAACGGGGCCGGGACCGGTCCTCCCGCACCTCGACCAGGCATTGTCTCGATTGCGCGGCAGGAGGTGAAGTTGGCCGCGAGCGGCAAGGGCCGGGTCCGCCTCGGGTGCAACGGGCAGACCGCGTGCAGCGGAACGCTGAAGCTGATCCACAACTCAGAGATCAAGTCCGGTCGCACCGTGAAATTCGTCGGCACCACGATCGCGACCGCGTCCTTCGACGTGCCGGCCGGAAAGTCCCGCCGCGTCCATGTACAGGTATCCGGCGCCGGTCTGCGGCTGCTACCGAGTACGGGTGCTCCGGCGCCCGTGCTGGCCCAAGCCAAGGAGAACCTCACCACCCACTCGCTCACGGTGTCACGGACGATCACGGTTCGACGCAAGGCGCAGCATTCCCTCAAGCGCGCCGCCCGGCGTCCTTGACCTCCACGCCGCCCTCCTGAGATGCACCGCGCGCTGGTGCGAACAGCACTCGCGGTTGTCGCCCTGGTGGCATGCGGACAGGGAGCGCCAGCTCAGGCTTCGCCCACGGTCGGCATCGGCGCCCAGAACGTAAGTCTGTTCGCCTCCCCGTGGTTCACGGGCCTGCACGTCGGAACCGTGCGACTGGACCTGCCCTGGAACGCAGCCGAATCGTCGGGTCCCTGGAGCGCCTGGCTGAACGATGCACACGCGGACGGGCTCGAAATCCTCGTCGCACTCGATCACGACGCGGCGAGCGATTGTCCGGCCACCGACTGCACCCCCGTCCCGCTCGACAGTTACATCCCCGCACTCACCAAGCTCCTGGAACGCTACCCGTTCGTCAAAGAGATCGAGCCGTGGAACGAGCCGAACGACGCCGCCGAGCCCACAGCGGGAGCCCCCGCAGTAGCCGCCGGCTACTACGACGCTGCACGAGCTGTGTGCCCGACCTGCACGGTGGTCGCCGGTGGCTTCCTCGACGGCCCCTCGCTTGCGTCCTATCTGAGCGAATACGCTGCGGCGCTCGTCAACACGCCGGCGGTTTGGGGTCTGCACGACTACTACGACGCGAACTACTTCGAGAGCGCCGGCATCGCGACGATGCTCGCGGATACGACCGGCGAACTGTGGCTGACCGAGACGGGCGGGCTCGTGCAGGATGGAGACCTCCCCTACGACGAGCAGCGCGCCGCACTGGCCGATCAATGGCTCTACGACCTCGCCGCCGCACATGAACGGATCGCCCGCGTCTACTACTACGGCTGGCTCGCGAGCACCGAGCCCGGCTCGTTCGACTCGGGCCTGCTCGAGCCGAACGGGTCTCCTCGACCGGCCTACTGGAAGATCCGCTCATACACGAATCCCGTACCGGCACGCCCGCGTGCGTCGGTTGCAACCCCACGGCTGTCACACCGAGCAGCAACGTTGCAACGCACTCGGCGCATTCGTCTCGCGATTGCATGTGTTGGGGCGACGGGCTCACCAAGCTGTCTCGGTCATGTCCGCATCACAGCCCACGAGCGCACCGTCACCGTCCACTTCAAGCTCGCCCCGGGCCATCTCGTGAGGCTGCGGGCAAGGCTTGGATCCGCCAGCTTCCACACCGTCTGGACCGAGCGCTCCCCCCACGTCGAGCTCAACCTCTGCACCGCCGGGTCCTGCGGCCCCGTAGCCCGCCTACCCGTTCACCGCGAACGCTGAACTCCGCCCTCGCGGAGACCCAGCGCCCACGCCCGGCGCCGGAGCCGCACGGCCCCGGCGCGGCGACCGGACTGGTTTCGTCTCCGCTACTTCAGGTGTTCGGTCGGCGTGATCGCGTCTTCAGCGACCGAGGCCGGTGTCCACGGCAGCGTGATCCATTCGTTTTTGGACAAGCGCTGCGTCTGGGCTTCGTAATAGGGAGACGTTGGGTCTTCCGATTGCGAGTAGGACAGCAGGGCTTTTGTGAGCGGTTCTTGGCCGCCCTGCAGTTCCGTGAACATCACGATGCTCGTACCGCCGGTCACTTCAGCCAGCGTCGAGGTGGGGGTCGGGAAGACCGACCCGATGGCCGCGAAGCAGTTGCCCCCGTCCGAGCAGCCGGGCAGCGCAGGTGCGCCGCTCTTCGGTGCACGCTGCACTTCGCCGACGCTGGCGTCGAGCGGGATGCCGCGTGTCTGCATCGAGCTCACGGCCGTTGCGAGTGCTTCCTTGCTCGCCTGCAGCGAGGTGTTGAGCGTGTTGGGGGTGTAGACCGGTTCGCTCGCCGTCCAGGGGTGGACCCAGAAGCCGGCCTGGGTGTTGGGCGCGTGTTGGAACCATTCTTGGAACAGCCAGGCGCCCTTGCTTTCGAGCGTGGCGCTGGCGTCGTAGGCGTTGAGCACCGGGCATGCTTCGCTGACGTTGACGCCGTTGATCACGCCGCCGTCTTCGCTGACTGCGTTTTCGCAGATTTCGCGCAGTCCCGGGAGGGCGCGCTCTGCCGGGAGCGAGCGGAACTTGGTCCACGAGTCCTGCATCGTTTCGGCTGTGAATCCGGGCGTCGGCGAGATCCCGTCGGTCGGGACGCCGCTGTTGTATGTGCCCATCCGCTGGGCGACCATGTCGATTCCCGTCTGGGCGCGCATGCCCGGGTTTTCTTCTTCGCCGCCGAGGGCGGGCGAGAACCCGGTGAGCGGGCTGTTCGCGTTCGCGAGCCAGAACGAGTTGTTCGAGTTCTCGACATAGTCGTGGCGGATCAGCGAGGGCTCGGCGCTACCCGCAACGAGGCCGGGTTCGATCGCCCCCGGGCTTTCGGGCAGTTCGCATTCACCGTTGCCCTTGAACGGGCCGGTCTCTGACCCCGGCTGGAGGTCGCAGGCCGAGTGAACGTAGGCGTTGGTCCGGCTCGAAGCGACGACGATCTCGCTGTAGAACGCGTTGCCCTGGTTATCTGCGCCGATCGTGTTCACCCACGGCACGCCCTCGATCGCACGCTCGGATTCGATCACCTGGGAGGCGTTTTCGGCTTTGCTGATCGCGAGCCACTGGCTGACACCGCGGATGTTGTTCGCGTTGGCGTCGCCGACCGCGATCGCGAGTTTGACGCCTTTGGCGACTTCCTCCCAGATCACGGGCCCGTACACGCTGTAGTAGAGGGTGCGGGTTTGTGGCACCAGTTCGCCGTGTTCCAGGGCTTGGACCGTGACGCCCTTCGTCGTCATCGTGAGCACCTTGCCCTTATAGGTGTACTCGGTGGGATGTCCGGCAACGGTGGACAGATTCCAGAACGTGACAGTCGTGTTCGTCGAGACGGTGTGCGTCCAGGAGACGTCCTGGTTGTGACCGATGTTGATCCCGGGCAAGCCCAGGAGCCCCACACCGATCGCGTGGTATTTGCCGGGGATTTCGACGTTCATCTCCCAGAAGCGTTCATAGCCGTGCCACGGGAAGTGCGGGTTTGCGAGCACGACGCCGCCTCCGTTGGTGGCGTCTTCGCTACCGACAGCGAGCCCGTTGGAGCCCACGACGTTGTTGTGCGCGACCTGCGCGAGCGCTTCCAGCGACATGCGCGCGCTCGAGGCCGTCCGCGCGGCCTGCGTCTTCGCCAACGCGTTGGGCGGACCGTAGGCCGGATTCGCCTCGGCGGCCGGGCCGAGGGCGGAGTTGCCCGCGAGGTCGTCGATCTGGTAGATACGGCGCCAGACGTCGAGCGCCTTGATCGGCCTCACCCAGGCTGCGCCTTTGCAGGCGGGGTTCGTAACCCCGCTCGCCCCGCCGATGTGCTTGAGGTAGGCGTCATAGCCCGCGGCATAGCCCTTCGCCGCTTCGATCCCTTCCGTCGTGGGGCCCTGCGGGTAGGGAAGCTTCAGCAGCTTCTGGACGACGCGTCGGGCCTTGATCGAAGCCCAGTAGACATCCGAGCTGAGGTTCGTGAACTGCGCACCCTCGGCTTCGTCCTTGAACACCCCTTCCGGGCCGAAGAACGCAGCGCGTTCGCCATCGACCGTCAGGAACACTTCGGCGAGCGTGCAGATTTCGTCCTCGGCCTGGGCGTAGCCGATCCCGAACCCGACGTCGGCGAAGTTTTCACCGGAGACGTTCGCGACGCCGCCCGTGGTGCGGGTCAGCGACACGCTGTACTTCGCCGCGGCGGAAGCCGGGAAGCAGATCCCGGCTGCGACCACCGTGAGCACAGCGAGCCAGCGAGTCCTCAACAGCCGCCCACCCCCTCTAGGACAGCCGCGCGCGGCAGTTGCAGAATCTCTCCGAATCAGGCGTCGCATCTGTGTCGCTCCCTCATCCCTCGTAGTTCGGCTTCCCTCTTGCCCGCCATTGGTGGACTTACGCGTCCCTCACTCGGCGTGGTAGTGTACCAGCGTGTCCCCCACTCTGCAAGCCGGTACCGAACGGCTCCCACGTGGGCCGCACCGCCTGTCTCGCGAGCAGGTTGAGAACCACCAGCGCGGGCGCATCGTCGCCGCGATGATCACCGAGGCCGGGGTGAAGGGCTACGGATCGACGACGATCGGCGACATCACCCGCCGCGCCCGGGTCTCGCGCGACACCTTCTACGCCCAGTTCGCCAACAAGGAACAGTGCCTGCTCGCCGCCTACGACGCGACAACACGCGAACTGATGGACGAGATGGTGACAGCGGTGGCGAACCAGCCGAGCTACGTCGAGGGCGTACGTGACGGCGTACGGGCCTACTTGAGGTTCTGGAGCGAGCGCGCCGACGCAGCCCGTCTCTGCTCACTCGACATCCTCGCTGCCGGGGAGGAGGCACTCGTGCACCGCGAACGCACGCTCGAGAGTTTCACGCGCCTGTTTCGGACCATGGCCGAGCGGGCCGCCGCGGAGCAGCCCGGGCTGCCGAGGGTGCCGGACGTGGTGGCGCGCGCGATGGTGGTCGCCGGGGTCGAGCTCACGACCCAGTACATCCGAGAGGATCGGGTCAGTTCGCTGCCGGATCTCGAGAACGACGTCCTGTATCTGTGGCTGATGGTCCTCGCCGGCCATGAAGTGGCCGCTGCCGCGGTCGCACCCTGAGCGGCGACGACGCACGCGTGCCGCCCGAGTGGGCGTCTACTCGGCGGGCAGCGACGGGGCCGCGTCGAGGCGCACGAGCGTGACCTGACCCTCGGCGTCCTCGACCTCGATGGCCGCGGGGACGACCCCCTGGGAGGTCTCGACCGATATCCGCTTGGGCCCGGAGACGAAGTGCTCCAGGGACTCGGCGGGACCGCCGGGCGAAAGGGCCACGACAAGGATGTCGTCGCGATCGTCGTAGGTGATGCCGGCAAGCACGAGATCCTCGGCCTGAAGCTGGGCGCCGAGCCCGGGAGCGTCGATCTCGACCGTCGCCCGCGTGGTCGCCAGGGTGCGGCTCAGCTCATCGAAGAACGAGCGCCAGGTGTCCCGGCTCAGTTCGGTTGTATCCGCCACGGAGGCCGAGCATACGCCCACCGTGACGTTTCTGCCGCGAGACGGACATGCACGGCAGGGGACGGGGCAGCCCCTGGCGCGCAGAGGCAGCGGCCAGGCTTATCCACTGCGGCGCATATCGTGGTCCGCCATGCCTGAGCTCCGTTTCTCAGCCTCGTTGGCTCGCGGCGAGGCCGTGTTGCGCTTTCCCTACGACGAGCGCCTGCGCCAACTCCTGCGCGCGATCCCCGGCCGCCGCTGGGATCCGGACCAACGCGTTTGGTGTCTCCCGCTCGAACCCGAGCAGGCGGAGGCGCTGGCGCGCCTGTTGGCGGACCTGCCCGGCAGGCCCGAGGTGAGCGAGGAGCTCACCCGCGCGATCGGGCGCCGGCGCGCGAGACGTCGCGCAGATGAGTGCCTCATCGACCTGGCGCGGCCCGACGAGGACTGGTGGCTCAGCTTCGCCACCGACACCGCACCGGAGGCCGTGGCCGAGCTGCTCGAGCACCCTGAGGCCCGCTGCCTGCCGGCGATCGGCCGCGCGCTGCTGCCGATCGACGATCGCTCCGCGCAGGTGACCGAAGCTCTGCGCGCGCGAACCACGCGCGTGCGGCTCAGCGATGCCGCCGGTCGCGCGCTGCTCGCGCACGGCGCGCGCGCGGGACAGGCCGGGCAGCCCACAGACCGCGGGCAGACGGCGATGCGCAATCGTGATGAGCGCTACGACGTCGAGTTTCGCCGCGACCGTCGCGGCGGGCATTGGATTCTCCTCGCGCCCGAGCACGCGCCGCTCGCGCGCGTGCTGGCGGCTCGGGCCGGCCTGAGTGCGCTCGAGGGTCCCGAAGGCACACTCGGGCTCGCGGCTGACGAGCGCGACGCCGAGCCGCTGCTCGAGCTGCTCCCCCACCTCGAGGACGCCAGTGTCGACCCACGGGTCATGGCATGGCTCGAGCACGCAAGCACCTGGCACGGCAACATCGAGGTCGAGGGTTCCAGCCAGGAGCCCGTGTTCCTGTTGCTCGGCGACGTCGCCCGCCTGCCGCGGGTGCTGCGTGAGCAGGCGGCGAGCGCGCCGGGCGGAGCAACGGTCCCGCTCACGCTCGACTCATGGCGGCTGATCGAGGAGCAGCTCGACGGTTGGATGAGTGGGGCCGCGAAGCGCTGCATCGCGGCCCTCACCGACGGCCGGCCGGCGCCACCGGCGGTCCTCGAGCTCTCCACCGTCCACGAGGACTCGACGTTCGTGCTCGCACCCGGACACGATCCCTCGCTACTCGAGGCGTTCGCCGCCCTGCAGGGAGCCCTTCCGCGAAGGGCCAGACGCGCTCAGGAGGGCGAGCACGCTCGGCTCCCCGCGATCCGCGCAGACCCATTCTGCGTGCCCGAGCTCGATCACTTCATCGCCTCCCGCGACGTGTGGGTCGCTCCCGAGGCGCTCGAGCCGCTGCAGGAGGTCCGTGAGCAGCACTCCCGGGCCGCCGGGATCGTGGCTCTGTCGGGCGCCACGGACGCGCAACTGGACGCTTGCGGCCTCGGCGGCGAGCTGAAGCCGTTCCAGCGCGCCGGGGTGAGATACCTGCTCTCCCAGCGGCGCGCGTTGCTGGCCGATGAGCAGGGCCTGGGCAAGACGATCGAGGCCCTTGCCACGATCGAGGCCGACTCTGCCTACCCGGCGGTCGTCGTCTGCCCGGCCAGCCTCAAGCTCAACTGGGTGCGCGAGCTCGAGCGCTGGCTGCCCGATCGCAGTGTCCAGACGCTCGTGGGTACCGGCCCTGCCCGACCAGGCGGCGAGCCCCCCCGCCCGGCCGGCGGAGCGGAGATCACCGTCGTGAACTACGACATCGTTGCCGCCCGGCTGGACGAGCTGCGCGGCCTCGAGCCCCGGGCGCTCGTCCTCGACGAGTCCCATTACTGCAAGAACGCCGCGGCCAAGCGGACGCGGGCGGTGCAACGGCTGGCCGCCGTCCTGCCGCAAGACGGACTCGTGCTCGCCCTCACCGGAACGCCCGTCATGAACCGCCCCGCAGAGCTCATCTCCCAGCTGCGGATCCTCGGGCGGCTCGGGGATTTTGGCTCCGGTGCACAGTTCGGCAAGCGCTTCCGCGGGCCCGATGCCCACCTGCGCCTGCACTGGCACCTTCGCTCACGCTGCTTCGTGCGTCGGCTGAAGGCCGACGTCCTGCCACAGCTGCCGGCGAAGAGGCGCGCGATCGTGCCGGTCGAGCTCGACAACGAGCCCGAGTATCGCCTCGCCGAGCGCGATCTGATCGCATGGCTTCAGAGTCAGCCGCTCGACCTTGGCGAGCTACGGGCGAAGGTCGCGGCGGCGCTGCGGGCCGAGCGTCTCGTGCGGCTGAACGCGCTCAAGCTGCTTGCCGCGCGGGGCAAGCTCGCGGCCGCGCTTGCCTGGATCCATGACTTCTGCTCCTCCGGGGAGCGGCTGGTCGTGTTCGCCCACCACCGTGAGATCCAGCGCGCCCTGCTCGGACGCTTCCCTTCGGCACTCCACATTCTGGGTGACGACAGTCACCACGCCCGGGACCTCGCCGTGCGCGCCTTTCAGGCGCCGGATGGGCCCGGGAACCAGCTGCTCGTCGGCTCCATCGAGGTAGCGGGACAGGGCCTCACGCTGACCCGCTCCTCGAACGTCGTCTTCCTCGAGCTCGACTGGACGCCCGCCAAGCACGACCAGGCCGAGGACCGCTGTCACCGAATCGGCCAGGAGGACTCCGTCAACGCTTCCTACATCCTCGCTGCGGGCACGATCGACGAGACCATCGCGACCCTGCTCGAGCGTAAGCGAGCGGTGATCGGGGCGGTCACCGATGGCCGTGAGGATGATGAGGAGGGCGTCGTCGACGCGCTGGTGCGCGAGCTCAGGGGCGCGCCCTATAAGCGCCTGCGCGCCGTTGCCTGACACGACGCGAGGCGGCCCGTCGAAGACCGCAACGCGGGCGCAGCTAGGTCTCGCACTCCGCGCCCAGGTCCTCGTCGGAGGCGAGTAGGGCCGCCTCTTTCTGGAGGATGCGCCAGCCTTCCATGAAGTGCTCACGCGCCTGCGGCGAGAGTTGCTCGAGGGTGTTCCGGACCGGCGTCAGCGCTCCTTCGAGCCAACCCTCCATGGCGTCGCGGTAGTCCTCGTGCACGCGCACGATCGTGCGCCTGCGATCCCGCTCGTCCTCCCGGCGTTCGATCAGGCCCGCCCGGCTCAGCTCTCCCACCACCGTGCTGGTGCTCGACAGCAGCAGGCCGAGGCGCTTGGCCAGTTCACTGACGCCCACGGGTTCGACCGCTGCCACTGCCAGAAGCGCGCTCCCGTGGCGCTTTCCGAGCGAGGCTCGTTCCATCGCATCCCGCATCGGCATGGGCGCCGGGACCGCGCTCTTAAGGTACTGGAGCGTCACGGGTAGCATCGCGGTGAGCTCAGCGAGGTCGTCCTCGACGCCCGGCCGCGGTTCGGTTTCCGGATCGCTCGTGACGCTCATGGCTCGCATGCTAGCCTACTTCGATCTGCGAACTATTCGCAAACCAAACTGTTCGCTCCCCGACAGTTTGCTCCCCCACAGTATGCCCGGAGGTCAGACGTGAGCTCTATGACATCGCCTGAGCGCAGGCTCGGAATCGTGGCTCGTACAGGCAGTTGGGCGGCACACCACCGGCGGGTCGTACTGGTCGGCTGGATCGTGCTGCTCGTCGGCTCGTTGGCCATCTCGAGCGCGGTGGGCACCAACTACAGCACCAACTTCTCGCTCCCGGGCACCGAATCCCAGCGGGCGACAGACCTGCTCAAGCGCGACTTTCCGGCCCAGTCCGGCGATTCCGACCAGATCGTGGTGCGGGCCCGCGAAGGACAGATCAGCGACCCGGCGACGCGTGCGCATGTTGAACGCATGCTGACGGAGGTCGCAGCACTCCCCCACGTGACGAGCGTGGTCAGCCCCTTCTCGCCTGCCGGGGCCCACGCGGTGTCAGCCGACGGACAGATCGCGTTCGCCACGATCAACTTCGACAAACGCGCCAACGTCCTGCCCAAAACATCGATCGAAAACGTCATCTCGACGGCTGAGCGGGCTCGCTCGAAGCAGCTCGAGGTGCAGCTCGGCGGAGAGGCGATCGAACAGGCCCAGAAACCGTCACTCGGCACCGCCACCGCCGTGGGCCTGCTGGCGGCCATGATCATCCTGTTCATCACCTTCGGCTCGTTCGTGGCGATGGGGCTGCCGATCGTGACGGCGCTGCTCGGGCTCGGCACCGGCATCGGATTGGCGGGGCTGGCCTCCCAGGTCATCGGCATGCCGAACTTCGCGATCGAGCTCGCGGCCATGATCGGGCTCGGGGTGGGCATCGACTACGCGCTCTTCATCGTGACGCGGTTCCGCGAGAACTTTCGGGCGGGCACCGAGTTGCAGCCCGCGATCGACGACGCGATGGACTCGGCCGGACGGGCGGTGGTGTTCGCCGGCGTCACCGTGATCATCGCCCTGCTCGGTCAGTTCCTGCTCGGCGTCAGCTTCCTGTACGGGCTTGCGGTGGCCTCGGCACTGGCGGTTCTGATGACGATGCTCGCCGCCCTCACTGTTCTGCCCGCCGCGCTGTCGCGGATCGGCCCGCGCATCGCGCGCCCGAGCCGCCGCGAGCGCTCGCACCCGCGCGAGCCCGGGGCCGGGCCGCACGGCTTCTGGGCCTCGTGGGCCAACACGATCCAGCGCCACCCCTGGCCGGGGGCTGTCGCGGGACTGGCGATCATGCTCGTGCTGGCATCCCCGGTGCTCGCGCTGCGGTTGGGCAACAGCGACGCGGGCAACAACCCGCCCAGCGACACCACCAGGCAGGCCTACGACCTGATCGCAAAGGGCTTCGGCCCCGGCTCGAACGGCCCCCTGGCAGTCGTCGCGAGGCTGCCCCACGCCGGCGACAGCGCGACCCTGGCCAGCGTTGCCGAGAAGCTGAAGGCGACGGCCAACGTGGCGAGCGTCTCACCCCCGCGGCTGAGCCCCAGCGGGCAGACGGCCGTCTTCAACGTCTACCCGCGGAGCGCGCCACAGTCGGAGGCCACGACCGAACTCGTCCACTCGCTGCGGGGAACCGTGCTGCCACCGCTCGCCCAGAGCACCAACTCGACCCTGCTCGTGGGGGGCCAGCAGGCCACCACGGTCGACTTCACGAGCGTGCTGTCCAGCAAGCTGCCGCTGTTCATCGGCATCGTCGTGCTGCTCTCGGCGCTGCTGCTGCTCGTGGTGTTCCGCTCGCTGGTGATCCCCGTGCAGGCCGCGGTCATGAACCTGCTCTCGATCGGCGCCTCACTGGGCGTGGTGGTGGCGATCTTCCAATGGGGTTGGCTGGGAAGCTTCTTCAACGTCAAGGGCGGGCCGATCGAGGTATTCATCCCGGTGATGCTGTTCGCGATCGTGTTCGGCCTGTCGATGGATTACGAGGTCTTCCTGGTGTCGCGCATCCACGAGGAATGGGGACGCAGCAAAGACGCGTCCTACGCGGTGAACCGTGGTCTGGCGTCGACCGGCCGGGTCATCACCGCTGCGGCCGCGATCATGATCTGCGTGTTCGCCTCCTTCGCGCTCGGCGACGAACGCGTGTTGAAGCTGTTCGGATTGAGCCTTGCCACGGCTGTGTTCCTCGATGCCTTCGTCGTGCGCAGCCTGCTGCTTCCGTCGGTCCTCGAGCTGCTCGGCCGCCGCACGTGGGTGTTCCCGGCCTCGCTGGAGCGCCACCTGCCGAAACTGGCGATCGACCGCTCACCGGCGCCCACCGGCGAGCCGCTCAGGAACGCGCCGGCGCTGGAAGGAGGCGCGTGAGCGGCTCGGCCGCACCGAGCTGACGCTCTGGCTGGCGCCGGGACGGCAGCGCCGACTACCCGGCCGGCGACGCTTGAGCCGGCGCCTCGGCCAGAGGAACCCCGTCGGGCGACGAGGTCAGCCGCGCCGCCGAGAGCTGACCGGGTTCCTCACCGGTAGGGGCCGTGATCACCCCGCGGCGGGCACGCGCACGAAGGCTGTCGACGGGCAGCTCGCGCCGGCAATGCTCGCAGCGCAGCTCGACCCTGACCTCGTGACCGCAGTCCTCGTGCAGGACCTGCACCGGGCCCACACCGCCCTCCCACCTCCAGCGGTCTCCCCATTGCATCAGGGCGATGAGCGCCGGCACCAGATCCGCGCCCTTCTCGGTCAACACGTACTCGTGGCGCTCGGGTCGCTGCTGGTAGACGCGCGTTTCCAGGAGTCCGTCACGCACCAGGCTTTCGAGGCGGTCGGCGAGCACGTTGGCCGAGATCCCCAGGTCGGCCTGGATCTCACCGAAGCGCCTGACCCCGTAGGTGACATCGCGCAGGATCAGCGGCGACCACCACTCCCCCGCGACGTCCAGGGTGCGGGCGATCGAGCAGGGATGGTCCGCCAGGGCCGTTCGCTTCATGGCCGCAGCATATCGCTTGCATAAGCGAAGTGACCTCGTGTATCGTGCCGCCCGACCCCAGTCCCTCTCCTAAAGAGAGTGACTTTTCGACCCGGCCGGATACGGCCGGAAGGAGGCGCCAACATGCCGATGCTCGACGCATACATCCCCGAGGGGGCCCTGCGGCCGGAGGCCGAGGAGCAGCTACTCGCCCAGCTCACCGACGCACTGATCGTCAACGAGGGCGCCGACCCCACGAATCCGCAGGTCCGCTCGATCGCCTGGCTGTTCGTCCATCGCCCACAGCAGGTGTACGTCGCCGGCTCCCCGGCCACGGCTCCGCGTTACCGCTTCGTCGCCTCGGTCCCAGAGGGCCAGTACGACGCCGAGCGCCGCCAGGCGATGGTCCACAGCATCACCGAAGCCGTCCTCGACGCCGAGCACGGAGCCCACGACCGCGACCCCTCGAGGGTCTGGGTGTTCACGCCGGAGATCCCCGACGGGACATGGGGAGGTGCCGGGCGGATCGTCACGCTCGCCGACATCGCGGCGTTCGCCACCGGCGACGTCGAGGCCGCCCGCGCCTACGCCGAGGAGCGCCTGGCGGCCCGTCGCAGACTCCCGGCGACCGTCTGAGAGGAGTGGGCGACCCGGGGTCGTGGGCGCCCCGGGTCGCCCCGGCCCGTGCGGGCACCCGAGGTCGGCCTGAATGCTCCGGGCGGAGCGGTTGCGGC
The DNA here is from genome assembly GCA_963758055.1 of uncultured Solirubrobacteraceae bacterium. Classification (GTDB taxonomy): domain Bacteria; phylum Actinomycetota; class Thermoleophilia; order Solirubrobacterales; family Solirubrobacteraceae; genus Palsa-744. The sequence goes on from CAVWTU010000012.1 coordinate 32,092, forward strand.
CCTGCTCGAACCGCCGGCGGGCGGCGAGTGCCCACAATCATCGCGTCGGCGATAATGAGCACCGTGAGCAGCCGCGACACAATCCATCTCGACCACCACCATCGCCGCACGGCGGAGGCGATCCTGTCCCACCCGGCCGGCCACAACATCGAGTGGCGCGACGTTCTCTCCCTGCTGGAGGCGGTCGGCGAGGTAACCGAGGAGCACAACGGCAAGCTCAAGGTCCGCGTGGGCGGCGAGACCGAGACACTCCATCGGCCCAGTGGCAAGGACGTCGGCGAGCAGATGGTCGTCGACCTCAGACGCATGCTCCGCGCGGCCGGAATCACCGCCGAGAGGCTGCACGGGGGCCGAGACGCGGGCGCACAGCCGGCCGCGAAAGAGCCCGACCGCGACGGCCCGCCACGCGATCACGGCGACGGCCGCTGGGGCGAGAAATAGCGACGGCCGGCGAAGCGTTCACGTTGGGCACAAGCAGGCGCCAGCCCGTCAGCCAAGCGCGGGGCTCACGCTCGCAGCAGCACCACCTCGCTGCCGAGGAACTCATCCGTTTCGGGGATCGCGAGGCGCGGAAGGGGTGTAAGGCCGGCGGCGCAGGCCTCGCGCTCGAGCTGCGTGGCCGTCAAGCGCGCGAGCTGCAGCACCTGCACGGCTGACGGCTCGAGCACGTCGCTGCTGCCCCCCTCGCCGATCACGAAGCGCCAGCGCTTGACCTCGATCGTGCGCGCTTGCACCCGCATGGCCGTGGCGTGGCTGACGTACAGCCGGCCATCACGGCGGACGTGGTCCGCCGGTGGCGGCTTGTCCCCGTCGACGACGCTGTAGGACGCGAGCTCGGAGACGATCGCGCAGGCCAGCACGCCACCGGGCCGCAAATGCCTGCGCGCAGCCGCAAGGAAGCGCGCACGGGGCCCGGGCCCGCCAAAGAGCTGGACCGTCTGCTGGGCTGCGACGCAGAGCGCATAGCCGCGCGACGGCAGGTCGAGCCGGCGTGCGTCCGCACGCACGACCTCCACCGGGAGCCCGTCAGCCCGGCGCGCGAGCTCGCCCAGCAGGGCCGCGTCCACGTCCACGGCCGTCACGGGATGCCCGGCACGCGCCAACGCGAGCGCAACGCGACCGGTGCCGCAGCCGACCTCGACTACGGGGGCGCCAGGTGTGGCGGCAGCGAGCTCGAGCCACAGCGGCAGGTCGGCTCGATAGCCGCCGCACTCCAGGTCGTGCCAGGTGACGGACTCCTCGGGCGACCACTCGGTCGAGGCGCTCGTGGTCATACCCACACGCTGCGCGCCTCAGTCACCGGTGTGGAGTTTTCACCCAGGCTCATCCAGGCCGATTCATAGCGGACTGATAAAGGCAGGTGAGCACGCGCCGGCGCCCACGGCCATGCGGACGCGCCTCGGCGAAACTGCCCCCGCCGACAAGTTGCGAGTGCCCCCGGCTGGATTCGAACCAGCGACCCTCGGATTAGAAGTTGCTCGCTGGGGGTGCAATTCGGCTCTGTTGAGCCATGTTAGGTCAGGCTTGGGACGGGATCCCCGGATCAGAAATGCCAAGTCGGGGACACGTTTCGGGACATGATTTCTTGCCTCGGGGGCGGGAGACGGCCTCATCTCCTTCGATCGCGGAGGTCCGAGGGGCGTCGATTCATACGCCACGGCGCGAAGAACTCGACTGCGCCCCGAACACGGGGCGCCGCGCTGAGACCCGCAAGGCCGCTTTCGTGTCGGCAACGGCGGAGAGCAAGCTGAGGTCAGGCGCGGTCGACGCGGTACGCGACGCAGCCGCCTATCGCTGACTTTCGGCGGCGGGTCACACTTTCGGCGCTTGTGCGATTACTGGGAGTGTGGCTGACCTCGACAAGTGCGCGGATGCCGTTCTGCTCGCCGGCACTTTCGCGGACCCGGATGCGTTCGCTGCCTTCTACCGCCGCTATGAGCGGCTGATCTTGGGCTACATGCTGCGGCGCACGGGTGACCCAGAGCTGGCGGCAGACCTGAGCGCCGAGGTGTTCGCCTCGGCGCTGCGCTCGGCCCGGCGCTACCGACCCGAAGGCCCGAGCGCCGTTGGCTGGCTGCTGACGATCGCCCAACGCATCCTGGCGAGCAGCCGGAGGCGCGGGCGCGTCGAAGCACGCGCGAGGCGCCGCGTCGGGATTCGTGACGCGGTGGTGCTCAGCGGCGAGGACCTGGAGCGGATCGAGGCGCTCGCGAGTCTGGACGGCCAGACGCTCGCGCTCCTCGATGAGCTGCCAGCGAGCCAGCGCGAGGCAGTGCGAGCCCATGTCCTCGATGAGCGCTCCTATCGAGACATCGCCGGGGAGCTCCAGACGTCCGAGCTGGTGATCCGCAAGCGCGTGAGCCGTGGGCTCTCGACGCTCAAGCGCCAACTGGAGGAGCCAACGTGAGCATCATCCCCGAGATCGAGCGCCAGCTCCGTGACGCCGCTGACCGCATGGCCCGGAGCCGAGTGAGCCGAGCGCTGGACCGCAGTCGCGGCTGGCGCGGTCGCTTGCTTACCCGCCCATTGATCGTCGGCCTGGCGATCGTCTCGGGCGCCACCGGCGTTGCCCTTGCAGCGCGAGCTCTGGTCGGCGTTGGGACGCCAGCTCCACGCGAGTTTCCGAACCTGAGGGTACAGACCACCGGGACGCGGCTGCTGTCGCTCCGGGTGCCCGATCCCGCGGGCGGGCCGCCGTGGGGGGTGCGACTCATCTTCGCCTCCCGTGATCGCTCTGGCCCTGACGCACACTTCCGCGGCGCGAGCGTGAACAAGGACGTCGCGCACTGGGGCTGCGTGCAGATTGGTCGCGTCGTCGACGGCAAACTCGGCGTGCTCGGCCAGGACGGCGCCTTCCACGATGACGGGCTCTTCCACGAATTGCCCGTCCAGCCCGAATCATGCGGGAGCCTCGATCGGGCTGGGCGCCTGACCGGCTTCACTGGCGTCTCGAACATCGAAGCCGCCAGCGGCTACCTGGGACTCGAAGGCTGCGTCATCGGAGTGACGCGCAGGGAATGGGCAGCGGTCGTGCCGGCGTTGCGACGCCAGCTCGCAGACGCGAGGGCCAAGGGAGACCGAGCGGCCGTCGCCAAGGCACTTAGGTCGCTCGCGATCTACCACCGGACGACGGCGCGCGTGAGGCGTGAGCCCACGTGCCCGATGCGCGATCTGCGTCACATCGCCTTCGGCATCGCCGGCCCGCGCGCGCGGAGCGTGACCGTGACCGGACAGGGCATCAACGAAACAGTCGCGCTCAGCCCGGCTGACGAAGGAGCCTACCTCGTCGTCCAGGACGAGCCCATGCTGCAGCAGACGATCTTGGCTCTGAAGACCGAGAACCTCACGTTCCAGGCGCTGATGCTGCACGAGACGGTCCACTACGAGGATGAAGGGAGCTGTCGCGCCAGCAGCCCTCCCGCCTGCTTGGCGCCTTTGGGGTCGGTGCAAGCCGGGCCGCGCCCGCCGTCTCCAATCCATGCCCGGGAATCGGATCAGCCGCCCGCGCGTACGGGGGCCGAGACCCCGAACCCTGTGATGGTGACGCCCGCCCTCGGCGGTCCCCACACGACCTTTAGGCTGAGCTTCCGTGGGCTCCTGGACGGCGGCGGCTTCAGCTATGCCATTAAGGCTGGCGCCTCGCCGCGATGCCAACACGAAGCCGAACTCGCCGTCGGGGACGCCGTTGCGATCAACGTTGCCGTGAGCGGCCACGGTGAGATCATCACGAAGACGCTCACGCCCCCCCAACACGGTTTCTGCCCGGGCGACTACCGCGTCCAGATGTCCTACTCCAACCCTGAATCCGGCTCGCCCGAGAGCCAGCCGTTCGGCACGGCTTACTTCGTCGTGGCGCGCTGAGCGGACACGACGGCGAAAGACGTGGTGCCGCGTCAGAGCGCGCCCGATATCGGGTCGTGAGCCACTCCTCGAGCATCGCGTGGGTGAAGCGGATGTGTCGGGCGACCCGAAGGCGGAGCGGCTTGTTGGAGCGGGCTGCCTCATGGATCCAACTGGTCTCTGCGACGTCTACGCGATAAGGAGCGCTGCGGCAATGAGCATGACCGCGGCGGTAGCCCAATGGATGCCGTATGCGGTTGCCTTGGGTCCACCGCTGCGCAAGACAATTGTCCCGTCGGCGATGGGGATCAAAGCGATGACCAGCATCTGCCAGCCGAGTAGCCGGGGCGTTCCATATATGAGAAGGATCGCGATCACAACCGCGATCGAGATGTCGCGGGTGGCCTTGACGGCTAGCCAGGCAGGACCGTGACCGTCTTCGCCGAACTCGCCTGGGATGCCGAACCCGGCGGCGGCTGGCCGGGGATCGAGAAGGTACCGCGCACCCATGAGGGCAATGGCAACCGCGATCAACGCTGACAGTGCGGACCCGATAGTGATAAGCATGAGTTACTCCCGGGGTTCTAGGGGTGACTAGGGTTTGGTGCGCGTCGCGGCGACGCCGTCAGCCGGTGGCGGACGCGCTCTTCGGCGCCCGAGTCATCGAAGTGAGCCACTCTGTGTCCATCGCTGAGGCGGTGTGGATCGCGGTCAGACGTAGCTGCTGAACGCCGCTGCCCGTGAAACGGTGAGGAACGCCTGCGGGGGCGATCAGGATGTCTCCGGCCCTCGCCGTGACGCGGGCATTGCCGATCTGGAATTCGGCTTGACCCGCATCCACGACGAAAATCTCCGGGTACGGATGGCGGTGAAGCTCGGGCCCTGCTCCCGGGCGCACATCGACGAGGAACAGGGAGATGGGGAGGTCGCCGTGGTCGGCACCGACGAAGCGACGGCCGTGTGGGGGGCCCGGTAGGTCGGTGGGTGCGATCAGCAGAGTCATTCGTCCTCCTTTGTGTGGGTGTTGGCGCAGATAGGTCGGCGGTGGGGTCGCGCGCCGACTCGCCCAAGTTTCGTCGCCGAGATCTCAGTTGTCCAACAGATAGTTGCTGCCATAGCAAGCGATACCATCAATGAATGGAGCTGCGCCAGTTGGCCCACTTCCTCGCCGTCGCGGAAACCAGCCATTTCACGCGCGCCGCGTCACGCGTGCACCTGACGCAATCGAGCCTGTCCAGCTCGATCCGCTCCCTAGAGCGGGAGCTCGGCAGCGATCTGTTCGTACGCAGCACACGGCGCGTCGAGCTCACGGACGCCGGGCGGGCGCTACTGCCAGCGGCTCGGCGCGCCGTCGCCGCGGCCGAGGACGGTCTCGACGCCGTCGCGGGAGTTCGTGGACTGCGTCCGCGGACACCTTGCGATCGGAGTCGTCCAGAGCCAGACCGTAGGTCCCGTCGACGTACCCGCACTGTTGGCCCGCTATCACCGCAGACATCCAGCGGTGACTCTCGGATTGCACCACGCCGGCGTGCCGTCGCTCGTACACCGCACCGCCGACGGAGAGCTCGAGCTGGCGATCGTCGATCTCCCGCTCGGCCCTCAAGCCAGCCGGGTCACAGCCAGTCCGCTCGGCACCGAATCGCTGCTGCTTGGCGTCTCCGCACACGATCCGCTGGCCAACCGCAGCCGCGTGCGATTGATCGACCTCGCCGACCGCGACTTCGTCGAGTACCGCTCAGACTCCTCACTGCGGGCCAGCATCGACCGAGCCTGTCAGGCCGCAGGGCTACAGCGGCGCATCGCCTGCGAGGTCGACACCATCGCCGACCTGGTTGAACTGGTTGCTCTCGGCCTCGGCATCTCGCTCCTGCCTCCGGCCGCGATCCAGATGGCCGGCGACCGCGCTAACGGACTCGCGACCGATCCACCGATACCACGCGATCTCATGCTCGTCACGCCGCTCGACCGCGAACCCACCCCGGCCAGCTCCGCATTCCTCGAAATGCTCCACCCCAACCCACTGAACCCCACCTGATCTGCTGCCGCATCCCCGGCTCACAGCTTCGACGGCAGAACCGCCGGTCGCCCAAACCGAGATAACCCCTGATCACCAAGAGGTGGGGAGGCCAACAGGCCCGCTCTCGCGGCGGAACCAGCGTCTGGACCTAGTCCTCACTGACGCGCGCTGCGGACGAGGAACAAAAGGCTCGCCGCCGGCGCCGCGGACGCCTTCAACCCGCGACCCGGCCCCGGCCCGACAGCCTGGTGGCCCGAAGGGAGCCGCCGAACCCGCTGTCCCTCTCGTGACGTCCCCGACGGAGTAGCGAGTGCCCCCGGCAGGATTCGAACCTGCGACCCTCGGATTAGAAGT
>CAVWTU010000013.1:0-7106 GCA_963758055.1 uncultured Solirubrobacteraceae bacterium
GGCCCAACAGCGGCCGCTCCCGCGGGTTCGGTCACCCGTTCGATGGTCGCGGACGCTGCGCCTGCGGACACTGACCCTGCGGGCGCTCCCGCCCCGGCCGCGGACACTCCGCCCGAAGGTCGCCCCCGAGCCGCGCGTGATCGCGCCCGCCGAGGAGTCTCCCCGGGGCCGGCAGCAGCAGGAGGCTTCCCCGCCGACCGCCCCTCCGCCGGCGCCGAGCAGCGAGGCGACGGCCGCGGAGGACGCCCCCCCGGCGGACCTGGACGTCTGGCAGGCTCCGCCGTTCGCGGGCGATCTGGACTCGCTGCTGGAGATCTGGCCGGCCGTGGTGGAGCTGGTGCGGGCCGAGCACGCGATGCTGGGGGCGGTGATCAAGGATGCCCACCCGGTGGCGCTCGACGGCTTCGACCTCACACTCGCGTTCTCCGCGACCGCCCAGTTCCTGCGCAAGAAGGCCGAGGACCCGGCCAACCGGGCGATCGTCGGCGAGGCCCTGCGCTCGCTCGCGCCGGGCCGCTGGCGGCTGTCGTACGAGCTGCGCGACGTCCCCGGGGGCGAGGGGGAGGAGGGCGCCGAAGAGCTCTCCGAGGACGAGCTCGTACGCCGTTTCATCGAGGAGTTCGACGCCGAGGAGGTCCCCTCCGACTGGCTCCCGGACGGCCAGGCCGCCGAGCAGAACCCCGACGCGATGGCCGCGGGCGAGCGGGGAGCGTGATGGCCAAGCCGCCGCGCAAGGGCAACATGCAGCAGATGATGGCCCAGGTCCAGAAGATGCAACGGGACATGGAGGTCGCCCAGGAGGAGCTCCGCCAGGAGCTGGTCGAGGCCAGCGCCGGGGGCGGCGCGGTGCTCGTGAAGATCAGCGGGGACCTGCAGGTGAGGGAGGTGCGGATCGACCCCGCCGCGCTCGATCCCGAGGACGCCGAGATCCTCGGCGAGATGGTGCTGACGGCTATGAACGACGCCCTGCGCAAGGCCCAGGAGCTGGCCGAGCAGAAGATGGGCGGTGCCACCGCGGGGCTCGATCTGGGCGCCCTCGGTGGGCTGGGCTTGCCGGGTCTGTGAGCGACGCCTCCTACGCGCCGCCCGTGCGGCGGCTGATGACGGAGCTCGCCAAGCTCCCGGGTGTCGGGCACCGCACCGCGCAGCGGTTGGCGTTCCACATCCTGCGCGCCACCCCGGAGGAGGCGGCCGGGCTGGCCGAGGCGATCGTCGAGGTCAAGCAGAAGATCACACTCTGTGAGCGTTGCTTCAACCTCACCGATGAAACCCGTTGCCGGATCTGTACCGACGCGCGCCGCGACCAGGCCCTGATCTGCGTGGTCGAGGAGCCCAGCGACGTGATCCCGATGGAGCGCACGCACGAGTACCACGGCGTCTACCACGTACTCGGCGGCGCGCTGTCGCCGATCGACGGCGTCGATCCCGAGGACCTGAAGATCGCCGAGCTGCTCGAGCGCGTGACCGCGGCGGGCGCGGAGGGCGCGCCGGTGAGGGAAGTGGTGCTTGCCACCAACCCCACCACCACGGGCGAGGCCACGGCGCTGTACATCGCCGAGGAGCTGCGCTCGCGGGCGCCCCAGGTGAGCGTCACCCGGCTGGCCAGCGGCCTGCCGGTGGGCTCGGACCTCGAGTACGCCGACGAGGTCACGCTCGGCAAGGCGTTCGCCGGCAGGAGGGCGCTGTGAGCGAGCCCCTGGTGGTGATGAAGTTCGGCGGCACCTCGGTGGCGGACGCCGAGCGCATCAAGCGCGCCGCCCGCAGGATCGTGGCCACCCGTGAACGCGGTCACCCGGTCGTCGCGGTCCTGTCGGCCCGCGGCAAGACCACCGACGAGCTGATCGGGATGGCCGAGGAGGTCTCCGAGGTTCCAGACCCCCGCGAGATGGACATGCTGCTGTCCTCGGGCGAGCGCATCTCCTGTGCCCTGTGCGCGATGGCGATCCACGACCTCGGCCATCAGGCGATCTCGCTGACCGGCTCCCAGGCGGGGATCGTCACCGACGAGTCCCACACCAAGGCGATGATCCTCGACGTCCGCGCGGATCGCATCCAGGCGGCCCTGGAAGAGGACAACATCGTGCTCGTGGCCGGATTCCAGGGCGTGTCCCTGAACGCCCACAACGTCACCACGCTCGGTCGCGGGGGGTCGGACACCAGCGCCGTGGCGCTGGCGGCCGCGCTCGGCGCCGACGTGTGCGAAATCTACACCGACGTCTCCGGCGTCTACTCGGCCGACCCCCGCATCGTCCCGGACGCCCGCAGGCTGCCGGTCGTGTCCTTCGAGGAGGTGCTCGAGATGGCGGCTTCGGGCGCCGGGGTGCTGCAACTGCGCTCGCTCGAGTACGCCCGCAACCACGGCGTGCGCATCCACTGCCGCTCGTCGTTTGACGAGCAGCCAGGTACCTTTGTGGTCGCCGAAGGAGAAGCCATGGAGCAACCGCTCATCACCGCCGTCACCCACACCACCAGCGAGGCCCGTGTCACGCTCACCGGCGTCCCCGACGCCCCGGGTGCGGCGGCTCGTATCTTCGGCGCGCTCGCCGAGGCGAACGTGAACGTGGACATGATCGTCCAGAACGAGCCCGTGTCCGCCGGGGGAGCGGCCGAGATCTCCTTCACCGTCCCCCGCGAGGACCTTCGCACCGCCGGCGCGGCCCTGGAGCCGCTCAGCGGAGAGGCCTTCGAGGCGCTCAAAACCTACGAGGAGATGGGCAAGGTCTCGATCGTTGGAGCCGGGATGCGTTCCCACCCCGGAGTCGCGGCGAAGGTCTTCAGCGTGCTCGCCGAGGAGGGCGTGAACATCGACATGATCTCCACCTCACCGATCAAGATCTCGTGCGTGATCGACCGCGACCGGGTCGAGCTCGCGGTGAGCGCCCTACACAGCGCCTTCGAGCTGGCCGGCGAGGGAACGGTCGGCGTCGAGCAGCCGTTCGGCTGATCACACGCCGCCGGCGTGCGGCCGACACGGGCCCGGGAAGGAGCTGGTCGATCGCCGCTGGACCGGCCCCGGTGCCCGCCGGATGGCGTAAGTGCCGATTCTTACATAGTCCTATAGGATCACCTCAGGGGTGGCGCGCGACGTCGGACGCGTCCTCTCAGCAATTGGGGAGCTACCGAATCAGGGGAGGTACGCAGGATGCATCGACCGCGTCTAGGGACGGTCGTGGCGCTGTTGGCGCTGTTCATCGCGCTCGGGGGAACCGCCGTCGCCGCCAACCACTATCTGATCACGAGCACGAGCCAGATCAAGCCGAGCGTGCTGAAGACTCTGAAAGGGGCACAGGGTGCTCCCGGTGCGTCCGGGAAAGCGGGTCCTTCCGGACCTCCTGGATCTTCGGGTTCGCCCGGGCCCGGCGGGTCTGCCGGGGCTACCGGCCCGGCCGGGCCGTCCGGGCCGGCCGGCCCCACCGGTCCAGCGGGCGTGAAAGGTCAGACCGGGAGTGGCGGAACCCTCAGCCCACTCACCGAAGTGGAAGGCCCGGAAGCAGAAGGCGAAGAAGACGAAGGAATATTCGTGGCAGTTTCGGAAGCCAAATGCGGTGCGGGGGAAAGCGCTGTGAGCGGCGGCTCACTGGAGGCCTTCGGGGAAGTCGTCGGGAGCCGGAAAATCGCCGACACCTGGACCGTCGTCGCCCTCAGCGAAGGCCCGAACTTCGTGCGGGCGTACGCCGACTGCGCTCGCGAAGGCGAGGGCGTGTCGGCGGCGGTTACGTCCCCAGCCGTGATCGCCGCCAAGGTCGCGCACTTGAAGGCGCAGCTGGTCGCTGAGCTCAAGAAGGAGCGCGCCAAGCGTCGTTAGGAGAACGCGGCCGCTCCGACCCCAGCAGGTCGGCTCGGAGAATCGTCAACGCCCCCGGCTTCGGCCGGGGGCTCGGCGGCAGCGCAAACGCCCCGACGGTAGGGCGCCGCTCACAACTCCAGGATCGCCTGCACGCAGCGCTCGGCGGCGTGCCCGTCCCCGTACAGGGGTGGGCGCTCGGCCGGGGGCGTGCGGGCCAGCGCCGCGAGCGCGGCGCCCGCATCGAGGTCCACGAGCGTGTTCCAGCCGCTGCTCACCGTCTCCACCCACTCTGTGTTGGCCCGCAGGGTCACGCACGGGACGCCGGCCAGGTAGGCCTCCTTCTGGACACCCCCCGAGTCGCTCAGCACGGCACGGGCGTGGGTCAGCAGCGACGCGAACTCCAGATATCCGAGGGGCTCGGTCATGGTGAGGCCGTCGCTCCGGCGCAGCCGCTCGATCAGGCCGCTTGCCCGCAGACGCTCACGGGTGCGCGGGTGCACGGGAAACAGCACCCTCCCCGGTAGGTCCTCCACCAGCTCCACCAGGCGCTCCAGGCGCTCGGGGGGGTCGACGTTGCCCACCCGGTGGGCGGTCAGCAGCAGGTAGTCACCGGCCTGCAGGTCGTACTCGCCCAGCGCCGCCCGATCCTCGCGTGCGTGCTCGTGCCAGCGCATTGACACGTCTACCATCACGTCGCCGACCACCTGCACCCGGCCCGCGACCGACTCGGCCCGCAGGTTCTCCGCCGCCGTCTCGCTCGGGCACAGCAGCAGCTCGGCGAGGTGGTCGCTGAGCACGCGGTTGAGCTCCTCCGGCATCGAGCGGTCGAACGAGCGCATGCCCGCCTCCACGTGCACGACCGGGACCCCCGCCTGGGCCCCCGCGAGGGCACCCGCCAGCGTCGAGTTGGTGTCGCCGTAGACGAGCACGGCGTCCGCCTGCTCCTGCTCCAGCAGCGGCTCCAGGGCGGCGAGCATGCGCGACAGCTGGGAGGTGTTGCTGGCGCCCGAGATGCCCAGCTCGCGGTCGGGGCGCGCCAGCCCCAGCTCGCGGAAGAAGGTCCCCGAGAGGGCGTCCTCGTAGTGCTGCCCGGTGTGGATCAGCAGCTCCTGGGCGCGCTCACGCAGAGGCCCCGAGACGGCGGCCGCCTTGATGAACTGAGGGCGGTTGCCGACGACGGTGAGGACGCGCACCGCGGCCGGCTACGCTCGCCCGGCGCCCATCGCCCGGCGGATCGCTCAGGCGGCCGCGGCGACGACCGCGGCGGACCAGTCGATCACGGAGCTCGGGCGCACGACGTGGCGGCTCATGCCGAGCTCGTTCGGTTCGAGTCCCAGTGCCAGGCCCACGAGCTGGGGCAGGTGCAGGACCGGCATCTGCAGCTCGCGGCCCACCGCCCGTTCGGCCAGCGGCTGTTGCAGGTCGAGGTTCAGGTGGCACAGCGGGCACGGGGTCACAAGGCAGTCGGCATCGGCGTCGGCGGCGTCGCCGAGATGGCGCCCGGCCTGCTTCAGCGAGGCGTCCTTGTTCATGGTGATGATCGGAAAGCCGCAACACTTGCGCATGCCGGCGTACTTGATGACGGTCCCCCCGAGTGCCTCGATCAGCATCTCCAGGTAGTGGTCGCGGGGGTGCTCCCCGTCGATCCCGAGCCGCTTACGCGGCCGCACGATGTAACAGCCGTAGAAGGGGCCCACCTTGAGGTTCGTGAGCGGGCGCTTGACGAGCCCCCGCAGGGACTCCAGGCCGATCTCCTCCACCAGCAGCCAGAGAAAGTTCTTGTTGGTCAAACCCTGCTCGTAGCTGAGACCCTCGCCCGCGAGCGTCGTGTTGACCTGCGAGCGGTACTCGGCGTTCGCGTCCAGCCGTTCCTGGCACTCGCTCTGAGCCCCCTGGCAGGTGGAGCAGATGTTCATCATCAGCTCGGCGCCGTCAACCTGCTGCGCCAGCGCGAAGGTACGTGCGTTGAGGGTGTCGGCGAGCTCCTGGTTGTGCTCGGCGATCACCCCGGCTCCGCAGCACGCACCGCGGTCGAGCTCCACCAGCTCGAGGTCCAGCAGCGGGGCCACCTTCGCCATCGAGCCGTGCAGCTCCGGGGTGAAGCCACGGCTGACGCATCCGGGCCAGTAGGCGACCTTCATCGGCTCGCACCCGCCTCGGGCTCGGCGGTCGTGGCCACGGGCGGATCGCCGGTCGTGGCCACGGGCGGCGCCGGGTCTTCGTCCTCGCCGACGATGTACAGGTTCAGCTCCACCCGCTGCTCGCGGCCCTCGACGGTGTCGTAGATCGCCTGCACGGCCTTGCGGTCGGCGGGGGGGATGCGGTGCGGTTTCAGCGCCGCCTGGACGGTCACCTTGCGGCGCAGCAGCGCCCTCATGATCGCGGGCAGCGAGCTCAGCAGCTCTTTGCCGGCCGCCGGGGCGAATTTGCCGAACCACGAGTTGCCGCCGTAGGAGCGCGGCAGCAGTTCGGCCTCCCACAGGAGGCCGTTGTCGCGTACCAGCGTGGTGAAGGCCGCCTCGTGGCGCTTGCCGTTGTTGGGGTCCTTGATGTGGAAGTCGCTCGTCGCGATCCGGCGCTGGCGCATGATCTGGCCCATCGGGTTGACGTCCTTGGGGCAAGCCTCCACGCACTTGAAGCAGTGGGTGCAGTCGAAGATCCCCAGCGGGTCCTGGGCGAGGTCGTTGAGGCGCTCGCGGTGCTCATCGTCGCGGGGATCGCCGACGAAGCGGTAGGACTTGGCGAGCGCGGCAGGGCCGATGAAGCCGGGGTCGACTTCCATCGACAGGCAGTCCGAGACACACGCGCCGCACTGGATGCAGGCCACCGTCTGGGTCACGTCGACCATCGCGTCGCGAGGGACCAGGTACTCGCGCTCGGGCACCGGCTGCTTCGGCAGCAGCCAGGGGGTGACACGGCGGATCTTCTTCCAGTGGACCGCGTCCATGTCCACGATCAGGTCCTTCAGCACGGGCATGTTGCCCATCGGTTCGACCTCGATCACGCCGCCCCGGCCCGAGCCCTTGGCGGCGTCGAGGTGGGTGTGGCAGGCGAGCGCGGGTTCGCCGTTGATGCGCACCCCGCAGGAGCCGCAGATCGCCTGACGGCAGGAGCAGCGGATCCCGATCGAGCCGTCGAAGCGGTCGCGCGCCTGCAGGATCGCCTCCAGCACCGAACGGTGTGGCTCGAGCTCGACCGTGTGCTCGTCCCAGTAGGGGGCCTCGCCGGAGGCGGGGTCATAGCGTCGCAGGCGCAGCGTGAAGGGCTCGGGTGGGCGCTCGCGGGTTTCCGCCATCAGGGCTGCTCCCGGCGCGCGCCT
>CAVWTU010000014.1:0-47516 GCA_963758055.1 uncultured Solirubrobacteraceae bacterium
GCTGACCCTCCCAACGCCCAGCGCTTCTCGCGCCTGCATCCCCGCTGCGGCACGAGCTTTCTGCTGGTCGTGATGATCGTCGCGATCTTCGTGTTCGCGCCGATCGGGCTGCCCGCCTGGTATGCTGGTGCTGACCCGCATCGTCGGCGTGCCGCTGATCGCCGGCATCTCCTTCGAGCTGATCAAGTTCGCCGGGCAGAAACCGCAGCCGGCGCTGGGTGCAGGTCGCTGATGTGGCCGGGTCTGAAGCTGCAGCTGCTGACCACGCGCGAGCCCGACCTCGACCAGCTCGCCGTCGCGATCGCGGCGCTGCAGGCGGTGCTCGCGCTCGAGACGGCCGGGCGAGCCGACGCCGATCGGAGCTCGTCGGCGCTCGAGGTCGTCGCCTGAGGGCCGAGCATGCGTGATCGAAGAACTGGTCAACCAGATCGAGACGCGCTTCGCCGAGCTCGAGCGAGCAGATGACCGACCCGGAGGTGATCGCCGACCGGGAGCGCTACGCCGAGGTCGGGCCGCGCCTACCGCCAGCTGGAGCCGGCCGCCAAGCTGGCCGCGCAGTGGCGCCGCGCCGCCGACGACGCGGCCGGCGCCGAGGAGCTGCTCGCCGAGGACGGCGAGGACGCCGAGCTGCGCGAGGAACTCGCCGGCGCGCGACGCGCGCATCGCAGGAGCTCGAGGAGGAGATCCGCCTGGCGATGGTCGAGCGCGACCCCAACGACGACAAGAACGTGATCGTCGAGATCCAGGGCGGCGCCGGCGGCGACGAGGCGGGGCTGTGGGCCGGCGACCTCTACCGGATGCTCACCCGGTACGCCGAGCGGCGCGGCTTCCAGGCCGAGCCGCTGGAGGTCGGCGAGGGCAAGTACACGTTCGCGGTCAAGGGCGACGGCGCCTACTCGGTGTTCAAGTTCGAGGGCGGCACCCACCGCGTGCAGCGCGTGCCCGAGACCGAGTCCCAGGGGCGCATCCACACCTCCACCGCCACCGTCGCGGTGCTGCCCGAGGCCGAGGACGTCGACGTCGAGGTCGACCCGAACGACCTGCAGATCGACGTCTACCGCTCCTCCGGGCCCGGCGGGCAGTCGGTCAACACCACCGACTCGGCGGTGCGCATCACCCACAAGCCGACCGGGATCGTCGTCTCGATGCAGGACGAGAAGTCCCAGCTGCAGAACCGCGAGCAGGCGATGCGCGTGCTGCGCGCGCGGCTCTACGAGCGCGCGCTGGCCGAGCAGCAGGCCGAGCTCGCCGCCGACCGCCGCTCGCAGGTCGGGACCGGCGACCGGGCCGAGAAGATCCGCACCTACAACTACGGCGAGCGGCGCGTCACCGACCACCGCATCAAGCTCACCGTCCACAACCTCGACCAGGTCCTCGAAGGCGAGCTGGACGAGCTCACCGAGGCGCTGCAGGCCGACGAGAAGCGCCGGCGCCTGCAGGCGCAGACGGCGGCATGAGACGGCCGCCGCCGCGCTGACGCTCGCGGCGACCGGCGAGCTGGCCGCGGCCGGCTGCGAGGCGCCGCGTCTGGACGCCGAGCTGCTGCTCGCCGACAGCCTCGGCGTGCCGCGCTCGCGCCTGCACAGCGAACCCGGGCTGCCGCTCGAGCCGGCCGTGCTCGACGGCTTCGCGCGGGCGGTGCGGCGGCGCTCGGCCGCGCGCGAGCCGGTCGCCTACATCCTCGGCCGGCGCGGCTTTCGCTCGCTCGAGCTGACCGTCGACCGCGCGCGCCCTGATCCCCCGCCCCGAGACCGAGCTGCTGCGTCGAGGCGGCGCTGGGCCTGCCGGCAGGCTGGCGGGTGCTCGACGTGGGCACCGGCTGCGGCGCCGTCGCGCTGGCGCTCGAGCCGACGAGCGGCCGGACCTCGCAGTCGACGGCAGCGACCTCAGCCACGACGCGCTCGCGCTGGCCGCCGAGAACGCCGCCCGCCTCGGCCTGGCGGTCGGGTGGCTGCACGCGGACCTGCTGGATGGGGTCGAGGACCGCTACGAGGCCGTTCTGGCCAACCTTCCCTACATCGCCGAGCCCGAACGCGCTAGCCTCGCCCCCGAGATCTTGCGCCACGAGCCACACGATGCCCTGTTCGCCGGCGCGGACGGGCTGACGCGATCCGCCGGCTGGCGGCCGCAGCTGGCGCTGCGCCCGAGCGTGCGCTTCGCTGCGCTGGAGGTCGGGGCCGGCCAGGCGCCCGCGGTCGTCCGAGCTGCTGCGCGACGGCGGCTTCAGGAGGTCCGCAGCGAGCGCGACCTGGCCGGGATCGAGCGCGTGGTCGTGGGCGAGCGTCCTCAGCCGGAGTGGGGGGGCCGCATGAGCGCGAACCTGACCCGCGAGGACGCCCTGCGACTGCAGGAGTGCGTGGCCGCGCGGCGGAGTCGCCGTGTTCCCCTGCCGACACCGTCTACGGGGTCTGCTGCGACCCCGACGACCACGAGGCCGCCGCGCCGCATGTACGGCTCAAGGGGCGCCCGGCGGCGCGCTCGTGCGCGGTCATGTTCTTCTCGCTCGACCGGCGCCCTGGAGCAGCTCGAGGGCCTCGCCGAGCGCCGAGCGGCGGCGCTGGAAGTGCTGCTGCCCGGGCCGCTGACGCTGCTGCTCGCCAACCGCTCCGAGCGCTTCGCGTGCGGCCTGTCGAAACGACCCGTCAACGCTCGGTCTGCGCGTGCCACGGCTGCCCGAGGCCGTGGCCGCCCTCGAGCGTGTCGAGCGCCCGATCATGCAGTCGAGCGCGAACCTGTCAGGCGAGCCCGACGCCGCGCACGCCTGGAGGAGGTACCGCGCGAGCCTGCTCGAGGGCGCCGACCTGGTGCTCGACGGCGGCGAGCTCCCGGGCCGCCCGTCGACCGTCGTGGACCTGCGCGACTTCGACCGCCAGCGGCGCTGGCACGTGCTGCGCGAGGGCGCCCTGCCGCGCGACTCGGTCCAGCAGATGCTCGCTCCGCTGGCCGCCTGAGGTCCTGCCCGACACCGGCGCCGGGGCGGTCGCGGCAGGCTGATAGCCTCCCTGGCAGCTGCCGCAACTGGCGTTCTGAGGTGGAATCGACCACCGGGGAGCGGCCAGCGAGTTAGCCGCGCGCCTGGGCGATACCGATTCAACGCCTGCCTAAGGAGAGCGCCGATGACCGAGCTGAGCCCCGACTACTTCAACCGCCCGCTCGACGAGGTCGATCCGGAGATCGCCGAGGTCCTGCGCGGCGAGCTCGAGCGCCAGCAGCGCACGCTCGAGATGATCGCCTCGGAGAACTTCGTGCCGCGGGCGGTGCTCGAGTGCCAGGGCTCGGTGCTGACCAACAAGTACGCCGAGGGCTACCCGGGCCGGCGCTACTACGGCGGCTGCGAGTGGGTCGACGTCGCCGAGCAGCTCGCGATCGACCGCGCCAAGGCGCTGTTCGGCGCCGAGCACGCCAACGTCCAGCCCCACTCGGGCGCGCAGGCCAACACGGCCGTCTACCACGCCCTGCTCGAGCCCGGGCGACACGATCATGGGCCTGGCCCTCGCCCACGGCGGCCACCTCACCCACGGCATGACGCTGAACGTCTCCGGGCGGCTGTACGACGTCGTCGCCTACGAGGTCGACCGCGAGACGCAGCCTGATCGACATGGACGAGGTCGCGCGCATCGCCCGCGAGCGCGCGCCCCAAGCTGATCCTCGCGGGCTGGTCGGCCTACCCCCGCCAGCTCGACTTCGCGCGCTTCCGGGAGATCGCCGACGAGGTCGGCGCGCTGCTGATGGTCGACATGGCCCACTTCGCCGGCCTCGTCGCCGCCGGGCTGCATCCCAAGCCCGGTCGCGCACGCCGACGTCGTCACGACGACCACCCACAAGACCCTCGGCGGTCCCCGCGCCGGCATCATCCTGTGCCGCGAGGAGCACGCCAAGAAGATCGACTCGGCGGTGTTCCCCGGCCAGCAGGGCGGGCCGCTCGAGCACGTCATCGCCGCCAAGGCCGTGGCCCTGCGGATCGCCGCCTCCGAAGGCTTCGTCGAGCGCCAGCAGCGCACGATCGCCGGCGCCCAGGCGCTCGGACGCGAGCTGTCCGCGGCGGGAGCCGGGGTCCGCGTGCTGACCGGCGGCACCGACGTCCACCTCGTGCTCGTCGACCTGCGCGACAGCGAGCCGCCGCTGAGCGGCCGCGAGGCGGAGGACCGGCTGCACGGTGATCGGGATCACGGTCAACCGCAACGCGGTCCCGTTCGATCCGCGCCCGCCGATGGAAGCCTCGGGCCTGCGCATCGGCACCCCGGCGCTGGTCACCCGCGGGTTCGCCGTGGAGGACTTCGAGGAGGTCGGGCGCATTCTCGCCACGGCCCTCGGCGCCGATCACGATGCCCGCGAGCAGGAGCTCGCCGGCCGCGTGCAGGCACTGGTGGAGCGCTATCCGCTGTACGAGTTCCTGGGCGCGCCCGTACGCGCCTGAGCGGCCGATAGCCCCGGACCGCTCCGGGGCCTGCGATGCTTAACAGGAGCGATGGCCCACCCGACTGAGCTAGACGCGCTCTACGCGCTGCTGGTGGCCGCGGCCGTGACGGCGATCCTGACGCCGCTGACGATGCGCCTGGCACGCCGTCTCGGCATGATCGACGAGCCCCGCGAGCGGGGCCTGTCCGAGCGCCCGACGCCGCTGCTCGGCGGCCTGGCGATCTTCGGCGGTGTGCTGGTGGCGGCGCTCGTGTTCCTGCCCAGCGGCTACGCCAGCGAACCCAACCTGTGGAGCGGCGTGCTGCTCGGGGCGGCGATCATCACGCTGGTCGGCGCGCTCGACGACCGCCTCGACCTGCACCCGGTGCTGAAGCTCGCGGGCCAGATCCTGGCGGCGGTCGTGGTGGTCCACTTCGGCGTCGGCGTAAGGGCGGTCACGCTGCCGTTCTTCGGGCACATCTCGCTGCCCAACGCGGGCATCACCGACGGCGGCCCGCTGCTGACCGTGGTGGGGCTCGTGGTGATGATGAACGTGGTCAACTTCTCCGACGGCGTCGACGGCCTCGCGGCCGGCGTGTGCGCGATCATCGCCGCGACGATGGCGGTCATCGCCTTCGATCTCGACCGCCCCCAGCCGGGCGTGCTGGCGGCGCTGACGGCGGGCGCGGCGCTCGGCTTCCTGATCTACAACTTCCCCCCGGCGAAGAGCTTCATGGGCGACTGCGGGGCCAACCTGCTGGGCCTGCTGATGGGGGTGATCGCGGTCGAGGCGGCGGTCAAGACGGCCGCCGTGGTGTCGCTGGTGCTGCCGTTGATCCTGCTCGCCGTGCCCTTCCTGGACACGACCTTCGTGGTGCTCAAGCGCCTGAAGTACCGCCAGCCGGTGTACCGGCCGGACAGCGAGCACTTCCACCACCGGATGGCCCGGATCGGCTTCTCCAGCCGCCGCACGATCGCCTACCTGTACGCCTGGACGTTGATGCTCGCCGGGCTCGCCCTGGCCCTGCGCTTCGTTCCCTACAGCGACCACAACGGCCACTACAACTTCGGCTGGACGCTCGTGATCCTTGCCATCGGCCTGGTCGTGGCAGCCGCCAGCGTCTACCTCGTGTACGTGCTGGAGATCCTCAAGTTCAGGCGCCTGGACGCGATCCGCCTGCGCCGCCTGCGGCCCGGCGCCTCACCAGCCGAGATCCAGCTGGACGTCGTGAAGGACTTTGAAACCGGCGAGTTCGAGGCGGTGACCAACACCGGGGACGCGCAGGTGGACGTGTTCGACGGTCCGGTGCGCCGCGGGGCTCAGCAGCGGATCAGCCAGCGGCAGGTGGATCAGGATCGCGTAGGCGCAGAACAGCAGCGTGGCGGCACACAGCCGCCGGTCCCCGCCGAGGGCCGCTAGCGGCAGCAGCCAGATCGCGTACCACGGCAGCAGCCAGGCGGTCGACACGAGCAGCGCGAGCATCGCCCAGCCGGCCATCACGCGCCAGTCCGAGCCGCGGACGGTGCGCCACATCGTCAGCGCGAGCACCACGCAGAAGCCCGCCAGGTACAGGTGCCGCCACCAGGTCGGCGTGCCCGAGAGGCCGACCAGGCGGGCCGTCTCGGCCGGCACGCTGTGGGTGGCCACCAGTTGCTGCTGCTCTCCGACGGCGTCGAGGAACCCGAGCGTGTGCGAGCCGAAGCCGATCAGTCCCAGCGCGGCGAGGCCCGCCAGGGCCAGCACCGCGGCCACCAGCACGGTGCCCCGCTCCCGCCACCGCCGCGGGGCGAGCACCACGAACGGCAGCACCACGCCGGCGGTGATCTTCACGCCCATGCCTGCGACCACCGCGACCGCGCTCTCGCGCAGGCCGCCGCTGCTGCCATCGGCCGGCGACGCATCCGCGGGGGTGCCCGCCGCCGCGCCCGGGGAACCGCCACGAGGAGGGACGTCCACCCGTCCACCCGCCCGCCCGTCCGCCCGCTCCCGCGCCTGACCGCGTGCTGCCAGCGCCAGCGCGCCCGCCAGCGAGGCCATCACGAGCGTGTCGTTGTGGGCCCCGCCCACCGCCAGCTCGAGCAGCACCGGGTTCAGCCCCACGAACGCCACCGCCCACTTCCACTGGCGCCCCAGCGCGTGAGCGGCGTAGCCGACGAGGGCGATCGCCCCGAGGCTGGCGAGCGCCGCGATCGCCTTCAGCGCCCACAGCCCGCCGGCCAGGCCCAGCGGGGCGAGCGCGTAGCTGCCGAGGGTGAACAGGGGACCGTAGGGGGAGTGCTTGAACGGCCATCCCACGAATGGGAAGATCGCGTCCCCGGGCGCTTCGGCCGGGATGTGGGAGTAGGGGTCGAGCCCGTGCAGGGCACCCAGACGGGCGTAGCCGAGGTATCCGAACACGTCCTGGGATACGAGCGGCGGTCCCAGCAGCAGGACCACGTGCGCGGCCACGATCGCGGCCACCAGCGCCCGTGCCGGCAGCGCCCAGGCGCATGCGAGCACCACCAGGTAGCCGGCGCACATGAGGAGGTTCAGGTTCTGGAAGCCGTGGCTGCCGAGGGGGGAGGAGAGCCCGCCGAGCGGGCCCGCCAGCCACGAGGGCCAGCCGCCCACGCGGGAGGGCACGTACTGGGTCGGCGCGCTGGCTGCGCCGGCACACAGCAGCAGCACGCTCGCGAGGATTCCCAGCAGTCCGATCGCGCCCAGCGCCCTGGCGCCGCTCGGGGCGAGCGCGGCCCTCGCCGGGCCGCGACGCGGCCGGTCGCGGCCGGCGACGCCCGCCGAAGGTATCGGGGTGGCCGCCTGCAAGGTGTCCATTCTGCCCCCTACCCTGGCGCCACACGGTCCTACGCTCCCGCTAAGGTCTCTTTAGCAGCCGGCCCCCGACTGGTCGGGCGCTGTGCGCCCCCCCGGGATCGCCGGATAGCTGGCAGCGGTACGCGAGGCCCGCACCTCCCATGGCACGCCGCACTGACAAGCGCTCTCCGAGTTCGCCCCGCCCCCGGCGGCGCGAACGCGTGCTGATCCTGTCCGCCGACGTGGGCGAGGGTCACGCCGCGGCCGCCCGCGCTCTCGCCGAGCAGATCGCCGGCTCACCCCACCCCGCCGAGGTGACCGTGATCGACGGCCTCGCCGCCATGGGCCCGTTCTGCAGCCGGTGGTCGAGGACGGCTACCGCGTCCAGCTGCGCGTTCATCCCCTGGACGTACTCGATCGTGTACTGGCTGCTCGAGCACGTCCCCCGGTGCGCGGTCTGGCGCGGTGGCTGCTGTGCCGCTTGGGCTCGCGCCCGCTGACGCGCAAGATCGCCGAACACGAGCCGGATGTGGTGGTCTCCACCTACCCGGCGGTCACCGTCGTGCTCGCTCGCCTACGACGAACCGGAGCCGTGACATGTCCGACGGTGGCCACGATCACCGACCTGACGGGGCTGTTCTTCTGGGCCCAGCCCGGAATCGACATGCACCTGGTGATGTACGACGAGTCGGTGCCGTCGGTGGAGCGGATCGCCGGCCGTGACAGCGTCAAGCTCGTCAGCCCTCTGATCTCGGCCGAGTTCCTGCAGCCGCGGACGTCCGCCGATGCTCGGCGCGCGCTCGCCCTGCCCGAGGAGGGGCGCGTGGTGGTCGTATCGGGCGGCGGCTGGGGTGTGGGCGACGTCGCCGGAGCGGTGCGCGAGTTCACGCACGTGCCCGAGGTCGCCGCGATCGTGTGCCTGGCGGGACGCAACGAGCACCTCGCCAACCGCCTGCGGCGCGACTTCGCCGGCGAGCGAGCGGTCCACGTCTACGGCTTCACCGACCGCATGCCCGACTGCTGGCGGCGGCCGACGTGCTGGTGCACTCCACCGGCGGGGTGACCTGCCTGGAGGCGATGGCGGCGGGCACCCCCGTCGTCTCCTACGGGCTGCCCGTGGGCCACGCCCGCATCAACACGCGTGCGATGGCGGCGCTCGACCTGCTGCTGCTGGCCAACGACACCGACGAGCTGCGCGAGCACGTGTGCGCGAGCTTCGCGCGCTCTGAATCGCCCGACGGTGCCACCGCCACGGCCACGCGCCCCCCGGCGGCCTCGCCGGCCGAGGCCGTGCTGGGGGTTCCCCGGCGTGTGCGGCCGATCCCCCGCTGGCGGCTGCGGGCGGTCGCCCTCGGCCACCTGGGCGGCGCTGCTGTTCGTGGTCGGCACGTGGATGATGTCAACCGACGAGGTGACCTCGGTCGCGGCCAAGGTCCTGGACGTGCAGCCGAACTGACCCACGTCAGCACCACCGAAGCCGGTTGTGGGGATGGTCGTGCGCGCCCCGGCCGCCGAGCTGGCCGCGGTCGCGGCGCGAGCTGGCCCAGCGCGGGATCCACGTCACGTTCGCCGACGACGGCGGCGTCCCCAGCGTGCGCGCATCGCCTCGGTGCGCGCGCTGGGCGACGGACTGCTGCCGGAAGTGCCCTCCTCGGCGCCGCTGCGCTGGCTGCGCACGCGCCGCACCCTCGACTCCCAGGCCCGCGCGCTGGGCCTGCAGCCACTACTTCTATACCTGCAGCCCCCGCGGCGGCCTGACGGTCGGCCAGCTGGTGCTCGGCCGCACCGCCGGCGCCACCCCGGTGAAGGGGGCACTGCGGGTCCCGCGCCACCGCGCGCGCTACCCGCGTCAGCTGCGGGCCGGCGACGTCGTGGTGGTCGAACTCGACGGCTCGGCCGGCTCGGTGGCCGGGCTTGGAGCGGATGGACTCCTGAGGTCGCATCCGAGGGGCTGCGGCGCCGAGCCGTTGGCGCTCGCTGAGCGCTCGCCGGCCATCAGCGCCAGCAGCAACGGGGAGCGCGCCAGCATGGCCGCGCCGGCCAGCAGCAGCGGCCAGCGACGCGCCAGCGGGATTCCGCCGAGCGGCGTGTCCGAGAAGCTCTCTCCGAGCAGCAGCGGCGCAAGCACGATCGGCACGCCGTCTGGGTCACGAACACGACCGGCGCGACCTGGATCGCCGGGCGCGACTGCAGCGCGCTCATCTCGCTCAGCACGCCCACGCCCGAGGCCGCAGCCGTCGACAGCGCCCACGCGGCCGCCGCGACGAGGTGGCCGTGGTAGAGGTCATCCGAGGCGAGCTTGGTCGCGACTCCGCTCCAGCCGAAGGCGAGCCCGGCGCCGAGACATCGTCAGTCCGACGCGGCGAAATGCCCGAACGCCGCAGCACGTAGGGGATGAGGCTCGCGAGGCCGAGACCGAGCAGCACGAGCGTGATCGTCAGCTCCTCGGAGGTGTGCGTGTGGGTGCGCGGCGGCGCGCACAGGGCGATGCCGATCACGCCCACGACGATCGCTCCCATCGCCCGGTACTCGGTGCGCCCGGCGTGCTCGCCGAGCATGCGCTGGGCGATGAACAGCAGCACCAGCAGCCCCACCGCCAGCGAGGGCTGCACGACGACCAGCGGCGCCAGCAGACAGCGCGAGCACCTGCAGCGGCCAGCCGAGGATCGACAGGCCGGTGCCGAGCAGCCAGCGCCCCGGCTCAGCAGTCCCCAGCACGAGCGCGACGCGCAGGTACTCCTCCCGGGGCGCCTCCTTGGCGTCGAGTCGCCTGAATGCGATCCCTAAGCTGTAGAGGGTCGATGACGCCGATCGCGGCCGCGATCCCGAACGTCAGATCGACCATGACCACATCGATCATCGCACTCCGAGCAGCACCGATCACGGGAGTGCTGGCCGCAGGGGCCCTCGCCGGCTACGCGATCCCGGCCCTGGCGGGCCTCTCCCGCGACGACGGCCGCCCGCTGCTGCCGGGGCTGCGGGCGGCGCTCGGCGTCGAGGATCACACCCGCAGCGGGCGCGGCTACGCCTCACCTTCGACGACGGTCCCCACCCCGAGGGCACCCCGGCGGTGCTCGAGATGCTCGCCCGCCACGGCGTGCAGGCGACGTTCTTCCTCGTCGGCGAGCAGGTGCGCCGCAACCCGGCCCTGGTCGGCGGAGATGTCGCGGCCGGGCACGAGTCGGGCCTGCACTGCGACCGCCATCGCAACCTGCTGCGCCTGTCCCCGTGGCAGGTGCGCGAGGACATCGCTCGCGCAGAGGAGGCGATCGCCTCCGCGGCCGGAGCGCTCGATCACGCTCTACCGGCCGCCCTACGGCGTCGCTCAACACGGCCGCCGTGACGCTCGCCCGCCGGCGCGGCTGGCGGACGTTGCTGTGGAGCCAATGGGGCCGGGACTGGGAGGCGAGCGCCACACCCGAGGGGATCACCGAGCGGGTCTCGCGCGGCGCTTGCGAGGGCGACGTGCTGCTGCTGCACGACGCGGACGACTACTCGGCGCCGGAGCTCCTGGCGGCGGACGGTGGCGGCGCTGCCGCTGGTGCTCGAGCAGCTGGCCGGCGACGGGCTGGGGTCCTCGCCGCTGAGCCGGCCGTCCGGGCACGGCCTCGCGCCCGCCCCCGGCATTGACGCCCGCCGCGGCACCATCCGGGGCGGTGTTGGCGTTCCCACGCGACGGTACGATCGCCGCTTGGCCGTCGAGCACCCTGCAACCCGGCGCTGCCGCCGCCCTCGGGCCGGCTCCGCTGGCCGCGCCGGGAAGTCAAGCCGCACCCGCTGGTGGGTGGAGGCGCTGCTGGTGGTCTGGCTGGCTGGGTGTACGACGCGATCACCAACCTCGCCCCTCTGCGCGTGAACGTCGCGCTGGCACACGCCCGCGCGATCCTGCAGCCTCGAGCAGACGCTGCATCGACCCGAGCGTGCGCTCGACCGCTGGCTGGCGGGCCACCACACGCTCGGGCTGGTCCTCTCGGACTACTACGACAACGCCCACTTCATCGTCACCTCGGCCTGCTGGGGTGGCTGTGGTGGGCGCGCGCGGACATCTATCGCCCGCTGCGCAACACCCTGGTGCTGTGAACGTGCTCGCGTTCGTCGTCTTCTGGCGCTATCCCGGTCGCGCCGCCGCGGATGCTCAACGGCTTCACCGACGTCGTCGCCGCCAGCGGCGCGTTCGGCTCCTGGCACACCGAGCGGCGCTGGCCTCGCAGGCCAACCAGCTCGCCGCCATGCCCTCGCTGCACATCGCCTGGGCGGTCTGGTGCACGCTGGCGGTGTGGCGGGCGACCCGCCGCTGGGCGCGGGCGCTGGCGAGCGTGTACCCGTTGGCGACCGCCTTCGCGGTGCTGGCCACCGGCAACCACTTCCTCCTGGACATGCTCGCGGGGTTGCTCGCGTTCGCCGCCTCGGTGGCCATCGTGGAGCTCTCCGAAGCCGCCCTGGAGCGCCGCCGCGGGCGCACCGCGGGTCCCCGCGCGGCCGGCGAGCACGTGCGCGCTGGAGGTCCATAAAGACCCTGGAAAAGTGACCTCTGCGGGCGCGTGCCCGTTGTCACAAAGTTGTTACGAAGTCCTAGAGCGGATAGAGTGGACAACGCCGCCTGAGAGGTATTCGAGGGAGCACCTTCGACGGCTCCCCGCCGGGGAGCGCCTGGGCTTTCTCGTCTGTAGGGTGGCCCGACCCATGCAAGTTTGCCATATCCAGGACGATCACGCACGCGTGCCCACAGACGGGTTGGGGCGGCGGATCCTCGTCAATCTCGACCTCGTCGTGCTGCTCCCGGCGGTCGTGCTGGCGCTGGCCTTCGGCGCGCCCGCCTTCGGTGTGCTGGTCGGGGCGGGCGCATGGCTCCTGCAGCGTGTCCTCGCCGTCGCCGACCGGCGGGTGATCGTCAGGGCCGCCGAGCCGGGCTCGCGGTTCGGCCTGAACTTCGTCGAGTCGTTCGCGCGCATCTGGCTGCTCGCTGGTCGCGATCGTCGTCGCGGGCGCCGTCGGCGGCCACAGCGACGGTCTCGCGGCCGCGCTCATGATCCTGGTCGCCTACTCGGTCGCCTTCGCGATGCGCATCGCTCGAGGGCGGCCGAGGGAGGTCCGGCGTGATGAGCGCCGTCGCGGGGGCTCCGCCGATCGCACCGAGCGTCCGGCACCGCCGCCCGCCGAGAAGCAGGGCATGAGCCAGGGGAAAAAGATCCTCTACGCGGTCCTTGGCGTCTGGGTCGGCGGGATCGTGCTGTTCGTCATCCTGTTCGGCTTCAAGGCGCACAAGGCCCCGGCCGTCGCCAGCGGCGTCTTCTCCCCGACCAACGAGTTCAAACTCGACACCTGGTTCAAGCTCGGCCCGATCGCATTCAACAAGGGGGTCCTGTATCTGCTGATCACGGCCGGCATCACGATCGGGGTGATGACCTACATCGCCAGACGCCTGCAGGCAGCGCCCCGGCCGCCTGCAGGTCGCGGTCGAGATCGTTCTACGACTTCACCCGCGGCATGTCGAGGGAAAACCTCGACGACGGCATGGAAGCGCAAGTACTTCCCGCTGATCGCCACGATCTTCGTGTTCATCCTCGTCACGCAACCTGATCGGCTACATCCCGCTGCCGGTCGACTGCGGCGAGAAGTTCAAGCTGTTCGGCGCCGACCATTCCCTCTTTCCAGATCTACGCGGCCGACACGAACGTCGCCTTTCCCCTGATCCTCTCGCTCGGGGTGTTCGTGCTGTTCATCTACGAGGGGGTCAAGCACCATGGGCCGATCGGCTACCTCAAAAGCCTGATGCCGGGCGGCATCAAAGGTCCGATCGTGCTGCTGATCTTCCCGATCGAGATACTCTCGAACTTCCTGCGCCTGATCTCGCTGACGGTGCGGCTGTGGGCCAACCTGCTCGCCGGCCACATGCTGATCGCGTTCATGGGCGGCGAGCTCGGGGTGCTCGTCGGGCATCAGTGTGTCCAATGGTTCCTGCTGCCGTTCGGGATCGCGATCTTCCTGTTCGAGGCCGTGCTGATCGCCGGCCTGCAGGCCTTCATCTTTGCCATCTTGACCGCCATCTACCTCGGCGGAGCGGTCGAAAGTCCCACTAACAAAACAAGGGAGCTATCGAGCAATGCAGTTTCTCCACCTCTTCAGTGCATTCCATCCGCTGTCTGGGTGTCGAACCCATCATCAAGCAGGGCCAGGATGCCGGCCGAGCGATCGCGCTCGGCGTCGGCGCCGGTGGCGGCGCCGCCGGAGCCGGGCGCCGGCATCGGCGCGGTGTTCAACGCATCGATCCAGGCCAAGACCCGCCAGCCCGAGCTGCGCGACGAGATCGAGCGCGACCAATGGCTCGGCTTCGCGCTCACCGAGGCATGCTTCTTCTACGGCCTCGTCGGCGGCTTCATCGCCTTCTTCCTCTAGACCGACATGCTCGCCGCCGCCCTCACATCCCACTCGCCTCCAGCGGCTCGTTCCTGATCACCCCCAACGTGGGGATCATGATCTGGACGATCGTCGTGTTCGTGATCTCGCTGTCCTGATCCTGCGCAAGTGGGTGTTCCCGCTGATCGGTGAAGCGCTGGACAAGCGCGCGAAGAAGATCGAAGGCGACATCGACGCCGCCGACAGACTCGCGAGGACGCCGACAAGATGCTGGAGGAATACCGCGAGCGTCTGAAGGAGGCCCGCGGCGCAGTCCGAGGAGATCGTCCAGCGCGCCCGCCAGACGGCCGAGATCGCACGAGCACGAGGCCCGCGAGCGGGGCAAGGAGATCCTCGCGGAGGCCGCCAAGCGCGCCGAGCGCGAGATCGAGGCCGCCAGCAAGCGCGCGCTCGACGACATCCGCCGGGAGGTCGCCGACCTGACGATCATGGCCACCGAGAAGGTCACCCGCAAGACGCTCAACGACGACGACCAGCGCCGCCTGGTCGAGGAGGCGCTCGGCGAACTCGACTTCTCGAGCCTCTCCTCGGGGGCACAGAACAACTGATGGAGGAGCTCGCCCAGGTCTACGCCCGCTCGCTGTTCCAGGCGGCCCTCGAGCAGGGCAAGCTCGACGAGCTGCGCGAGCAGCTCGGGCAGTTCGCGGACGCGCTCGACAAAAACCGCGAGCTCGCCGTGTTCTTCTTCTCGCCCTACTTCTCCACCGCCGAGAAGCAGCAGGCGCTCCGCGGCGTGCTCGACGGCGCGGACGAGCTCCTCCTGAACTTCCTCTCGCTGCTGATCGAGAACCACCGCATGCCGGTCATCTTCCGCATCCGCCAGCGAGTTCGAGCGGCTGTGGGAGGAGGAGAACACGACGCTGCCCGTCGAGATCACCAGCGCGGTGGCGCTCGACGGGGAGACGACCGAGAGCCTCGGCAGGACGATCGGGGAGCGGGCCGGGCGCAAGCGTCACGCTCAGCTGCGCGCGTGGATCCCGACATCCTCGGCGGGCATCATCATCAGGGTCGGAAACTCGATCCTCGACGCCTCTATTCGCAACCGACTGGAGCAGCTGCGCAGGCACGTTGCCCAAGGAGCCTCTTAGGAGACGACCATGCAGATCAATCCCGACGAGATCACCAGCATTCTCAAGAGCCGCATCGAGGGGCTCGACAGCGGCAGCGCCGAGCTGACCGAGGTCGGCACCGTGCTGTCGGTCGCCGACGGCATCGCGCGCCTCCACGGCCTGGAGAACTGCATGTCCTTCGAGATGCTCGAGCTGCCCCACGGCGTCACCGGCCTGGCGCTGAACCTCGAGTCCGACAACGTCGGCGCGGTGCTGTTCGGCGAATGGGAGCACATCTCCGAGGGCGACACCGTCAAGCGGACCGGCGAGCTGCTGGAGATCCCCGTCGGCGAGCAGCTGCTCGGGACGCATCGTCGATCCGCTCGGCCGCCCGCTCGACGGCAAGGGCGAGGTCAACGACCACGCAGAAGCGCCCGGCCGAGTTCAAGGCGCCCGGCGTCGTCCAGCGCCAGCCCGTCAAGCAGCCGATGCAGACCGGCCTGAAGGCGATCGACGCGATGATCCCGATCGGCCGCGGCCAGCGCGAGCTGATCATCGGCGACCGCCAGACGGGCAAGACGGCGATCGCGATCGACACGATCATCAACAACAAGGACACCGGCGTCGTCTCGATCTACGTCGCGATCGGCCAGCGCATGTCGACGGTCGTCGGGCTCGCCCAGACGCTCGAGGAATACGACGCGCTGGAGAAAACCATCATCGTCGCCGCTCCCGCCGACGAGGCGGCGCCGATCAAGTTCATGGCCCCCTACGCCGGCTGCGCGATGGCCGAGCACTTCCTCTACAAGGGCCAGGACGCGCTGTGCGTGTACGACGATCTGACCAAGCACGCCTACGCCTACCGCCAGATGTCGCTGCTGCTGCGCCGGCCGCCGGGACGCGAGGCCTACCCGGCGACGTCTTCTACCTGCACTCGCGCCTGCTCGAGCGGGCGGTCAAGCTCAACGACGACCTCGGCGGCGGCTCGCTGACGGCGCTGCCGGTGATCGAGACCCAGGCCGGCGACGTGTCGGCCTACATCCCCACGAACGTGATCTCGATCACCGACGGGCAGATCTTCCTCGAGTCGGCGCTGTTCAACTCCGGTGTCCGCCCCGCGATCAACGTCGGCATCTCGGTCTCGCGCGTCGGCGGAAACGCACAGATCGGGCCGATGAAGAAAGTCGCCGGCCGGATCAAGCTCGAGCTCTCCCAGTACCGCGACCTGGAGGCCTTCGCCCAGTTCGGCTCCGACCTCGACGCCGACACGCAGCGCACGCTGGCGCGCGGGGAACGGCTCGTGATGACGCTCAACCAGCACGAGCGCGCGCCACTGCCGGTTGAGGACCAGGTGGTCCAGATCTACGCCGCCACGAACGGGTTCCTGGACCGCATCAAGGTCGAGCGCGTGACCGAGTTCCTGACCGAGCTGACCGAAGGAGCCCACTCCCAGCTGACCGATGTCCGCTAGAAGATCGCCGGCGGAGACTGGTCGGAGGAGACCCAGAAGCAGATCCACGACTTCCTGGAGCAGTTCTCGGCCGACTTCGGCTACGACCTCGACGAGGAGGGCCAGCCGCTCGAGGAGGCCCACGCGGCCTGACCGGCCGGATCAACTGATGGCTTCTCAGCGCGACGTCAAGAACAAGATCGCCTCGGTCAAGAACATCCAGAAGATCACGCGGGCGATGGAGATGGTGGCCGCCGCCCGCCTGCGGCGCGCCGAGCTGCGCATCGAGGCGCTGCGTCCCTACGCCGACGCCCTGCGCCGGATGACCCGCCAGGCCGCCCAGGCGGCCGGCTCCGAGGCGCTGCGGGTGCCCCTGCTGGCCGAGCACGAGCACGTAGAGCGCGTCGGGGTGCTGCTGATCACCGGCGACCGAGGCCTCGCCGGGGGTTTCAACTCGCAGATCATCCGCGCCGGCATCCGCCTCGGCGCCGAGATCTCCGACGAGGGCCTGAAGAGCAGCTGGTACGTCGCCGGCCGCCGCGGCGTCTCCTCGATGAGCTTCCGCGGCTACGAGCTGAGCGGCAGCTACACCGGCTTCTCCGACCGGCCCGCCATGCCGACGCGCGCGCGATCGCCGGCGACCTCGTGCAGCGCCTACGTCGACGGCCACGTCGACCGCGTCGAGATCATCTACAACACCTACATCTCACCGCTGACACAGAAAGTGACCCAGGAGCGGCTGCTGCCGCTCTCGCAGGCGACCGTCACCGGCGGAGAGGACGCCGGCGAGGGGGCCGCCGAGCCTTCCGGCCCCGGCCCCGCGACCGGCGAGCAGGCCGGCTCGGCACGCGAATCACGCGATCAGCCCGCCGCCGCCGCGGCCGTCGACTACGAGCCCGACCCCGAGAAGATCCTCCGCCGCCTCGTGCCCGACTACATCGAGATCTCGATCTACCGCGCGCTGGTGGAGTCCGCCGCCGGCTTCTTCGGCGCGCAGATGACCGCGATGCGCAGCGCATCCGAGAACGCAGGAGAAATCATCACCGACTACACACTGCAGATGAACCGTGCCCGCCAGGCGGAGATCACCCAGGAGATCATGGAGGTCGTCGCCGGCGCGGAGGGTCTCAGCTGACGCGCGCGAGCTGATCGCCCGCCACGACACGACGATCGAGAACAGGAGAAAGCACCATGGAGTCCAGCACCACAGCAGCTCCCGCCGGCAGCGCCGGGGGGACCAACGCGCAGGGAAAGCGCAACCTGGGGCGGATCGAGGAGATTCAGGGCGTCGTGATCGAGGCCGTCTTCCCGGAGCGCCTGCCCGAGATCAACCACGCCATCACGATCAAGCGCACCGCCTCCAACGAGGAGGAGGAGGCGGCGGGCGTCAGCGCCAGCTCGGGCGGCGATGTGCTCGTCTGCGAGGTCCAGCAGCACCTCGGCGACGACCGCGTGCGGGCGGTGGCGATGGACACCACCGACGGGCTCGCCCGCGGCCTGGAGGTCGTGGACACCGGCGCTCCGATCTCGGTCCCGGTGGGCGAGGTGACGCTCGGCCGCATCTTCAACCTGCTCGGTGAGCCGATCGACCTCGGCGAGCCGCTGCCGGCGGGCGTCGAGCGGCGCGGCATCCACCAGGATGCGCCGCGCGTGGAGGACCTGTCACCGGCTGTCGAGATGTTCGAGACCGGTATCAAGGTCATCGACCTGCTGGCCCCCTATGCCAAGGGCGGCAAGGTCGGGCTGTTCGGCGGCGCCGGCGTCGGCAAGACCGTGCTGATCCAGGAGCTGATCCACAACCTCGCCACCGAGCACGGCGGGCTGTCCGCCTTCTGCGGCGTCGGCGAGCGTTCCCGCGAGGGCAACGACCTGTGGCTGGAGATGAAGGAGTCGGGCGTCATCGACAAGACGATGCTCGTCTTCGGCCAGATGAACGAGCCCCCCGGGGCACGTATGCGCGTGGCTCTCTCGGGGCTGACGATGGCCGAATACTTCCGCGACCAGGGCCAGGACGTGCTGCTGTTCATCGACAACATCTTCCGCTTCGTCCAGGCCGGCTCCGAGGTCTCGGCACTGCTCGGGCGGATGCCCTCACAGGTCGGCTACCAGCCCACCCTGGAGACCGAGATGGGCCAGCTTCAGGAGCGCATCACCTCCACCCGTGAGGGCTCGGTGACCTCTGTGCAGGCGATCTACGTGCCCGCCGACGACCTCACCGACCCGGCCCCCGCGTCGGTGTTCGCGCACCTCAACGCGACCACGGCGCTGTCGCGGGCGATCTCCGAGAAAGGCATCTACCCGGCGGTCGACCCGCTCGACTCGACCTCCACGATCCTGAAGCCCGACATCGTCGGCGAGGACCACTTCCGTGTGGCCAACCGCGTCAAGGAGATCCTGCAGCGCTACAAGGAGCTCCAGGACATCATCGCGATCCTCGGCATCGACGAGCTCTCCGACGAGGACAAGCTGACGGTGCAGCGCGCCCGCCGGATCGAGCGCTTCCTCTCGCAGCCGTTCTTCGTCGCCGAAGAGTTCACCGGCACCCCCGGCGCGTACGTGCCGATCGCAGAGACGAT
Organism: uncultured Solirubrobacteraceae bacterium; assembly: GCA_963758055.1. Taxonomy (GTDB): domain Bacteria; phylum Actinomycetota; class Thermoleophilia; order Solirubrobacterales; family Solirubrobacteraceae; genus Palsa-744. The sequence continues at coordinate 18,685 of CAVWTU010000014.1, forward strand.
CAGGGGCTTCGAGGAGATCATCGACGGCAAGCACGACGAGGTCCCCGAGAGCGCCTTCTTCCTGAAGGGCACGATCGACGAGGTCGTCGAGGCGGCGAAACGCTAAAGCCATGGCCCACAGCGAAGTTTCCAGCCGAAGTGCTGACACCCGAGGGCGAGGTGTTCTCCGAGGAGGTCGAAATGCTCTCGACCGTCACCACCGTCGGCTCGATCGGCATCCTCGCCAACCACCAGCCGTTGCTGGCGAGGCTCGAGCCGACCGAGCTGCGCCTGTACCGCTCCGAGGACGGACATCGTGCGCTTCGCGCAGGCCGAGGGCTACCTGCAGTTCGCGGACAACCACGCCCTGGTGCTGGTCGAGGAAGCCGTGCGCCCCGAGGATCTGGACCGCGAGTTGCTGCAGGAGAAGCTGCGCGAGGCCCAGGGGGCTGCCGAAGCGCCGAGGAGGGCACGAGGAGCGCGCCCGCGCCCTGCGCGACATCGCCCGCTACGAGGCGTTCCTGGCGGTCGGTGCAGTAGGCCGGCTGCCCGCCCGTCGGCCCGTCGGGCGCCGCTCCCCGTCGCCACGGCTCTCCAGCCCCCCCCGATGAGCGACCCTGGGCGCCGCGACGCAGCGCGAGCCAATCGGAGTGATCGGCACCGGCTATGTGGGACTGGTCACCGCCGCCGGCTTCGCCGAGCTGGGCAGCGAGGTGTGGTGCGTGGACATCGACGCCGAGAAGGTCGCCGCGCTGCGGGCCGGCGAGACGCCGATCTATGAGCCGGGGCTGCGAGGAGCTGCTGGTGCGAAACCGCGAGCGCCTGCACTTCGCCACCGAGCTGGGCGGGGCGCTCGCGCGACGCGCGGCTGCTGTTCGTGGCCGTCGGCACCCCGCCCACGTACTCGGGCGACGCCGACCTGTCCGCCGTCCACGCCGTCGTGGACGCGATCCCGGCCGCCGAGAACCGCGCGCTGGTGATGAAGTCCACCGTCCCCGCGGGCACCGGGGCCTCGCTGCTGCGCACCTTTGCCGCGCAGGGCAAGCAGGTGCTCGGCTACGTCTCCTGCCCGGAGTTCCTCAAGGAGGGCTCCGCCGTCGGTGACTTCATGAACCCCGACCGCGTCGTGATCGGCGACGACGGGGGCTGGGCGGGCGACGCCGTGGCCGAGCTCTACGCGCCCCTGCAGGCTCCCGCTGGTGCGCACCGACATCGCCAGCGCCGAGATGGTCAAGCTCGCCTCCAACGCCTTCCTGGCGACGAAGATCTCGTTCATCAACGAGATTGCCAACGTCTGCGAGGAGACCGGGGCCGACGTGGTCGAGGTGGCGCGGGGTATGGGCCTCGACGAGCGCATCGGAACCAAGTTCCTGCAGGCCGGCATCGGCTTCGGCGGCAGCTGCTTTCCGAAGGACGTCGGCCGCGCTCAAGCAGCTGGCGGGCAACTCCGGCTACCACTTCCAGCTGCTGACCTCGGTGATCGAGGTCAACGAACTCCAGAAGCGCCGCGTCGTGGGCAAGCTCCAGCGCCACCTCGGCTCGCTGGCGGGCCGCCGCGTGGCGCTGCTCGGGCTGGCCTTCAAGCCCAACACCGACGACATGCGCGAGGCCTCCTCGCTGGTGCTCTCGGCCAGGCTGCTGGCCGATGGGGCCAGCGTCAGCGCATATGACCCGGTGGCCGAGCAGCAGGCCCGCGAGCTGATGAGCGGGATCACCTATGCCGGCTCGCCGCTGGAGGCGCTGCAGGGCGCCGACGCGGCCGTGCTGGTGACGGAGTGGAGCGAGCTCCTGGAGCTCGACTGGGACGAGGTCGCCGACGCGATGGACGGCGACCTCGTGATCGACGGGCGCAACGCGCTGGACCCAGCGGCGGTGCGCGCCGCCGGCCTGAAGTACGAGGGCGTCGGCAGGCGGTGATCGCATCCAGGCCGTGATCCTCGCCGGCGGCGAAGGCACGCGCCTACGGCCGCTGACCTCGAACGTCCCCAAGCCGATCGTGCGGCTGGTGGACAGGCCCTTCATCTCCTTCATGCTCGAGTGGCTGCGCGGCCACGGCGTCGACGAGGTGATCCTCTCCTGCGGCTTCATGGCCGAGCGCGTGCGCAGCGTGCTGGGTGACGGCTCGCGGCATGGGGATCCGCCTGCGCTACGTGGAGGAGCCCGAGCCGCGGGGGACGGCGGGGGCGGTGAAGCTGGCCGAGCCGATGCTCGACGAGCGCTTCCTGATGCTCAACGGCGACGTCCTCACGGACATCGACCTCGGCGCCCAGATCGCCCAGCACGAGGCCACCGGTGCGCGCGCCACGCTGGCGCTGGTGGCGGTCGACGATCCCAGCGCCTACGGGCTGGTGGTGCTCGACGAGCAGCGGCGCGTGAGCGACTTCGTCGAGAAGCCGAGCTCCGGGAGGCTGCCCTCGAACCTGATCAGCGCAGGCGCCTATGTGCTCGAGCGCGAGATCTTCGAGCTCGTGGCCCCCGACCGCAAGGTGTCGATCGAGGGCGAGATCTGGCCGCTGCTCGTCGGCGACGGCCTCTACGGCTTTCCCTCGGAGAGCTACTGGATGGACATCGGTACCCCCGGGCGCTATCTGCAGGGCACCTTCGACCTGCTCGAGGGCAACGTCGCCTCGGCGGTCCGCGAGCGCCTCGGCGAGGCCTGGCTGGCGATCGACGAGCAGGCCCGCGTGCACGGCCGGGCGATCCCGCCGGCGCTGATCGGCGCGGGCTGCCAGGTCGCCGAGGGGGCCCGCGTGGGCAGCCTGGTGGTGCTCGGCCGCGACGTCAGCGTGGGCGCCGGAAGCACGGTGGAGCGCTCCGTGGTCCTCGACGGGGCCCGGATCGGGGCCGGCTGCGAGCTGCGCGACTGCATCGTCTGCGCCGGCGCGGTGGTCGGCGACGCGTCCAAGGTCACCGGCGGCGCGGTGCTCGGCGAAGGCGTCAGGATCGGGTCTGACAACGTGGTGACCCGCGGGGCGCGTATCTTCCCCGGGGTGGATCTCCCGGACCGGGCGCTGCAGTTCTAGCCCGCCGGTGCCGATCCCCATCTGCAAGGTCCCACCCGAGCACCACGGACGAGGAAGGCAACGATGGCAGCCATCACCCCCGACGGCAACGCCCAACCGCACCCCGGCGGCGTGACCGAGCTGACCCGCTCCGCGATCGCCACGGTCGACGGATCCGACCAGCTCGGGGACGTCCTCGCCCTGCCCGAGCACCTGCGGGACGCGCTCTGGCGGGCAGAGTCGGCGATCATGGAGGAGCGCGACGCCCCCGCCGGCATGGTGGTGGCGGGCATGGGGGGCTCGGCGATCGGGGGCGCGCTGGCACGCGCGGCCCTCGGCGACCAGTCCACGCGGCCGATCTTCGTGACCCGCGGCTACGGTCTGCCGGCCTGGACGACCCCGGACACGATGGTGCTGTGCGTCAGCTACTCGGGCGACACCGAGGAGACGCTCGCCTGCTACGAATCCGCCGGTCTGCTGGGGGCCAAGCGCACCGTCGCCACCACCGGGGGGCGCCTGGCCGAGATGGCCCGCGCCGACAACGTCCCCGTGATCCCGCTTCCCGGCGGCCTGCAGCCCCGTGCGGCGGTCGCCTACATGATCGTCGCCTCGCTGGAGGTGGCAGCGCTCTGCGGCGTGGGCCCTCGCATGACCTCCGAGATCGACGTGGCGGCCTCCCACACCGAGCAGCTGGTGGCCGAGTGGGGCCCGGACGCGCCCGAGCAGTCGCTGGGCAAGGACGTCGCCCGCGGCCTCCACGGCACCACCCCGCTGATCACCGGCGCCGGCCTGACGACCCCGATCGCCTACCGCTGGAAGACCCAGATCAACGAGAACTCCAAGCAGCTTTGCTTCTCCAGCGAACTCCCCGAGATGGACCACAACGAGATCGTGGGCTGGGAGGGGGCCGCCGCCCAGGGACGCTTCTCGGCCGTGTTCCTCGACGACTCCGATGCACACCCGCGCCTGAAGGAGCGGATGGCCCTCAGCGAGAGCGTGATCGCCCCCAACGCGGCCGCCAGCTTCCGCCTGGAGACGCGCGGGCAGACGGGCATCGAGCGGGTCGTCTCGCTGGTGCTGCTCGGCGACCTCGTCTCGATCTACCTGGCCGCCCTGCGCGGAGTCGACCCGGGCCCGGTACGGGTGCTCGACGAGCTCAAGGCGGCGCTCGCCGAAGGCTAGGCCTTGTGCTAGCGTCCGGTGCGGCCGAGGAGCGCTGCGACGGGCTCCGGTCCCGCCACGCTCGGCCGCCCACTCTGCAGCAAGGGCGCTCTCCTAAGTTCACAGGAGGTTTCTCCGTGTCAGCAACGACCAGCACGGCCGTCCGCACCGCCGACTTCAAGGTCGCCGACCTCTCCCTCGCCGATTTCGGGCGCAAGGAGATCACGCTCGCCGAGCACGAGATGCCGGGTCTGATGGCACTGCGGCGCGAGTACGGCGACGCCCAGCCGCTGAAGGGCGCCCGCATCACCGGCTCGCTGCACATGACCGTCCAGACGGCGGTCCTGATCGAGACGCTGACCTGTCTCGGCGCCGACGTGCGCTGGTGCAGCTGCAACATCTTCTCCACCCAGGACCACGCCGCCGCGGCGGTCGCGGTCGGACCCTCGGGCAGCCCGGAGAGCCCCCACGGGGTGCCGGTGTTCGCGTGGAAGGGCGAGACGCTCGAGGAGTACTGGTGGTGCACCGAACAGGCCATGCTGTGGCCCAACCCCGAGACCGGCGAGCGCTCGGACGGCCCCAACATGATCCTCGACGACGGCGGCGACGCCACCCTGCTCGTGCACAAGGGCGGCGAGTACGAGCGCGCGGGCTCCGTCCCGGACCCCTCCACCAGCGACTCCGAGGAGTTCGCGATCGTGCTCGGGCTGCTGGGCCGCTCGCTCGGCGAGGACCCCCAGCGATGGACGCGGATCGGCGAGGGCATCATGGGCGTCACCGAGGAGACCACGACCGGCGTACACCGGCTCTACCAGATGGTCGACCGCGGCGAACTGCTGTTCCCGGCCATCAACGTCAACGACTCGGTCACCAAGTCCAAGTTCGACAACCTCTACGGCTGCCGCCACTCGCTGATCGACGGCATCAACCGGGCCACCGATGTGATGATCGGCGGCAAGGTGGCCGTCGTGTGTGGCTTCGGCGACGTCGGCAAGGGCTGCGTGGAGTCGCTGCGCGGACAGGGCGCCCGCGTGCTGGTCACCGAGGTCGACCCGATCTGCGCGCTGCAGGCGGCGATGGAGGGCCTGCAGGTGGTGCGCCTGGAGGAAGTGATCGAGACGGCCGACATCTTCATCACCGCCACCGGCAACCGCGACATCATCCGGGCCGCCGACATGGAGCGCATGAAGCACCAGGCGATCGTCGGCAACATCGGCCACTTCGACAACGAGATCGACATCGCCGGCCTGGCCCGCGTGCCCGGAGTCGAGTGCGTCAACATCAAGCCCCAGGTCGACAAGTGGGTGTTCCCCGACGGCCACGCGATCATCCTGCTGTCCGAGGGGCGGCTGCTGAACCTCGGCAACGCCACCGGGCACCCGAGCTTCGTGATGAGCAACTCCTTCAGCAACCAGGTGATCGCCCAGATCGAGCTCTTCACCAAGAACGAGGACTACCAGAAGCGCGTGTACGTGCTCCCCAAGCACCTCGACGAGAAGGTCGCGCTGCTGCACCTCGACGCCCTCGGCGCGAGGCTCACGCGGCTGACCGAGGAACAGGCGGCCTACATCGACGTTCCCGTCGACGGCCCCTTCAAGCCCGACCACTACCGCTACTAGCGCCCGCCCCGGCGGCGGCGATCACGAGGCTCTCCAGCCGATGCGAGCGATGGTCCTGGCGGCCGGCCTCGGCACGCGCCTGCGCCCCCTGACCTACGAGATCACCAAGCCGATGGTGCCGGTGCTGGACCGGCCCGTGATGGAGCACATCCTCGACCTGCTCGACCGCCACGGCTTCGAGCAGGTGATCGCCAACCTGCACTACTTCCCGGACACGATCCGGGAGTTCTTCGGCGAGCGGCTGTCCTACCACCACGAGCCCGAGCTGCTCGGGACCGCCGGCGGCGTGCGGGCCTGCGCGGAGTTCTTCGGCGAGGAGGCCTTCCTGGTGATCAGCGGCGATGCGCTCACGGACATCGACCTCGGTGCCTTCGCCGCCCGCCACCGGGCGGCCGGCGGGATCGCCACACTGGCCGTCAAGGAGGTAGAGGACACGCGCGAGTACGGCGTCGTGTTGCACGACCGCGACGGGCGCATCACCGGCTTCCAGGAGAAGCCCGCCCCGGAGGAGGCGCTCTCGCGGCTGGGCAACTGCGGGATCTACATCTTCGAGCCGGAGATCTTCGACTACTTCCCGCCGCGGGACTTCGTGGACTGGGCCCAGGACGTGTTCCCGACGCTGCTGGAGAACGACGTCCCCTTCTACGTGCACGAGATCCACGACTACTGGAACGACGTCGGCTCGCTGTCAGAGCTTCGCCAGGGGACCTTCGACGCGCTCGCCGGCGAGCTTCACCTGGCGCTCGACGCGCGCGAGCTGGCGCCGGGGGTGCTGGCGGCGGGCGGCTCGGAGCTGCCCCCCGACACCGAGCTCGACGGCGCCGCCTGGATCGGCCGTGACGTGCAGATCGGCTCTGAGGTGCGCCTGCTCGGCCCCGTGGTCCTCGGCCGGGGCGCCCGCGTGGGCGCCGGCTCGCAGCTGCGCTCGAGCATCGTGCTGCCGGGCACCGAGCTGTCGCCGGGCTCGATCGCGATCGACGCGATCCTCGGCCACCAGGGAATCCTGCAGAGCCTGCGCGGCTAGCCCCGGGGACCTGCGCGGCCCGCCGGCAGGGCCGGGAGGGCACCCCGGCCCGCGGGCAGGGGCCAGGAGGGACCCCGCGGTCCTACTGGACCACTTCGAGCCGTTCGCGGCGCTGCTCGGCGCGCTCGGACTCCGCCAGCGCGCCGAAGAACAGCACCACCAGCGCGATCCCCATCACCAGCGACTGCTCGACGGCCATGATCAGCCCGGCGATCGCCTGGTCTTCGCCGGCGGAGATGCCCCACACGCGCTGCTGGTCGGCGTAGAACGGATACAGGGTGCTGGGGGCGAAGGCCAGGAACATCCCCAGCGCCCCGACGAACAGCTTCGTGGAGGCCATGTAGGCCACCGGTCCGAGGCCGCCGAGGCGCATGCGGGCCCGGATCGGGGACAGCAAGTGCCACCAGTACAGCCCTCCCGCCAGCAGGAAGCTGAAGTGCTCGAGCGCGTGGATGCCTTCGTGCCTGGCGGCCTCGTCGTAGGCCGCCGGTATGTGCCAGGCCCAGATCACGCCCACGTAGAGGATCACCGCGAAGGCGGGGTGAGCGAGCGGCCCGGCGCGCCGCTCCAGCGTCGAGACCGAGCGCGTCAGCGGGCGCAGGATCACCTTCGTGAGCGCCACGATCGCGAGGATCGGGACGATGTCCAGCAGCAGCATGTGCTGGATCATGTGCATGAAGAACAGCTGCTCGGCGAGCGAATCCAAGGGGGAGACGAGGGCCGCCAGCGCCACCACCAGCGCCCCCACCGCACAGGCCAGCCGCCACACGGGCGCCTCCACCGCGCGGCGGGGCCCGGCGGCACGGCGGACGGCCCGCCAGCGCCACACGTAGACCCCGATGAAGATCGCGCTCGCGACGAGGATCCACGGAGTCGGCGACCAGGACAGGTCGGGCTGCATGCTCGTCGCGATTCTCGCACGCTCGGGGCGGCCGTCCAAAGCCGTCCACGTGGTCCATTTACATTCGCCGAAGGCGGGCGTAGCATCGTGACAAAGGACGATCGAAGGGAGTCAAGGTGCAGATCGAGATCAAGGGCAGAAACGTGCCCGTCACCGACGAGCTGCGGTCCCACACCGAGCGCCGGCTGGGCAAGGTCGCCCGCCAGGTCTCGGAGCTGGCGAGGCTCGAGATTGAGATCTTCAAGGAGCCCAATCCCCGCGTCACCGACTGCCAGGTCGCCGAGGGGACCCTGTACCTGAAGGGCGTCACGCTGCGAGCACACGACGCGTCCCCGGAGATGCTGCACTCGCTGAACCTGATGGTCGACGAGCTCGCTCGCCAGGTCAAGCGCCATCGCGACAAACTGCGCCATCGCCGCGAGGCCCACGCGGCCGCCGAGCGGGCGGCACGATCCGCCGCCCAGGAAGGGCCGCTGGCCTCCACCTAGACGGGGCCACGGCCGGCGCCGTGGCCGGAGGGCTGCTGCGATTCGCCACCCCGGCGGAAGCTATCCTTGGCCCATGCCCTCCCTGCTCGATCGTGCGCTGAACGTCGGCGAGGCCAAGAAGTTCAAGATCTACCAGAAGCGCGTGGCGCTGATCAACGCCTTCGAGCCCGAGCTCGAACACGACAGCGACGCCGAGCTTCGCGAGCGCATGGACGAGCTGCGCGCCCGGGCGGCCGCCGGCGAGGACATCGACGAGCTGCTCCCGGAGTGCTTCGCGGTCGTCCGTGAGACCGGCAAGCGGACGATGGCCATGCGCCACTTCGACGTCCAGCTGATCGGAGCGATGGCGCTGCACGAGGGCCACATCTCAGAGATGAAGACCGGCGAGGGCAAGACCCTCACGGCCACGCTCGCGGTCGTCCTGAACGCGCTCGCGGTCCACCCGCCGGACCCCTCCGAGCCGGAGGCCGAGGCGCGGCGCAAGGGCGTGCACGTGGTGACCGTGAACGACTACCTGGCTCGTCGTGACGCGGAATGGATGAGCCCGATCTACGAGGCGCTCGGGGTCAGTGTGGGCGTGCTCCAGAACATGCAGGCCTACGACGAGAAGCAGGCCGCCTACGCCTGCGACGTCGTCTACGGGACCAACTCGGAGTTCGGCTTCGACTACCTGCGCGACAACATGGCCAAGGACCTGACCGAAAAGGTCCAGCGCGGGCACCCCTACGCGATCGTGGACGAGGTCGACAACATCCTGATCGACGAGGCTCGTACGCCGCTGATCATCTCCGGAGCCCCCGAACAGGCCGCCGACCTGTACGTCAAGTTCGCCCGCCTGGCCCCGCAGATGAAAGTCGGCAAGACCCCCGAAGGCATGGACCCGCGCATGAAGAAGCAGTTCATGGCCGACTTCGACTTCGAGATCGACGAGAAGCACAAGACCGTCTCGATCACCGAGCAGGGGGTGGAGAAAGCCGAGCGCTACCTCGGCATCGACCACCTCTACCGGGCCGAGAACGGCCACCTCGTCAACCACCTGATCCAGTCGCTGCGGGCCGAGGCGCTCTACAAGCGCGACGTCGACTACGCGGTGATCGACGGCGAGGTCAAGATCATCGACGAGTTCACCGGGCGCATCCTCGAGGGGCGCCGCTGGTCGGAGGGTCTCCACCAGGCGGTCGAGGCCAAGGAGCACGTGGCCGTCCAGGAGGAGAACCAGACGCTGGCCACGATCACCTACCAGAACTACTTCCGCCTCTACGACAAGCTCGCCGGGATGACCGGTACGGCGCTGACCGAGGCGACGGAGTTCATGAAGATCTACAACCTCCCGGTGATCCAGGTGCCGACCAACAGGGACATGATCCGCGACGATCGCAACGACCAGGTCTACAAGACCAAAGAGGGCAAGTGGAACGCGGTCCTCAAAGAGATCGCCGCCCGCCACGAGAACGGCCAGCCGGTGCTGGTGGGGACGATCTCGGTCGAGGTCTCCGAGCTGCTGGGGGAACGCCTGCGCAAGCTCGGCATCGAGCACACGGTGCTGAACGCGAAGCCCGAGCACGCCGCGCGGGAGGCGGAGATCGTCGCCGAGGCCGGCCAGCCGGGGGCCGTCACGATCGCCACCAACATGGCGGGTCGCGGGGTCGACATCAAGCTCGGGGGTAACCCCGAGCACCTGGCGGCCCAGCGGCTCGCGCGTGAAGGCTTCGAATCCGACGACCCGCTCGAGCGTGAGCGGCGCCTGCTGGACGTGCTGCCCGAGGTGGAAGCGGAGCTCGAGCAGGCCCACCAGCAGGTGCTCGCCGCCGGCGGCCTGTTCATCTGCGGGACCGAGCGCCACGAGTCCCGGCGCATCGACAACCAGCTGCGCGGGCGCGCCGGGCGCCAGGGCGACCCGGGCGAGTCACGCTTCTTCCTGTCCGCCGAGGACGACCTCGTGAGGCTGTTCGCCGGCGACCGCATCTACAAGATCCTCGACCGCCTCGGCGGCGTGGACGAGGAGGGCAACGAGGAACCGATCGAGGCCGGGATGCTCTCCAAACAGATCGAGAAAGCCCAGCGCAAGGTCGAGGAGCAGCACTTCCTGGCCCGTAAACAGGTGCTCGAGTACGACGACGTGATGAACGAGCAGCGGCGGGTCATCTATGCCTACCGCGACGAGGTGCTCGAGGGCAAGAGCCTTGGCGAGGAGGCCCGACGGGAAGTTGCGCAGGTGATCGAGCGCACGGTCGACCAGTACACCCCCGGGGACTTCCTCGACGACTGGGACATCGACGGCCTCTTCACGGCGCTGGGGCAGCTGTTCCCGCTGGAGCTCACCAGCGAGGACCTCGACGCCGGGCAGACCGACCGGGTGTGGCTCACCGACCGCATCGTGGAAGAAGCGATGGCTCGCTACGACGCCCGCCTGGAGTCGCTCGGGGAGGAGCTGATGGGAGCCCTGGAGCGCTTCCTGCTGCTCCAGATCATCGACGAACGCTGGCGCGAGCACCTGTTCGACATGGACTACCTGCGGGAAGGGATCCACCTCCGCGGCTTCGCCCAGATCGACCCGCTGGTGGCGTACAAGAACGAGGCCTTCACGTTGTTCGGCGACCTCATGAACAGCGTCTGGACGGACTTCGCGCGCATGATCTTCAACGTCGAGGTCAACGTCGAAGACCAGAACGGCGGCGGGCCCCAGGCTCCGTCCTTCCAGGCCTCGGGCAACGCCACCCGCGGTGGTCGCGTCTCCTATTCCGGCGGCCACAGCGTGGCCGGAGCCGGTGCCCTGGCCTCGGCGGCAGCCGCGGCGGGTGTCGGCGGCGGCGCCGCCGTCTACGACGAACCCGACGAAGAGATGCCGGTGATCGAGCAGCGGGTGCTGGCCGACGACCAGCAGGTCGGGCGCAACGACCCCTGCTGGTGCGGGAGCGGCAAGAAGTTCAAGAAGTGCCACGGCGCCTGAGGGCCCGCTCACGCGGGTGCTAGCGTGCCCCATATGGCCACCGCCGCTCCCAGCGAGTCGACCCCCCAGCGGCTGGCCGCGATCCGCGAGCAGATGAAGCTGCTGGCGGACTATCTTTGACCCGCCCGCGCTGAGCAACCGCGTATCCGAGCTCGAGGCCGAGATGGGCGCCGAGGGCTTCTGGGACGACTCCGAGCGGGCCGCCTCGGTCAGCGCCGAGCACGCCCGTGCCAGCCGCCGCCTGGAGGTCTTCGACACGCTCGCCGGTGATGTCGAGGACCTCGAGGGCCTGGCTGAGATGGCGCTCGAAGACCCCAGCGTCGCGGCCGAGGTGGACGAGCAGATCGCCTCGGTGGAGGCGCGGCTGGGCGAGCTCGAGGAGCAGCGCCTGTTCTCCGGGCGCTACGACACCGGCGACGCGCTCGTGAACGTCAACGCCGGGGCGGGGGGGACCGACGCGCAGGACTGGGCCGAGATGGTGCTGCGGATGCTGATGCGGTGGGCCGAGCGCAGGGGCTTCCAGGTCGAGCTGCTGGAGGCTGAGCGCCGGGCGAGGAAGCGGGCATCAAGTCGGCCACCTTCCGCGTCAACGGCGAGAACGCCTACGGCCTGTTCGGGGCCGAGCGGGGGGTCCACCGGCTGGTGCGGCTGTCGCCCTTCGACTCCGCCCACCGGCGCCAGACGAGCTTCGCCGGCGTCGAGGTGGCTCCGGTGGTCGAGGACACGGGAGAGGTGGAGATCGACGAGGACGACCTGCAGGTGGACACCTACCGCGCCTCGGGCGCCGGCGGCCAGCACGTCAACAAGACCGACTCGGCGGTACGGATCACCCACGTGCCCAGCGGGATCGTGGTGCAGTGCCAGAACGAGCGCTCCCAGTCCTCCAACCGGGCGACGGCGATGGCGATGCTGCGCGCGAAGCTGCTCGAGCGCCAGGAGCGCGAACGCCAGCAGGAGATCGCGGCGCGAGAAGGGGGAGGCCCAGGACGTCAACTTCGGCTCGCAGATCCGCTCCTACGTGCTACACCCGTACTCGATGGTCAAGGACCACCGCACCGGCGAGGAGGTCGGCGACGTGCAGCGGGTGCTCGACGGCGACCTCGACGGCTTCGTCCGCGCCCTGCTGCTGCAGCGGGCGGCCGGCGGGGAGTAGCCGGTGCAGGAGGACCTCCTCGCGCTCGTGGAGGGCGCGTTACGGGAGGATGTCGGCGCCGGCGACGTGACCACGCTCGCGACGGTCCCCGAGGGGGCGCTCGCGCAGGGCGTGATCATCCAGAAGCAGCCCGGGGTGATCTACGGCCTGCGCGCCCGCCGAGCTGGCCTTCGAGCTGCTGGACGCCGAGGTCGAGATCGCGCGCGACGTGCAGGAGGGCGTGTGGCGCGAGGGCGGGGCGGTGCTGCGCCTGCAGGGGCAGCGCGCGCGCGCTGCTCGACCGGCGAGCGCACGGCGCTCAACTTCCTGGCCCACCTCTCGGGGGTGGCGACGGCGGCCGCCCGGGCGGCGCGCGAGCTGGAGGGGACCGCGGGCGCAGGTGCTCGACACGCGCAAGACGACCCCCGGGCTGCGGGCGCTCGAGAAGGCGCGCGGTCAGCGGCGGGCGGCGCGCACAACCACCGCGCCGGCCTGTATGACGCGGATCCTGATCAAGGAGAACCACATCGCCGCCGCGGGCGGGATCGCCGCAGGCGATCGAGCGCGTGCGCGCGGCCGCACCGGAGCTGGCGGGGACGCTCGAGGTCGAGGTTCGCGACCCCGACGAGATCGAGCAGGCGCTCGCCGCGGGCGCGCCGCGGCTGCTGCTCGACAACATGGACGATGCAGCAGCTGCGCGCCGCGGTCGCGCAGGTGGCAGGCCGCGCCGAGCTCGAGGCGAGCGGCGGCGTGACGCTCGCAGACGCTCCGGGCGGTGCGGCCACGGGGGTAGAATGGATCTCGATGGGGGCGCTGACGCACTCGGCGCCCGCCCTCGATCCTCTCCGATGCACCTGAAGGCTCTGCCGATGAACCTGCCCGATGGCACGCATCCTCAGGCACCAGCGCGCCGAGGCCCTGTCCGCCGGCAGGAGATCAGCGCGAGCTGCAGGAGGAGGTGCGGGCGCTCGCGGCCGAGCGCGGCGCGGTGATCCTCGCCCACAACTACCAGCTGCCGGAGATCCAGGACGTCGCCGACTACGTCGGCGACTCGCTCGGGCTCTCGCGCCGGGCGGCGGCCGCCGAGCGGCGAGGCGATCGTCTTCTGCGGCGTGCACTTCATGGCCGAGACCGCCTCGATCCTGTGCCCGTCGAAGACCGTCCTGATCCCCGATCTCGACGCCGGCTGCTCGCTCGCCGACTCGATCGACGCCGAGCAGCTCGCCGACTGGCGGGAGCGCTACCCGCGGTGGCGTCGTGGTGATGTACGTCAACACCACCGCCGAGGTCAAGGCGCTGACCGACTACTGCTGCACCTCCGCCAACGCCGTCGAGGTCGTGCGCCACATCTACGCGACCCACGGCCCGGACACGGAGATCCTGTTCGGGCCCGACATGTGGCTCGGCGCCTACGTCGAGAAGGAGCTCGGGCCGGCGCATGCACGTGTGGGACGGCGAGTGCCACGTCCACGCCGGCATCCGCCCGGCGGACATCGAAGCCACCCGCGCCGCGCATCCCGGGGCCGAGCATGCTGATCCACCCCGAGTGCGGCTGCTCGACGAGCGTGATGGAGTACGTCGCCGCCGGGGATGTCGCCGACGAGGGCGTGCACATGCTCTCGACCGGGGGGATGCTCGCCTACGCCCACGCCGTCGAACAGGGCGCGGCGGGACGGGCAGGTGCCGGCGGCCCACGCGGGCGGTCGTCGCGACCGAGGTCGGGATGCTCTACCCGCTGCAGATGGCCGCGCCGCGAGGTGGAGTTCATCCCCGCCAACGCCGAGGCCTCCTGCCACTTCATGAAGATGATCACGCTGCCCGAAGCTGCGCGACGCGCTGCGGAGATGCGTTCGAGGTGCGCGGTCCCGGAGGACCTCGCCGAGCGCGCGCGCGTGCCGATCGACCGCATGGTCGCGATCGGCTGAGACGGCGCTCGCCGGCCCGGCACGGCGGCGGGCCAGGCGCGGGCCGACGCTTCAGAATTCGTCGGCCGTGTGCGGGCCGACGCAGGCCACGGCGAGCTTCTCGCCGATGCCTCGCGGCGACCTCGGCGACCTCCTCGAAGGTGACCGCGTCGAGCGCCGCGATCGCCGCGTCCGGGTCGATGTCCTCGCCGAAGACGATCTGCTGGCGTGGCGGCGTGGCGGGCGACCGCGCTCGTGTTCTCGAACGCCAGCACGCAGCCGCCCGGCGGCGTAGGCGCGCGCGCGCTCGACCTCCTCCTCGGTCGGTCCTTCGCTGCGCAGCTCGTCGACGATCTCGCGCATCCGCGTGTAGGCCTCGATGCACTTGCTCGACTCCAGGCCCGAGCCGAGCTGCAGGATCGGCACGTCGGCGAAGGCGTGGTTGATCGCGGAGACCGAGTAGCAGAGGCCGCGCTTCTCGCGGATCTCGTCGAACAGGCGCGAGCCCATCGATCCGCCGAGCAGCGTCGAGTAGATCGCCAGCGCGGCGCGCTGGCGCTCGGTCGGCCACGTCGCACGTCGGGCCGGTAGATCATGCGCAGGTGCGACTGGTTGGTCTCGCGCTCCTCGACCAGCGTCTGCGGCTCGAAGGCTCGCCGGCCGGCACGTACGGGTCCGGCTCCGGCAGCGCCGGGAAGCGCCGAGAGCGCTCGTGCAGCTCGCTCTCGGGCGGCAGGTGGTCGAGGTTGCCGGCCAGGAACGCGCCGCCCGCGCGCCCGCCCAGCGGCGCTCGCGGAAGGCGAGGATCCCCTCGCGCGTGAAGCTGCGCAGGTTCTCCTCGGGGCCGAGCACGGTGCGCCCGAGCGGGTGCT
The DNA here is from genome assembly GCA_963758055.1 of uncultured Solirubrobacteraceae bacterium. Taxonomy (GTDB): domain Bacteria; phylum Actinomycetota; class Thermoleophilia; order Solirubrobacterales; family Solirubrobacteraceae; genus Palsa-744. Next base: position 33,717 of record CAVWTU010000014.1, read on the forward strand.
CGCCGAAGGCGGCACGGTCGATCAGGTACTCGGCGACCATCGAGGGCTGGTCGTAGGCGCGGTTGATCTCCTGGATCACGACGCCGCGCTCGCGGTCGAGCTCCTCGGCGTCGAGCCGCGGCCGCCCGACGAAGTCGCTGAGCAGGTCGATCGCCTGCGGCTGCGCTCTCGGCCCGGACGGTGATGTGGAAGGCGACGAGGTCGTGGCTGGTGTAGGCGTTGAGCACGCCGCCGAGCCGCTCGGCGGTCTCGTTGACGTCCTTGTAGGTGGGGTAGCTTCTCGCCGCCCTTGAAGACGAGGTGCTCGAGGAAGTGGGCCATGCCGTTCTCCTCGGGGCGCTCGTTGCGGGCCCCGGCGTCGAAGGCGACGAGCACCGTCAGCGCGCGCGTGCCGGGCAGCTCGATGCGGTGCAGCGGCAGCCCGTTCTGGGGGACGGTGCTCGTGCTCAGGCGGGCCATTCGCCTGCCACCCTAGAGCACCCGCGCGGCCTTCCCTGGTGGCGAAGCCCGCCAGTCGCTCGACTACGCTGGAAACGCCTCCAGATGACCTCCTCCGAAGCCAAACCCCGCCGCGCCCGCTGGCTGGCGATCGTGCTCGTCCCGATCGCCGTGCTGCTGCTCGGCATCTGGCTCGGCGGGCGCCCGGAAGACCTGCCCGGGTTCATGCGCTCGCTTCGCGGGCTCCAGCCAGCAGACAGGTGGTGATCCAGGAAGCCATGAAGCGGATCGCGCGCGACTACTACCGGCCGATCTCCGGGGCCCAGCTGTCGAACTCGTCGATCGCCGGCATGGTGGCCGGGCTCCACGACCGCTTCTCGCACTACCTCACACCGAGCGAACTGCGTGAATTCGACGCTGCCGCCGCACTTCGCCGGGATCGGGGTCGAAGTCGGCGACATGCACCGGGGCCTGCAGATCGCGCGCGTATTCGACAACTCGCCCGCGGCGCGAGCCGGCCTGCAGACCGGGCGAAGTGATCGTGGCCGTCAACGGGCGCCCCCTGCACGGGCTCTCCCGTGACCAGGCGGTGGCCCTGATCAAGGGCAATCCGGGTACCGACGTGGTGCTCCAGATCGAAGGCCCCCCCGGCACCCGCACCCACAAGCCGCCGCGAACCGTGCGGATCACGCGCGCGCTCGTGTCCGAGCCCGTGGTCGCGTCGGCCACCGACACCTTCCACGGCAAGAAGCTGGGCGTCGTGGCGCTCGCCTCCTTCACGCCGGGGGCGCACGTGGAAGTGCGCCAGGCCGTCGAGAAGGCGCTCAAGGAAGGCGCCCGCGGGATCGTGCTGGACCTGCGCGGAAACGGCGGCGGGCTGGTCGAGGAGGCGCAGCTGATCGCGAGCATCTTCATCCCCCACGGCGTGATCGTGACCACCAGCGGGCGCACCCAGCCCCGCCAGACGCTGATGGCGACCGGCGGAGCGATCAGCCCCTCGATCCCCGCGGTCGTGCTGGTCGACTCCAACACCGCCTCGGCCGCGGAGATCGTGACCGCCGCCCTGCAGGATCACCGCCGTGCCACCGTGGTCGGCAGCCACACCTTCGGCAAGGGCGTCTTCCAGGAGGAGGAGAAACTCGCCAACGGCGGCGCCCTCGACATCACCGTCGGCGAGTACTTCACGCCCAACGGCCGCAACCTCGGCGGGGGAGGGGTCCGCCAGGGGGCCGGGGTGAAACCCGAAGTGCTCGTGAAGAAAGGGCTTGATGGGGGCGAAGGGCTGAAGGTGGCGCTGGAAACGCTGGCTGCCAAAGTCAGGTGAGCGCCGGGCCCCGGCGCGGGGCGAGCGATTCCAGGGATGGCTCGGCGCGTGGCCCGGGCACCTACGTGGCCCTGCTCGAGCGCCGCGGGCGCTTCCTCACCGCCGAGCGGATGTTCGCGGGCGAGGACCCCGCCAGCCGGCCCGGCCGGCGGGGGGCCTCTGCGGCAGTGGTGGTCGGGCCGGCCCGCGGCGGCGGCAGCGGCGCGAAAGCGGGTGACATCGTCCTCGTCCAGGCACGCGGACGCAAGGGATCGGGGCCGCGCGTGCTGCGGCGGGTCGGCCGCCCCGACCGGGCCCGTGACGTGATCGAGGCGCTGATGCTCGATCGCGGACTGCGCCGGACGTTCTCCGATGGGCTGGAGTTGCAGGCGCGCGAGGCGCCGATCGCCGCCGCACGGTCCTCGGGCGATCGGCGCGATCTGCGCTCACTGCCCACCTTCACGATCGACCCCACCAGCGCCCGCGACTTCGACGATGCGATCTCCGCCGAGGCCTCGTCGGATGGCGCCTGCAGGATCTGGGTGCACATCGCGGACGTCTGCGCCCACGTCCCGGAGGGCGGCGGGCTGGACCGCGAGGCCCGGCGCAGAGCCACGAGCGTGTACGTCCCGGGAGCGGTCGAGCCGATGCTCCCGCACGCCCTCTCCAGCGACGCGTGCTCGCTGATGCCCGGGGCCGACCGCCTGGCGGTGACGGTCGAGCTCGAGCTCGAGCTGCAGACCGGACGGGTCCGCAGCAGCGCCTTCTACCGCTCGCTGATCCGCTCCGACGTGCGCCTGGACTATGACGGCGTGGATCGCATCTTCGCCGGTCAGGAGCGCGCCCGGGACCCCTGGGCCCAGCCGCTGGACTGTGCCCGGCAGGCGGCCGCGGCGCTCGCGCGGGCTCGGGAACGGGCGGGTGCGCTGCAGGTCGAATCCCAGGAGCCGGAGTTCAGCTTCGACGAGCACGGCGAGCCGGTCGCGATCGAGCCGCGCGAGCAGACGGAGTCCCATCGCCTGATCGAGAACCTGATGATCGCCGCCAACGAAGCCGTGGCCTCGCTGCTGTCCGCTCGCGGCACCCCCTGCCTGTACCGCGTCCACGAGCGCCCCGAGCCGGCCCGGATCGTGCGGCTGGTGGAGCAGCTGGCCTCGTTGGAGGTGCCAACCCCGGCGCTTCCCGATCCGATGTCCCCCTCCCAGGCGGCGGAGCTCATCGGCGTGATCTCCCAGGCGGTGGAGCGGCACACGCGGCGCGCCGGACGCGGGCGGATCGCCCTCGGCTCGCTCGTGCTGCGCTCGCTCAGGCAGGCCTACTACTCACCCGTCAACCTCGGTCACGCCGGCCTGCGGACGAGCACCTACTGCCATTTCACCTCCCCGATCCGCCGCTATCCCGACATCGTCTGCCACCGGGCGCTGCTGTCCACGCTGGGCGGGGAGGAGCACGCGCCCCGGGCCGCAGACCTCGGAGAGCTCGGCGCCTGGACCTCCGACCGCGAGCGCGACGCCGCCACGATCGAGCGCGACGCCGACGATGTGGCCCGCTGCTTTCTGCTCGAGCGCATGCTGCGAGCTGAGGGACCGGGCCGGACCTTCGCCGGCGAGGTCGTGGGGCTGATCTCGGCGGGTGCGTTCGTGGCCTTCTCCTCCGCACCGCCGCCCCAGACCGAGCTGCCGTTCGAGGGGATGCTGCCCGTGCGGGTGCTGGCTGCCGCCGCCGCCCGCCGGGAGCGGCCCGGTGCCCCCACCCGCGGCGGGCGCGACGGACGCACGGGTCGCGGCGGTCGCGGCGGGACGCCGGAGCGGGGCCGGGAGTGGTGGGAGCTCAACGAGGAGGGCACGATCCTGAGCGGCGAGCGCAGCGGCTCGAGCATCCGCCTCGGCCAGCCGCTGACCGTCCGCGTGGAGCGCGTGGAGGCGATCCGCGGGCGCGTTGATCTCTCGCCCGCGGGCTAGGAGCGGGCACGTCCCGCACGCACGGGCGCCTGGCTGGAATCAACCATCTAGGCTCAGCGACAGCCGATGGCAAAGGGAAAGGGCAAGCGCAAGATCGGAGCCGGCGACGTGGCGTCAAACCGCTACGCCAGTCACCGCTACCACCTCAGCGAGCGCCTGGAGGCCGGCATCGTGCTCGAGGGCACCGAGGTCAAGTCGCTGCGGACCTCCGGCGCGCAGCTGAAGGACGGCTACGCCTCGATGCGCGACGGGGAGCTGTGGCTGCACTCGGTCCACATCCCGCCCTACGCACCCGCATCGCGCGAGAACCACGACCCAGAGCGCCCCCGCAAGCTGCTCCTGCACCGTCGCGAGCTCGAGCGCCTCGGCTCCCAGACCCAGGAGCGAGGGCTCACGATCGTCCCCACCAGGATCTACTTCTCCGGCTCCAACGCCAAGGTCGAGATCGCCCTCGCGCGCGGCAAGGACCTCTACGACAAGCGCCAGACGATCCGCGAGCGCGAGACCAAGCGCGAGATGGAACGAGCCGTCAGGGAAGCCCGGCGCTAGCCCGAGCGCGGCGGCCCCCGACGCAGATTGCCGGCGCCGGCGCGGTGGCCGCTAGATCGAGCTGAAGCTGTGCGAGCCCGTGGAGAGGATGTGGGCCTCGTGCATCCCGAGTGCGAGCAGGACGACGAGGCCGATGTAGACACCGGCCACCATCAGACGGTGGCGAGGGGCCACGCGGTAGTAGGCCGCCTGCTGGAGCGAGCCGCTTTTGCGCAGCTTCCAGCGGCGGTAGGTCTCGTAGCCGGCGAACACGACGATGATCAGCAGGATCGGGTTGGGGACGAGCAGCACCATCGCCACCAGCACGCCGAAGCCCAGGAACCACATCCACGGCGACATCGCCGCCATCGCCCGCCCGCCGTCGAGGGGCACGACCGGCAGCAGGTTGAACAGGTTCAGCAGGAAGCCCACGTAGGCCAGGGCCCGCAGCATGTCGCTGTTGGTGGCCTCGCCGATGGCCAGGCAGACGGCCGCTCCGAGCGTTCCCAGGACAGGTCCGGCGAGCCCCACCCGGGCCTCGGCGACGGCGCTGTCGCCCAGCGAGCGGGCACTGATGACCGCTCCCATGAAGGGGATGAACATCGGCGCGCTGGCCTTGATGCCCTCACGGCGCAGCTGGATCACGTGGCCCATCTCGTGAACGAAGATCAGCAACACGAAGCCGGCGGCGAAGGTCCAGCCCCAGAAGAGGGAGTAGGCGGCCACCGACACCAGCGCGGTGCCCGAGGTGGTCAGCAGCTTGGCTTTCGGGAGCAGGATGATCAAGCCCTTGATCGCAGCCCAGAACTTGGCCACCGCCGCCATGACCGCGGCCGCCGCGCTGCTCAAGCGCTTGCGGATGCCACCCCCCGCCCGCTGACGTGGGGCCCCGAACGCCTGATCCGGGCGCTCGCCGGCGGTCGGAGGCAGCTCTGCGAGCGTCTGTGAACTCTGCGCCTGTGCCGGCACGGTTGCCCATGTCGGGTACGTCTGCGTCGCGCGCGCCACTCCGGGTGCGACCGGCACGGTCGGGATCGTCAGATCCTCGTTGTCCATCCAGATCATCTTCGCAGGCTCGCTAAGGGCTTCCTCAACGACGCAGTGTTTTGCAGGGGCCATAGGGCATCCACGAGCGTGCCCATCCGGTGTCCTCAGGACCGCAGGCGACCCCCCGGTGGCGGCTTTTCGCGGAGGGTGCGGGAAGGATCGGAGGGCCCCCCTTGACCGAGTTCCGGGACCCCTCTAGGTTGCCTTCCAGACGCGGAACCGGGCTAGACAGAAGAGCGAGGCCGACGAGGTGTGAGGCCGCGCCGCCCAGCGCCGAGGGGCTTAACGGCCCGGAGGCCTGGGCCCTCGAACTAGCTCGGGGCCGCGTCTGTTTTTTGTGCGCTCAGCGCACCTGCGCCGCTAGACTCGGTGGCAGACATACACCCTTGGGGACGACAGGCTTCGACGTGGCTGGTTCCGTGAGGGTGGTCGCGAGTCGAGGTTCCGGGAGGCCTCGTAAAACCCCCGGAAAACCATAAGTGCGGACTCTCACGAGTACGCCCTCGCCGCTTAGTCAATAGCTAAGCCGTGAGGTCTCGGCCTTCGCTCGCCTGCGGCGGAGAACACCGGGATCAGATAGCAGGCTAACCCGCGGCGGTCCGCCTCCGCCAATGCGGGGAAATCTCAGGAGGCTGGCCCTTCGCAACCCCGCCGGCGTGGCGAGCGAAGGGTGAGATCAGAGCGCCGGATACGCTCGTAGAAGCCACTCTGACGCGGTCACGGACGCGGGTTCGATTCCCGCCGTCTCCACTTTCCGACGAAACGCTGCGAAGACCGCGAACTTCGCAGCCGCTGGGGGCGGCGAGCAACGGGTGGCTGCCCATCCAGCCGGGTTCGGGAAACGTGCGTCGCTGACTTCAGCTGAAGCCGCGCCTCCCCGAACCGCGTGAGGCCTGCCGGACGCGCCTCTGGGAGGCCCGCCCGGCAGGCTGTGGGTGCTAGCCCGGCTGGTTCACGGCTGGTTCGCGACCGTCGCGCCCGGATGAGCGCTCGTGACGGCGAGCAGGGCGTCGTTGGCCGGGGTCGCAGGGAGGTACTCGTACGTCGAGAACACGACTTTGGCGCCGGGATGTGCGGCGGAGTCGAGCTCGAGCGGCCGGTAGTCGCTGCGGGCGACGTACGCGGTGCCGTTCAGGAGCGTCTCGCTCGACGAGTTCACGCTGAGCTTGTACGCCGGGGTTCCGTTGTACGTGGTCGGCGTCGCGGTGGCCTGGCCCGACGCGACCATCCGCTTCAGTTCGGCAGCCGGATCGCCCCCCTTTGAGACCTCGAGCTGGTGGATCGCCGGCGGGAGCGGCGAGACCGTGACCGTGTTCGTCGACGCGTCGTAGATCTCGTTCTCGGTGTCCGAGAGGCTGACCTCTTGCCCGTCCTTGATCACGCGGTAGACGCCCGTCCCGCCGGTCTGCACCCAGAGCTCGAATGGCATCGAGGAACCATCGGGGAGCGTGACGGTGGCCGACTCGTGCAGAATCGAGCCTGCCGGGGCGGTCAACTCGTCACGGACGTGGCGGATGATCGCAGCGCTCGCCGAGCTCGGCCCGGAGGCACCGCCGGCGGTCAGAAGCATGGTCGCGACGGCGGCGGCCGCCACTGTGGCCGGCACGCTGAGCGCCAGCGCCCGGCGCTTCATGCGGCCGGTGCGGGTGCCGCGGGCGAGATCGCGCTCGATCGCGGCGTGGAGTTGGCTGCGGTAGCTGACCAGGATGTCGGGGTTATCGGTTCTCATTGGTTTCCTCCGATTGCGATGTTCAGACGGCGTAGTGCACGTGAGACCCGGAGGCGGGCGGCGACCTTGGTGCAGCTCAGCTCCGCCGCTATCTCGCTGTAGGGCCGTCCCTCGACGACGCGCAGGTCAAGCACCTGGCGGTCAGCCTCGGGCAGGTCGGCGATCGCCTCCAGCGCCGCCTCGGGCAGCGACAGACGCTCCTCCACGAGCTCATAGCCCACATCGGTCGCAAGCTCTCGCGGCAGCCCGAGCCGCGCCCTCGCCCTGTCCTCGATCCGACGCCTGCGCAGCGAGTCACGCAACAGGTTCTGCGCGATGCCCAACAGCCATGGAAACGCGGAGCCCTCGGCACGGTCGGTGAACGCGCGGCGCGAGAGCCAAGCGCGGGCGAACGTCTCGGCGGTTAGATCGGCCGCGTGGTCGCCGACCCTCGACCGGGCCCAGTTGTAGATCGCCGCGGCATGCCGGTCGTAGACCACCGCAAATGCATCAGCCCGCCCTGCGCCGATCAGCTCTGCGTCTGGTGCGTTGGCGTAATCGGGTCCCACTGCTGATAAATCGCACTCGCGGCCTAAAGTGTGTCAGCGGGTTGAGCGACGCCTGAAGCGGCCGCCCTGACGCTTCGGCGCGCGCCCGCCGCGGCTGCTCGTGCCTCTATTTTCACGTACGCACGGCGGTCGCAGATTGTGCTCGCGAGCTGAAGCGAAGGCTCTACGATGCCGTTTTCGGCGCCTGGTTTCGCGCCTGTCGACCACCGCCCCCACCGCTGTATTACATGATAGCCTGACCGTATGACAATGGTCAGCTTCAGGGTGAAGGACGACGAGGCGGCCGCGCTTCAGCGATGGGCGCAGGCTTTGGGCATCGAGCGTTCAGAACTCCTCCGCGACGCGGTCCACCGTCACCTGGCCGCCCTCAGCAGCGAGCACGACATCGAGGCATGGCAGCGCCAGCCGCTCAGTGACACCGAGCGTTCGCTGTCCTCCATCGCCGACTGGGGGCCCGACGAGGATTGGTCGGAGTGGGGGCGATAAAGCGAGGCGAGGTCTGGTTCGCGGCGACCCCCGGTGGCGACCGACCCGTTCTGGTGCTCACGCGCGATCCCGTCGCGGCTCGGATTGGCTCGGTGGTCGTGGCTGGGCTTACGCGAACGTATCGCGGGTTGGTTTCTGAGCTGGAGCTCAACCCCGACGAGGATGGCGTTCCGACGGCTTGTGTCGTCAACTTCGACAACCTACACACGCTCCCGCGGCACGCCTTTCGCCGTCGGGTGACCGGGCTGTCGGCCGTTCGGATGGCACAGGCGTGCCGGACGCTACGCGACGCCGTTGGCTGCTGAGCGGGTGCTCGCCAGTCCAGAGAGAGGCGGGGACCGGACCGGGAGGTGGATCCCCGCCGCGTCATCTGTCACCGCGGTTTTTGCCCGCTCAGCAGCCCGCTCCAGCGCTCGGCGTCGAGCGCCGCCGGCTCGGTCGAGTCGATGAAGTCGACCAGCACGTCGATCACGCGCTCGGGCTCGTCCAGCTGCGGAAAGTGCCCTGATTCTGGAGAGGATCTCCAGGCGGCTGCCGGGTACCTGTTCGTGGGTCGCGTGGGCGTGCGAGACGGGGATGATCGAGTCCCGCTCACCCCAGAGCAGCAGGAACGGGATGTGCTGTGCCAGGTACAGCCGATCGGAGGCATCCACGCGCTGCCCGCCGGGCTCGACGACCGAGCGGAGCGTGTGCACGAAGGCCGCCCGTGCCCCGGCGTCCGCGAGCGTCGCGTGACCACGTGCCATCTCCTCCAGGTCGGTGCGGGCGCGCAGGCCGACCCGGCCCAGCAGCCCGGCGACGAGCTCCCCGGCATCGAGCAGGCGGGTGGCTGCGAGCAACGGCAGCACGAACTCCGAGCCGGGCAGCGTGGCGGCGCGCAGTAGAAGACTCACATCGCGTCCGAGGCCCCCGCTGTCGACCAGTACGAGCCGCTCGCAGCGCTCGGGGAACTGGTAGGAGAACTGCATCGCGATGCCGCCGCCGAGCGAGTGCCCGACGATGCTCGCGCGGTCGTGGCCGAGCGCGAGCAGCAGATCGCGAATTGCGCTGGCGTGCGCTCCGAGCGAGTAGTCGCCCTTGGGCTTGTCCGATCCGCCGTGACCCGCGAGGTCCGGCGCGATCACCGTAAAACGGCGCGCGAGCGAGGGCATCACCCGACTCCACGTCCTCGAGTCGGCCGTGATCCCGTGAATCAGCACCACCGTCGGGCCGTCGCCGGCCTGCCGGTAGGCCACGCGGTGGCCGTGGAGGGTTACGTGTCGCAGGTCAGGCTGAGAGTGCTCGCGACCGATCCCGTGACAGTAGCGCCGCGTGGCGAGGGCGGTCTTGCCACCGGGTCCTCCCTGAGCTCCGAGACGAGGTGCTCAGCATGGTCTTGCACCCGCGCCCCTGATCGCCCGCCAGGGGTGACCGATCACCTGCCGACGCGGAACCGCAGGATCGTGGCGCTGCGCGAGCGCGTGGTGCTGATCGGTTCCAGGTCGATCCTGGGAAGGCTGGGCGCCGAGAACGGGATGCCGTCTCCGAGCAGTACGGGCACTACGTAGACGAGGATCTCGTCAACGAGGCCCGCCCGCAGACACTGGCCGGCCACGTCGGCACCGAGGACCTCGACGTCCTTGGCGCCTGCGGCGCTGCGCGCGGTGGCGACCGCCTCCCCGATGTTGCCCGAGAGGTATGTGATGCCGGGGTTCGGCGACTCGGGCGGCCGGTGGGTCAGTACGAACACGGGGCCGGAGAAGGGGTAGTCGACGCTGCCCGGTTTCTCGGCCTGCATCCGCTCTCCGACGTCGGCGGTGCGCCGGCCGACGAGCATCGCTCCGGTGGCCGCTGCCACCTCGTGGAAGTCATCCGGGTCGACGAAGTCGGCGAGCTGGCGACCCTCGCCCCAGTCCATCACGTGGCCCGCGGCGGCGATGAAGCCGTCAAGCGACATGCACCTGTTCACGACCACCTTTCCCTGTCCGGCGCCCGTATCGCTCACGCTGTCCTCCGAAGGCCCTGGGTGTTTTCGTGATCCCGCCGGTCGTGGTGACCGCCGTGCTGGGAAGATAGCCTCGTGCAACGCGTGCTCGGAATCGGCGGGTACTTCATGCGCGCCGCCGACCCCGCGGCCCTGGGTGCGTGGTATCGCGATTGCCTCGGCCTGGACGCCGACGAGAACGGCCTGTGGCATCAGGAAGCCGGGCCGACGGTATTCGCGACGTTCGAGTCCGAGACCGACTACTTCGGGTCCCTCGCCCAGCAGACGATGCTCAACTTCCGGGTCCGCGACCTGGATGCGATGCTCGCGCAGCTGCGCGCCAAGGGCGCGGACGTGGCCGAGGAGACGCAGGAGATGGAGGGTGTCGGGCGCTTCGGCTGGGTCACCGATCCCGAGGGCAATCGGGTCGAGCTGTGGCAGCCCGCCTGACCGCGTAGCGGGCGGGGACTGCCGCCAAGCCGCACCGGCTGGGCGGCGCCCGGGAACTTTTCTGCCCCGTCCGGACAATAGGCAGCGATGGGCAGCCCCGCCGCCGAACCCGGAACGCCCGACAGCGCGCCGCCCGACAGTGCTGCGTCTGAGAACCGGCCGTCCGACAGCGCGACGATCGCCGGCTCGTTGCAGCGCCCGGAGCGGTTCGGGGCGATCTTCGACCGTCATTACACGGCTGTTCACCGCTACCTCGCCCGCCGTACCGCCGGCGCCCAGGCCGATGACCTCGCATCGGCGACGTTCGTGATCGCCTTCGAGCGCCGCTGCAGCTACCGGCCGCAGTCCACGAGCGCCAGGCCATGGCTGTACGGCATCGCCGCGAACCTGCTTCGTGAGAGTGGCCGGGCCGCGCGTCGCGACGGCCGGCTTGCGCTCCGTCTGACCACCGAGCTGTCCACGTCGGCCGCTCACGACGATGCATCCGGCCCATCGACCGAGCGCTTGTCGACAGCACTCGCGGCCCTCGAGGCGGGCCAGCGCGACGCGCTCCTGCTGTACGCCTGGGAGGAGCTCTCCTATGAGGAGATCGCCGAGGCGCTCGAGATCCCGCTGGGGACGGTGCGCTCACGCCTCGCGCGGGCCCGCCGGCATCTGCAGGCAGAGCTCGGCGAGCCGAACCTCACAAGCGACCCCACGCCACCCATCGATACCGGGAGCACGAGATGACCCACGAGCTTGACCTGCTGAGACGTCACCGTTTCGAGCCGCCGGGGCCGAGCGAAGAGACTCGAGCGGCCGCCCGCAGCGCGCTCGCCGCAGCGATCGGGGCGGTGGGTGCAACTCCGACCACCCCGTTCATAATAGTTCTCGAGCTCCTCCCGTGCGGGGTCCTGGAGTTGCGCCCACCGCCCCGATCGCTGCGGCGAGCGCACTGCGGCGGCCGCTGCGGTCTCTTCGCTCGGCCCCGGCACTCGAAAACGTGGCGCTCTTCGCAGTTAGAAGCTCATCGGTCATGCTGGTAGGCTCCCGGTATCGATGGGTGACGTGGGGTCGCTTGTCGGCTCGGCTCGCCGACTCTGTAGATGCCGGCGGGCCCGCGCGAGGCGTGAGCACCGCGTCCACGGATGTCGAGACCGCCTGGCGATCTCCTCATGGGAGGCTCCTTCCCAGGCGTACGGCGGGACGCGTCACGGCTGACCACCTTCGAGGGCCGCGAGTGCTGTGGAGCAAGCACTGGTCGATGGGCCTGCATGGTGGTGAGGCGGCGTCACTCGGTGGTCAGACGGAGCAAGCCCGCCGTCGCGACGCGCCACCGGCCCCTCTCACGAAGCAGGTACGGCGAGCGATGCCGTACAAGCCATGGCCTGGCGCTCGTGGACTGCGGCCGGTGCTTGGCGCGCTCGAAGGCGATCACGAACGTCGCCGATGCGAGGTCATCGCCTGGGCACGGCGGTACGGCGGGCGAGGTAGCGGTCGACGGCCGTCCTGTAATGACGGTCGAAGATGGCCCCGAAGCTGGGCGCTGCAACGACCGGCGATCGGTCGCGCTGTCGGACGGCCGGTTCTCAGACGCAGCACTACTGGCGGCGCGCTGTCGGCGTTCCGGGTCCGGCGGCGGGGCTGCCCATCGCTGCCTGTCCGGACGGGGCAGAAAGGTTCCCCCGGGCGCGCGGCCGTAGGCTTGGCGGCAGATCCCGCCCCGCTACGCGGTCGCGCGGAGCTCCGCAGCTCGACCCGATTGCCTGCGGGATCGGTGCCTCACAACGCCTCCATCTCCTGCGTGTCCTCGGTTACATCCGCGCCCTTTGGCCCGCAGCTGCGGCGAGCATCGCGTGGTCACTGGAAGTTGAGCATCGTCTGCTGGCGGAGGAACCCGATCGTCTGCGACTGGGGACGAGCAAGGCGATTGCCCGTCGGCCCGGCTTCCTGATGCCAGAGAGCCCGTTCTCGTCGAGGTCCAGGCCGAGACGATCGCGATACCGCGCCGAGTTGCCGGTGGCGCCGGGGTGACACCGCATTTCGAGGACGCGTTGCACAAGTTCCAGCACGGCATGCCAACCGCGGGGTCGCGAAAACACCCAGGGCCTTGCGGAGGACAGCGTGAGGCGCTGCGGGCGCCGGACAGGGAAAGGTGCATCGCATGAACAGGTGCATGTCGCTTGACGGCTTCATCACCACCGCGGGCCACGTGATGGACTCGGGCGAGGGTGGCCAGCTCGCCGACTTCGTCGACCCGGATGACTTCCACGAGGTGGCGGCGGCCACCGGAGCTTGGTGCCGCCGCGCACGCCGAGCATCAGGAGAGCGGATGCAGGCCGAGAAACCGGGCAGCGTCGTTTGTACTGACCCACGAGCCACCGAGTCAGCGAACCCGCATCACATACCTCTCGGCAAGCATGGGGAGGCGGTCGCCGCCCGCGCGCAGCGCCGCAGGCGCCGAGGACGTGGCAAAGTAGGTCCGACGTGGCCGGCCAGTGTCTGCGGGCGGGCCTCGTTGACGAGATCCTGGTCTACGTAGTGCCCGTACTGCTCGGAGACGGCATCCCGTTCTCGGCGCCCAGCCTTCCAGGATCGACCTGGAACCAATCAGCGCCGCGCGCTCGCGCAGCGCCACGATCCTGCGGTTCGCGTCGGCAGGTGATCGGTCACCCCTGGCGGTGGGGGCACGGTGCAAGACCATGCTGAGCACCTCGTCCTCGGAGCTCAGGGAGGACCCAGGGTGGCAAGACCGCCCTCGCCACGCGGCGCTACTGTCCCACGGGATCGGTCGGGAGCACTCTCAGCCTGACCTCCGACAGTAACCCTCCGCGGTCACCGCGTCGCCTACCGGCAGGCCGGCGAGCGGCCCGACGGTGGTGCTGATTCACGGGATCACGGCCGAGCTCGAGGGGACCTGGAGTCGGGTGATGCCCTTCGCTGGCGCGCCGGTTTACGGTGATCGCTCCCGACCTGCGGGCACGGCGACTGCGGCCCCGCGCGGCGACTACTCGCTCGGCGCGCACGCCAGCATTCGCGACCTGCTCGCCGCGCTCGGCGACGAGCGGGCGACGATCGTCGGGCACTCGCTCGGCGGCGGCGTCGCGATGCAGTTCGACTACCAGTTCCCCCAGCGGTAGAGCGCCTCGTACTGGTCTCAAGCGGCGGCCTCGGGCACGAGGTGAGTCATGCTGAGGAGCGCCGCACGCTGCCCGGCTCGGAGTTGGTGCTGCCGTTGCTCGCAGCCACCCGCCTGCTCGATGCAGGATGCGTCGCCGGGCTGTTGGGCCGGGTCGGCCTGCGCGCCCGGCACCACCTGGAGGAGATGGCGCGTGGTCACGCGACGGGGACGCGGGGCCGGTGGATGC
>CAVWTU010000015.1:0-76619 GCA_963758055.1 uncultured Solirubrobacteraceae bacterium
AACGTCGCCTCACGGAAGCGCCCGGCTACGACTTCGAGCAGTACGAGCGCGACCCTCGGGGTCTTCTCCAGGTGTTCACGGAAGCGAGAGCCCGGCAGCATCACGGCCTCGATCGGCTCGAGCGCGACCACCGTCGCGGACCGGGGCCGCCGATCGATGAAGGCCAGCTCTCCGAGCAGATCACCAGGGTCGCGGATGCCGAGGATGATCTCGCGTCCGTCTGGGCCGGCCCGTGTGATCTTCACGCGCCCGCCGAGCACCAGGATCAGCCGCTCCTCGTGCTCTCCCTCGAACATCAGCACGCTGCCGCGCGGAAAGCTCGCGCGGCGTCCGAGGGCTTCGATGCCCGCACGCTCCTCGTCGGTGAGGCGCTCGAAGAACGTGTGTGACACGTAGTTCACAAGCTCACCTCTGTGCTCCGGTGCGGGCGCGGCTCTTCCCGCTCGACGCCGGCGCCATCCTCTGCAGCGACACGTTTCTCCAGGTTCGGTTCCCCTCGGTGGGATGCTATCGCTCGGCTCCGCGGCGGCGAGCTTCCGCGACGCCCCCGCGGCCATCACCGACGTTGCACGATGCGTTACCTTCCGTTATTCACGCGAGCCAGAGGTACAAAAGGGGGTGAGCCGATGCCGAGTATGTTCATTGTCGAGGAGATAGAACTCGACGACACACGTCGGGGCGGGCGAGGCGAGCAGGAGATCGACGTCGATGCAGCGATCAGGTTCAAGACGCGAGAGGTCGGCGGCTTCATTGCCGAGGACGAAGCGAGAGCGTGCCAGAAAGCGGCCGAAACCCTCGACCGGCCCGGGAAATTCATAGTCAGGATGGCCGGGTATCACAAGATCGGTCTGGGTGACGCGGCGTCCGAGAGTGTTGGGGACCTCGAGCAAGCCATCAAGGCCGAGCGACGAAAGCGGGCCGATGAAAATGCCCGCCGCCGCTAGGGGGTGCCATCCCCCAGGGTGACCGTGGTCGGGGGCGGTCTCGCGGGACTGACCGCCTCGCTGCGGCTCGCCCAGAAAGGCTGCCGGGTGCGCCTGATCGAGAGCAAGGAAATGCTCGGCGGCAACGTTGCCACGCGCCCCCTCCGGGAGGGCGGCGAGATCGACGTCTACCCGCACATGTACCTCGAGTGGTACAAGAACTTCTGGGCGCTCATGGAGGACGTCGGGGTCGAGCGGGACAAGTCCTTCCGGCCGTTCGACACCGTGTACCAGCTCCGTCGCAGGGGCCAGACGCCCCACTGGAGCAAGCTCACCAACGCCTACTCGCTGCGGTACGTGCCCGAGAACCTGGCCGGAGGCGTGGGGCCGTGGCCCGACATGTTCGTGTTCGGATACGCCTGCGTCGACCTGCTCGCCGAGCGGGCGTGGCCGACGGTGCGGCTCGAAAACATGAGCCTCACCGGCTTCATGGACTCGCGCTTCTACATGACCGACACGGCGATCAAGGCCTGTGAAACGTTCATCGCCCGGATCTGGTCCCTACCCGCGAACCTGGCGTCCGCGAAGGACGCGCAGACCTATCTGAGCTACTGCCTGCCCGAGGGTGAAGCGCGGGAGTGGCTGACCTGCAACTCGGCACAGGAAACGTTCCTCGAGCGCCTGCGCGAAGCGCTCGAAGACAAGGACGTCGAAATCGTCACCACCACCAAGCTCACCGGCGTCGAGGTCACCAAGGGCCGGGCGACGGCGATCGAGCTCCAGCGCACCGACTTCGACACGCGCGACTACGAGTGGGTGGGCACGGGACCGGTGCGACGCGAGGAGGTCGATCAGCTCGTCCTCGCGCTGCCCCCGAAGGTCCTCGCCAAGGTCGTCCGCGAAGGGAGCGCCGGGACACGGGTGGTCGATGCCGAACCCTCACTCGGCGAGCTCGTGCAGCTGGACTCCGCGCGTGTCCCGATGCTGAACCTCTGCTTCAAGAAGCGGCTCTCGGGGATCCACTGGGAGCCGGTGGGCCTGTACGACTCGCCCATGAACCTCGCCTTCACCGACATCTCGCAATCGTGGGAGGACGTCGCCGAGTTCCGCGACAGGACGGTGCTCGCCGTCTCCTGCTCGCAACCGGAGGGCCTGATCGGCCCGACCGTACTGGACGACGGGTACGCGATCATGCGCGAGCTGGCCGAGTACGTCGACTTCGATCCCGGCAAGAAATGGGGGGAATCGGAAGAGATCGACTGGTCGCTGACCCGCTTCCACACCAATTCTGACGCCCAGCTGTCGCTCAACACCGTGGGAGCAGCCGACGCTCGGCCGATGCCCGCGGCGGAGAAGATCAGCAATCTCTACTTCGCCGGCGACTACTGCCGGCACCATCTCGGGATGACGACGATCGAGGCGGCGGTGGTGAGCGGAGCCCGCGCAGCCGATGAGCTCGCCCGCTACAACGGGCTCGATGGGGTCGAGGTGCTGCGTGCGACCACCTACCCGGACGCCGTCTACGCCGCCTGGCGCGCAGCGCTCTTACCGGCGGTCACCACCGCCTGGGCGACGGCGGCGCGCCGGTCTGCGACTCGTGAAGAAAGCGAACCCGACGGCGAGCGGGAGTCGCTGCTCAGCTACCTCTTGACGCCCGGCCTGCCGGCGCGCCACCGACGCCGCAAGCAGTCGGACTAGCGCCAGCCGGAAGAGTTAGACCCGCCGTAGGCCTCGAGGTCGTCGATCCCGCGGCGCACCTCGTCGACGACGACGTCGGCCGACTCGCGGGCGAACGCCACGAGCTCCTCCCGCAGGCACCCGTCCTCGCGGCCCGGCGACCTCATACATGCGTCGAGCGAAAGCCGCATCAGTTGCGGGGCCCGGCTCGACCAGACCCCGAGATAACCCGCTCCGGCGCGGAAGGCGGTGGTGGCGCCCAGCAGCGGGGCCGCCAGCAGCACTCCGTAGTCGTCTCGCGTGCCTGCCATGTCAAAAGGGTAGCCGCTCGGGAGGCCAAGTTGGGCTTTCCGCCCGGGCGAGCGACGGGCCGAAGCGTCATCATCCTCGAGCAGTGCAAGTTAGGGGGCACGAACAGCAGAGTTGTGCGCGCTGCGGCCAGGAGAACGCCGCGGAGATGCGCTTCTGCGGGGCATGCGGCGCGTCACTGACGCTGGGGGTGCCCGCGGCCGAGCCGCGGGCGCAGACCAAGCCGGAACGACGGCACATGACGGTGATGTTCTGCGACGTCGTCGACTCCACCTCGCTCGCGGAGCAACTCGACCCCGAGGACTTCCGCGAGGTCCTGAGCGCCTACCAGGGCGTGTGTGCGAGCGCGATCGAGCGCTACAAGGGTTTTGCGGCCCAATGGGTGGGAGACGGTGTGCTCGCCTACTTCGGCTATCCCCGTGCGCACGAGGACGACCCGCTGCGGGCTGCGCACGCGAGCGTGGGCATCCTCGCGGGCATCGAGGAGCTCAACGAGGATCTGTTCGAGCGCTACGGCGTCACCCTGCAAGTGCGGATCGGGCTCAACAGCGGAACCGTGGTCGCGGGCGAGATGGGCGCCGGAGTCACACGGGAGCCGCTCGCGATCGTCGGGGAGACCCCCCACATCGCCTCGCGCCTGCAGACGCTGGCGCCGGCCGGCTCGATCGTCATCAGCGACGTCACCCGCGACCTCCTCGCCGGCAGGTTCGACACGGAATCCCTCGGGGCAAGGTCCCTGAAAGGGATCTCCCGCGAGATCACCATTCACCGCATCCTCGCCGCGGTCCCCGGTCCCGAAGAGCTCACGGCGAGGGGGGACCGCTCACGCCGATGGTCGACCGCGATCACGAGCGGGTGCGCCTCGCCGAGATCTGGGAGCAGGCGCGGCAGGGCACCGGGGTCGTTGCCCACATCGCCGGCGAGGCCGGGATCGGCAAGACCCGACTTGTCAGGTCCCTGCGCGAGGACCTTGCCGAGCCACGCAGCGAGCGGGTGCTCCAATGCTCGGCGCACCACTCGAACACGATGCTCTACCCCGTGGTTCGCTACTTCGAGCAGCAGATGCGCCTGGAGAGCATCGAGACCCCGGAGGAACGTCTGGAGGCGCTCGAGCAGGCGGTGCTCGGGGCGGGACTGACGGATGAGGCCGTGCCGCTGCTCGCCGACCTGCTCGAGATCGTCGACGAGGCCCATGAGCGCCAACCGCTACTCGCGCGCGACGCCCGTAACGCGCTGCTCCAGACGATCGCTGAGCTTCTGCTCGGGACCGCGGAACAGCACCCGTTGCTGCTCGTGGTCGAGGATCTCCACTGGGCCGATCCGACGACGGTCGAGCTTCTGGAGCGGATCGTCGCTCGCGCTCGGGAGCTTCCGGTGGCCTGCGTGCTGACCTTCCGCGAGGACTTCGAGCCGCCATGGACCCAGTGGCAGTCGGCCGTGGAGATCGATCTTGGCCCACTGGGGGAGGAGGACGTGCGGACAATGGCCGCGGCGGCCAGCTTCGCGGGGCTCGATGGCGAGGCCCTGCGGCGGGTTCAGGCGACGGCGGACGGCGTGCCCCTGTTCGTCGAGGAGATGGTCAAGGTCCTTGACGCGCCGACGGACAACGCCGCGCCCCTGCGCGCGTCGGTGCCCTCCACGCTCCAGGGTCTGCTGATCGAGCGGCTCGACCGCCTCTCCTGGCTGGGAGAGCTGATCGACCAGGCGGCCGTGCTGGGCCGGGAGTTCGACCGCCGCCTGTTGCGTGCGCTCGTTCCGCTTGACGTGAGCGGGTTTCGCAGCGCGCTGGCGCAGCTCACCAGCCACGAGGTCTTGCGCGCGGTCGAGGGCTACGAGTCGCGTTTGGAATTCTCCCACGCCCTGCTCCAGGAGGCCGCGTATGAGCGGATCCTGCGCCAACGCCGCCGCGAGCTGCACGCCCGGGTCGCCGACACGCTCGCCGAGCGATCGCCGCTCGTCAGCGAAGCCGCGCCCGAGCTGATCGCCTACCACTGGACGGCGGCCGGCCAGCACGAGCGCGCCTTGCGCCACTGGGGAGCCGCAGCCTCTCGCGCGATCGAGCGCGCCGCGTTCCTGGAGGCGGCGGAGCACCTGCGAAACGCCCTCGGCGCCCTCGACGAGATTCACCCGGCTCCCGACCGCGACGAGGAGCGGGCGTCGATCCTGACCGAACTGGGACGCGCACTGCAGGCGGGCCGCTCGCCGGCGGCAGACGTGTCGGAGATATACAGCCGCGCGCGAGCCGCCTGCGAACGGTCGGGGAGGCGCGATCAGCTGGTGGAGGTGATCCGCGGCGAGAGCCTCTACCACCTGATCCGGGCCCAGTATCCACTCGCTCGCGAGTGCGGCGTCGAGATGCTCGCGTTGGGGAATAGCCCGGCACGGGCCGAGTGCGTGGCCGAGGGCCACATGAGCCTCGGATACGCGTCGATGTACACGGGCGACCTCCCGGACGCGCGAGCGCACATGGAAGAGGCCTGCGCGAGCTTCATCCCGCCGGCGGACACCAGCAGGCAGACATCGGAGATGGCGGTGGTGACCGGGGTGACGGCACCCGCCTACCTCGCCGTCGTGCTGTGGAACCTGGGCTATATCCGCGAGGCCTTTGCGAGGAGCGACGAAAGCCTTGTGTTTGCCGAGCGCCTCGGCGGTTCGGTTACGCGGGCGGCCGCGTGGGGCATGCGAGCCGGCCTGCTGATGTCCCAGGGACGCATGCCCGAATTCGGCGAGTGGCTCTCGCGGTCCCGCATCCACGCGGTCGAGCGCAACATCGGCTACTGGACCACCGTCTGCTCCCTGTGGTCCGCGTGGGCCGAAGCACGGGCGGGTCATGTCAGCGTCGGCACGGCCCGCCTGCGTGAGCGGATCGACGAATACATCTCCTCCGGCGGTCGCCTTGGCCTGCCGCACTTCCAGATGCTGATGGCCGATGTCCGGATCGCCGGCGGCGACGGCGACTCGGCGCTCGAGGCGCTCGAGATCGGCCGCACGCACATGGAGGAGGCGGGCGAACGCTATTACGAGCCGGACCTGCACTGGTTCACCGCGCGCGCTCTGATGAGCAAGCGCGCCCCGGACCTCGAGGCTGCCGCGAGCTCTTACGAAACGGCGGCGGAGACCGCCGGGCGGCAGCACGCAAAGCTGCTCGAGCTGCGCGCGCTCACCGGCCTGACGCTGCTGCGGGCGAAACTGGGGTCGGCGGACGAGCCGCGCGAGCAGCTGGCGGAGCTCTGCGCATGGTTCGACGATGAGCTGCCGTTCCCGGAGCTCGAGCGCGCGAGGCTCCTACTCGCCACCGCCGGCTCCTGACGGCCGACCTCGAATCGGGCGCCGCCCTCACCGACTCGACAGCTGCCTGACCTCGTCCACGAGCACGAGCAGCGGCGCAGGGTCATCCGCGGCGACCATCGCCTCGGAGCGCGCCTCTTCGGCGATCGTGTCCAGCACCTGCTCGGCCTCCTCGACCTGGGCCACGCATGCATCGGCGAGCGTCCGCAGGCGCGCCGCATCCTGATCGTCGCGAAGGAACAGTTCGCGGATCTCCGGGTCGCGGATCGCGAGGGCCGCCGGCAACGTCAGGATCCCGTCGCGGACGTCCTCCTCGCCCCCGCCGCCCAGTGCCTCGAGGCCCCGCTGGTCGCCGACGTCGTCGCAGCCGTGATAGAGGACGCCCAAGAGGTGGCCATAGGCGCGCAGACGCTCGGAGCCGCCGCCGAGGACCGCGCAGACCTCGAACATCGAGCCCGTATCCTCGCCCGCGATGTAGCGCCAGTCCTCCGTGCCCAGCGGCTGGCGGCGGAGGCGCCACTGCAGGCACTCGGCCGACGCCAGCCTGCGCAGCAGTTCGGCGATGTAGTGCGAGCCGAAGGGGTCCTCGCGGAGCATCTCGAAGGCATCGGCGATCAGATAGCCGGAGGCCATCAGCGCAGGTAGACGTCCGTAGCCGCTCTGGATCGTGGCGATACCGCGTCGGAGCTCGGACTCATCGAGGATGTCATCCACGATCAGCGACATGTTGTGGGCCAGCTCGACCGCGAGCGCCCGCGTGATCGTGGTGTCCGAAACGGGTTCGTCGTCGACAGCCCGATGGGCGGCGAAGACGGTCAGCGGCCGGAAGCTCTTCGGCTTGCCCGCGAAAGCGCTCCGGAGCGGCGGGCGAAGCTCTTCGTCGACACCGTCGAGCCAGCGCTGGATCCCCCGCCGCAGCAGCGCCATCTCACGCTCCGCTCCGATCCGCGCCACCGGATCGCCCGCGCCGGCAGCGGCGCTCGGCGCGGCCCCGTCGCTCTGGGGGAGCACGTCCGCCGGGCCCGGCGGCACGGAGGAGCTCACGGCTTCGCGCGGTAGGTCCGCCGGGGCGGCGCCTCGGGATCCCCGTCCGGACGGGTGAAGGAGTCGAGGTCCTCGAGGCCGCGTCGTATCTCGCGCAGCGCGAGTTCCGAGGACTCACGTGCAAGCGCGATCAGCTCGTCGCGAAATCGCGCCTGCGCCGCCCGGTCGTCTCCGGACTCGGCCTGCGTGGTCGCGTTCAGTTGGGCCAGCGTCGGCGCTCTCTCAGCCAACAGCTCGGCGCACCCGATGCCGGTCCTGACGATGGTCGCGAGCCCCATCATCCCCCCCGTCAGGAGCATCCGCTCTGTGCTCGGTAACTCCATCGCGAAAGCGTAACCGACAGGCTCGGATCAGACGGGGAGAACGCCTTTGGCGCGAGGGTCCTCGCGCCCGGCCGGCGCCGCGCCGAGCAGCCGCGACCATTGGCTACGGGTCTCGAGCATCCAGCGGGCGTGCCAGGCGGGATCGTCGATCAACGAGCGTGCGAATGCCGTCTGCCACGAGAGCAGATCGGACGGGGTCGTCCATGCGCCATCCGACGTCGACTCCCCTCCGAGCAGCCGCGGCCACGCCAACACGTAGTCCTCGAGACTGCGTGTCCATACCTGGCCGATGATGTCGTAGGGCCTGATCTCCAAGCCACAGAAGAAGCTTCCGCTCGTGCGGGCGAAGTCCCCGTCGCGCTCCGCCACCTCACAGCCCCGCGCCAGCGATTTCAGCCACGGCCGCGCGAGGTGGCGGTTGCGCAGCATCGCGGCGCAGAGGTCGAGGAACATCATCGACTGGTCGAAGTAGGCACGAAATGCCTGCTCGTACCCCTCCAGGCCGTGCGCGCTGCAGTCGCCCGACTCGAGCGCACGACTCACGGGCCCCACGGCCAGCAGCGAGGACTCCATTCCGGGGGTGATGCCCTCCCCGGTCATCGGGTCGACGAAGCAGCCGGCATCGCCGACGAGGATCCCTCCGTCGAAACGGTTACGGGTGGCGGCGCCATAGGTCTTGACGACGCCGCCGATCACCTTCGAGCACAGCTCAGCGGTGCCGTACCGTGGATGGTGGCGACGCAGTTCCTCGACGAAGCGCCGCAGCAGCGCGGGCACGTTCTGGCCGGATCGCTCACGCGCCTCGGCGAGCATCCCGACCCCGACGTTGAAGCGACCGTTCCCGGACGGGAAGACCCAGCCGTAACCGGGGAACAGGCCCTCGTCGAAGAACACCTCGGCGACCGCGGCGTCGTCGTCCCGGGACTCCACCTCGGCGTAGGCGCGCTGCGCGAGCACCGTCCGGCGGGCGTCGTCGCACGCCAGCCCCACGCGCCGTGCGACCACGGAGTTGGCCCCGTCGGCGCCGACCACCAACCTCGCCCGGTAGCGCTCCGTGCGCGACCCCCTCCTGGCAGTCACCTCGACACCGTCACCCTGCGCCGTGATGTCGGCGACCGTGGTCTGCTCGTGGACCTGCGCCCCGGCACGGGCAGCAGCCTGCAGCAGTGCGGCATCGAGGAACACGCGCCCGACCGTGAGGCCGTGCGAGGGCAGCGCGTCGTTCACGCCGTAGAACGGGATCGCCCCCTCGTAGCGGCGTCGCCACTGCACGTACGTCGCCGTCCTGGTGATCGGCGGCGAACAGTGCCCCGCGAGCTCCTCCAGGCAGCCGATCGCGGCGAGGATCTTCAGCCCGCGGGGATCGACGTAGTCGCCGCACACCTTCTCCCGAGGGAAGCGGGCACGGTCGAGCACCACCGTGCGGATTCCCTTGCGCGCGAGACTCCAGGCCATCACGCTCCCGGCAGGACCGCCCCCTACGACCAGAACGTCCGCACGCGGCTCGCTCACGCGGCGGATTATGGCGGCCGGGGGGAACCCACCGCTTGGCGTTCGCAGGTGGCGTTACCTTCAGGAGCCTGCAACCCCGGGTCCGATCCTCTGGCGTGGCCGCGCCCCATGCCCACATCCCCTCCGTGCGCCGGTCCCCCGCGGGTGAGGAACCGCGGCTCGAGCTGGACCTCGGGCTGTGCCTGTCGGGCGGCGGCTTTCGCGCGATGCTGTTCCACGCGGGTGCCCTGTTGCGCTTGAACGAGGCCGGCTACCTGCCCCGCCTGGACCGCGTCTCGAGCGTCTCCGGTGGCTCGATCACCGCCGGCATGCTCGCGCTCAGCTGGGCGGAGCTCGACTTCACCGCCGCGGGCGTGGCACCCAACTTCGCCGAGCTCGTGCTCGAGCCGCTGCGCCGGTTCGCCTCCCGCACCGTCGACGTGCCGGCGGTCCTGATGGGGTTGCTGCTCCCGGGCTTCACGGTCAACGGCAGACTGGCCAACAGCTACCGGCGTCTATTCGGCAGGCGCACGCTCGCGGCCCTGCCGGAGCGCCCGGACTTCGTGTTCGACGCGACCAACCTTCAGTCTGGAGACCTGTGGCGATTCTCCAAGCGCGAGGAGGGCGACTGGCGCGTGGGCAGCAGGGCGGCGCCGGACACCGAAGTGGCCTGCGTGGTGGCGGCGTCGTCGGCCTTCCCGCCCGTGCTTTCCCCCACGCGCCTGAAGTTCCCCGCGGGCGTCCTGAAGGGGGGCGCCGACGACGAAGTCAGCACGCCGCCGTTCACAGGCCGCGTGGCCCTCGTCGACGGCGGCGTCTACGACAACCTCGGCCTGGAAGCCGTGTGGAGCACCTGCAGGCAGGTCCTGATCAGCGACGCCGGCGGCCAGCTGGCGCCGCAGACGCGCCCGCGGGCGTTCTGGCCCCTGCAGCTGGTGAGGGTCCTACACGTGATCGACAACCAGGTCCGCGAACTGCGCAAGCGCCAGGCGGTGCAGTCCTATATCGACGGCACCAGGACGGGGGCCTACTGGGGCATCCGCAGCGATGTCGGCGACTTCGGGCTGGCCCATCCGATCGCGGACCCGACGGCGGCCGAGGTGGGCGCCCTGGCCGGCATCCCAACGCGACTGGCCGCCATCGGCGAGGGGCTCCAGGAACGCCTGATCAACTGGGGCTACGTGATGTGCGACACGGCTCTGCGCGCCCACGTGGCGCCCGACCAACCCCCGGGCCTGCTCCCCTATACGGCCGCCGGGCTCGGCTGAGGCCCGTTCAGAACCGCTCCCGGCCGGACGGCGCGGCTATTCGTCCTCGCCGGACACGTTCGGATCCGCCGCGGCGCCGCGCGGAGCCTGCTCTTCCAGGGCCCGCTTGGCCGCCCTCAGCTCTTCGCGCTGCTCCTGGCCGACGTGCGGATACCGCGGGTCGAGCCCGATCAGGGTGTTGACGAGCACGCTTGCGGTAGCGATCCGGGCGTACCACTTGTGGTCGGCGGGGATCACATACCAGGGCGCCCACTCCGTGCTCGTGTGCGAGATCGCCTCGGAGAACGCCTGCTGGTAGTCGTCCCAGAACTCGCGCTCGGCGACGTCCGCGTGCGAGAACTTCCAGTTGTGATCGGGGAGGTCGATGCGCCGCAGCAGGCGCCTGCGCTGCTCCTCCTTGGAGATGTTCAGGAACAGCTTCACGATCTTCAGGCCGTTGTCGACCAGATAGCGCTCCCAGTCGTTGATCTCGCGGAAGCGCCGCTTCCAGACCCCGCTGCCCTTGGCGGCCGGCGGCAGCTTCTGGCGCTCGAGGTACTCGCCGTGCACGCGCACCGCCAGCACCTCCTCGTAGTGGGAGCGGTTGAAGATGCCGATCTCTCCCCTCGCGGGCAGGCGGCTGGCATAGCGCCACAGGTAGTCGTGGGCGAGCTCCTCCGCCGAGGGCACCTTGAAGCTGTGGACCGAGACGCCCTGTGGATTGACACCGCTCATCACGTGGCGGATCGCGCCGTCCTTGCCGGCCGTGTCGAGCGCCTGCAGCACGACCAGCACCCCCCACGTGCCCTCGGCCGCGAGCCGCGCCTGGTAGTGGCTCAGCAGCTGCACGCCCTCCTCCAGCAGCTCCTGTCCCTGCTTCTTGTTCCTGACCCCCGTCGTCGCTGCGGGGTCGCAGTCACGCTCCAGGCGGATCGCCTCACCGGGCGCCGCGACCAGCTCGCCGGGCGAACTTCGCCAGCACCCGACGGCGTGCGCTGCTGAGCTCCTCGGACATCTCGCCGGTGAGCCTAATCCCCGTCCTGGCGGGCGGCGTCCTCGGCGCTGACCGCCCGCAGCGCCGCCTCGAGCGTCGGGTAGAAGTGGTCGCGGTCGAGCGTCTCCATCAGGCCGTAGCGCAAGGTCAGCTCCTGCAGCCGCGTGCGCAGCTCGGCGAAGGCGAGGTGGATCCCCTCGGCGTTGAGCTCGTCGTCGAGCTGCTCGAGCATCTCACCGGCGCTCACGTCCACGTCGGTGATGGCCTCGCACTGCAACACGATCCAGCGCGGTTCGTGCTCGCGGGCGAGCCGGCGGATCTCTTCGCGGAAGGAGCCGGCATTGGCGAAGAACAGCGGCGCCTCCCAGCGGTAGACGACGATCCCCGGGAGCTGCTCCGCGGCGGGGTGGGCACCGACGTCGTGCCAGCCCTCGACCTCGTCGACGCGTCCCAGGACCGCCCCGTGGGGCCACCAGTTGCGTCTGAAGAACAACAGGATCGCCAACACCACCGCGACCACGATTCCCTGCAGCACACCCAGCAGGATCACGCCGGCGCTCGCCACCAGCGAGACCGCGAGCGCACTGCGGCGCACCTCCAGATAGCGGCGCAGGATCGCCAGGTCCGCCAGCGACAGCGCGGCCACGATCACCACCGCCGCCAGCGCGCACTGGGGAAGGTCGGCGAGCAGCGAGTTGGCGAACAGCAGCAGCACCACCACGAGCCCCGCGCCGACCAGGTTCGAGAGCTGGCTGCGGGCGCCGGACTGTTCGGCCACGGCCGTGCGCGAGCCGCTCGTGGACACGGCGAAGCCCTGGAAGAAGCCGGCGGCGATGTTCGCGGCTCCCATCCCGATCATCTCCTGGTTGGGCCTGACCTCTTCGCCGCGCCGGGCGGCGAAGCTCGTGGCCGTCGCGATCGTGTCGGTCAGCGAGACCAGCGTGATCCCCACGGCTGCCAGCAGCAGCGGCCCGACGTCGCGCGCGTTCGTCCACGGGAGGCTGGGCGAGGGAACGCCCTGCGGCAGCGCCCCGACGGTGCTCACGCCGTGGCTCGAGAGCTCGAACACGGCTGAGGCGACGGTCGCTGCCACCACCCCCACGAGCACGGCCGGCACCCGCCGCGTGATGCGCGGCAGCACGAGCAGCAGGGCGAGCACTGCGAGGCCGACCAGCAACGTCGTGGAGTTGGTCTGGTCGAGGCCTTCGAAGAACACCCTGACCTCCTTCAGGAAGGAGTCCGCGCTGGTGGAGAAGCCGAACAGCTTCGGCAGCTGGCCCACGATGATCGTGATGGCCAGGCCGTTCATGTAACCGACCTGCACCTCCTTGGAGAGCAGGTCGGCGACGAAGCCGAGTTTCCCCAGGCCGAGGCCGATCTCGGTGAGCCCAACGAGGATCCCGAGCATCCCCGCCAGCGCGATCGCCGTGGCCTCGCCGCCGCCTGCCAGCAGCGGCGTGACGGCCGCCAGGATCAGCGGCGAGATCGACGAGTCCGGACCCAGGACGAGCACCCGCGAGGGCCCGAAGAGGGCGTACCCCAGCAGGCACGCGACGGTCGTGTACAGCCCCGTGACGGCGGGCAGGCCGGCGAGCTCGGCGTAGGCCATCCCCTGGGGCACGAGGATCGCCGCAAGCACGATCCCCGCGATCAGGTCGGGACGCAGCCAGGCGCGCTCGTAGGTGCGCAGCGCGCGCACCCCCGGCACCCACCGCTCGACCGAGCCGGGGGTGCTCACCGGGGCGCCGAGCCGTGCGGGTCGCCGTCAGCGCCGCCGGGCCACGATTGCACGTCGCCCGCACCCTGCGACCGGTGCGACCCGGGCGATGCATGTGGACCCAGCCGCCGTGCCAGTGCCGCGGAGCCGATCCCGATGGCGGCCCCCGCGGCCACGTCGCTGGGGTAGTGCACGCCCGTGTGCACGCGCGAGTAACCGACGGCCAGCGCCAGCGGGGCGAGCACGGGTGCGAGCAGCGGCAGCTCCGCGGTCGCGGCCGTCGCGAAGGCGAAGGCGGCCGCGCTGTGACCCGAGGGAAAGGAGGTCGAGCGCGGCATCCTGATCAGCGCCGGGCGCCCTGGGGACGCGGGGCGCCGCCGGCGTGTGAGCAGCTTGGCGGGTCCGTTGGTGGCGAAAGCGGCGATCACGAGCGCCACCAGTCCCCGGCCGGCCGCCGCCCGCCCACGCCGGCCGCCCAGCAGCGCGAGCAGGCCCGCGATCGCGAGCCACAAGCGCCAGTAGTTGGCGGCCGTCGTGATCTTCACCAGCGCGCTGTCCAGCTGCGGCGAGTCGACCCCGCGGACGCGCCTCATCAGCCCGCGGTCGAGCCGGCGCAGGTTGCGGAGTGGCCCCCTCACCGCAGCTCGCGGAGTGGCGCGGTCTCGCGCGCGCATCGCCACAGATATACCGCCCACCCCCCACCGAGCAGGGCGCCGGCGATGACGTCGCTCGGGTAGTGCACGCCGAGAACGACCCGCGAGACGCACACCGCCAGGACGATCGCTGCACACATGCACGCCAGCAGCACGTGCAGCCACCGACGCAG
Organism: uncultured Solirubrobacteraceae bacterium; assembly: GCA_963758055.1. Taxonomy (GTDB): domain Bacteria; phylum Actinomycetota; class Thermoleophilia; order Solirubrobacterales; family Solirubrobacteraceae; genus Palsa-744. Next base: position 13,840 of record CAVWTU010000015.1, read on the forward strand.
GACAAGCGGACGCGTGGCCAACAGCAGCGAGACCCAAAAGGCCGCCGCCTGGGTCGCGTGGCCGGAGGGAAAGCTGGCACCACCGACAGCCTGCAGGTGCTCGACCGCGGGTCGCGGGCGGGCGACGAGCAGCTTGATCAGATCGGCCATCAGCGCTCCGCCGAGCAGCCCGAGGGCCACGATCAGTGCTCCCTCGCGCAGACCGGCCCGCAGCAGCAGGGCGCACGCGAGCAGCGCAAGCGGCCCGAGCAGCCACACGCTCCCCGCCCAGGTGACGACACGCGCGGCGCTCACCACGCCGGCCGAGCGTTCCCTGGCCACTTCGCGCATCAGCTGCGCCTCGCTGGGTCCGATCGAGGTCCACAGTTCGCCGAGCGCCCAGCCGACCAGCACGAAGGCGCCCCAGCCGAGCAGGACGCGGGGGGCGAGCGAGCTCACCTGCCCGCGGCCACCCGCACCAGCGCCGCGAGGTCCTCGCGCGAGAGCCTCACCGCTCGGGCGGCCGGCGAGAGGCCGGCGTTGGGGGGCAGCCGCACGCGCAGGGCTCCCGGCATCGAGACGAAGCGCAGCGGCGGGTCCATCACGAGCGCCTCGCCGTCGAGGCCCACCTCAACCGGTCCGCCGGAGCGCACCTCGAACTCCTCCGCGGTCCACGACAGCAGCCCCGAAAAACGGTCGGCCTGACCGGCGAGCTCCAGCGCCGTCAGCTTCGACACGTCGCCCGGACCGAGCACGCGCGCGGCGAACACCCCCAGCACGCCCGCGTCCAGCTGCCCGCGGGTGCCGGCGCCCGACAGGCTGGTGAGCTCGTACAGGTTGTTCGAGACGAGCACCAGGGGAGCGTCCCCGTAGCGCTCCCCGTCGGGGCCGCTGAACTCGAGGTCGAGAGGGCTCGCGTCCGGGCCCAGCAGGTCGGGCAGCATCTTCGCCCAGGTCCGTAGCTTGGCGTCGCGGTAGGCAGGTGACTGGACGACCTTGGCGTACACCCCGAGCGAGGCGTTGTTGACGAACACGCGGTCGTTCACCCGCGCGAGGTCGATCCTCCGCTCGTGTCCGTCGGTGTAGGCGTCGAGCGCGCCGACCACGTCATCCCGGTCCAGGCCGAGGTCGAGCGCGAAGTGGTTGCGCGTACCGGCCGGGATGCAGACGTGGGCAACATCCCTGCGCGCGGCCACGGTCGCGACCAGCGCCTGCGAGCCGTCGCCGCCCGCCATCCCGATCACCCCGGCGCCGCGGTCGACGGCCTCCTCGGCCAGCACCAGCAGGTCGTCGCCGGGTTCCAGGACCACCGCTTCGATCCCCCGCCTGCGGGCCTCACCCGCGAGGTCGAAGCGCTCCGCCTTGCCTCCGCCCGACTTGAGGTTGATGATCAGCACGGCCTGCTCGGCCCGGCCCGCCGGGGCCATGGAGGAGATGCCGGGCGCCCCCATCGCCAGGCTCGACTCGCGCCGCAGGGCATGGCGCGCCGTCAACCCGAACAGGCCCAACAGCCCGATCAGCAGGGCGAGCACCACGATCCCCTGCCAGTTGGTGGCGAGCACGACGATCAGGCCCGCGGCCGCGAGCCCCGCCAGCACTGCCCCCAGCAGTCGCGCCCCGCCACGGTTGGTCAGCGCCACCCACAGGCACGCCGACGTGCCCGCGACCAGCGCCACCGCCAGCACCGCGATCGCCACGTCCCCGGCCAGTGCGACGGCCACCGTCACAGCCATCGCCACCGGGCAGAGGAGCGCCGCGAGAGCGGTCAGGCGCGCGAGCATCGCAGGACATACTGGCGACTAGCGCGACGCCGGGTGATCTGGGGCCGCAGCTAGATTGGGCTCGCTGACAAGCGAGGCGAGGCGGTGGCGTGGCGGCGGGTCGAACGCAGGCGAAGACGAGTGCGGCGGGGCTGGTGCTGATGACGCTCTGCGCGGGCCAGTTCCTGATGATGCTGGACACCTCGGTGATGAACGTGTCGATCGCGACCGTCGCCAAGGACGTCGGCACCACCGTCACCGGGATCCAGACCGCGATCACCCTCTACACGCTGGTGATGGCGGCCTTCATGATCACCGGCGGCAAGCTCGGGCAGATCATCGGCGTCAAGCGCGGCTTCGCGATCGGCTGCGTGATCTACGGCTGCGGCTCGCTTCACCACCGCCATCGCGCCGAGCCTGGGCGTGCTGATCCTCGGCTGGTCGCTGCTGGAGGGGCTGGGTGCCGTGCTGATCCTGCCGGCGATCGTCGCCCTGGTGGCCTCCAACTTCGACCGCAGCGAACGCCCGAAGCGCCTACGGGCTGATCGCATCGGCAGCCGCGATCGCGGTCGCCGCGGGTCCCATCATCGGCGGGCTGTTCACCACCTACCTGTCGTGGCGCTGGGTGTTCGCGGGCGAGGTGGTGATCGTGCTCGTGATCCTGGCGCTGGCGCCGCAGGATCGAGGACGTGCCGGGCGAGGAGGACGTGCACCTGGACCTCGCTCGGCACCGCCCTGTCGGCGTCGGGGCTCGCGCTGATCGTGTTCGGCGTGCTGAAGGCGGGCACCTGGGGGTTCGTGGTGCCCAAGGCGAACGCGCCGCAGTGGGCGGGACTGTCCCCCACGATCTGGCTGATCCTCGGCGGCGGAGCGGTGATATGGCTGTTCCTGCGCTGGGAGAGCCGCGTCCTCGCGCGGGGCGGGCAACCGCTGGTGGACCCCGCCATCCTGCGCGTCGGCCAGCTGCGCGTCGGCCTGACGACGTTCTTCGCGCAGTACTTCGTCCAGGGCGGCATGTTCTTCGTCGTGCCGCTGTTCCTGTCCGTGGCCCTCGGCCTGTCCGCGATCGAGACCGGTGTGCGGCTGTTGCCGCTGTCGGTGACGCTGCTGCTGGCGGCGGCGGGCATCCCCCGCTTCCTGCCGAACGCCTCGCCCCGCCGTGTGGCGCAGGTGGGCTTCCTGATGCTGTTCGTCGCCCTCGTGGTGCTGATCGCTCTGCTCGACGAAGGGGCGGGCGCGGAGATCACGACCTGGCCGATGCTGCTGGCGGGTCTCGGCGTCGGTGCGCTGGCCTCCCAGCTGGGCAGCGTCACCGTCTCCGCCGTGTCCGACAAGCGCAGCGGAGAGGTGGGGGGCCTTCAGAACACGCTCACAAACCTCGGTATCTCCGTCGGCCACGGCGCTCACGGGAGCGATCCTGATCGCCACCCTGACGAGCTCGTTCATCAGCGGCGTGGAACAGAACCCGGCCGTGCCCAGCAAGGTGAAAAGTGAAGCCAGCGTCAAGCTCGCGAGCGGGATCCCGTTCATCTCGGACGCCGAACTGAAGGCGGCGCTGGAGAAGAGCGACGTCCCCCCCACGGCCACCGACGCGATCGTGGAAGAGAACGAGACGCGCGCGACTGGCCGGACTGCGCGCGGCGCTGTCGGTGCTCGCCCTGTTCGCGCTGGGGGGAGCGATCTACAGCCGCCGCCTGCCCGACGAGCAACCCGCCGCCGTCGAAGCCCGAGAGGCCGCCGAAGCGCAGGCGGCCGCGGCGGCGTAGCGCGGTCGCGGCGTGCGACGTAGGATCAGTCGCGGGCCGCCGGGCCACGGGCATCCAAGCGCGAGGAGGAGCCGATGAGCACCAAGCAGGACTTCACCGAGCAGGAGTGGGAGCAGATCATCGGCGGCCCGCCGGGCGCGGGGATGCTGGTGATCACGGCCCAGCGCGGCGGCATGTTCAAAGAGACGCTCTCGATGGCCAAGGCCTACGCCGAAGCCCGCCAGCAGCACGGCCAGAGCGAGCTTCTGGACGAGATCGTGGCGACCAAGCCGAAGCTCGACCACACCCGCTACCACTCACCGGAGGAGCTCCGCGACCACGTGCTCTCGCTGCTGGGCGAAGCTCGCACGGTGCTGGCGGCGAAGGGCAGCGCGGAGGAGCTCGAGCAGTACCGCGGGTTTGTCATGAACCTGACCCACCGTGTGGCCGCGGCGCACAAGGAGAGCGACGGCAAGGACGGGGTCGGCGAGGCCGAGCAGGCCGCGATCGACTCGATCCAGCAGGCGCTCGCGTGAGGCGGGTTTGAGGCCGCGGCCGGCCCTGCTGCTGATCGCGGTCGGGGTCGTCCTCGGCGCGCTGCTGTCGGCGGGGGCGCCGCTCGCGGCCGGGAAGGGGTCGCATGGCACGCCCGCCGACCGTGCGGCCACACGCGCCTATCTGGAAGCCCGGCTGGCCTTCGTGCGCGCCGAGCGCGCCCGTGATCCCGCGTCTGTCGCAGCGGTAATGGCGCTGGCGGGCACCATGGAACACGAATGCCCGGGGGTGTTGAACGGCGCCCCACACGAAACCTTCGCGGGCCTGATCGGCTCCTCCGAACGCGGTGGCCGGCACCCGACGCCTCGCCAGGAAGGCGAAGAGAAACGCCATCAGCGCCAGTTCGGGGCGCTCCAGAGCGAGCTGGAGCTGGCGCTCCAGGCGGCGGAGCTGGGCCCGGCTCGCGAAGCGGCACTGGTCTACGTCGGCGCGACCCGAGGGCTGCGCTGGAGCGAACCGGCACGCACCCTCCTCACCGAGCTCTCAAGCGAATCGCTCGAACGGACTCTCGACGCGGCGGCGCCGGCGGTCTGCAGCGACATGCGGGCGTGGGTCTCGAGCGGCTATCTGACGCTGAGCGCTGCGACCAGGGCGATCGAGCAATCCGAAGAAGAAAGCGTCGCGCGCCTGTTCGCGACCCTGGGCGGTGCTGGGAACCTTCACCTCCCGGCGCCCCTCAGCCGCTTCGAGGGTCCCAAGGAGAAGAAGCTGGCTCGCGAACTCGCCGCAATCGACGCCTCGGTCCTGAAGACCGCCCTCGCCCAGGCCCGCACGAGCGAGCAGCTCTCGGTCGCCCTCGGACTGGAGACACAGGGTGAACTCGAAGCCTTCGAGAACCCGCACAAAGGCGCCGTCGTGATCGGCCACGGACGGACTCTCGCCCGTACCCGGTTCAAGGTCTACGTCGAACCCCCGCAGACCGAACCGGGGCCGTTCGGTGCAACTGAATGCAGGCACCCCATCGGCGTGCAGGAAGAACCCGAGGGGGGCCGCACCGAATCGACGATCGTCGCCAGCGGCGGCTCCAACGACGGCTGCCTGTCGCCGGGCAAGCCTGCGGTGGGGTGTGAAGACGGGGCCATCACCGTCGAGCTGCGGACCGCGGCCGCGACCCGGCGGGTACGGCTCACGCTGAGCGACGGGCGCCAGGTGAGCTCGCGCGTGTCGCACATACCCGCGAAGCTCGGAGGCCCGGCAGGCCTCTACTACCAGGCCGTCCGCGGCCCCTTCCCGACCCCGGTGCGACTGGAAGAGCTCGGCGGGCGCGGCAGGGTTATCCGCACAGTCGAGGTGGGACACGTCTCAAGGTGCCCGCCGCTACCGTCGGCCCAGCCCCGTCGGCGGGTTCGCACGATCGCGACGGGCGCGCTTCCGGGCGGCGGGACCTTCTCGATTCAGGGCACGCTCGTGACCTACGACGGGCACGCGCACTTCAGCCTCGCGGCCGAAAACAACTCGGAACCGTTCGGCTCGGGCTCGTTCTCGTTCGCCGAAGGTGGCGGACGCGTACGGCGCCGGCCGGCGTTCGTGCCCGAACTCGAAACCGGCTGCCGGCCCTGCGGAATTCGCGATCCTCTACGGCCTGCTGCGCAAGCCACGCGACGTCGTGCTCGCGCGCACCGCGAGCGGCCTGGTGGCGCTGCGCAAGGTGAAGATCCCCAAGGCCCTGCACGCCGGTGGCGCGCTCGTCTACGTCGCGCTGGGAAGCGTTCCCGAAGAAGTGCTCGTCCGCACCCCGACGGGCAGGACGCTGTCCAGGACGAACCTCGCCGGCAAGGCCCGCGACGCGCGCGAAGTCTGCCAAGGGGAAGCCGAAGGCTAGGCCGGCTAGGCCGGCGTGAGCGCCGCGCCGGCCTTTGCCTGGAGCTCGGCGCGCGCCTTCTCGCAGGTGCTCCCGGTGACCTTCTGCAGACAGGAGGTGATCAGCTCGGACTCACAGGCGGTCAGCGCCGCGAGGTGGCGCTCGATCTCGGCCTCGTAGACGACGCGCATCTCCTCGAGCATCCGCTCCCCCGCCGGGGTCAGCTGGGCGTGCAGGCTGCGGCGATCCGAGGAACAGGACACCCGCTCCAGATAGCCGGCCTCCTGGAGGCGATCCACGAGCTTGGTGATCCCGCCGCGGCTGAGGGTCAGCCACTCGGCGAGCTCGCTCATCTTCGGCGCGCCATCGGGGCTGCTCCGCACGGCCGAGAGGATCTCGAACCAGCTCAGGGGTGGCAGGTCGGCCGCCGTCAGGGACCGCTGGACACGGTCGGTGACGGCCGCGTGACTGGTGACGACAGCACGCCAGGCCTCGAGGTGAGGCGCTGATGGGGACCCGGAGGACATGTATAGATGATAGCTGAGGAAACAGTTGACATAGAAATCAACTGGTCCCAACGGCCCTCCCGGCGCCGCGCCAGAGGCGCCTGCGCCCGTGGTTCATCCGGGCGTCCGGGGCACGGTCGCGAGGCACATCGCGGCGGTAGACTCGAACCGAAATCGATCCCGGCCGGCTTCTGTTGACACAGATGGGCGCGGGGGGCTTCTTCCAGACAGGACGAGAAAGGACCTCGCCAATGAGCAGCGAGCAGTTGGAGTTAGGGCCGGTTGACATCGTCGTCATCGGATTCCCACCGGACGCGCCGGCCACCGGGGAGTCGATCCCGATCGTGGTCGACCTCGTTGACCGCGGAATCATCCGCGTCCTCGATGTGATGATCGTGCAGAAGGGGACCGACGGCACGGTGGCCCAGCTGGAGATCACCGATCTCGGCGGGAACGTCGCCACCCACCTGGAGGTGTTCGAGGGCGCCAGCAGCGGGATGCTCGGAGACGAGGACGCCTCGGTCGCGGGCGACGGACTGGAGCCCGGCGAAGCCGCCGTGCTGATCTGCTTCGAGAACACCTGGGCGGCGCCCTTCGTCACCTCGGTGATGCGCAACGGCGGCCAGGTACTGGCCTTCGACCGGATCCCCGCCGAAGACCTGATCGAGACCTTGAGCGCGCTCGAGGGCGCCGAGTAGAACTTCCGAGAACGAGAGACAGGAGACGAGATGCCACTTCTTAGGGGCGTGGCCCGAACCGCGGTGATCGCGGGGACCGCCACCCACGTATCGAACAACGTGAGCCGCCGTCAGGGCAACAAGTGGGCGGCCCAGGAAGAACAGCAACAGCAGCAGCAGATGGCCGCGCAGGCGCCCCCTCCGGCGGCGCCCGTCGATGACTCGATGGACAAACTCAAGGAGCTCGGCCAGCTGCACGAGTCCGGCGTCCTCACCGACGAGGAGTTCGCCGCCGCAAAGGCCAAGATCCTGGGCTAGCTCACCGGGCCGGGGCGCCGGTGGGCAGCCCACCGGCGCCTGACCGCTCGCGCCTATCGGTTCACGGGGCGACGTCCATGAAGCCGTAGACGCTGCCCACCTGCTCGCCGTCGCTGACGAGCACGTCAAACCCCACGTACACCGGGTCCCGGCTGTCGGCGGGACCGGCGTACCACTGGAAGCGCGCCTGGTTGTGGTGCGCGTCGATCGGGCCGCCGAGACGGAAGCGGTAGCCCGGGAAGCGCTCCTGGGTGGCGGCGATGAACTGGTCGAGCTGCTCGGGGCCGCGCAGCTCGACGTGAGGGTCCACGTAGGTGCTGTCGGCGCCGTAGAGATCGCCCAGCAGCTCCCGCCTGCGCGAGGGCTCGGTCTCGTTGAAGGCGTCCAGGTAGCGCTCGACGAGTTGCTCGATGTTCACTGCGATCAGCTGCTCTGTGTCGGCCATGGTGACTCCTTTGGTCGCTTGCATGCCCGCAGCGTGGCGGCGCACAGGAGCGTTGTCGATTACGCCCGGGGTAACGCATGGGCCTCCGGGGGCCATCCGATTACCCGCGAGGTAATGGCGCTCAGGGCAACGGCGGCTACGCTCCGGCCAATGGCAGCCACGCACGCGAGCATCGGCTTCGGAGGGCTGCTGCGGGAATGGAGGCACCGGCGCAGCGTCAGCCAGCTCGAGCTGTCCCTCGACGCCGAGCTGTCCACCCGGCACCTCAGCTTCGTCGAGACCGGGCGCTCGCGCCCGAGCCGCGAGGTGGTCGTGCGCCTGGCCGAGTGCCTGCAGATTCCGCTGCGCGAGCGCAACGCGCTGCTGCTGGCCGCCGGCTACGCCCCCGTCTATGGCGAACGGCCGTACGACTCGCCCGAGATGCAGCCCGTGCGCGACGCCCTCGAGCGCTTCCTGCGGGCGCACGAGCCCTATCCGGCGCTCGTGATCGATCGCCGCCACAACCTGCTGAGCGCCAACGACGCGCTGCTGGCGCTGATCGAGGGCTGCGCGCCGCACCTGCTCGAGCCGCCCGCCAACGTGATCCGCGTGGCCCTGCATCCCGAGGGCATGGCGCCCCGCACCGAGAACCTCGCCGAGTGGAGCTCCCATCTGCTGGCCCGCCTGCGGCGCGAGGCGGCGGTCACCGGCGATCCGGAGCTGCAAGCTCTGTACGAGGAGGTCAGGCGCTATCCGGGAGTGGCCGCCGGGGCGCCGGCGCCGGAGCGCGCGGCGGGCGAGATCGCCGTCCCGTTGCGACTTCGCCTCGGCGAGCAGGAGGTCCTCTCCCTCATGTCGACCATCTCCACCTTCGGAACCGCCGTCGACGTGACCCTGTCGGAGCTCTCGATCGAGGCCTTCTATCCGGCCAACGCCACCACCGCGCTGCACATGCTGCGCCAGCTCGAGGGCTGAGGGCGCTACTCGGCCCGGGCGTAGACCGTCACGACGGCAGCGCCGCCGAGTCCGATGTTGTGCTGCAGCGCGAGGTCCACGTCGGAGACCTGGCGGCCTTCGGCGTCGCCGCGCAGCTGCCATGTGAGCTCCGAGCACTGGGCCAGGCCGGTGGCCCCGAGGGGGTGCCCCTTGGAGATCAGCCCGCCGCTCGGGTTGACGACCGGGCCGTCTCCCCCGTAGGTCGTGGCCTGCGCCTCGACGAGCTTGTGGCCCTCGCCTTCGGCTGCCAGCCCGAGGGCCTCGTAGGTGAGCAGCTCGTTGGCCGAGAAGCAGTCGTGGAGCTCGACCACGTCCACCTCCCCGATCTCCCGGCCGGCCTCCCCGAGCGCGCGCTCCGCCGCCACCCGGCTCATGTCGGCACCCACGACCGCGATCGCGGAGCGGCTCTCGAAGGTGCTCGCGAGGTCCGTCACGAGCGCCTGCCCGAGGATCTCCACGGCGCGATCGGCGAGCCCGTGCTGTTCCACGAAGCGCTCGGAGGCCACCACCGCGGCGGCACTGCCGTCGGAGGTGGGCGAGCACTGCAGCTTCGTCAACGGCATGTAGATCTCCCTGGCCTGGCGGATCTCATCGAGCGTGTACTCGTCCTGGAACTGGGCGTAGGGGTTGTTGACCGAGTGCTTGTGGTTCTTCCAGCCGATCCAGGCGAAGTGGTCCGGTTCGGAGCCGAAGCGCTCCATGTGCTCGCGGCCCGCCGCTCCGAACAGCTGCGGCGCCGGGGGCGCGTCCTCCCACTCCCGCAGTTCGGTCAGCGCCGTGTAGTGCTTGTCGATCGGGTTCGTGCGGTCGGTGAACTTCGAGCCCAGCGAGCCGCGCTCCATCTTCTCGAAGCCGACCGCCAGCACGCAGTCGGCCAGGCCGCCGCGTACGAACTGGCGGGCGAGATACAGAGCACTGGAACCGGTGGAGCAGTTGTTGTTGACGTTCACGACCGGCACCCCCGTCAGCCCCAGCCCGTAAACCGCCCGCTGGCCCGCGGTCGAGTCCCCGTAGCAGTACGCGGCGAACACCTGCTCGACGTCCTCGTAGGAGACGGCCGCGTCTGAGAGCGCCTTGGACGCCGCCTCCTGGGCCCAGTCGGGGTAGTCGCCCTCCTTGGTGCCGGGCTTGTCGAATTTCGTCATGCCCACACCGATGACGAACGTGCGATTGCTCATGTGCTCTGTCCCTCCTGGTCGACGGCGCAGCCGGATCACGAGTTTCCCACGAACTGCGATGTGACGATCTGACTTCGCAGTTTGCGGCGATGTGCGCCGAGGGGTATTAACGTGGGGCAATGGCGGCCACCGACAGCGGCTTCAGCGAAAATCTGCCCCTCGTTCGGCCCCTCGACGAGGAGCAGGCGCGGCTCGTCGAGATCCTCCGCGCGGCCGGCGGATCGGAGGTCAGCTTCGAGGAGCTGCGCCGCCGGGGGATCGAGAACCCGGCCGTGCTGGCGTACGAGCTCGAGATAGCCGGCCTGCCGATCGCGCACGTCCAGCGGCTGGGCGCCGGGGGCCGTGCCAGCGCCGTCGGCCTGCGGCTCGACGCCACGCTGCCGTTGCAGGCCACACCCCCGAAGCGCATACGCGGACGCGGAGCCCCGTGGGCGGGAGCCCCGTGGGCGGGAGCCCCGCGGGCGCGAGCCCCGCGGGCGGGAGCCGTTCGAGGCGGGCGCAGCAGACCGCTCCATCGCAGCGGGCAGCAACGGCGGGGCGCCCTCGAGCGCCGCGGGCCCGCGCCGGGACCTGACCCCCGGGATCGCGATCGGACTCGCGGCCTTCGTCCTGATCGTGATCGTCGTCGTGCTCGCGAGCGGCACCGGTTCGGGCACCGGCAACGGCGGGCACGCGGGACTCGCCCGGAGCAGCTCCGGCGCGAAACATTCCGCGCGGGCGCCGGGGGTGCCCGTGCCCGGCGCCCCGCCGGCGAGCACCCCCGCCCACAAGACCTCGCACCACGCCCACCACGCGTCCACGCCGGCACCGCCGCCTCCCCTCAGCCATGCCGCCCAGCTGCAACAGATGGGCCACCTACTGCTGGCCGAAGGCCGCTACTCGGCGGCCATCCCCGAGCTGCGGGCCGCGATCAGCGCCAGCGGGGAGTCCGCCACGAACTGCAGCGAGCCGAGTACCCCGGGCTGCGTGGCGTACGCCGAAGCCCTCTATGACCTCGGCCGGGCACTGCGGCTCGACAACGCCAACGCGGCGGCCGGGGCGGTGCTGCGCGAGCGCCTGCGAATCGATAGCCAGCGAACCGCCGTCCAGCACGAAATCGGGCTCAACCACCGCCGGCACGCGACCACGCCCACGAGCCGGCCCCCGGCCCCCCACGCCAAGACGCCCGGCGCCACCACGACGCCGAAGAGCAGGCCGGCGCCGGCCCCGACGCCGCACCCGATCACGGGCGGCGCCGCAGCGCCCGCCCCGTAGTCGCGCTCAGGCCGTAGGCATCGAGACGGCGGCCACGTGGTCGTGCACGAAGCGGACCGCGGCTGCGCCCTCGCCCACGGCGGTCGCGCAGCGCTTCAGCGACCCGGCCCGCACGTCACCGGCCGCGTAGATGCCCGGCACGCTGGTTTCCAGCAGTCCCGGCACGCCGGCGTCCGCACCCGTGAGGATGAAGCCCTTCTCGTCCCGGGCGACCGTGTCGCCGAGCCAGCCGGTGCACGGGGACGCTCCCAGGAAGAAGAACAGGTAGGACAGCTGAAGCGTCGCCCCGTCGGTCAGCTTGACCGCCTCGAGCCGCCCATCCTCGCCCTCCAGCTTGCAGATTTCCGAGCGGTCGCGAACCGCCACGCCGAAGTGGTCGAGCTCTTCGATCAGGTACTGGGACATCGTCTCGCGCAGATCGGCACGACGGTGCAGGAGCGTGACCAGCGCGCCTCCGCGGGCCAGCCATACGGCCGCCTGCCCCGCCGAGTTGCCGCCGCCCACGACCGCCACCCGCTCGCCGCCGCACAGCTGCCCCTCGTGGGGGCCGGCGGCGTAGAAGGCGCTCACGCCCTCGTACTCGTCCAGGGAGTCCACCGGCAGACGGTTGTATTCGGCCCCGCTCGCGAGCACCACCGCACGGGCGGCCACCTCGTTGCCTTCCTCCAGCGTGACCACGTGACGGTCCCTGCCCACCCGCAGGCTGTGGGCGCGGTAGGGCGTGGCCAGGCGGGCGCGGAACTTGCGGGCCTGTGAGACCGCGCGGCTGGTCAGTTCGGTGCCGGTGATACCGGCCGGGAAGCCGAGGTAGTTCTCGATCCTCCTGGAGGTGCCGGCCTGTCCCCCGAGCACGGTGCTCTCGATCACCAGCGTGTCGAGCCCCTCCGAGGCCCCGTACACCGCGGCTCCGAGCCCGGCGGGCCCGCCGCCGATGACCAGCAGGTCGACCTCCTCGCACTGGGCCAGCTCGAGGCCGATGCCGAGGGCCCGCAGCAGCGCGCCGTTGCTGGGGTTCTCCATCACCGCCCCGCCCGGGAGCCTCACGATCGGAGGATTGGGCTGGCTGCCGTTGGATGTTCCGCCGGCCGCGGTTCCGTCCTGCTCGCCGGCGGCCGCCGGGGCGGTGAGCGTGTAGGGCAGGCGCTGGCGTGCCACGAATTCCAACAGCCTGCGCGTGTCGGGCCACTCGCGCAGACCGACGATCTCGACGCCGATTCCATCGAGCGCCTGGAGTGCCTCGCGGCGTTCGACGAAGGCACTCAGCACGAGGTCCGAGAAGGCGCTGTCCTCGTACAGCAGGCGCCTGAGCTTTTCACGGTCGACCGCGATGTAGCTCAGCGGCTTGGTGACTTCGGCGGTCAGGAACACCGTCTGGCCGGAAAGCAGGTTGACCTCGCCGAGGAACCCGCTGTTCCCGTGCCGGACGACCTCCCGCCCGGTTCCGTCCAGCAGCGCAACCTCCCCCTCCTCGATCGCGATGAAGGGATAGCGCTCATCGCCGATCTCGTACAGCTTCTCCCCCACCTCGGCCGTGCCCCGCTCGCCGTGCTGGGCGAGCATCTGCAGCTGGCTGCTCGACAGGACTCTCGAGGACGGAATCACCAAGGCAGCGTTCAGATTAGTGACTCGGCGCGGCAGGCTCGGTGCGACCGCGACACGGCTGAGCGTGCGGCCTCGCCGGGGCGGCGCGCCGGCCTCGCCGGGGCGGCGCGGGACTTGATCGCCGCACCCGACCGGGACTACACTCCAGAGCAACAAGGCGGACGGCTCGGGGGAGCAGACCACGGCCGCCGAAAGCGGGGATCTGAGCGACTGGAGGGAGTGCCAATGAGGCTCAGGGGTGTTTACGTGCTGGTGTTTGCGGCGCTGTGCTTCGCCGTCGGGCTGTCGAGCGCCGCGGCGGCGGGGCCGCTGCGCGGGAAACCAAAAGAAATCAGTCAGGAAAAGCGCGAAGAAGACGAACGCGAACAGGCGACCGATATGGAAATCGTCGAACGGGAAGTGGCGGCCGAACAGCCGGCCGAAGAAGCGTTCTTCCAAGAAGAACGCACGGCCCTCGAAGCCACGGGCAAGCCCGGAGAAGAAAAGGCGCCCGAAGAGGAAGTCGTCAACTTCCGTCAGAGCGTGGTGTCCGGAGGCACGCACGTGAAAGTCCGCGTGAACCCCCACGGCTCCGCCACACGGGTGTGGATGTCTCTCGACTGGGCCAAAAAATGCAACACCCTCACCACCTGTCCCACGAAGGGGAAGTACACCCACGAACACTCCCGCCTCGGCTCTGCTTCCACTCGAGCCATCGACCTCAAGGGCAAGTTCTCGGTCGGCGAATGCCAGGTCGGCGAGTACGTGCTGGTGTCCGTGAACCGCTGGGGCGTGACACGCGAAACGGGTTGGTTCGGCCTCTGTTACTGAGCCTCGGCACGGGCACGATCCCGCCGCAGCGGCCGGACCGGCGGGTGCGTCAGGCGGCGAGCGCCGGCTGACCGGCCGCGGCGGCGCGGACGGCCAGCACCGCCACGAGGTCGCCCAGCACGGTGCGCTGGTCGGGGTCCAGCAGCTCGCCGTCCTCGCCGAAGGCGCTGTCGGCCTGCCCGATCGGCAGTTCGCCGTCGATCACGTCGGCGCCGATCACGCCCAGGACCTTGCGCACCTCGGCCTGGGCCCAGGCCGCGCCGAAGAGCCCCGTCGAGGCCCCCAGCACGGCGACGGGCTTGCCGCTCAGGGAGCTGCCGGGGAACGGGCGGGAGGCCCAGTCGAGGGCGTTCTTCAGCACGCCCGGGATCGAACCGTTGAACTCGGGGGTGGCGATCAGGATCCCGTCGGCCTCGACGATCGCCTTCCTCAGCCTCGCGACGGCGGGGTCGGCCGGCTCGACGTCGAGGTCGGCGTCGTAGAGGGGCAGCTCACGCAGCCCGTCGTACACGACCAGCTCCGCCCCGGGCGGCAGCGCGCGCGCCGCCGCCCGCAGCAGGCGGGTGTTGTGGGAATCCCGGCGGAGGGACCCCGAGATGCCGAGGATCTTCATGGCTACTGCTTTACGAGCTCGAGGTGCGCCTCGATGCGGACGTCCCAGCCGAGGGCGTCGCCACCGTTGGGGAGCGGTGCCTGCCAGTTGAGACCGTAGTCGCGGCGGTCGATCCTCGTCTCGAGGTCGAAGCCCGCCACCTCGCCGCCACTGAGGCCGACGCCGGAGGCGTAGTTGCCGGTCGCCGTGACCGGGTGGCTCACGCCACGGATCTCGAGCTCGCCGTCGACCTCGACGCTGCCGTCATCGGCGACCCGGATCTCCTTCGAGGTGAAGTCGATCGTGGGCGTCTGCTCGGCGTCGAAGAAGTCCGGCGAGAGGAGGTGGCCCTTGAGGTCGGCGATCGGGGTCTTGACGGAGTCGACCTGGACGCTGCCGCGCAGGACGCCGTCCTTCAGGGACGCGTCGACCTGCTCGAACTGGCCGCGAAACAGGGAGATGCCGTTGTGCTTGACCGCAAAGCCGAAGGTGCTGTGGATCGGGTCCACGGTGTAGGTGCCGGTTGGGACCTGCTGGAGGGTGGTGCTCATCGGATGACTCCTTTCAGACGGGCGGGCCCTGCACGCGATCCCACCGCCTGTAGTTGAGGGACAAATAATTGCCGTGGAAACCAGTCTACCACAGTTTCGTTTCTCTGCAAACTATTTCCCCGCATACCTTCTCGGCCTCTACAGTGGGCGGCCGCGGAACGCGGACGGGCTCATGGATCTCGGCTTGGCTGACAAGGTCGCCCTGGTGGGCGGTGCGAGCAGGGGCCTCGGGAAGGCCTCGGCGCTGGCGCTCGCCCAGGAGGGGGCGCGGGTGGCGATCTGCGCCCGCGAGCGGGAGACCCTCGAGGCGACCGCCGAGGAGATCCGTGAACGGACCGGCGGGGAGGTGCTGGCGCTCGCCGGGGACCTCTCGAGCGCCGAGGGCGTCGAGCGGGTGGTGGCGGGCACGGTGGAGCGGTTCGGCGGCCTGGACGTGCTGGTGGCCAACTCGGGAGGCCCCGCGCCGGGCAAGTTCGGCGACCTCGACGATGACGCCTGGCGGGAGGGCTTTGAGGTCGTGACGCTCAGCTTCGTGCGCTTCGTGCGCGCCGCCCTCCCCCACATGCGGGCCCGCGGGTGGGGACGCATCGTCGCCATCCAGTCCAGCTCGGTCAAGGAACAGGTCCCCTTCCTGGACCTCTCGAACGGCATCCGCCCGGGCGTCGCCGGGCTCGTGAAGGCGCTTGCGGGGGACCTGGCGACGGAGGGCATCACGATCAACCTGGTGCTCCCCGGGACGTTCCTGACCGCGCGCATCCACCCCGGCCTGAAGGACGAACCCGAGCAGTTGGACCCGCAGCTGGAAGAAGAGCTCGCGCCGCTGGCCCAGAACATCCCCATGGGCCGACTCGGGCACCCCCGCGAGCTCGGGAGCCTGGTGGCCTTCCTCGCCTCCGAGCCCGCGTCCTACATCACCGGCGCCACCTACCAGGTGGACGGCGGCAAGATCCGCAGCAACGTCTAGGAGGCGGGGAAGCGCTTCACGAACTCGAGCGCGCGGTCGGCGACCTCGCGCCAGCCGCTGTCGATCGTGAGGGAGTGACCGCGATTGGGGACCTCGGTGAACTCGGTCGGGTTGGGGTTGCGCTTCTGTTTGTTGAACGAGGCCTTCGTGATGGCGTGGGGGACGGTGTGATCGGCGCCCCCCGAGATCAGCAGCAGCGGACCCCGCTGCGGGTTGCGGGTGTCGACCTTGACCTCGGTCCACGGGTTGAAGTTCGCGACCGCCGCCTGGAAGAGGGGTGCCCCCGGGCCGGGCACGTGGAGGGTCTCGTGCAGCTGACGGGCCTCCTCTTCGGAGAGCGCGTTGGCCCAGCCGTAGCGGAACTGGGGGAACGTGAGGCTCACCGCGCGCTTGCGGTTGGCGGGGTTGCCCAGCACCGGCATGGCCGAGCGCAGAGCGGAGATGGGAAGCGGCAGCACGCCGCGGAAGGGCGCGGGATCGATGGCCACGGCAGCCACGCTCTCGCCCCGCCCGGCGGCGATCTGGGCGAGCAGTCCGCCGAAGGAGTGGCCGACCACCACGGGCTTGGCGGTGAGCGCGGCGACCACCCCGGAGACGTGGTCGGCGACCCGGCCCACGGTCTTGCCGGCGAACACATCCGGCTGGGCCCTCGCCTGCTCGACCGTCTCCGGGTCGTCGGGCCAGCCAACCGCCACCGCCGCATAGCCCGACTGCTCGAACAGCTCCTCCCACGGCTGCCAGCTGCCGGCCAACAGCCACAGCCCGTGGATGAAGAGCACCGGCGTCCTGGCGCTCGCGTTGGCCGAGTCGATCTGCTGTCTCTCACGGGGGCTGATCAAGACGCCGCGAACGCTACAGGTCGACCGCTTCACAGGCATGGCCGCAGCGGCGGGACCCTGCCGAGGTCCTCGGCGCGCTAAAAGATCACCGCATGGGGCGATCGAGAGCGTCGGCCGCAGCAGCTCGCAGGGCGGTGTCGCCGTGAACGCCGAGCGGCGCACACTCCCGTTCTCGGAGCGAACCGCCTGGGGGCGGAACCTCGCGGCGCCCGTGAGGGACTTCCTCAGCACCGAAACGGGTGGGGCCGCCCTGATGCTCGCGGCCACGGTCCTGGCGTTGCTGTGGGCGAACATCGCGACCCACTCCTACGAGTCCACCTGGACCACGGTGATGTCGATCCGGGTCGGCAGCGCGGGCGTGACACTCGACCTGCGTCACTGGATCAACGAGGGGCTGATGACGCTCTTCTTCCTGGTGGTGGGGCTCGAGGCCAAGCGCGAGCTCGACCTCGGGGAGCTGCGCGAGCGCCGCCGGATCGTGCTCCCGGCGGTGGCCGCCGCCGGCGGTGTGCTGGTGCCGATCGCGATCTATATGGCCTTCAACGCGGGGGGCTCCGGGGCGCACGGGTGGGGTGCGGCGATGTCCACTGATACCGCCTTCGCGCTCGGCGCGCTGGCGTTGCTGACCCCCAGGGCCGCCACCCGCATGCGGGTCTTCCTGCTCACGCTCGCGGTGTTCGACGACCTCGCCGCCCTGGGGGTGATCGCCGTCGTATACACGAGCCACGTCTCCGGCATGGCCCTCGGCATCGCGATCGGGCTGTTCGCCGTGCTGCTGGCGCTGCGCTTTCTGCCCGTGGGCAGGACGCCGGCGTCGGTGGTGGTCGCGGTGGCGCTGTGGGTGGCGATGCTGAAGTCGGGCATCGACCCGCTCGTGAGTGGGCTCGCGGTGGGGCTGGTGACAAGCGCCTACCCGCCGGAGCGCGGCGACCTGGAGCGGGCGAGCGCGCTGGCACGTTCCTTCCGCGAGCAGCCCACCCCGGAGCTCGCGAGGTCGGTGCAGCGAGGGGTGGCGGCTTCGATCTCGGCCAACGAACGCATGCAGTACCAACTGCACCCGTGGGTCAGCTACGTGGTGTTGCCGCTGTTCGCCCTCGCCAACGCCGGCGTCCACATCACCGGCGGCCTGCTCGAACACGCGATCGAATCGCCGGTCTTCTTCGGCATCGTGGTCGGCTACGTCGTCGGCAAGCCGGTCGGGATCACGCTCGGCAACTGGGCCGCCTCGCGTCCCGCCCTGCACGGGCCACGCCCGCTGATCAGCGGTCCGATCCTGTTCGCGGCGGGGACCTGTGCCGGGATCGGCTTCACCGCCTCGCTGCTGATCTCGAACCTCGCCTTCAGCGGCGTGGTGCTCGAAGAGGCCAAGCTCGCGGTGCTCTGCACTCTGGTGCTGGCGCCGCTGCTGACGTGGTCGGTCCTGTGGCTGGTCAGGAAGCTCCCAACCGAGGTGCGTGCCCGCCAGATCAGGGGCACGGCCGAGGACATCCCCGACCTCACCGACGACGTCGACCCCGAGCGCGACCATATCCGCGGCCCCGAGGACGCGCCCGTGACGCTGCTGGAGTACGGCGACTTCGAGTGCCCCTACTGCGGGCAGGCCGAGCCCACGATCCGGGAGCTGCTGGTGGAACAGGGCACCGACGTCCGCTACGTCTGGCGCCACCTCCCCCTCAACGACGTCCACCCGTTCGCCCAGATGGCCGCCGAAGCCTCCGAGGCGGCGGGCGCCCAGGGAAGCTTCTGGGAGATGTCCGAGATGCTGCTGGGGCATCAGGGGGATCTGCGCTGGAGCGACCTGTTGCACTACGCGGGGCAGCTCGGCCTCGACACCGAGCGCTTCGCGACGGAACTGCGAAACGGCGACTTCGCCGACCACATCCTCGCCGACGTGGCCAGCGCCGACGAGAGCGGGGTCACCGGAACGCCCACCTTCTTCATCAACGGGCGCCGCCACTACGGCCTGTATGACCTGCCGACCCTCACCGAAGCGGTGACCGCCGCCAAGGGCCGCGCGGTCGCGTTCGCAGCCGCCTGAGCCGGGGCCGCGGCGGACAGGCGCGATCGCAGCCGTCCCGCCCGAGCGCGTGCGGGGGCCGGCGCGACCTCCATCCCGGCCCGTCCGTAATCTTGTGGGTGGCCGAGCTGCTGTTCGCAGCACGAGGCCGAGGACCCCGCGCGTCAACCAGTGCGGCCCTGCAGGGGGATATTCAATTCCACGTCGAAGGGGGCAGCAATGGTGTTTGACCGCTACCGCGAACGAAACGAAGCCCATCAGGTCGCGGGACCGTCGCCGGCGGACCCGAGCACGGACCCGCCGGCGGACGACGGCTCGATGGACGCGCGCTCCTGGCGCACGCAGCTCGCGCCCTACGCCAAACCGGACACCGGGAGGGCACTCGTGTGCCTGCTCACCTCGGTGGTGCCGTTCCTGGGCTTTTCCATCGCCCTGTATCTGCTGCTCAAACAGTCCCCGCTGGCGATCCTGCTCGCGATCCCCGCGGCCGCGTTCCTGGTGCGCTCGTTCATCGTCTTTCACGACTGCTCGCACGGCTCGTTCTTCGCCTCCCGGCCCGTCAACCTCTGGCTGGGGCGTTCGATCGGCCTGCTGCTGTACTCGCCGTTCACGCGCTGGCGCCACGACCACGCGGTCCATCACGCGTCCTCGGGCGACCTCGACCGTCGCGGCACGGGGACGTTCGCATGCTGACCGTGTCGCCGAGTACGAAGCGCTTTCGGGCAAAGCGAAGCTCGCCTATCGGCTGGAGCGCAACCCGCTGGTGATGTTCGGGATCGGCCCGCTGGTGGCGCTGATGATCGGCCCGCGCATCGTCGCCAAGAACGCCCGCCCGCGGATGCGGCGCAGCGTGCTGCTCACCGACGGGGCGATCCTGGTGATGGTCGGGCTGCTCGTGTGGGCGCATCGGCTGGCGCGACTACCTGCTCGTGATCTTCCTGCCCGCGATGCTGGCGGGCTCGGCCGGGATCTGGCTGTTCTACGTGCAGCACCAGTTCGAGGAGGCCTACTGGGACGAGGGCGAGGATTGGTCCTTCACCGAGGCCGCGCTGCAGGGAAGCTCGTTCCTGAAGCTGCCCGAAGTGCTGCGCTTCTGCACCGGGAGCATCGGCTACCACCACGTCCACCACCTCAACGCCGCGATCCCGAACTACAACCTCAAACGCGCCCACGACCAGAACACCGGCGCTGCACGACGTTCCGACGCTGACGCTCAGCGACGGTCTGAGGGCCACGAAACTGCGCCTCTACGACGAGCGCCGGGGGCGCCTGGTCACGTTCCGCGAGGCGGCTACGCCCCCCGGCCCGGTTCACGGGACCCCGGTGCCCGCGGTTTCCGCCCAGGAGAGCTGAGCAGCGCGCGCCGCCGCGCCGAGGTCCCGACGTCGCTATTTTCGCGGCGTGGCCTACGACCGCGAACTCGCCGAGCGGCTGCGTGAGCAGCTCGCGTCGGTGGATAACGTGACCGAGAAGGGGATGTTCGGCGGGCTGGCCTTCCTGATCAACGGCAACCTGGCCGTGTGCGCCTCCGGCCGGGGCGGGCTACTGGTCAGGGTCGGGCCGGAGAACAACGAGCAAGCGCTCGAGCGCCCCCACACGCAGCAGATGGAAACGCGGGGCCGCCCGATGAGGGGCTGGATCTTCGTCGCCCAGGAGGGCGTACGGACCAAGCGCCAGCTGCAGCCCTGGGTGCGCCGCAGCATCGAGTTCACCGGCTCGTTGGCGCCGAAGGGTTAGCTGCTCGGGCTAGGCCTTCTTGGCGCGGCGCTCGGCCATCTGTTCATCGCGCTTCTCGCGGGCTTCGGCGTAGGACTGCTCGACGAGCGTCTTGCCGCCGTCCCAGCCGAAGGCCCGGATCAGCAGGATCAGCGCCAGGACGATGCTCCAGGCGGTCTCCACCAGCTGCTGGGCGACCGAGTAGGCGGTGGCGTTGGTGGCGCTGGTGATGCCTTTCAGGGACAGCGTGTTGAAGCCCTGCACCACTCCCGCCCCGCCGGGCGTCACGGAGGTCATGTTGGCGATCGAGTTGCCCGCCACCACGCGCATCAGCGTGTGGAAGCTGACGGGGATGTCATAGGCGGCGAGGAAGACCGCGATCATCCCCACCATCGCCAGCCCAGCTCATCGCCTCGGCGCCAGCACCCGCCCCAGGTAGGCGCGTGGGATGGGCGATGATCTGCGCCGCCCTCCTTGGCCTGCTCCCACCACTTCTCGATGCGGGCCCTCAGGATCCGTACGACGAGCAGCGATCAGAGGCCACGCCCCCCACCAGGATGATCATCGCCGAGACCGGGTGTTCTTCGATGAAGCCGAACTGCTGCTCGAAGGAGCCGCCGACGCGACAGGAACAGGTACAGCCAGCGTCGCCACGCCGATGGCGGTGTAGAAGATCTTCTGGACCACGTAGCCGGCGATCACCCCGGCGAACGTGGCGCCCGCGATCGTCGCCAGGAACATCAGCAGCATCACGAACGTGCCCAGGTTGGCGGGCAGCACCAAGTTGAGCGCCACGGCGGTCGCGTAGCAGGCCAGACCTGCATCCAGCGGACCGCGACCCGGCGTAGGCGAAGCGCAGGACCGAGTACCAGGCGTAGGCGGTGGTGCGTCGTCTGCAGGGTGATCAGGGCGATCCCCGCCAGCAGGTAGCCGATCGAGATCTTCGTGATCGTGTTCCACAGCTGTTCGAACCAGCCGCCCAGGTCCCAGCCGAAGAGGTTCGCGGCGGCCCCGATCAAGACCACCACCAGGACGATGATCGCCAGCCGCCGAGCGCGCTCTCGCCAATGCGAGGCAGGGGCTTCGTGGTGTGCGTGATCGACGTGGGCGGCGCTCATCTGGGGTGCGGCGGCAGCGCCCTTTCGCCGCCACGGCGTCTTGAATGATCACATCCCCGCCCCCGACCAGAGAGGAGCAGACCGTGCGCAGCGACATCGTGCCCGGCGGGAGCTTCCCCGACTACGAGCTCACCGACCACGAGAAGACGCGCAGAAAGCTCAGCGAGCTGCA
Source organism: uncultured Solirubrobacteraceae bacterium (assembly GCA_963758055.1). Taxonomy (GTDB): domain Bacteria; phylum Actinomycetota; class Thermoleophilia; order Solirubrobacterales; family Solirubrobacteraceae; genus Palsa-744. Next base: position 35,414 of record CAVWTU010000015.1, read on the forward strand.
GGGCACCGACCCGATGATCCTGGTGCTCTCGCGCGGGCACTTCTGCCCCAAGGACCACCAGCAGCACCTCGAACTGGCGGCGTTTCATCCCCGCATCGCCGTCTCCTACACGCAGCTGGTCACGATCGCGACCGACAACATCCTCGAACTGAACGAGTTCCGGGCCGCCGTGGGCGCCCAGTGGACGTTCCTCTCGGACGCCGGGCGGCACGTGCAGAAGGACCTCGAGATCCAGGAGTACACCGACCCCACCCACAACCCGATGATCCCCCACACGCTGGTGCTGAGGCCGGGCCTTGAGATCCACAGCGTCTACAACGGCTACTGGTTCTGGGGCCGGCCCTCGGTCGAGGACCTGCGCCGGGACCTGCGTGCGGTCACGATGGAGGTCCGGCCCGACTGGGACATCACGGCCGACGGCTTCCGCGAGGCCTGGGACGCCGGCAACAAGTCGCGCTTCTACCCGTACAAGAGCGGCTGATCGGCACCCTGCGGGCGGGCTGCCGACCGGCGCGGACCGATCAGCTCCGGGCGATCAGGCCAGCTGACGCTGGATCGCCGGCTCGCCCTCGGCGGGCGCCGCTGCCGGGGCGGGTGCCGGCGCGGGCCCGGTGGCGGCCGCGGGGGCCTTGGCGTGGTAGCGACCCCCGCGCAGGGACGACGCCGCGGCCGCCACCAGGCAGGCCACGATCGAGAAGATGAAGGCGTTGTCGAGGCCGTTGTGGAACGGCTGGGAGATCAGCTGCGGGAAGAAGCGCGCGGCCCGTGAGCAGCGCCTGGCTGTGGGCGGTCAGCCCGGAGAGCACGTGGGCGCCGAGCAGGTGCTGGATCGGGTTGTAGCCGAGGAAGGCGGCGAACAGCATCGAGATCGGGGGCAGATGGGCGACGCTGGAGGCGGCGGCCGCGGGCACGCCGTGGGCGGTCAGGCCGCTGTCGAGCGTGTGGGGCAGCGTGCGCCGACAGGCCGATGACCATCAGCGAGAAGAAGACCCCGATCGAGATCACCTGGGCGGAGTTCTGGAAGGTCTGGTTCATGCCCCCGCCGGCGCCGCGGTCGCCCGCGGGCAGGCTGTTCATCACGGCGGCCCGGTTGGGCGAGGCGAACATCCCCATGGCGACGCCGTTGAAGGCCAGGATGGCGGCGAACAGCGGGTACGGGAAGTCGATCGGCAGCAGCAACAGCAGGGCGAAGCTGACCGCGCACGCCACCATCCCCCCGGTCGCGAACCACCTCGCCCCGAAGCGGTCCGAGAGGTAGCCGGAGGTGGGGCCGCTGATCAGCATCCCGCACGGTCAGGGGCAGGATGTAGATGCCGGCCCACAGCGGCGTGTCGGTGAAGCTGTAGCCGTGCTCGGGCAGCCAGATCCCCTGCAGCCAGATGATCAGCATGAACATCAGCCCGCCGCGGGCGATCGCGGACAGGAACGTCGAGAGGGTGCCGAAGCTGAAGGCGCGGATGCGGAACAGGGGCAGCCGGAACATCGGGTCGCGACGCGCGGCGCTCGATCACCGCGAAGGCGCTCAGCAGCGCGATCGAGACCCCGACCAGGCCCAGCACGCGGGCGCTCATCCAGCCGGTGGAGTGCCCGCCGGCGGGACGGATCCCGTAGGTGATGGCCACCATCAGGCAGATCAGCCCGAGGGCGAAGGTGAGGTTGCCCCACCAGTCGACCTTCGCCCGTTTGTGCTCGCCGATCTCGCGCAGCTTGAGGTACGCCCAGACGGTCCCGAACAGCCCGACGGGCACCGAGATCAGGAACACCAGCCGCCAGTTGATCGGGGCCAGCAGGCCGCCCAGGACGAGCCCGATGAACATGCCGCTGACGGCGACGATGTTGTTGATGCCGAGCGCCATGCCCGCGCTGGTGCTGGGGGAAGGCGTCGGTGATGATCGCGGCCGCGTTGGCCAGCAGGCAGGCGCCGCCGATCGCCCTGGACGATGCGAAAGCCGATCAGGTAGTCGGCCCCGGCGGTGCCGGTCAGCCAGTCCGCCGCCAGCACGCAGCGAGGCCGCGGTGTAGATGACGAAGCCGAGGTTGTAGATGCGCACGCGCCCGTACATGTCCCCGAAGCGCCCGAGGCTCACGATCAGGACGCTGCCCACGATCATGTAGCCGAGGATCATCCACAGCAGGTAGAAGCTGTTGGCGGGCAGCAGCGGATCGAGGTGGATGCCGCGGAAGATGTCCGGCATCGCGATCAGACGTGATCGACAGGTCGAGCGTCGCGAGCAGCACCGCCGAGGGTGGTGTTCGAGAGCGCGATCCACTTGTAGCGGTCTTCCACTTGGATCTATTCTACAGGCAACCTGTTCAGGCAAACTGTTGAAATGACCCTACCCTGATGCCCGTCGCCTCCGACACCGCCATGATCGCCAGCGAGCTGCGGGGCGTGATCGGCCGCCTCGTGCGGCGGTTGCGGGCCGAGCACCGCTTCCCGCTCTCGCACGGGTCGGTGCTGGGACGCCTGGACCGGGAAGGGGCGGCCAGCGTCAGCGACCTGGCCTCCCGCGAAGGCGTCAAGCCCCAGTCGATGGCCCAGACCGTCGGGGACCTCCAGGACGAGGGCCTCGTCTCCCGCCGCCCCGACCCCGCCGACGGCCGGCGGATCCTGGTCGAGCTGACCGCCGCCGGCTCCAGCGCCCTGCAGGCCGACCGCGCCCACCGCGAGGGCTGGCTGGCGACGGTCATCTCCGAGCAGCTCTCCCGCGAGGAGCAGCAGCTGCTGGAGCGCGCCGTGGGACTGCTGCGGCGGATCTCCGAGAGCTGAGCACCTCCGGGCGCCGCCCGGCGCCGGCGCCCGCGAGCTAGTCCGCGGGCAGCGTGCGGGGCAGGCCGAAGCGGTTGAAGACGCCCGAGTCGGTGAAGCCGGTGAGCGCCGAGATGCGGTCCCCTTCGAGCGTCAGCACGGTCAGCACGGTGGCGTGGCAGAGGGCGCCGTGGGGGTCGGCGACGTAGGTCGCGATCGCCGGCTGGGTGTTGGCGCGGACCGGAACCAGGCGCACTGCCCGCCCGGCCCGGTTGCGGAGTACCGCCTCGAAGAAGGTGGCGATCGCCTCGTGACCCTGGTACTCCAGCGGCAGCGGTGGCATCGTCAGCCACGAGTCCTCCGTCAGCAGGGCCACGATCCGCCCGACGTCGCCGGCCTCCCAGGCGTCGGCGAAGGCCCCCACGAGCTCGCGCTCCGCGGTCGACTCGGGGGTCGGAGCCTCCTCGCGCCCGCTCGGCAGACGCTCCTCCATGCGCGCACGGGCCCGCTTGAGGGCGCTCTTGACCGAATCCTCACTGCTGTCGAGCAGCTCGGCGACCTCGGACGCGCGGTAGCCCAACACGTCGCGCAGCACGAGTGCCGCCCGCTGGCGTGGAGGCAGCGCCTGGAGGGCGGCGATGAACGCGAGCTCCACCGTCTCCCGGGCCTCATAGCGGGCCTCCGGCCCGGGAGCCATGTCCGTGAGCCCCTCCAGCAGCACGTCGGGGTAGGGCTCGAGCCAGGTCGGCTCGGCCATGCGGGTCGGGGGAGGGAAGTTCAGCGTGGCCTCGTTCGCGGGGACCGGGCGGCGGCCGGCGTCGCGCAGCGCGTTCAGACAGCGGTTGGTGGCGATCCGGTACAGCCAGGAGCGCACCGAGGCGCGCCGCTCGAAGCTCGCGAGCCCGCGCCAGGCACCGAGCATCGTCTCCTGGACCATGTCCTCAGCGTCGTGCATCGAGCCGAGCATCCGGTAGCAGTGCAGGTGCAGCTCCCGCCGCAGGGGATCGGTGAGCTCGCGAAAGGCCTCTTCGTCGCCGGAACCGGCACGCGACAGCAACTCCTCGCTCACGCACTGATCCTCGCATTCCTCGGGAGATGTGGCCATCACCGGTTCTGACACCGGCCGGGGCAAAAAGGGGTCACGCCCCGAGAGTGACCCCTCCTGGGCCGGGTCGGTGTCTAAGCGATCAAACACCCCAGCCCGACCACCAAGGAGGACCAAGCAATGCCCACATACCTGTTCACATACCGCGTTCCCGAGTCCGCGATGCAGGAGCAGCCCGACGAGGCGGCCCGCGCCGCGAGCTTCGCCGCCTGGACCGGCTGGTTCGAGAGCATGGGCTCGAGCGTCGTCGAGAAAGGCAACCCCGTGAGCCAGCAGACGACCGTGGGCCAGGCGGCCGACACCCGCGTCGGCGGGTTCTCGCTGATCGAAGCCCCCGACGCAGCCGCTGCCGCGGCGCTCGCCAAGGGATGCCCCACCGTGCAGCTCGGCGGCGGCGTGGAGATCGGCGAGATCATGGCCGTGCCCACCGCGGCCTGAGCGGCCCGGGTGCCGGCGGTTCCCCGAGGCCGCCGGCACCGCTCCGCCTGGTCCCCGCCGGGCCATGCTCGACGCCGGCTCAGCTGGGCACCCGCGCAGACGACGGGCGCCCGGGCGGGCGGCCCTGCCTCAGAGGTAGTCGAGCCCCAGTTCGGGCATCTCGTCCCTGCCGCTGGGAACCAGGTCGAGAACGTTCCACAGCGGCCAGATCGAGTCCACGTGGCGGGCGTGCTCGCCCTCGTCGCGGGGAGCCCACATCAGCTCGGTTGCCCACGAGTGGCGGATCGTGTCGCCGTCGCGGACGAACACGTTCAGCATCGGCATCTGGTCGCCTTCGGCTGTTTCCCCCTGGTAGTCGCGGTTGAAGCTGTTGTTACGGGAGGACAGCAGCTGCAGGTGGCGCCAGCCCCGATCCTCGGCGAAGTCGGCGACGCGCTGCGGATCGGACCTCGCGATCACCGCGAGGTTCACCTGGCGGGTCAGATGGTGGGCCGCGCCGTCGAGTGAGTCGAGCATCGAGGTGCACGAGGGGCACGGGGTCTGATCGAGCGGCAGTGCCGCGGTCTTGCCCTCCACGGGCCCCGGCCGGGTGTCCCCGGCGTGGCGCGGGAACATGAAGTTGTAGGTGACCAGGATGTCCTTTTGGGGGGCGAACAGAGCCGAGAAGCGAACCGCGCCGGGGGCGCCCCCTACCCGCTCGAAGACGTAGTCCTCGGGCACGACACCGCCGGGTGGCAGGGCCCGCCGCTGGGCGGCCACCCGCTCTATCGCCCGGCGCAGATCGACCTCCGCCTCGAGCAGGCGGTTGCGCTCGCGGCGGTACTCCTCGGACTCACCGGGGAAGCGGTTGTCGTGTTCCACGGGCAGGGGGCTGAGTCTATCCCCGGCCGGCCGGCCCCGGACACACCAGCTAGCCCCACCCCCGCCTGCCAGGTGGCCGCATTGGCGCGGAGCACCCGCGAGACGAAGCTGGCGATGGATCGCAGGCAATCGAAAGGGAGCCGCCATGAACATCGCCGCCCGAGCAGGCCGCTGGAGTGCCGCCCACTGGAAGACCGCCACCTTCGGGTGGCTCGCGCTGGTCGTCCTGGCGGTCGCCGTGGGCAATGCCGCGGGGACCGTCAAGCTCGCCAACCGGGAACAGTCGACGGGTCAGGCAGCGCAGGCCCAGGCGACCCTCGAACGGGCCGGGTTCGGTGAACACGCGAGCGAGAACGTGCTCCTGCAGAGCCACTCCCTGAGGACCTCCGACCCCGCCTACAGACGGGAGCTGCGGACGGTCCTCGCGCGGCTCGGAGCCCTGCCGCAGGTCACCAAACTGCGCTCGCCGCTGTCGCCGGGCAACGCCGGCCAGTTCTCCAAGGACGGTCACTCGGCGCTGGTGGAGTTCGAAATGAAGGGCCCCGCCGAAGACGCCTCCGAACACGTCGTTCCGGTGCTCACGGCGGTCTCCTCGCTGCAGCGCTCGGCTCCCGGCTTCGAGGTGAAGGAGTTCGGCGAGGCGAGCGGGGAACGGGAAGTCAAGAAGACCGTCAACGCAGGGCTCTCCCGCGCCGAGGAGCTGTCGCTGCCGCTCACCTTCGCCGTGCTGCTGGTCGCGTTCGGAGCGTTCGTGGCCGCCGGCCTGCCGGTGCTGCTGGCGTTCTCGGCCGTGCTCGGCTCCGGCGGCCTGGCGGCGCTCGCCAGCCACCTCGTGCACGCCTCGGAAGCGACCGCCTCGGTGATGCTGCTGATGGGCATGGCGGTGGGCGTGGACTACTCGCTCTTCTACCTCAAGCGCGAGCGCGAGGAGCGCCGGGCGGGACATCCCGATCCCCTGGGCCGGGCGGCGGCCACCTCGGGACGGGCGGTGCTCGCCTCCGGCATCACGGTGCTGATCGCGATGGCCGGGATGCTGCTGTCGGGGACGAAGGTGTTCGACTCGATCGGGATCGGGGCGATCCTGGTCGTGTTCACCGCGATGGTGGGCTCCCTGACGGTGCTGCCCGCCCTGCTCGGGCGCCTGGGCGACAAAGTCGAAAAGGGGAAACTGCGCACCAGCCGCCCGACCTCGCGCCTGTGGGACGCCGTGCTCGGGCCGGTGCTCCGCTACCCGAAGAGCGCAGCCCTGATCGCCGTCGGCGGCCCTGATCGCGTTGGCGCTGCCCACGCTGAAGCTGCACACGACGCTGCTCGGAGTCGGCGACCTCCCGCGGAGCATCCCGATCGTGTCGACCTACGAGAAGATGCAGAAGGCGTTCCCCGGGGCCCAGACACCGGCGGTGGTGGCGTTCAAGAGCCCCGGCGGAGACTCCCCCGCGGCGCAGGCGGCGCTCGTGCGGATGCGGCGGCTGGCGCTCGCGAGCGGCGGGGCCCGGGAACCGATCGCGGTGACCTGGAACCGGGACCGGACGGTCGCGAACGTCGAGGTCCCGCTGGTCGGCAGCGGAGAGAATCAGGCCTCGATGGACGCGCTGGCGAAACTCCGCACCGACGTCCTGCCGGCGAGCCTCGGACGGGTGCCGGGCGCCAGCTTTGCCGTGACCGGCGAAACGGCGGGCACGCGGGACTTCAACGACCGCATCAAGCACGCCTTCCCGCTCGTGTTCGCCTTCATCCTCGGCCTGGCGTTCCTGCTGCTGCTGGTCGTCTTCCGCTCGGTCGTGATCCCGTTCAGCTCGATCGTGCTGAACCTGCTGTCGGTGGGAGCCGCCTACGGGGTGCTGGTGTGGATCTTCCAGGACGGCCACCTGCAGGGACTGCTCGGCTTTCACTCCAACGGCGCGGTCGTGACCTGGCTTCCGCTGTTCCTGTTCGCGGTCCTGTTCGGCCTCTCGATGGACTACCACGTGTTCATCGTCAGCCGCATCAAGGAGCTCCACGACGACGGCCACACGACCGCCGAGGCCGTATCGCGCGGGATCCGGGGCACCGCCGGGACCGTCACCGCCGCCGCGGCCGTGATGGTCGCCGTGTTCGCGACCTTCGCCTCGCTGCCGACGCTCGACATCAAGGAGCTGGGCGTCGGGCTCGCGGTGGCCGTGCTGCTGGACGCCACGGTCATCCGCGGCGTGCTGCTGCCCGCGACGATGAAGGTCCTGGGCGAGTGGAACTGGTACCTGCCGCGGTGGCTGGGCTGGCTGCCGCACGTCAACCTCGAGGCGGGCGCCACGCGGCTCGAACCCGCCGAGCGCCGGCGCGAGGCCGGCGAGCAGCGACCGCTGGCCGAGGTCGCCTGAAGATGGGGGCCCTCGCCCGTGAGCTCGCGGCGCCGGCCACCTACCGGCGCCTCGGGTTCGTGCTCTCCGCCTTCGTGCTCGGGCACGTGTGGTTCCTGGTACTTGTCCTCGGGTGGAGCCTGTGCGCCTCCGTGCTGATCACGCCGCTCGTGATCCCCGCCCTGCTGGGGCTCGGCTACGCCGCGCGAGGGTGTGGGCAGCTCGAGGCGGGAGTGGCGCGGGGCCTGCTCGAGGCCGACGTGCCGGGGCCGGGGTTCCCTCGCCGGGGCAACGGGTTCTGGCGCTTCATGGGAGCCACGCTCAGCGGGCCCTTCTGGCGCGCCCAGGCCTACCTGCTGATCCGCTGGCTCGTCGGGGTCCCGCTGGCCGTGGCGGTGTTCGCACTGCTGGCGGCGTCGGTGGGGCTGATCTTCGCGCCGGTGTGGGTGCTCACCTCCGACGGAGCCCACATCGGCAGCTGGCACGTCCACACGGTCCTCCAGTCGCTCGTGTTCATCCCCGCGGGGCTGCTGCTGTTGCCGGCGAGCATCCTCCTCGGCGCGCTCGCGGCGAGGCCCTTCCGGCCGCTCGCGTCCTCGCTGCTGGCGCCGGTTGCTGCGAGTGCCACCGGGCCCGCTGCCGCCGGCTCGACCACACGATCCGCGCGGGAGCCCGTCATGAGTGACGCCGAACGCATCCGGCGCCGCCAGACGGGCCTGAGGGCCCACGCGGCCGCGGACTCGCTGCTGCTCGCGTTCCTGATCGCCGTCTGGGCGATCACCTCGAGGGGCTACTTCTGGCCGGTCTGGGTCCTGCTGCCGCTCGCGCTCGCGCTCGCGATCCACGGCTGGTTCGTGCTGCTTGGCGAACACCCGGAGTGGGTCACGCTCCACTTCAGGGGCAGCAGGGGATTCGCGGGCTTCGCCGGGGTCGGGGGCGCGGTCGAGCTGTACCTGATCGGCGTTTGGGCGGCCGCCGGCGGGGGCTACTTCTGGCCGGTGTGGCCGCTGCTGGCGATGGGAGCGGCGGCGGGTGTATGGGTGGCCGCGATGTGGCTGTCCTCGCCCCGGCGAGGGCGAGCTCGAGGAACGGATCGACAGGCTCGAGACGACCCGGGCGGGGGCCGTGGACGAGCAGGAGTCCGAGCTGCGGCGGATCGAGCGAGACCTCCACGACGGCGCCCAGGCGCGGCTGGTGGCGCTGGGGATGAGCCTCGGGATGGCCGAGCACACGATCGCCGAGAACCCGGAGCGGGCCGGCGAGCTGCTGGCCGAGGCCCGGGTCGGCGCCGAGCAGGCGCTGAAAGAGCTCCGCGACCTCGCCCGCGGCATCCACCCGCCGGTGCTCTCCGACCGCGGCCTGGAGGCGGCGATCATGGCGCTCGTGAGCGCCAACCCGCTCCCGGTGTCGGTGTCCGTGACGCTTGCGGGCAGACTTCCCCCGGTGGTCGAGAGCGCCGCCTATTTCGTCGTCGCCGAGGCGCTCGCCAACGCGGGCAAGTATTCGAACGCGACCCGTATCGAGATCGCCGTCCGCCAGACCGCTGGGAAGCTCGAGCTCGAGGTCACCGACAACGGCCGCGGCGGCGCCAACCCCGAGGGCGGCGGGCTGGGCGGGCTGCGACGCCGGGTGGAGGCGCTCGACGGACACCTGACGGTGACGAGCCCCGCGGGCGGCCCCACCACGATCGCTGCGGAGCTGCCGTGCGGGTCGTGATCGCCGAGGACCTCGCGCTGCTGCGCGACGGCCTCACACGGCTGCTGCGCGACAACGGGATCGAGGTGGTCGCTGCCGTCCGCGACGGCGACTCCCTGATCCGGGAGGTGGTGGCCCACCGACCCGACCTGGCGGTGGTCGACATCCGCCTGCCCCCGGAATTCCGCGACGAGGGGCTGCGGGCGGCGCTCGAGCTCCGCCGCCGCGCGCCGGGGACGGCGATCCTGGTCGTCTCCCAGTACGTCGAGGAGACCTACGCCGCCGAGCTGCTGGCGGGCGGGGCCGAGGGAGTCGGGTACCTGCTCAAGGACCGGATCATGCACGTGGCGGACTTCCTGGAGGCGGTGCGGCGGGTGGCAGACGGCGGCACGGCGCTGGACCCGGATGTGGTCGCGCAGCTGTTCCGGGCCCGCCGCGAGGACGTGCCCCTGGCGAGGCTCACGCCGCGCGAGCGGGAGGTGCTCGGACTGATGGCCGAGGGCCGCTCGAACGCGGGCATCGCGGAGTCGCTGGTGCTGACGGTGGGAGCCGTCGAGAAGCACGTCCAGAGCATCATGTCCAAGCTCGACCTCCCGCCCGCCGCCAACGACCACCGGCGGGTGCTGGCGGTGCTCGCGTACCTGCGCCGGGACGCTCAGGGCGCCGAGAGCTGAAAGCGGCCCACCGTCGGGAACTTCGTCGGGTCCCCGTGTCCGCCGGGGCCGAACTGGACGGCGATGACCTCATACAGGGGACCTTCGCCGCCGCTTTCGCCGCCGACGCTCGAGGAGTGGGCGAGGAACACGCGACCGGTGTAGGTGGTGGCGCAATCGCTCTCGAGCGGGACGGTCATCTGCACGTGCTGACCGGTGGTGATGTCGCTGCTGCTGGGTTGGGAGACGATCACGGCCGGCGTGTCGCAGCCCTTCAGTTCGCGCGGCCGCAGTTCGACGACGTAGGCGGTGGACGCGTTGGGGGCCGAGACCGGGGCGCGGAACTTCACGCTCACCGCCCGCCCGGCTGTTTCTTCGCCGGCCCTGGCCGGCCGGAAGGTGGTCGAGGAGTCGGGCGTTCCGCCACGGGCTTCGGCCAGCAGCGGGGCTTCGAGGTTGGTGGCAGCCGCCACATACGCGGCTTCGATCGGCGTGTTCGAGTCGCCTGGGCTCGGAGCGGGCGCGCCTTCGCTGCTCGCGGACTGCGCCCGGCACTGGCGCCCGGACCCGGTGAACGGGATCAGGCACTGGAAGCCGTCCTCGTAGGTGACCGTCAGGACGGCGCCGCCGGGGGCGTTGCTGACGTCGCCGAACGGTCCCTCGTACGCGCCCGAGGACATGCTCGCGTTGGCCTGCGGCTGGGCGGGCAGCACGATCATGTACGCGCCCTGGGGCCCGTAGGGCTTGACGGTGAAGGTCGATCCCGCCGTCGACACCTCGATGCTGCTCGCGGTTCCTCCGAGCAGGCCCATCGCCACCTGGCGCAGTTCGGCCTGGGGACAGCGCACGCCCCAGTTTTCCTCCCCGGGGAGATCGCAGTGCACTCGTTCGCCGGGGGCCACGTTTTCTCCCGCCAGGGCGACGCCGTTGGCCGCGACGATCACGGGCGGGCCGGGCAGGAAGGCAGCGCCTTCGCTGCCGACCGCCGGGCAGCCGTCGGTGTCGATGGCGTCTTCGGCCAGGAACGGATGGAAGCGTCCGTCACCGCCGAAGGCGTAACCGCTGCCGAGGCCGCCGAGCTGACCGTTCACCAGGCGTCCACCCTGCAGGCACACGAGCCCCCGGGTGGTGCGGATCACGCGCATCGCCCACGGCGGCCCCCCGTGCGGGGTCCGCGACCCGCATCGGCAGGGGCGTGAGGCTCGCGGGTTCCGGCCGGCCGAGCCCCGTTTCCGGATTCGCCGGCAGTACGTAGGCGGCGGGCAGCGGACTGCCCTGCTCGAGCAGCGCGACTCCGCCGGCGCCCGCGAGCACGACGGCGGCGGCGATCACGGGAGCCATCACCCGGCCCCGACGCCACCAGCGCCGGGCGCGCGGCTGCCGCTCGCCCCCGGGGTCGACCTCGGAGCGCGCGATCAGGTCCAGGACGGACTCCAGCGGTGGAGGTGGGAGCTCCGCAGCGGGCCGTGCCGCCCGCAGACGCCGTTCGATCGCTGACGAAGCTGCTCATGCCGACTCCGCTCCCCCTACGCACGGGCGCGTCGTTCCGTCGTCCTCGACCTGATCGACGCCCTGCGCCGTCCGGGCGACCTGCGCCTTGCGGGCGACCTGCGCCTTGCGGGCGACCTGCGCCGTGGGGGCGCCCTGCGCCTCCAACGCCCCGCGCAGCCGGGTCCGGGCGCGGTGCAGGCGAACCGCGGCGGCCGCCCGCGAGCAGCCCATCGCGCGGGCGATCTGTGCCGGCTCGAGGTCCTCCCAGTAGCGCAACAGAAGGGCCTCGCGGTCGGTCTCCGAGAGTAGGTTGAGCGCCCGCCCAAGTTCCTGGTCGGCGAGGTCGAGCTCGCCGCTTCGGGTGGCCGGCCCGGCGCTCAGCCCGACCGCGTCGAGGTTCCCCCCGGCCGCCTCCCCCTCCAGCCGGTCGCGCAGGCGCAGGCGCCGAAAGGCGCCGCGGCGCTGGTCGGCGAGGACCCGCCGGGCGACCCCGTACAGCCACGGGAGCGGCTCCTCTGGCAACGCGTCGCGCCTGCGCCACGCCACCAGGAACACCTGTGCGGTGACCTCCTCGGCGGTGTCCGGGTCCGAGCGCCGCAGCGCGTAGCGATGCACGGCCGGTGCGTGACGTTCGTAGAGCTCGCTGATGGCTTGGATCTGCTCGCCCTCCACACCCCAACTATGGCCGGATCGGGGGGCTTGATTACAGGGGTCGTGCGCGCCGCGGGCGCGCCGAGGTTTCGGCGCGGGGCCGTTGGCCGTCGACGGCCCCTGTCACAAAATTCGCCCGAAACGGAACATAGGGGTGATGGGAGTTGCGTGGGACACGCAAAGCGAGGACGCGACCCTTTTGAGCGCAAGCGCGCACGACCCACAGGCCTTCGGGGCCTTCTATGACCGCTACGAGCGGCTGCTGCTCGGCTACTTCGTCCGTAACACCGGCCGAGCCGACCTCGCCGCCGACCTGACGGCCGAGGTGTTCGCGGCGGCGCTCGCGTCGACGCCGTCGTTCAGGCCGTCGAAGGGCAGCGCCCGCGGATGGCTGTTCGGCATCGCGCGTAACAAGCTCGCCGACCTCTGGCAGCGGGGCCGGGTCGAGGACCGGGCCCGGCGCTCCCTGGGCATGGAGCCGCTCGCGCTCGAGGATCCGGAGCTCGCCCGCGTCGAGGAGCTGGCGGAGTCCGAGGGGCAGGTGCTCGATGCCCTCAACGCCCTGCCACCGGACCAGCGCCTGGCCGTCGAGGGGCGCGTGGTCCAGGAACGGGGCTACGCCGAGCTCGCCCAGCGGCTCAGCTGCTCCGAGAGCGTCGTGCGCAAGCGCGTCAGTCGAGGTCTCCACACGATGAGGACCTCGCTGACCGAGGACCCGGCCCTGGGAGGGACGACGTGAGCTATCTCCCCGGTCTGAGGGCCGCACTTCTCGAGGCCGCCGAGCGGGCCGCCGTACCGGCCGAGGTCGCAGCGGCGGGCCCGGCCTACGAGCGGGAGCCCTTCGGCCGGCGGGTTGCGGCGTGGGTGCGGACGAGTGTGTTCCACCCCACCCCCCGAAGCGCAATGGTGAACCTCGCGCTGATCGTGGTGAGCGTGGCGGTGGGGCTCACGGCCACGGGGGTGTTCAAGCGGGGAACCACCCTCGGATCTTCCACGCCCCCGACACCCGGGGCCCGCGAAGGGGTCGCGATCCCGGCCACGGCGCAACTGCTTCCGATCCGCACGCCCGACCCCGCCGGTGGGCTGCCGTGGGGCCTTCGCGTGGTGCGCACAACCCGCGGTCTCACCTGTGTGAGCGTCGGGCGGGTCGACTACGGGACGATCGGCGTGCTCGGGATCGACAGCGCCTTCGGCGACGACGACCGCTTCCATCCGCTGTCGCTGAACTACTTCGTGAACCTCGGCTGCGACGTGACCGACGCGACCGGGCACGGGTTCGTGAACGTCGGTCTTCGGGGCGTGCCCGCGAGCGCCCTGTGGGGCGAACGCCCTGCCTCCGTCGGTGGCTGCGACCCCGAACCGGTCTCCCCCACGTTCGCCCGCAGGTTGCTGCGTGATCGCAGCCACTCCGCCGAGGTCAATCCGCAGACCCCGTGTCCCGCGGCCGACATGCGGGAAATCTACTTCGGGCTGCTGGGACCCCAGGCGCGGTCGATCAGGTACCTGATCCCGGACGGGTCCGAGCGGAGCTTGGACGTGGTGAAGGGCTCGGGTGCGTACCTGATCGTGCTCCCGCTGACCGCCGGCGGCGGGCAACCCGATGGCCTCGGGAGACACCGGCGGACCGGGCATCGCGGCGGGTGAGATCACACAGGTGCGATACGCGGACGGGCACGTCTGCAGGATCCCCCGCGCCTCGCTGATGGCCAGCTGCTCCCCGGTCGGGTTCGTCGCACCGCACCGTGCCGTGCCCAGCGCGAGCCGCCTCGCCAGCCCCATCAGCGTCGAGACGGTGCCCGCGAAGGCCTACTGCGACCAGCCGACCGGCGGCAGGATCGTCGCCTGCGAAGGGGAGCCGCCGCACGGCTTCCAGCACATGGAAGGCGGAGGCGATCCGGAGCTGCTCGTGCGGGTCGGCTTCGTCTCCCACGTCGCCATCCGCAACAGCGCCAGCTACTACAACTCGAACCTCGAGTTCTCGCACAGCCGCTCCTGCACGGCGGGAGGAATGGGAGGGCCGACCGACTACGACATCCGTGCCGGTCAGCGGGTTCGCTTCGACATGCTCGTCCCCAAGAACTGCCCGGGGTTGGTGCGCGGGACGATCACCTACGTCCCGACCACCGGCCCGGCGAACTCGATGCCGATCGTCGGCCTGCCCGGCCAGGGCCGCTCGATCCTCGTCGGGCGCTTCTCCTTCCGGGTTCCGTAGGCGGGGTCGCGCCGTGCCGTTTCGTGGTGGACGACGCACGAGCACCAGACGGCGAGGTCACACATCCGCGTGGGAGACGATGGACGGGTAGATGCGCCGATCGAGCCTCACCGACCAGGAGCTCCTGAACGCGACCGCCGCCGGTGACGCGGACGCCTACGGCGAGTTCTTCCTGCGACACGCGGACCTCGTGCTCGGCTACCTGCGCCGGCGGCTGGCCACGTCCGAGCACGCCGCCGAACTGGCGGCCGAGACATTCGCGGCGGCACTGCTGAGCGTGCACCGGGGGAATGCCGACGACGTTCCCAACGGCGCCCCCTGGCTGCTCGGGATCGCCCGCAACAAGCTGATCGACACCTATCGCAGCGCGCGGGTGGCCAACGACGCCCGCGGCAGGCTCGGACTGCCGGCGCTCGCGGTCGACGACGAGGAGCTCGAACGGATCGATCGCATGGGCGACGGCGGACTGCCGGCGTCGAAGGCGCTCGAGCAGCTGTCGGCCGACGAGCGCGAGGCGATCTTGCAGCGGATCGTCCAGGAACACGACTACGAGCAGATCGCGAAGGCTTCGGGAGAGGCCCAGGCCACGGTGCGCAAGCGCGTGAGCCGGGGCCTGATGCGACTGCGGGAAGAGATGGGAGCACAGCCATGACGAGCGACGCCACCTACACCGAGCAGCTCCGGCGCGAGCTCGTGGGCGCGAGCCGCCGGCTCAGCACCGACGCGGGCCGGGCGGGCGCCTCGTACGCCGTGGGCGCCCAGCGCGCACCGAGCTCTGCCCGCAACCCCTCGCGCCGCGAGGACGGGCGGCCCACGATGGGACGCGGACAGCTGCTCGCCATCGCCGGCGCCGCGCTGTGTCTCGCGGCCGTGATCGTGGCGATCGCCGCGCTCGGCTCCGGGGGCAGCAGCCCCGACGCGGCCTACGCCGTGACGCAGAACCCCGACGGCACGGTGACGCTCACGCTGAGCGAAGTGCTCGGCGTGGAACCGGCCAACGAACAGCTGGCGAAGCTAGGCATCCCCGTGGTGGTGGCGAAGATCGAACCCGGCTGCGAGGAACGTGGAGAAACCGTGCGGCCCTCCGCGCCCCGTTTCAACGAAATGATCGAACCCGCCAAAGCCGGACCCGGGCTCGCGGGCCTGACCTGGATCATCCACCCCTCGCTGATCCCCTCCGGCGACACCATGAGGCTCTCGGTCCAGCTCGACCCGGTTTCGCAGATCCCGGCGGTCGGAGCGGGGATGGCCCTGTTCCGCGGGCGGGCACCGAAGTGCTCGCGGCCGGGCACGTTCCTGCCGGGTTAGCTCAGCGTTTTGCGGTCGACCGGGTGCGTTTGCCCGTCGCGCCCGAGGAGGACTGCCGTTTGCCCGACGGAGCCGCGCGTTTGGCCGACGTGCCAGACGAGGCCGCGCGTTTGGCCGACGTGGCGGGCGAGGCCTTGCGCTTGGGCGACGTGCCGGACGAGGCCGCGCCTTTGCTCGACGCGCTGGACGGCGCCGGGCGCTTGCCCGCTCTGGCCTTGCCCGCGCCGAACAGGATCCGGTCTAGCTCGTCGAACGCCTCGCCCATGAAGATCGCCAGGTGCTGGAGGTGGGGCAGCGTGTCGCGGGCGCCGGTGAAGCCGAAGTTCAGCGTCCCGGCGTAGCTCACACAGGTGATGTTGAGGGCGTTGCCCTGCAGCAGCAGCGACAGCGGGAACAGCGCCTCCAGGCGGGAGCCGTTGAAGTACACGGGCTCCGGCGGGCCGGGCACGTTGGAGATCCCGAGGTTGAACGGGATCGGGGCGTGGGAGCCGAGGCCGAAGATCAGCCCGGCGATGTACGGGCCGTTGATCAGCAGCGTGTAGGAGGTGCGGGCCGCCGGGGGAAGCGTGCGCAGGTGGCGCTTGGCCTCGGCGCTGGAACGCTTGATGGCCTGCAGGCGCTCGGTGGGGTCGGCGATGTTGGTGCCCAGCTCGGCCACGATCATGCCCACGACGGTTCCCATCGACTGGTCGTCTGCCTCGCGCAGGTTCACCGGGATGCCGGCGGTGAGGGGGCGCTGGGGCACCCGTGCATGCTCGGCCAGGTAGCTGCGCAGAGCGCTGCCGCAGAGGTACAGGACGATCTCGTTCAAGGTGCAGTCGGCCTTGTGGGCCATCTCCCGCAGACGCTTGAGGTCGTACTGCTGGGTGGCGAAGCGGCGCTGTCCCTCGAGCGCCCCGCCGAGGGCCGACTCGGGTGCGCGGTAGGGGGCCTGCAGGGGACTGCTGTCGACCGCTGCACGGGCGAGGTCGAAGGCGGCACGCGACAGGCCGCCCATCGAGGCGGCTCCCTCGCGGATCACGCTGAGCGGCCCTGACAGGACGCCCCCTGAGGAACCGTTTTCCTGCGCGGCGCTGGCGGGCCTGGACCCGGCGCCCACGCCCCAGAAGGGAGCCATGTCCCTGCGGTCGGGGTCGGTGGAGAGCGCCCGCATGATCAGGCGCATGCTGCTGACGCCGTCGATCAGCGAGTGGTGGGTCTTCGTGTACATGGCGAAGCGGTTGCCCGCCAGACCCTCGATCAGGTGCGCCTCCCACAGCGGCCGGTGCAGGTCGAGCTGGTTGCTGTGCAGGCGGGACACGAGGATCCCGAGCTCGCGCTGGCCGCCGGGGTGCGGAAGGGCGGAGTGGCGGACGTGGTAGTCGAGGTCGACGTCGTGGACCTCGCGCATCAGCGGCAGCCGCGGGCCGATCAGGGGCGGCTCGACCAGGCGCAGGTTCCACGGCGGCGGGATCGTGCGGACCGAGCGCATCCCCTCGAAGACCTGCTTCAGGTAGTCCGGCGGGGCGTCCTTCGGGAGCGTGAATTCGAGCAGCCCGCCGACGTGCATCGGCGTGTCACGGGACTCGAGCTCGAGCCATACGGCGTCAAGTGCTGCCACCTGCCTCATAGCTGCTGCGTCGCTCCTCCCCGGTCGCGTTGCGCGTCTGCAAGCCTAACGACCGTCGGCATCCGGGAGCACGCGCCTCACCCGCCGTGCACGGAGCCATGCAGAGGAGCATCACGATGGACACCGAACACGCCATACGCACCCGCCGCACCCACAAGGTCTTCGGCCCCGAGCCACTGGACCGGGAGGTGCTCGACGAGCTGTTCGAGCTCGCCCGCTGGGCCCCCAACCACCACGCCACCAACCCGTGGCGCTTCCGCGTGTTGGGCGAGCAGGCGCTGCAGCGGCTGAAGCAGGCGGCCGGTCCGGAGCAGGCGGGGAAGCTCGACCGGGCGCCCACGCTGATCGTGGTCAGCGCGGCCCTCGCCGGAGACCCCGTCCAGGACGAGGAGGACCTCCACTCCACCGCGATCGCCGCCTACATCGTCCTGCTCGGTGCCCACGCCCGCGGGTACGCCGGCTACTGGCGCACGCCCGCCGTCCTGCGTACGCCCGAGGGCCGCGCGGCCGTCGGGCTCCCCGACGCTGAGCGCGTCTTGGGCCTGCTGCACCTCGGGCCGCTGCGCCAGGACAGCGTCGTGCCCGAGCGCGAGGACCCGGGCGCCTACGTCACCTATCTGGACTGAGTGCCGCGGCCGCCGCGAACTGGCCCGAGCGCGGGCGCCAGCCACTCTCGGTGATCGTCTGCCCGACCTCGATCAGGTGCCCGTCGGGGTCGCGGATGTAGCAGCGGATCTCCGTCTCGCGGCGGATGGGAGGCGTTAGGAACTCCGCCCCCCTGCTGCTCCACAGCTCATACACCGCCTGGATGTCGGCGACCCTGAGGTTGAGGAAGCTGCTGGTGCGGTTCGGGTCCGGGGGCGTTTCGAGAATCACCTCGGGCTTGTCCTCGGTCGGGCCGCCGCCGGAGTTGATGATGATCCAGCTGTTGGCGAGCGCGACGTACGCAGGTCCGGACTCGCGGATCGTTTCCCCACCGAGCACCTCGGTGTAGAAGCGCCGCGAGCGCTCCACGTCGTCGGACACGATGAAGTGGGTCAGCACGAAGTCCAGTCCGGGTCCGTTCTGGTCAGCCATGTCATGCCTCCTTGTTTGTGTCGTCGTACCCGTGGAAGGGAGAGCGCTCGCCGGCATCCCACTTCTCCCGCAGCCCCGGGGCGGCGAGGTCCCAGTCGGGTCGGGTCTCGGCGCCCACGGCGCGCAGGTCCCGCCACAGATCGTCGAACGACGGGCGCCCCCAGAACCAGTAGCCGTTGTAGATGCTGTGCACCACCAGGCCGGGCTTCAGGACCAGCGTGTGCGGGATCATGGGGTCGTTCTCGGGGTCGGTGTACTCCTGTATCTCGAGGTCCTTCTGCACCGTCCGCCCGGGGTCGGACAGGAACGGCCACTGCGCTCCCACGGAGGCGCGGAACTCTTTCAGCAGGTGGTCCCCGTCGGTGGCGATGGTGGCGACCTGGGTGTAGGCGACCGCCACCTTCGGGTAGGCGGCGGCGAGTTCCAGGTGCTGCATGTGCTCCTTGGGGCAGTAGTGGCCGCGTGCGAGCGTGAGGATCAGGGGTTCGTCGCCCTGAAGCTCGCTCAGCTTGCGCGCGGTTTTTGTGTGGTCGGGGAGCTCGTAGTCGGGGAAGGTGGCGCCGGGGACGATGTCGGAGCGCATTGGGGGAGGACCTCCGTGGTTGTTTTCTGCGAGCAAGCGTCGCACCTTCGGTGACCCTGTAGAACTAGACGCCCAATGAGCAGCGGCGTCGGCGTGGCGATCCCGTTCTGGCTGGACCGCCCCGACGAGGAGGCGGTCGCGATCGCACTCGCTGCCGACCGGGCCGGCCTGGAGACGGTGTGGGTGGGCGAGATGCACGCGTTCGACGCCTTCGCGCTGGCGACCGCGATCGGGCTTCAGAGCGAGCGCATCGGGCTGAAGATCGGCCCTCTGGCGGTCTCGGTCCGGGGTCCTGTGTCGATCGCCCTCGGGGTCGCGTCGGTGGCAACGCTCACCGGGCGTCCGGTCGACATCGCGCTGGGAGCCTCGAGCCCGATGATCGTCGCCGGCTGGCACGACCGCCCGTGGGGCAACCTCGCCGGGCGCACGCGCGAGACGGCGAGCGTGCTGCGTTCCCTGCTCGACGGCGAGCGGGCCGACTTCGACGGCGAGTACGTCCGCGCCCACGGCTTCCGCCTGCGCCGGCCCCAGCCCGACGCGTCGCTGACGATCGCCGCCTTCGGCCCGGCGATGACACGGGTGGCGGCCCGTCACGCCGACGAGCTGGTCCTGAACCTGGTCAGCGCCGAGCACGTGGCGGAGGTCCGTGCCCGCCTCGACGAGGAGGCCGCCGCGGCCGGACGGGAGCCGCCGCGACTGTCGGTCTGGGTGCCCAGCGCCGTCGACCCCGGCCCCGCGGCGCTGGCGCAACTGGCGGGACAGCTGGCGGTGTATCTCGGAGCGCCCGGCTACGGAGAGCTGTTCGCGAAGCTCGGCTTCGGGTCGCTGGTGGAGCGCGCCCGCACCGGTGAGCGCCGGGGAGAGCTGGCGGCGGCGATCCCGCGAGAGCTGCTGGCGAGCATCGGTGCGATCGGCAGCCCCGATGAGGTGAAGGCAAGGGTCGCCGCGTTCCACGCCGCCGGGGCCGACCAGGTCGCGGTGGTGCCGAGCACGGCCGAAGACACGGATGGAGAGCGCCTGCTGGGAACGGTCGGGCGCGCGGGATCCTGATCCGCCCGCCGGGGGTCGAATAACCGGTGACTCCGGCAATCGCGAGTCCCGTAGGATCGGGCGGCCGGCGATGGCGCGTGTACTGATCCCGATCCCGCGGCGCGACTTCGACCCCACGGAGGTTGCCGTCAGCTGGGAGGTGCTCAGGCACCTCGGCCACGAGGTGGTCTTCGCCACACCGGGTGGCGACACTGCGGAGGGCGACGAGCTGATGCTCACGGGCGAGGGGCTCGATCCATGGGCGTGGGTGCCGGGACTGCGGAAAGTGGCACTCGTGGGACGGGTCCTCGGCGCCAACGCGGACGCACGCTCGGCGTACGAACGCATGTGCTCGAGCGACGAGTTCCAGCACCCGGTCTCCTGGGAGGCGGCCGAGCTCGAGGACGTGGACGGGCTGATCCTGCCCGGGGGCCACCGCGCGCGCGGGATGCGCGTCTACCTCGAGAGCGAGCGACTGCAGTCGCTGGTCGTGGAGGCCTTCCACCGCGAGATGCCCGTCGGTGCGATCTGCCACGGCGTGCTGCTCGCGGCCCGGAGCATCGACCCGCAGACCTCGAGGTCGGTCCTGTACGGCCGCCGCACGACGGCCTTGACGTGGGAACTGGAGCGAACGGGATGGCGGATCGGCCGGATCAGCCGCTTCTGGGATCCCGGCTACTACCGGACCTACGACGAGCTCCCCGGCCAGCCGCGGGGATACATGTCCGTCCAGGCGGAGGTCACCCGCGCGCTGGCAGCTCCGGAGGACTTCCTCGACGTCGATCGATCCGAAACGGACGCGCGGCGCAAGCGGGGTGGCCGTTCACGTGACACGCTCTCCGACGCACGCCCCGCCTTCGTGGTCCAGGACGGCACTTACACCTCCGCGCGTTGGCCAGGTGACGCTCACACCTTTGCCCGACGCTTCGCCGAGAGCCTGGGTGGTTAGGGGCGCCCGATGGCCCACATCGCCTCGTCGGCCCAGTGCCCGGCGATCGCCTTGTCGGGGTCCGTGCCGCGGGACTCGGCGAAGCTCAGCGCAAGCAGCTGCAGTCGCACGATCATCGGCAGCTGGGCGAGGATCGGATGAGCGATCGAGGGCTCGTCGATGCTCGCGACCGCGAGCCCCTCGGCAGCGGCTGCCTCCCCGAGGGCACTCAGCAGCCCGTCGCGATCGGCGGCGGGGCCCACGAGCAGTAGGGCGTCGTCGCGCTCGAGGGACACGGCGTGGCCGTGCAGCAGGTACTCGCCCTCATAGCCCTCCGCGAGCACGTGGGCTGCCTCCCGTAGCTTGAGCGCCCCCTCGCGCGCGCTCACCGCTGCGGGGCCGGCGCCGGTGAGCACGAGCACGCGGGCGGACGCCTCCAAGGCCGGGACCTCCACCCGGTCCACGACCGTTCGGACCCGCTCGACAGCGACCCTCAGATCGCCCGCGGAGAGCCCCGGGGAACCGAGCTCGTGTGCCAGGCGGAACAGGACCATCAGCGCCGCGGTGACGCTCACGGTGTAGGTGTCCGAGCGCTCCTTGGCGACCGTCTCGATCGCCTCCGGCCAGCCCCCTCCGACTCCGGTGATCGAGATCACCTCGGCGCCCGATGCCAGCGCGGCCTCGCGCGCCGCGACGGCGTAGGAGCTGTGGGCCGTGTGGGAGATCACGATCACCGCGTCGTTTGCAGTCGGCCCCGGGACCAGGCGGACGAAGTCCGCCGAGCCCGACCAGCGGGCATCGATTCCGGCCTGCCCGAGCAGCAGCGCGCCCAGCTCCGCCACGTGCTGGCTTGAGCCGGTGCCGGCCAGCCACACCCGTCGACGACCCTCGAGCCGCGCGGCCACCGAAGCCAGGTCCAGAGCCGCCAGGCGCTCCAGCTCGGCCGGCTGTGCCCTGATCGCGCGCTCGAGCTGGGTCATCAAATTTCAGATCGACGCGCTTGGCGTGGGAGGTCGGCCCGATGGCCCACGAAGCTGCGTGATTGAGTCACGTACGGCTTCACGCATCATAGATCGTGACCGGCACCCCAGGCCTGATGCGCGTGGCCTCCCGGGAGACTCCAAATGCGGACGAACGCACGGGTTCCCGGTCTTGACGTCGTGGCCGGCGCGACCGAATGCGACCAGCGAGGCCTCTCTCGGGCGCGGAAGCTAGGCTGCTCGTCTCGTGAGCGCGGGTGTGTGCGACCCTCGGCGCGAGCTTGGAGCCATGAGCCGACACCGCCACTACAGCGAGCAGGAGTTCGAGGCGCTCGTAAGCGCAGCGATCGACGAACTCCCGGACGAGTTCCAGCGCGCCCTGGGCGACGTCGCGATCGTCGTGTCTGACCGCGGCGCCGAGAACCATGCCTACGGCATGTACGTCGGCGCCAGGAGGGGGGGCACCGGCTTCTTCGGTGGCGGAGGCGTACCCGACGAGATCATGATCTTCCGGGACACCCTGGTGCGCGACTTCGGCGACGACCCCGTGCGCCTGCGACAGCACGTCAACCACACCGTGCGTCACGAGATCGGCCACTACTTCGGCTTCGACGAGGAAGGCGTTCGCAAGCTCGGGCTGTGACGGACGCTGCTGTCCGCCCACCGCCGGCGGGCGGCGCGTGTGGACTCCCGGCTAAGGTCGAGATCCGATGACGAGCGACGCGGCCGAGGCCGTCCTCTTCACCACCGAGGGCGGCCTTTACATACCCAGCGAGCACACGCGCGGGCCGTGGGACCCCGGTGCCCTCCACGGAGGTGCGCCCGGCGCGCTGCTCACACGATGCTTCGAAGAGCACGTCGAGGGCAGCGACCTGACCTTCGGCCGGCTGGGATTCGAGTTCCTGCGTCCGATCCCGATGGCCCCGCTCGAGGTGACGATCTCCGTCGCACGGCCGGGCCGGCGGGTCAGCGAGCTGCAGGCGGAGCTCGCCAGCGGCGGTGAGCTGATCGGGCGCGCCGACGCGCTGCTCGTGCGACCGGTGGGCGAGGACGTCCCGGTACGCGATCCCGGCCTCGAGCGGATGGCACCCAAGGAGCAGGCATCGGAGGCGTTCCCCGAGTTCCAGGCCGAGTCCGGACCTGCCGAGAGCCTCCTGCCCGGCGGGACGGGCTTCGGCTCGACCGGGATGGAGGTGAGGTGGCTCGATCCTCCGTGGTCCCCGGGCCCGGCACGGGTGTGGACGAGGCCGAGGATGGATCTGCTCCCGGGCGAGCCGATGTCGCCGCTCGCGCGGGCCGTCGCGGCGGCGGACTTCGGCAACGGTGTCGGCGCAGAGCTCCCGTTCGATCGCTTCCTGTTCATCAACGCCGACCTCACGCTGCACCTGCAGCGGGTGCCCCAGGGCGACTGGATCGGCATCGACGCACGCACGCTGCTGTCGCTCGGCGGCCCGGGGCTGGCCGAGAGCGTGGTGCACGACGAGATTGGACCGGTCGGAAGAGCGTTCCAGACCCTCGTCGTGCAACCGCGCTGAGCGTTCAGACGCGAGCCCGTGGCGCGGGCCCCGCAGCGTCAGACAAGGCCCTGGTAGCTGGCGCCGTCGAGATGGATGGCATTGCCTGAGACGAAGCCGGCGAGGTCGCTACAAAGAAACGCGCACATCGCACCGAGCTCCTCGGGGCGTCCGAAGCGTCCGGCCGGCAGGCTCGCGGCGATCTGCGCCCTGGCCTCCTCATAGCTGATCCCGAGCGCTTCGGACTGGCGGCGCGCCATGAACACCTGGCGGTCGGTGTCGAAGCGCTCGGGCAGCAGCGTGTTGATCGTGACGTTGTCGGCGGCGACCTCGCGGGCGAGACCCTTGCTCACCGCGAGGAGCCCGGCACGGGGACCGGTCGAGAGTCCCATCAGCGAGTGTGGCGAGGTCACCATCGCCGAGGCGATGTTCACGATTCGACCGAAGCCGCGCTGGCGCATCCCCGGCAGGAAGGCACGGATGAGCATCAGTGCGGCGATGAGGTTCGCCTGCAAGGCCTCCTCCCAGTCCCGCTGCTCCCACTCCAGGAAGGGCCCGGGCGATGGACCGGCGTTGTTCGTGAGCAGGATGTCCGGGTCGGGGCATGCTGCGATCAGGGCGTCCCGTCCCTGCGTCGTGGTGACGTCGGCAACGACCGCGGTCACGCGAGATCGCGCCGAAGCGTTCCTCGAGCTCTGCCGCCGTAGCGTGCAGCCGCGTCTCGTCGCGACCGTTGATTACGACGTGGACGCCCGCCTCGGCGAGCGCCTCCGCGCACGCGCGACCGAGGCCGCGGCTGGAGCCGCATAGGACGGCGCGGCGACCGGCGATTCCGAGGTTCATCTGGTCTCCTGGTAGCTCACGGGCTCTGGTGTCGGCAACGACGTGCCGCCCCGCCGGCCTCAGCCGGCCTCTGCCACCACGGCCTCTGTCACTACGGCCTCTGCCGCCTCCGCGCCGGGAATGACGGGCGGCACCGGGGTGACGCCCGCGAACTCCGAGGCCTCCATGAACCACTCCGCGCTCGGCATCGGGCCCCACGTGTTGACGGCACGTGGGTCCGCGATGGACCAGCCCAACGGCTCGACCTCGGGGTCGAGGAGCTGGTAGCCGTGGCTGACGAGCTCGACGCGGTGGCCGTCCGGATCGCGAAGGTAGAGGAAGTGCTGCGGGGCGAGCCCGTGCCGGCCAGGGCCGAACTCGATGGCGTTGCTCAAACCACGAGCTGCCGCTTGGTCGCAGACGCGCTGAGCTGTACTCGGGTGATTGTGGACGACGAACGCCGTGTGATGCAGGCGGGGGCCGGGGCTCGTGACACCTACGAGGTCGAGCAGGTCCCCCTTGCGCGCCAGGAAGGCCCCCAGCAGGGGAGTGTCGGGAGTCCCGTCCGGTGTGGCGTACTCCGAGATGCGAAAGCCGTTGCCGACGTGGAACGCCGTCCACGGGGTCACGTCGGGCACGTGCAGCTGGAGGTGGTCGATGCGAGCGGCGGCGGCGCCCCGGTGCGTGGCGTCGTCGAGGATGAGCCGCGGCTGCACCGGCATCGAGGCGCAGAGCTCGATCGGAACCCCGGCGACGTCTGCGAATCGCAGCGTGCGTCCTTGATGCGGGACGTCCGTCCACGCGCACGGAAGCCCCTGCTCCTCGAGTGCCCGCTGAGCGGAATCGAGGTCGTCCTCGGAGGCTACGCGGAAGCCGATGCCCTCGGCAGAAGGACTGTCTGCAGCGACGAGCACAAGGCTGTGGTGCGCCGTTTCCTCCACGCCGCGAAGGTAGACGCGCTCCTCGTCGGCATCGGACACGACGAGCCCGATCAACTCCTCGTAGAACGTGCGGCTCGCGTCAAGGTCGCGGACATTCAGGACGACGTGGCTGAGGCGGGTGATGTCAAACGGCGGGACGAGCGCCGGCTTCGGCAGGGGCATGGTCCTCCTTCTCGGGTCTGTTGAGGTTTGTCAGTTCGGCGGCGCACACGAGGGCGGCGATGTCTGCACCGAATCGCTCTACTTCGGCGGAGTCGGCGGCGACCCGATGGACATGACCGTCGGGCCTGACGAGGACGGCAGCGACGTCGGTCAAGCCGACCTCCTCGGCCCACCGTCGTACGTCCGGGTCGGCGGGATCGAGGCGCACCGGCGTCGTCGGCACGCCCGCTGGGAGTGCCGGCACCTCGGCGCCGTCGAGCAGCAGCAGCGTGAAACCATCGGGATCGAGCAGATCGAGCACCGAGACCCGCTCGCCGTCGACAGACAGCCATCCGTGCGGTAGACGCCGCCCGGCCGCAGCCCGCGGCGAGAACGCCGTCACGTCGGTTATCGGGTCATCCTCGGGGTCATAGGAGAAGCCGAGCTGCAGTGCGAGGCTGTCGAAATGAGGGCGCTGGAGCTCGATGGCGTCTCTGATCTGCTCGACGCGGCCCGGCTCGCCGAGCCAGGCGGCCAGCCCGTCGCCGTCGGACTCGAGGGCGGCGCCTTCGGCCAGGAACTCGAGCTCGAGCGTCGCTCCGCCGTTGAGCAGGCTCTGTTCAGCGCAGCGGCGCGCGATGGGCTGACGCTCACGCTCATATGTATCGAGCAGGCCATCGGCGGCCCACCCGTCGAGCACCGCGGCCAGCTTCCACGCAAGGTTATGGGCGTCCTGCATGCCGCTGTTGAGTCCGAGGCCGCCTGTGGGTGGAAAGCGGTGTGCCGCGTCGCCGGCGAGCAGAACGTCGCCGGCCCGGTACGCCTCGGCGACCTGCGCTCGCATCGTCCACGGCGTCACGGCGATGACCTCGAACGGGACGTGCGCAGCCTCGGGTCCGAGCGCTGCACGTATGAGCTCCTCGACGCGCTCGTCGCTGAAGGCGGTCATGTCGATCAAGCCCGGGGGCATCACGACGGCATAGGTCCACAGACGATCCGGCAGGTAGGCCAGCAGCGTCCCCTTCTGCGCCGGTCCGAAGATCCAGTGCAGCACGCCCGGGCGGGTGCGCACGAACTCGGTCAGGTCGGCAGTGAACGTGATGGAGACTGCGGTCGCTACCTCCTCCAGGCCCCACATCCCGATCCCCAAATGCTCGCGAACCGCGCTGGATGCGCCGTCGGCCGCCACCAGATACCGCGACCGCACCGCGGCGGGACCCGCGGGCGTGCGCACCGCGGAGGTGACGCCCTCGTCCTCCTGCTCGGCCGACACCCACACATGGCCGCGGCGCAGGTCGATGAGCGGCTCGCTCTCGACGCGTTCGAGCAGCAGTGCCTCGAGCGCCGGCTGGGGGATGTTGACCAGCGGCGACGGCGTGACGGCCCGCACGTCGTCGTCCTGGCGCTCATATGGCAGCGTGCCGAAGCAGTAGCCGGTCAGGGTTGTGACGAAGCGGACCTCGCTGGTGAGCTCCTTGGGGGCGCCGACGCCACGCAGTTCCGCGTCGGTGATCCCAAGCTCGCGCAGGATCTCGATGGTTCGGGGATTGACCGCGTGCGCCCGCGGCAACCGGTGCGGCTCCAGCTCGCGCTCGAGGACGACGCTGGCGACGCCGCGCCTGGCCAGCATCAGCGCCAGCGTGATGCCGACGACGCCCCCGCCGGCGATCGCGACGGGTACCTGCTCGCTGCTGCTCATTATGCCTCTCCGTCTCTCGTTCTGAACTGGCGCTTGCCGATTCGCCACCGGCCGGTCACACCGCCGCGTGGGCGGCGCGTCGAGCACCCTAGCAACCTATCGAGAGTGTTGTCAATAGTTATTGAGACGAATCTCAACAGCTGCCCCTCACGCCCGCGGTGGCCGCTATGCTGGCGTCGTGTCGATCCCCACGAACACAAAGCTCAACGGGCGCCGACCGCGGACCCGGCTGGCACCGGATGACCGCCGCGAGCACCTGATCCGGACCGCGGTGAAGACCTTCGCCCAGGAGGGAGTCGACGGGTCATCGGTGCTGCGCATCACGCAGGCGGCGGGCGTCTCGAACGGGACCTTCTATCACTACTTCGCGAACAAGCAGGAGCTCGAGGACGCCGTCGCCACCCTGGTGCTGGACGAGCTACAGCACGACCTCCGCAGGCTGCAGGAGTACGCCGGCTACGCCGAGCGGCTGGCCATCGGCGCCGTCGGTGTGATGCGGCGGGTCGCGGCCAACCACGAGCTGGGTGCCGTCATGGTCGAGTACTTCGAACACAACAGCTCCGCCATCCGCCAGCAGGCGGTGATGCTCGACAGCGACATCCGCGAAGGCGGCAAGGCCGGCGAGTTCCCCATATCGGAGCCCCTGCCGCTGCTCGTCGCGATGTTCGTCGCGATGTTCGGGGTCGGGGCGCGCTCCATCTTGGACGGTGCCGACGCCGACGAGATCGGCGAGACCATCGCGGCGGCGCAGCTCCGCACCGTCGGCGTGCCCCGGGCTCGAGCAGCGGCCCTCGCCGCCCGCGCCCGCCGCATGCCCCCGCTCGACGTCGCCTAGGCGGGTGGTGTCCCGCTCACGCGGTCGCTACGGGTGTGATCATGAACGCGTTGGACGGGAAGGGTTCCTGTTCGGCGGAGACCCCGACTTCGTCGAGTTGCACGACCGGCCCTTCTTCGCCGGCGTGGGGAGACGGGATCGGGCATTCGCGTTCTTCGGTCGGGTGGCTGAGCTTCTTGTTCAGCGTCATTTTGATTTCAACGCCTTGCGTAGCCTCGGTTTCGGGGAATGCCCCCGCAAGCTTCAGTTTCGTGGTGAGGGCATAGACGCAGCCTTCGGCGTCGAGCACGATCTTCATGTGTTCGACCGTCAGGAGCCCCGAGCTGAATGCCAGCTGGATTTTGCCCGGGGACCCCACGATGCTGCCCCCGACGCATTCGGTGTCGACGAATTCTTCGCTGCCTTCGAAGACCACCTTGTTCGCTTCGTTGTTGAGAAACCTGCCGGGCGCCTCGATGTGGCATTCCGGTTCGGCGTAGGTCCCGATGCTCCCGTGGAGGTTGAGCTGCAACCAGGCCGGCGTGTTGGACGTGGTGGGCGTGTGCGCTTGCGTTTCAATCCGAAGCTTGTGCTTGGCGGCCGACGCGTCCGTCGCGGCCCACGCCCCAAGAAGAAGCGCCGCCCCCACGATCAGAGCGAAAGTCCTCAAACGAAGCATCTCTACCTCCATACCCACACGTCGCGGACTAGGCCCATATCACGGTGCTTCCAGCTCTGACAGCTTCTTGTCGCGTTCGCTGTCGGTGTAGAACCATCTCAGGGGCACTTCGTATTTCGTGTGCGGCGTGAGCCCGGTGAACACCGCCGTTTTCGTGCTTTCGTTCAGTTCTTGGTTCGGTTCGCATTTCGAGTGTTCGATGCAGATGCGAATTTTGTACGCGATGCCCTTGCCCACCGCGTTCGGCCACCTGTAGGCCCAGTTGACCGTGAGCGTGTCGGAAGCCCCTTTCGTCCATTCATAGGTTATGGCCGGCGTAGGGGCAGCGATCCCTTCGTTGAGCATTACCACCGAGCGCATTTCGGACCCGATCACCGTCTTCACGTTCGTCACCGGTTCCGGTTTCCCAGGGCTGCTTTCGGTGCCGAGGACGGGCTTCGGTTCGGACACGATTTCTTCGAGGGATTCTTTTTTGGCCATTTCTTCATTGGTGGCCGTGTACTGCCACTGGCTGACCCCCAGCCGGCCGTATTGGTTGTTGCCCCATCCGTATGCCTTGCCTTCCGGGGTCACGATGAAGCTGTCGGCCTTGCCCGCGCCCACCGACGCGATGGGCCCGAAGCCCGAGAGCGGGAGTTCAACGGGAGAAAGGAAGCATTTCGTTTTGGTGGCGCATTCTTTCAGCCCTGGGCGGGGCACCCATTTGCCGCCCACGAATTCTTCTCCCAGCAGGTCGTTGTAGACCCCTTCGGCACCGGAGGCATTGTTGCCCCAGCCGTAGACTTTGCCGCCCACGAGGGCGAGGACGTGGTGATTGCCGCCCACCACCTGCTGCAGCGTGCCCGCGGGGAGGGCGACGAGCAGGGGAAACGGGTTGTACTTCGATTGTTT
The DNA here is from genome assembly GCA_963758055.1 of uncultured Solirubrobacteraceae bacterium. Taxonomy (GTDB): domain Bacteria; phylum Actinomycetota; class Thermoleophilia; order Solirubrobacterales; family Solirubrobacteraceae; genus Palsa-744. The sequence goes on from CAVWTU010000015.1 coordinate 64,620, forward strand.
CCCGGCGCCCAGCTCTCCGGTCTGACTCGTCCCCCACGCGTATAGCTGGTTTTCGCCACTTTTGTCGGCATAGGCGGATTGTTCGCTCGCCGCGATCGAGGTAACGTTTTTGAGTGGCGAGCTTGTTTTGCAGGACGCGGTACAGATCACGACGGGCGCCGTCGTGCACTCAACCGTAACGTCACTCGAGTTTTCGGACTTGCACAGACAGGGGAACTGTTCTTTGGTCGCCACTTCGGCACATTCTTTGCCCTGCTTGACGTTCGGCCCGGTTTGGCCGAACACGTTTTCTCCCCAGGCCTCGACTTCGCCCGTGTTGAGGAGCGCGTAATCGGTCGCGCCGCGGGCGGCGACCTGTTTGACCCCCGATAGGCCTTTTACTTCTTCGGGCGAGTTGGTTTCCGGCACGATCACTTTGCGTGGCTTCACGTGCTCCTGCTTTTTTGCTTCCGGCGTCGGGTAGCCGTTCCCGGCCTCCCCCAGCTGGGTCTGGCCCCACGTGAAGACTTTGCCTTCCTTGACCGCCACGGCGTGGGTGCCCGCCGCGTCGACAGCGACTTCGGTGGCACCTTCAAGTCCTTTGACTTCCCGGAGTTCGCCGGGGACCGGGGTCGCTTCCCGCGAGCCGATGCCCAGCTGCCCGTAGTTGTTTTCGCCCCAGCTCATTACGCGGCGTTTCCCGCCTTCTTCGACGACCGCCAGGCCGAAGTTGAAGCCGACGGACATCTGCAGGACGTGTTTGAGGGCGGGCATCGTTGCGGCGACGTTTTCGATGTTCGACTGGAAGCCGATCCCCAACTCGCCCTGCCCGTCGTGCCCCACCGCCAGCACTTCGCTGCCCAGGGCGGCGGACGCGACGGCCGGGCTGGCCGAGATCGCGCCGAGCGCGACGAGCACTGCCCCTGCGAACGTCGCGGCCCAACGGGTCCGCATCCTCGGCACCAACGGCCTAGCCCCTTTCGGCGTTGAGATTTCCTGTCCGTATAAGAACGCTGCCCGGCTCGCCAAGGTTGGAAGCTCCCGGGAGAGGGCGTGAGAGGGGCCTTAGGGAGCATCGGGGCTTCCGGGCTGCGTGTGGCCGACTACATTTGGCGGCGGCCGGTGGGGACGGTCTTTGCGCATGGCGACGTAGGAGGCGGCCGCTGCGAGGATGCGGGACGCATGTCGCTTTGAGGCCACGGGACCGACGGTGACCTCCTGCTTGCAAACCGGCACGGCGAACCCACGGAATCGCCTAGTTCTCCGGCCCCTATGCGGGTTCGTGGCTACCTTCGCACGGCGCGGATACGACGGGATCAGGCAAGATCAGGCGCGAATTGGGCGGCAGACTCCGCGTGCTGCCCAAACGGGCCGTAACCGCGCAGATCTTGATTGTCTCGTCTGGCCCCTGGGACTCCTCCATCGCCATGGCAATGCACGCGTCTCGTAGGCTGGACCCGAGGCGATCAACGATCATTGGCATTTGCCACCATGGACATGACCGAAACGGACCCGCTCGCGAACGCCGGTGGCGACGGTTCTACGCCGGGGATCATACGCACCGTCAAGCTGACGAAGGTCTACGCGGGCAGCGACTTCGCGGCCGTCGACGGGCTCAACCTGTCCGTTGCGCCCGGCGAGATCTTCGGGCTGCTCGGGCCCAACGGCGCCGGCAAGACCACCACCGCGGGGATGCTCACCACGCGGGTGATCCCGACGTCGGGACAGCGCCTACGTCGGCGGCGTCGACGTGGTCGCCCACCCCGCGCTGGCCAAGCAGCTGATCGGCGTCGTCTCGCAGACGAACACGCTCGACCGGCAGCTGACGGTGTGGGAGAACCTCTACTTCCACGGCCGGCTGTTCGGCATCGGCGCCGGTGAGTCGCGCCGCACCGCCGACGAGCTGCTCGAGCAGTTCCAGCTGACCCAGTGGGCCAAGGCGTCGGTGTACGCGCTGTCGGGAGGCATGGCCCAGCGCCTGATGGTCGCGCGCTCGATCTTCCACCGGCCGGCCGTCCTGTTCATGGACGAGCCGACGGCGGGCCTTGACCCCCAGAGCCGGCTCGCGCTGTGGGAGATCCTCGGCGAGCTGCAACGCCGACGGGCAGACGATCCTGCTCACGACGCACTACATGGAGGAGGCGGACCAGCTCTGCGACCGGGTCGCGATCATGGACCACGGCCGGATCCTGGCGCTCGACACCCCGGCGCGCTCAAGCGCTCCGTCGGGGCGGACACGATCGTGACGGTGCAAGCCAGCGGGCGACCCGGAGGCGCTGGCCGAGCGCCTGGCGAGGCGAGGTCGACGGGGTGACTCGCACGCGGCTGGCCGAGGGTGGCGTCGAGCTGCACGTCACCGGGGCGACCGGCTGCGTGCCGCGGGTCGTCGAGCGCGGCCGAGCGGGGCGGCTTCGACGTCGCTCGACCTCGTCCGTCGCCGAGCCGACGCTCGAGACCGTGTTCATCAACCTGACCGGCAAGGAGCTGCGCGACTGATCGACACCGCGGCCCCTGTTGTGGCCGCGCCCGAGCACGCGGCGATCGCGCCCGACCCGACGCGCTCCGCCTGCGCCGCCAGCCGCACCGCCCTGCGGCGCCCTGATCGCTGCGCGACCTCGTCGTGCTGCGCAAGAACTTCGGCGAGTTCGTCGCTGCGCACCCTGATCCAGCCGTTCCTGCTCGTGCTTCGTGTTCCTGTACGTGTTCCCGAAGATCGGCCAGGGCGTCGGCAGGGGCCGGCGGCCGGCGGCGAGTCGGCATTTCGCCACCGTGCTCGTGCCCGGCGTGGTCGGGATCTCGATCATGTTCCAGGGCATCCAGGCGGTTGCCCTGCCAGCTGTCGACCAGGAGTTCGGCTACACCCGCGAGATCGAGGACCGCGTCCAGGCCCCGTGCCCGATCTGGCTGGTGGCGGTCGCCAAGGTGCTCTCCGGGAGCCGTCCAGGGCGTGATCGCGGCGGTGATCGTGTTCCCGATCGCCGCGGTAGTCCACGCCCGGGCGTACACGCCCACCTCGACATCCACTGGGCCGTGGTGCTGACGCTGATCCCGCTGGCGTGCGTCGCGATGTCATCGCTCGGCCTGCTGCTCGGCACCACCTTCGAGCCCCGCAACATCGGTCTGATGTTCGGCTTCGTCGTGCTGCCGATCACGTTCCTCGGCGGCACCTACTACCAGTGGACCCGACTGGCGCCGGTCAGGTCGACGGCTTCCACTGGCTGCAGACGATCGTCCTGGTCAACCCGCTGATCTACGTCAACGAGGGCATGCGCGCGGCCCTCACGAACACTTCGCACATGCCCCTGTACGTCATCTACCCGGTGCTGATCGGCTTCTGCGCCGTCTTCCTCGCGCTGGGCCTGCGCAACTTCCGGCGGCGGGTGCTCGTGTAGGCACAACGGTAGGACCTCGGCGCGAACGTCCGTACGCGCCAGAGCGACGGATGAGCAACTGCAGGCGCGTCAGGCGTCCATCGTGCGGGTGCGCCACGCGCCGAGCGCGAGGAACAGGGCGAGCCAGGCGACCACGACGAGAGCCGCCGTCCCCTGTGACATCACGACGGTCGCACCGCGGTCACCGCCGACGTGCACAGGGCTGAAGTGCGCCAGCGCCTGGCTGAGCACGCCGTCGCGTACGCGTCCGAGCGAGCTGATGTTCGCGATCAGAGGGCTGGCCACGAGCTGCCAGCCGATCAGCGCGGTGATCGCTGCCGGCTTTGAGGTTGTCAACGACGCGAACCCCACCGCGACGCGCACACCACACCGGTCGCGAGCAGCGCGAAGGCGAGCCCGTTGATGACCAGTGCGCCACGTCAGGCGTGGGCAGATCGGAGGCGAACGCGAAGTGCCCAAGAGGACGAGGGCGTAGCCGATCAGCACACGACCAGCAGGCGGCCAGGGCGGCGGGCACGCGCGAGGCAAACAGCGCCAGACGTGAGCGGCCCGTCACGACGAGATCTCGAAAGACGCCGGCCGACGCGTCGCCCGTTCCGGCCTCGACGCCGATCAGGACAGCCGACGAGCGGGCCGAAGAACAGGCACAGCAGGCGCAGGCCGTCACGTGAAGCCCGGGGTACCGCCGGCCGGTTCGTATTTCAGGGCGTTCGAGGAGTGTTGGATCGCCTTCACGGCTGAAGAGGATGACCACCGGCAGCAGCGCCAGGACGAGCACCCAGATCAGCACGCCGCGCTCGCTTTCGCAGCTTCAGGAAATCGGCGCCGAACATCTGCACCGCGGTCGCCGCGTTCATGCCCTGCGCCTCCGATCGCGCTCGACGGGAGCATCGAGCCGCGAGGTGACCTGCAGGAAGCGCTGCTCGAGGCTGTGCCGCACCGGCTCCAGGCGGGCGACGCCCACGCCTGCATGGACGAGCGATCGCGTTGATCTGCAGCCGCGTCACGCGTGCTCCCGGAGAGGACCACGCGCATGCCCTCGTCAGATCGGCGGGCCTCGCGCACCAGCTCGCGCTTGGCAAGCGTCGCCGAGCGCAAGCTCGACGTCGTCCACGCCGAGGATCAGCTCATGGCGGCGCGCCTGCCGCTCCGGCGAGCTCGGCGATCGGGCCCTGCATGATGATCTTGCCGCGGTCGACGATCGCCGCCGCGTCGCAGATCTTTTCCACCTCGTCGAGCAGGTGGGAGGAGAGGAACACGGTCCGCCCCTCCTGCTCGACCATCGACCGGATCATCTGGCGGAACTCCTGGATCCCGCCGGGATCAAGGCCGTTGGTCGGCTCGTCGAGGATCAGCAGCTACGGGTCGGCGAGCAGGCAGCGGGCGACTCCGAGGCGCTGGCGCATGCCCTGCGAGTAACTCTTGACCTTCTCATCGCCGCGCTCGGACAGGCCCGACGCGGGCGAGTGCTGGAGCGATGCGCTCGACGCGCCTCGGGGCCACGGACCGCCGCAACGAACGAAGGTTCTCCCAGCCGGATAGCTGCGGGTGAAAGCGCGGCTCCTCGACGATCGCCCCGACGCGCTGGAGCGCGGTCGCGCGCTCAGCCGGCACCGGATGACCGAGCAGCGCTCATCTGCCCGCGCTGGCGTGCGTGAGCCCGAGCAGCATCCGGATCATTGTCGTCTTGCCCGCGCCGTTGGGACCGAGGAAGCCAAACGCGGAGCCGCGGGGCACCACCAGGTCGACGCCATCGACCGCTGCGCGCTCGCCGAAGCGCTTCGTCAAGCCCGAGGTTTCAATGGCGCGCTCGGCCCGCACGTTCACCACTCTGCTGGCGCGACATAAAGGCCAACTCAATCGTGCAGTAATCCGCATCCGAGGTCGACGGATGGCATTTAGGCCGGTGATGAGAGCGAGCGCCCCGACGCCACCTGAGCCTCAACACCCAAGACGGGTGCTCGCAGGCGCTATCACAGTGGAGCCAACCGGGATCGAACCGGTGACCTCCTGCTTGCAAAGCAGAACGTCAGCGCTCAGACGGGAGCGGCGTTGGACTGAGCCCTCGTCCACGCTTAGCCTGGCGCGTTGACGAAGACGATCTCGCGCGCGCCGATCGGCTACGTCAACGGCTTGCCCTCAGGAGGCAAAGACCTTATGGCGAGACCCAGATTCGAACTGGGGACACCACGATTTTCAGTTGACGAGGACAACCCCTGGCTGAGCCCGAATTTGCAGGACTTTTGTTGGTAGCTCGTCCGTTGACCGTGCAATCAGTTTGCAGGGGTTTTTAGGTTCAATTGGTAACGGATCGCGCGCCGTTACCAATTCAATACGCGGAACGGAAGCCGTCCTGCTCGCGTCTAGCACCCTATTCCGGCTGTCTTCTCGACGGACGTACACCAGCGAGACGCTCGGCAGCGGCGGGCGACGACCGGGATCTCGAACCGGTGGATCACGCGAACAGGTCAACAGCGCCAAATCTGAGGCTTCTGCTCCTGCTGGCGCTGCTGATGGACGACTGCGCTACTGCTAGAAGCGGGTCGGAGCTCTTGGGAAGTGCGGGGGATGCAGTTGGGGCAAGGCGCTCTCCTGGTATTCTCCCGACTCGTGGCTACAGGCGCGCTCGAGCAGCTCTTCCAGCGTCTCGAACTCGTCGGCAGCCGAGTTTGAAGGGGGTGGTCGCTCAAGCACAGCCGCGCTTCTAATCTGGTTCCTCAGGCACGTCAAGCGCTTGGACGAGAACGAGGCCCCAGATGCTGTCTGCGATGGCCCGGGAGATAAGGGCATTGACGGCATATGGGTAGACGAACTCGGCGAAGAGATCGTGCTCCTTCAGGCGAAGCGGCGAGCATCACTTCGAGCAACGCAGGGGGACGCCGATCTTCAGCGTCTGGTCGGTGCGGCCGCGTGGTTTTCAGCGCCGGAGCAGGTCGACGCGCTCCTCGCGGCGGGCCCGAATCCCGAGCTACGGGGCCTCGTGGAGAGGAACGAGCTCCGCGAGAAGGTTGAGGCTGAATACACCACTCGCTGCGTGTTTGTTACGAACACACTGTTCGATCAGGCAGGTGTGGATTACCTGGAGGCTCACGCTCAGGGTCCTCCTCCGCTCGAGGGTTGGGACCTCAGACGTCTTGAGCCGTATGTCCGCTACATCGATCGTCCCCTTTATATCGACGACGAGGTGGAGCTCATCTTTCAGACAGGTGCGGCGTTTACTGTCGAGGTCGGTGAGGGCGTGGAGGTGACTGTTGGTGCCTTGCCCGCAAAGCAAATCGCTGCGCTACCAGGCATCGACGACCGCAGTCTCTTTGCCCAGAACGTCCGGCTGGACCTTGGCCGGACCCGAGTCAACAAGGACATCAACACGACCCTGGGCGATCCGAGCGAGCACGCCCGCTTCCTCACATTCCACAACGGCCTGACGATTCTTTGTCGCGAGGTGGAGCGAGAGGCGCAGACGCGTTGCGAATCCGAGGCTTTTCGATCGTCAATGGCTGCCAATCGGCAGTTGCCCTTCGGAACAACAAATCCACACTGACGGACGAGCTTTTGGTGCCCGTCAAGGTCGTAAAGGTTGGCGAGTCGGATAGTCTCGCGGATGACATTACCTATCGCAGCAACAACCAAAATGCGATCAATCTGAAGGACCTTCGCGCAAATGACTCCACTCAAGTTGTTCTAAAGGGACAGTTCGATGAACTCTTCGGGGAGAGTGCAGTACGTCATCAAGCGTGGCGAGACGGCAACTGGCGAGGTTGTTATCCAGAACGATCTTGCAGCACAGATTCTCATCGCGCTGTACAACGAACAGCCGTTCCTGGCTCATCGCAAGTTTGCGCTTTTTGATCAAGAATATAAGACGGTGTTCCATCCGCGGATTTCAGCCGCGAACATCTATCTTGGCTGGATCATCTGGGACGAGGTTGGCAAACACCTAGATGAGATCGAGAACCCCCTCATCGCGCGTTACGCCCTGACAAGCTTTGTCCTGGTGTTCTTGGTGGGCAGAATCATGCGCGAGACCGAGGTGGGGAAAGCACTTCTTGAGGCACCGCTCGAGTATGTGCGCGATGACGAGGCGCAGGTCCGGACGGCGATTGGCCGATTGGTTGGCGACATACTTGTCGATTTCAACGGGTACATCCGTGAGAAGGAAGACGAAACCGGCTACTTCGACTATAAGACGCGCTTCAAGAGCCAGTCAGCGATACGCGAAATCACTGAGGACGTCTTGCGCGGGCATCAAAGAGCTGTGAGGCGTAACGAGGACGTCGCGTTCCATCTTTGACCGCTCGCCCGTTACGGTCGTGGGTGCCGAGGAGTGATGCAGGTTGAGCAGACCTGGCACCCGCGCATATGGCGTCTGGACTTCGGGCGCGCAGGCTGCCAGCCAGGTTGCACGCATGACACGCTGGGTGGGCGCTCTGTTGGCGCCTCAAGCGCCGGAGGTAGCGGCACGGATCATGGCAAGTGGAGTCGTCCTAGAAGGTGCCGAAAAGCCTATGCGCAAATGGGGGCGGCGGACCCCGCGCGGCCCGACTATCACGTGGCCACGCATGTGCGGCGCGTCCGCCTCGGCGAGTACCTTCCACCGACTGACGATCCGTTGGGACTGGTGGCCGACCGCGTTCGGCGTCGCCGTCGAAGACGCCGATGCTGAGTTGACGGCGGCATTGCGCGCCTATGAGCGATACCTCGGCGCGCAGGAGGCGGACAAGCCGGGGTTCGCGAGCGAACGGGGCACGGAGGCCACGGCGTATGCGCGCGAAGCCGCGTCCGCGCTGCAGACAGCCGGGCATCAACTTGCGCTTGTCGATGAGAACGTGGCTAGGCAGCTCGACGATACGACTATAGGTGACGTGGCGCTCATCCACGTTCCGCGTCAAGTTCCGCCCAATGTGCTTGCGACTTTGTTTCTGGCAGGAATCAGCATCGACCGACTCGCGCGTTACTTAGAGGGGCCCGGCGTACTGCCGTGGAGCAGTGGCCGGGTCAAAAGCGCAGTCGCCGCGTTCACCGCGATGAGCAAATTCGCTCGCGAGTGGTAACAGTCTCCTCCTAGCCCATACGCGCACGTCTTCCGAGGTCCCCAACGGGCTCCGGTTGCGGTGTTACTGTGGCGGGCGTGGCTGTCCCGCCGACGTTCGATGCCCGCAGTCACCTTCAGGGTTTCGTCAAACAGACGATTCCTACGGTGACCGGGTCCCCTAACACGATCCTCCTTCTCGATCGACAACTCGGCCGTGTGGGTCCGCACGAACAGCACGAACGACGAAGAAGTATCCGAACGGCGATCGTATTCCGTTCGAGTGGATCGAGGAGGGCGTCGAGAAGCTGTACGCCAAGGGCGGCGTGGTGTTGAAGAGGGACGTCAAGAAGGGCCGGAGTGCATTCATCGGGGCCGCGCGCCGTCACGGCTTCGAGCACGGTTGGACGCACGCTTCCTGCCCGCGTGGAGCTCGTAGTCGGCAGGACCGACGCGGGGGCCGTCCGCAGCTGGAGGTCGATCGCGTCTATAGCTGGGACGAGCTCGCTCGCGTCTTTGGCTTCAACCCACGCTACTTCTCGGTCGCAGGCGGCATGGTGCCGAGCGCCGCGACTGGGGCGTTGCTGCTGATCACACATCCCGACGGCGGCAAGTCGTTCGACTACGGCGACGCCTGGGACGGCGAGCACCTGATTTACACCGGGAAGGGGCAAGGTCGGCGATCAGCCGCGCACTGGGCAGAACCTCGACGTCGCCGAGAACCGCCGGCCGCTGTACGTGTTCGAGGGCGCTGGGCCGTCACAGCTGCGTTATCTGGGGCCCGCTCGCAACATTGAGGAACGGGGCGTGCCCCAGATGTAGAACGGCGACATGCGCGACGTGTTTCGCCTTCCGGCTGGAGTTCGGAGAGGACGCCGCGCCGCCGCGCCGCCCACCGTCAGGCACCACTCGACGGGCTCGCCGTCCGAAACCTCGACCGTTCGATCCTGAGCGCCCGCCTCCACATACGCCCGAGCCACGAGGCGAGGGCGCCAACCCGGAGGAAACTGCCGCCAAGCGCGAGCAGGCAAACACCGGGCACCACGCGATCCTGTTACCCTCTATCGCAACCTCGAGGCGCTCGGGTGCGGCGACATCGAGGAGTTGAACGGCTCGATCACCTTTGGCTACCCGCCCAGACGGCGTACGCGTCATCTTCGAGGCGAAGACCATCACCGACACCAACGAGCTAGCGCGAACCCGCGCCGGTTTGGCGCAGCTGTATGAGTATCGGCTCGAGGACGGCAAGCCGGACGACGAAGTCTGCCTCGTCGTCAACCGCTCGCTGAGTGTGCGGCGGCTGAAGCTCCTCGACGAGCTCGGCGTCGCGGTGCTCGTCGTCTCGTGCGCAGACATCGCGGCGGGCACTCACGGCATACTACTTGTGGATCAGCTGACCGCGTAGCGGGTCTACAGACCAAAGCTGCCATCTACGCGCCGCCGGTTCCAGGAGCCCGTCCGAGGATGAGCCGACCCCGCGGCGAGCAGCGTCGATAGCATCGGTCCTACCGTGCCCGACAGGGTCAGACGCCAACCGGGGTGGGACCTTCGAGAGCGCAGAAAATAGGCTAATGAGCCATTGCCAAGTCTTTGTCTGTTATCGGGGACAGGTCGCTGTACTCTCAGAGCGGAACCATCCTTTATTTGGACGGACGGTTCCTGTCAGCAAGCCTGTCGCGCTCGTACATGTCAACGGCAAGCCGGGGATGATGAAGAGTCTCAAGCCACCCATGGGGAGCCGTTCTAAACGAGGTAGCTCTTTGCGCTACTAGTGAATCCCACGCAGGCGGTCGTAGACGGCTTCGGCCTCGCACCGCTCACGGGTGGCGGCGTCTGGACTCTGTGGGTACTCCACAATCGGCGGGAGCATGCGTGTCCGCGCCGCCTCGTGTCGCTGAACGTCAAGCGGCGCTGCGTGTAGTCGAGCGTCAAACGCTACGACGGCGCGCGTAGCCTCGTCCATCGCGTCAATGCCGCTTAGGTCTAGGCTGTCCAATTTGGCCGTCAACGCCGCATGCGCCGTCGTCAGCCGCTTGGCCTCGGCCTGTGCGCGCATGTAAACGATGCCTCGCTTGCTGAGGCGGATGAGCTTGCGCGTAGTCCACCACAAGGCGAAGCCGATGGCGAGGATGATCGCCAGTGCGATCAGCAGGGACACGGTAGAGCCATCCGCGCCGCCGCTCTTGCGACCTTTGACCGTGAAGCCTTTTTCGGATCTTCCCGCCTGCGGGGTTGAGTTGCGGGATCGGGATGATGTCGAGGTCGTCGCTCATGCCTTTACCACAGCGATGGTTCGAAGCTGCTGCAAGCTAGACGCTGGCGCTCGGGGCCAGGGTGGTCGTCTGCCTCATCCATCAGAGCCGGTTCTTCCTCCAAATTTGAGTGGCGAGCACCCACCCTCGATGGACGCATCGCCGGTGTCTCTGAGAGGCGCACAAAGGGCGTTCTAAGCGCCGGGAAACGCCCAGCTAGGGGAACGTACTCGCCGCTGTATTTTCCGGCGAGAATGGCCCGTATGCGGCTCGCCTCCGCTCGGCATGCGCCACTACAGTGCCGAGCCTGCGAGCGATGAGCGGCGAGCGAAGTGCCGCAGACCACGCAGACTCGCGCAGCTACCTTCTCGGTTCGGGACGACGAGGTCAAGGGCATCACTCTGAAGTCCCACGTCCGGCCCTCGTCACCACTCGCCGCCCGTTCTTCCAAGACGCGCTTGAGAATCAGTGCAGCGTTGGAGGATTCGTTCCAGTCGCTTCCATCGATTGCGATGGATATGCGTTCCCCTCCGAGCCACCAGGCAACGCCCGTTGCGCCGCAGGTAAGGCACATCAGGACTTGATAGGGGTCGTTGTGCCGCTGGATCAGCGGAGGCAGCCCGAGTTGGACGGTGACCTCGCCGGTGCAGTCGGCGCAGACCTCGCGACAGGGACGCCATACAAAGCCCCGCGCAGCCGTCCGAAAGTACAGACGCAGCCACGGCTTCACATAGCGGCGAGGAGCGACCGGTCCTAGCAGGCAAACTGCCAGTGCGTCCTTCGGTGAGTCGTTCGGCGCGACCGTCGTGACGACGCCGCAATCCGGGTTCTGGCACAGGGCGAGCGCCCTCCGCTCGCGAAAGTCTTCGCGATGCTCCCACCTGAGCGCATGGCCGCACGCAGCGTGAGTGCTCCACGGCGTCACGGCTCATGCTGCCGCCTCCGGAGGACGCCCGACCTTTCGACTTGTCAGAAGGCTTGAGCGCACCGACGAGGCGAACCAGTTGCCGCCGTTCTTGGCCGGGGTTCCCGAGTGGTTGAGCGACCGGGCTACGGCGTGGTAGCTCTTCCCCCTGGCTCTGAGCTTGCGTATGCGGGCGAGGACGTGCTGCTCGTCATCGTGGAGCACCAGACGCTCGTCCTCGCGGCGGAACCCATACGGCACGGGTCCGTAGACCCTCCCTCGCGAACGAAGCTCGCAGATGGCGTCTGACGTGCGGACTGCCCCGAGATTGCGTTCGAGTTCCGCGAAGACCGCGCTCATTTGCGCCATTGCTTTCCCCTGTGGCGACCCCAAGTCCAGGCGGTCGTCGATGGACACCAGCCCGACAGAACCCCTCGCAAACCT